>CAWFHC010000015.1:0-65239 GCA_963815395.1 uncultured Methanoregulaceae archaeon
TTCTGACCCTTTCATACAGTCCGGATACTGATTGCTCAACATTTTCGGCGATTTTGACCGAAGGATTAAATATCGTATCCCGGCATAACCCTATAGGAGGAGTTATGAGCAGGAAAAATTAAAGTCCCCGGAAAGGTATACGAGGAGTTAATCGCCCTCCAGCGCGAAATCCATTTCACCCAGGATCATCAGGACACGATCAAAAAGGCACAGGATCGGGGTTATATGAATGCTGCCAACTGGATACGGCGGAATGAGAATGGGTATAAGATAGGATTTGCCTGGGGTTCGAACCGTCAGAAGATGAGCCGAAGGGTTCGCTCAAGGAAATTCCCGCAAAAGAAGCACCGTCACCAAAGCGGACGATTTCCCATCCCCCGCCACCGCAGAGCAAAAAGCCCCAGAAGTCCACCAGGTCCGGGGGTTTTCTTGCCAGTTGCAGGAAATGGTTTGGAAAATAAACCTGTTTTTTTATCTTTTTTCCTGCCCGGATCGAAACGCTATTCCCTTCTATGACTGATGTGGATTGTATGCCAACCTGTGCCGAATGTGTGAGTTATGCGTCAAAGACCAGGGACCGTGGGGATTGCCGCATTAATGGAGAGACAACTCCCGACCGTGACAGTGAACGATGTCCTTCACGCACGTTTATTCCAAAGACCGGAAAAATAATAGAGCGGATACTGACCATGCCACGTGAACTTTCCGATAAAGACATCGCAATTCTGAAAAAACTCGCACCGGAATGCGGGGATCTTACCTGTTCGGGATCCGGGCATATGTTCCATTCCATCCTTCCGCCGGTTTCAAATCAGTTCCTCGGAGGATAGTGAAGATTTCTCCGGCGGATCAACTATGCTCTCTGATGAAGAACTTACCTATATCACTGATATGATCATCAAAGGGGAGGAGAGCCTGGGCTGCCTCCCGGTCGAGGATATCGAGACACTTGTCCGTCTTATCCATGACCGTCTCTCTCCGGAAATTGCACAGAAAGTTATTACAACCTATGAATCCGGTGGCGAGTGTGAGCATTGATCTTTCTTTTATACAACGCCGATATTTCACGCCATGATTGCTGACCTTCATGACCCGACCATAAAAAACGACGGTCAGCGGCACTTCAAGCTGGGTAATTCCGGTAATCTGTCAGTATTGTGCCCCTGGTTGAAGCCCTGTCTGCACCCATCCGGTTGTCCGGTGTGAGATAATACAGGCATTGGGAAGAGCTCGGGGATCCCTCGGCGGTTACCGGATTGATTGCCTGCCTGGAGGACACGGATGCAGAAGTTCGTGCCGCAGCCCTCGCTGCGATCGGAAAGATCAAAGACCGTGATGCGGTTGGTCCGGTCATCATGTGTCTTTGTGACAGGGAAATAATCATCAGGATCGGTGCAGCGGTAGTCCTGGGAAGACTGGGGGATCGCCGGGCAATCGAACCACTGAAAAAACTCGGATGTGACCCGTTTTCTGATGTCCGGGAAGCGGCAGCAGAAGCGGTGCGAAGACTTCAGGGAAGATCCTGATATTTTGTAGCTGCCCGTTGGTTTGTCCCAGTGTCATTTAACTGAGCTCGCGACTATGCGTATGAAAGTGCGCTGGTAAAGAAAATACAAAAAAATGATAATTCTTATCGGTCTCTTTACTTTCTTCTCATTTTTATTGTCCTCTGTTGCCGCAGTGGTGGATTTTTATGGCTGCGTGCCCAAACCACTTGTTTATCAGGAGATGAACCATTCCGGAAATTATTGCGGCGAAGGACCTGAATAAAAAATTTGGCGATATTATTGCCGTGGATAACATCAGTTTTACCGTAAAAAAAGGGGAAGTATTTGGGTTTCTGGGCCCAAACGGTGCAGGAAAAACCTCAACAATGAAAATAATTGCCTGTGTCTCCCCCAGGACTTCCGGTTCACTCCAGGTCTTTGGCATGGACCCTGATACCCATCCTGCAGAGATCAAACTACGTCTCGGGGTAGTTCCGCAGGAGACGAATCTCGATCCTGATTTTACATGCTTTGATAACCTGTTAACCTATTCACGCTACTTTGATATACCCCCCGCCATGGCACGGAAAAGAGCAGAGGAGACTGCTGGAATTTGTCCAGTTACAGGAAAAAAGGGATGTTACTATAGAGAAACTTTCCGGAGGAATGAAACGCAGGCTTATCCTTGCCCGTGCTCTCGTCAATAATCCGGAGTTGCTTATTCTCGACGAACCTACCATCGGGCTTGATCCGCAGGCACGGCATCTGATCTGGGAGAGACTTAAAATGCTCCAGGCACAGGGTAATACGATCGTTCTCACAACGCATTACCTCGAAGAAGCAGCACGACTTTGCGACAGGCTCGTAATCATGGATAATGGTAAAATCCTGGTTGAAGGTTCACCTGACGGACCTTGTGAAGCAGTATGTCGGAAAAGAGATTGTGGAAGTGGAGAAGACAGAAGACATCCTATCCTGTCTTTCAGGTCAAAACATTCCTGTTGAAGTGATTGGTGACACCCTTCAGATTGCGACAGGATCTTCCCGGGAAGTTGTCCGCATCCTGTTCGATCACTGCTCGCCCAAAAAAGTCCTGACCCGCCCTGCAACACTCGAAGATGTGTTCCTGAAACTTACCGGCAGGAAGTTGAAGGAGTGAATATGGAGCACTTCTGGTCAATACCCCGTATAACAAGGCGTGCGTGGAAGGTCTGGTACCGGAACCTCGTGGTCTTCTTCAGGACATGGAAAGTTAACTTTTTCCCCCCATTGATCGAGGCATTCCTGTACCTGTTTGCCATCGGCATGGGAATCGGCAGCTATGTGAAGGAAATCGATGGTATACCGTATATAAATTTCATCGCACCGGCAATCCTTGCCATCTCTGTGATGAACTCGGCCTTTTTCGAGTGTACCTACGGATCCTATGTCAGGATGTATTACCAGAAAAGTTTCGATGCAATGATCGCAACCCCATTGTCGATCGAGGATGTGATCGCTGGAGAACTGCTCTGGGGAGCAACCCGGAGCCTGTTGTATGTAATTATTATGCTTCCGGTCTTTGCTGCTTTTGGTGTTATCTCCTTTCCCACGTCGGTGCTCGTAATCCCCCTCGCGTTCCTCGGGGGGCTCATGTTGCCGGTATCGCGATGTGCTTTACTGCGATCACACCGAGTATCGATACACTGAATTATCCCTCGTTCCTTTTCATCACCCCGATGACACTCTTCTCTGGCACGTTCTTTCCCCTGACCCTGCTGCCAGTACTCTTCCAGTATATTGCACTTATATTGCTCCCGCTGACTCATCTTGTGGCAATTATGCGGATGCTCACACTTCCGGACTTTACCATGGTGGCCGGACTTAATCTTGCATATATTATCCTGGTCACTGCAATCTTCTGTATTGTTGGCATCAACCTCATGAGGAGACGCCTGATAGTATAATTGGATAAATATCCTTTTTGAAAAGATGAATAATCCTGATTTTTTAATGCGAAAAATCTAATCCTGTCGGACAATTTTAAGAATATACAGGATCTCGTCCTCAATATTCTTCCTGAGTATAATTTCTGAAACGAACCCGACCTTAAAAAAAAGATCCCTCACTTCCGGCAGCCCGGTTAATGATGATATCAGCAATAAGATTCTCCCTCCGGGTGCTAACACACGACCGACTTGTTCAGAAAAACGCTCGATCACGACACGCCCGTTCAGTCCCCCATCGAGTGCATACTCGAGCCAGTCATTGATCCTCTCCTCCGGTTGCGTGGGAAGGTAGGGGGGATTGAACAGAATAACATCGAATGAGTCCGGATCCCACAAAAAAGATCGTTTTGCACCACCACCACACCTTTTTCCCGGGCACAGAGCACTGCATGCGGGTTGATATCGGTCGCCACAACACAGGTAATCCCTGCGAGCTCGGCGGCGATAAGTCCGGAACCGGTACCTACCTCAAGGACGCGGTCTCCGGCTTCACCTCTTTCAGTGCTGCTTCGAGTAACAGGTAGGTGTCGGCTTCGGGGTAGTAGACCTGGGTCGAATCGTGAGGCATGAAAATCACTCGTGATGCATTGGTTGTTCTGACTTCAAATTTTATGGGATCATCCCAATTGGTTCCCCTGTTCCATAAACTCGCCGGTAGTTTAAACCCAGGACAATGTTATCACTATTATCCAAAAGCACTTATTATTGTCGGGAGTCGTCAACGAACGAAAAAAGAAGCATGCACACGCAGATTGAACAGGCACAGAAAGGAACGATCACACCGCAGATGCAGGACATCGCCCGGTCAGAGGGCATTGATCCTCATGTATTGTGTGAAAGGATAGCTGCAGGAATTGCCGTGATCATGCGGCGGGGGAATTGCTGCACTGAGATAGGAAAAGGCTTTTTTAATTACGAGGGTGACCCCCTCTCTCCCCCAAAGGGGGAGGCAGCCCAAAGGGGTAAGCCCCCTTGACCCCTATTGAGCGGTTGGATTTTTCTTTTACGCTGCCGAAGTATGATCCACAGCCATGCTCCACGGGGCGAGACCCCGACGAGGCGGTGAGCGCCCGTGGCCACATCGCTATCCGATACCGGTCCCCTCTTTCAGTTCTCTAAAAGAGCATGATTTCTCCAGAGCAAAAAAAACTACGGTCAGGACATGTTGGCGATCGTTGCGAAATCCTCAAGATACAACTCTTCCGGCCTGCTTTTGAGGATCTCCTCCGGCAACGCGGTGATCACTCGTCTGACCCATTCCGGATCAAGCATGCCACCGGAACCTTTGAGGCAGTTGCGGACGGTTTTCCGACGGTGAGAGAAGAGTGCCCGGACCACATCAGCATACCGGTGCCGGTCAATGATGGGAAACAGAGGTTGCCGGGGAACAATTTTCACAACAGTGGAATGCACCTGGGGTTTTGGTGTGAAACAATTTGGCGGTAGTTTAAAACACTGGTGCACAACAGCATAGGTCTGCACCATAATCGAGAGACGCCCACAATCCTTCGTACCTGCCGGCGCAACCATCCGTGCTGCAAACTCACTTTGGTACATCAGAACTGCCTCGGTAAACCCGATATCCAGAAGACGGAAGGTGATTTTGGACGAAACAGAATACGGGAGATTTGACACAACCATTTCAAAACAGGGGAGTTCGCACCTTATTGCATCCCCGTGCTGAACCGTGAGTTGCCCCGTTGAAATTTCTTCAGAAAAACGGTTGACGAGCTCTTCGCAGAGATTCCCATCCATCTCTACTGCATGAACAATAGCCCCCCGATCGAGCAGGGCACGGGTGAGAGTGCCGTTGCCCGGCCCAACTTCAAGAACATGTTTCCCCTTCACTTCAGCAAGGTTCGCTATACGATCTACCGCATGCGGATCGGTAAGAAAATGCTGATCGTGACGAGCTTTCATCTTGTCGTGAATACGTGATACTTGACATCCGGGTCCTGAAGTTCTTCAAGAATCCGTGCCTGGATCATCCTCTCCGGGTGCGGGATCGATTTTATCCGGGCGGAGATATCAGCAAGGGAAACAAACGGCTTTTTGTTACGCTCCTCTAAAATCTCCCACATCAGCTTCTTACCGATGCCCGGGAGAAGGTGCAGCATGTGGAGTTTTGGTGTAATTGAGATAGCCTTGTTGAAGAAGGCAACAAAGTCAGGTTCGCGTTCTTTTATCACTCTTTCTATGATAAAAGGGAGTTCGCCCCGTGCGGTCTGGGTCAGGTCGTTGTATCCAATCCGACGCTTGACACGCTCAATCTTATCGCGCTCAGCGTCGCCGATATAGACTTTGTCGTGGAGCTCGATTTCCACATTATTCTTGGGCACGAGCTCAAGAAGTTTGAACTGTTCTAGTCCCATTGCCTGGATGATCGGTTCTCTCTTAAAAGGAGGGCGAGGATCCTCGGGGTGTCCTTTGATTAACACATCCAGTACGATTGCATTAATCTCTTTTTTTTCCGCCTTCATGTTTCACACCTCAGAAGTGTGCCATTACGTGTTCGATGATTTTATCGAGTTCTTCGGGAGACAGCGTGTACCGCTCTTTTGCAAAGATCGCCCGAACTTCATCACGGGTTTTTGGCATGATGTTTGCAATCCTGTAGGCGATCTCAGGCTTCATCTTTTCCATCTTTACAAGTTCCGCTACCAAGGCATGTGATTTTTCAGGAGCAGTTTTTGCTAAGTTTATTGGCATGCTCGATACTTCTCCGGAACTCATAGGACATCTCCTTTTCTGCTGCAATCCGTTCAGATTCCACTCCTAACAGGACTCCGCGCATCTCAGGGAGAGTGACCCTTTCTTCGCTAATGATACCCTTCACTTTCATGCCACTAACCTGACAGAGAATTTACTTTTGTGCTTTTAGATGTTGTGGTCGTGCGATAACGATTTTATCTGCATTGCCGTCGCGGATGGTAAGCATCCACGCCCTTCCACGCCTGCCGAGAACGGTTCCCGTCAGTCCGTGGAAGCGGCGATGTGGCATTCCCTTCTGAACACTGGGGTTACAGACAATGTGCACCCGGTCACCGATTTCGTATTTCTGGATCACGCAGGTTACCGGGGGAAGCCCGCGCTCTCGCAAATCCTTCTTGAATTTATACCGTGTTTTCTTTCGTGGTCCGTTGTGATGTGCCATTATCTAATCTCCCTCCTTTGCTCCTTCTACCTGCACGACATCGAGGCTGAATACGTGCGCCGGTCTATCCAGGATCTCTGCCAGACTCGGACGGGTTCTTCCTCCGTCCCCGGATACGAGTTCTTTGATGTAGAGGCCGGCTTCGCCAAGAATTTCGACAACAAATTTGCCGTCCTGTTCCCCTGCATACTCAATATCGAGGACGATTCGCTCACGGATCTTATCTGCTCTCCGATGAGCGACCCTCTCGGGTGTGCGCTGGTGTATTGTGGCGCCCTGTAAGGTTTTTAAGGCATTTGCGAACTCATTCGCAGACAATGCACCTTCAACCTCGACCAGGATCCTGTATTTTTTATGCGCTTTGTTTGACTTAAGGGTTTCCACTTCCGCACGCTCGCTCCAGCGTTTAATCGAAACTGAAACCCGTCCTTCAGCAACCCGGTTGATCTCCTGTTCAAGCGCGGCAAGATCAAGAGAACGCTTTTTAGGTTCGACCACTTCAAGGATGAAAGGTCTGCCCGTGCCAATCATCCGTGCATCAATGTCCTCCCTTCCCGCACCATGAAGAACCGCGTTTTGTGCGTCGAACGCCTGAATGACCGGTCTCCCGATAAGTTGCTCCACCGAGTCAAGGTATTGTGCGCCGGTGAAATTGCATTTCTCGCAGCCTGCACCCCTGCATGCCCGGCAGTCCCAGTGCGTCTGCGGGATACCCCGCTCAAACTTCTGGTACCTGCCATAAAAAAAGACAGAATTAATCTGCACTTCCACCTGGCCTGATGCGGGATCGAGGATAGCAACGATATCCGGTTTTTTGAAGTCCACATTCTTTCCCGTGAGTAGAGATACTGCCTTTCCCACTTCGCGGTTCACCTCAGATTTGAAAGGCTCAGGTTCTGTAAGCGAGAGATCACTCCAGACCATCTCCTCGTTTTCAGCGACGATTGGGGGAACCCTGCATCCAATCAGAAACGTCGAGTACTCGATTCCCCTGACAGCCTGCACAACACGATCCGCCCATTCCGGGATTGTCGTAAAGAAATTGCTGCAGACCCAGCATGTGCCGGAAAATTTCGTATACGGCTGGTTCTCACGAAGTGCCCGGGCGATCTTCAGGCCGCGCCCCCGTTCATCATTGGAAAGACCGTGAGAACGTTTCCCAAAAAATCGCCCCAGGCAATGGTCGCAGCATTCTCCGTATGAAAGTATCGATGTTACCTGTTCATCTAGTTCCATTGGCACCTCCTCCGGTCCAGTTCATTATGCACGAGCGTTATTGCATGATTGGCATGCAGGCATACCGGCCCGACCGAATAACGGGGGCAGTCAGCCAATAACGATTCCTCTTCATTCGTGAAATTCAGGTGATCTGAGAGCAGGAAGGCGTCCGGCAGTGTTTCTGCCTGCCGGACATCGGGTCCCTTCTCGTCAAGCACGGCAAATGCATGTTCGCTCATAAGCCGTGCAAGTCCGCCCTTCCTCACATATACCCCCTGTGCCGCCTCACGAAATTCACTCCCGACAGGAATGGTGAGGGCCTTTTTAATCAGGGCAGCGGCACTCCGTTCATCCGGTGAGAGCGACCGTATATCAGATCCCAAAAACCGGACCGTCTTTGGTCCTGCCGGTTCACCGCAGAGGACGAGGTAACAATCCGTATCCCGGCGCAGGTCATGCGAAAGGAAGAGCGAGGAGTTCACACACCGGCAGAGCTCATCCATCCGTCCCGCCACTTCCCGGCAGATCATTTAAGGAAAAATTCCCGTCAGTCCGGGCAAGGTGCCCCACGATGGCAAACGAGGTCATTTTACTGCATTCCGGAGAAACGCTTCATCAAGCGCTGCATGTTGAATTTTCCGCCACCGCCCCGTAATCCTTTAAGGGTGCGCTGCATCATTTTGAAGTATTTAAGGAGTTCCCGCACCTCATCCGGTGTAGCACCGGCACCCCGGGCAATCCGCTGCATCCGGGAACTGCTGATCAGTGTCGGGTCATCAAGTTCAGCGGGGGTCATCGAATCCATAATGATGCGGTATCGCACCATCTTGGTGCTCGTGACATCATAAACCCCATCGGGAAGTTGCATGGATCCCATGGGAAGCATGCCCATAATCTGCTTGAGAGGGCCCATCTTGTTGAGCGCTTCAAGTCTGCGTGTACATGTCCCGAAGGGTAAACTTCCCTTTCATCATCGCATTGACATCAACATTTTCTGCTTTGATGGCTTCTTCTGCCCGCTCGGCCAGTGCTTTTAAATCTCCCATTCCAAGAAGACGGGAGATAAAACCGTCAGGATCAAAGCGTTCGAGATCCTCGATAGTCTCCCCGCTTCCGATAAAGACGATACCGCTCTTCGTCTCTGCAACCGCAGAAAGAGCACCTCCACCTTTTGCAGTCCCGTCCATCTTGGTGATGATCACGCCATCGATATCAATCGCTTCATGGAACCGCCGGGCCTGTTCACTTGCCTGCTGCCCGAGTGCTGCATCGATCACGAGCCAGCGATGGGTTGCTTTCGTGAGGTATTGAGCTGGATGATTTCCTCGAATCAGATCTTCTTCCAGTGCGTGTCTTCCCTGGGTATCAACGATGATAAGTTCAAGATCCTTCTGGCTTTCGAGCCCTTCCCGGGTGATTTTTAATGCGTCTTTTTCCTGCGGGTTGCCAAAGCAGGGTACGTTGATTTTGGCACAGAGTGTAGAGATCTGGTCATAGGCACCCGGGCGGAATGTGTCGGCACAGATTACTCCGACTTTCATGCCTTTCTTCTGGAAATAGCGGGCAAGTTTTGCTGTTGTTGTGGTCTTTCCGCTCCCCTGCAATCCGGCCATGAGAATGGTCTGGGGCTCCAGTTTTACATCCGTTGATGCCCAGACGAGCCGGACAAGCTCCTGGTAGACGATCCGCAGAACATGCTCCCGTACATTGGTGCCTTTGGGTAATTGTTCGTCAAGAGAGCGGGTACGAATCGCTTTACTGAGCTCCATGACGAGCTTCACGTTCACATCGGAGGAGATTAATGCCCGCTGGAGATCCTTGACCAGCTCATCGACCGCTGCACGATCAATCACCGTTTTTCCGGCAAGTTTCTTTAATGCGTCCTTAAGCGACGTTGAGAGGTTGTCAAGCATCAGGTATCACTTCCCATGAGGTCTTCTACAACCTGCGCAGGATCAAACGGCATGATATCATCATACCCCTGGCCGGTGCCAAGAAACATGAGCGGTTTTCCAATAGTGTGAGCAATCGAAATAGCAGCACCACCACGGGAATCCATATCTGCCTTGGTAAGAACAACCGCGTCCGCACCTACCGCCCTGTCAAACTCTGCAGCCCGTACGATTGCATCGTTACCGGCTACCGCTTCATCGACGTAGACAATCAGGTCAGGTTTCATCACGCGCCGGATTTTTTCCAGCTGGTTCATCAGGTTGGATTTGGTATGGAACCTTCCCGCGGTGTCGGCAAGTACCACATCGATCTTATGGGAAACCGCATACTGGACTGCATCAAAGATCACCGCCGATGGATCAGCTCCTTCCTGGTGCTGGATTATTTTTATGCCGATACGTTCTGCATGGACTCCTATCTGCTCAATGGCACCGGCACGGTAGGTATCTCCCGCTCCGATGACAACCGTATATCCGTTTTTTTTCAGGTATGCCCCAATCTTTGCTACCGTAGTGGTCTTCCCCGTCCCGTTGACACCGGTGAAAAGGATCTTAACCGGGCGGTCGTGGGTTCTTACGTATTCCGTAAGGTCAAACCCCTTTCCGAGAACATCGAGCAGTGCACTTTTTAATGCTCCAACGACGAGTGCATCAACTGATTCACCAATCTTCCGATGTTTTCCGACAAGGTTGATTCTGACGTGAGCGATAATCGCATCGCTGACCGGCAGCGCCACATCACTCTCGAGCAGCATTAGTTCAAGTTCAGAGAGTGCTTCGGAAATATCTTTTTCCGAGACTATCAATTCACGATCGATGATTAAAACTTTGACCTTGTCAACAAATGTCGGAGCAGGAGATGTGGCTTTTTGTTGTGCTTTCGGGGTATCGGGTTCAGCAATCCGGGTTTCAGGTACAGGGAGTTCCTGTTTTGCTGCTACTCCCTCGATACTGGCTCCCAGTCTGTTCCTGGCCGCTTTCAGCTTTTCTTTCAATCCTCCGAACATGCGAAAAAAAGCCCCGTTAATCCTGGTCCTGTTCGGCTGCTGCTGACTGCTGGTAGCCGCTCTCAAGCCGTTTGTTTATCTCATTCATCTGTGAACGCAGGCGATCGAGTGTCTCGGCAACTCTCTTTTGCGAGGCTTCCATCTCAATGATTCGTTCTTTTAAAAACTCTACAGCTTCCTTGTTCGAACGTTCAACAACGACTTCAGCGCCTATACTCAGGAGAATTTTTTCCGGTTCGAGAACCTTTGCCCTGACACTTGCTCCTCCGCCGATCTGGAGAAGGACTGTACCGTCCTCTGCAGCTGCCATGCCCTCGAGCGCTTCAATAGCCGCGAGTGCCTCCATCCTTCCATTCTCCAGCATTTCCAGCTGGCTGACAAAAATTTCAGCCTGCTGACCATATTCTTTCAGGTAATGCTGGAGGGTCATCAGTTCACGCTGATCTGTCTGCTGCAAAGTATCTGCCAAAACCCACCACTCCTCTGTCGATATTTCAGGAAATCCTGATTCCTGATATATTATGTGCCTTCATGGGCATAAATACATCATTGCAATTTTTGTGAGAGAAGAAAAGTTTTTTAAATTTCAGCCGCACTGACAAACAATTTGTGAAAACTTATGAATCGTTTTCTTATTTTTCTCATAGTATCAGGAATCCTCGTTATCACGGTATTCATGACAGGATGTACTAATGTCCAGCAGGGGAACCAGACCGTGGTACCTGCTCCTGTCCAGGGAAGCATGATCTCGATTGTTGCTGACGGGAAGACCTACCCGGCATACTTTGCGGTACCGGCTGTGCCGGGCAGGCATCCCGCAATTGTGCTCATCCACTCGTTTAATGGACTCGAACAAGGGTATAAAGACATGATCAACCATATGGCGGATGACGGATTTGTGGTGATAGCTCCGGAATGGCAGACCTATGGCCAGCGGGCCGGTGACCCTGAAGTTGAAGCGGTGATCCGATCTTCTGTTGATACGCTGAAAGCCCGGCAGGAAGTCGACGCATCAAAGATCGGGCTTACCGGCTTCTGCGCAGGGGGACGGTATACCATGCTTTTCCTCCCGCAGGTAACAGACTTTAAAGCCGGGGTTGCTTTCTACGGCTTCCCCTATTCGCAGGGCAACACCAACAACACCATGCCGGTCGAACACATCGGGGAACTGACCGATCCCCTGCTCATCATCCATGGATCCCGCGACCAGGCAAGCCCGGATAGATGACATATACAACTATACAAAGCAACTCGATGCAGCCGGCAAGTACTTTGAGCTCAAAGTCTACCAGGGGAAACCCCATGGTTTCATGGTCGTAAACGGGACCCTTGCCACGGATACTTCTTCAAACGATGCGTACGATCAGATGATCACGTTCTTTAAACGAATGCTTTGATTCAACTTTTTTTTTACGCACATCTTTTCTGATTTGATTGAGAGCGAGACTTCCTTATCCGGTTCAGGAAGAAGCCACCGGATAATGGCAACACACCGGTTATTGGTCGAAACGAAGAACACGTCTTTGAACCGCGAAAAAACAGAGAGAGGCACCTTAAATTATTATTTCAATGATGCTACATCCCTCATTCACGAGAGATCCTGAGAGGTGCCTGAAGGAATTCTGGTACAACGGAACCCTGTGAATGTTGCCGGTTGTCCCTCTTTTCCCAAAATCACGAAAATCGGAGGTCATAATTCGCAAAAACGCGGAGCAGGGCCCGGAAATTATGGACGTTTATCGACGGGAATAATTAAGGTCATATTTAGCCACATTTGGATGGCAAAAGTCAGAGCAGGATGGAGTTCAGGATGTCCGGATTTTTCCAGGGTGTCGGATTTGAGGTCTGGATTTAAGTACCAGCGGTTTTGACGAAAGTATCCGGCACAAATCCGGTTCCAGATCCGTCAATCAAAGAGAGTTTCTGGTCCGCTTCACACAGTGCCGATAAGAGAGGTTTCACCCTTCCTGTCAGTGATGGCTCAATGAGCGTTCTATGTCAATACCGGAGAACTACCAGCAAATAAAAGAGAGAGAGAAAATTACTCAGCCCTTAACCGGCGTAACACCATCGACCTTGATATAGCGTCTCTTCAGGTTGTGTTTGCTGCCGATAACCGCAAAGGTGCGTTCCTCTGCCTGCTTTGCATTGGGTGCCTCGATTACTTTTGTGTAATGCGCCCACTCTTCGCCCATTAAAAATGTGCCTTTAACCTCAAACTTCTGATTTTCCATAACCATAATTCTCACTCCAGAAATCCAAATATATCCTCTATTCTGCCCAGTTCAAACCCGCTCGTCGCATTGCCGGCAATGTAACCGGTTTCATTGACGAGCAGACCTGTACCTACAAGCCCGCTGCCCATGTTGATCGTGCCGGTACCCGACAGGGATCCCTGACACCTCTTCAAGCCTCGCAATCTGGTGGGGGGTGGCCCTCGGGTGCACGATAACTCCCTTGTTGGTGGCGACACCGGCCATGCCGACAGTTTTCACGCCACCCAGCGTCAGGTGGATCACTTCTACTTCCAGAAATTCTCCGATCTCATGTGCAAGTTCTGAGGGCATGTCCTCGTGGACTGCGGCAAAGGTGTCATTGACCATGATCACGTTACCTGCAGCATTCATTGACTCCTTTAAGAGCAGGATTTTCCGGTGCTTTTCGAGGATCGCAATTTCTGCTTCGGTGGCAAGTCCGCTCATGACGAGCCCCCGGCTGTTGCCGGCAACAAGCGAGCCGATGATGGCACTTCCCTGGACAGTTGTTTCTACGAGGTCAACGCCGAGTGCATTGACAAGTGCCTGTTTGTAGTCCTCCGGAGATTCGGGGGGGATGATGGCGATAGTTCCCAGAACCCGGGAAAAAACCCCGATATTCGGATCGCCGCCCAGCGTGATCGTTCGTTGCATCTTACGATTCCGGTGCAAGTTCGGCCTGAACCTGCCCGTCCTCCATCTTCATGGCGCGAACCCGGACCTTTGATGGCGGTTTTGTGCTGCCCCGGCTCCACACCTTCTCATTGATACCCCGGTCGAGCTTCACATCGTCGCTCTTCATGTGCTTTGCGAGGTACTTCCTGATGTCCTTTATGGCGCCATTGCTCCGCTTCCATCGGGGCATCCTGCGTGCATCCCTGAGGGGGATGACATATACATGTTCCTGCAATTTTTCTGCCATGCTTTTACACCTTCAGTACACTCTTGCGCCAGTTGCGCCGTTTCGGGTGCGCAACAACATTGCGCTTGGTCCTTACCATTACCCACTGGGGCACACGCCGGTTCTGGTCGCATGCTTTGGCCAGACGAATCTTTCTGCCTTTGCTTAATTTACTCATATTCCTTCACCTGAATGCTGATTGTATTTTTTACCGATGACCAGCGACTGGTCATGATGCGCCGGGAACAGGGTGGCGGGATCAATACCCCTGGCAGCAACCGCTTCCCGGATCTCCGCTTCGTAATCTCCATTCCTGATTGTCCCTGTTTCACCGTATTTTACGATGAAAAAATGGTCGACCAGCCGGTCAACTTCCGGCTTGACATACCCGAGCAGGGGTCGCACATATGAGCAGCCGGTCCGGTTGCCAAGACTCTGCACCTCTGCTCTCGATAGCATCGGCACCCGGTCATTAAACCGGGTGCCGTCGCCAACTACGCGGTACTCTGAGGAAAGGGTTTCAACGGCAATCTGGTGTACGGTATTTATCGCATCGTTCGGATATCCGCATGTTTTCACCAGATCCACCATTTTGTCCAGCAATCCTTTGTCAAACACTCGTTTTTTTAAGGGAAATCCCAGCACTTGTGCCGCAGCATCCACCGACGGGACCTGGCGGGACGGGTCAAACACGAATATATTGAGTTCAACCTCGTAATACGTACCCAGCATTATTGCTGCAAGGGAACTGTCCTTTCCGCCGCTGAAGAGCACTCCTGCCTTCATTACCTTCGCGTAATCGAATAATCACGTTTTTTTGGCGCAAGCTGCCTGAGCAGTTCCTTGAGCTGCGAATCCGTGATCTTGTTCTTGAGACGCCCGCTCTGGGCAAGCTGGACGAGCTGCTGTTCAACAGCACCGGCAAAATCCGGTTTTGTCAGCTTGATCGTGTTCAGACGTTCCCGGGCATCGGGCTCGAGAATCGACATAAGCACCATCTGCATCTGAGACTTAATGCGCTCCTGACGTTCGAGCTCTGCCTGCATTGCCTGTTGATCACCAGACTGCTGCTGCAGCTGAGCCATCCTTCGTTTGCGGAGTTCACTAAGCTCGTCGTCACCCATAGGGATACCTCACTTCGGTACTTCGGCCTTTTCGGGCTTTTTGCCTTCAGCTTTTTTTGCTGCAGGTTTCTTCTCAGTCTTCTCGCCTTTCGCGCCTTCAGCTTTCTCGCCTTTCTCCTTTTTTGCCTCGGATTTCTTTCCTTCGGCTTTCTTGGGTTCGGGTTCGGCTGCTGCTTTTGCGCGTTTTGGTACCGGCGCCGGGGGGTTGTTCTTCACTTCATGAGCCATGTTGTCAAGAAATGCCATCCCGGCCGGGGAAACTCTGCGGCCGGTCTTGTCATGGATAACAAGTCCGGCAGCCTCCAGCTGCTGGAGGGATTTTCGCAGGATTGACCCGCTGCCTTTCCTGAAGGCATTGGGTTTTGAACCCCGGTTCTTTTTCCCGCCGTAAAAACTTCGCATCCTTTCGACGCCCAATGGGCCATCGACATAGACGCGCCTCAACACTGCCGCTACCCGGACATACCACCAGTCCGGATCTTCAGGCGGCATTTCTTTGTGTGCTCCGGTCTTTGCAAAGGCGGCCCAGGGGGGTGGAGTAATTTCCTTGTGTTTCCTGAGCTCCTCTGCGACCTTCCTTATGAGATGGTCAGCCGAAGCATCGAATACTGTTGTCATCTAGAGACCTCACTGTTGAATTATTCAATAACAGTCTTTACTTATTTGTGGATAAGGTTTTTATATATTTCGAGAAAAAGAACTCCGTTGCTGTAAATGTAAATCCTTGTTATTTTTTCCCTGTTTTCTTTTTTTCTTCAAGAATCATCGTCCGTCCTCTCACATTCACAAGTCCTGCCTGTGCCTGTGAGGCAACCAGCCCGGGGTCAACCTCAACACTCCTGAGCCATTTTACCTTGATCATCTTACGTTTCTTGAGTTGTTCCACAATCTCATCGATCATGGTTTCAGTGCAGCCCTGTTTGCCAATCCATACGGTCGGTTTGAGGTCCTGCATCGACCGGTCAGTCTGATTTGACATGAAGCCTCACGACACGAAAACGTGTCTTTTTATTGCAGGCATGACAGGTGACCACCACATTGCCCCGGTGAACCCGCACACGCATATTCTTTCCCGGTACGAGAAATGAGTAACAGTGATGGCAGAACTGACGACGGAACTCCCGGTCGATCCGGATCCGCTGGCGCATCGCAATCCTGCGTGCAATTTCGACATAACGGTTACTCCGTTCAGGATGAGCGGAAAACGCACGTTGCGCCTGTTCAAACAGGATCGCAATGCGCTCCGGGGCGATCTTTTTTGTTACCGGGTTGCGGGATCGTTCCTTCATTGCCATATGCCTGGTTCTATTTAGTTGTGCTAAACTATCTGCGTATGGGATAAAAAAGGGAACGGGGAGTTTTTTTTAATCCTGGTTCCGCCGACGAATCACCGGATCCTCACGGTTCTTCCCACAATTTCCAGCCTGTCTTCACAAAAAAGTTTTACTGCCTCCGGAAAACACTCATGCTCGTGTTTCAGGATCCGTTCAGCCAGCGAATCCTCGTCGTCTCCTTCCAGTACGGTAACACAGTGCTGGAGAATTATGGGGCCACCATCGAGACTCTCATCAACGAAATGCACTGTGCATCCGGATACCTTGACACCGTGCAGCACAGCCTGTCGCTGGGCATGCAGCCCGGTGAAACCGGGCAGAAGCGCCGGATGAATGTTTACCATTTTTCCGGGAAACGAGCGGACGATGGCTGAACCAATAATTCGCATATATCCCGCAAGTACGAAGAGATCCACTTTTACCTGCTGCATAGCGGAAAGGAGAGCACATTCATAGAGCTCGCGTGAGGAAAACGTTGAATAATCGATGACCATTACCGGGATTTTTGCCTTTCTGGCCCGATCAATTGCATGCGCCTTCGGGTTATCAGTGATAAGAGCAACACAGGTTGCAGGAATTTTTCCATCCTGAATAGCATCGATCACCGCCTGGAAATTCGAACCCCTGCCAGATGCCAGAACCGCAATACGCTTTTTCATCCTGTCTTGCCTCTTAAATGCCAATAAACCTGAATTACTTTCAAAGAGTATCCGTGCCAGCGGATGAATGAATTACAACCTTTACTTTCACGATCCGTCGTCCGTGCATCTGCATTACAGCCAGAGAGATCTTTCCCTCATTAATCTCAACCTTTTCCCCCGGATGCAGGGGGATATGCCCCAGCCGGTCGATGATAAGCCCGCCCACGGTCTCGTATGATTCTTCGACAGGAAGCTCTATCCCGATTCGCTCGTTGATATCCTCAACCCACATCTGGGCATCAACAACAAAGACACCTTCGGAAATATTCTGAATGTCGGGTTCCTCCTTATCGTACTCGTCCATGATATCTCCGACAATTTCTTCGAGAATATCCTCAACAGTCACAATCCCGACAAAACTGCTGTACTCATCGATTACCATTGCCATCTGGACCCGGTGGACCTGGAGTTCTTTCAATAAATCGTCGATCTTTTTCGTTTCCGGGACAAACATGGGGTCATACATGACTTCTTTTACGGTTGAATCTTTCCGGTGCGAGACCATGGCGGAGAAGATATCCTTAACATTCAGAATCCCGGTGATATTGTCAATCTGGTCATGGTAAACAGGAATACGTGAAAAACCGGTTTCATTGAAGATCCGGATCGCTTCTTCAAAGGTAACCGTATCTTCAATAAGGGTGACATCGACCCGGGGTGTCATGATCTCACGGGCTGTAGTGTCAGCAAACTCGAGCACGGAGTAGAGCATTTCCTGCTCCCCCTGTTCAATGGTGCCATCTTCCTTGCCCACGTCGATCCATTCCTTTATTTCCTCTTCAGTCACGGACGCTTCACCAACCTCCTTCCCAATACCAAACGTCGGGCTTACCTTTTCGACAAGCCAGATCACGGGGGAAAAAATTCGGGAGAGGAACAGGATTGCAGGCGCAACTGAGAGTGCAAACGAATCTGACGCCCGGGCTGCATAAATCTTGGGGCCGATCTCGCCAAAGACCAGGAGAACGATAACAACGAAAAAGGTCGCGATTCCAACACCGATGTCTCCAAATATCTGTATCGCAATGGACAGTTGCAATTGCAGCAGCCGCAATGTTGACAATGGTGTTTCCGATAAGGATGGTGATGAGCAGGTGCTCGGGAGACTCTTTTAATGCCGCAACAGCCTTTGAACCCTTCTTTCCCTCATTGACAAGGGTCCTCGCCTTTGCCCGGGTAATGGAAATAAGGGCAACCTCAGAGCTCGAAAAAAACGCTGACAGGAGGACACAGATGACGAAAAGACAGAATTTCGACAGCGTCCTGAATCATCATCGCATTTCACGCTGTGCCGGTGCACGCAGATTATTTCGGATCATAAATAAAAATACATTATCCTATTCGGAATGGAATTTAATAAAACCAGCGCTTTATTCCATGCATTCCCGCATAAAAATACAATCCCCTGCGAGAATTTCGATCTTTTTCTCCGCTGACAGAGGACGGTCAAGATTTAAATCCTCGATCTCAAGAGTAAGAGATCCCGTAAAGTGGTGGTCCTTTAAGCATTCCATTACCGTAACCATGGAATCATCCCGATCAAGGGGGAAGTGAGATCTTCCCTGATCAAACCGGCTGATATGGACATTCACAAGCCGGTCATGACAGAGTTCGATATACCGGATTGCCTCGCTCCCGGATCCGGAGAGGGCATGTGCGACGTCAAATGTGAAGAACAGCCACGGTTCCTCATCAAGGAGTGACCGCATGCGTTCAGGTGTGCAGAGAAGAGAATTGACAATCGGTTCCATATTCTCGATACCGATTTTTATCGAATTCCGGGTTGCTGTCTCGCGAAGCACAGAGATATAGTGATCGAATCGTGCAAAGTCCGCCGGACTGGGCGGGCGCTTTGCGGTTCTCCTGCCCGGGTGCACAGTCAGGATATGGGCACCCATCTGTTCAGCGATCGCGATGGATCGGACTGCATGTTCAACTGATACCCGGGCTACATCCGGGTTGATAGAACAGGGATTCAGGTCAAGAATAGGGGAATGTACGGTAAGCGCAGAAATTTCAGGGTGGGCATGCCTGCAGGCGATCACTTCGTCAACGGGCAGGTCACGGAGCCAGAAGTGCGGGGTCTCTAACCAGAACTCAATCCCATTTAAACCTGAACGGGACACAAAAGAGAAGATCTCGTTGACCGTGTATTCATGAAAAAACATGCTCGAGACAGAAAAAGACACCATATCAGTACATTTGATATGCGGTTTTAGCCTAATAATGGTTAATGGACTGGTTTAACCGCCCCGATATCGCAGTTGTTGTTGAAAGGATACCATTACGGGTTTCCGAGCTGTCCGAAATTATCGAAGGACTCCTTGACAATCCGCTCCTGCAGGACATCCTGGTCCGTGGAGAAGTGACCAACTATACCCACCATGCACGGGGACACCGTTACTTCTCCCTGTCAGAGAAAGGTGGGGGGAATACGGCAGCGGTGATAAAATGTGTCATGTGGCGGTCGGACGCAGATCGGTTATCTTTTAATCCCTCGGAGGGGATGGAGATAATCGTTACCGGGACAGTGAGGGCCTATGCTCCGCACGGGTCGTACCAGTTGCAGGTCAGGGAGTTGAGAAAAGCCGGGCTGGGAGAGAAATTTCTGCTCGTGGAACAATGGAAAAAAGAGCTTGCTGCCGAGGGGTGCTTTTCCCTTGAACGGAAACGGATTCTCCCCGCGTTCCCGTCGCGTATTGGCGTGGTCACATCCGAAACGGGAGCAGTAATCCATGATATCAGGACCGTAGTCGGGCGACGTTATCCCCTGGAGATCATCATCTCTCCCACGGCAGTTCAGGGGGAGGGAGCACACCGTGAGATTGCCTGTGCGATCACCCGCCTCGCGGGAAGGGTGGATGTAGTCATTGTTGCCCGGGGCGGGGGGAGTTTTGAGGATTTGTTCCCCTTTAACCATCCGGATGTTGTCCGGGCAATTGTTGCCTGCCCTGTTCCGGTCGTAAGTGCAATCGGTCATGAGGTGGATATAACCTTAAGCGATCTTGCCGCAGACCTGCGGGCGGCAACCCCCTCCGCAGCAGCAGAGCTGGTAGTACCCGACCGGTTGGTTCTGACAGCCCGGTTGCAGGAGCTCAAATCCCGGCTGGACGCTGCGCTGAAAGACAGGGTTGTAGTGGCACAGCATGAGCTCTGTGATCTCCGGGACAGGCTTCGGCCCCGGAGGTTCTGCCGGAAACTTGAAGAGAGAAAACAAAACATCGCTGATCTTTCGGACAGGCTCGAACGTTCTTTTTCAAACCGTCTCGTACGCGAAAAACTCATTCTTGCAGAGATGAAAACGGCCCTGGACAGCAGGAGCCCTGTTGCTGTGCTGGCCCGTGGCTTTTGTGTCGCAGAGAAGAATGGTGCAATTGTGAGAAGTGCAGATACGATAGAAAAGGGTGATGCGATGAAAATCCGGTTTTATGATGGCAGCAGTCAGGTAATCGTGGAGCGTGTGGATCATGAAAGAAACCTATGAGACAAAGATAGAACAGTTAAAGCAGATTATTGAAAAGATTGAGGACGGTAACACCGGACTTGATGAGAGTATGAAGCTCTACGAACAGGGATCGGTGCTGGTTAAACAATGCGAAGTAATGCTTACTGAGGCGGAATTAAAGATTTTAACGCTCAGCCGGGACGCATAGCGGTCAGGGTTACAACCATCTCTTTTCCCGAAAGGAGGTCTGAAACGAGAGCATCGGGAAGAGTAGCAGCCACATGATCGGACAGGATTCCTATCGTACGCCCGCAGATAAAGGAACTCCGTCGCCAGACAATATCAGTCGGATGAACGAGCGTGAACCGGGAGGAGCCATGGGATTTCACTTCGAAGGTTCTTCCCTCGCATGAAAGCCTTGTTATCAGAACGGCATCATCATGGATAAGGACCCGTTTGAATTCCGCCGAGAGACTGTCACAGCCCTTATCAGATGCTACACCGATAATGCAGTTCCCGTTTTTTGTCAGGTGAGCCTCTCTGGTCACCTCAAAGGTCGTCGGGTGGGTACCAAGAACCAGCGGGTGACCCCGGCAACGGATGATCTCCTCAGCCTCCATGTTTATTAGGTGAGGGTTGCCATTGATAATCAATGTTTATAACCGTCCACTGCCCTGAATGCAACGATGAGACCGAACACGACGTGGTCACTGAATCCCGCGATCTGCTCGTCCGCTGCACCGCCTGCGGCCACCACCAGCACATCAAAAAGGATAAAGAACCCCAGTCGATTGTGGTCAAAACGATTGTCTCCAAAGAGGGAACCTCGCTCGTCTGCGGGATTGAACTTGCCGAAGATGAGGAATGCAGTGTTGGTGACCATCTTGTTGCAGAGTGCGGGGAGGATGCGTTCGGCGTTGAAGTATCCTCAATTGAATCCGGAGAGAGAAGGGTAAACAGGGCAAAAGCACCTGATATCACGACGCTGTGGACCCGTACGATTGAACAGGTGGTTGTAAAGATCTCCATTCATGACGGCAGAAAAACAGCTCCGGTCTATATGGAATGTGACGGGGAGCAGCCGTTTGTCGTGGGGGAGATGTATGTCGCATCAGGAAAGAGATTCAAGGTCTCGCATCTCAAACTCCGTGACGGACCTCTGATGAGAAAAGAGGGATGGAAGACCGTTGCCCACCGGATCAAGCGGATCTATGGTTCACGGTTATAGATATTTTTTTATCGCTGCAGTGAGTTGTTCTGCGTGGACTACCCCTTCGAACCGCTGCTGGAGGATCCCCTCTTTGAGAATAACTATCGTGGGAGTTACCTTCAGCTGAAACTGCCTGACATACTGAGGATTTTTTATCGCATCGATCTCTTCAATGGTAAGGCTGAGTGCTTTTGCTACCTCGGTATTGATCGGGGTCTGCTCCATGCAGCCCATGCACCCCGGCTGGTAAAAACAGATCACACGCAATCCCATGAGCATAAATAGACAGCAACAACAAAAAAGAGTTTCTGTAAATTTTTAACCTTTGTTGATTGAAACCACCCGTACATCTGCCGCCGGATAGACTGAAATCGACCTCAATCCCTTCCTCTGACTTTTTTGCCACTTCTCCAATCCGCAGGTAGGAATTTGCTGTGGTATTGTTTGCAAACTCTTCGGTATTTGCCTGAACAAGTCCATAGAAATTATCTCCAAGACTGATGTTGTTCAGGTCGATCTTCATAGTCCCTAACTGTTCAACAGATAAGGACTGAAGCATAGAAATATTCGAAGAAATTGGAATTCTTTTCTGTTCATTGACCTTCATTCCGACTATCCCGGAACTTACCGCATTATATTCCGAGGAAAATAGCGCAAGCTGCTGAACTTTCCCGCCACTGGAAGGATATATTGGAATAGTGTAAATGGGTTTTTCCATCGTCTGGTTGGCAGCGATGGTAATCTGATTGGACCCAAAAACTCCGCTGCCTTGTGCAACACCCTTATCATAGGTTGATTTATCTGTAGTTACAACAGGTTTTCCGGCGGCATCAAAGAGAGTATAATCAATAACAACCGTATCGCCGGCTTTAACTGAACTAAAAACGGATAACCAGCTGGTACCCATGCCGGAAAGGATCATGAGCCCGACAAAAAGCACACAAACGCACACAATAAGTATTTTACTCACCAGTTTTGTCGATTCCTCTTTCTTTTTCTTTACTCCCATGCTTTTTGTTCCTCCTTACTACATCATTGCCCAACCGACATAAACTTAAGGTTAATCCATATGAGGAAATAATAGGCATATCCGTGAGCCGGTGTATGGTTCATGGAACAGAGGGCTTCGATTCCTGCATAGAGTAACCGCAAAGAACACGGAAGCCGGTTTTTAAAAAAAATCTGCCGGATGTCTGGTTAACAAGACAAGGATTTCTTCAAATTCTAGTTTAACGTAAGAATAACACTTTTTTCCCTTTTCCTTTTTTTTCCGATGACTTTTAGTATTCTTTTCGCTAAAATCTGTATTGATGGATAAAAAAAGGGTCAAGGACTATATGACCTATGATGTCGTCAGTGTTGATATCCACGGCACGGTTAAAGACGTTATCGAAAAAATCCAAAAAACTCATCACGACGGGTTCCCGGTTATTGATGGCGAGGTGGTTGTTGGTTATATCTCGGCCAGGGATCTTCTTTTTGTACAGCTGACAACACCGGTTAATGAAGTGGTATCCAAAAATCTGATTGTCGCTGACCCGGAAATGGATATAAACGATGCTGCCCGGGTGATCTTCCGAAGCGGAATCCAGAAACTTCCGGTAGTCGATGAGAAAAACCACCTGCTGGGTATTATTTCCAATTCCGATGTAATCCGGTCCCAGATTGAACATGTTTCTCCGGAAAAAGTCTTCAATTTTATTACTACGCTGAAAAAGCTTTACGGAGTCGACCCTACCCTGGATCGTGGGACAGTACCGGTCAGGGATCTCCTGCCGACCCAGTCAAAGATCTATGAAGACGAACTCGAAGGACGTATATATGAGATCAAAAAAGGACTTGCAGAACCGATCATTGTTGTAAAACGTCCCGGAAAGATCATTCTTGTCGATGGGCATCACCGTGCCATTGCGGCAAAACGCCTTGGTATATCAGCAATTGATGCTTATATTATCGAAATTAGGGAGGATATTGAACTGGGTATGGAGCGGACTGCCCACGCGATGAACTTAAAATCACTGGATGATGTGCAGGTACTCGACTATGCCCGTCACCCGCTCGTAGCCATAACGCATCGTCTGGTCAAAAGATAATTCATTTTCTGCGGATAATTCTACGGTAACTTCTTACCAGGTCCTTCGGTTCTGAGTTACTGTACTTGTGTGATTTGACTTCAGGAACCTTCATAGCGAAGGTCATACTTTTCATTCAGGACATGCTCTTTTACTACTGTTCCATCAGGGACGACAACCTCAGGCCAGAGTCGGGTCTTAGAATGTACAACCACCCGATCCCGCAGGACCACTCTGGGACCTATAACGGTATCATTCTCGATACTGCAGTGCTCACCAATATGCGTATCATTATCCATGATACATCCGGAGATGGTGCTGTTCGTCCCGACAATCACCCGGTTATAGAGAGACGATGAAAACACCTTCACATTATTTCTGAGAATGCATTTTTCACCGATGCTTGTATAGGGCCCGATCAGCACATTATCACCGATAGTTGTTCCCGGGCCTATAGCCACAGGACCGATTACCTTGGTGTTCTTACCCAGGGTGATCGAATCTCCCAGCTGGACCGGCCCCTGGATCTGCGCCCCATGCATTGACAGGTTACCGATAATGTCAGTGAACGCAATTTCCTGGAGTTTCCAGCGCTCAGCCTGACGGAGGGAATGAGGGCTGCCCACATCGGTCCAGTTACCCCGGGCAAGCCAGCCTTTTAGCACATACTCTTCTTCCATCATACGGGGGAAAAGGTCGCGGGCAAAATCATATTTTGTTGCGGGGGGAATATGGTCAAAAATTGTCGGGCTGCAGATATACATTCCGGTGCTTGCGAGATTGGAGAAGATCTCTCCTGGTGCGGGCTTTTCCTTAAAACGCTTGATTTCATAACCCACATCGATCTCAGCAATACCATATTCACCGGGATCATCAATGGATATCAGGCCTATTGTCGCGTTTGCTTTCTCTTTCTGGTGTGCACGGTAAAACTCAAGAACGTTTAAATCAGTAACGTGGTCTCCGCCTACGACGAGAAAATCCTGCCCGTCAAGATATCGCTGTGCGTTTTTCACGCTCCCGGCGGTCCCGAGCTTGGTTTTCTCATGAACATAGGTGATCTCAACACCGAATAAAGAACCATCACCCAGAGCTTCCTCGATTGAATTACCCATATACCCTAACGTGAGCACAACTTCCCGGAATCCCATATTCGAGAGGTGTGATACCAGGTGCTGGATTGAGGGGCGGTTGACGATGGGAATGCAGGGTTTTGGCCGTTCGAACGTGAGCGGACGGAGACGCGTCCCCTCTCCCCCGCACATTATGCACACCTTCATAGCACAAATTTGGTGCTGAATCGTTTTAAGTATAGTGCTATTTTGGCTCGTAGAAATCCCTTCGAGTTTTTTTTATCTGGCATGGAAATTGCGAGGGTGACCCCCTCTCCCCCAAAGGGGAAGCCCTGACTCCTATTGAGCGGTTGGATTTTTCTTTTACGCTGCCGAAGTCGATCACAGCCATGCTCCACGGGGCGACCCCCGACGAGGCGGTGAGCGCCCGTGGCCCCATCGCTATCCGATACCGTCCCTTGTTCTCTAAAGAGCATGATTTCTACAGAGCACTATTTTGTTTTCCGATAACAAGGAAAAATTCGCAGGGTTTGTGATCTTTGAGTTGCTCGTTCGAGGAACACGGGCTGAAAATGATTCGGGTTGGCATAAACGGTCCACAAAGTGTTTTACCGGATTTCAGGTGTATTATATCTGACCAGGAAACAAACGATTACAAGCAGGTGACATACGGATCAATGACTGAAGAAGAGTACCGGATTCTTCCGGCAATAAAAGGGAGAGTACAATGCCTGCCGGACAAAAAAGAGCCGCTGGAGAACTGCGGGTTTTGTATTCATTGCCGGGAGTTTGGAACAGAAGGGAAATTCGTGAAATCACCTTCCCTTGCCTACTGTTCAAGATGCCCGGTAACCGGGAAGGTTGATCTGACGAAAGTAACTGCGGTGAAATGCGCAGACCGCCAGAGTGAAGGGTTTCATAGCATAACAAGTATCATAAGTTGAATTTTTTCTTTAAAAATGACCGGAATAATTATTCACGCGTTTAATAATGACATGATCGCATCCATATCGACATGTTCTTCAAAAAGATCTGCAAGTGTATCATAGGAATCAGGTCCACCAGTGGGAACAGGGGTAAAGGGCAATCCTTTTCTCGAATGCAGGTAGGAAAGCAGGGCGTTGACCGCCGCCGGATTTAAAAACAGTCCATGCATATAGGTACCAAAGACCAGACCATCGTCACTCACCCTGCCATCCCCTTCGAGAGCTTCATGGTTCATGCCGGATTCTGTTGCCCCCATATGGATCTCGTAACCACTGACCTCCCCCATGGAGGAAAGAATCGGAGGGATCAGGCAGGCTCTCCTTGTAACCTGGAACGTTGATTTTTCATAGGATTCAAACCTCGTCACACAATCAAGCAGTCCAAGTCCGTCATAGGTACCGGTACCGGACTCAAAACCGGAATCAACAAGTTTTTTTCCCAGCATCTGGTAACCCCCGCAGATTCCAATAATGGGTATGTCCCGCTCCCTGGCTGAACGTATTTCGCGATCGGTACCAGTCTGGAAAATAACAGCGAGATCATCAATGGTATTTTTTGTCCCGGGTATGATCACACAGTCAAACCCGTCGAGCGTTGCGCCGGGTGGGACATATTCCAGAGCAGTAAATTGTTCCAGAAGTTCAAAATCCGTGAAATTGGAAATTTTTGGGAGTCTGATTACGGCAACCCTGATACGGGCACTGATTGCTTTTTTATCACCGATAGAAAGTGAGTCCTCGCTCGGCAACGGGATGGTGAAATACGGGACAACTCCCAGAACGGGAATACCGGTGAGTTCCTCTATTATTTTCACGCCGGGAGCAAAGATGGTAAGATCTCCCCTGAATTTGTTGATAATGATGCCTTTTACCAGTGGCCGTATATCTTCAGGCAGGAGCACGATCGTACCATAAATCTGCGCAAATACTCCTCCCCGCTCAATATCAGCTACGAGGATTATCGGTATCTGAAGGATTTTTGCCAGCTGTGTATTGGCAATATCCCGATCGTATAAGTTCAGTTCCGCGGCACCTCCGGCACCCTCAACCACGACCTGACCATATTCTGATTTCAGCCGTTGAAATGATTCAACCGCTATGGTGAGCAGGACTGGCGTTTCCTTGTAATAATCCGCGATAGGGATATCTTTGTAGGGACGTCCCCGGAGTACTACCTGAGATATGCAATCACCTTTTGGTTTGAGGAGTACGGGATTCATATCCGTATGCGGCAAAATCTTTGCTGCAATGGCCTGCATTGCCTGGGCCATCCCAATCTCTCCCCCATCCTGTGTTACATAGGAATTCAGGCTCATATTCTGGGACTTGAAGGGTGCGACAATTACACCGCGTCGGACCATGCAGCGGCAGATTGCCGCAACAGTCACACTTTTTCCTACATGGGATGCTGAACCCACCACAAAGAGGGACATACCTTAACTACACGTGGAATTTCGGATCATAAAAAGCAGATTCTCATTGATTTCGCGGGATCAGTTCAGGTCTCCCCAAAAACACCCTTATTTCGGCTGAATACCTCTTTATTCCTTCAGGCAATGCCAAGTAATAAATAACCAGAAACGTAAAATACATGTAATGATTGGTGGGATTTGCCCGACGTGTGGACTACCGAAAGAACTATGTATCTGTGAAGAGGTAGCAAAGGAACAACAGAGAATCAATGTCAAAGTGAACAAACGCCGTTACGGAAAAGAAGTAACCGTTATTGAAGGACTCGATCCAACTGATATCGATCTTGAAGATCTTTCAAAATATATGAAAAGCAAACTCGCCTGTGGCGGTACAGTAAAAGGAAACTCAATAGAGTTACAGGGTAACCATCGCGACAGGGTCAAGGAACTGCTTTCGCTGAAAGGTTATAGCACGGAAAATATTTCCTGATATTTTTTTGATAGTTTTTAGGCTCTGTGGAAATCATGCTCTTTAGTAAACCGAAGAGGGACCTGTATGGATAGCGAAGGGCCACGGGCGCTCACCGCCTCGTCGGGGCGTCGCCCCGTGGAGCATGACTGTGGATCGTACGTCGGCAGCGTAAAAGAATAATCTCTACCGTTGCCGAAGTAGGGGTCAAGGGGGCTTGCCCCTCTGGGCTGCCTCCCCCACTGGGGGAGAGAGGCGGGTCACCCTCGCAATTTCCACGCCAGTCTCAAAAAACTCGAGGCGGGATTTCTACAGAGCAAATTTTTAAAAAAAAATTCTTTCTTTTGTACAATTAAAAATAAGATTAGATAAAGAACCTGAAGGTAACCCAGGCAATAATCACCATTATAGCGGAATATTTCAGTCCTGCAATAAGCCGTCCTTCACCCATCTGGCCGGCAACGAGTCCGGAGAAGAAACCCTGGAGCAGGGCTGCATGAGTGAACAGACGCTTGTATTGAAAGAGGTCTATCTGCCCCATGAATCCCCGGGCACCCGCGGATGCTGCCGAAGCACCCGCTGTGGCCATTGTTGTCAGGAATGTAGAAACCAGGATTGCGATAACAAACAGGAATACCGCAAAAGAAACCAGCACGATGATCACATAGATCAGCATATTGTTGCTGCGTTCCTGAGAAAGGTTCACAACTTCAAAGGTATCTTTTGCTGCCGCCCGGAGCACTTCACTGATATCCCCACCAGCTTTACTTGCCTTGGCAATCAGGTCAACACTCCGGTCAGCAAGAGGCGTGCCGAGATCCTTACCGAAACGGTACATGGCTTCCACAAACCCGGCACCCCATGACATATCCTGATCAAGCTTCCTGATATGGGGGGTAAGCGTCGAATACTCAGCACCGGCAACAATATGCACAGCATTGGGTAACGTCATTCCGGAGTCATTCATTCCCGCAAGATCCCGGAAGAAATTCGGAAGAGCATTTTCCAGGTTCTTTACCCGCTGTTGTTCTTTAAAGTCAAGGATCGCTACCGGAACAATCGCGACCAGAATTGCGAGGACTAAAAAATCATCCAAAACTGTTGATGTAAAAAGGACCTGAACCCCATATGACATCACCATCGACACAAAACCGCCGATGAAAATAATCAGGGCAAGAGGTATTGTGACAATGAATATATTTGCTGGTTTTTCTGTCAGCACTCTGAACGGGTGCTTTAAGAATTTTCCCAATCCTTCCCGGGTCTGCCGATCACGTTCAAGATTCGTTGTGATCTCATCGATTTCAGGTTCGATAACACTCAATTCGGAGGATTTGAGCGGAGTCGGGGTTTCATTTCCCCGGTTGAACATATTTTTGAAAGATTCTTTGACGTTCATTTCAGGTCTCCGGGGTCATAGAACTAATCATTACAACGAACGCTATACTGCCTAACGGGATCATGACATAAATGACCATGTAGAGAAACATCGGCCTGTTATCGCCATTGAGCACAGACATGATCGACTGGAGAATAATCAGAAACAGCGTTCCCGCTACCATGGCAGTCACATAGGACTCGGAGACAAGTGCCAGGGTTTCTAAGAACATCTTCTGTGTCTGCCGGTTTTCCAGTGCATACTGCTCGGCCTTTGTCCGGAAATAATCAGTGATGTTCCCACCACTCGCAACACTTGCCATTGTTCCCTGTAAAAATTCCTTCATGCGCCTGCTCGGAGTACTTGCCGAAACCAGGCGGAGGGAATCGATTAAGTCTCTGCCGAAAATATCAATCTCACGGGATATGTAGCGTGCCTCGACTGCACTTTCTCCGTAGATTTTGCTGCTGCCAAGGAGCCGGAATACCTCTGCCGGCGTGATACCGGCGGTGGACATCGAAGTAATATAGTTGATAGCATACGGCAGGGTCGCATCAATATTCCTGCGCCGGTTCCCAGCTTCAAGACCCGGGTACAGGATAAATGCAAGATACGTGAGTCCGCCGAATACCAGAAGGGAGAAGATCGTTATAACGACTGTCCCGAGTATAAGAGTATACGGTGAAAGTCCGAGCACTATTTCCGGTACTTCTCCTTTATACTTGACCAGGTTGGGAAGTTGTAAAAACCAGCTGATCATACCGATTACTACTGCACCGAGGAGTCCGACAAGGATGGCAGAGACATATGCGGTGGAAAGATAGACTTCAAACGGTGTCTTGAACCGCGCGGATATGAGGTCGTTTCTGAGTGCCGCATAGTCTTCCCGTTTTGCCTTCATCCGTTTTCCAAGAAGGTTGAAACAGAAGCGTTCATAACTATTCATAAAGGTCCTTCCTCACTTTTTCAATTACTGCTTCAGGATCCCTATGATAGGAAATGAGAATCTTCGCAACGTCCTTGTAATGACGGATCTTCTTTATCCGCATCCATTCAAGGACTTCCTGGCGACGCTTTAACTCTTCGCGCATCCGGTTCTCGCTCCACCCTTTTGCCTCCATGATCTCTTCAAGAAGGTAGGACTTTCCCGAATAGGTAATTTCATCGGTCGCTGAACGCCACTTGAAGACCTCATTGGTAATCAGTTCGTTGGTCCTCGGATCGATATCGAGGATCTCAACAATCTGCTTGTTTCTCCGGATACGTTTGCCACCAACCCGTCCCTGCACCTGAACGCAGATGAAATCAAGCGCAGAAAGCATGTTCCTCGGGACATCCATGGGCGGGTTCTCGATACGGTGGACAACACTTGCCACAGAATCTGCGTGGGTTGTGGAGTACGTGGTGTGCCCGGTGCTCATTGCCTGGAAGAGTGTCTGGCATTCCTTGCCACGAACCTCTCCCACAAGGATATATTCAGGACGTTGCCTCATCGCAGCCCGGAGGAGCTCGTACATATTAATCTCTCCCCGGCCTGACGTGTCGAACGAATCGCGGGTCACACTGGGTATCCAGTTAGGGTGCGGGAGTTTCAATTCACGGGTATCTTCCAGGGAGACAATCTTTGACAGCGGAGGAATAAACAACGAAATGGCGTTAAGGGCAGTGGTTTTCCCGGATGCGGTTCCACCGGCAAAAATTGCGGATTTGCCATTTTCAACGCAGAGCCAGATATATGCAATCGAGAGAGGAGCAAAAGTACGCCATTCAATAAGATCGGTTGGTGTGATCGGTTCATCCTTGAATTTACGGATAGTGAATGTAGAGCCGTGAGCCGTTACTTCCTGACCAAGTGTCATCTGGATACGCGAACCGTCCTGCATGGTTGAATCAAGAATGGGTTGTGCTATTGAGATGTATTTCCCCGAACGCTGGGCAAGTTTGGTAACAAAGGAGTCAAGATCCTCAGCATTGGAGTAGCTCAGAGTAGTCTTCATGGACTCGTAGTTGGCGTGATATACAAAGAGCGATGTATGAACCCCGTCACATGAGATATCCTCGATATATTTATCATGCATTATCGCATCGATAAGCCCGTCACCAAGGAATTCCTTGTGCATGTTGTAGAGAATAACCTCACGTTGCACGGGGGTAAGCTTGATACCAAAATCAAGAATAACGTCGGTTGCGGCAGCCCGCAACTTAATTCCGGCTTCCTCTTTAGAGATATCTTTTGTGTTGATATCGAGGGTTTCAAACAGGCGTTCCTTCAACTCTTTTAACAGATCTTTCTCCGGATCCGTCAGGACAGGTTCGAGTACAAGATAGGTGTACTCATGAGTAGTATGATCGTAGATAATCTGGATGTAAGCGTACGGGGGGTTGACCGGATAGATCTCAACTTCTTCAATTCCCGGTTGCGCCTTGAAAGTGATATCAACCAGCGGACCATGTTTTTTGGGATCATATTCTTCAAGTGTTGAATGAACTGCTTTGAAAAGTGTACGCAACCCGAATCTTTTTTGATCAGTCTTGGATTTTTTCGTGTCAATTCCAATGTCTGCGCCAATATCGAGATCCTTAAAACCAGTGGTGGAGAAATTTTTCTTCCAGATTTCATCGAAATCCGGTGGCAGTGTCCCGGTCCCTTCAAATGCACTGATGCGACCGTGCAGTTTGAGTTCATCTATCTTGAAGGATACACCTTTGGGAAGGATAAGACCGGAGATATCGGAGATCTGGTCAACATTGACAATCTTTTGATCGGCATCCGTTACCTGCTCGACCACTGCCTGCGGGGTTGATGTCACTTTTTTTATGGATTTTGCCCTGAGGGCCGCCTTGGGGTCTTCATCAATTATCTCAATTACATTATCTTCTTTGGTTTTTTTGTAGTCCTCATCCACGTCGGAAAACTCAAGATCCTCACTATCTTGTGAGGAGGCGCTCGTGCGTACATGCTCAGGGAATTGGCTGACGGGGAGAGCAGGTTCTTCCTTATTTGCCGCTTCCATTTTTTTTCTGAGAGCATCGAAATCACCAATTTGAGATGGAGATTTGTCTCCAGCTGACGGGGCTCCGGGGAGATCTGCAGAATTTTTGGGTTTATGCGTCTCCTCGTATTTTGTGTTTCCTTTAATTTTGCTGATAAGAGATTCTACATTATCCAGTGCATCATCGTCATCATTATTCAATCCAGACATCACCCTTTGACCTAGAATTAGGCGTCATTTTATATTAAATGATTTTTTTTACATTTAATACTATATATAGTATTGCTTTTTCCATGTTAAATATTCTGACCGTTTTTTATTAAAAAAGTCATCTCCAATGTTGGATATCTCATTTAGGTCCCTGAAATCTCGGACTGAATATTTTTCAAAACCACGCGTATGAGACCAAGATGTGCATCAGCGGTTGTAAAGACGCACAGGAAAAGATCGCCGCACGGGACAATAATAAATTTGTTCTCGTTTGTTTCAAGGATCATCTGATCAAGCGAACCGATGCCCAGATCCCGGGCAATTTTTGTTCCTGAACGCACGAGATCTTCAGCCGAGGCTGCTACATGCTCAAAGTCCGCATCACCAATACATTGAATGGAAAAACCTTCGAAAACTGCAGCAACCGCAATAACCCCGGCCAGATTTTTTATCTTTTTTAACGTGTTCTCATCGAGAAGCTCGGCGATTTCTGAAATATCATCAGTCTTCTCATCCGTACCCTCCGGATGCAGACCCGGGGCACTCTCATTAATAAGGAGTCCCTCTTCAACGCAAAGCTGAACGGCACGTCTGAATTCTTCCTCGGAATATTTTCTGATGTTGAATGTCTGCGGGGAATCCTGGCTGCCCGTTGATTCCATAACCATGTGCAAAAGCGCAGACTTTCCACGAAAAAATCCTTCGGAATCCTTAAAATATGCTCCTACCATCTTCCCATTGTCGTTGAGAATAAAACCATGACCGGATAGAGTTTCGGCCTCAACTAATCCACGGAAAGTCAGCAGATACTGGCGCAACCCTTCCTTCTGAGGATTGGTAATTATTCCCTCAACGGTTCCTGCGGGTAATCTCATAAAAATGAGGACGGGAAATCAGAGTGCAGCGATAAGCCGTTCTTTATTCTTTTTCAGTTCATATCTGATTCTTCCAATATTGGAGGTAGTGTCTGCAACGAGGGCGATCAGTTCATCAGCAGAAAGTGGTGAGAGAATGATGGGGCCTTTTTCCAGTTCTACGAGCATCTGGGATAGTTCCCCCTTTCCCAGCGTAACGCCCATCGCTTCGGAGGTTCCAAGACCAGTTGAAGCCATAGCACCCAGTGCTTCGATATCCACTTTACCGGAAACTGCACTTTCGATCACAAATCCATCTCTCCCTATTACGACCGCAGCTGATACCCCTTCGATTTTAAGAAATTCCTCCAATAACGGCTTCAGCATTCACTTTTCCTCAGATAAATGATTCTCTCTTGTTTTTTTTCTATTAAAATGTTGGTCTTTCTTTTTCCATGTGAAGAAAAAGAAGCATTGCAAAAAAATGAAAAAATAACAATTAAACTTTTTCAATGGAGCGCCAAATCCTCAGATTTCCCTGATTATCAGAGTATTTTATAATCGTTCACTTTCTGTCAACCAATAAAAAAGGAAACTATATTGTAGGATATCGCAATAATACAACATAATGCAACTCCCGAGGGGAACATTCCTCAACATCAAAAGAAGCATAAAAGTTGGGGATCTTCTTGCCGAACTCCAGGATATGAAATTCACCGGGATCTGTAGTATCTCTTTTGGGAATGCTATGGGAACAATTGTCTTTAAGTACGGTAAACGTATTCTTGCACAGTATAAGGAAATCATCGGCGATGCTGCATCGGAAGAACTGCAAAAAATTATCGGGGAGAAGGTGGATGCTTCACTTTCCACTCTGAACGAAGCTCAGATTCAGTTGTCCCTCGAATTCAATAAAACCTGCCTGATAGTCAAAGGTGGAAAAGCAGAAAATATTCCCCTCCATGATATCCCGATACCAAACCAGCATATGTTAAAAAAATCCTCCCTGAATACCCCAGCGCCGGCCCAGACATCGATAAGTAACATCTCTGAGAAACAGGGTGTACAACAGGCACCTGTGACAGGCAGGCCAGTTACCATTGAACCGGTGCGTGCTCCGGAGCTGCCAAAGATAATAAGCGACGCACATCTGAAAAAAGCAGCCCAAAAACCAGGAGCCGCAGTCCAGCAAAAACCACAGAGTTATCCACGAATATATAAAGAAAATAAACCCGAAGATACAGATTTTCTTCAGGCAGATGCAGATTCAAGCAGTTTTGAAAAGGATATCGAAACATTTGAAACCATGGATGTGGATACCATCACCAACAAAATCCGGGGTGAATGCAAGACATTAATCAAACAACTTCATCTTGAACATCTGACTGAGGACTAAAAAGGAAACACAGGAAAATAATACCCAGGGAGATTTTTTCTGCAACCAGGGTCAGATACCACAATATTTTTTATTAAAACAGATTTCGATTCAGGGTTTTTTTGCCTTATCTGCTAATATTCCATCCATGTTGAAGTATTCCGGACATAAAATCTGGTATCAAAGGATTTTTTAAAAGAGAATTGCAACAGTTACACAAGCAATAATAACCATGTGAGTATAGTTCAATAATCAGAAAAATTGGGTAATCTTATATAAATTAAATAGAAATATTCACACAACAGGGTGTTCAATGGTCAAGGTTTACACAATCGCATCCGGAAAAGGTGGGACCGGAAAGACAACCGTTTCTGTTAATCTCGGAACGATGCTTGCCCAACTCGGAAAAGAGACCTTTCTGATGGATGCTGATATCGGTATGGCAAATGTTGGTCTTCTTCTCGGCCTGCAGGATGCACCGGTCACCCTCCACGAAGTTCTTGCGGGAAAGGCCAATGTCAATGATGCGATTTATGAGTGTCCGGCGGGATTAAAAGTGATTCCGGCGGGCATCTCCCTCCAGGGGTTCCAGGCCGCAGATCCGGAAAAAATCCGCGATGTCATGAATGAGATTGTCAAACGCTGCGACTTTTTGTTGATTGACGCCCCTGCCGGAATCAGCAAGGATGGTATCGTTCCCCTTGCCGTTGCTGATGAAGTTATCCTTGTTGTCAACCCTGAACTCTCGTCCATTGTTGACGCCCTCAAGACACGGATTCTCACAGAACTCGTCGGGGGTCACGTCTTAGGCTCAATTATCAACCGTGTCGATCTGGAAAAACCAGAAACCATGATAAAAAAGATGGAGAAGGTGCTCGGGGTCAAGGTAATCGGGATTATTCCCGAAGACCCCAACGTCCGTCGTGCGGGTTCTGCGAGAACACCTCTCGTGATCAAGTATCCGACATCCCCTGCTTCCAAAGCTTTTCGCCGTATTGGTTCAACTCTTATCGGTGTTGCCTACAAAGATGAGGGAGAGGGGGAGAAGAAAGAAAAATTCATCGACAGGTTCACGAAAGCCCTGTTTACCAAGAAACCTAAGACATAGGCGAAACCTGACGATTTCCAAAAAGAAAATTTTTATTAAACTTTTCTGATGCAATAACAGAAATGGGGAATTCAGCGGTTTCACGCAAATATTTTTCCCGACTCTTGCCAGTTTATTACTTCAACTTCCTCCATTTGGTTGATTACCATCGACAAAAATCCGGATGATTAACACTTCCGAAATAAATCCCTGAAATTAGGGAGAAAGAGAAGGATAAAAAAAAGAATGTGTTGGGAAAGTAAGGCGGGATTATTCAGGTTTATTGGTAATGGTGAAGACACAATGTTCGTCACCTTTTGAGCGGCACTTAACTTCACGACCCTGCACCTTTATCCCAAAGGATCCTTCAACAATACCCGCAAGGAGTCCCGCAGTGCAGTAACAGACATTTTTGCCGGTGTTCCCGAATGCTTCTGATTCAATAGTATGTGCAAGCGTAATCGTTTTTTCTTTCTTTGCTTCGTTCCATTCCATCCTGATTATCTTGAACCAGCCCATCTGGGAAAAGAATGCAAATGCCATATCAGAAATGAGATTTGGTCTGGTGATACCCATCTTCTTATAGTGTTCAACATTTTCTTTGCCCAGGTCCATATAAGCACGATAGTTGACTCCTCCCGCAGGCATCTCACCCATTGTCTTTTTCAGGGAGTTCATCATCGATGTGAAGATGAAACGCGGCATTATAACGACCGGATCATCAATAAGCCTGATCCTGCCTTCAAGAGGTTTGTGCTCAATATATTCCGTAATCGCGGATTCACCTCTGACGATAGCTTCGGCCTTCCATTTCCAGCTGGATTCTCTTTGATCGGCAACAAATTCACAGCAGTCATCACCGTTTGCATGGCACTTTATCTCGGTGCAGAACCAGGTCTTCCCGGTTACTGCAACCAGGACACCCTCAATCCATCCTCTGTGGACGCCACAGACCGGCATTTTCCAGTCCTTAAGAACTTCAGACTCGAAGGTATGGGTGGTACGAAGCACAATCCTGGTATCGCTGGATTCGATCAGTTCAAATGGAGCACCCCACCCCTGCTGATGCTGGAGTTTGAAAACAAGCATAAGAAATTCAACCGGAGTAAGATCCATTCCAAACTTTTTTAACAGGTTATTAAGCCCCACCGAGCCCTTGCCAACGGAATAGAAGAGATTCCGGACCGCTTGTACAGCAAGTTTTTTGTCGAGATTTGCTTCATTCATCTCGTAGATGGCTTTCACGAGATAATTCGGGTTGCTTGCTGTTTTTACTCCGAAAACCGAATACGAACCGGCAAGAGGATCCATCTCGATATAGGGGGCGATACTTTTCTCCCCCCTGATGAGGGCCTCGAAGTCTTCACGTCCGATCTTCATAGAGGACAGTTCTGTTATGATCTGATTAAAGGATTTCGTCTTTTTTTCTTAAGAGAAATTCTGTCATGAATGTCAATTTCAAAAGGCAGATAAGAGAAGTAAATTAAATTTCGAGGAGACTTTTTGCATTGAGATCCAGAAGAATTTTTGAGTGTGATACATCAAACGACAGGTAAAACGTGGTAATATTCTGGGAGCGATCCATGACAATGCAACTGTATTTCCCGTGTGCCAGTTTAAAACTTACCGTTCCTTCATCAGTGGTTATATCGTTACCAAAAATTTTGCCCTCTTTTCGGATTGAAACACTGAGACCGTTTTGGGGAATGGTATCCTTCTGGATAATCAGCGTAAGCACTCCCATCCCCTCACTTTTTTTACCGATCTCCGGTATCAAAGACGGGAGGCTCTTTTTCAGGTGCATCTTTTCAAAAATGCGTGATCCCATGACAACAGCATCAACAATATCCGGCTTTACATCATAGAACTCGAATTTTTCGTTTCCTGATATCATCATCACCGCTTTATCGCTGTACAGCGATCCCTTGTCATCGATGTAGATAGCACCTTCAGCCTCGCCATCGATAAATGCCAGATAGTTTTCCCGTTCGTTCACTTTTGCTACGGCAATCCCGTTGGATCTATGCGATGAGGTTACATCGAACAGTTCATGAAGCGTAAATATCCCGATATACTTTGAACCCTTCACGATATTATCGAGCAGATCATGAATTACACTGGGGATGCTCTTCTTTAAGTGTGTTTTTTCAAAAATCCGGCACCGCATGACAATAGTCTCGACAATATCCGGGGTTATTTCATAGAACTCGAATTGTTCATGACCGGAGATCATCTTCGCTGCCTTATCGCTGTATTCTGTTCCTTTATCATCGATATAGATAGCACCTTCAGCCTCGCCGGCAAGGAAGGCAAGATAATATTCCCTTCCGTTCTCTTTTGCTACCGCAATCCCGTTGAAGCTCCGGGATGCGGCAAACTGGAACAGTTCATGAAGGGTAAAGGTCCCCAGATGCTTTGAGCCTTTATGGATATTTTTTATCAGGTCCTGGATTTTCATCAAAACTCATCTCATCTGATATGATCTTTGGGAAGAGAATTTCATAATGCAATTTCCCTGCATATATGGTTGAGTTATTTGCAATATGTGTATTTTACATTTGCGGAATTATTTTTTTTTATTTTTTGATACTTATCGCCATACATAAGTGTTCATAAAAAAAATGCTGATCCGTATTTATGGAAATACTCTACCCAATGGTAATATCGGCGATTGCGGTCCTTGCCACTCTGATCTATGCCTCCTATCTCGATATCCGGGACCGCCGGGTTCCGTTTATTTACTGGTTACCGATGCTTGTGACTGGTGTTCTCTGTACCGGAATTCTCCTGTGGCAGACAACTGCAAATCTCAGCCTGATCTTTGGCTACCTCTCACTTATAGCAAGTTTTCTCTATGCAGATTATCTGGACAACCGTGGGAGGAAAGATTCCCCGGGTCTGACTTTTTATTATCGGAAATCCTCGATCTTTTACTATCTCGCCATTGTTTTTATCCTTCCGGCTTTGTCATGGTTTGTATTTGCGCCGTCGATCAATACCCAGCTGGTTCCCTGGTACGCAATGTTCGTCGGAATTTTTTCCTACATTTCGTATAACGAATTTAAGGGCATATTCGATGAAAATCCCCGGCAAAAGCATCGAAAAAAGGAAACGAATATCTCCGAGTCTATCAACCGCTGGTATTTTGTGCTGATTGTGATGATTTTTGCAATTACGTCAATCCTTATGCTCTTCAGTCCGGATGGCTGGGGGACTCAATCTGTTATTATTCTTCTCCTGGCAGTCTTTTCCGGGGTTTTCTATATTTTTGCACGGATGCATTTTTTTGGTGGAGCAGATGCATGGGCACTTATATTCATTTCGTTTTGTTTACCTGCATTCCCCTGGACCCCGCTCCTCGGAAACCCACCACTTGGGTTTTTGTCTTTCTCCGTTCTTATCAATGCCCTTATCCTGAACCTTATGGCACCGATCGGGATATTTATCATTAATGTAATCCGAAAAAACCGGGCACCGTTGATGTATATGTTCTTTGGCTTCCCGGTAAACGGTGACAATATCCAGAATGAATGGGGTTTTGTCATGGAGGATTTTGAGGAAAAGAAAGGGACGGTCAGCCGAAAATTTGTCGGCTTCTGGGATTCCATTAAACGCATGTATAGCGGTGAAGGCAGGGTGTATACAAAGGACCTCCGTGAACATCCCGAAGAATTTGAAAAGGAACTGGCCCTCTACAGGAAGGCGGGCACGGTATGGATTTCTTATGCAGTGCCATTCATCATTCCTATCACAGCTGGACTGGTTACTGCAATCGTTTTTGGCGATCTTCTCTTTGCATTCATGAAAACTGTTGCAGGAGGAATATAACATGCTTGGCCTGAAATTTGTTGACAACCTGATTCCGGTCATCGTGCAGGATTCAGAGGACCGTGAAGTACTGATGATGGCGTATGCGAACAATGAAGCAATCTGTCTCACAAGAGAGACCGGATATGCCCATTACTACAGCCGGAGCAGGAAAAAACTCTGGAAAAAAGGCGAAGAGAGCGGGCACTTCCAGAAAGTTGTAAAAATCCTCATAGACTGCGATGAGGACTGCCTTATCTACCTCGTAAAGCAACAGGGAGCTGCCTGTCATACAGGATATAGCTCCTGCTTCTACCGGACTCTTGACGGAACAGTCGTGGGAACAAAGGTGTTTGACCCGGAAAAAGTGTATGGAAAAAAGGACACTGATTAAATTTTTTGGGTATGGTCACATTCTAGCGACTAAATTTTTGAACGATTTATCTAAAATGGGGATTGATAACGCTCTTGGGTGCTTCGGCTTTGCCTCCGCCCCCGCCGCTGTGGCAACCCCCAAAATGCGATAGAACCGATATCATAAATGAAATCAAAAAAATCTATTTGCCAAAAAATGAAGCACCCATTTCTCTCTCGAAATTAGTACCTTATATTTTCATATTTACGTCCTGAATCAAATTTGTTTTAATGGTTTAATTGGGACTATACCCAATTTTTTTTGAGAGCCACTGTTGCTTCAGCTGTCATTTGAAATAAATACTTTTTTTTTTGAAAATGAAGATACCTGAAAAAACGAAAACAATAAAATGCCTTAGCATACCCTGATGATCTGTACCGGGCAGAGATCTGCTGCTTCCTTTGCACAACAGCAAAGGAAATCCGGCACGATTCCTTCTGCCCGATCTTCATTAAACCGGAAGTCCTCAACAACTTCCGAGTATGAATCACAAGGGTTCTGGCCAAAGAATTCCGGGCAGATATTCCAGCAGGCCCCACAGCTGATACAGGCCATTCGATCGATAGAGACGTTCATCTGAGAATCCCGTATTACTGGAAAAAAGATTGGAGGTACTCGAATAAATGGATACCTCCGGTTCTCTTTTTAGAATTGGAGATTACACTAACCCGAGTTCCCTGAGCTTCTCGGGTGATGGATAACCGTGAATATCCCAGCCCCGTGCAGCATAGTACTCCTCAAGCAGGGGGTTTCTCCGCCAGACCCTGCCCTCCGGCTCTCCTTCCTTTAAGGGTTCCGTCAGCAGCCGTACAGGAAGTGTATCGTCAGATTTCCCATATCCTTCCTTCATGTTGAACAGTTTCTGCACTGTCCAGATCCGTTCCCCGATCCGCATCAGTTCATGTTCATCAACCGGCATTCCGGTTACTGCAGAGATCATAGCCGCGTACTCGGGTGCTCCCATAGGTGCAAGCGAAGTAAACAGGCAGATACCGGCTGCGTCGATTGCTGCCGTTAGATCCTGGAATGTTTTTGTCCAGACAGCCTTGCCGTCATTCGTAAACGGGTCGAGTTTCTGGGGGACTCCGAGTACCTCCGGAGAGATCATATAACCGTTGATATGATCTCCCCCCTCACCCCGGTCGCATAACTGAGTCCCATACCCTGCAACCCCCGTGGGTCATACGCAGCCAGCTCCATCTTCTTCACCGTCATGGAGAGCTCGGGATGTCCGTTTTTCTGCGCAAACCGGTACGACCCGTCAGCCAGTTCATCACCGAAGCCTTTACGGTATCCCATATCTTTGACCAGATCGCACATGGCAGCGCCATCACCCCACTCAATTTTGTGGCTGATATACCCCTTCTCATACATTTCCATGGCGCAGGCAATTGTTACCCCGGCAGACATCGCATCGAGCCCGAGATCATTGCAGAGGTAATTGGCCCGGGTGACCCAGGCCAGATCATCGATACCGCAGTCTGCACCCATTGCCCATGCGTTCTCGTACTCAGGGCCTTCTCCTTCGATCCCATCCACTTTTGTCCCTCGCCCACAGGCTATGAAACAAGCGTAACACGGTTTCTTGCGCACGAGCGTTGTCGCGGTCATCTTTTCTCCCGAGATATTCTCTGCATTGGCAAAGTACGCAGTCTGATGATTTCTGGTCGGCAGAATATGATGGTTGTTTATCACGTTCATGAGCACCGGGGTTCCGTAATTTGAAAGACTCTGACTTGTTACCGGACCTTCTGTCAGTTTCTTTCTCACCGTTACTATGACCTCTTTAAGTTTCTCAGGTAATGCAACAGCAACTTTTCCTTCTCCCCGGGCTGCAATTGCTTTTAAATTCTTCGAACCCATCACCGCCCCGAGCCCGCCTCGCCCGGCTGCCCGGAACTGGTCGCTCATGATACACGCTATCCGGCTCATTTTCTCCCCGGCCGGGCCAATGCAGGCAACCCGGATCCCGTCGTCGTTAAGGTCTTTTTTGATGCCGGCCGTAGTTTCGTTGACCGTCATACCCCAGAATGTTGATGCATCACGTATTTCCGCCTGTCCCCGGTTGAGCCAGAGGAAAACAGGATTCCGGGCTTTTCCTGAAATGACCACCGCATCAAACCCGGCAAGCTTCAGCTCGTGACCGAAGAATGCACCGCTATCTGAACTGCAAAGGGTGTCATTTAATGGGGATTTTGCCACCACCTGGTGACGTGCTCCCAAGGGAACACCGGAACCCGTAAGCGGCCCGGTTGCAAACACGATTACATTCTTCTCTCCCAGTGCATCGGCGTGAGGAGGAACCATATCGCTGACCAGTTTTACTCCAATCCCCCTGCCGCCGAGATATTGTTGTTTCAGTTCCGGCGGGAACGGTTTTTTGGCCAGTGTCCCGGTTGTCAGGTCTGCAAATAACAATGTTCCGGGATATCCATCCATATCATCTACCTCCACAGTCAGATTCCCTGTCCATTTCGTTCATTCCAGTTTTATTATATAAATTATCAGTGTGCAGCATCTCTCCTCGCTTCTCCGGAAATAATCCTCCATGCCACCCGGGAGTTAATAAAGTTAGCTTTACTGTCTTAACATTTCATGATTTGCCGTCGGTTGGGTGTAAGGAATAAAGGTTTGTACGCCGTAATGATAAAGATTCATCAATCACCGGATGAGCGGTGATGCAATTAATTCGGAGACAAAGATTGAAGATTCGCCAATGAAGAGGGATGCATAAATTCCATTGAACACTAAGTAATAAATTCTGATAAAAAGCAATTTTATTTTACATCAGGAGCGAAAATATGGCGGAATTTCAACCTCCCGTATGTGATAACAACCACGATTTGATTCAAATGATCAGAGTGTGGTCAGATGGTCATGGAAATGCAGTATATCAATGCCCGAACTGTGGGAGAAAAATGCAGGGAAGAGACAATCCTGGGCGGTAAGATCACTCCCGGGTGACATTTCTCGGGGTGTTGTAAAAAAAAACAAGCTCACCATATACACGTTTTATCGTTACATTCTGCACCGGGAACTGGTGAATCTTCCCACAAAACCGGCACTGACTGTCGGTGAAGGTTTCAACGCAGTCCGGGATCCGGGAAAACCATTCCCGGGAGGTCTCCTGAGAGGTTCCGTTTCTGCCGCTATTTGCCACATTTTCCTCCCGGGAACCTGTCACATTCATGATTTTTACCGAATCACTTCCCCATCCCTTTTTCGCTTCGAACCCCTTTTAAACCCGGCAGAGTAATATCTACAGTATCAACGATCTTCTGGTCGTTGAACCATATACCCTGCCGGAGTGAGCCCGGATGGCGATCGTGCAGGTTGCGGGAAACAACGAGCGCTCGTTTGTTTCCTGCACATCAAGAGAATAGCATAGTATACAAGAGCATACCTAGGGGAGGAATAATATTTTATGATACTAATAGGGGAGGAATAATATTTTATGATACTAGTACCAGATACGAGTGTCCTTATCGACGGACGCATAACCTCGATGATAAAAGCCGGTGAATACAAAGGCGCAACAATAATTGTTCCCGAAGCTGTCATTGCAGAACTCGAAGCTCAGGCGAACAACGGGCGTGAAATAGGATTTTCCGGCCTGAACGAATTGCAGCAGCTCTGCAAGATGGCAGAAGAAAAAACGATAGAACTCAAATTCTCCGGTATCCGCCCATCACTTGAGCAGGTAAAGCTCGCAAGCGGTGGGGAAATCGATGCGATGATACGTAATATCGCAATTGAGAATTCCGCACGGTTTATTACCAGTGATTTTGTACAGGCTGAAGTGGCACGGGCAAAAGGACTGGACGTAATTTACTTAAAAGCTCAGGTAAGCGACTTCGTTCCCCTTGGCATTGACCAGTTCTTCGACGAACATACGATCGCAGTATACCTCAAGGAACGGGTCTGTCCATCTGCCAAGAAGGGGACCATTAACGATATGAAACTCGTGAAAATCCGCGAGCAACCAACCAGTGAGTACGAGCTCCGTTCCCTTGCACAGGAAATCCTCGAACGGGCGAAACGTGATCCCGACGGGTTCATTGAGGTCGAGAAGCGGGGAATTACCATTGTCCAGATTGGTTCTATGAGAATCGCTATCGCACGTCGCCCGTTTTCAGATGGCATGGAGATCACCGCTGTTCGCCCGATTGTTGATGTTACGCTGAAAGACTACGCAAAGGCTGACCTCATAACAAAGAGGATCACCAGCGAGAAGAGAGGGTTAATTATTGTCGGAGCTCCCGGTTCAGGCAAGACTACGTTGGCACAGAGTGTCGCAACGTACCTTTCTGATAGTGGTTTTGTTGTCAAGACTATGGAGGCACCACGGGAACTCCAGGTACCTGATCAGATTACCCAATACACCACGCTGGACGGCAGTATGTCCAACACTGCAGACGTTCTGCTCCTGGTCAGACCGGATTTTGTCATCTTTGACGAGCTCCGGAAGAACGAGGACTTCAATGTCTTTGCCGATATGCGGCTTGCCGGTCTTGGCATGGTCGGCGTCATTCACGCAAATGGCGTTCAGGATGCAGTCCAGCGATTTTCCGACCGTGTGGACTTTTCCGTCCTCTCACAGATCGTAAACACCATAATTTTTGTCAGGCAGGGAGTGATAACAAACATTTACGATTTGGGTTTCACTATCAAGGTCCCCGAAGGGATGGAAAATGAAATGCATATCCGTCCGGTAACGATAGTAACCGATCACGAAACAGGAGAACTGGTAATCGATGTCTTCCGGTATGATGGCGAAACTATCGTGATGCCGGTAACCGCGGTCATGAACCCTTCGAAAAAAGCCTCCCAGGTAATACCGGTCCAGAATGTCGGCGTCCCCGTAGCATCGATCGGTAATGTCCGTTCACCGCTGCCCCTTCCTGATGCTTCCTCTGCCCCCAGAAAGGAGAATGATGAGCGTCCCGGGTGGAAACTCATGGAGAAAGAGATCCAGCGTGAGATCGGGCGTTACACCGAAGGTTTTGTTGATGTCCAGATGATTAGCGATACAAAAGCCATAGTTTATATCGATGACAAGGATGTGCCGGCGGCAATTGGCAAAGGTGGCAAGAATGTCTCTGCTATCGTAAACAAAATCGGTATCGGGATTGACATCAAGCCCCGTTCTGAATTTGACAGGCAACAACTGCAACCTCAGAAAAGCGATGCAGAGTTCAATCTGGGTGGCGGTATCAAGATCCAGACCGACAAAAAACAGCTTACTATTGTTGCGCCGGAACAGAGCGGCAAGATTGTGGATGTATTTGCAGGAAAGGAATACCTCTTCACTGCCACAGTGAACGAGACGGGAGAAATTCACCTCGCGAAGAACTCGAGTATCGCACAGGAAATGATCCGGCGTTACCAGAACAGCGAGGTCATTAAGCTAAGACCGGTATAATTGAAAAATTTCTTTTTTCTGATTTAACGAAGGTGAATTGGTTTGAACGCATTTGATCTGGGCAAATTTGAAGAAGAAGCACAGGAACAGTGGACGCACGCATTTGAATCCAACCCGTCGAACCTTGAGAAATGTTACCTGACCGTTGCCTACCCGTATCCAAGCGGGGCGATGCATGTCGGGCATGGCAGGACATATATTGTCCCTGATGTAATTGCACGGTTCTGGCGGATGAGGGGTAAACAGGTTCTCTACCCTATGGCGTTTCACGTCACAGGTGCCCCGGTCATCGGCATTTCTAAACGGATCGCGAAAAAAGATCCCAGGACAATCCATCTCTACCGCGATCTCTATAAGGTCCCCCAGAATGTCCTCGATGAATTTATTGATCCACTGACCATTGTTCGCCACTTCGCAAGTGAATACCAGAGGGTAATGACTGCCTGTGGGATATCAATTGACTGGCGCCGAAGGTTTACAACGGTCGATCCGACCTACAGCAAATTTATTGAGTGGCAGTGGAAGCACCTCTTCGAAGCAGGGCATGTAATCAAAGGAGTCCACCCGGTCCGCTATTGCACAGTTGACGATAATCCCGTTGGCGACCATGACCTGCTGGAGGGGGATAAGGCCGAGGTAATCAAATTTACCCTCATAATGTTCCAGATTGGCGATGCGTTTATCCCCACCGCTACACTCCGGCCTGAAACCATTTACGGGGTCACCAATCTCTGGGCAAATCCGAACGTAACGTATGTCAGGGCACTCGTGGATGGAAGTACATGGATTATCTCGCAGGAAGCTGCAGAGAAGCTGGCATTGCAGGATCATACTGTAGAGATACAGGAGGAGATCTCCGGACAGGATCTGATCGATAAAACCGTTAACCACCCGCTCTGTGGTAATGTCCCTGTTCTCCCGGCAGAATTTGTTGATCCCGACATGGCGAGTGGTCTTGTCATGAGTGTCCCTGCCCATGCACCGTTCGACTACATCGCACTCCGGGATCTCCAGCTTGCAGGAAAATATACCCACATCAAACCTGTGCCCTTAATCAAAGTCGAAGGATACGGTGAAATTCCCGCAAAGGACGCCGTTGAGAAGGCAGGTATCACTCACCAGATGGACAGTCGGATGGATGCGCTCACGCAGGAGATTTACTCCGCTGAATTCTCCAAAGGTAAGCTCTTTGAAAAGTTTGGGGGAAAACCCGTCCGTGTGGCACGTGATGAAATAGCGGCACTCATGATCGAGAAGTATGCCTCGAAAATCATGTACGAGTTTGACACCAGGCCGGTCGTCTGTCGCTGCGGCAATAAAGTCAAAGTCAAGATCCTGCACGACCAGTGGTTCCTGAAATACAGTGACCCTGCATGGAAAAAACAGGTCAGTGACCACCTTGGGGATATGGCACTGGTACCACCGGAAGTCCGGCTTGAATTTGACCGCACCGTGGACTGGCTTAAGGACTGGGCATGCACCCGGCGCGTTGGTCTTGGCACGAGGTTCCCGTGGGACACAACGCAACTCATCGAACCTCTCTCGGATTCTACCATCTATATGGCGTATTATACCATTGCCCATAAAATCCGGGAGATCGACCCAAAACTCCTCACACCGGAAGTCTTTGATTTCATCTACCTGGGAAAAGAATCCGCGGAACTACCAGAGAGAAAGAAACTTGAAACGATGAGAAAGGAGTATCTGTACCTGGTACCCCTACAACTACCGGTTCTCGGCAAAAGATTTGATTTCCAACCACCTGACGTTCCAGCTCTTCCACCATGTCACGATATTCCCCAAAGACAAGCTTCCAAAGGGTATGGTCGTTTTTGGTATGGGGCTCCTCAATGGTGCAAAGATGTCGTCTTCAAAAGGTAATGTTTTCCTGCTCGAAGACGCGGTATGTGATTTTGGTGCGGACACTGTCCGCATGTTCCTGATGGGCAGTGCTGAACCCTGGCAGGACTTCGACTGGAGAAATGAACTTGTCCTCTCGACAAAAAAACAGATCGAGCGGTTCTTCAACACGGTACTTGAATCTAAAGACGCAGATGGAGAACCGCATGATATCGATCGCTGGTTAATAAGCCGGTTGCAATCGCATATCGACCGTACCACTGACGCGCTCACCAACTTCCAGACCCGCCAGGCTTTGCAGGAAGCATACTTCGGGATTGAAACCGACCTTAAATGGTACCGCCGCCGGCTTGCTGAAAACAGTAATGGAAGCCGGGAGTTGCACACGCTCTGCTCGGTCTGGATCAGGCTCCTTGCCCCATTCATCCCATTCACGGGTGAACATCTCTGGAAAGAGCTCGCCGGGGAAGGGCTTGTATCGTTTGCTCCATGGCCGGTTGCGAACGAAAAACTGGTAAATACAAGGATCGAGCTTGCTGAAGAGCTTGTCTCACGTACGGTTGAGGACATTGAGTCGATCAGGAAACTTATCCAGATAACGCCGAAATCCATAACTATCTCAATTTCGCCTGCATGGAAACAGGAGATCTTCCTCATCATTGCCAAGTCGGACAATCGTAACACGGTGATCAGGGAGATCATGAAGGATGATGCGATGCGAAGGCGGGGGAAGGAAGCAACTGATGCAGCAAAGCAGTGTACAACACTTATCCACCGTTTGCCCCCGCATGTTGTTGAGTCACTGGCACGTGAGCCAATCAATGAAACAGCAGTCTTCGAAGCGGCGAAGGTATTCCTGGAAAAAGAGTTCGGAGTACCAGTTCACATCACCGATGCAGAGTCAAGTGAACATTTCAAGGCTGCAACAGCATTGCCATTCAAACCGGCGATTGTTATTGAATAACATCCCCTTGCGACAGGGAATCTGAATTTTTTTTAACTAACAATACTCCACTGTCAAAATCTTTAGAAAAATGTGGAAATTAACCGGAATTATTTTTTAATTGCATTCTGGACATTGAAAATGACGTCGGCTGACAGGACGTGCATTTTATGGGCGGGTTCCGCATGGTCGATGAATTTTCTCATAAGTTCGTGGTTGGTCGTTCCATGCGCTTCAAACGGACAATCGATTCCGATATCTTTGCACATAAATGAGGGCATTTGTCGTATACTCCTTTTCCTGTAGACTGGAACAGAATCGATTATCAATAAATGCAACGCGCTGGTGCATGGCACCGTCTCCATTCAGGGAATATAATCAGATTATCTCAGTCGAATAACCGATGACCACCCCCTTCCTTATCCACAAACAAGTTGTACCGAAAAATAACACTTGCATCGGCAGGTCTTTTGTTCACCATCATGAGACGGAAGAGTTGAGACAGATACAGGCATCCCGTGATAATAAAAGATAAGGTAAACCGCTTATGAAACATCAAAAATAAATATCGCACCCGACGTAAAAAACGATTTGATACAACTGAACTAAAATGAATTGAAAAAAAGTTTTCTTTTTTTTCTGATATATTCAAATCACACACACAAAAGAATACGCAATTCTATCAGGTTATGGGGGTCGCCGCAACGGCGGGGGTTGAGGCATTGCTAAAAACCCCCAGGAGTGTTTTGAGGGATGTATCCTGAGTGAGTTCTCAGAAAGAAGTAGGTGCTAAATTGGTAGTTTACCCTAAAAGAATGAAAAGGATTTCATTTTAAAAAAATTTACCGGTGAATGAAGATAGCCCACGGGCAAAGGGATCTTTGCCTCCACAGACTTTTTTCCCGTGGATGTAAAATGCTCTTTCTCAGCTGTTATGGAATCATATCTTCCCTTCAGAGGATATCGATATCACCTTCTTCGCTAACAGATCACTTCGTTGATTCAGACTCCTGAAATTTCTTCCCGTGCATCCTTTTCGCACTTTTCCCGAAGGAACTAAGGAATTCTGGTCTCTGCCGGACTCTTTGCACGTTTCACACGTTCCTTTGTGGAGAAACCGGTGATCGCATCCAGATATTTCCGGAACTTTTTATTGGTATCGAGAATCACTTCATCGCTGGCGCTCAGGTCAGATTCCGTGTCAATTATCACCGATTTACTGTCAGACCCGATCGATACATCGAGTCGTTTGAGCGCACCAGACTTAATCCGGTATCCGGTGGCAGTCTTTTCCGGATCTGCACCGAAACAGGTCTTTAGTTCAGCAACGATCCGGGTTTCGAGATCTTTTGTCAACCCGCGTTTGATTGGATACTCCTGCATACTATTTTTTAGGTAGTGCGTGTATGTTAATCTAATGACGGAACACGCCCCTGAGTCCTATCCTGAGATGCTTTCACGTCTCGATACCGTCCACAATGACCTTATCGAGATAAAACCGAAAAAAGACATCAATGTCATCTCAAAACCGCTTCCCATGAATGGTGCTTCGGTACTGATTGGCTTTCCGGGGAGCGGGCTTGTCGGTACTATCGCACTGCAGTATATGGTCGATCAACTGGAGTTTGAGCAGATTGGAACCATGACTTCAAAGTTTTTTCCCCCGCTCGCGATGATGAACAAAGGAGTGATCAATGACCCGGTCAGAATCTATATCAAAAACGATATCGCGGCGATAGTCGCCGATATCCCGATCCATCCGATGATCTGCTACGAGACCTCCCGCGACATTATTGACTGGCTGGCGCAGTTCAAGCCAAAAGAGATCGTTACGATCGCAGGTATCATCACCAACGAACCGGAGAAGAGGGTCTTTGGCGTCTCGACGACTACCGATGCACTCAAGAGAATCCAGGAACACGCGCTGATACTCCCTATCGGAAGCATCTCCGGGATTGCATCCAGCCTTCTGACGGAATGCAGAGCCCGCGGCATTCCCGGGTACGGACTTCTGGGAGAAACCGTAAATGCACCGGATCCGCGATCATCGGCAGCCACAATAGAAGTACTCAACAAGATGTACAATCTCGGGCTGGATGTGAAGCCTCTCATCGATCAGGCGGTGGAAATTGAACAGAGCATGGGTAAGATAGCAGAGGAAGTCCAGCAGTCTGCCGAACAATCACCGAAAAAAGATCTTATCATGTATGGGTGATTCAAAATGAAATGTGCTGCGTTAACCGGAATCTCACCGGAGATCATAAAGGATCTAAGGGGGGGCAGGCAACGTACGATCGAGCTTCAGAGCACGCATAATATTGTAAGTATCGCCGGTGTAGACCCAGGTCCGGATTCCCACATCTTCATGACTTCAATCGATCTTGAGGACCTGGACCCGGGGGATCAGGGAATATGTGTGATTGTGCTTGCCGTATCGGTCTCGATGAAGCGGATGGTGGAATTTTCGCATGGTCTGCATTATGAGGAAAGGGAGCGGATGTCTGCCCGCATCCAGGTCAAATATTGTGCAACATCCGTAGTCAAGCAGGTCTATCGTGAGGGATTTTTCGGACCGACATCCGTTGAAGTGCTTAAATCATCCTGTTACCATGCAGGATAATTAGAGAAATATTATTTTTTGAAATCAAAAAAAGTTATGCCTTTCTGAAAACGAAAAAAATGATTCCGATCGCACCCGGAATTATCAGGATCTCAAGAGGTGATTTTTTGGGAGTATCAGTTGGCAAGGGAGTTATTGGTTTTTCTGTGCTTTTTCTGGTAACAGTAGTTTTTACAAACAGTTGTTTTTGGAATTGTTGTAACAACTGTTGTTTCCGTTATATCGGCAGAAAGTTGTGCAGGACACATCCGTTCTTTTACCAGTAGTCACAGAAATACGATTTGACCAGTCCTGATAGCCGGTTTTTGTATCACAACGCGGTAAGTACCATGAGTAATGGCAAGTGTTACCGGGGTTTTTCCACTATTTCCCTATTTATCTGGTAATTTAAAAGAACCTAGCAATTGTCATCAGATATATTTTGTAAAATTTTTTTATTATTTTTGAGCATTTCCAACCGAACCATGACACAGATTAATTATCACGGAACACGAATCTTAATGGCATCAGTGGGTCTGTGGCTTAGCTTGGACATAGCGCCGGGCTTCTAACCCGGATGTCGGGGGTTCGAATCCCCCCAGGCCCGTTCTTCATTATTATTTTTTAGAGAACTGCATTTTGGGCGATCATCCCTCCTTCTTCCTCTGTCTCTTTCCTGTTTGGGAGAAAACAATTGGAATATCTGGTATTAAGGTCCGGTCCAGATCCTCTTGTATACTGTTTTATGAAGATATCCTGCCCTTTGAGGGTCTGCAGTTTTAGCAATTTTTAAATAAAAAAGTAATCCCGGAATTTTAAGGAAACTATGCCTCGAAGAAGTCCAGAGAGGGAAATACTGGAAAAATATCGTCCGATTATAACAATATTTATTGATATTGACAAAAAGACATAATTTACCACAGATGTCCGAAAATTCCTGCCATTGCTTTTACCGGAATAATCCGGGTTCAGATTATTCTTTACGGTCCCGTGTTCTGCCTGCACTCTTTACGGTTTTGTTTGCCTTTATGCTGGTGATTGTTCCTGCTGCTGCAGGATCACCGACGGTAAAAGGTATAACACCAGCATCGGGTATCAATGAGACCACCGTTCAGGTTACGGATCTTAATGGTACGAATTTTCAGTCCGGGGCGACCGTAAGGCTGACGCCCGTGAATTTCCCCCCGGTTCATGCCGGCAGTATTGTGAATGGTACCGGGGGTGCTCTCCTCAATAGCCCCTGTGGGGTATTCGTTTCTGGAAACTATGCATATGTGACAAGTACCGGAAGTAACGCACTCGAAATCGTCAGTGTCTCCGACCCCGCCAATCCGGTTCATGCCGGCAGTATTGCGAATGGTACCGGCGGTGCTCTCCTCAATAGCCCCTGTGGGGTATTCGTTTCTGGAAACTATGCATATGTGACAAGTACCGGAAGTAACGCACTCGAAATCGTCAGTGTCTCCGACCCCGCCAATCCGGTTCATGCCGGCAGTATTGCGAATGGTACCGGGGTGCTCTCCTCAATGGCCCCAGTGGGGTATTCGTTTCAGGAAACTATGCATATGTGACAAGTACCGGAAGTAACGCACTCGAAATCGTCAGTGTCTCCGACCCCGCCAATCCGGTTCATGCCGGCAGTATTGTGAATGGTACCGGCGGTGCTCTCCTCAATGGCCCCAGGGGCGTATTCGTTTCAGGAAACATCGCATATGTGGCAAGTTATGATAGCAGCGCACTTGAAATCGTGGATGTGACGGACCCTGCCAACCCGGTTCATACGAGCAGTATATCAGATGGTGGAGGGGGTTCAATACCCTGCCTGAGTCTTCCCTATGGCATCTTCGTATCAGGCAACTATACCTATGTGGCTAGTGATGGCAGTGACGCTCTCGAAATCGTGGATGTGACAGACCCTGCCAACCCGGTTCATACAGGAAGTTTGGATAACGGAGGGGGGAATGCCGCTCCTTACCTGGATGATCCATTCAATGTCGTCGTTTCAGGCAATTACGCATATGTGGCAAGTTATTATAGCAACGCACTTGAAATCGTGGACGTAACGGACCCCGTCAATCCGGTTCATAAGAGCAGCATTGCTGACGGGGGGGGTTCCATTCCTTACCTGAATCATTCATCGGACGTTTACATCTCCGGCGACTATGCGTATATGGCAAGTTCCGGCAGCAATGCACTTGAAATCATAGATATCGGAACAATCACTGCTACGAGCGTGAATGTTCTCAACCCAACGAATATTACCTGCACGCTTAACTTGGTTGGGGCGGTCCCCGACAGGTATAATGTAGTAGTAATCAACCCGGATGGATCGTTTGGCACGCTCACAGGCGGGTTCACGGTTATAGGAGCAATACCCACCCCTACACCCACTCCTACGCCAACTTCAATTCCGACAATTGATCCAACCGTTATACCGACAGCAATCCCGACTTTTCCAACTCATGCACCAACACTTACCCCTGGACCAACATCTTTACAACCATATGATGAAGGGTCTGATGATCTTACACCGGCTCCAACACTTCTGCGCACCGGAACGATTACGGTGAATATCGGGGGTAATTCGGATATCTACCGGGCGAATGTAACGGGTACCGGGCATTCCGGCCTCATTATTACCGGGACGGTTGCATCCGGCCCCTGGCAGGGTATCTCACCAGCACCGGGAATCGTGTATGAATATGTAGATCTCGTGCCGGCACGGTACGCCACTATTGAAAAGGCGATCATAGCGTTATCCGTACCACAGTCATGGCTCGACGATCATTATCTTACGCCACAGAATATCGCAGTTTACTGTCTCACGAATTCTACCTGGACCGTGCTGCCAACAACACTGGTGAAATCAGAGACTGGGCGGTCGTACTACTCTGTATTATCGCCCGGTGTCATGCAATTTGCAATCACCGGCGATAAACAGGGTCAACCCGGTCCTCGTGTTCAGTCAGCGGAGCAAGAACACCAGACCTTCGGCGATACGGCTCAGGCTGCTGCAACTCCTGACGTATCTGATGGAGTAACCGTATCTGTTGGCCTGCAGTCAACAGAACATCCGGCACAGCTCGCAACCCGACCCTCAATCGGATTCTCATCGGTGATTGTTGTCGGCGCCGTAATAGCCGGAGTTATCATTCTGATCGGTCTGGTCGTGTTTGTCCGGCGGCGATTCTGAGGATGACGAAGTTGCGTAACTGAGAACACGGCTCAAAAAGAACTGGGTAAAAAACTAAAATAATTCAAAAGGGTTCTCACCCTTGCGTCTGATATTTGACGGATTTCATAACCGGAACTGTTGCTGAATCACTGTTACTGCAGTACAGGGAATTTAAAGGATCGATATTCTGGATTAAAAGGGTTAATGAAATTGCCGGTTACATCAAAAGAAAAGAATAAAATTATTCCTGAACCTGATCGTCGACCAGCTGTCCGTCTGTTGGTTTCTGAAGTATCTGAACGTCCATGATATTATGCTGGCGCTGGGAGAGCTTTTTTGCCTTAAAGATGTTCTTCCCGTCTTTGCCAATTGCAATCCCGCGGTCTTCATCCCGGACTTCGACCTGAACTGTCTGCTCTTCGGGCTCCCCTTCGAACAGGATTGAAGTAACCTGTGCCGGCAAAAAACAGTTTCTGATGAACTGTTCGGGATTACTGTTATATTCGACAACTTCAATCTTCTTGCCCATCACTTCCGAGGCTTTTTTGATTGAGGCACCTTTTTTACCGATAGCCAGGCCCATATCACCAGGATTTATCACAAAAATAAGGCGTGCATTTCGTTCATCGATAACACAATCACGGCTTCCCGCACCGGTAAGACTCTCAAACTGGGAGATCAGACGCATACAGTCTTCAGTCAGTTTAACTTCAACCATATCATACCCTCTTAAGAGAGAGAATGTCTGACTCGCCAGGAGTAACAATAGCAAGTGTACTTACCATGAAGGGTTTACCACATGCCTTACCGAGTGCTACGCTGGATCCCTCAAAGGTGTGGATAAAAAGATTCTCATAGCCCGAAAGTTTGGATTTGAAATTCGCCGGACAATTGCCCGCAACGACGATCATCTGGGCTTTGCCCTCTTTGATGCATTTTTCCGTGTTGTTCTGGCCAAGAATTACATTTCCTGTCTTGATGGCTCTTCTGAGTGAAGCATTAAAATCCATGTACAATTCCTCTGGTTTTTTTTAAGTTATTCTGTTCTAATTATCGTGTTGTCTGACTGCGATGAGTTTTACATCACCGGTACCGAGTTGAATCGGCTGGCCGACAATGACATTCTCGGTTACACCGCTCAATTCATCAACTTCGTTTGCAACAGCGGCATCAAGGAGGTGGTTGACCGTCACTTCAAATGCCGCTCGGGAGAGAACACTTTCCTTTTCGCCGGCAATACCATGCCGTCCGATCTGCTTGACCTCGCCTTCCATGCACATCATGTCGGAAACGAGCATGATATGGCGGACATCAACCAGGATACCCTGTTCATTAAGCGTGGAAACCGCTTCATGAATAATCGCATTCCTCGCTGCTTCGATGCCGAGCACTGACGCGATTTCACTGATGTTGTTGGTGCGTGTCCGTGTGGTGTCAACTCCAGCAACATCAAATACATCTTTTATGTTGGAACCTTCAGTATAAAGTATATACTCTCCGGCCTCCTTTCTGACGACGACACGCAGGATATCATCGATTCCCTGAACTATGACGTTTCTTACATGTTCGGCAAGCTGGAAGAGGTTCTGGTAACTCTCTTTGTTTTTCGGGGAAAAGGTGATGGTAGCCGAATCCTCGTTGATATCGTGCTCAAAGTCTCGATAATGTCGCCGGTCGCGAATCTTTTTGGGAGCAGTCTCCATGATCTCCAGGGGTGTGATCTTTCGCTTATCGCAGACCTTCGTATTCAGGTGCACGATCACATGCATATTCTCCATATCAGTAGTGATATCCCCGAATTCGTGTAGGGGGGCTGCTTCTATCTGCCAGCTGACTTCACGCGCCCGGTCACGGTCATTGCTGTAATCAGGCTCGAGATAAACCGTCATTGTCGGTGTACTGGGTTCTTTCCTTGCATCCATGATCTCGATGAGCCGGGGGAGACCGAGGGTAACGTTGATTTCAGCGACACCTGCATAGTGGAATGTACGCATGGTCATCTGGGTACCTGGCTCACCGATAGACTGAGCTGCAATAACACCTACGGCCTCACATGCTTCGATTCTTGTAGACAGGTATTCCTTAAGTACCCGTTCAAGTATTTGTTTGAACTGGGTATCATTGATCTCTTTGTTGTCAAGAAATTTGTGCAGCTGATCTTTGGTCTTCTTTGGGAGATCGGCCATCTCGATCTTCTTGTCGAACTTTTCTGCGAGCACCATCAGACTTCCTCCTTGAGGATACTTTCGACAATACCTTTGACATCTACCGGGTCCCCAAATGCACTCTTGGTCGGATCAGTACCTATCTTCACCGTACTGGAACTGTATGATTCTTCCACCGGTTGATCTCACGGTTCCGTCATAGGCAACTTTGAGATCCTGTAGTGCATTAATAAGCCTGCGTTGCAGGTACCCGCTTTGTGAAGTACGAACTGCAGTGTCAACAAGCCCTTCCCGACCACCAATAGCGTGGAAGAAGAATTCAGTCGGGTTAAGTCCGCCTTTATAACTATGTGCGATGAAACCGTGGGCATCGGAGCCCCTGTCGCCTTTCTTGAAGTGCGGGAGAGTGCGGTCATCATACCCTCTGACGATTCGTTCACCACGGACAGACTGCTGCCCGATACAGCCTGCCATCTGGGTCAGGTTGAGCATCGAACCCCGGGCACCGGAAACTGCCATGACTACCGCGCTGTTACCGAGGCCAAGATGCCGGCCTGCTATCTGACCGGTCTGGTCACGGGCTTTTCCCAGTACCTGCATGATCTGCATTTCGAGTGTCTCTTCAACAGTACGCCCGGGCATGGGTTCAAGCTGCCCGTCCTCATATATCTTGATACGTCGTGTAACATCAGATGCTGCAACCGTAAGTACCTCGTCGATCTGGCCATATTCGGTCTTCGAAAGGTCTTCGTCATCGATTCCAAATGAGAATCCATCGAACATAATTGCACGTATCGAGAGTTTTGTCAGGTCATCGATGAAATCTGCTGCTCTGCGCATACTGTAGTGACGGATGATGCGGTTGACAATCTGACCATCGAATGCACCGATTGCCTTCTTATCGATGGTGCCGGCTTCTAAAATACCATCAATGATCCGCACATATGCGTCACGTTCACACATTTCCTTTTTACAGGTATCGCAGTTCAGGCATGAACTTGCATGGAAAACCATGTTCAACTGGTCGGGCAGGATCATGGAAAAGATCTGCTTGTTGCTCCAGTACCGGACTCCATCTTCTTCTTTACCAACAGGAGGCATGTGCTCCACATGTGCATACCGGAGGAGGTAGAGTGCTTCTTCCTTGGTAAACCAACGGGTACCATGGGTAAGCATAAAAATACCGGATACATGATCATGAATACCGCCAATGATGGGGCCACCAAAACGGGGTGACAGGATGTTTTCATGTACTGAGAGAAGAATAGTCGCCTCAGCCCGCGCCTCTTCCGTCTGGGGGACATGCATGTTCATCTCATCACCATCAAAGTCTGCGTTGTAGGGGGGGCAGACCGCCGGATTAAGACGGAATGTTCTGCCTTCCATGACTTTGACCCGATGAGCCATGATGCTCATCCGGTGTAATGATGGCTGACGGTTGAAAAGGACTACATCGCCATCTCTGAGCTGACGCTCTACAGTATAACCGGGTTCGATGAGATCAGCAACAGTGTCAAGATTGCCGTCTGCAAGCCTTAATCTCCGGTTGTCCGGACGGATGACATAGTTGGCACCACAGGGTGCGTTGACATCCGGGCGAAGGGGGCCGTTCCGGACTACCTGCTTGAGCTCTTCTATATTCTGGGTGGTGACCCTGACAGGTATTGTCATCTCGTTTGCAACCGCACGCGGCACCCCGACCTGCGATACAGACAGATTCGGGTCAGGAGAGATCACGGTACGGGATGAGAAGTTCACCCGCTTACCAGAAAGTGAGCCACGGAACCGTCCGTCTTTACCTTTCAGGCGCTGGGAAAGTGTCTTTAAGGGTCTGCCACTGCGGTGACGTGCCGGGGGACAACCTGCCACCTCATTGTCAAGGTAGGTGGTTACGTGATATTGTAACAGTTCCCAGAGATCCTCAATAATCAACTGGGGCGCTCCTGCGTCCTGATTCTCTTTGAACCTCTGGTTGATGCGGATGATGTCAACGAGCTTGTGGGTGAGATCATCTTCGGATCGCTGCCCGTTCTCAAGAATAATCGATGGGCGCATGGTAACCGGCGGGACAGGAAGAACCGTAAGGATCGTCCACTCCGGTCGGGCGACATCCGGGTTGATACCCAGGGGGGTCAGATCCTCATTGGGGATCTTTTCCATACGCGCCCTGATGTCAGCGGGAGTCAGCTTGTGCTCAATTTTCTTGCCATCCTCAACCATCACTTCTGAAAACGTTGTGGGTTTCTCGAAGTTTATCTTGAGCTGCTGGTCACCGCAGTGCGGGCAGATGCGCTCTTTTTTCACATCTTTCTCCGAGAGCAGGTCACCGGTCTGCTCATCTTCAGTTCCCACAACTTTTTCTATCTCATCAGGACTCAGCAGGACGCGCCCGCATGATCGGCAGGTAACCCGCAGCAGCTTTCTGATCAGGCGGGTATAACCGACATGAATTACTGGTTTTGCAAGTTCAATGTGTCCGAAATGACCGGGACACTCACTTGCTTTCTGGTCGCAGGTCTTGCACCTGAGACCCGGATCGATAACTCCGAGGTTGAGATCCATAAGACCCTGTGGGTACGGAAACCCATCATCATCGTAGGTATCCGCCCAGATGATCTTTCTCACACTCATCTCGCGGATTTCTTTGGGGGATAATAATCCAAATTCAATTTGTCCAATTCGTTTTGGGCTTGGCATGGTGCACCTCCTCAGACCACATCTTGCAGTCTTAATCTTGGGGCTATCCCCATACTCTTCATCTCATCCAGCAGGAGCTTGAACGCATAACTCATTTCGACAGAATAGATATCTGTCTCGTTACCGCAGGCAAGGCACCGGGTCATATTGCGTTTGCGGTCCAGCATCGCTACCATCCCGCAGTGAGCGCAGACATATTCATTGACCTTATCTGATTCATCCAGTAATCGTTCCTTGAGGGCCATTGCTGCACCATGGCCAATCATGACATCCCGCTCCATTTCACCAAATCTCAGACCACCTTCACGGGCACGGCCTTCAGTCGGCTGGCGGGTGAGCACCTGCACCGGTCCACGTGACCGGGCATGCATCTTTGACGATACCATGTGGTAGAGTTTCTGGTAGTAAATGACACCTACGTATACATCCGCTTTGAACTGCTTTCCCGTAAGGCCGTCATACATGATTTCGCGTCCGTTGTGGGAAAAACCCAGTTTCTTAAGTGATGAACGTATATCAGCTTCGCTCTCCCCGCGGAACGCCGTACCATTAATTCTCCGCCCTTCAAGTGCTCCAACCTTACCACCGATCATTTCGAGCATATGTCCGACAGTCATACGGCTTGGGATAGCATGAGGATTGATAACGAGATCAGGACAGAGTCCGCTCTCGGTGAAGGGCATATCTTCCTGGTGTGTTATCAGCCCGACGACTCCTTTCTGTCCGTGCCGGGAGGCGAACTTGTCTCCTACTTCAGGGACGCGGAGGTCACGGGTTCGTACCTTGACGAGTCGGGAACTGTTCTCTCCTTCAGTAATGATCACAGTATCGACAATGCCATGCTCATTACTGCGCATAGTAACTGAAGTGTCGCGACGTTTCTCGACAGCAATAAGTTCTCCTGAGGGTTCTTCGAGGAAACGCGGGGGAGATGTCTTACCAATCAGAACATCTTTTTCTGCAACAACAGTTTCAGGATTAATCACACCGTCTTCGTCAAGGTTCTTGTATGACTCGGCGCCATGTGCGCCGGCAACATCCTCTTCAGGGACTTCAATCCGGTCAATCTGGCCACCCGGGTAGCGCCGTTCTTCCCCTTCATACGTCCGGAAGAAATGTGAGCGCCCGAGCCCCCTCTCAATGGAAGCCTTGTTGAAGATAAGGGCATCTTCAATGTTGTAGCCTTCATAGGACAGAATTGCAACAACAAAGTTCTGCCCTGCCGGACGGTCATCGGAACCGATTAATTCAGAGGTCTGGGTGTGTGTTAAGGGTTTTTGCACGTAATGAAGCAGGTGGCCACGGGTATCAGGACGCAGTTTCATATTCGCCGTCCCGAACCCGAGCGCCTGCTTGACCATGCCTGCACCCATCGTCACACGCGGACTTGCATTGTGCTCCGGGAATGGGACATGTGCAGCACCGATACCCAGAATAAGGGAAGGATCGATCTCAAGATGAGTGTGATCCGGTGTGACATTCTCCGGGTTCATCGCGATGAGGAGATCTTCTTCCTCTTCCGCATCAATAAATTCAATCAATCCACGCTGGACAAATGAGGTTATGTCAACTTCCTTTTTTGCCAGTTTCGCAAGGTCTTCGCTGGTAATAAGTGGTTCACCGTTCTTCAGGACAATAAGCGGACGGCGGGCACGGCCACGATCGGTAAGAATCACGACATCCCCGTTATATTCCTTATGTGAAACATTCACTTCAGAGGAGATAGCCCCCTGCCGACGCATTGACCTGATATTGGCCACAAGTGCTTTTGCATCTTCATCGAGACCGATAAGTGCGCCATCAACAAACACACGGGACTTTTTCATCGTGCTTCACCCCGGATTTGCTCAACACCAAGATTATGCAGAAGTCGCCTGACTTCGGCTTCATCATCAACACCCTTGGATATCTCGACCATCTGGGCAAAGTTCTTGACCAGACCACAATTCGGCCCTTCGGGGGTCTCACTCGGACAGATCCGTCCCCACTGGGTCGGGTGAAGGTCACGAGCTTCGAAATGCGGCTGCGAGCGAGAAAGCGGGGAGATCACTCGACGCAGGTGGGAGAGTACTGCCATATGGTCAACACGGTCAAGCAGCTGGGAGACACCGGTTCTTCCACCGACCCAGTTACCCGTAGCGAGCGGATGCAAAAGCCGCTCGGTAAGCACATCCGCCCGGACCGCAGTTGCGATTGACAGGTCGCGGTGACGCATGCTGGCGCGTTCAAGCTGGTATTTGATATCCCGTGTTAGCCGGTTAAGGGAAATACGGAAGAGGTCCTCCATAAGATCACCGGCAAGTTTCAACCGCTTGTTGGAGTAATGGTCCTTGTCATCAACCCTGCGTTTGTCCAGCACAAGATCAAAACACGCCTCCGCCATGCGTCCCAGAAAGTGACCCTTTGCAAGTCGTACGGATAGCACTGCCTCCTGGTAGCCCTCCTCTCCTTCCTTTAAATTTGCAGGCATTGAGTAGTTGAGATGCGGCAGGAGGTAGTTGTCCAGCACAAATTCAGCCCGTTTGCGCTGGTAGTCCTTTGTCTGGTTGGGTGCGAGCTTCTTGCCAACATACATGATACCCCCTTCAACAGAATCGCACTCGCTCTCTTCGAGATTCTGCATCATGAATGTAAGGATATCCTCATCGGGAGAAACTGCATTCACAACTTCCTGATCGTTCGTCATTCCGAGAGCACGCATCAGATCAACAAATTTAAGATGCCCGGCCACTGACGGGAATGACACCTCAAGCAGGTTCTTTTTATTACGCTCAACAACAACCAGAGCACGGTAGCCGCGGAACTGCGAAAAGACTTTTGCGACATAAATCCGCTCGTTGTAGCGCTCGGTAAACTCGGTCATGATCTTGTTGGATGCGAGATCCTCAAGCGTCATGAGCACACGTTCGGTACCGTTTACAATGAAATAACCGCCCGGATCGAATGCATCCTCCCCATGGGAGATACGCTGAACATCGTCCATACCGTAAAGGTTGCAGGCATGTGATCCAACCATGATCGGGAGTTGGCCGATTGTGGTGATTATCGGCTCCTGTCGTTCATCACCATGAACAAGAGTGAGCCCTAACTGGATCGGCGCAGCGTAGGTAAGATTGCGCAGTCGTGCTTCGCAGGGATACAATTCTCCCTGAGATCCATCAGCTTCTCTGACGAGTGGTCGTTTTACCGTAATCGAACCCAGTTCCACCCATACAGGCTCATTGTTCTTTCCCCGGTTCTCGATATCAGTCTCGATAACCCGCTGCTCGTTGACCACTTTCTGAAGATTATGCTTTAAGAAATAATTGAAAGAGTCAAGTTGGTGGCGCGCAACATGCTCCCGTGAAAAATACGCCTTGGATAAAATGCTTCTGTCGATCAGACTGATCACCCCAAAAATTATTTCTTCGGTCTCTTGATTACGAGACGATATGCCTCAGCCCTGCCGGCCGTATGACTCATCCGGACAATACGTATAACATCGTCAACGTTTGCGCCAATCGTCTTGACCGCTGGATCGTCATGGAAAATTTTAGGTAATTGTTCCGTAGTTATGTTGTAGTGGGAGAGAAGCGCAGATACCTCGTCCTCACTCATGATGTTATGGTCTGGCACCATCACGTGCTTCAACACATTCAGTTTGGTGCTCAATGAAAAACCCCCTTACAGATGAATAAATTTCCTTTCAGATGCATCACCGCAAAAAACCCACGATTCCTCGTGGCAACGGGCCCGGAGGGATTTGAACCCCCGACCACCTGGTTAAAAGCCAGGCGCTCTACCGAACTGAGCTACGAACCCAATAAGACTAAGATGTACAGCATTATAACAATGCCAAAAAACTATATAAAGATTCCCCATGGAAAATAGTTAAAATCCGTCTTCATTCCACCCTTTATGAAATGGAACCGGATACTTCCTTTCAATCGTCGCCAAACTGTCTCAATCTCCTCCGAATTAATAATTATATGCAGATACTTTTTAAGATAAAAATGCATTTTCTCCAAAACCAACGGTATGGTCTGTTAAAGAAAAAAAAGAGGGTTACCGGGATGTGGGGGTTCCTGATAATTCCCCTTTGATTTGTTGAAGCCGGTTCTCCTGAATTTTAACATTCATCTCCATATTCTTGATCGCACTTGAGATTTCTTCGCTGACCCTTACTTTTGAGTCATCGAAATTGTAAGTGGTCTCGAGAATCTTCATGAGGCGCTTGTTTACGTCTATTGTTTTACTTAAACGGGCATATTCAGTGATGATCTCAGCGTCAAACCCGGATTGTTTTGCAGTGTCAATATCAGATTTGATGGCCTGTCTCCTTTTGAGGACATGCTCAATCGCATCATACAATTCGCGGTGAGTAATTGGCTTTAACACGTAATCTTCGATATAAATCCCGTATTCCTGTGCTTCTGCGGGAGAAAGCTGCTTTGCAGTGAGCATGAGTACCGGTATCTCCTTCGTCTGGGAATTTTCCTTAATCTTTTCAAGGGTCTCCCAACCGTCTATAGGTTCCATCATGATATCCAACAGGATCAGATCGGGGGTCACCGTCTTTAAGATCTCGAGACATTCCGCCCCACCATATGCAGCAACAGTACGATAACCGCCTCGCTCCAGCATAGTGACAAATACATCAACGATGAATGGACTGTCATCGACAACGAGAATAGTATTCATTACTTCGCCTCTCCGGATATCTTTGTTTCCCGCTTTGTCGGACGTATTGTATTAATGAATGGAAAGATTTCCTCTTTTACCATGGTCTTTACACCTGCTGCATTAAAAGTTGTAATTCATAATACCTGATTTGAACCATATATACATATCTTTTTTTTGCCTCGGACAATGAGGTACTGCGATAGGTAATACGAGGTCGGGAATGCGATCTGAAAAAACCGCACACTGGATTGAGTTCCCCGGAGGCTGACCTATCCTATTGGTAAGATTTTTACCTGAGGGGTTAGTATTTTAATTTTTTACGACAACAAGATAAATAAATGAAATGAACCAATAGTAAGAGGCGGGGCCATAGGGTAGCCTGGCCATCCTAGGAGACTGGGGGTCTTCTGACCTGAGTTCAAATCTCAGTGGCCCCATTTCGGACATTGTTTTTGTATCGTTGTTCTGGTCGTTGTTATGAAAATTACCGAACTATGTGCTGACTGTTTACTTTCCCGCGTGGAACTTGAATGTACAATTGTGTCATGCTGATTCCACTCTTACGGATTCAGTAATTACTGAATGCAGGAATCTGATTGGCGAAATTCGTTCCGGATCGCTCACCCACCCGCAGATTGCAAGCCGTATTCATCGGAGGGCATACGATTTACTGGGAAATCCCGATCCGTTCGCAGAACTCAAAACTCTGGGAAACCAACAGGCAATTGAAGTCAGTAAAGAGGTCCGTAAGGACTTGTCCACATTTCGAGATTATGTTCTGGCATCAATAATCGGCAATACCTTTGATTATGGCGTGAAAGGACACATTGTTGAAAGAGATTTTTCCGTTTTTTTCCAGAAAGAATATGCAAAAGGGCTCACCATCGACGATACTGATAAAATCTTCCCGCTCTGCTCCCGTGTTGTATATCTGAGCGACAATTGCGGTGAAATTGTTCTCGATCGCCTCTTGATCGAATACCTCAAAACGCGAGGGTTCTCATGTTGTGCTTGCAGTCAAAGATTCCCCTATTCTCAATGACGCAACCTTAAAGGATGCTCGTGAACTGGGACTTGATCACCCTTGTTGACCAGATCACAACAACCGGCGGGGGTCCTGAGATCGGTATATGTATGGAGAATATTCCAGAAGACCTTCGGGATGCCATAGCAAATTGCACAATCATTATCGCCAAAGGAATGGCAAATTTCGAGTCCCTCTCCGAGATGGACAATCTCCGCCGGTCGCCTATCTTATGGCAGCGAAATGCAAACCTGTTGCAGATGAGGTTAAGGTTCCCGTGGGATCCAAGATCGCTCTTTTGCGACCCTGACAGCCAATTGTCTTTCCTCCGATCTGTACCTCAAAATCCTTTCCTTAAGAATTTCATAAAGGCGGGTTTCGGATGGTTTTTACCCGATATATACGTATACCAGAACAAGGTATGTATTTTCCGAACTTCAAGGACACGATTGCGGCTTCGCCATATATTTTTACCCTTGGTGTTGCAGGGGACAGCGGATCGGGAAAAACTACTTTCACCGAAGGTATCCGAAGCATCTTTGGTTCTGACCTCGTGTCCACAATTACCCTCGATGACTATCATAGTCTCGACCGTGATGGCCGAAGGAAGCAGGGACTGACTGCCCTTAATCCAAAGGCAAACCGGATCGATCAGCTCGAACAGGACCTGGCCCTGCCTCAGATGCGGGGCGCAGTCGAAAAGCCCGTCTATAATCATACAACGGGGGTATTTGATCCTCCGGTTATCTTCCGCCCGCACAAAATCCTCATTCTTGAAGGGCTTC
>CAWFHC010000016.1:0-206533 GCA_963815395.1 uncultured Methanoregulaceae archaeon
GTCCACTGCCATCCAGCGGATCGTGGAGCTCGACAGATCCGGCTCCTGGAACAGGGAAAATCACCGGATCTGTTCGACCCTGAGATATTCTTCTCAATACCGGACAGCGACGATGCACTCGTGGCAGCCTTTGAACAGAAACCGGTACCGCTCGTGGGCCCCGACCACCATTTCTCTGCATCGGCGTTCAAAAAATACGAGGACTGCCCGCTCTGCTACAAGTTCGAGTACCAGATTGCTGCAGGTCCCTTCCCTGCAAAAGACCTTCTTTTCCCTGGGTATTGCTGTCCACAGTGTGATCGAACACCTCTCCAGAGCACAACAGGAAGGGTATCTTCCCACAAAAGAGCGGGCACTCGAACTGCTCAATTCCTGCTGGTCGTCGCAGGCCTATACCTCCCGGACCCAGGAACTCGAGGGACCGGTTCAAAGCCGAAGCGCTTCTCGACACGTATCTCGCCTGGCAGGCAGCCAACAGGAATACGATCACCGGCACGGAAAAGAAGTTCCAGTTCACGCTCAACGGCAGGACGGTGAAAGGCTATATCGACCGAATCGAACGGACACCGGAACGGGGAGTTTGTTGTGGTCGATTTCAAAACGGGATCAAAACCCGGAACCCTCACGAAGAATTCAGTGCCACTCGATATCCAGCTCAACCTCTACTGCCTGGCCATTAAGGAGATGCACGGGAGACTCCCCCAGCGGGCATCGTTTTACTACATCAAAGACGACAGGATGGTCGATTATTTGCCGACGGAAGAGACGATAAGTGCCTTTACAGAATCGGTGAAAGGGATCATTGAATCGGTATGTGCCGAGCAGTTTGAGGCCACAGCCTCGTTCCAGACCTGTAAGATCTGTGATTATAAGGATTTGTGCGAGAAGAAGGAAGTGGGTGGGGAGTGACTGCCAAGGCACATTATTTAAAAATCCCTATGCATTGCACCGATGCCTAGCCAGCCTTTATGAGCAACTGAATATTGCTTTATTTTATAGAAGATTCCCAATTAACCACATCTAGAACACCAACACGCCCATTGCCTGATCTGCATAGTGCTAACTAAAACTCACGCCTGATTATTTTTAAAATTTTATTTAGGAAGACTTATGCTGCTATGGTCGAACCACAAATTACCGGTTTTCCCTCAAGAAAAATTTCCGGAAATAACGAGAATAAAAAGGAGGTTAAAATAAAATGAAATCAGAACCCTGTCTAGTTCTATTGAAAAGGAATAATTTGTTGTTTATTTTGAGTTTAATTTTGCTTACCTCTGTATTTGTGGTAAGCAATGTAAGCGCCGAGGTCACATTAGCACCTCTGTTTCCCGCAGATAAACAAATCAGTCCTTTCAATGAGGGATATTGGAATGGTGTTGCCTTCGATGGAACAAATTATTTGTTTGTTTGGTATAACAATTCTCGTCGAGGAATTGTCGGGCAGTTTGTAGATAAACAGGGAAATCTCCAAGGAAGTCTTATAGTGATTGATACAACGGCAGTTGGTGGAGCCATGCCGCAAATCGCCTATAATGGTATGAAATATCTGGTCGTATGGCCAGGTTATAATACCAATCAGGGGCGTAACCAAATCCTTGGTCGGGTTATCACACCTCAGGGAGGTGTCAGTGACCTTATAGTCATTGCTGATCAGGCTGCAAATTCGGTGAATGTTGGCACCGATAAAACTAATTTTCTGGTGGTTTGGGATGGTAGTAATCCCCAATGGTCGTTATATTACCAAGATATAGTTGGGAAAATTGTATCATCCGATGGGATTCCAATCGAACCAGTAATTAAAATCAGTCCAGCAGAAAAATATCAAAGTCTTCCTGACATCGACTTCGATGGATCTAATTATTGTGTGATATGGACCGAAGAAACATCACCGAATGTGAGGGATAATGACATTTATGGAACTAGGGTTTCGACGACAGGGGGGTCCCTGATACCCCACCAATACCCATTTCAATCGCTCCCGGATGGCAAGGATATGCAGATGGTCCTCAGATTGCTTTTGGAAGAAATAACTATTTGATTATTTGGAGGGATTTCAGAAATGGCGTGACTGGAGAGATATTTGGGACCCTGATGTCTCCTCTGGGTATCCTTTCGAATCCCGAAGGGATCCGATATAAATCATCCAGTGATGGATGGGGAGGACATTCTCCAGCCGTTGCATATGATAGCACACACCAAAATTGGATGATTTCGTTTAACGTAAATGAAGTGATGGGTATAAGGATAGATGAAAATGGATCGCCGCTAGATTTAAATCCAATAAAAATTGCACAGAGTCCTCCTCCCTCTGTTTATAACAAACAATTGATATTTGATGGTTCCAATTTCCTATCAACATTTATTATATATGAAGATGGAAAAGAAGCGATTCGTGTTCAGCTTGTAACTCCTTCTAATATACTCCCCATATCAGAAGCGGGACCAGATCGAGTTGCAGATATTGGTCTTCCGATTGTTCTTGATGCAAGTAACAGTGATGATCCGGATGGGAACACTCCACTTGATTACCAATGGAAGATGACATCCCAGCCGTCTGGATCTTCTGATTGGATTTTGAAAAATAGCGATGGTACTTCATACTCCCCTGCGTATTCAGACGCATACTCCCCCCTTTCACCACAATTCACTCCTAATATTGCAGGACGATATGTCTTGCAGCTCAAAGCACGAGACAGCTAGGAACGCCTGGGAATCCAGATACTGTCATTATTGACGTATCTTCCGGTGCAAATAATCCCCCTAATGCCATTAATGATGGATATTCCATAGATGAAGGAAAATGGCTGAACATATCAGCTCCAGGGGTCCTCGCGAATGATAATGATCCTAACTTGAACGCTTTGTCGGCAAGTTTATACAATAATCCCACTATAGGGACAGTTATTCTTTTCTCAAATGGGTCTTTCTCATACCGACCAAATATAGGGTTTAGCGGAACCGATTTCTTCTCATATAAAGCGAATGACGGTAGATCAGATTCCGGGGTAGCAACAGTTACCATCACCGTCAATCCTTTGCCTAATACCCCACCCGTAATTCCGACGGTTACTCCTCCCACAGGGGTTATCCAGGGATCTCCGGTAACTTTGACCATACCAGTTTCCGATCCGGTAAGTGACTCCTTATCTGTAACCGCTACCTTCGGCGGTACGATCGTACCAATAACTTATGATCCCAACGCTCATACTGCGACGGTTATCTTCACTACCAACAACAGCTCTGTTGATCTGGTCGTTACTGTAACCGACGAACACGGTGCTTCTGCTTCAGACAACTATCGCAATTGTTGTACTGCTAATACCCCACCCGTAATTCCGACGGTTACTCCTCCCACAGGGGTTATCCAGGGATCTCCGGTAACTTTGACCATACCGGTTTCCGATCCGGAAAGTGACTCCTTATCTGTAACCGCTACCTTCGGCGGTACATCGTACCAATAACTTATGATCCCAACGCTCATACTGCGACGGTTATCTTCACTCCAGCCGGGTCCGGCTCTGTTGATCTGGTCGTTACTGTAACCGACGAACACGGTGCTTCTGCTCAGACAACTATCGCAATTGTTGTAGTCGCTAATACCCCACCCGTAATTCCGACGGTTACTCCTCCCACAGGGGTTATCCAGGGATCTCCGGTAACTTTGACCATACCAGTTTCCGATCCGGAAAGTGACTCCTTATCTGTAACCGCTACCTTCGGCGGTACAGTGGACCAATAACTTATGATCCCAACGCTCATACTGCGACGGTTATCTTCACTCCAGCCGGGTTCCGGCTCTGTTGATCTGGTCGTTACTGTAACCGACGAACACGGTGCTTCTGCTCAGACAACTATCGCAATTGTTGTAGTCGCTAATACCCCACCCGTAATTCCGACAGTTACTCCTCCCACAGGGGTTATCCAGGGATCTCCGGGTAACTTTGACCATACCAGTTTCCGATCCGGAAAGTGACTCCTTATCTGTAACCGCTACCTTCGGCGGTACGAATAGTACCAATAACTTATGATCCCAACGCTCATACTGCGACGGTTATCTTCACTCCAGCCGGGTCCGGCTCTGTTGATCTGGTCGTTACTGTAACCGACGAACACGGTGCTTCTGCTCAGACAACTATCGCAATTGTTGTAGCTCGCTAATACCCCACCCGTAATTCCGACGGTTACTCCTCCCACAGGGGTTATCCAGGGATCTCCGGTAACTTTGACCATACCAGTTTCCGATCCGGAAGGTGACTCCTTATCTGTAACCGCTACCTTCGGCGGTACGACGTACCAATAACTTATGATCCCAACGCTCATACTGCGACGGTTATCTTCACTCCAGCCGGGTCCGGTCTTGTTGATCTGGTCGTTACTGTAACCGACGAACACGGTGCTTCTGCTCAGACAACTATCGCAATTGTTGTAACTCGCTAATACCCCACCCGTAATTCCGACGGTTACTCCTCCCACAGGGGTTATCCAGGGATCTCCGGTAACTTTGACCATACCAGTTTCCGATCCGGAAAGTGACTCCTTATCTGTAACCGCTACCTTCGGCGGTACAATAGTACCAATAACTTATGATCCCAACGCTCATACTGCGACGGTTATCTTCACTCCAGCCGTTCGGCTCTGTTGATCTGGTCGTTACTGTAACCGACGAACACGGTGCTTCTGCTCAGTACAACTATCGCAATTGTTGTAGTCGCCAATACCCCACCCGTAATTCCGACGGTTACTCCTCCCACAGGGGTTATCCAGGGATCTCCGGTAACTTTGACCATACCAGTTTCCGATCCGGAAAGGTGACTCCTTATCTGTAACCGCTACCTTCGGCGGTACACATACCAATAACTTATGATCCCAACGCTCATACTGCGACGGTTATCTTCACTCCAGCCGGGTCCGGCTCTGTTGATCTGGTCGTTACTGTAACCGACGAACACGGTGCTTCTGCTCAGACAACTATCGCAATTGTTGTAGCTGCTCCGATAAAACCGGTCGCTTCGTTCACTTCGACACCGACCTACCTCAGCGTCGCATTCACTGACGAATCAACCGGTAAACTCCACTGAGCCTATGCCTGGGACTTCGGTGACGGTGCAACATCAACCGACCAGTTACCAACTCATGTCTATGCAGCTGCTGGAACGTATAACGTCAAATTGACAGTCACCGGACCCGGCGGAGTGAATGTTGTGACCCATTCCGTTACGGTTGCTGCAGCTCCCGGTAGCTCCGGTCGCAGCATTTACTTCGACACCAACCTACCTCAGCGTTGCATTCACTGACGAATCAACCGGTACCCGCTCCACTGACCTATGCCTGGGACTTCGGTGACGGTGCAACATCAACCGACCGTTACCAACTCATGTCTATGCAACTGGCTGGAACGTACTCCGTAACTCTGACAGTCACCGGACCCGGCGGAGCGAATGTTGTGACCAGTCCGTTACGGTTGCTAGCAGCTCCAGGCAGCTCCGGTCGCAGCATTTACTTCGACACCAACCTACCTCAGTGTTGCATTCACTGACGCATTAACCGGTACCGCTCCACTGACCTATGCCTGGAACTTCGGTGACGGTGCAACATCAACCGACCAGTCACCAACTCATGTCTATGCAGCTGCCGGAACCTACTCCGTGACTCTTACGGTCGCGGATCGGCGGAGCGAATGCCGTGACACACACCGTTACGGTTGTAGCATTCTCCAGTAACTCCGTTTGCAGCATTTACTTCGACACCAACCTACCTGAGCGTCGTATTCACTGACGGATCAACCAGTACCCTCCACTGAGCTATGCCTGGGACTTCGGTGACGGTGCAACATCAACCGACCAGTTACCAACTCATGTCTATGCAGCTGCTGGAACGTATAACGTCAAATTGACAGTCACCGGACCCGGCGGAGTGAATGTTGTGACCCATTCCGTTACGGTTGCTGCAGCTCCGGCAGGCTCCGGTCGCAGCATTTACTTCGACACCAACCTACCTCAGCGTCGCATTCACTGACGAATCAACCGGTACGACTCCACTTGACTATGCCTGGGACTTCGGTGACGGTGCAACATCAACCGACCAGTTACCAACTCATGTCTATGCAGCTGCTGGAACGTATAACGTCAAATTGACAGTCACCGGACACCGGTGGAGTGAATGTTGTGACCCATTCCGTTACGGTTGCTGCAACTCCGGTAGCCCCGGTCGCAGCATTTACTTCGACACCAACCTACCTCAGCGTTGCATTCACTGACGAATCAACCGGTACGCTCCACTGACCTATGCCTGGGACTTCGGTGACGGTGCAACATCAACCAACCAGTTACCAACTCATGTCTATGCAGTCTGCTGGAACGTATAACGTCAAATTGACAGTCACCGGACCCGGTGGAGTGAATGCCGTGACCCATTCCGTTACGGTTACTTCCCAATCACCTAATGTCTCACCGGTTGTGAACGCTGGTCCGGATAAGACCATTACTAAAGGATCTCAATTCGTATCATCAGGTTCTTTCACGGATTCGAATACTGACACCTGGACTGCCACTGTTAATTATGGGGATGCCAGCGGTACCGCAAGTCTCTCCCTCAATAACGACAAGACCTTCCCCCTTAGTCATACCTATGTTAACACCGGGATGTTCACCGTCAGGGTCAATGTAACTGATAATAAAGGAGGAGTGGGCACTGACACGGCCAATGTAACAGTTACCGAAATCAACGGAGCACCGGTCCTCGGAGAAGTCGTTGTGCCGCTTGATCCGGTTAAGATCAACACCGTGATTCAGGTGTCAGCTTCTCTGACAGATCCAAATAGTCAGGATACATTCACTGCCAGATGGGAGTGGGATGACAAGTCGAACACATCGTTGAATTTCCCGGCAGGTACAAAAGCAATCACCGGCAGCCATACATATACAAAGCCGGGTGTTTACACAATTAACCTGACCGTAAAAGATAAAGGTGGTCTCACTGCGAACAAAGAGGCATTGTCGTATGTTGTTGTGTATGACCCGAACGGCGGATACGTAATTGGAGCCGGGGCGATCAACTCTCCGGCGGGTGTATCTACCGGCTCCGACACTCGAGGGAACAGGCTACTTTGGATTTGTATCGAAATACGTAAAGGGCATATCCAGACCACAAGGCATTACTGAGTTCTATTACGACCTCGGTACTATGAACTTCTTCTCGGATGATTACGACTGGCTCGTGGTAGCAGGTTCAAAAGCATCGTTCAAAGGTTCCGGTAAGATCAATGGCAAGGGAGATTATGGTTTCCTTCTGACCGCAACCGACGGATCGCTGCTTCCAAAGAATGCTGCTGATAAATCCGATAAATTCCGGATTCGGATCTGGAGTAAAGCACCATTAAAACGGGTTTATGATAACATGTTGGACGCACCGGATGATGCAGACCCGACAACAAAAGTCAAATATGGATTTGTTATTATCCAAAAATAATTTTAATTTTTCATTGCACGCTCTGCAGGCGTAATAAATGTTTTTTGTTGATTGATCTCAATGATCAGGCTATCCCCTCATACCAGACCTGCAGGAACGCGATTATGCGGATTTGTGCGGGATGAAAGAGGCAGGAGGGGAGTGAATTCGAGCCTCCTATGACCTGTCCCTTCTGCTCCCCTCCAGCCGACGCGATAGTTGCAAAGAGCAGGTTCTGCTATACCCGTTGGGACCGGTATTTTGGAGCATTGATTGTAATCCGTATTCGGATCAAATGCATTGATTTCTCTTGTTAAAAGTTTTTCAAAATATTTGATTGTCTTTTTGGGTCTGTGATTAAGATAATAATTTCCGATAAATGCTTCCATATCATCCGCGATTAAATCCTGTGCATCAGTTTTGAAACTCCTTTTAAATTTGAGAAGGTCTTTTTTTGGATTCATCCGGCAATTTGTCAATAATTTCTTCAAGATTATCATTGGAAGTAAATCGTAATTTATTTGTAAGGTCACCTTCTGAACTACCAGGAAAATTATTGTAAAGATATTGTGAAACGATAAGGTTCAACGCGATCACCGAGAGATTCCAACCGTTGAAAAATTTTTGCCTGGATTTTGAACAACCGTCATAAGAACTATTTCACCTTCCTGACCTTCCCTTCCTTAAAATCCACCGCGAAAATATACGACGCCTGGGTGAACGCTGCTTCAAGCTCCCTCTCGGAAATCGACTCAGGACCTATGAACTGATGAGTATTCGTCCTCTCCATTCCGATCGCATTGGCGATCTCAAAAAACACCATCCCGTCGTGCACGGGGTCTTTTGTCTCACGCTGTTTCCATTGCTCCATTGCTTCTGCCAGGACGGAATGAACGAACTCCCGGTCATCAATAAAAATCGGGAAATACCCTTCCTTTGTTCCTTTTTTCGAGACTAAAATCCCTTTTCTCATGGTCCTCATGGTATCGCTAAGGATTCATGTTCTGGAGGACAAAAACCCTTGTGTACGGCTGTGTAACTCTGGCTGGCCAGAATTACAAGAAGAAACTGTACGGATATTCTGGAGAAGAAGAATTATGACTGAAAGCCGGATGGGATCACGGTACACCAGAAAGGAGATCCCAGGCATATATCCCTGAACCCCTGCCCCCGATCCCCCGGTCCATTTCGATGACGAACATGTTAGGACGGGATCCGTGCATTCCGCGATGAGCTGATCGGCCCCTTCCTTCACGGCATGGATCATGGGACCCCCCAAAACAGCCCTTCTTTTCATTGTGCCCATGCTATACCCCCAGTCACCCCCTTTTCCGCCTCCCAATAGCGTACAATAGCGTTTTACAGCTCAAAGGATATCGCTCCGTTTGGCTTAAAAGAGGAGGAAACTGCGTATTTTAAAAAATTGTGTAAAAGTGTACCCTTTTTTACAAAGTTATGCACGGAAAACCACCCGGGAAGGGGAAACGGAGCCCAATGCGGCCCCGGATTGAGGGGTGGGAGATACACTCCCCAGGGCACCCCGAAACAAAAAATCACTCGTCGTAACGAGAGAGCACCGCTGGATGCCCTTTCCTAAAGATGGGATATCTGGACGTATTTTGCCAAAAAAGTGGATATTTGAGGGTATTTAAAGAGGGACAGAGGGGAGAACAGCGGAAAAACAGATTTTTTGTGAGCCGTAATCGCATCCAAAATTAAAAAAGTATTACCGGGTTATCCCCAGCCATTGAGTTCGATGACTACGTCACCCTTGCTCGTTGGTGTCATGAGCTTGACAAATGCCGGGACACCGGGGGCTGTCCAGTAATAGAGGGTAATTCCCTCGGAAGTAACCATATATTTGACAGCGGCCGGGTAGGTTCCCGCTCCCACCGTTACCGGCTCGATGCCCACAACGGTGAACTTCATATCTGAGGTAATATCCGCGGGATTGAGTTGGGCCTGTTGCCCGCTCGTCTGATCCTTCGGCGGACAGTCGCCGATAAAACTTCTTATATTCTTTCCTTCCGTTCGCATGGTGCATTTCCCCGATTTTTCAATTTTCGTGTAGGTTGCTATACCGGCGGCGACCGACTTATACTCAATCCAGGTATAGGATACCTTTGTCCCGAAGATGGTTGAACCGGTGACAACAGATCCTGCTTCCGGGGTCGATGACCCTTCTGATGGAGCAGCTGTCGTGTTTGTTGTGGTGACTGATCCACCGGATGGTGCTGCAGTGACGGTAGTGGCGGCTGCTGGTATTGCTGAAGAGGTAGTTACTGGTGTGGCCGGACGGGAACTGGCACATCCCGCAATCAGGACAGCGACGATGACAAAAATAATTGCTGATACACATATAGGTGAAAATTTCATAGACATCCTCCCTGTTTCATTAAAATTCCCTGCAACAACTCTCTTGCCGCAAGGCCACTCCAGTCCACTTCAGGATGATCTGCGATGAGGGTTTAAAAAAAATTATGCTTCCCGGGCAGCACTATCGTACACCCTTGTCATGAAGCGTGCCTGGAAGACACTAAGCAGGGGAGCAAGGGTAAGTATGATGAGGATCGCTGCAATGATAAACCCGAGAAGGGTAGCGGTGTTACCACCCAGCATGAACATGCTTATTCCACCGATCAGGATCATGCCAAAGATGATGATGCACACAGGGATGGCAATAACAATGGTGATGAGGATCAATGCGATGATGTAATTGATCCACCCGATCTTTTTAATTGTTTCAAGGATTGCACCAAAGTTGAAGGCTTCAGAAAAACTCGCCGTGCGGGCAAAGCGGATGGCTGCAACCGGCATGATGATACCGATGAGGATCTCGAGAACGTACATGAGCCCCATGAGTCCCAGGTTGGGAGACCAGTTCTCCATAGCAGCGGTATTTCCCTGCATGATTGAAAGCATCAGGCTCCCGTAGGCAAATGCCCAGATGATCATCACGGGGATCGCATAGATAATTCCCACAAGGATCAGCTTCAGGCCGTCAACGAACAGGGTGCCCCACTGGTCGACTTCCGGGGCCGGGTTTGCCCCCCGGTAGATCCGCATCACATACCCGTTCAGGGGAATGCCCAGGCAGATGATCGCGAGGATCAGTTTCATCCAGCGATCCGCACTTCCAAAGATGCCCTCTTTTGTATAGTGAAAGGCATCGTTTAACACATTGGAATAATCCATGGATTCACTATCGTACCAGTATGAGGTGAGTGACAGATAAGGATAGCGCTGAAAAGAACAGGGTTGCAGAGAGTGGGGAGAGAAAAACTGCAGCCTGAAACATTCGGCCATATCCAGCCATGCGTTTTTAAAAAAAAGTAGTTCATTATCTTTTTTACCTGCTCCCGTCACATGAAAAACACCAACCGGAAATTACGCATCCTCCCACCACCCACCACTTGTCAAAATTTGAAAACTGGAAATACTGTTAAAAGGCAGCGGGATTATGGTCAGAGCATATGGCAGAACCTGTTGATGTAATAAGGGCGTTTCACAATGCGTTCAGGAATGACCTGAAACGTATCGATGCTGCCGCATTCGATGCCGCAAAGGGAAAGGAAGGCCTCGCGGGTACTATCGAGCGGTTCCGGTTCTTTAACGAAATGCTGGTCTGGCATGCCAGGGGAGAAGAGGCCGCGGTCTTTCCCAGGATCGATACTGTCGCCCCCCTGGTTGCTGAAGCGTATCTCCTGGATCACCATGGCCTCGATGCGGCCTTTGAAGAACTGAACACATCGTATGCTGCACGCGACCTCCTGAAAACTGCCCGGGCTACGGCTGCATTTCGTTTTCATATGGACATGCACCTGAACAAGGAAGATACGCATCTCTACCGGATTTTCCGGGAAAAAATCCCCCTGCCCGAACAGGGCAAGGCGTTGGGTACTATGGCCGGGATGATTCCCCAGGAACGGTTCCCGGAAGTTGTCAAATGGCTTTACCCCTTAATCGGGAATGACGATCGTGAGAACGTGACCCGGACCTGGCAGATGCTGATGCCGGCACCGGTCTTTTCCGGGGTAAAGGTACTGATCAGGAAGACCATTGGCAATGACTGGGCAGAACTCACCCATCGCATCCCGACCCTCGAAGGAAAATAGGTAAAAGAAATATTTTTTTTTCTGTCCTGTTGTGGTAGTGAAGAAGCATGAGGTTTCCGCAGCCCTCAGGCCGGTTATAACCTCGGAATTTTGAAAGGTCAGCTGCCTGATGAAAGAACTGGAAAATGACCTGATCGGGAATTATTTCGACGCCTGCCGGAGAGAACCGGAATATCAGTCTGGAAATGGAAATTATTAGTATTTTTTTATAAAAATTCAGTTTTTCCAGGTCCCCAGGTGCTTTGCACCACTGCCTTGCCAGCATTTATGAATTCAACAGGATAAAATCGAACTAATCGAATCGCATTTCTTCTTACAATCCCGAGGGAGTTACAAAAATCACATAATAATGTTCCAGAAGTGATAGTATGCAAAAGGAAGAGTTAATCCATCTCCATATGCTGATGATGCACATTAAAAAATGCTGTGAATCCATCTCGGACAATGAAATCCCTTCAGAACGCTACAAGTCTTTGGAAATATCACCTCTTCACATCCATAAAGAAAAAAAAGCTCACAAAATTGCGCTCCTGACTCTTTCCGATGAGATCGTTACTCACCTTCATAAGCAATCAATGCATGTGATGAACTATCCGTCAGAAAATACATCAACAAAAGCTGCGGCAGAACATTAATTTTTAAATTAAGCACAGGATTATTCCGGATAAACAGACTTAAAGCAACATAACAGCTGTTACTCTGGTTAACCAGAATTAAAAGCAAAATCCTGAAGGATAATCTGGAGAAGAAGAACTATGATCGAAAGCCGGATTATCCCTGCTCCGTAATCATCAGGTTCCGGATCTGAATTTTAAGAACCGGTAATTCTTCGTGAACACTGGTCCAGAGTAAATGCCAATCGACACGGAAATACCGGTGCGTAACAATATCCCGGACTCCGGCAAGCCCACTCCAGTCCACTTCAGGATGATCTGCGACGAGGGTTTCCGGCAGGTTTTTTGAGGCTTCCCCGATGACCTGCAAATTGCGGAGAAATCGCATCCTTTGTACTTTCATCGGCCAACAGCTGATCAAAGGAAATACCCCGTGTGAATTCCTCAATCTTTTCTATGGATTGGTAAATATCAAACAAAAGGAGAGAGGTAGATCGTTTTTCAGACATACACGACCTCGTGCATGACCTGGTCGCGGATCAGGGGATGAAGGCCATCGGGAGTCACAAGATCGACCTTGATATTGAGACGATCAGAGATCATATTTTTCAGGTGAACGAATGCCATCATGCCTATCGGCTGATCGAATTCCACTACCAGGTCGAGGTCGCTCTGTTCGGTCTGGTGTTTCCGGGAGTACGAGCCAAAGATCCCGATGCTCCTGATGTGTTATCGCTCCCTGAGTTCGTGCCTCATGCCCCGCAGCTGATCCAGTATTTCGGATGTATCCCTCATGTTCCTGATGGAATATAGGTACTTCATATATATGAGCGATATGGGGGGTTCGAAATCCTCACCCGCGGCCAGGCATAAGCATGATAAAAGACATCTTCGGAAATCTTTTTATATTTTCTATCTATTATGGCATGGTAGGACTTCACTTCCGAATAATACGTGTAATAAGAAGTATCGGGGCTATTCGATGCCAGCGTTCAGAATACACGGAAATACCGTAATAATGGAGATAACCCTATGAGCAACAACAATCCGGTCGTCACAGGTATGCCTTCACACAGAAAAATCTCATTAGCGGCAGGCGTACTCTACCTGCTCACGTTTGTCTCGATCCCGAGTCTCATTCTCTACGGTCAGGTGAAGAGTGCGAATTACATCCTCGGCGCTGGTCCGGACACCGGCGCCATCGTGGGTTGTATCCTGGAAATTATCGTGGCTCTTGCCGGCATAGGCACGGCTGTCGTGCTGTTCCCGATGCTCAAAAAGCAGAACGAAGGGGTCTCGCTTGGACTCGTCGGCTCACGGGTCCTGGAAGCCGCCACCATCTTCGTCGGCGTCGCGTTCATCCTGTCGATAGTGAGTCTGCGTCAGGACGGAGCCGGGGCAGGAGCGCTGGTTATGAGCCAGACGCTTGCCACGCTGTATAACAGCATCTTCCTGATCGGACAGAGCTTCCTGCCGGCACTAAACGATCTGTTACTGGGCTTCCTGCTGTACCAGTCACGCCTGGTGCCCCGGGCTCTTTCCCTGATCGGAATCGCCGGAGCGTTCCCCCTCATCGCTGCCTGGATTGCTATGATGTTCGGTCTCGTCGTGCAATTTGCTCCCTTGACTGGCCTCGCCGCACTTCCGGTTGCGCTGTTTGAGTTTTCATTGGGTGTCTGGCTGATCGTCAAAGGCTTCAATCCTGAGGCCGTTGCTGTACTGGAGTCCGGAAAATAGCGTCGTACCGGGCAACGTGCAGGTTGAACATTTGAGAAGGGTCGTCCACCAGCCCCGGCAAGGCATAAGCATTTTTACTTATTTTCAAAGAAACTCTTTTAAAAAACAACAATTTCTGAATCGGGCAGAACTCACCAGCAAAATCAAGCGATACGATTCAGTATACGATCTCCGGGAAATTCAAGCCGTTGATACTTTTTGCCTGGATTTTGAACCACCGTCATGAAGACTATTTCACCTTCCTGACCTTCCCTCCCGCAAAATCCACCGCGAAAATATACGACGCCTGGGTAAACGCTGCTTCAAGCTCCCTCTCGGGAATCGACTCAGGACCTATGAACTGATGAGTATTCGTCCTCTCCTTTCCGATCGCATTGGCAATCAAAAAAAACACCATCCCGTCGTGCACGGGATCTTTTGTCTCACGCTGTTTCCATTGCTCCATGGCTTCTGCCAGGACGGAATGAACGAACTCCCGGTCATCAATAAATATCGGGAAATACCCTTCCTTGGTTCCTTTTTTCGTGACTAAAATCCCTTTTCTCATGGTTCTCATGGTATCGCTAAGGATTCATGTTCCGAAGGACAAAACCCTTGTGGACTGGTTCCACCTGAACGTGCCGGGTGGGAGACGAAAAAATTGCACGGTCCCCCTTTTATCAACAGGTAACCAGAACCATGAATGGATTATATATGGATCTCCTGCAAAATTTCTTCATTGTGTGTTCACTGATGGGAGTACTATCATGAAAAAACGATTTTACCTGCTCTGCATGTTGGGGATATTCCTGGTGCTTTCCGTAACAGTACCGGTAACAGCACTCGATCAGCCGGTGATCTCCTCGGTTACTCCGGCGTACGGATATAATGGGGTGTCGGCAAGAGGTGTTGTCATTAACGGCACGGGATTTAATGTTACCTCAAGCCTGGGAAAAGTCCGGCTGATGATGGACGGCGAATTAAATATTTCGGCAACGGTCACCGCATATACGAATACCTCACTCACCTGTACGTTTCCCATTTCCGGAGAGACAGCAGGAGAGTGGGATATCGTAGTGGTAAACAGGGACCTGGAGGAGGGGGTGCTGTACGGGGGATTTACGATTAAGAACGCGATCACGCTGACATCACTATCCCCCACAAGCGCACAGGCCAACTCCAGCGGCATCGTTACCGTTGCGGGTACCGGCCTGGCAGACATTGAAAGCATGTACCTGTATAATGCGGACTATGACAACATTACCGCGGATATCACCTCACAGACCTCAACAAAAATCCTGGGGGTATTCGATCTTGACAACGCGAATGCCGGATCCTATGATCTCTGTGTTGTGGATCCTGTCGGGACCATTGAATGTGACCTGCAGTTTGAGATCGTGACGGATCAGGCTGGCAGCATTGAAGTCACATCAGGTCCTTCCGGTGCGAAGATTTACCTGGATTCCGCATACGTGGGAACAACTCCCTTCACCATAGATGATGTTTCGCCCGGATATCATACGATACTCATCTCAAAAACCGGATACGATGACTGGTCAGAACGCGTACTTGTCAAAAGCGGTAAAACGATAAGCGTGGATACAGACCTCGGTGCGGTTCAGACCGCCGTTGCCACCAGCCTGCCGACAGGTACCGCCACAACTACCGTCCTGAAAACCAGCACCAAAAAGGTACCGACTCCATGGCCGACCACTACAACACCGGCATCACCCCTGGAAGCAGCGGTGGTACTGGGAGCGATTGCACTCGGTTTTGTGGTTCTCTCCAGGAAATACTGATTTTTTTTTGATACCGGATTTTTTTAAAGGATACGGCTGCACATTTCCCGGGGGTATACCGTTTTTTATGAGATCGATAAAAGAGGCAAAACAAAGTAATTGTCCAGAGATCCTGCCGATCGAACAAGCTCATAAAAATATGGATAGTATTGAGGTTTTTTTCACTCCTTTTTCCCTCAGGTTTTTTTACCCGGATACGGGTATTCTGCCGCCATGCACAGCTCACTTCGTTTCAATCAGCCCGTAAAAATGAACATAAAAATAGTTGAAAATTCCCGCTGGCTCACTTGCGCTTTTTCTCAAGCTTCTTGAGCTTCTTCTTGGCTTCCTGGCTCCCCGCAGCCGCCTGCTTTGAGAGCCTCTTCTGCCTTGGCTTTCTTTACCTGGTTCAGCTTTACCAATTGTTTCTTACTCGTTGGCATATAGTCACCTCGCTCGCGCCTTTGGCTTTAGTCTAGTTGGTTTTTTTCCTTTTTAAAAATACCCGTATCGTTGTACCAGCCGGTAAGACTTCGGATAAACGAAACGCTGACCGGTGATTCCCGTAAACTCCAGAGAAAACCAGCCACTAAAAAAATGAAATAACGAACCGCTTTTTTTTCTTTACCTTTTTTCTGTATCGTGTGCAGACACTTTCACCCTTCATTCGCATTGCACTCATATCAGATCCTGTCCGATTACACCCTATGGATTGCCTTTACACATCCTGCCGGGTCACCTGCCACCGATGTAATTATGAGTGGACGTACATGGGGTCGCGGCTCGCCGGGCTGGAGCGATCACGGAAGCCTGTTCATGTCCGGTGTCCGAAGTGCACTAACAGGGTGAAGATGGAGGTAAAAAATGCGAGATGAATACCTCCTGCACACCATATATACTTTTTATCGGGTCTTCTGCTTTTCTTTATAGATTCCTATCCGCGTTTATTGACAGTTTTTCGTATAATCAAGGGGTTCTTTTGTCGAACCCACAGCGGTTTGTGATTTAATAATACATGCACTTTGAATCAGGTAGGTATGGTTCAGTTCAGGTTGATCTCGTGTAAAAAGTGCAATTATAAGACAGGAAATACATGCTGGCTTTATGGCGAGATGACATTAGGCAGACAATTTAAAAAACGTCTTTGGGGTTGTGAGAATTATCGCCCCTGGTGGCTGATGGACTCACTACCTCCTTACGATTAGATCATCATCCCTGATTTTGACGTTCATATTCATGTTGTGCTGGCATATCCCGATAGGCTTCGGGTAGATACCCATCACGAATAAAAAAAATTATATTTTCCGGTTCCCGGCATGAGCAGCACGGCTCCGGGAAATCCGGTTATCATACCCGCTGGCAAAGGAATGGGGAGGACTTCAGAAGAGGAATTAACCTGATACTAAAATACTTATAGGCTTTGTGAATAAAACGGTCTGACATGCAAGCCCTGTATGAGCCGGTCGTTACTATTAAAGGGGTGAAAATCCGGTCCCTCCACCTTTCATCTGTTGATTTCGATGTCATGCTCAGGATTGAAAATCCCAATCCTTTCGGGGCGACGGTAAAGGAACTCCCGTTCGTTGTTTTTTTTCGGCATGGTACCGGGGAAAAAGAGATCGCCCGCGGACAGACAACCAAAATGGATATCCCGGCAAGTGACAGTATCGAGATAACAGTCCCGCTTACCTCTCACGATCTCGCCCTTTTCGAAGGGATGGTGAGTCTGATAAAAAAAGGGAATATTCTCCTGGAAATTAAAGGAACAGCGAGGATCGATCATATTATCGGCTGGTCCCTTCCGGTCCAGGAAGAGATAGAAATTACTGAACATGAGATTGCTGAAGCTGTCTTAGGGAAGATCCGGGGTAAGCGGGGATCATAATTCCCGGGAAATGGTATCCGGCAGGTATATTCAGCCATCATTCAGGACTTATGCCAGGAGAGCGAATTTACGGGCTTCCTCCAGGGCAGAACAGATGTACCGGATTCTTTTTTGCGGTGGATTATTTTGTCGGGTCAGGTTATGGAAAAGAGAAAGTCACGCCGGTTAGTACCCGGGGTAACCCGGTTTTATTAGGTATTCTCCCGGTACTTCGGGTTGTTTTGAAAAAACCAAAATGTGTTTTTTGTGGAGAGAGGGGGAGTACCGCCATATCCGCAACAGGGTAAAAAACTGAAATACTCACAAACAAGCTCAAAATGGCTGCAAAAATATCCGGTGTGAGGGTAAGAGATTACAACAAATAAGGAATGAGAGCTTTTACTTTTGTTTTGTATCGGGTGTATTCTTCACCAAAATGTTTTGTCATCAGGGATTCTTCCTGTTTCAATTTTATCCAGCAACCGATAAAAAAAAGGGAAACCCGATAAGGCCGCCAAGGGTCCCTGCCTCAACAACGGTTCCCAGGAACATCATGAGGAGGCCGGTATACAGCGGATGCCGTACAAAGGCATAGGGACCTTTTTGTATCAGCTCATGTTCTTCCTTGAAGGTGACTGCCCCGCTCCAGTTGGTCCCTAAAATTACCCGGGCCCACAGCGCAATGAATAATCCGGAAACAGCCAGGACCACCCCGATAACCAGTATTGACGTTGTTGCCGGAAGAACCTGAACATAGAGGGGATAGAGTGGTTGACCGAGTCCTGTGCCGGGAGCCGTCTGGCCGGTGAGTCCTTTGAAAAGAAGGAAAATCGCCAGGACAATGGGAAGTGCATAGAATACCTTGTTTGAAAGGGGTCCCCGTTCAACGGTGGGTTTTGTCCTGAATGCCCCAACCAGGATTACGGCAAAGAAAATTACCCAGCAGAGAATGATGACGATATCAGTGACTGCCATCTTCTCCCATTCGGTTTTGCAAAGTAATTAAGTACTTTCACGAAATACTGTCTCACCGCGTCCCCTCCGGGAAAAGAAAAATGTATTAAAGCTGCAGTTCTTTTCACGGCGAGGAAATATCACCCCTTTGGCCCTGATATACGCCAGCAGAACGCGAATATATGTCGAAAAAAGATTGCCCGGAAGGATACTACTTTGTGCAGAAGTAATCGCCGGTCAGTTTGTATCTTTTATGAACTCCGCATCCAGGACAATTACATCCAACCATCTTTTCTCCCTTGCCTTTGTCAGAATTACCGCGGGCACAGAATAGTAAGGATGGTTTTGCGGTTTTCAGGGCATTTTCTTTGTAGGTCGGACACGATCCGCAGAATCTCCCGCAGATGTCAAGATTAGCAACAGACTCATCAACTTTCATACCAGTGACTTCCGATGTTTCGAAATAGACATCAGAGTAAATAAAATATTCTCTCCATCAAAAACCGGCCTTCTTTTCATTGCGAGGGTAACACCACCGCAACTCCTATGATCTGTCAGGTAACGGGGTAGTGCGGTGATCGTTAATGATCGTCTGATAGTTTCACCCTGCCCATACCGTGGGCCGATAAGGGATACACCAGCAACAGGAGATCATGGAAACATACTGGTGCACGGTCAAAACTTCGATCATATATTGGATCAATAATGGATCTTTCAGCCCGGCTCTGGCACCCTGCATCAAAGCAGAATGTGACCGCTGGAGAGGAGGGTTGTGTATCCATATCAACACAACCGGGAAACCCGACAAGCCCCAGGTCTTCAGCAGACAGGATTAATACTATTTTTTGATTGATGAAGAGATCAAAAGGCAATAGCCGCATCTGTCGGGTCCCTGATAATCCGACAGGAAAAAAAGAGTATTACCTGAAAAGACGTGCCATTATAGCCTCTCATTTTTGAGTACCAATCGGGCAATTTTGCATAGCGGACAATACTGCCAGAGGGGTGACACATCAGCGTTGAATTATGCTTATCGCTCCGGCCGCTCTTTCTCATCCTTAATCCCGGGGATAAAAATCTTCATTCGGCAAGGACCCGGTAAAGATTTAATGTATCCTCATCTATCTGATCACGAATTACATTTTCCACAATTCAGTGTAATCCGGAGCTAAAAGATGAGTGGACCTTCCAAAAAGAAAAAACAGACAAAACCGGAGAAAGATGAGGGAAAGACTGGTGGCCTGAGCCGGAAAAATCTCATGATTATCGGGGGGGTAATCGCAATTGTTGCCATTTTCGTTATCATGATTTTCATCCTTCCCAACCCTGTTGTTGCGGCAAAAGGGGATAACGTTTCCGTGTACTACACGTTGAAGCTGGAAGATGGGACCATTTTTGACTCGAATATAAACGACACTCCCCTTGCATTCACCGTCGGCAGTGCAGGTATCATACCCGGGTTCTCCAGTGCAATCACAGGAATGAAGGTAAACCAGGATAAAACCGTAGAGATTCCGTCCGACCAGGCATATGGTCCATACCGGACTGATCGTATTCATGTCGTCAATCGTACCGGTCTACTCGCCAACCAGACCTTCACGGCAGGAGAATACTATACTATTCACAGTTCGGTCGACAATTCGAACAGTGTGATCAGGGTCCTCAACGTCACCCCGACCACCGTGACGGTGGACGAGAACAGCCCGCTTGCCGGTCAGAACCTGACCTTTACGGTGCGCCTGGTGAGCCTGAAGAAAGGTGCCGGCGGCACGGGAACGGGTATCCCGGTAGTGCCTGTTCCGACAACCATGAACATCTAGAAAGCACGGGCAACTGCAACAACCAAAGAAGGATTTTATGGTATTCCGGTGATACTACGTTCTGGTGAAAAGTAGCAATGCAACCCCCCGTGAAGCCCCCCGTGGTTGATCCCCACAACGTGGAAAATTCCGAAGAGAACCTGAAGAAGTGTATCTGTAAACATTGCCCGACATTTAAAAATAATGCGCTGGCAGGCTACCCCCCCAATGCTCTCTTTTGCGCCCGGGGGCGATCAAAGATCCCCACGCAGATAAAAGCGGTCAACTGCTATTGTCTGGGGTGTGATCTCTTTATCAGGCACGGACTGGTTATCAGTCATCTGTGTATGAAAGGAAATCAGTACCTTTAAGGGAGGATACCGGTGATCCCGGTATGTCCGCTTTTACCACCCGTCAGTGGTGAGATCGTCTTTTGAGAAAAATGGATTGGAATCAGGTAGCTAAATGAGTTTTCTCGCTTCTTCTGCCGGAATGGCAACCATGGTTTCAAGATCCAGGAAGTCTGCCCGGCGTACAGCCATTTTCATTGCTTCTTTTTCATTTGGGGCTTCAAATATCGCCACAGCATCGTACCTGCCAAGCGTCCAGTCGATACTCAGCCATTTAATTCCTTTTTTGGATTCCTCTTCAATCATTTTTATGTTCTCAGGAACAAAATCCCTGGGCTTTTTTTTGAATTTCACCAGTGTAATGAAACGCATAATTCACATCCTTTTCCCCCACCAGAATGTGGGATGCAGGGGTATTGTTCATACACTATTTATCATTAGTCGCGAATTATAAATTTTGAAAAATGGAACGTCAGCGGGAGCATCAGCGGATGCATCCGGGACTGATGAATGCTAATTTGAACAGATCACTTCTGATAGTACAATCTGAAAATAGCACGGCAGCACTCTCTGCCCTGAAGTTTCAGGGTGCTTACTTTTTTTTTAACATCACTTTTGAGATATCAATAGTAATGATGCAAGATATGAAAAGTGAAGAAATAATTAAGGTTGATTGTCCTGCATTCAATTGATGGTCGTGATTATGATGAAAATTAACTGGGATGTGATAATCGGGTTTTGGTTGGGTATCGCAGTAATAACCCTGATTAGTATTGCAAGAACCGCTCTTCATCAGACTCTCTATCAATATGATTGGTACATTTTCAGCTCTTTCAATAATTGCGCTAATTGTAGCATTGACTTTAAGAAACCGTTCGATAAAACGCTAATTTTACGGCGCCTGCCATAGATTTTCTCCAGAGCCCTTTTATCGTGTACGATAGACCCGGATAGAGCCCGGGAACGAACCGTTGACGGTCAGACTCTGGTATTTGTGGTGCTCCCGGGAAGTACTCCATGCCGATCTTTATGAATCCACTCAGTAAGAGCGAGGATGAGATTTCTCCTTACTCTCAAATGCAGTCCGGAACTTTTTTTTTATTTCTGATGCTCTCACCCGCCAGTTGCACGGGCAGATCTCTTTTCTGATCAGGGAACAGTGATGATCGGAAAAAATTTAATAATGAAAAGGGTAGTATGTTGACCATTGGAGGTTTTTATCTATGGCAGATTCTGTTACGTTAAAGGTAAAGGCACGAAAGTTTCCCAGTCATGGAAGGGCCCGCGTCAATGAGGAGGTCCTGCCGATGATCGGCGCCAAGGAAGAGGAGGCACTCCTTATCGCACAGTACCCGACGGTCTATGACCAGAAGACAAAGACCGTCGCAGTCAACGGGTATGGCGACAAGAGTGTGAACAAGTCAGTCATCATGCTGAGCCCGGAAGATATGACGGCTCTTGGCGTTGTCGAAGGAGATACCGTTTCTGTGATCCGCAAGGTTACGTGGACAGAGAAGATCACCAAAGGTGCAAAGGACATAGCAGGAAAAATCACCCCGAAAAAGGCCGACAAGTAGGTGATGAACCCACAAAGAAATGACCAGGTGGCGACTAAAAAGGGAAGTACCGGGGTCGCATCACTAAAAAAGTATTGGGTCATTTCCCCGTATCCGCGGGCAGAATACCAGAAGAAAATTGCGGCTGTTGCTGCAATTTCTCCCCATCGTCACTATTGTTCCGGCCAGCCGGGAGATCGGGATTGCAAGGTAAAAGTGTCCCCACTCAATGATCATTCCTGCAAAGGCGGGCATGGCAGATTGAAGGTAGTTTTTTGTATGCTGCCCGGCAGCACTTCTCACTGAGGCCAATGCTTTAAATTCCTCACCTGGCGGATTTCGGCCCATTGACAGCTGCAACTCCCGGTCTTAAACGGGTGGCCGTTATTGCAAATCACCCGCTCAAAGCAAAGATACCTGTCGATACTGCAAAAAGGGCAGAACACTAAAAAATCCGGTTTGGTGAAATGGCAGCCGTGCCGGAATAATCATGAATTGCTTCCATGCGGATCTCTTTTGTATTGCCACACGTGAACAACCCGGAAATAAATCCGGAATAGTGGCATTGAGCTTCAGCCGATAAGCAACGGGTGGTGATTTTTATGGGTCGGCATGAGTAATTTTTCTTCGCTGAGGGGTGGAGTTATGTACTGATATCATGTTTTGTCCTGAGATACCGCGAAAATGCCTTTTTTACGATCTCTGAATAGGTGGGGTAGGGGTATATTGTCTCGGCAATCTGCCTCACCGGGATATGGTCCTGTATCGCCATTGTCAGGTCCTGTATGTATTCTCCTGAACCGGTCCCGAGTGCATGTGCCCCGACAATGCGGTCATCAGCCGGTAAGAATAATTTTAAGTAAAACCTTTGTCGCATTTTCCGTTCTTAAACGACCAAACACGGTATCAAGGAAAATGACATGGACATCCCCGAATTTCTCCCGTGCTTCATCTTCTGTTAAACCAACATGAGCAAGTTCCGGATCGGTAAAGATGACCCAGGGCATGACACTCTGGGAAATGGTCTTCTTCTCGTTTTTTACGATGTTATTGACCGCAATCCCGGCATAAAAGAATGCCGCCTGCGTGAAAAGATATTTTCCGATGACATCACCGCATGCGTAAATGTTGTCTGTGGTAGTCATCAGCTCATCGTTGACGAGGATTCCTTCTTTTCCGTATGCAACACCGGCATTTTCAAGAAGAAGGTCTTCGATGTTGGGCTTCCTGCCGGTGGCTACCACGACAGCGTCCACCACCAGTTCCTGTTCCGATCCGTTTCTTGCGTAGCGGGCAATGATATGTGAATTCTCCCGTTTAAATCCCAGCACGGTGCAATTATCAAGGAAGTGTACGCCGTCACCCTGGAGGATCTTTTTCATTTCTCCGGCAATCGCGGGATCTTCTTTCTGGAGTATCCTGTCTGAACGCAGGGCAATAGTGACGTCAGAGCCCAGTCGCCGGAGTGCCTGACCAAGTTCAATCCCGATCGGACCGGCACCAAGGATGAGCGTTCTCCCCGGGAGGGTTGCCTGGTCCCAGAAATTTTTATTGGTAAGGATAAGGGATATCTTCCAGTCCATCTATGGAGGGAACCAGGGCAGAAGAGCCCGTGCAGATGATGAAATATTTCGAGAACAGCTCATTGCCATTCACGGAAAGGATATTTTTTGATACGAAGTGATTTTTCCCGATATAGACATCAATGCCCAGTTTTTGATAGGATTCTGCGTTCTCGTACTGAGTAATGGAATCTATCACGCTCCGCACATGGTCCATCACCCTTCCCAGGTCAGGCGGGCCGGCGTGACATACCGGGAGCCCGTACTGTCCGGCATTCTTCATAGTGTAATAAACGTTTGCTGAATGGAGGAACGTCTTACTCGGGATACATCCTGAATGGAGACATTCTCCGCCAAACAGGTCCCGTTCAATCAGCGCAGTCCTGGCGCCCGACCGGTTTGCCGCCGAAGCGGCAACAAGACCGGCTGAACCTGCGCCGATAACACAGATGTCATACTCTTTCATGCAGTTATCCTCGCTGACATTTTTTCATACAGGGCTAATCACAATCGTTCTTTACAACAATACCACTCGATCCGAGGTTTTTAACGCTCCGCCGTAGGGTCGGGAATGCTTCCCTGAAATTTTTAGAGATCCTGTCAGAGTAAGTCTCACTATTGCGGGATATTATATAGACCTTATCGGGAGATGCAAAATCTGAAATAATCCGGAACTTCCCGTATTCCCGGAATTATGGAGGCACTGTTCTGAGTTTTTCTTTCATTTTCAGGAAAGAGTTCAGAAATTGCAATACCGGAATACTTAATCCTGTGACGGGAATGGGTGGAGATCTCAGGAAGTTACGATTGTCATTTAGGGTTCAAAAAATAAATCCTTTCAACAGACCATTCCCTTTATCCGGGGAGATTACCCGATGAAAAATAGGGAAGTCATGCACAACTCCTTTCTTTTTCAATTTCGATTTCGGTCTTGTGTGCATGAATCTGAGATGAATCGGGATGCCCTTTTAAAATCAAAATTTGAAAATCATCACAATGGTTATATGGACAACGCCCGTGATGGATACAACGAAGTGGGAATATGGTCATCAAAACATTATCTGATTGTTGCAGATGTCAGTATCTTACTGAATGTGATGCTCATATTTCGAAAGGTACTCACAAAAACAGTGAAAAATCCGATCCTTGTGAACTGGACCTTCACCCGAAGAAACGGATCTGAGCATTATTGTCCTGGCAGTCCAGGGAATAGTATGGACCGGATGCCGGGGACCTCATGCCGGTGATGATCCGTCAATCATAATCAACGGATGTCAGGATTTTTGAAAGAACCGTTTTCTCATTTTACCGGTTCTCCGGGAATTGTGACCAGCCAGGTCATGGCTTATTCTTCAACCGATAGAGAATGTATCCTCCTCCCGCAAGGAGTAGCAGGGTAACGATAATCGCGAGAACCGGAAGTGCAACGGTCGGGTCAGAATTCTGTCGGCTTACAGGAAAAATTGTCGGGGTTATAGCGATTGTTTGTTGTATTGTTGTCCCCGGCAGAGTAATGTGTGTCGAAGGGATCGTTGTTGGAACGGTTGTCAGAAATGATGAGTTCGCACCAATCGCATACAGGTTCTTATCATTACTCCCGACATAGATAATCCCGTTTGCCACAGCCGGGGATGAATCCACCTTATCACCCGTAGTGAACCTCCATTTCTCTTTTCCCGTCACCGCATCGATCGCATACAGGTTTTTATCTTCACTCCCGACATAGACAATGCCGTTTGCGACTGCCGGGGATGAATCCACCTTATCACCCGTAGTGAACCGCCACTTCTCTTTTCCCGTCACGGCATCGATCGCATACAGGTTCTTATCCCAGCTCCCGACATAGACAATGCCGTTTGCAACTGCCGGGGATGAAACCACCCGATCCCCCGTAGCGAACCGCCACTTCTCTTCTCCCGTCACGGCATCGATCGCGTACAGGCGTTTATCTTCATTCCCGACATAGACAACACCGTTTGCGACTGCCGGGGATGAATACACCCAGTCTCCCTTCGTGGTCCGCCACTTCTCCCTTCCCGTCGCAGCATCGATCGCATACAGGTTTTCACCGCCACTCCCCAGATAGACAATACCGTTCGCCACCACCGGAGAACGATCCACGCTACCTCCCATAACGAACCGCCACCGCTCTTTTCCCGTTACTGCATCGATCGCATGCAGGCTTCCGTTGGCACTCTTGAGATCGTACAGGCTTTCATATGAATTGCCCGCAAAGACAATGCCGTTCACCAACGCCGGGGCTGAATACACCCAGCCTCCCATAGCGAACCGCCACTTCTCTTTTCCCGTCACTGCATCGATCGCATACAGGTTCTTGTCTTCACTCCCGATATAGACGACTCCGTTTGCCACAGACGGGGATGAATATATATGATCTCCCGTAGCGAACCGCCACTTCTCCCTTCCCGTCACAGCATCGATCGCATACAGGTTCTTGTCTTCACTCCCGACATAGACACTACCGTTTGCCACTGCCGGGGATGAATATATGATACCTCCCGTAGCGAACCGCCATAGTTCAGTATTCCCCGGTTCAATACCCCCGCTCTCATACACCCCGGTATGATCCGGCCTGGCCCGGAACATTGCATCTTCCGCTGAAGCGGGAACAACGGAAATAAAGAAAAGAGGAACTACCAGGAACAGGAGTAAAAATAAGAAATGCCCTGAACAAGGATTATTGAATCTTCTCCCGGAACGGGGTATGTTCTGGTTTGCCATGACTTTTCACCAGGTTCTTTGATTTTAGCGTCTTTCTCAGGTTTCAACAAAGCCTGATGTTAAAAAATAGTGACGATTAATGCCTCTTCCACACGACAATTCCCAAAACCAGAACAACTCCGCCGATCAGGGCAAAGGGAAGCAGGGCAGGACCCTGAACCGGTGCGGTTGCAGCAGCCGTTGCCGGGGGCGTCGGGCTTCCTGCATCAGTGACCGGGAACGGGATCTCGGTAAAGGTGTCATCAACCGTATAGGTGTCACTGAACGCAGCAACGAGTGCGTCGGCCGCATCGCTGCCCTGGAGGCTTCCCGGGCCGGAGATCCTGAAAAGGTTTGTACCGTTGTTAAGTTTCAGGCTGCGGACGTAATCGCCGCTGACATCGATATCGAACCGGTTGTTCTGCATCGGGTGCTGGACAATCACGAAGTACTGGCCGCTTTCAAGTTTACCGGTGACCTCCTGAGGGATTTCATACTTGTACGAGGCATCGGGGTTGACGGATTCAATTGTTCTGGAATAGTAGTTCTTACCGAGGATCCAGATCTGGACATTAAGAGGGATTCCTTCCGCAGTTCCATTGACGGTGAAAGGCTGTCCTTTTGTGACGGATGTCGGGGAGATCGCTGCAGTTATGAAGGGTTTTTTGAGTATTATGCCGACGTTGGCGGAACTTACGCGGTTCAACTGATCTTTTGCTTTCGGCTGGCTCACTGCATAAATCGTATAGCGTTCCGGCATCGACATTCAGATTATGCGTATAATAGACATATTCCCAGGACTTATCCGCGTTTGTTTTTACTCTGTCGAATGAACCGGGATTCCCGCTGACTACCTCCTGCCGGGGGGAGGTAAGTTTTCCCCCGTCACCGGGTATGCCGGGTCCGGTCATGAAGACACCGGGTCCGGTCATGAAGAGGTACGTGGTATCTGAATCATAATTATGGCCACTGAAAACCACCTTTTCTCCCTGGTAATAAGAATGCGTACCACTTGCGGCGATAGTAACTCCTGTGTCAGCAGAAACGGGAGACATCAGAAGGGCTGCTGTACCAACTATGATGAGCAGCATGATCATCTTCCCGGACCCTGGCGGGCTGTTGCGGGTTGGTCTGGACATATGTAAATATATCAATATTTACAATATATAAAATCATCTCTTTTTGTATTTTGGCAGCATCATCTCACCGGGATTACCTCGCAGGTGTGAACCGGAAAAAAGTTATGCGTGAGGTTCTGGTTCCGGGGATCCGGTGATCTGCCTGCTCTTCGCAGAAGTGTAAAGATCCAGAGCTGCAATCCCGCCGACCGTAGCCACCACAAACGCAACGCTGAACAGTGCGAGATCATAGAGGAGGCCCAGTGCAATCCACATGTCGGTGGGACGGTAAATGAACGCAAATTCGGGGGGTGTGAGCATCCCGTGTGCCGCCTGGACGAGCAGGTACGTCAGGAACACGCCGGATATGACAACTCCCAGGAAAACGGCGCAGGCAGCAACCTCAACCCAGGTCTTTTTCATCAGGGCAAACGATCCCGCGACTGCCTGCCTGATGGTCTTTTGCTCGAGAACGATAAAGGGCACGACGAACAGGGTCAGGATGAACAGGAACAGATTGATCGCCGAAAAGATCAGGGTCTCCATGAACCCGGGATATATCCATAGCAGCAGCGATCGTCCTCCATAGCCCGGAACCTCGGTAAAGATGTCCATGGGCGGATAAGGCGTCAGGTTGAAGGGGAAATGACTGAGCGTGCTGAAAAGGAAAGAATTGAGATACCCGAAGCCATAGAGGAACCCGAACTCATGCGGGAACCAGACGGGAAAATAAAAGAAAATACTGTCGAGGAGCATGCCTGCGACTGCCAGAACAAGAGACCACTGGAAGATTGATTTCAGGTATTTTTTTGTCCCTGCAAGCTCCATAAAAAACGAGGCAGAACCTTCTTTCTTTGACGAGATGCTCAAAACAAGGCCCGCCAGTAAGAACACCAGGCAGAACAGTGTTGCGAACTCGATTAAAAAGTTCAGGACAAGCCATACGATCATACTGGTCTGCATGGTCCTGTTGAGGTAGCGGAGTGCCGCCTGGCCGATGGTGTTTCCCGCCAGCACAAGCCCGGCAAGGAGCGTAAACCAGAGGAGGTGCCGGTTCCGGTTCAGTGTCCTCATCCCTGAGAGGGCAGATCCGATTCCCCGGCGAATAGTTCCCGATCCGCCCCCTCCGGCCGGGCGGCCCTCACGGGCGGATTCAGGCAGGTTAACAACAGCTCGCCGGCGAGGCACGGGCCACCGGTGCTTTCGGGCACAGGCCGAGCCACCGTTGTGCATCAAAGAAATCCTGGTTCATACTAAGCTCACCCGGATCTTTGCGATCAGTTCCTCTGCCATCTGGGTCGGGTCCCGGGTCTTTTCGAGTTTTATCCCCAGCTCGGCTGCGAAATCCCAGATGAACTCGATGCATTTTGTGAACTCTTTGCAGGAAATGCAATCGCCCTCATGTTCGTACCAGACCTGCATGCCATGCTTCTCCGAGACCAGAATATAGGCATTGGTCTGGAAGGGTACGGATCTCCCGAACAGGATACCCCGCTCTACATCGATCTTTTCAATCTGGATCCTGTTTGCCCTGGCCATCTCCCGCAGCGAGGTCTCGATCTTTTCGTCCATGATGAGGAGCGCCTGTGAGACACCCTGCCGTGTTATCCCGATATGGTTTGCAATTGAGATGTTGGACATCCCGCTGCGCCGCATCTTCCAGAACTTGAACTGCTTATCGTTCAGAGGAAGGAACATAGGTAAATGTATTGAGGTTTACAATATAAAACAGTTGTCCAACGCTTTTGGTCCGTACGTGGATCTGGGTGTCAGCGGGCATATCCGGTTACTTTTCTTCAACGCAGGTCTGGTGCTGGTGATTCCCTGCGGATAGGTGTGTGTTTTTATTGAAAGGTTTATTTCGTGTCGGCACAATTAAGCGGTACATATGCGAAGTATCTGCATTCTTACAATAGGATTAGTTCTGGTAATTTTAGCTGGGGGTTGTGTTTCGACTGCTCCCTCTTCCCAACCCGCAGCCACATCAACCCTGGTGACGGGAACTATCCCTGTGCAGCCTCCCCCGGTCACTTCATCGGAAACTACCGCTGTTCCCGTGGTCATCCCGTCGCCACCTGTCACGCAGGCGTTGTACTCAAGCAATGACATCTACCGGCACTTTGTTGATATTGCATTCGGTCCGGATCATCCAGCCATTATCAAATGGAACAAAGAATTAGTTCATGTTGCCGTTACCGGAAACTATGACAGCAAAGATATAAAAACAATAAATAATTTTCTCCAGGTATTCAACAGTTATTCAGGCACCACAAAATTGCCCAGGGAAGTTCAACAGGGCGAGACACTGGGAGATATTGTTATAAATTTTTTACCGGAATCGTCTTTAAACAATATTAATCTGGATACCAGCTGGAAGATTTCAAGAAACCCTGAAAACGGTACGATAAACTTCATCTATAAAACCAACCCGTTTCAATATGGGGTAATCACCCATACGGTCTATATCAATTCAGATGTAAAGGGGGATGCCCGCACCCACTGGATTTTACGATCCCTGTTATATGAATTAGGATTCCCCGGAGAGACGGGTATGTACCCGGACAGCATATTTTATTCCGGGTCTGACACGGTAACTTCGTTGAACAAAATCGATCTCAAGGCCCTGGAATTAATGTATAGTACAAAAATTTCCAATGGTATGGATCTCTCCAGAGTAAAGCAACTTCTTTTTATCGATTCATCAGTATCAGCACCGGTTGCAAGCCCGGTCCCGTCAACACTGACCCCGGGAGTCACATCTGCGCCTTTAGCAGTACCGACACACACGCCCGTCGGGGCAGGCACCGTGAGTGCACCGACCGAAACGATACCATCGCCTTCAGTGATACCGGAAAGTCTGACATGGCCCCTCTCCCTGGCGATCGCAGGGTTGTTTGTTGTCAGCATCGGGATCGGGGTGTATGCCTGGAAGAAGTGGTAAAAATAAGAAGGAGAAATACCTTTTTTTTGGAGCGGGAGGGAATAAAACCGTTATCCTGTTCTCTGCCGCCGAAGCGCAACAGCGAACATTTAGTGTGAGAACCAGTATCCCTCGCCGCAATAACGCCAGTTCAATAATTTCAGTTTGTGAATGATGGTATTGGGGAGGCTGTTAAACCGCTTCGTCAGATATTTGATATGAATCCTCTCCCCTTTATGCTCCTTAAGGTAACGATCCAGACTTGCTTCAAAAGACATTTTTCCCACTCCCCGGATACCTGATACTACATCATGAAACAATAAAATAAACGCAAGACACTGGTGTAATTCAACAGGTATGCAACAGGATATGAACGACAGGTAATCCTGGTCTGCAGTCCCGTGACAGCGCTGCCGGGCCGCAAAAATGATGGTGCCCGATTGATCATGATGGTGTTGTTCGCTGAATAACAACCTTTACCTCATTCCCGTCCAAAGCAGAGTCCTGCCCGATTTGTTCCTTACTCTCGAGGAAAATAGGATTCACTAATCCCGGAATAATTCAAAAAAATTTTATTACTGCAGGGACACAAAAGAGTATCCAAAGAACCGATTTTTCGTTTTGTAGCATACGGTTGGTTATGCATTGATTGACCACTGGTTAAAAAAGACTATTACCTGATCTGCAAATCTGCTGTCGCGGGACGTTTTTCCCGCTTTTTTTTGCAGGAGAACACTATCAGAGGTGAATTCAGTTACACCGGATTCAACCGGGCCCCGCTTTCACGGTTGTCTTCAGATCGTTTCCCTTCGGTGATATCATCTATGGTCGCCAGCTCTTTTCCGTCGGGAAAAAAGACAACTTTGAACAGGATATCCTTGTCTGTTCCATCCCTGCAATGGATACGGAATATCCTGGACGCCTGAGGGTTTGTGCCGCTGATTGCCCGGATCTGCTTCAGCCACGTGCCAAATATTTTTTCCCGGTATTCAGTATCAGGAAATACCTTTTCGCCCCAGAGGGTCAGATCCGGAAATTCTTTTTGGGCATACCCGCATATCTTTTCAAATGCCGGATTGGCATATTCAATCGTTCCCGTACTGGTGATAAAAGAGATACCAAGCGGAACACTCTCCACGAGAAGACGGAATCTTTCCTCACTCTCCTTTAATGCAACTTCTGCACGTCTGCGCCCGGAGATGTCTATGCCGATACCCCGCATGCCGGTAATTTTATTTTCATGAACAATGGGCACATGATAGGTTATCAGGGGAAATGTGCTGCCATCTTTTCGAATCGACATAAATTCATGGAATACCGGGAATTCACCGGGTTCCTCCCCTGATGCCCGGATAAAATCTCCCAGTACCCGTTCCCGATCATCAGGATGTATTGTCTGCCAGATAGTCATTCCCTTTTCAACATCTTCGCGATCATACCCGTACATCTCATACATGCGCTGGTTAACGAAAGTTACCTTTCCCCGGTCATCACATTCCCAGATACCCTGGGGTAACATTTCCACCAGGGACTGGAATCGCTTCTCGCTTGCAAAAAGCGCTGCTTCAGAAACTTTCCGTTCAGTAATGTCCCGTGATATCCCAAGAACCGATCTGACTTGATTGTCCGGGTCTTTTAAGGGGGTCAGAATGTGATCATACCAGTAGATCCGGCCATTGAAAGTAAGAGGAGATGAAGATCTGACAGAAGAACCTGTGGCAAAGACACTATCGAGCACTGTTTTCTGTCTCGTGGCTATTTCAGGAGAAAATAAGCAGGTGCGTGGACTCCCGATAATCTGGTTTATTGGTTTATTCACCAGCGCAGCCGTGTAACTGTTGACATATTCCACGTTGTCATTCCTGCCAATCACGAATATCAGGTCGTTTGAAGCTTCGGAGAGGGTGCGATATAACTCCTCACTCCTGCTTAACGCTTCCTGCACCATTTTCCTCTCATTGATGTCATGGACGATAACGAGATCCGCAGGACGTCCTTCGAACATGATGACACCCACATTCAGTTCAACAAACGACCTGCTGCCATCTTTTCGCATCATTGTTGTTTCATAAAGGGAAGGGAAAGATTCACCGGATATCCGCCGGTTATAATTGCTGATAAGTTCGGGAAGAGCTTCCGGATGAACGAAATCGGCAAACGGCCTTCCCATGATTTCTTCTTCAGAACCTCCCCAGAATTCCGGAAGCCGGGGATTGAACAGTTTAATGACGCCATCCTGCAGGACACATATCACATCATTTGCACGATTAACAAGAGTCCGGTATTTCTCTTCACTCTCCCGCAATGCGTCTTCTGCATGTTTGCGCTCGGAGATGTCTATGGCGATACCCCGCATACCGGTAATTTTATTTTCATGAACAATGGGCACATGATAGGTTATTAAGGGAAATGTGCTTCCGTCTTTTCGAATCGACATAAATTCATGGAATACCGCGAATTCACCGGGTTCCTCCCCTGATGCCCGGATAAAATCTCCCAGTACCCTTTCCCGATCATCAGGATGTATTGTCTGCCAGATAGTCATTCCCTTTTCAACATCTTCGTGATCATACCCGTACATCTCATGCATGCGCTGGTTAACGAAAGTTACCTTTCCCCGGTCATCACATTCCCAGATACCCTGGGGTAACATTTCCACCAGGGACTGGAATCGCTTCTCGCTTGCAAAAAGCGCTGCTTCAGAAACTTTTCGTTCAGTGATATCCTCAAGAATGACTGACACACCTTTTCGCCCATCATCAAAAACCGTTGGGATGATCCGGCAAAACAGGTGGATATCCTTTGTACTGAGTATAAATTCTCCAGACCATTCTTGACCGGTAACACCTTCCTTGATGTTTTCAATGAACCCTTCGAATAATTCATCAAAGACCACGGAAACTGGCGTATATTCGATATTTTTTCCAAGTATGTCGTTATTGTCAGTTTCAACCAGCTTGAGAAATGGCTCGTTTGCATAAATAATTCTCAGACTGCTGTCCAACTGCACAACAAGTTCTGAAGAGATCGAGAGTATTGATGAGAGGGCGACCCGCTGAGATAGTGCGTAAATCTTCTTCATCCCGAACCGGCGCATCTCCACCTGTCCTGATACAAGAAGGTTCTCAAGATATCGACCCACCGTGTTTCGGTTGATACTGGTCTCTTGGGATATCTGGGTGATAGTCAGGCCCTGCGGGTTCTTATTCAATATATCCTTTATTTTAGAGGTAATATCTTTGATCAGAACCATTATGAGAATTCTATTATTTTGTCAGAATATAATATTTCAGGATTCCATCATGGATGTCCGGATACTACCACGCAGGATAATACACCTCTATTGAGGTCAGCCAATGGAACGCGTAGAGAAAAAAAGTGAGAAAATTTCTCGTGATTCTGCTGCAATAATAACTGCAAAAAATCAAAAACTAAAAAGGACGACCTGCCGGAATTCAAAAAATACGCAAACCTGCCCCAGTCCGGATACCCTGGTAACACTAATATGATCCCATGCGGCCCCGGATTGGAAGTTAAAAGATACTGCGCCGGGAGATTCCAAAAAGGGTTTTCTGTCATAATCCCCGGGAAAATATTTCAAATTCCGGAAAATTTATTTAAAGGATTTTGTTTACGAATTTATCATAATATATCTGAATATAATATGAAATAATAAAAATAAAGGGAATTACGAATAAATACAGGAGTAAATCGTGTAAATAAACATCGAGGTTAAGTGAATTTAACAGGGTAACGAAAATACTGAATAAGGGCCGATGAAATAAATAGATACAAAATGAAGAAATTGATACGGTTAAAATAAATTTTAAAAGGATGATGTGGCGTTTTATAAAAAATTCAATGCCATTAAAATTATAATTCGATTTGGCTAAAAAAATACCCAGAATGAATATCCAATAATAAATAAAAAATTGCATGTGTATCAGATTGAGTGAATAATGTATGATCAATACCAGCAAGAAAATTACGAATGACACCAATAAAAGATCCCGTGTGCTTTCAGAATAATAACAAAAAGCAGGGTATAAAAAATATAATAACAGGATTAAACCAACAAACCATAACGTAAACATCGGGATGACATACAAGGGTGAAAGCAGGATCTGCAATCCGAGTATATGAATAATCCACCCGGATAGATTGTAATTAAAAGTCCATACAAAATGATACAGTTGAAAACAAAGATAAAAGCAGAATAATGAGAGCAGATATAAGGGAAAAATGCGCACTACCCTTTTTTTATAAAAAGAAAAAATAGTTTTTTTCGTCCTGAGGACAGGATTATTCAGATAGGCCAGATATCCTGAACTGAAAATAAAACCGCTTAATCCAACGTAATAAAACTCAGTATTCAGCCGTGATAAAAAAGGAAATTCAAGATAATCTCCGAGATGTCCAAGAATGATAAAAATGATTGATATGCATTTTATCGCATCTAAAAAATATCGTCGTTCCAACATTACCGGTATCCAATACTATCAGATTCAAACAATGAACTATGGTTATTGTACAGGATCTTTTTATTTGATTGTATCGAAGCCATTTTTGGAAAAATTTACCCCACCCTCATGGTGAACCAAGGCCCCTTCCGGGCTATTCCCCTCCGGGATACCAGCATAACACACTTAATCCCGTAGTGCCATTAACACAGATGAGGAGAAAGATTCCATGAAAACGTTTTCCGGTCATCCCCGCATCGGCATAGCCATCCTCGTGCTGGTTACCGTGTCCGTGCTTTTCGCCGGCTGTACGAGTCCTTCGGACCAGAAAATTCCCGCGGCCACCGGTTCGCCGGGTGTGACTGCCGGGCAGGGCACATCTGCTCCGGTCAGTACCGATGTGAGTACATCCCTTCCGTATGGAGTGACCATTTCGGTCCCGGCTGACTGGAAGAGGCAGGATGTCCTCACCAGCGGGGTCAGGGACTATGGCACCACAACAGTAAACATCGCCAATTTCTATTCTCCCCATGCCATTTCGGGTGACCTGGCATCGTATACGACCCTGAGCGTCGACGTTGATCAGAACCCCGGGGCGGACTTTGAGAGGTACTTCAACAACGCCACCCTTGCCGTCACAAAGACCTACGGTAATCCCACAACCGTGGAAGCCCATAGTTACACCATCCCGATCTCCGGCTACAAATCCTACAATCTGGATTTCCAGTCCGCAGAGGTAAAAGGGTCCTATATCTTTACCTCCACAGAAAACGGCATGTATATCTTCGCATTCAAGGTCCCGAACAAACCCCCGGCCGTCCAGGTACTCCAGAAAGAGATCGTGGATATCTACAAATCGATCAGGATCATTCCCCCCCCGACCGTTGTCGTTACCCAGCACCGCTGACCAATCCTCTTTTTTGCAGGCTTGACATTTTTCCGCACCCTGCCATTCCAGCGGGTAATCCCCCTCTGAAAAACGCGTCTGGCAATTTTCAGGTCATATCCTGCCTGCCTGCATAAAAAAAGGGAAATCTCAAAAATTTTTCATTTTAAAGATTATTCATAGCTTTTTTTGTAATCAATTATTTTAAGTACGAGAAATTTATTTAAAGGGAATTGGTTAATAGTCATATATGTCTGCTACAAACCTGGCAAAGCCGGCACACCGGGGGATCTCGCTCCAGATCCCCATCTTCTACAAGCTGATGGTGAGTATGCTCTTTGTTTCGATGATTCCGATGATCCTTCTCGGGATCGTTTCGATGGGAGGGACGGAAAGCATCGTTACGATGCTGGGCCTGACCAACAGCATCTTTGTTCTTACGCTCGTAACCCTCTCGGTCGTCGTCATGTGGAGTTTTTTCCTCGCCAGCAGCATCACCAACCCGATCGTTAAACTGTCGGAGATCGCGACCAGCATGAGCACCGGGCAGCTGAAAAATCCGGAAATTGAACTGCTCAGTAATGATGAGATCGGTGAGCTCCAGACCGCATTCAACCGGATGATCAATACCTATAAGATCCTCGATACCCTGGCCAAAGAAGAAAATGAGTGACCTGGCCGGATGGCAGGGCCGTGCTGCCACCGGTATCCGAACGTCACCAGGGAATAAAAAATGCCGTTTAAGGACTTTCGAGAGTATGCAACGGACTCCGTGACCTGAGTCACAAAGACACCATTTACGAAAAAGAAAGGGACACCTATGCTCAAGAAAATCCTGAATAAATTTCTCATCCTTCACGATGTCCGGGGAGTCATCGTTGTCCGGGAAGATGGTGGCATTGTTGAGAGCATCAAATCGGGTATGGAATATGATGATGCGTTCAGGACAGTCTGTTTCAACCTTCATGGTGGGTTCGAAAGCCGCCGCTGATAATTTTGATAATGCCCCCGCTTTCATGGTGTTTATGGAATTTCCCGAGTATTTCCTCCTCCTCGCACCGCTCAAAAAAGAGTTTTTTTTACTGGTTATTGCACAGAATACGGCAAATATCGGACAGATTAACCAGGAGATGAAAAAGAACAGGGAAGACCTTGTGGCACTCCTATGAAAGAATTACCTGAAGGGACAAGTCTCGGGTGGATGCAGGCACCTGCGTCATGGATAAACTCTCATACGGTACGCTTTATCGGGCTTGTCCGGGTGGTGATCCATGACGGGGAAGGATATATCCTGATAAAAAAAGGAAAGCCGCTCTTCCATTATTTCAGGCATGGCACGATTGAGTTAAAAGGGCATACGGCACTTGACTATTTCAACTCTCACCCCGTCATTGAATTCAATCTTTGTAAATATACTCCTGATGAGTTTTCCTGGGCGCTGAAAGTATGCAATATTGAAGACGAACCCGAGGTTCCGGTACCGGCTGCTCCCGGACCGGCAGCCACGGAGCACACCACGCCTTCCCGCCCGGTCGATCCCATGGTTCTCCCAAAACCTGTCGGGAACAAAAGAGGTCCTGACCCGGTTGTCGTTCTGCCACAGGTTCGTACAGGTGCCGAAAGGGCAGCTGCTTCCGGACCGGTAACCAGGGAATACATCATGGAATCCCGCCCGGTCGATCCCATGGTTCTCCCAAACCCTGCCGGGAACAAAAGAAGCCCTGAACCGGTCGTTGTTCCGCCACAGGTTCGTACGGCTGCCGAAAGAACCGCTGTTTCCGGACCCGTAGCAAGGGAACACAGCACACCGTCGCGTCCGGCGGATCCACCGATCCCAAAGCCTGCCGATGAGAAGAGAAGCCCTTCCCGGGTTGTGGTCCCACCACAGGTCCTCAGGGTCGGTGCCGAAAGAGCGGTCGAACTGCAGCCTCCTGCCGCTGATGACCCGGATGTAGCCATACTTTCCCAGATCAGGGACCTGAATGGCATTGTTGCCGTTTCAGTATTCAATGAAAAACGCACGGTCATCATGATGGGCGACGAAGACAGTGAGTTCCTGGTAAAGATTGCATGGACGATGCTCGAGACTGCAAAGAAGATGACACCCCGGCTTACCCTGGGGACCCCTGGTCCATATGACCCTCCAGATACCGGCGGGCAACATGATCATTGCACCCTACCGTGACAATTACCTCTGCCTGCTCACCACAAGGACGATCAATATCGGGCATATCCGGAGGATCCTTCGCGACCTCCAGCAAAAAAGCGCACCTCAGTGCGTGTCATGATCCGGACTGCTCCAAAAAAAAGCACAGGGAGTTTCACTCGGCTGTAAGTGCTGTGATTCCAGCACAGAAGCTCAAAAATTAAAAAAAAATGAAATTTCACGGACATAAGAAAAGACATTTTCCGGCCGGGATCAATCACCGGTTTTTCTGATATTTCCTGCATATTCTTTTTGGGTATAGTCCCAGTCATACCACCAAATAAAATTGATTCAGGACGTAAAAATATGAAAACATAAGTTACTAATTTCGAGAGAGAAATGGGTGCTTCATTTTTTGGCAAATAGATTTTTTAGATTTCATTTATGATATCGGTTCTATCGCATTTTGGGGGTTGCCACAGCGGCGGGGGCGGAGGCAAAGCCCAAGCCCCCAAGAGCGTTATCAATCCCTATTTAGATAAATCGTTCAAAAATTTAGTCGCTGGAATGTGACTATCCCCTTCTTTTTTTCAGGGTTTGTTTCAGATTTTGTAACAACGGGGGAGATATATATTCTCCCTCGCTCCAGAATGGCTTGCTTCTCTTAAAAGAACGAGCTGAACACAAAATGACTGACAACCGAAAAGGAAAGGGCGGTAAAGCAGTGGATAATGTTCAAAAAGCTGCATATTCCGCCCGTCATGACACAAAGACTGACGCAAATTCCCGGATTACTCCTGCACGGGAAATCCGGACGGATACCCTGGAGTTTCCGTACCAGTCCGTGCGGTTTTGCGATCTCGACCGGTTCTGCGACAAGTGACCGGGTGCGCCACCCGCGTACTAAGGGACAGAAAAATCCGTAAAAGGGCTTCCTGCAAAGAAAGCATATCAGGCAGGTCCCTTTTGCATCCGGATGATTTCGCGGCACACCTTGCCCCGGTCACGGCAAACCGGTCCGGTTATCCCTCCTGAAAAGAGTCGTGTCAGGGAAGACCTTTGCGCTCCGCCAGTCTGCGGTGCAGAGCTCCGGTGCGACAATTCCCGGCTCAAAAATGACCGTTGCATGCATCGGTTTTTTTACCCATCAGATTCTTCTGATCCACTCCCGCATGGCTGCGCCTGTTCCGGGAGCCGTTCCCGCCGTCATCCTTTACTCTTCCGGCGAGCGGTCCTTATCTTCAGCCTCAAACCCGGTTAAGATCGGTTTCTCACGGTCTTTTATTTTTTTGCGGACGACCAGGTTTTCAGCCTCCAGATCAGTAAGGGTCGGCTGCTCGTGATCGTTTGTCTTTTTTCGGGGGGTCATTTTGTTGTTTCAGCTCCTTTGCCTGACAGGTCAAATCCGAATTTGGCTGAATTCCCGGATTTTTCTTTTCTTTTCCGGCATTATTTTACATTCTTCGTATACCATCCCCAGCTGCTTATTTCCTTGTGAGCAGACCGGTGTGGGACGGCGGCCTCTTCATATCCGGTCTTTCCGGCAACGTTTTCCTGATATATGTCGGCGAAAACTGGACTGTTTTGAATTTTTTATCCTTGATATAGACTACTTTTGCAGGAGAATCCCCGATTGTTTTCTCGTCAATCTCAAAAAGGTCGGTGGCTTCCACAAGATTTTTGAGTTTTTTATACCCGTAGTTACGGGGATCAAAATCCGGGGACTGGTTGACAATGTTTCCCCCCACATCTGCCAGGTTTGCCCAGCCATCATTATTGGAACATGCATCTACTGCAGACCGCAGCAGGTTTAATAATCCGGCATCACCTTTGAGCTGGTCGGGACTTTTATCGGGTTTTGTTTCCTTCTGGGTTTCTTGGGGCTGTTCTTCGGTCAGCCGGGTCTTTCGCAGGATCTCGGTATAGACGAATTTATCGCATGCCTGGACAAAGGGCTTGGGTGTTTTCCTCTCCCCGAACCCGTATACCAACAACCCGGATTCGCGGATCCGCTGTGCCAGCCGGGTAAAATCACTGTCGCTTGAAACGATACAAAAACCATCGAATTTATTGGTATACAACAGGTCCATTGCATCGATAATCAACGCAGAATCGGTCGCATTCTTCCCTTTCGTATAATCAAATTGTTGTATAGGCTGGATTGAGTAGTTCAGTAATACTTCTTTCCAGGGCTGGAGGTTGGGGGTTGTCCAGTTCCCGTAAATCCGTTTCACGCTTGCGATACCATAGAGGGCAATTTCAGCCAGCAGACCTTCGATAATTTCAGGCTGCGCATTATCCGCATCAATGAGGACCGCCAGTTTTTTTTGCGGTACAACCTGAAAGGGATCTTTATCAAAACTCATATGCGTCTGATATGAATCAATGAGATATTCAACTTATTCATGCATATACCCAATAAATGCCGGGTTGTCATGATATGCCCCGGATTAATGTATCAGCACCTTTTCCTTACCAATGACTTGTTTTTTGGTCCCGCTTATGCCCGGACCCCGCCTTTGAACGCACGTTCCTGCCCCTTTAAATCCCTGCCTTCCCACAAGATTTATCCCTGGCATAAATTTTCCGGAACGTATCAGCCGCGTTTTATCTTTCAGGTACATGTCAAAAAGGGAGAACCATTCAGGCGGTCATTTTATCCGGTTTTTTATTAACACCAATTGACTGTCTCCGTTCAGAAAAGAAAATTTGTTTTTAAATCGGGTTCATCGCCAGGGGAGACAGAACGTTTAAAACAAGTTCACCTATTCTTATCCAGTGATAACTAACCATGAAAACAGTGATTGTTTATGCCTCGGTTCATCACCAGAACACGGAGAAAGTGGCAAAAGTGATGGCAGAAGAGCTGGAAGCGGACCTGGTCCCGGTCGCGAATGCAAAAACCGAAACGCTCGCAACCTACGACCTGATCGGGTTCGGGTCCGGGATCTATTTCGGGAAACACCACAAGACGCTTCTCAGGTTTGTCGAGACGCTGCCGCCCGCGACACAGAAGAAGGCGTTTGTGCTATCAACCAGTGGCGATGGGAAGACCCATCATACTGCGCTGAAGGAAAAGCTGGCAAGCCGGGGATTCACGGTTGTGGATGAATTCTGCTGCAGGGGATGGGATACCGTCGGCCCCCTGGTGCTCTTCGGGGGAATCAACAAGGGGAGGCCGGATGAGAACGACCTGGCAGCAGCGAAGGCATTTGCCCGGGGATTGAAAAATAAAATGTAAAATCCGATATACAACCGGGAACAGGCCGGGATGATGAGGATGCCCTCACCGCAGAAGATCTGAGGGAATAACATTAACCTTTTTTAACCCATATCACATCCATTATGCGCAACTCTGGAATGATCTTCTGTTCTGTTCTCCTTATGGCGATGGTATTTTTCCCGGGATGTACCACACAGGACACGGGTTACCCGGACTCAACACCGGCACCACAGGTTGTGAAGGGTAATCCCCCGGTAACAACACCCGCGCCATCGCTGGTGAATGTTCATCTCCCCCTCGCAACACCTACGCCACAGGTTGTCTATGTAACGGTTACCGTCTCGGGCCCGGCGCAGACAATGGTTACCGCACCGGTCCCGGCCTCCCCATCAGTTAAAACCGTGTGCTCCGGAAGTGAACACCCGGCCGCTGATATCAGGATGACCGGCAACGTCTATGGACTTGCCTCTGATCCGGAAGCGGGTATTGACGAGATCAGGTTCACCATCGGTCTTGACCCCTGCAGTCCGGTACTGGACCTGACAAAGATGCAGGTTGTCTTCTCTACCCCCGGTACCTTCCCGGTACCGCTCATCTACGGTACCAGGACCTCTACAGGTTTTTTTACCACAAAAACCGGTACTTCCCGGGTCACTTCACTGAATCCCGGTGACCAGGCCGAGATCACGTTCTTTGTTGCTCCGGTACCTGCCGGCACCGGCATGAACATCGAGCTGAAACCGTCCGGTGGTGCCACCGTGGCAATCATAAAGACTGCACCTGCCAGGATTTCAGCAACGAATGTTCTCTCTTAGTTCCTTTTTTTTCCCTGCCCCCCTGCCAGACCGAGGAGGTTGGATCATAAACGGACTCCCCTTTTGCCGCACGCTCCAGCCCTGAAATTCACCCGGGTGGAATTTTAAGATGCCGGCACGACCACAAAAAAGAAAATATATCACCACGCACGGTAAAGGGACGGATATGAAATATCTTCTTTTCATCGTTATCCTGGCAGCAGGTGTGATAGCTGCCGGGTGTGTTGGCGGAGATAAAGGACCCGGGGTTACTGCCACACCAACCCCCCAGATGGGGAATACTACCGTACCGGGAACACCAGTTCCCCTGCCTTCATCAAGTGCTGAAGACTTCCAGAAAGCCAATGCACTCTACTCGCAAAGCGTGGATCTGGCAAATGCAGGAAACTATGGAAAAGCCCTGCAGACAGCTGATGACGCACTTGCCCTGAATGTGTCCTCACTGGTGCCGGTAATCCAGTCGAACCGGGCAGGGATACTGGTCATGCTGGGGAGAAACACGGAAGCGATCACTGCTGCTGACGTTGCCCTGTCATCCAAAGATAACCTGACAGCGGTCTTTTCGGTTGCCTATTTCAACAAAGGAAATGCTCTCAAAAACCTCGGGCGGCTGGATGAAGCAAAAGTTGCCTACGCAAATGCGTACAAGCTTGATAACACTCTTGTTCCCCCGATATAGGGTGCGGGAACAGGATCATTTTTTTAATCACAGAATGGTGTCCTGACTATACTCATCCACAAACAAGTTATGCCGATGGATGAAACTCTGTTCAGGGTACTGCCATGAACAACCAATTCAGGATTATCGGGGTAATTGCGGGATTTCTTCTCATAACCAGTCTTATCGGTAGTGTAACAGCAGTAAGTCTGGCCCCGGGCTGGCAGGAGCATCCGGCCGATGACGCCGCATTTTCCAATCCGATACTATCAACCGATGGATCCATGGTTTTTGCCGGTGGCAACCAGTTGCTGGTCCGTTCATGGAATGGCGACACCCGCTGGATAGGTCTATCGGGAACCGTGGCGACGATGAGCCCGGATGGAAATTATATTGTCTCCGCGATTAGTGATAACGTCCGTACATACAACCGGACGGGCAGTTTAATCTGGAACAGGATTACCGGAAGCCCATTCAACGCAGTCGCTGTCTCGGGTGATGGCTCCCTGGTGGTTGCCGCAGACGACCGGGGCTACGTGCGATCCTGGACGACTGAGGGCAAAAGCCTGGGAGTGGACAATGAGACCGATCAGGTGAAACGAATAGACATTTCTCCCTCACAATCTCTCGTTGTTGTTTCTTCTCAGGATAGTCTGAAGGTTTTTTCACCGGAAATGAACCTGATCTGGGAAAAGAAAACCCTGGGAAACCGTGATTCTTTCATCGCGTTCTCCTCCGATAGTTCGACACTGATTCTCGCCGGAGAGACCCAGGTATCATCCTATACGGCCAAAGGATCACTGAACTGGATGAAGGAGATAACAGAGAACTTCATTATCGATATGGCCTTCTCTGATGACGGTTCAACCATTGTACTGGGAAGTCAGGATGGAAATATATGGGTTCTCAACAAAGAGGGCCAGCTGCAAGGGAAGTATCCTGCAGGTTCATGGGTCAACGGGGTAGGAGTTTCCCGTGATGGTTCCATCATTGCAGCGGGAACCCTTGACGGGACGGTCTCTATCCTGGATAAGCAGGGAAAACTTCTGGCCCGGACAAAAACAGATTCTGCAATCCGGCAACAGTCGGTTGCCGTCAGTGGGGATGGCACCCGGGTTGTCGTTATCGCTGAACGGACAATGTACGGCTATAATCTTGCTTATGATTCCGGAGGAGTTCCTGACGTGACCTCTGCGACAGTACCCTGTACGGACAACCCTCTCCCCTTCGGCAATCACGACCCCGGTTCGGGTCAAAACAACCCTGCCCTTAACCGTGCCATCGGCAAAAGGTACAACACTGCCGGAAACAAACCGCACGCCAGTCTCCGCTCTTACCCCGTTGCTCGCCATCATCGGATCGGCAGGCCTGTTGTTTACCCTGAGGAGACGTAAAGACTGATGGATTTACCCACGTGAAAAACGAACGGGAAATGGCTACAAATTATCCTCCCCGCACGACAAGTCGGGATGGCAGGTATTCTGGCGGGGAGCATTGCGGTCCCTGCCGGGGTGCTGGTTTTCAGGACAGGCCGAGATCTCCCTGGCATTCATCGGGGCTGCGGTCCTGTTCCTTCCGTTGTTTGTCTTCATGCCTAAGCTGATTCAGCGAGGTATGAAGGCAGATGCGGATGCGGTTATTGGTGCGTTTGGGAAGAATGAGCAGGTGAAGAGAGTGTTCCGGACATTGTTCGTCGCGATGGCCGGGCTGGTGCTGGCCCGGGTTGTTGACCCGGCGACCGCTCACCAGGTGGTGGGGATGATTACGGGGATGGGGGGATGAGGAAGAGGATTTCTTCTTTTTACTTTTTTATACGACACAATCGACCATGAAAAAAAAGATTAAATCCAATCCGCCTTCTGGTATGAATTCGGATAGATCTTCAGTTCACAAGGATCTGGTCCTGTCCTGTGGTTGTGAGCACCGTATGTTATATGAGCATCACATTCGGTCAGATGCGGACATTGCTTACAATCAGAAATGGTTTTGAGGACCATGATATTACTCTATTGCCAATAACACGTGTCCAATCAATATAAAATTGGGGTTTCTTTTCAAAAATTGCAACCTTGTTGAAATCCTCAGGTTAACCCCTCCATACAGTATCCCTTTCCTCTTAAACCCCCGACATTTACCCTCAGTCGCAGACACCGGAATATGAGTGTCTCTATTTTGAAGAGAAATAAGCCCATTTCAGGCCCCGTTTCCCTTCCCGATTTCCCAACCTGGAGCGAAAAACTCCGCAAAAACCTTATTTTCAGTTCCTGTGGAGAATGTGCCCAATAATCGTCCCGTTTGCTAAAATACCGCAGATTTGCACCTCACCTGTTGGCTTGTGAGGCCGTTTGATTCGAGATGAATTTAGCTACCTGATTTACCCTATCCCGACCCCATAAACCCTGCCGGAACACCAATATGCGGGTCATTTTTTCCGGGGAAGATTCGTAGAACGGGAATCAGGAGTTCTTCAAAGAGTGAAGTGTTAAAAACAATGGTTTTTTCCCATAGTCCGAGTATGATCGCTATGCCCGGCGATCCAAAAATTATCCGATGAATTTAAGCAGTTTTTTCCAGACTGATTCTGTTTCATCTTCAGATGGATCCGGAATTATCCTGTACCGTATTTCCGGCTGAGCACAAAAAAACTGGAATCCACAATCCCATACCGCATAAGAACCGGGCCCCACCAAGATTCCCGCTGGAGGAAAATAATGTATATCATTCATCAAGTGGTTTGAAAACACCTTTTTTTGCCTTGAGGATTTTGCATTCGGGACAGCGCCAGCTGTCAGGGAGATTCTCCCAGGATGTCCCGGGAGGTATTCCATTCCTTGGATCTCCTTTCAAGGGATCATAGATATAGTGACATTCGAGACACACATAGCGCATCATTTTCATTAACTCTGCCATGATTCAATCAACTCCGCTCAACATGGGTATTATGTGATCATTGTTTGCTTGTATTCTTATGAAATCTCTTCCTTTGGAGCGACTTCTCATTCCATCATGCATCTCTCAAAACAGGTGGTGGGGATGATTACCGGGAAGGGAAGGGAAGATGAACCCCTTCCTCATTTATCCTTAGCCAAAAGAGACCTGATCCATTCAGGCACTGGCTACCAGAGATTGCCCGGTGTCCTTTTCCAGGGCTCTTTATCTTTTCAAACCGAAAAATCAAAAAAAATGGAGTTGTTCCTTTTTTAGACCTTTTGGTACGACAACTCGGTTAAACCAGCGCCCCTGAGGAGCATCTTGTTATTGGTGATTGAGTAGGTCTTGGTCTGCTGGAGAATTCCGAGATAACTGGATTCCAGATCAGCGGTACCAGCACAGTACATTTGTGTTGATGCAAGCGGCCCCAGGTTAATGGTCTTTCCAAATTCCGTGGTCTGTCCGGTAAGCGTGTAGCCGCCATTGTAATTGTTGCAGCCGCCAAACCCGCTCAGGGTCCCGTCATTGTTAAACTTCAGGGTTATCTGGACATTATTGGGAATAACGGGCATCGATCCCCCGACAGTTGCTCCCATGAAATTCCAGTTGCCTGTCAGTGCCGGGTCCGTCAGGGGGGCCGTGGTTACGACGGTCATCACCGTAGGTACAGGTGTCGGAACAGTAGTCACCGGTGTCGGTACGGGTGCGGGTGTTGTTGTACATCCTGCTACGAGTATGCCGACAAACAACGCTGCACAAACCAAAAACAATAAAGATTTCATAGCACAGCATATTATGATTTCATATTAATACCTGCGGTTGTAGGTAAGATTCTCGGGGAACTTAAAGAAAACCGGCATATAACGGAAGGCAGGCATCCGGTGATTTTTTATCTGGTGAAGTGCAGTATCTTTTTGACTTCGCCGGTTTTGTTGGAAAAGCCGGCTGGAGGGATCCAATGGCAGAAGATCTACAGATACGAAAGGATATTACCCGGAACCTTCTCGATCGCATCTCCAGCCCTTCGCAGAAGGTACGGGAGGGTGCAGTGGAAGCTCTTGCGGTCAGCACCCGGGATGAGGACTGGAGGCCGAACGAACTGATCCGGCAGGGAGGCATCGAAATTGTCGGCGCCGTCCTTCACGATAAGAATACCCATATCGTCGTTTCCGCCCTCGATATCATCATTGCTACGGCTGCGGCCGGTGAAGAAGAAGCGCTCATTACCGGCGGCGTGATTGCCCTCATTGACCAGATACAGGACCACAGGGACCCGCTGGTACGGAAGAAGGCCCGGGAAGCGCTCTGGCTCCTGGAGCCGGAGGTGGAAGAGGTGGTGACTTCCAAGACGCAGGATGACTATTGAACTCATCCAAAAACCAATCAGGACCCGGGCATATACTCAATATGCTCTTGTGAGAAGCCAGAACAGAATCTCCGGTTCCGGAGACTGATACGTAAATGAAGTGCCTCACAGGGTAAGGACTGTGGCTGTCACAGACCCACCTCATCCCCCCATAACGATCTGCACCGCCGTGGGATACTTCTTCATGATGGCGTAGGCAATCGGGCGCGAGATCCAGAACCGGCCTCCCTCGAAGGTACGCAGGGTGCTCACCTCGCCCAGCAGCCTGAAGGGCTGCAAGTGCCGTCTCATCAGGGCACATGCAGCTGTCCGGTACGTCCGGGGAAGCGTAGAACAGGATCGGGAGCCTGAGCCGCCGCTGCAGGTCTTCGGGCAGGGCTTTTCCCAGGGTCGCAATCACGGATGGATCAAAATGGTATGCTTCTCCTTTTTTGGTGACCGACAAGGGATCCTTTTCCGCGAGCAGAACAGCAAGAGACTTTCGTTGCGTCACCACTCCCTCGTTCATCTTTGCGATCTCAAGACCCATCCAGCGGGTGAGCACGGATTCGTCAGTGATGCGGGGAGCATGTGTCATTGCCTGCAGAAGATCTCTTCCGGGACGTAATTAAAACCGGCGGCCGGGTACTCCTGCCTCTGGTTCCGGAAAACGCAAGGTCCGGCCAAAAAGTATTTTACCGTTAACCCCGAAGGGAGACTCCTTGAAGACCGCACAAAAGGGGATCGGCAAAAACAGGGTTATCAGATAATTTTATTGTTGAAAACGTAGATTTCAAATCATGGCATTAATGCCAATAGTACAACGAACAAAAGTAAATCTGCCAAAGGGCGAATACCTGGCAGGTAAAAATCTCAGAAAAGTTATCGCTGCCGGTGAAGGAAGAGCAGAGAGAAATCTTCAGAGATTACTGAACCGCAGGCGTGGGAATCCAGGGAGAAATCCTGAAAAAAAGAAGGATACCCGGATTTTTTTAGAGTAAAAAAATCCAGACCATCTGTCGTCGCATGCAGCATAGATGAGCATGAACAGATCATTCATTCACTTTTCCGGCAGGTTTTTCCATCTGTCTGAACAGCCTGAGAACCGGCTCGTTTGTTTGTGTATCTTCTTTAACAAAGGAACGATCAATTGTGTATTATTTTTGGTACAAGGGATGTAGTGTATGAGAAATGAAAATACGATCAAAATAACCAGAGAAAAACGGGACGAGATGATCACGGCAATAAAGAATTATTTTTTAAACGAACGGAACGAAGAGATTGGTGATTTACGTGCAGGCCTGATGCTGGATTTCATCCAGGAAGAACTGGCACCGGAATTTTATAACCAGGGCGTTTCTGACTCGTATACCTTTATGCAGGACACGATTGAAGATTTACTGTCGATCCGGAAATAATACCTTACCCCGTATATTTCCTTGTCCTGACCGGGAACGTCAGGTCCTGGATCACCCGGCAGGTGGAAGAACCGGGAACTCTCCTTTAAGGACTGGTGAAGCGACAGAGAGGAAAAATCCGCTCACCCTGTTCACCTTTATAGTGCTCACCAGATCAGAAGTCAGCAGGAACGCTGATACCCGTAACAGAACTGACAGGAAAGGATCCTGCTGAGATGTATCGACGGGGCCGGGCCCGGCAGTTTGTTTGCAAACTTTCGAAAGTTACACCATAGTTTATATACTTTCTTGTCGTTATCAAAGGATTATGTTTGACAACCTGATGAACGAAATGAAGGGGTTCCTTATGGCCCCTTCGGCGACTTTTGGAAAAACGAGAGGGAAATCTCTTGCGGCAGCCTACCAGTATTTTGTGGCCCTTCTTGTGATCTTTTCGGTGCTGTTCGGAATTGTTGTCGTGAGCGTGGGCTATTCATCGTTCATGACCATGGTCAGTTCAACGTCGACAATCCCGATCATCGGGAGTGTTACGTCGGGGGCTATCGTGAATTTCTCCAATTTCATCGTCAGCCTGAACGTGTTCTTTGTCTATCTCGTGTTTCTCGCACTCTTATTCGGGATATTTATTCTCGGGCTGAAAACCCACGTGTTCGTCCTGCTCATGGGTGGGGAAAAAGGTGTCGTGCAGACCGTCAAGACGACGATGTACGCAGCAACCCCTGCCCTGCTCCTCGGCTGGATCCCCTTTGTCTCGGTCATCGGGTGTATCTGGTCACTGGTGCTCCTTGTTATAGGCATCAGGGAAAATCATGAGATGGAGACCGGGAACGCTGTTCTTGTTGTAGTAATCCCGTTTGTGCTCTACATCATTCTCATAGGACTGGGGTCTGCAGTCATCGTAGCGTTCATGGCAGCAATATCCGCCCTGATCCCCCATTTCTAGTCTATAAATCTCTCTTTTTTTATTGCCGGGATATAACAGATCCACGGGGATTCAGCGGGCAACAAAAACGTAGATATAAACGTCTCCTCCGGAGAAGGGAAGATCCGATCCGGGAGATGAGAGAGGTTACCCGGGTTTTCCTGGGACAGGATTCCTTTTAGGGGAAATCAATAACCTTGGAAAAGATTAGAGAAATGGAGCGGGATTTTCCCATCAAAAAAAAGGTCCCGGTTGCTTTTTGTGAAAGAGGGTCGGATATATCCGGATAACTGGCAAAAAGGCAAAGTAACGTAATTCATCTCGTGCAGGAACTGAGAAGACCAGTTCCTGATACATTTTTTTGGAAGTTTAGCAGAATCCTTAATACGTTCTTTTGTTTAATGTGCAGTAACGGGATTTTTTATGGAGCACGAGGATTTACTGAAAACATATAAAATTTTCACAAAATCACGGGTAGAAACCCTGTCTGATGGCGTCTTTGCCATTGCAATGACAATTTTAGTGACGACCCTTGAAGTACCAAAGTCTGCCGCAGGAATATCTGCTGCCACTCTGGATGCGTCGATCATCAATAACATATCCGAACTGGGAGCTTACTTCCTTTCATTTATTCTGCTGGCGATATTCTGGTGGTCGCAGCATGAGCGCTATCATCATATAAAATATATTGACCGGAGGCTCATTGTGCTGACGATCAGTTCACTTATGTTCGTGGCACTGTTACCGTTTTCGACAGATTTTATAGGGAACTTTCCCACCTACCCCCAGGTTGCAGTAATTTTTGAACTGAACCTGCTCCTGATCGGCCTCATAACCTACGGTATGTGGCTCTACACCTCCAACGATACGGTGCTTGGTTCAACGCAGTCCGATGAATTGTTTATCGCAACACACCGGAACAGGGTCCTGATCTTCCCGGTCCTGTCACTCATCGCAATCATCCTCGCACTCTTCAGCTTTGAGTATAGTCATCTGGTCTATCTTTTTGTCCCCATCTATTTCGTAGGTATTGAACTGAAAAATAAGACCTGAGACTCTGAAAACAGACAAAAGACAACGGATATCTGAAAATTCTCGGTCATTACCAAAAGAGGACATACCGGAACGAACCAGTGCGGAGAACGGCAAAAATGCGGGACAGAAGATTTGTCGCAGAACACCGGGGCGGACCTCTGAAAAAGGAACAGCACTATCAGTTAATCTCCTGGGCTTGCGCCTGTGCGGAGCATGTCGTGCATCTCTTCGGTGAAAAAACCGATGAACGACTGAAAAATGCTCTGGTAATCGCTGAAGAATGGACACGGGGAAATGCTTCAGTCGGGGATGCGATGAAAGCTTCAGCAGCCGCACATGCTGTGGCAAGAGAAGCTCCAGACCCGACTGCAACTGCAGTAGCTCGTTCTGTCGGTCATGCAGTTGCAACTGCCCATATGGCTGACCATTCAGCGGGAGCTGCGTTGTATGCCCTGAAGGCCGTAAAAAATGCAGGTATATCAACGGATGCAGAAAGAACATGGCAACATGAACACCTGCCACCGGAAATCAGGGAGCTTGTCCTGACTGCAATGAGAGAGAAAGAGAAGATCTTTAAATGAGAATGAAATCAGGTGGACAAAAATTCCCGTGATCCTTTCGCAGACCCTGAGTCGTATCTCACTAAAGAACGGGAGTGATCCGGTGCAGGTTGATTGAACTCTGCAACGGCCTTGCACTCCCTCCCATGCTCCCTGAAACGCGGTAATCGCACCCGGGAAGGTGATGGTCTTTCGCACGTAAACACAACGTGGATCCCCGGCGTTTCCTTCCTGTACGTGAGCGACAATTACGTACGCTGCCTTTCAATCAACCGTTCATCTTAAAACTTTGAGGCGTGCAGGGCATTCACGGCTACACCAGCTCTTCACCATCGTAAAAGAGGCGAGCCGGCGGTCATCATCCGTGGCCGGACCGTGAGGATATGCATATCTGCACTCGATTATCCTGCTTTACCCATACTTCGTCGGTATACGTTCAACAGAATCCAGCCGGTTGCATAACAAACCAGGAATACTACCAGGGAAATCAACAGATCATCCGGTGTTGATACGCCATAGTGCTGAAATCGCTGGAGGAAATATGCCGATGCAATAATGAATGCCAGGAGAGCAACAAGTGCTTCCCCACTCCATCCCCCCGGTTTTTTTGGCGACTCTTCGGAAGTCTTTACAATAACCTCGGTGAGAAGGTCCCCCCGCTTTCCGGAATTCAGGATGGGCATTCCCTGTTCTTTGAGACGAAAAAGGGTATGGCTTTGCGTCCCACGGGGGATTCTGAGTGTCGCACTGCCGCTTATGGTGGGAATGGTGATCTCTCCGCCGGCGAGGGCGGTTTCACTCCCGATAACCGTGGTACTGTACAGGTCCGCTCCCTCCCGTCCAAAGATTGGATGTTTTTTTATGTGGACAACGGCATACAAATCGCCCGGCGGGCTATAATCCCTGCCAGGCTCTCCCTCACCCGCAATCCGTAAGAACTGGCCATCTTCTACCCCGGCAGGAATGGAAACCTCAATGCTTCTCATCCTCCGGATTGTCCCTTTGCCCTGGCAGGTCCCACAGGGTTTTTCGATGATCGTTCCCCGCCCACCACACTCAGGGCACTGGCTGATAGTAATCATCTCCTGGTATCCGTTCCGCCGGATATACGTAAGCTCCCCGCTCCCTCCGCATGTGGTACAGGTATGGATAAATCCCGGTTGTGCACCTGAACCATGGCATGTGCCGCAGTCATACACATGGGGAACCTCAATGGTGTTTGTTATACCCGAGAATGCGTCGGTAAGGGAGATCCCGATCTCGTACCAGAGGTCAGCAGCGGCCGTGCTTTGTGCCCTGCCGGGACCGGCATAGAATGCCTCGAAGATGTCCCCTAACCCGAAGTCCCTGAACAGGTCGTCGTAGCTGGGCGGTTTGTACCCGGAAGTATCCCCGGCCTGAACCCGGCAGGACCAGCATTGTCGTACTCAGCTTTTTCTGAGGATCGCTGAGCACCTGGTAGGCCTCATTAATTTCCTTGAACTTCTCCTCTGACTCTTTGCTCCCCTTGTTGAGGTCCGGATGATATTTTCTTGCCAGTTGCCGGAATGCTTTCTTCAGGTCATCCGGCGAAACGTCCCGTTTGACGCCCAGGGTTTCGTAATAGTCCTTGTAGTCATGCATAATTATTTATTCGGCGCTGAGTCTGTTGGCGTTCAATTAAACGACAGTCACGGTTAAGGGGAAAACGTTTTCATTTCATGTGTACCGGTTATGGGGATCGACCATTCATAGCCCCCTTTTTATCTTTATAAACTTATATCTTCCGGGGAGACAAAGTCAGAGCCCATCGCCTCGGCCATAGCTGACTTTTTAAGTTCAAGGCCTGCGACTCACATTTTGAGCAGTAAAACTAAAAAAAAGGTTCGTAAAAACCTCGTTTTCAGTTAAAAAAATTGAGGTTACAATCCGACTTTTTTTAGTCAGGATTGCAACTTTTTGGTTACTTGACCACAACTACCTGGGCAGTCTTGACCTCAATGGTCTTGTTAGGCTGAACTGTAGCAGTCGGGCTGGCCGTAACGTTGACGGTCTTGATGATCGCGACTCCCTGTTGGTTCTGGACGTATGTCTGTACTGCAGTTACCGCCGGAGTTGACGTTGGTGCAGGCAGTGTTTGAACCTTTGTACATCCGGCAATCAGCATAGTTGAGATGACTACCAGTAAGAGGAATATAAGTGTTGTTTTTTTCATCGAATCATCACCAGTATTTATATTATTAAATCTTTGTGGTATGAAAAATAACTTTCGCTTTTAATCCGGTTTGGTATATCAGATAACAGTTATATAATTCAACATCAGCCGTGCTGGCCTTTCATGTTCAACCCTTCATGATATTTTTTTAAAAATAGTTGAAGGTTAAACCGCAAAAAACCCTTTTTTTCCGAGATAATTCACTCTATCAGAAATGCTGAAAGCTGCAGTCAGGATATGTTCAGGGGCTGCCCGAACTTGTTTCTTGTTCTAAAAAACAAGTGAAATCGATTTTGAATCTTTTTATCCCTTAAATGAGTTCTTCCTCTGTTATTCCGGCTGCGAAAGCATCTAAAAGAAGTTGTACAGGCACAACGGGGAGGGATAGATATTATATACCCCGATGAATGACACTGTGTCATGGTATCAAATCCGATAACGGGATTCCAGAGGAAATACATGTCTCTTGGAGATATGCTCGGCGAGTGGTTTTATGGGTTCCTCATGGTCGCTGTCGTCTGTGGTATAATTGGGGGATACAGTGAAATTTTACTGGCCAGCAATCTCGGATATGGCAGGGTATATCTCACGGTGGTCCTCCTGGTACTCACCTTTGGGGTGAATATCACCTGGGGGATTATCGATGGTACTACGGTGATTTACGGTGGCCTGACGGATAAGGCAGACCTGGAGAAGATCATCGGCGAGCTCAAAAAGGACAGGAACAACCGTGAATTGAGGGACAGGATCCTGGACTCGCTCGGGGACTCCTCTGTTGACTATCTCCCGGATGCAGAGAAGGAAAAGATCGTTGACCGCATCATTGATGAAGCTCCGGATGCCCCGCTGAAGTATCATTTAACCGGCGAAGACCGCAATACCCTGATCGCCATCGCCTCCTGTGACATCCTCGCTGTCATCCCGGTCATCCTCCCGTACCTTCTCCTCGGATTTGGAAAAACTCCCCTGATGCTCTCCCGGCTCATCGCTGCTATTGCTATCGGATACATTATGTTCCTCTACGCCGAACATACCGGCAGAAGGAAATGGCTGGCTGCCGGCATCTTCTTCCTGTTTACCCTCGTGGTTATGCAGGTAACCTACTCCTACGGCTGGTGACCAGGCCTTTTTGGTGGATGGATTCTTTTTTTTTCAACCGGAAGCGGATGGGTGTCTTGCCTGTCGTTATGTGCCGGAGAAACGCATACCATGAATTTCACATCCGACATGTTTAATTGCATGAACATGGATCGTGTTAACGGATAACAAATGGTCAATACAGGATTTCTTATTGCCGGTGCTTTGGGTGCGATTGTTGGAATAGTACTTATTTCAGCTGTTGGTGCTTTAGGAACAGTTCTTGGAGCGATGTTCCTCCTTGGGGGAGTGGGTATATTCGTCATGGGTCTGTTGCGGTGAGATATCCGCTCCGGAACCGGCTTTTTTTTGGCGTAGGTATAGTGCAGGGTGAATCAGCCAGCAAAATGCGAAGAATATGAAACCTCTTGTGCATAAAGATAATTTCTGATAACCGGAGAGTTTACCAGGGTAATCCAGATAAACCAGTTCCCGATCCCACCGTGAATTTATTTTTCATATGCACAACCCGGTGGGACCACTAACTCCGGTGTCCCGTAGGGATATAACCTGCACTGCTGAGGCCGGTTTTCGTAAATATTGCAGGTATTATCATCGAGAAGATGCGGGCAGAGAGAAGGAATCCAGACCAGGTCGGTTTCCGGGTCATATGTCCACCCCCGTGCATGATAATACTCTAAGTTTATTTTCGCAGGGTTGGTATGTTCGAGTACAATCACCCGGCAACAGGCACCGCATTTTTTACACTTCATGGTATTTTCTCTGGTGGGGAAACGTGATAAAAAATAGTACTGTGATGAGTTCACTTAAAATAACGCTCAATGAAGTGTCCGGGGGTTCTTCTTTTAGGTAAAGGAAGCCTGATTATTTTTATATCCTGCAACTCTCAAAAGCAGCCGGGGCCGACTAAAGATTATTTATTATATAAAATAATTCCTTTTTTTATTCTGAACAGTATTGAAGGGTTTTTTACAAATTGAAAGTATTAAGAATGATAAAGGTATAAATAAACTTTCAACAGCATTAATTTGCTCTGGATCTTACAGAAATTACCGGAACTATTTCCGGATTGGAGAAAAGAGTTCTATGGCAGGATTCCATCAGGTTCTATCTGGCCTTTCAAAGGTTGAAAATAATGGACTAGTGCAAGAGGGTGTCGCAAAATGCCCGGATTGACTCTGTCCATTAAAACCGTCTGCGTATCGCTGGTACTGGTTTTATGTATCGTGATAATGGGTTGTACCATGACCCCCGGGGGATCGGAAGGGACAATCCCCGTTACCCCATTACATTCAGCAACAACATCTCCGGTACCCGTGCTCACCGTACCATCGGATCAATCCGGCAGGACCATTCAGCTGACCGGTAATGTCTATGGATTGTCTTCCGATCCGTCACAGGGAATTGATACATTCATGTTTTCCATTGGCCTGCCGGCGAATGCACCAGCTCTCGACCTGACCGGCATGGAAATTGTCTTCTCTGCCACGGGAAGAACCCCGGTAACCCTCACGCGGGGCACGAGCGAGTCGACCAGCACGTTTACCACCACATCGGGGGGCTACCCGGTCTCGGTAATCCATTCCGATGATGAGGCCGATATCTCGTTCCGGGTAAAACCGGTTTCCGCGGGAACGGGCGTGACTATCGAAGTGAGACCCCGGGACAGTGCGGCGTTAACCATTTCGAGGATGGTACCCGGGGTAATTTCATCCACGAATGTTCTTTGATATGTGCTGAAATTGCCTGAAAAGGACACCGCGGACCAATCCTCTGCGCCAACTCATTTTTTTTCAACATACCACTTTCACACCGCTTATCCCTGAGCCTTATCTCACTAAAATGAGGGAGTGATCCGGTGCTATGCTGATCGAACTCCGCAAAGGGATGACACTCCATCCATGCACCTGTAACGCGGTGATCGCACCCGGGAATGTGATGGTCACCGCTCTCAACAGCAACACGGATCTCCAGCGGTTCCTCTTCCTGTACGTGAGCGGCAATTACTCACGCCTCCTCTCTTCGATCAACCGTTCATCCAAAAACTTTGAGATCCGCAGGGCATTCACGGCCCACCAGCTCTTTACCATACTAAAAGAGGTGAGTCATACGGTCGTGCTTGTTGAACACGATCCAACACTCTTTGAAGGCGCAGAAGAGATGCTGCCGCAGATTGCGGGAATGCTCAAAGATATCAGCCGGGAATCGCTCGTGATCCTGTACACCCCGTCTGTCGACCGTTCATTCTCCGTGCTGATGCGACAGGCTGACCATATCATCGAGATTGCACCCGCAGACGACATAACCGGGACTCCACTGCATCGCAGCTCACGCTCATATCGTACCAGCGGAACTCTCCCGTATGCCCAGCGGACCCTGGAGGTGTCGTAATGGGAAGGAGTTTTGAGAGCGTCCGTCAGGGAGTGACACGTATCGCTGAACGCTGGGCCCGCTCATCCCGGGCACTGAAACGGGAAGATCAGAAGTACGGTGAAAAACTGGTGGAGCTCACAAAGATGCATTCGAGCGAAGCGTTCATTGCCTGTGATGATCCGCTCGAAGCAGCGGTCTTCTCGGCGCTTGTCGAGACGATTAAACGCCAGGACCAGATCGAATTACAGCTGAGAAAAGAGGGAGATCGATGATACGGGTGTACGGGAATGGCGGATTAATATCTCTGAACAAAGAAGGGATTGAGAAACCTTTCAGTCGCCTTTCCCGGGTATGCAAAACTAAAGATACTCCTTTTTTTATCACTCATGCTCAAAATGAGAGAAATAAACCCTATACGGGCTCCGATTCCCGCCACAATTTTCACCTGCCATTTGAAAAACCCCGTTAAACGGTTATTTTCAGTTCGTGTGGAGGATATGCCCGATTATCGCTCTGTTTACCGAAATACGGCAGATTTGCACCTCACCCGGGGGCTTTCAAAGCACTTTTAATTGAGCTGAATTCAGCCACCTGATTTACCCCATACGGACTCCGAGAAACGCTGCCGGAATGCGAATGTGAGGGTCATTTTTTCCGAGGGGGTCTGAAAAGGGCATCCGGAGGGTAGAATAATGCAGACTAATAAGAAAAAAATACCACAATCATCCTGTCCTTACCCATCCCTCGTCGGGCAATGGCTGCATGTCGCTCGCGTTCACGGTGAGCCCCCACATGCACGTCTCTGAACAAATGTCGCATGCCTGGCAGGACACCAGGTCAAGCCTGGACCTTCTTCGCGTCAACCCTTGGCGATTTAGGGTGAAGTGTTATTTTAGCCCCTGATTTTTTCATAAAATCTTGTGAAAATGATACTCTGTTCGTTCGTTATCACGCGCCCGGGGGCTCCGGCAAAGCCTCCACGACCGCCGCAGGGGCGACCCCCAAAATTGCGACAGACCTGAATGCAGGAGCCATCAAGGACGAAAAAGAATGCCTGAAAATCATCGTAACTTTTTCATTTTTAGTTTTAGTCACCTGATTTTTTTTTAAAAACCCCGTCGGAAAAAGATAAAAATTCAGGGGCTTGATTTGTACATTACCCTTGATTTATTTCATGAAATATCTTTAAATCCCGGCCGGGCGACACAGTGTCGTATGGAATATCTGGAACTGATGAAGGGGTTCATCCTCTCACCGGTAGAAACCTTCCGGAAGGTGAAGGACACCGACTACGGGGACGCCCTCGTGTATTTCCTGATCCTTGTGCTGATCAACACGGTTCTTTCCGTCCCCATAATGCTGGTTTTACTCCCATCGACGTGGTTTAGCGGCATTTTTGCAATGTTGGGTCTCGGGACGCTGAAGGGGGTCTGGATCATTATTTTTGCGGTCATGATGATCGTCGCTGCCCTGATCTTCCTGTTTATCGGGGCGGCCTGGCTGCATCTCTGGGTGTACGTGTTCGGCGGCAGGAACGGCTACCGGGAAACCCTCAAGGCACTTGCATTCGGGAATACTCCCGCCCTCCTCCTGGGGTGGATCCCCCTGCTCGGGATACTTGCATGGATCTGGTCTCTGGTCCTTTCCGTCCTGGGTGTCCGCGAACTCCAGGAGATCTCAACCGGGAGGGCGCTGGGAGCCGGTATCGTTGCCATCCTGATCCCGCTGCTCCTCGTGGTCCTGCTTGCAGCGTTCCTCTTCATAGCCTATACTGAGGTGACCCCCCTGCCGGCCGGGTTCTGATCTTCCCTTCTTTTTTGTTCCGAATGTATCGGAAAACTACTTCCGGAGATCGGGGTCGCGTAAAGTGAAACTCCCGCGGGAAAAATGGTCGACACGGCTATCGATGACTGGTACAGTGTTCGATGGTATACCAGGTGTAGTCACAGCACCCGCACCCATACGTGTCTGTTTCTATCCGGTAGTGTACATCCGTGCAGCCGCATAAAGGACAAGAAACACCCTGCCCGGCCCTTCTTTTGTTTTCGGTTCTCTCCCTGGTCATAACGCTCCGGTAAAAGGTAGTGGAATTCAGCGGTATTCAATAGCTCTTTTCTCCCTTTATTGAGAATTCCACCTTTGCCGATCAGGAAGGTGCAGATACGGGATGTCCCGGATGCAAAACAGGCAATGTATTTTCCATTTTTCCGGCTGATTTAGTAAAGAAGTAAAATGAGATATTATTAATATCAGGCAACGCATTTCCATGTACCCCTATATTAATCAAGAGCCAGTCTCTTACCTGCAGATGAGGCGATGAATGGTGACGCAAGGAAAATGTCCGGTCTGTGCAAGCGAGAATGTATATTGTCTCCTGCATACCCTTCATTGTAAAAGATGCGGAAATATCTGGGAAGAAGAGAAGAAAACCAGGAGTTCACATGATACACGCGGCTCCGGAACGCCGGTTAATAACCGAAGGCGGACAACACCGGTAACAGATACGCTGGAGCAGAGACTGGAAAAGCAGCTGGAGGGATATCTTAAAAAATTCAGGGGAAAATTCAGCTTATATGCCGTTAACCCGGATATCGGGGATATTCATATGGCGATGTTCAGGAGTTACGTAAAAAAATGCGTAAAAAACAGGACACTGGTCGAAAAAAAAGACCAGTACGGCATACGCTGGTATTCAAGACCGGATTAACGGCTTCCTGTCTTCAAAACAAATAGTTATCAATCGTTTCCGATCGATCCCGATAAAGCCCGAGAACGAACCGCTGCTGTCATACAATTTGATCGCGTTGCTCTCGATAGTGACCGGGTGGCCGTCTTTGTGGATCCAGAGGGATTCGTGAAGGATGGATTCGTCCTGACTTTCTGCCGCGGTCCTGAACTTTTTCTGGTTCTTAATAATTTTATCAGGATGGAGAAGTTCAAATTTCCGGAGGGACGCGATCAGGGAGATCGGGGCATACTCAAAAACGGCACGACCATCGATATTTCATTATGTGCCGGCAGATCGATCAAATGAAAATTTATGGAACGTCGTTAGAAGGAGTGGGCGGATAAGGTTCCGCCCATTATTGGTGTTTCCAGGTTCCTTCAGGCATTGGAGAGCTCGTCCTTTTGGAGTTGGGGCGCAGAATGATAGTGTGGAGTCATCGCTCTGATGACTTATCGAAGAGAAAATACATAAAATCATTCCCGAAAAACAGATTTTGACACCAATTTTGAAACATTATGCAACCCTCCCCCTTTCCTGATACCTGAAGACGACTTTTAAACGCCGATTAAGAAGAAGAAAAAAACCCGATACAGGAGGTAAGAGAAGTACGAGGTCACCCGTAGTTTCCTGATACGATTACGGTCATGGTGAATGAATTAAACGTTTTGATAAAGATTCATAAAACTATCGGGATATTTCACTATCCCGTCCAGAATTGCCACCGTAAATATGCTCCCCCGACTATTACCAGCACCAGTAGTATGATTAAAACTATCCACCATAACGTCTCGCGTTTTTTTTCTTCTTCCTCGCTCATGTTTTTTCCTTCCTCTTGAACGTATGGCAATTGGACTGGTACTCTATTAATTCTTATGCCCGTTGTGCTTCTGTTCACGTGAGTATATCATTCTGACGACCTGAGATCGCCAGCAGATGCATACCATGAGATTCGTACATGACTTCCTGACATTTTCACTATCCTCCTGACCGTGGATCATGAAAATGGGTCTTAAAAAAACAGGAGGCCCGGGTAACTTACTGGTGCCTGAAAAAATCTGACAACTGACCGGGTGTTATTCCGGGTATATTTTGATCCGCCCTGGTGCAGCAGCAAAAAAAAAAGTGATGTAACCCGTGGACGGGGAGTGCAAAGTATTCCCTTTTATTATTTACCAATAGAAATACTGAAAGAGATGAAGTCCTTACTGTTTTTTGTTTGTACGGTTCTGCTCCTGGGGTTACTTGCAGCAGGCTGTACTACAAAGGCACCAGTACCGACGGCAGTTACCCTGGTCCGCTTACCCGGACCTCTCATAAATTTCACCACTACCACACCTTCCCTGACAGATCCCGCCCTGGTAGGACCATGGCTTTTGAAGACAGGAATGAAAAATAATGAAACATTGTCCGTTATTTCAGAAGAGGAGCCCACGATAACTTTCTCCAGCGACGGAACGTTTACTGTTTTTGGGGGATGCACCTATCATAAGGGAGACTACATCCTTACCGGACAGACAACAGACTCGAGAAAAACCATCATATTAGGGCCTGTCTCCCTCATTTCACAGGGTGTACCCTTAATAACCTTCGACGCGGACGGATCGTTTGCTCTATTTAAGGGATGCACCTGTTACAAGGAAAACCGGATCCTTACCGGACAGGTTACAGATTTTAGAAAACCCATAAAATTGAGGCCAGTTCCCCAGACCGCAGTATACTGTGCTCAAATTAATTCTACGGAAACGAACTATCTCCGGATTCTTCAGGCAGCCGAAACCTACTCTATCAGAAATAATATTGAATATATGAATCTTGGAACTGCTGCCGGAGAACAGCTATTCTACAGAAGTGGTAATCTTTAAAGAAGTATATCTGTGATTTTTTTAAAAAGACGATGCATCTTTGCGGTATTATTTTTTCTCAGACGCCGGAATGCAAGAATTTCCACGGGAAATTAACCCATGCAAAAATGGGCGTTGTCAGACGTGAAGCGGCGCTTTGACCGACTTATTTCCTGTGGAGAACCAGTCGTTTTGTATTTTTTATTTCAGCCTTAAGGATGGGGATAGTGCAGCGAAGATTTAAGAATAACCTGACTGACAGTTTCAACTTTCCACCTGAATGGATCAGTGAAAGGTGGGGCAGGGATCCGTTTCTGCGGTGCTGGAAATCGGGTACAAGGGTTGAAGGGCTCAAAAAAGTTTTTATTTATCCGCAGAACCTGCAGTGCCATTTGCCGGTACTGGTGTCGGGGTTTCCGGACAAATACACCCCAGTGGCAGATACCTGATGTGATTTTCGCATGTGATCTGGCAGACCTGGAGAGCGGTAGTCTGCCCTTCTGATACATTATTTTCTCCGGCCTGTACCAGGGGGTTGACATAGATACAACCCGCAAATAAGGAGAGCAGGATGATGAATACCAGGAGGAGTACAGATTTTTTCATAGCTTGCACCTCAGCAGTTTTTTAAAGCAGTTCTTTTTAAGTGATATACTATAAATTCTCCCGTCGGAATCTGCCTGAAATATGTATGATGCCGGAAAACTCCCTGCATTTCCCGACACTGGTTTTTCGTATCGTTTCAGACCCTTTGTGAGCCACGATTAACATTCACGATTGAATGGTGATGCTGTCAGATATTATTTCCGCTCGTAAATGATCCTGTGCGGTCGTCTTTTCTGCTGTGGTACTCCACCAGCCTCCTCACCTCATCCTGCACCTTCTCTTTATCCTTGTAGCCGGTGAAAAGGATCCGGACATCATCGATGTCGTCTTTCAGGTATGCTGCTTCGGGATAGAGAATGAGCACGATCTGTCCCTCCGGCCCGAAATGATATTCCTCGGTTTCCCCTTTCATATATCGTTCCCGTTGCTCCTTTGTCGGGGCCGCATACCTTTTCTCGTACCGGAAGACTCCCATGCCTCACCCTCTCAGGTAATGATTGTGCGCCGGGTGACCTTAAACCCACTTTCAGAGACGACCTTTTTGGACGTGACCAAAAAAATACCGGGCGACATTTTTTAATTCAATCCTTACCCATATCCGGTATGCCAGAAGAGATAAAAACAGAAATTCTCATCCATGCAACGCCGGAAAAAGTCTGGGCGATACTCACTGACTTTGACAACTACAGAACCTGGAACCCGTTCATCCCTTCCATCAGCGGAACTGTTGCAGCGGGAAGTACCATTACTGCACGACTTGAGCCACCCGGAGCCAGAGGAATGACTATCAGACCGGAGGTTCTTATTTTTGAAAAAAACAAAGAGCTTCGCTGGCTCGGACACCTGGTAGTTCCCGGACTATTTGACGGAGAACATTCATTTGAACTTATAGACAAAGGAAACGGCACAACAACATTCCGGCAAGCGGAAAAATTTACCGGAATTCTTGTCCCGTTCTTTAAAAAAATGCTTGATACGAACACGACTGATGGCTTCAACCTGATGAACCGGAATTTGAAAGAACTGGCTGAACAAAATTAAACGCAGGCCCGGACAAAGAGTTAAAAAATCGGCTCTGGAGAAATCCCTTCTTGGTTTTTTGATCTGACGTGGAAATTGCGAGGGTGACCCCCTCTCTCCCCCAAAGGGGTAAGCCCCCTTGACCCCATAAGCGGTTGGATTTTTCTTTTACGCTGCCGAAGTACGATCCACAGCCATGCTCTACGGGGCGAGCCCCGACGAGGCGGTGAGCGCCCGTGGCCCCTCGCTATCCGATACCGGTCCCCTCTTTTAGTTTTCTGAAGAGCATAATTTCTACAGAGCAAAAAAATTCTTTAAAAAATGAATAGACACTACTTTTTTCCCATCTCCCTGCAATATCAGATAACCATACCCGATAGTACATAGTTCGCGATCCCGTCCGGCACGGTAGATCGCCAGAGTATTTTTGCCCCTCTTCCGCAAAGGAAAGATCGAACCGGGCGGAACCATGATGGATCAGGGTGGTCGCTTCGTTCATCCCCGGGCTGATTTACCGGGATGAAAAACGCTTGAATTGCCAGCGGGACACACTATGAAAACATATATTATCCTCCTGCGGGGGGTAACGCCAGGCGGCAAAAACAAAGTAGCGATGGTGCGGCTCCGGGAAGTGCTCACCGGGGCAGGTTTTGATAATGTGCGTACCTACATCACCAGTGGTAACGCACTGGTGGACACCGGGCTTTCAGCTCATGAGGTCGTAAAAACCGTGCACGACCTGATTCAGAAGCATATCGGGCCGGATCTTGCAGTTGTGGTAAGGACAGGAGCCCAACTGCAAAAGGTGCTCGAAGAGAACCCCTTTCAACAGGGATATGACAGGTCACGGGTCTTTTTTGTAATGTTTGCGCACCTACCTGCCCCGGAAAAAGTAAAGGACCTCTCGGCTCAGGATTATGGCGAAGAAAAACTTGCTTTCACCAAAAACACTGACGCCGCCTCCCTGTACATTCCGGGCCCCTATGGCAGGAGCAGGCTCACCGCTGCTTTTCTGGAGAAGAAGCTCGGCGTTTCTTCGACTATGAGAAATTTCAACACGATGAGCAGACTGGTAGAAATGTGTCGCAGCGAGAAGTAAACGGGCTGCCGGAACCGCTGAAAAACCCTTGTCAAAATTTGGCATCTGGCCAAACTTTTTTATGATTCCCCTGCTATGAGATAACTATGGAGATAACGGACGGCCTCGAACTCTCGCCGCGAAAAGTGGAATACCTTAAATTCATCTTCGAGCAGAGCGGGACCGTGAAGACCAACGATATCGCGTCGCGATTCCGTGTGGATCCCTCAACCATAACAAAGACAATCGCCGAGATTGCAGAGACCGGCTACCTTTCCTACGTGCCCTATCATGGCGTCGTCCTCACGGACGCAGGTATACGGCACGTAAAATTCCTGATCAAGCGCCACCGTATTCTCAGCCTTATCCTTGTCCGGCACGGTCTCACCGACGAACAGGCCTGCCAGGAAGTCTCCCGGTTCGAAAGCCTTGTTACCCGCTCGGCGATCGACACGATGTGCCGGGCAATGGGACACCCGCACCAGGGTATCTGCGGGAAGATTACCCATGATGAGGGATGCCGGCATCCTGATAGCATGGCCGGGATGAGGACCAGCCGGGCACAGTCCGCGACCCGGGAGACTCCCTGATCATGGCCGGCGCGATGATCTCCGAACATATCCCGGACCTCGATCTCATTACCTCGTATGCCGAACGGCAGGACTCTTTCTTCTCCCGGGTAAGCCCGTGGACAAAATTTTTCATGCTCATCCTCATCGTCCTGATGATCACCCTTACCCGCAGCCTTGTCATCCTCGCCGCCCTCTACGGGCTTATCCTCCTGGTGTACGGGATGGCCGGCCTGCCCATAAAAAGCTCTTCCAGTGGTACACGATGCCGGTGATCTTTGTCTTCAGCCTCGTCGGGATAATGATGTGGACCGAGCCCGGCACGGCACTCTTCTCTGTCCCTCTTCCCGGTTTCACCCTTACCCTGACCGACAACGGGCTCCTGCTCTTCGTAACCCTGCTCCTGAAAGCCCTGATATCCATAAGTTTCTCTCTCTTTTTCCTCATGACAACCCGGTACGAGCACTTCTCCGGGATGATCTACCGGCTCTTTCCCGAACCGCTCGACCAGATCTTCCTGATGGCCTACCGCTTCCTGTTCCTGACCCTCGCGATGACCGGCTCCCTGCTCAAGGCAGTCCGGTCCCGGGGCGGGGGCCTTATCCATTCCATCCGGGTACAGGGAAAACTCTTCGCAGAAGTTGCCGGCCTTATCTTTATCAGGTCGTTTGAACAGGCTGAACGTGTGCACAAGGCGATGGTCGCCCGGGGCTACCATGGGGCCGGGTCATACAGCGCCCGGACCACCATCCCGTCCCCGGGGTTCGCCGGGTACGGTATCCTGGCACTGGCCACACTTGCCATTGTCATTGCCGAATGGGGTATCCCTCATTCCGGAGGTTTGCTGCCATGACCATCACCCGCAGGGATCCGGGTTCTCTCCACTGCCCTCCGGTCGATCCGGAAAAAGAGCTGATTCACGTCGATTGCGCGAGCCACACCTATCCGGACGGGAGCGTGGGGATCCACGAAATGTGCTTCTCGGTCCTGAAGAACGAGATCGTGGCCCTCTGCGGACCCAATGGTTCAGGCAAGTCCACCCTCATTGAACACCTGAATGGTCTCCTGATGCCATCACGGGGGGATATCTGGGTGAGCGGCCGCTCGATTACCCGCGGCGAGCGGACCGATCTCTGGAAAGACGTGGGCATCGTCTTCCAGCGTTCCGACGACCAGCTCTTCGCCCCGACAGTACTTGACGATGTCATGTTCGGGCCGCTCAACCTCGGGATGTCGCCGGAGACTGCCCGTGCCGCCGCGATGGAAGCCCTCACTGCAGGTAGGAGCCGAAACCCTCGTTGCAAAACTCCCCAATTACCTGAGCGGGGGACAGAAGCGGCTCGTCTCCATCGCCGGGATCCTCGCGATGAAACCCCGCATCATTGCGCTGGACGAACCAACCTCTGACCTGGACCCTGTCCATAGTGCCATGACAGAGGACCTGATCCGCGGGTTGAAAGACCGCTTTGGTATCAGCGTCGTCATTGCAACGCATGACCTCGACCTCGCCGCCCGGATCGCTGACCGGGTCTGCCTCGTGAAGAACGGCTCAATCTTTGCCGAGGGACGACCGGAAGAGGTCTTTTATAACCCTGCTCTCATAGAGGAAGCCGGGCTGCGGCTGCCGGATACAGTCAGGACGTGGCTTGAGTTCTGCGAAAAGCAGGGAATCGTTTCAGCAGAGCGGCCGATTACCCGGGAGCACCTTGTCTCGCTCCTTCACCAGACCCTGCATTAATGGGGGCGAAGATCCCGGGGGAGGGGGAAAATTTGGATAGACCCCAAAATACGGGAAAAATTTTTATGCCTGTTCTCCTCAATGGTAGCATAACCGGAAAAAACAGATTTTGTCCGTGAGGTTCTTTCGTGGCACATATTCATCTCGAAGACGGATCATTCTCCCTGTTCTGGGTCCTGGCATGGTGGATTATTGCCCTCTGCTTTATCGGTGTTGCCCTGGTTCTCCTGCGGTCAAAGTACAAACCTGAACCGAAGATGATCACGATTGCCGCGTTTGTGACCGCTGCTGCGTTTGCTGTCTTCCAGGTCCAGATCCCGATCGCGGGAGGGGTTCATCTGAATCTTACCCCCCTGATCGCGATTCTTACCGGCCCGGTCATCGGGACGCTTGTTGTTCTCATTGCCAACATCCTTTCTGCCGCGATCGGCCACGGCGGCTGGGGGCTTGTGGGGGCAAATGTACTTGTTAACTTCTCAGAAGTCCTCGTTGCCTGGCTGGTGTTCAGGGGGATGAAGAAGATCACGGCGGATCTCTTCTCCCGGGCAGGGGTCGCCACGTTTGCCGGGCTGTTTGCGGGGAATCTCGTGATGATCGCCATTATCCTTCTATCGGGAATACAGGGTGTGAACCAGACCACGGCCCAGATCCTCACCGGGCTCTCCCTCATCGCCGCGATAAATATGGGCGTGGCCGTCATCGAGGCGTTCCTCACCGGGCTCATTGTTGCGTATATCGGAAGAATCCGTCCTGACATTCTCGAAAGTGACCGGAAATGAACGTATCTGAGAAAAGAAAAGGCCTCATCATCTTCGGTGCGATCCTCATCGTCGTCCTCATCGCAGCGCTTGCTGCCTACCAGATGACCGGGAGCATGGGCATCGAGGAACGGTATTCAACGGCAGTCGGGTTGCCGCCCGGGGAAGAAGAATCGGGAGCGACCTTTTTTGGGTTTTCAGCGGAAGGAGATCCTGTGCTCTACGTCATTATCCTCGGAATTCTGATCATCGGGTGTTATGCAGCCTACCGGCATTTCAGGATCTGAAAAAATCTTTTTATAACCTTATCTGAGGGGAGGAACAGGTCTTTTGTCAGGGAACGATAAAGAATAATTATCCGGAGAGAAGAGATGGTACGTTCCGGGGACAGCAAGGGAGAAAAGTCCTTTCAGGTCCACAAAAAAGATCATCGGTGCAGGACATGAAGTTCAGGAACCGGGGAAATGCAGAAGATTCTGAGGAAAACTGCGTGTCATATTTCCCCCTAAAAAAAAGTCTGTTTGCCTTCCTCATCCTGTTCCTGCTCGCACTCCTCATCGCGCAGCCGGTCTCCGGTCTCGTCATCCTGGAATATTTCCACCAGCAGGGATGCATCAACTGCGAGAAGACCGATCTCCTCATTGATACCATTCGTTCAGACTATGGGAACCGTGTCGCGGTCGAAAGCGTTGAGATCGACGACCGGTCTGGCGTCAGGCTTCTCATGTCCTATGGCGTCACGGAGATTCCTGTGGTCGTCATCAACCGCAACAAAGTCCTGACCTATGACAATATAACGCCGGAGCGTCTCGATGCCGAGATCCGGCTTGCCGAGTCCGGTGCATATCCCATTCCCGACAGGAAGAAAAGTGTCTTTGACGGGGACAATGTTCTCTCGGTCTTCTTTGCCTTCACCCTCGGCCTGATGACCGGGTTCTCACCCTGCCTGCTCGGAAGCCTCGTGGTGCTCATCGCCGCAGCCGGGGGACCGGCCGCGACCGGCAAAGCCGGTCGGTATTACCCTCTTATTTTCGGCGCCGGAATCGTCACGTGCATACCTGCTCGCTTCAGTATTTATTCTCGGTGCAGGTATTGCCTTCAGGCCGGATGACAACTCACGGCTGCTCATCTATGGAACCGCCGGCCTTGTCGCGATCTTTGCAGGGCTGCTCCAGCTGGGTCTCTTCTCCCTCCCCGATCGGATGAACCGGAGGGCATCGGGGCTGGTATCCCGGTTCCCTACCCTTCCCGGAATTTTTCTTCTCGGTATCGCTTTTTGCCATCCTGTTTGCCCCGTGTGCCATAGCGCCGTTCCTGATCCTGATCGAGACTATCTTTATCAGCACCACGATTACGCCGCTCTTCATGATCCCTGCGTTCTCTGCCGGAGTCCTTACACCCTTCGTCATCCTTACCGTAATCCGTAACTCGATTCCCGAAGAGCGGGTGCTGCGGTATGCAGGGATCATCCAGAAGATCGGGGGGCTCCTCCTTATCGGGTTTGGTATCTGGCTGATCCTGTCGGCATTTTTATGAGCACCATTCCCGCGGGCAAGGAACATACCGGGACAAAGAAAGGCTCACGGTAAAAAAGTAGTCTTGCTACGTGTGTCGCCTACCTGTTTAATCGGACAGGAAAAATCCGGTTTTATCGGCGGAGGAAACCAAAAAATTTACCGCTATCCAAAATGATATATCCTTTTTTTCCTATAATGACAGGTCATGCCAAATATTGCCTATTTCGAGATACCGGCCAACAACGTCGACCGCGCAAAGCATTTCTACCACTCCCTCCTCGGATGGAAGATCGAACCGACCAGGACCATGATGGACCCGGCGAAGGTTGCCACGATGCAGTACCATGATGTGATTACGGGAGAACCCCAGGAAGGAACCCTCAATATGGGAGGGCTGTACAAACGGCAGATGATGGAAAATATCACCAATCACGTGATGGTCGAGGATATCGACAAGGTGCTTGCGAAGGTGGAAAAGCTGGGCGGGAAGATCGTTGTGCCAAAGATGGATATCCCCAATGTCGGCCTGAATGCGATCATCCAGGATACCGAAGGAAACACCATCGGGATCTGGAAGCCGGTGAAGAAGTAATCCGGATATACCGGACACAAGATCTTTTTTTCTTTTAAGCAGGCTTTTTTTTTGAGAGGTGATTTCCACCAGCCTCCCGTATCTTTGTCGGAATAAATCTTTATTTATAGTTCTTTTTCCTATGAGAGGTCCTGAGAGGAAAACCATGCCTTACAAACGGATCGACGATCTGCCCGACTCAGTCCGGAACCACCTGCCTGAGCATGCACAGGAGATTTACCTTGAGGCGTTCAACCATGCCTGGGCCGAGTATGCTGACCCGAAAAAAAGGAGAGACAACTCATCACTTGAAGAAGTCACCCACCGGGTCGCATGGGCAGCAGTGAAAAAACAGTATGAAAAGGATGAAAAGACCGGAACCTGGAAGAAGAAATAAGGGTAATTCATACCGTAGATTTGGGAGTTAATCCATTCGCCGGAGTTGCCGCCGCTGTCGGGTAGATCGATTGTATCGGTTGAGAGGAAGTGCAGCCGGAAAACAGGCGGGTGAGGCCCGGCAAGATCATGCATGCCGACCAGAAAATAAGCCGGGAGTATGAGTTCATAGTATCCTTAAAAGCAGCAGGGAATGAAAATGTTGCTGTGAGATTCACTTCATGAGGTGCCTTAATGAAGTACTGTAGGGATTACGGCGACGGCCTTATTCAACGAAATGGTGGGTAAGATTCATCACATCACGATAGGGAATGACCCCGACAAGATGGTTTTTTTCATCTATGACCGGGAGCGCCCGGAAATCATAGCGGCCAAAACTCTGCGATGCCTCTTTGAGGGTGCTTTCGGTGTTGAGGCTGATCACATTTTCGACCATGATATCTTTCAGCAACGCCCGGTCATCTGCCTGCAGCAGTTCTTTTAAGTCAATGACCCCGAGCAGGGAATCCTCTCTGTCGACCACATAGATATACATAATCACATCCTTGTCCCGGGCGTGGCGGGGATAATCGTTCTGAACATACTCGACACTTGTATCGGGGGAAAATTTTAAGATTTTCTGGGTTGTGTAGTTGAGGACCTTCTCTTCCTGTTTGCTGATAATTGCCTGGATTTTTTTTGCTGATTCCGGATGCAGTGCTTCAAGAATTATCTGGGCTTCAGAGGATGGCAGGACCGCAAGAATGTCAGCGGCCTGGCCCGGCGTCATATCGTTTATGAGATGGACCACTTTTTCCTTACTCAGGGAGGAGATAATATCCCGTTGTACCAGGGGTTCGATCTCTTCTAACGTATCAGATGCATGCTCATTGTCAAGTGAAGAAAAGACCATGACGCGCTGGTCATGATCGAGCTTCTTCAAGAATGTCTGCAAGATCGACCGGGTGAATTTCGGCTAAGGTCTCCTTGAGGATCTTGAGCTTCACGTCCCCTCTGAAACTGCTGATATGCGAAGGGAGCGGCTGGATATATATCCATGAAATCGAACCACGGTCTTTGGGATCCTCCCGCGGTGCGAGAACCCTGGAAAGGAACCCCAACCCAAGACGTCGAAGGCGTGCGGATTTGCTCGTGTCCACTTCGGTGACGTAGAGCTTTCCATTTCGTTCAACAAGCCGTACATCATAAACAACCTCCACTTCCGCATCTTCGGTGTCAAGCACTTTTTTGTCAAGGATGTGATCCCGCAGCAGGATCGCTTCATCGGGAGGTGAACTTTCAAATTTTTTCAGATCGTCACTGTCGATGATGAGCTGGTGTGGTTCAAGGGTTACCATTCGCTCCCACGGAATGAGCAGCGGAGGATCGCCAAAAGGCCGGGAAATGACAAAATTCAGCACTTCAGGAAGTTTACCCGTTTCGACGATCATCAGATCGGAAAGTGTCCCGATCTTTTTTCCGCGCAGGAAGACCTTTGCCCCGAGAAGTTCGCTCAGGAGGAATTTTCTGTCGGATCTCTGGGGTTTTGAATTCATGGGAACCGTCTGCATAACTATCGTTTTTTTCAGGTCAACAGCGTCCAGAATTTATAGCCAAGGAGCAGTACCAGCAGTACCAGGTAGATCCTGAGGAACAGGAGTGCCAACTTCACCCCGGGGGACATCGTAATCCGGGGCTTTTCATACTTCTTGTTGATCTCGTGGATTTTATTGGTCCATCCCCTGAACACATTCCCGATTCGTTCCCCAAATACTTTTTCTAGTGCAGGCATGGTTATCTCCATTCTTCCATTACATCAGCCACTCCGGGAAAAGCGTGGTTATCCCGAACAGCGTGGACAGGATAATAATTGTGACCACAATGACTGTTCCGGCTATGTTCTGGAGTGTGGTATTCTTGTATTTACCCATGATCTCTTCGTTATTGAGGAGCAGGATGAGAAATACCAGTGCAGCAGGAAGCAGCGTTACGGCAATTACCTGCACAAAGAGCGTGATCAGCACCAGCGGGGCATGGGGTATCAGCACAACGCCACCGGCAGTGACGAGAGCGAAAAGGTAACAGGCATAGAACCACGGGGCTTCGCGTATCTTCAGGTTCAGGGAATGCGCCCAGCCGAACACTTCACCGAACGCCCAGGAGCTGGCAAGCGATATGCAGATCGCCCCCAGGAATCCTGCGTTGAAGAGGCCAATCGCAATGAACGTCCCCAGTAGTGGACTGGTGGTCATCAGCATGCTTGCTGCCTGTGCGGCACTCTCGACTTCCGTACCGTAGAGTACGGTAGCAGTAACCACCACAAGGAAGATTGCGACCAGCACCGTGAACGCTGATCCGATCAGGGTATCTACCTGGCCCCAGGGAATATCTTTTTCTTTCATTCCCTTATCCACCACCGCACTCTGCTGGAAGAAGATCATCCAGGGTGCGATGGTGGTTCCGATATTTGCCATCAGGAAAAAGAACAAGGTTCCGTTCAATCCTCCGGGGAAGTGGGGAACCAGGCCGGCTTTCAACACTGCTCCTACTGAGGGGTGCACAAGAAAGGCAGCCGGGATGTAGATAACGTTAAGAGCGGCAAACAGGATTGCTATCTTTTCCCATGTCCAGTATTTGCCCTGCAGCACCATGAGCATCATGACGATGGATACGATTACTATCGTAAGGACCGGAGGAATACCGAAAATGGAAAGCGCCGCGGTCATACCGATGAACTCGGTGATCAGGGTGAGCCAGTTCACGAGAGCAAGGTCGATAAAGGAGAACCAGCCCCAGAAAGAGCCAAATGCGTCAAAGATTGCTTCCGCATGCCCCCGCTTGGTAACCGCACCAAGCCGAACGGTCATCTCCTGGACAACATAGGCGACGGGCAGGAGCAGCAGTAAAAACCAGATGAGACCATAGCCGTACTTTGCCCCGGTGACCGTGTAGGTTGTAATACCGCCGGCATCGTTGTCGGCAAGCATCACAATAAGACCGGGACCGGCAAGGAGGAGATATATCTTAAGCGTTTTGATAAACCTGCGATATTTATAAAAAAAAGTTGACCCGATATCCATGGAAAACCGCTCCACCCCTCATGATGTAAACATAGACTCTGAACAATTCCCCCCTTACCGTGAATTTCCAAAAAAAAAGGATATTCACCACTACTGCGGGTAACTGCATTAAGTCTGTGTAAACAGTTAAAAATATTTGGTGTTTTCCTCTCCGCGTCAAATCTTAATAAAAAACTATTTTGACAGAAGTTAAATCATATTGCGATCGACACCGTCTGTACCCGTTGCATTCCGGCCCGAATTACACTCCCCTCCATTTTCGCTCCCTCACCAACTCTTCTTTGTTTTTCGCGGAGCCCGAGGGAATCTTTCTTTGCCTGAACAGAACACGTCCATGGTTTTCTTATCGTTTGTACCATCGTATTTGAATGGCAACCTTCGATCCTTCAGTCCTCGGCATCGTTATTTTCTGCCTGATTGCCGGCATATGTCCTGCACAGCGTCCTGTGTCTCGGACTGATTGGGTACCTGACCAGCGGGAAACGAAACTCTCCCCTGCCAATATTCTCAAACTGACCCTGTCGTTGGTGTTTCGGCACGATGCTCATACTCCTGCCACTTGGGGTCATTGCCAGTTATATCGGCAAATACTGTTCTTCCTCAACAGCACCATTGCCTGGGCTATCGGCGGGGCGCTGATGATCCTGATGAGATTGCAGCTGCTCCTTGACTACAAGCCACCGATCCGTAAGATTTTCAATTTCTTCAGGGTGCCCGTTTCCTGCACGATAACGGGTACATTCCTGCTCGGGCTCTCATTTGGGGAAATTACCGTGGGAAGAGGAGCTCCGATACTCCTCATTGTCCTGACCTATATCGCTTTTTACCATACGCAATTCCATGGATTTTTTAACGATGCTGATTTATGCTGTCGGCCTCTCCATCCCTCTTATTATCATCAGTCGGTGGGAGGAGCGCCGGGTAAAAAAATCAAGGAGACTGGCACGGGGAAGCGGTGAAGTCTTCGATAAAAATTATCGGCGTCATGATCATCCTGATAGGAGTGTATTTCCAGTACATTGCATTCCCGTAAGTAATGAAAATGTATTCCTCTGTTTATTGAGCGCAGGTCAGACAGGTTCAGGAATCCATTTGGCCGTTGCCGCGAGAACTGAGGGTCGTCCAAATAAGGAGGAGGGTCCCGGCCGCCCCAATTGCTGCAGCGACGATAAACCCGGCACTATACCCCACAAAAGCCCAGATGAACCCGATCATCACGCTTGATATAAGATCCCCGACACCGTTCACGGTGGCGAGGGCCCCAAAACCAAGCGCCCGGGATTCCTCTTCAACCATCTCGCCGGCAAGGGCGCCTTCGAGGGTATCCTCAGCCGCTATGTAAAGCCCGCAGAGGGCAAAGAGGACCCCGTATACAACCAGATCCGGGGGGGCGAACGCAAATCCGATAAAGGTCGCGACGGCAATGCCATACCCGAGAATAAGCATCGGTCTCCTCCCGATACGATCGCCAAGGAGTCCGAAGGGATACGACGCTGCTGCATAAACAATGTTACGGATGAGATAGAGGCCGGCACCCGTCGCACTGGCCATGGCAAACCCCAGCGAAGGGGTGAGACTCACGATGGCAAACGCGATGAGCAGGGTGTGGGAGAAGTCCGAGACCCCAAAGACCAGCACGGCGGAGAGAAATGCCTTGAACCGAGAGGGCAGGTCCTTTAAGGAGGCAACGATGGGCCGGGGCCTCGGGTGCGGTGAAGCATCCCGCTCACGCAGGAACAACCAGACTGCACCAAGTGCAAGGAACCCCGGGATGACTGCAAGCCAGAGGATCTCCCGGACACCCATAAAGGAAAGGAGGATGAGAGCTGACGGCCGGCCCGGCGATTGCCCCCAGCGTGTCCCCGGCCCGGTGGAACCCGAAGGCCTTGCCGAGATCCTTCTTCTCCACCGCTTTTGAGAGGATCGCATCCCGGGAGGGGCTCCGGATACCCTTACCGATCCAGCCGACAAGCCTGCCGACAAGCACGCCAATCCATGAGCCGGCTACGGCAATGATGGCGGGAAAGATCGCCGTCGCAACCGAACCTCCCAGGGCAAACTCCCGTCTCTTGCCCAGCTTGTCAGCGTAATATCCCGAGAAGAGCTTGACGAAACTGGATGCACCGTCGCTCAGGCCTTCGATGATGCCGAGGGCATAGACCGGCGCACCGAGAATGATCAGGAACGAGGGGAGGAGGACGGTGACTGACTCATACCCGAGATCGCCAAAAAAACTCGCGATTCCGGCGCCAAAGACCGTCCGGTTCAGCCATGGCGGCCACTTCATACCGATACATCAGGCAGGAATACAGATAAAGGCTGGGAATTTTGCGGGAGTTGGGTTTGTTCCGGAGGTGTAGAAAAGATCGAATCTGGTTTTCTTCCAGTTCTCAACTCTCAACTCCCCGGATTGTTTTCAGATTTTGCAAAAATGGGTAAGTTTATCAATATTACTGCTCTTTCATCGTGTGTTCTAAAAGAGAGGAGGAGTTGAACCAAAATGACAGACAATCTGAAAGTGAAAGTCAGCAAGGCCGCCGATGACGCAAACGTAGCAGCTCATGCTGCATATGATGATGCATCGGTCGTCGTACACAATGCCCTCAAGGGTGCAGGAGTGGATGTACAGGATGTATCAGACGATGCAAAAATGGGAGTCCATAAAGTTGTTTCTGATGCGAAAATTGCGGCACACAAGGCCGGCTCAACATTGAAGAAGAAATAGCAGGAGTGAAAAAGTTGGATCTCATCTGGCTCGCGGTAGTATTCCTTATACTGGCACTGGTGTTCTACATATTTGGTGCAAAAGGGATCGCCGGATTCTCTATGGAAATAGCAAAGATCCTGGTAATTATCTTTGTTATCATTGCCGTCCTCACTTTACTGTTCGGGATCTTATAACACCTTTTTTTAACGATCTATTACTCTTCAGGACTCGGTCTGAAGTCCCGGGAACAGGCAAAAAAACCATCGGACCGACGTTGTTCAAAAACCCATAACCAACATTATACAATGCTGGAGATATGACAGGATTTATAAAATATCGTCCTATTTTATCGTCGGAAAGTTGTTAACCAATGAAAGATGACCAATGATATCTTGCTCTCCGTTTTACTGATAGATGATGAACCTGCACTGCTGGAAGTCCTCAAGCCGTTCGTTGAGCGATCTGGTGAGATCAGTGTTGAGACCATGCAATCAGCAACCGAGGCACTGAAGATTCTTCCGGAAAAATCCTTTGATGCCATTGTCGTGGACTATAACATGCCGGAGATCACCGGCATCAATTTTTTAAAAATACTCCGCTCGAACGGTGATACCACTCCCGTGATCATCTTCACCGGTGCCGGGCACGAGCGGACAGCAGTCGACGCACTAAATTATGGTGCAAACTTTTTTTTACAAAAAGATGAAGACCCGCAGAAGTTGTTCCCCGAACTGTGCGAGATGATCAAAACCGCAGTTGAAAACAAGTACATCGGAAAAAAACCGGGTACATCCCGGAAGATCCTGTCCGATATGATCAACTTTTACCCGGATCCGGGTTTTGCCATCGATCGTGAAGGAAAGGTTGTAGCATGGAATGCATCCATGGAGCAATTGACCGATACGCCGGCAGGCGAGATGATGGGAAAAGGCGATTATCTCTACACGGTACCCTTTTTTGGAACCAAGAGAAAAATGCTCGTAAACCTTGTATTTGAACCGGACGGGGAGATTGAGCGTCAGGAATATACCATTATCAGCCGGGTTGCAAAGGGCCCGGTTATCGCCGTGACCAAAGCGCTGAAAAAAGATGGGAGCACATGGACGCTCTGGTCAAAAGCGATGCCGGTCTATGACATGCAGGGAAATTTTATCGGGTCGGTCGGCATTGTGCGGGAGGTCACGGGAACATCCGGGGATGCCGGAGAACGCACACCAGATGCTGCGTCCCCGCAACCGTCAAAACCGGCGGGGTTGTTCGGCAAGATTCTAAGTAAATCATCAGGGAAAGCCTCCTCCTTTTACAAAGAGGGAATTCGTCTCTATACAAAGGAAAAAAAATATCCTGAAGCCATCGTCGCTTTCGACAAGGCACTGGAAAGTGACGACAGCCTTCCCCAGGTGTGGAACCACCGCGGTCTCTGCTACGGGGAGATGGGGGAATATACCAGTGCACTCAAATCATTATCACGGGCTGTTGAACTTGCACCGGATAACCCGGAATTCCTGTTCAACCTCGGCATGACACTCGAAATGATCGGGATACAGAGCATGAGCAATAAATACCTGGGTTCTGCTGTCCAGACATTCAAGATCGTGGCAAACCAGATGCCGAATAATGCCGATGCATGGAATCACATCGGCATCTGCTATAAGGAGATGAGGCAGGTTGAGGAGTCAAAATTCTATTTCGATCGTGCACGGGATATCCGTCTCTGGAAAAAGGATACTCCCCTCATTCCAAAGCGGGATTATTAATTTTCGATTGTTCTTTTTTTCACATCCACATTTCTTCGCAGGACTCCCAAAAACAACGGTGTATCTTCCGGATTTCCCCCTTTTTTTTGACGACATCCCAATTTATATATCTTTGAAAATCTTTTAGACAATTTGAAATTTATGTCTGGGCCATCGATCTTCGTAGTTGAAGATGACGCTATTATAGCCCTCAGAAACTACGAACTGCTCACGAAATCGGGATATCAGGTCCCCCGGATGTTTGCATCAGGTGAGGAGCTGCTCGGCTATCTCAGCCAGTCCGGACCTCCCGACCTCATCCTGATGGACGTCGGCCTTGGCGGGAAGATTGATGGCATCGAGACTGCCCGCCGGGTTTTACAGAAGTATACTGTCCCGGTTATTTTCCTCTCATCGTACACCGATGAACAAAGGAGGCTGAGAGCAACGGAGATCTCGTCCTACGGGTACATGGTCAAGCCGGTAAATGAGCAGCAGCTCATGGAGACCATTGAGGCTGCACTCGGGTAGGCCGGAATCTTTTGGCTGAATCAAATGCATGGATTTGTTTCTCCTTTTTGACAGCGACGTTATTGGCATCACCACCATGCCGGAGATCCCGAAATAACAAGGGGCGGACGTAACTCCATCTCCGGGCAGTGACGCTTTTTAAGTCTTTTAGCATCAAAGAAGGTAAAAGAGAGTGGTGAACCATGCCGGTGATCTGGGATTTGGCGTAGTCGATGAGGCGCATCAGCATCGAGCGGACCTGGATATCGTCGCCGATAGGGTAGAGGTTGGAGATGGGATCGACGCGATAACCCGTGGCTTGAACTCGTCGATGAGCTTGATCATCATCGAGAGGTGCATCTCCAGGCTGTATGCGGTCGGGCGGACCGCGTGGAATTTCAGGAGACCTTTCTTGACCCACGGTTCGAAGTTCATCCCGATAGACTTCATGTTCCGGATGAACTGGCTCTCGGACTCCTCGAAGATGAAGAAGAGGCACTTCTCGCCGCGCTTGCACGCTGCGTCGACGAACGTCGCGGCGATGCTCGTCTTGCCGGTCCCTGCCTGTCCGGAGACGAGGATGGATGACCCGCGGTAGAACCCTTTTGCGCCGAGCATCGTGTCGAGCCGGGGGATGCCGGAAGCGATCCGCTCGCTTGATGCTACGTGGGTGAGGGACATCGAGGTGATGGGGAGGACGGAGATGCCGTCGCTGCTGATCAGGAACGGGTACTCGTCGGTGCCGTGGACGCTGCCCGGGACTTTGAAGAGTGCATCCGCTTTGCAAATGAGAACCCGGTTGCCTGGGTTGCAACGACCAGCGGCGATGAACCTAAGCGCCAAAACAGAAGATGCGGTTTGGTGACTAAAAAATATGTTATTTTCCTGTAATCCGGGGTTCAACTACAATTTCCATTCCCATGATCATTGAATGCCCCGGGTGCCAGCTGAAACTTCCCCATCAGCATCTCGACCCGCCTGACCGGACCAATGCCTCGGGAGAGTGCCTGCAGCTCTGTTCCGACCTCATGTGTTACACGGTGGCAAAGCAGGATCCGGAATTTATCCACCAGCACGCCGTCGATACGCATGCTGCACAGCATGCGGGGGGACCGACACGAAACATTACGGTCGCATTTGGTCTGATCGGTCTTTACCTTGCGCTGGAGAAAGGCTATACCGGCAGGCAGGTGCAGCTGGCGCATATGAGCATCGCGAAGACAAAAAAGACCTGGCCCCGGCTGGAACCTCCCCGGCAGCCGGCAGTCCTGACTGTTATGGATGTGCTCCAGGCGGGAACCGATGCTGAGAGGGATGCAATGATCCGGAAATGGATGAGAGCGGTATGGGAGAGTTGGGGAGACCGGCATGCGTGGGTCCGGGAAACAACCGATGAGTTGCTTTACTCTCATCAAAAGGAAAGAAAATGATTTTTTTTCAGGTTAGCGGGGATCGGGGGGAGGAGGATTGGTTTTTTTTAGATCCCACCGTTTCAGGATACTGTCCCGCAAGTCCTATGGTTTTGTATACGAAAAGGAACAGGCAGGAGCCGAAATACCCTGAACCATGACACTGCAGTTGCCCCTCAGGCGCCGGACGATCTTCATCCTCGTTGTCATCCTGCTGGCAGTCATTCTCTCTGGCTGGCTCGCCTGGCAGTTCGATCAGGCCAGCCGCCAGAGTGAGCGCCACACATATTTCTATACCATCGATCTTACTTATTCAACCCCGATCGAAAATGTGACCCTGATCCTCCCCGTCCCCGAACTCAACAATACCCCGATGTTCATGACATCCCTGCTGGATAAGACGGCATACGGGGTTTCCCCAGACTGGAACCTTTCGGTTGTCTACGAGAACGGGACCCCGATGCTCGCAATAAGAGCTGCCCGGATGGTTCCCGAATATCACGGCTACCCCATCGCAATTGAACCCGGAGCGAGTGTTCTCCCGACAACGCGGGTCCCTGGTCACGAGTACTCCAGTGATACACCGGTACTCATACCCGTCACGGTTGCCGTGATGGAAACGACCGGGTCACCCATCGATACCCGCCATCCAGTCGGCCATGAGCCGGTCTTTTTCCCGGGGGGTGTGTTCATGCCGGGACGTAATTTCCCCACGTATGACCACACGGTTCCGGTGTATGTCAGTTATACGTCAGAAAAACCTGTGGCGATATCGCTCCGGGTTTCTGTCTATGGCTCCAACGGGATCTGGAGAGGGGGGTGGGTGAGCAATACCTATTCGGATACGGTTGTTGTTGAGACAGCAGACGGCAGGCAGGGATGGATCGATGGAGATGGTGAGCTGATTACGGCAGGAGGAGAATAATGCTCCCTGGTTCTCTCTTAGGCATCGGAAAAAAACCGCTGAATCGTCACTTCGCTAATTTCATGAAGCACCGGGCAGCCTGGATAAGGGAAATGAAAAAATAAATTCCGGTAACGTATCGGTTTCACGCTTTTTTCCGGTTAGCGGGACAGCATGGAATCGTGCCCTTTTTTACCGATGATAAGGAGGACGATACCAAAGAATCCATAAATTATTATTATTGGCATTATAGTCGATGAAATCGTTTGAGATGAGGACGTGCCATCGGTCATAAATGACATGATATACACTAATGCGCCAACAATCATTATCATAAATAATAATGCCACTTTTTTCATAGTTGATTTCCCCCTTTTTTTAGATAATTCATGCAGGATGCAATCTGCTGGCTTAAGCCAACAATACCTGTTCTCATCAGATAATAAAGTCTGGCGAGGCACTGTCGCCATGCAAAACTCCGGATGCTCATTTTATGGAAAGTCGTTGCTTTAACGGATAGTCAAGAAATCGTGCCATGCATTCACGCATCGCACTTTTTTGGCAATCCCGGCGAAACCTGATGACAGGATTCGATCCCGCTATACCCAGACCTGCAGGAAATGCGACATTGCGGACCTGCAAACGTTGAACACGGCACGTCCAAGGACCTCATGACAATACCGGACGAAAAGGTAATTCAGCCCATTAAAAAAAAGTTTAACACCGGGTTTTTGAACTGTTACCCAACAGGAAAAAAGGGAGATTGTTTTTTAAAGAGACTTTTTTTGCTCTGGAGAAATCATGCTCTTTAGAAAACAGAAGAGGGGAAAGGTATCGGATAGCGATGGGGCCACGGGCGCTCACCGCCTCGTCGGGGCTCGCCCCGTGGAGCATGGCTGTGGATCGTACTTCGGCAGCGTAAAAGAAAAATCCAACCGCTCAATAGGGGTCCAGGGGGCTTGCCCCCTCATGCTGCCTCCCCCTTTGGGGGAGAGAGGGGGTCACCATAGCAATTTCCACGTCAGCTCAAAAAACCAAGAAGGGGATTTCTCCAGAGCCGATTTTTTATGAAAAATTGCCATACTGCATCAACCTGGTCTCGTGTAAAAAGGTCCGGGTACTCCATTTTTTTATTGGTATGACGTCCAAAGACCAAAGAGAGGGTACTTCCATCAGAACTACCTCGGTAAAAAAAAACAACCCGGTTTCATCAGAAATATCTTTTGCCTCAGGTTATGAAAACTCTTAATTATCAGAAACAGGGGAAGATCAACAATCGGTGATCTTCCCCATTTCCATAAATATATGAAAGACCGTGAACGCAATCATAGCTTAAAAAGATTGAAATTGATAATGTTGAACGAGCACATGGAAAAGCTAACCTCAGGAATGGCCGGGAATGTATAACCACGCCACACTCTCTGAAGAGAAGATTCTGGAGAGTTTCGATACCTCGCTCGCGGAAGGATTGTCGTCACACCAGGCCGAGGAGCGGATCGCAACGGCCGGATACAATGCGATCACCGCCAACCAGGTCCCGTGGTGGGAGATTGCGATACGACAGTTCAAGTCGGCGTTCATCTACCTGCTCCTGATTGCCGCTGCCATTGTCTTTGTCATTGGAGAGTACATCGACGCGGGTGTCATCCTCGGTTTTGTGATCATCAACGCTGCCCTCGGGTTCTACCAGGAGTACAAATCCGAGCAGGCCCTTCGCGCACTCCAGCAGTTTATAGCCCCGAAGGCGAGGGTGAAACGGGACTCGCAGTGGCATTCAATCGATTCCCGCAACCTCGTGCCGGGAGATATCATCAGACTCGAGACGGGAGATGCAGTGCCGGCCGATGTCCGGGTCCTCAGCATGCATAACCTGGTCGTCAACGAGACGACACTGACCGGTGAATCTGTCCCGGTCCCCAAGCGCCCCGATACCCTTACCTCGGAGCCGAAAAACGTCTATGAGAGCCACAACCTCTGCTTCAGTGGCACGTCGGTGGTCGGGGGGGATGCAATAGCACTGGTACTGGAGACCGGTACGCATACCTCGATGGGAACTATTGCACGGCTGACCGTGGAGACGACCAAAGAGAGTGAATTCTCAAAAGGTATCGAGCGGTTCAGCCGCTTCATCCTGCGGATGATCCTCGTCACCCTGGTCTTCATCTTCGTGGCAAACCTGCTGATCAAGGGTAAGAGCGCCGATATTACCGAGCTCGTAGTCTTTTCTATCGCACTCGTGGTGAGCGTTGTCCCGGAGGCGCTCCCGGTCGTGACCACGTTGTCACTCTCCCGGGGTGCACTCCGGCTTGCAAAGCAGGGGGTTATCGTCAAACGGCTTACGGCGATTGAGGACATCGGGAGTATCGAAATACTCTGCACGGACAAGACCGGGACCCTCACCGAAAACACCCTGAAGGTGACCGGGATATCACCGGGAGCGCATCCCGACCTGCTCCGTTATGCCTCGCTCACGGTGGCGGAGACCGAAGAAAAGACCGAGCCATTCGATATCGCAATCATGGAGGCCGAAAAAGAGAAACACAAACCCGGAATCCTCACCGGCAGAACGCCTTGCTGAAATACCGTTTGATCCCGAACGCCGCAGGAACGCAGTGCTTGTCCGTGAAGAGGGGCAGACGACAATGATCGTCAGGGGTGCTCCCGAAGAAGTCATCCGGCTCTCACCGTCACTTGCTGGAGCGGACCAGCAGGCGCTTGCTGACTGGCTTTCTGAAAAAGGGCGTGCAGGAGAGCGTACCATCGCTATCGCGAAACGTGTCCTGCCTTCCGGAACCGCAGGCATCTCGCAGGAGGATGAACATGACCTCGAATTTCTCGGTGCTGTTGCCTTTACCGATCCGATCAAACCGTCAACGTATCGCGCAGTGGAGAAGGCAAAAGAGCTGGGCGTGTCGATCAAGATCATTACCGGTGACAGCAGCGAGGTTGCCGGTGCCGTGGGTGTTCGTATAGGGCTCCTGAAGATCCTACCCACGTGCTCACCGGCTCAGCGTTGATGGCGATGCCCCCGGATAAACGTTTGCAGGCCCTGGTGGAGCATGCGGTTATCGCACGGGTCACACCCGAGCAGAAATATGAGATTATACGCATACTCCAGGGTTCCTTCACCGTCGGGTTCCTGGGAGAAGGGATCAACGATGCTCCGGCACTCAAGCTTGCCGGCGTGTCCCTCGCGGTGGACAGCGCTGCCGACATCGCCCGCGAGGCGGCCGATATCATTCTCCTGCAGAAGGACCTCGAGGTTATCATCGAGGGGATCAGCGGCGGAAGGGAAGTGTTTGCCAACACGGTCAAATATCTCAAGGCGACACTCGCCTCCAATTTCGGGAATTTCTATGCCATCGCCATATCATCACTGTTTATCAGTTTCCTGCCCATGCTGCCACTCCAGATCCTGCTGCTGAACATGTTGTCCGATTTCCCCATGATCTCGATAGCGACCGATACTGTTGATGCTGCTGAGCTTACCAGGCCAAAAAAGTACGAGATCCGGGAGATCGTGCTCATCGCAACCCTGCTCGGCGTGGTGAGCACCGTCTTTGACTTCATGTTCTTCGCAGTCTTTGTGAACCAGGGAGCCGGAACTCTGCAGACCAACTGGTTCATGGGCAGCGTCCTGACCGAGCTCGTGTTCCTCTTCTCCATCAGGACCAGGCTGCCGTTCTACAAGGCAATCCGCCCGTCGTGGATTGTCCTGGCACTGACCGGGCTTGCCGCTGCTGTTGCCATAGTCCTGCCCTACACCTTCTTCGGGCAGATTGCATTCCACTTCATTCCCCCCACGGCCATGCAGCTTGGCACTGTCTTTGGCCTGGTCGGAGCATTCTTCGTGTGTGTTGAACTGGTGAAGAACTTTTATTACCGCTTTACTCATTGACCGAAAAGAATGATTCAATCACGGAGAATCGTATATGAGGCATCTCCGTTCTCTCTTCCCCAAATCCCGGACACATCACCAGCCGATTTGTGAACATGGCCCCGCGGTACACCAGCAGCCTGAAGTGGGTGAAGGCTGAGGAGACCATGACTGAACCCGGAAAGAACGAGACATTTACGGACCGTTGGATTCACCAGCAGAACTTCTGTCAACGAATATTTCAGCAATCTATAAACCTTTTTTCCGCGATTCTCTGTACGAGCAATGCCGAATTATTATAATCCCGAAATCGAGACTATGGACCGGGACAGTCTCGATTCATTGATCGACGAGCGGGTACGATATACGGTCCGGCACGCCCATGAACACTCCCCGTTCTACCGCCACTGGTTCCGGCAGAACGGGATCGACCCGGGTGATATCAGGGTCCACGAGGACCTGCTGCAGCTCCCCATCGTCTCCGGGCGCACCATCCGCGAGAACCAGCCCCCGAATACCCGGGAGTTCCGGTTCCTTTCAGCACGTCCAGGGGATATCTTCACCATCCAGGAGACGAGCGGTACAAGCGGGACACCCAAGAGTTTCTTCCTCACCTGGGATGACTGGAAGAGGTATGCCGGGAAATATGCCCGGAGTTTTGTCTCGCAGGGGCTTGGCCCCGGTGACCGGGTGGTCGTGTGCGCTTCGTACGGCATGAACGTGGGTGCGAACACCATGACGCTTGCAGCCCAGAGAATCGGAATGACCATCATACCATTTGGCAGGTGCGACTTCGCGTCGAGAGCCATCACGGCATACAACCCGACCGCTATCGTGGGAAGCGTATTCAAGCTCCTCCGGCTCGCTCACCGGCTGGAGCAGGAGGGTATCCGGCTCAATGAGACCTCGATCACGAGGCTGATTGTCGGGGGAGAGAGTTTTTCCGACGAGTCCCGTGCGTACCTGGCAGAGATATGGGGATGTCCTGTGTACAATACCTACGGGAGTACCGAGGGGACGATGTGCGGGGAGTGCACAGAACTCGCAGGGCTCCACGTCCCGGAAGACCTCGTCCACCTCGACATTTACGATCCGCAGCTCAAATGCGTTCGTCTCTGACGGAAACTGCGGGCGGGCGATCCTCACCACACTCCTCCCGGAGGGCGCAAAGACAGGCACCCTCCTGCTCAACTATGACACTGAGGATACGACAGCAGTCATCTCAAAGGAACGATGCCGCTGCGGCAGGACCCACATGCGGATCTTCAACCCGCAGAGGGAGGCCGAAACAGTCTGGATCCTCGGGAATCCCGTGAACCGGGTCGACGTGGAGGCCGGTGTTTTCCAGCCCGGAAGCATGCAGTTTCTCAATGGGGAGTACGAGGCATTCATCTATGAGGGTGGATCTCCGGGGGAGGTCGTGATGCGGGTGAGCGTGGAATGCACGGATCCGGAGAGAGCAGACCGGAGGCTTATCGAGGACCAGTTCACCGGCCGGTTCCTGAAAAACAAGAAAAACCTCATACCCCATTATGATGACAGGACATTCTCCGTAGTGTTCAATTTTGTTCATCCCGGGGAACTCGAGCCTGCACAAACTCAAAGGACGGCCAAAACGATTCATCGACCAACGGCCAGTATAAATAATCAGATTCGTTCCGGGTGCCAGCATCTCGCATGGACGCTTTTTTATACCTGACGATGGTGTTCACGGTGTTTCTTCATGAGACGATCAGCAACAACAATTGCCTCCTCTGCATCTCCCGCGTACGCGTCAGCGCCGACCTGTTTCCAGAGGTCTGGAACGATCCTGAACGGGTACCCGCCGACGATTATTTTTATTCCCGCGGTCGCAGGGTCCCCGTGCAGGGAACGGATAAGGTACTCTGCATCGGGGAGGTGCTGAGGCATGGTCGTGGACAACGTGAGCATGTCGGCCTTCCTGTCCCTGACGGCTTCAAGGATACTCTGCACCGGGGTGTTTGCCCCGAGATAGTAGGTATCCCAGCCGCCCAGGGTAAAAAAGTCTGCCACCATCCGGATCCCGACATCATGCAGTTCAGCCCCGACACTGGCAGCGACGACGGTCATTCCCCTTCGTCTTTTTTTCCCCCTGCCCAAAGGAAGGATCCGGTCGTGAAGCCGGGCCATGAACATTCCGATAGAGGCCGTTACAAAATGTTCCTGGGCGACACTGACTTCATTCAGCTGCCAGAGTCTTCCCGTTTCCTGCAGTACCGGTTGAAGGACATCGATAAAGATATTCTTCAGGGTTATACCAGATACAATTGCATTTTCGAGCACCTTTCCCGCCCGTTTCTGATCCGCAGCGATAAGAGCGGCAAGGAAAGAGAGGGCAATATCGGCGTGAGGGTTGTCCGCGGTGATGCAGGAAGGGGTCTCAGGTGATGTTTTTTTGAGGGCTGCCAGACTTTCGGTAATAAACGCCCCGGCCTGGCTGCGGAAACCGGGGGGCAGTTCCTTTTTGAGGACTTCACCCAGCACTTCAAGAACCTGGTGCACATGGTTCTCCGGAAAGTGCATGGCTGTGAAATGCACCTTTGCCCAGCAGGACTGCCCGATTAAGATGGCCGGGTTACCTGTTGCAAGCGATTCCTCAAGACTCCTTATATTGTCCCTGAACTCCTCCAGCACCTGCATCTTCTGAAAGGCACTAAATGTTCGCCAGATGCCCGAATGACTCCTCCCGAACTGGTCCAGGGCTTTTTCTGCAAGGTAATCCCGATCCAGTCTTACCGGATGATATACCGTGAAACCGGCCCGATCCATCTCCCTCTTCCCCTTCTTTTCCATTTCAGATAGAATCTGGCGGAATGGTTATTATCTTTCCCTATCGTTCTCAGGTGCCCTCTAAAAAAAAGGACTGCGAGAAAAATAGAGATCTTCATCCCTGCACTGGTCATTTATGCCGGTAAAAAGATTAAAGAACAGCAACCTCTCATCAGGAAGATAACGGCGGGTTTGCGTACAATTGACGTTGTACAGGATTTCAGATGAATGGGATTTTTAAAGACCCTGCTGCCAAAATCCGGATAATTTTCCCCGAAATATCGACATGGTGAAGATATGGTCTCCTCAAAAGAGTATGACATAATTATTATTGGCAGTGGTACTGCTGGCGCTTCTGCGGCGATAAAGGCAGTGCACATGGGGAAATCGCGTGTAGCGATGGTCGAACGGGGAACTTTATGGGGCACCTGTGTGAACTACGGGTGTATTCCGAGTAAGTTCATGCTCACCGCGGCAGAGAGGATGCACAGGAAGAACCAGGAAGACCGGGAAGGCTGGATACCTGCTGATGAGGGTCTTGCAGGTATACTTTAAGCAAAAAAATGCACTCATTGAAAAACTTCGCCGGAAAAAATACAAAAACATCGTTGAAACGCTGGGTGTTGAGATCGTAGAGGGCGAGGCTTCGTTTTTATCTCCCACCCAAATCCAGGTCGGGGACAATATCCTGACTGCCCCGAAATTCATCATCGCTACAGGATCTTCTCCCGCTTTTCCACCGCTTGAAGGAATCGCGGCTATCAGGCCGATGACGAACATCGAAGCCCTTGAACCCCAATCAGTCCCCGAATCACTTATCGTAATCGGAGGACGGGCGCTGGGACTTGAGTTTGCCCAGCTCTATGCTCATCTTGGCACGAAGGTCACCCTGCTGCAGAGAAGCTCCCGTATCCTGCCGGAAGAAGAACCGGAGATTTCTGAGATGATAGCGCACTACCTTGCACGGGAGGGGGTCGATATCCGGACAAGCGTGGATCTGAGCGGGGTTGCAGGGACGGGGGACCGGATCATGGTCTCTGCCAGGACGGGGGATAAACCCGTGGATTTTTCTGCAGAAAAGATCCTTTTTGCCACCGGAAGATCCCCCAATACCCAAAAACTTCACCTTGAACGGGCAGGCGTCCAGACCGGTAAGGACGGGGCAGTTCTCGTTGATGCCACGCTCCAGACGTCAGCACCCGGCATTTATGCCGCAGGAGATGTAATCGGCGAACCCCAGCTCGAAACAAATGCAAAATACGGGGGAAGTATCGCAGCAGGGAATGCACTCGGCACCACACGCATTACATTTGACCGCTCACGCCTCCCCCATGCTGTTTTTACGACTCCACAGATCGCAAGTGTTGGGTTAACCGAAGACCACGCACGCCGTAATGGAGTGCAGGTTGTAGCACGCTGTACGCGGATGGATGTCCTGGCACGGGCTGATATGACGGGAGATACCCGGGGAATGGTCAAGATAGTGGCGGAGGCGGAGAGTCAGCGAATCCTTGGGGTGCACATCTGTTCACCCTTCGCGGCGGAGATAATTGAGGTAGGTGTCCTGGCGGTTCACCACCATATGACCGTGCAGGATCTTGCTGATGCCCGGTATATTTTTCCGACGCTTACCGAGATACTCTGGGTCTGTGCCCGGGGATTCGGAAGAGATGACGCGGGAGATTGTCAGAAAATATAAAAAAAAGATAATTAAGGGATTCCTTTCAGGGCAAAAACTCGTTTGTTCATAAAATAAGTTCTGTAGAAATCCCTTCTTAGTTTTTTTGAGCTGACGTGGAAATTGCGAGGGTGGCCCCCTCACTCCCCCAAAGGGGGAGGCATCCCAAGGGGCAAGCCCCCTTGACTCCCCCGAGCGGTTGGATCTTTCTTTTACGCTGCCGAAGTACGATCCACAGCCATGCTCCACGGGGCGAGCCCCGATGGGGCGGTGAGCGCCCGTGGCCCCATCACTATCCGATACCGGTTCCCCTCTTCGGTTTCTTAAAGAGCATGATTTCCCATGAAAATTGAACTATTCAGCTATGATACGAGATTTTTTTTAAACACTCTTCCATTTACGATGATTGCCGCCGCCGCCGAGGGGTCCCCCCCGCGGCGGATCAGTAACAAACAATTCAAAAAAATCCTGCCCGCCGTGCCTCGGAGAGGCCCTGAGGCGGGGTTCCATCGTATCATTACGATTTTCATGGTTTTGAGTGCGAACACTCTGTTCATGCCTGTTTCTCCAGAGCAATAAAATAAGAAGATTCACCCGGCATCGCTTATTTTTACTGATGAAAAGATCCTATCTTTCAGATTCCTGTAGTTCATGAAATTCTCCGTATCGGTGAAAAATCCGAAATTATACACACGGCGTGTTGTGATCATTGTTTTTACGGAGTAGGCTGAAGGGTAATATCCTGCACCCTGAGGTAATGTTACATCATAGGTCGATGCCATCGTATTCCCGCCGGAAAAATATTTGTAGTTCCCGAGGTAGTTCGCCGGGTCCAGGTTGGGGTAATCCCTTCCAAACATTGCTTTTCCCCAGTCAATAGTCGGGTTGAGTACGAAGATTCCGGCCCGTTCAAAGTCCTGGGTGAGTGCCACGAATTTTTTGGTAGCATCCGGACTGGTAATAGTAATGATACGATAGGGTTTGTTCAGGCGCGGGTCGTCGTATAAACGAAATGGACCAACAGGGAAGGGCGTATAGTCTGAGGTCGCAATTGTCCATGTTGATGGATAATCCACGCTGAAATCGCCATCAGAATAGTGTAAAAAGGTAATTTCAGAGACATCGGTGGGATCCCTCTCTGGCAAAAGCGTTGTTATGGGAATGACAGTCGTGGTCGTTATTATCGCTGGTGCCGCGGGAATTATCGTACTGGTTGTGACGGCTGGAAGAGCCGGAGCCGGAACCGGTGTCATAAGCGTTGAAGCCGGAACGGGTGCAGCCGGGGCTGCCGGGCTCGAGCACCCGGCGGTAAAGATGACCGCCAGAATGAGGAAGACCAGCGTTGTTCCTGCCCAGCTTTTCATTACAGGTTACACTCCGTATTTGACGTTAATCGTTGCGCTGTGTTTCAATTTTTGAAGGATCCCAGACAAACTCACTCACTCCGGACTCTGCCGGTTCCGTGATGATGCTTTTTTTTCGTGCAGCAAGGACTCTGTTGATTCATTCATCACCACCCGGGGAGATTTCCGGTTCATTCGGGGCGGGATACCGGCTCCTTACGGGTCCGGATCAGGTACAGGCCAACGCCTACCGGGATCAGGAACGTCACCGTGTAATACAGGAACACATCGGTGCCGTAGTAGGCTGCCTGGAACATAAGCACGATGAACAGGTAATCGAGCACGACGGCAATCAGCACCCAGGCAACACCCACCTTCACGTAATACTGCAGGGGGAGCAGCTCCCGGCGGCTGAACCACCACCACACGATCACCAGGGTGACCGGAGTGAAGATGACAAGGAGAATCCATCCCATGATTCCGGCATAGGGTGAGAAGAACAGCACAAGCGATGCCAGATACCCCATGAGCCAGAGAGCCGTACCAAGACCGGCCGTATCTTTGATCCACTGCTTCATAGAGGTGTTTTTGCCGTTTCGCATTCTTGTGCTTTACGCTGTTTTTTTGCAACGGGAGATTGATCCGTACTTAACAGACGACGACTTTGTTCCGGAGATCCGTACCTTCAGATTTTTTTTAGTCCTTCACTTCAACCCGTTTGTAGTGTGTCGGATAGTACAGGTAGCCTTTTTCCCGGAGCGGGTCCGAAAGGATAAGTCCGGATCCGGTCCGTTCGGCAGTCACGATGTACGAAAAGAAAAGGAAACGGCGGACTTCGGGAAGATGGAAGGCAATCCCGGTTTCCTGTGCGTCCGTATTTTTGAACTTCTTCATTACATCCTCGTCGGAGAACCCCTCGAACAGCGTGTAATACCGGATCCCGTACGAGCTCTCATCTTCCCGTATCACAAGCCAGCGGAACGGATTGACTGACGGGATCTTCCTGCCGGGGAGTCTTACCGCAGCGATCAGGAATATGCCGGCTCTTACGGCGATATAGAGAACAACGGTGATCCCGTAGAACAGCATGGCTGAGGAAAACGGGAAGGCTGAAAGCATCGTTACGACCACAAGCCCGAATGCAGCAACGGCAAGAAGCAGGCTGGGGCCGGGCAGGATTCCCAGGGTATATTTGTGGTCGGAGAACGGGGCGAGGAGCGGGATGCCCGGAATCGCAGACACATCGATCATGATGTGCAGCAGGGCCCCGGCAAGGACAGCAGCAAACCCCAAGGCTCCGGCGGGAACTACAGCACTGATCGGGATGATGCCGACAAAAGTGAGCAGGATGACGGTGCCGGCTGCAAGCAGGGATAACCCGAACGCCCCGGCGATGCTGTGCGCAATCCCGCCATGGGTGAACAGGTAGAGAGAGGGATTTTTGTCAGAGATCAGGGAAAAGAGAATGTCCGTGTCCGGGATCACCGCCCCCAGGACAGCAAACGGGATGAGCGGGGTGAGCCCGGGTGATGAGAACAGGATAGCGGTTATAAGGGCATGAGAGAGTGCGTCCACGAAAAAGGATTACGGGCTTCAACGTAAAAAGGCTTGGTCAGATGCCTTTTTTCGGATCCTCAAAACCGTTCCCGCTCCCTTACCTTTATTACTCACACGGCCCACTATCGCGTAGTATGCAGCCCGGACATATCGCGCACTTCACTCTCACTATTCCCGAACCCTTCGACTTCACTTTGACGGTGGCCAAACCCGCCGGCTGGCACTGGTCCACCCCAAAGGAGCACTTTGAGCACAAGACCCTCTGGACCGCTGTCCGCATCGGAGACATCCCGGTCGGCCTCAGGATGGGCGCCCGGAAAAACCGGGTGCAGGTCAGATCTTATACAACATCCCCGCTCGCAAAGGAGGAAACGGACGAACTTGAGGATATGGTCCTGGCCGGCCTCGGGGCGGATGAGGACCTTGCAGGGTTCTACCGGTTCGCTCAGGATGACCCGGTGCTCAAAACGGCAACCGCCGACCATCCCGGGATGCGGATCGGGCTGCTGGACGACGTCTTCGGGGGTGTTATCCTCGCCATCCTTCTCCAGATGGCGCCGATCGCCCGGAGCGAGCAGATGATGGACGCCGTGCTCGACCAGGCCGGGACGAAGGTCGCGTTCGACGGGAAAGAAGTCGTTCTCTGGCCACGGGCAGAAGAGGTGGCCCACCTCGACCCCGGCATCCTCCGCTCAACAGCGATGCTCGGGTACCGGGCAGAACGGCTCGTAAAAGCGGCACAGTATCTCGCGGAGCACCCCGTCTCTCTCCGGAAACTCGCCCGTCTCCCTGAGGAAGAAGCCATGAAGATCCTGACTGACATCCCCGGCATCGGGAGGTATTCGGCGGCCATCATCTTCGGGCAGTCCACGCCGCCGATTGACGCATGGAGCGTGGTCATCATGAGCGAGCTCTACCGTGGCAGGACACCGGTAAACTCCCGCCAGGAGATCGAAACGGTGCAGGCAGACCTCTCCGCCCGCTGGGGAAGATGGAGCTGGCTTGCATTTGCGTACATCCTCAACGATATCGACAAGCTTGCTGCAGTATACAACCTGTCGCGTACACGATAAAACCGGATTGTGTCAAATTCTTTCATTGACAGGAAAGGAGACATGTTTTTTTTACTTGAACGTTTAAAGGGTTTCACTTCCGCTGCTTTTCGGCTACCCCGGCATATGATACCTTCTCAGGAAGGTGATACATCATCCTCATCCTTAACACAGAGCGGTATAGTGGTAGAGGCATTTCTGGTAAGGTCCCCGCCAGGCAATACGTTGTTATCACGCTCAGCGCAGGCAGCGGTCCGGGGGACAGGCACTATTCCACTGATGTCCTGCCATGTTTTGCGTTTCATACCGGAATAGAGGAATCCTCCAGAACCTGGATTTATCCGGTTAGTTGTAAAATTCACTTATTGGTATTCCACCCCGTCGGATCCATTTGCGGAAATCGGGCCAGGCGATCTCTTCCTTTGAAACAGGACACCAGAGGAACCGGTACCAAACGGTAGAATCAGGAGTTATTCTTTGAAATCCGGAACAGTGTTATTTTTTTTGACGCATTGCCAAACTTTATCGGATCCGACAGGTATTATTCAGCCATTGAGGGAGGAAAAGATATGGAAAACCTGATCATAAGTATTGATTTTGACAAAGGGACGTTTCCCAAAAAGTACACCTGTGACGGGGAGAACGTCTCCCCCGCTATCCACATCGACCGGATTCATTCAGAGTACCTGGCAATCACCATTGAAGACTGGGTCGGTCCCTCCGAGAAGCTTTGTCACTGGATTATCTGGAATATCAAAGCCCGGGATACAATACCGGAAAACATTCCCCGGGATCCGGTGATCACGCTGCCATTTGATGCAGTCCAGGGTACAAACGACCTGGGAAAGATCGGGTATAGCGGACCCTGCCCACCCAAAGGAGAAGTGCACACTTATTACTTCAATGTCTATGGGTTTGATGAGAAGCTGAATGCTCTTCCCGGCGCAACCCGTGCGGAGCTCGGGAAGGCGATGGAAGGCTACGTTTTATATTACGGGGGACAGGCGATTGCGACATACGAGAGATAATACCATTTGATTTTTTGTGCGGGGTAAAGTATCCTATCGCGTCGGCTTATTTTTTCTTTCCTCCTGCTCATCCGGTTTCCCCTCAGACATTTCGTTATCTTCCGGCTTCTTAAAAAAACCACCTCTTTATTTCCTCGGAAAACGCAAACGGGATCCATAAAGATTATGCCACCCCCCTGCCCCTTCTGTTCCCCTTCCGCCGGGGTAATCGTCATAAAAAACAGTTTATGTTATGCCCGGAAGGACCGGTTTCCTGTTGCCAGAGGACATATGCTGGTAATACCGTTCCGCCATGAACCGGATTTTTTCAGCCTGACCTTTGATGAACGGTGTGCGATCATGTCGCTCGCTGCTGAATGCAGGGAGGTGATCGAGAGAACTGAAAAACCTGCAGGATACAATATCGGGTTTAATATCGGCGCTGCTGCAGGCCAGTCGGTTATGCACTGTCATTGTCATGTCATCCCACGCTCCAGGGGAGATACGGCGAATCCCCGCAGGGGAGTGAGGGGGGTAATACTGGAAAAACCGGACTGACACGATCCTGTTGTCGTCTCCACGGCGATCGGGCGGCAGGCTTTTTGAGCGGCAGACAACCAGAACAAGGGAATTCCTGTTCGCTTCAGGGAATTGGATCATTGCGCTTTTTTTAGATCATTCACGATGACGGAAACCGGAACGATCCCGCAGGCACGAGGATCTCGAACCGTGCACCGCTGCCAAACGTGCCTGTCTCCCGGATGGTGATACTGGTCAGCCCCAGGATCTCCCGGGCAAGGAAGAGACCAAGACCGGTATTGCTCCCAAAGCCCCGTTCGAAGATCTTCTCCTTCACTACCTCCGGAACCCCGGGGCCGTTGTCCTCCCACCGGATTACAAGGGCTTCTCCAGCCTGTCCCGCTGATACCATGATCGTTTTCACGAACTCCCCATGACGGATCGAATTGTCCAGCAGGTTGTAAAATACCCGTTCAAGGAGGGGGTCGGCAAACAGTTCCAGGTCTCCGAGCCGGGAATCGAACCTGATATCCTTCAGATTTGCCGTTTTCACCAGCTTGCAGATGATCGTTTCCGGCCGATGCCAGCCGGGTTGCTGCCGCCCGATCTCCTCATAATCTTTCGTGAAGAGGATCATGCGGCGGATATTTTCTGCTGCTTTTTTTTCCTTCATCAAATATTCTTTCAGGCGGGCCATGCCAAGGCCCTGACCGGATAACTCGAGAAAACCTTCAAGGACGTTGAGCTGGTTGAGGATATCGTGCCGGGTGACTCCCGAAAGAAGGTTGAGTTTCCGGTGCGCAAGACGCAGGGCCACTTCTGCACGCTTCAGATCTGTCACATCATGGGCCATCATACAGGAGAGGTCCGGGGCTCCCTCCCGGCGAATTATCCGGGAAGAAAGTTCCACATCTCTCAGGGACCCGTCCCTGCACCGGAACTGCACCTCTCCTGACCATCCCTCCCGGGTACAGGCGCACTCTTTCCATGACCCTGCCTGCGTGCCAGGGAGTATGATGAGGTTACTGACCGTCATGCCGGAAAGTTCCCCGGCGGTAAACCCGGACATACGGGAGGATGCCGGATTGGCTTCAAGGATCAGCCCGGTCTCGCAGGAAACGAGCAGAATCCCTTCTGCCGCATTGTCCATGATCGCCTGGTAGCGGTGCATGCTTTCAAGGATCTGCCGGTCGAGGGTATGCCGGTACAATGCCATAGCGATTGAAGCGAGCAGCTCCCGTTCGTTGAAAGGTTTGACGATATAGCTGTAAGGTGCGGTCTCCCTTGCACGTTCAAGGCGCTTATCGTCGGAATACGAGGTCAGATATATGACCGGGATATTGGCCTGTTCCTGGATCTTCCCGGCTGCTTCGATCCCGTCGATCTTTCCCATCAGGCCGATGTCCATGCAGACAAGATCCGGAGGATTCTCCTTTGCCATCATAACGGCATCCTCCCCGTACGCCGTGGTGCCGGAAATCCGATAACCGTTCTTTTCCAGCAGCTCCTTCAGCTTAAAAGCAATGACCCCTTCATCTTCGACGATAAGGATCGATTCGCCGGTCAGTGCTTTTTTCCCGGGATACCCTGATGCAGACCCGCAAGGGATGCCATTGCCGGTTGATGGTCGTGTGATCATATCCAGGTATCCTGCGCCGGCACTCCTGATGGCCGGGGCTTGCGAAAAACCACGGGTCTCCTTGCAGGTGAACCAAAGGTATTCCGGATTGATGCACATGGGCGATTTTTCGATATAAACATTTCACCAGTTTTCAAATTTTATTACATGATTAAGCCGGAAAAGTGGTGCGGGTTGTTAAAAAAGAAGGGTATAGTCCCAATTAAACCACTAAAACAAATTTGATTCAAAGACGTAAAAATATGAAAATATAAGTTACTAATTTCGAGAGAGAAATGGGTGCTTCATTTTTTGGCAAATAGATTTTTTTGATTTCATTTATGATATCGGTTCTATCGCATTTTGGGGGTTGCCACAGCGGCGGGGGCGGAGGCAAAGCCGAAGCACCCAAGAGCGTTATCAATCCCCATTTTAGATAAATCGTTCAAAAATTTAGTCACTAGAATGTGACCATACCCAAAAAGAAAATGCACAAACCCGTTTTGCGCATGTCTTTCAGCACAAGAAAAGTGATATTTTTGTATCTCTCTTGCCTATGCGCAGGAATGCTGCAGTCTTGAAAAATATACCTTCTTCCGGCTGCCAGTCCCGGCAGTTACCCGGGCCCGCGTTGATCCAGAATTTTTCTGACAAGAGCAAGCAGGTCATTATCCATGAACGGTTTGACGATATATCCGTCCGGCCTGACTTCCTGTATCCGCTCAAGGATGGCAGGCGAAGTATAGGCAGTGATAAAGATAACGGGAATGGAAAACTGCTTCCGGATCTCCCTCAACGTCTCTATCCCGTCGAGCGATCCAGCAAGACCGATGTCCATCAGGATAAGATCGGGCACGGGGGATTCTTTCAGGGACCCGATTGCCATCTCCCCGGAAGAAGTCTAACTGACATGGTATCCTGTTTTTTCCATCAGCTCGGTAAGGTAGAGGGCGATCAGGCCGTCATCTTCCACAACCAGAATAGTTTCCCCGGTCATTTCGTACTCTTCTATGTGTTCATCCGGAAAATAAACTCAGTAAAATAAACTCAGTACCTTTGTTCGCCCGGACCTCGACCTTCGCCCGCATCTGGTGTTTAGCGAGGAAGTTCACCAGCTTCAGGCCCAGGGTTCTTGTTGTTGCCAGGTCAAATCCCGGGGGAAGCCCGATGCCGTTGTCACTGACGGTCAGTACGTAATCCCCGTTATTCTTTGTAAAAGCGATCGAAATAGTAGGGGAAGCGTTCCGGACTACCGATGAATCGAATGAATCAGGAAATGCATATTTGAACGAGTTTGTCACGAGTTCATTGACGATAAGCCCTACGGGTGTTGCCCTTGGAATGTCAAGCATGACACGATGAGTGTTGACTATGGTCTTTACCCCTCTAGTCGTCCGGAATGAATTTGCAATCTGGTCGACAAGCGTTGTCAGGTAGATCCCCATATCGACCTCGTCGTACATATTGGTCCTGTACAGGGTCTCGTGGATGAGGGCCATGCTCCTCGCCCGGTTCTGCAGGTCCTGTTTGAGCATCTTTCCTGCCGGGGTATCTTCGGTCGAACCTTCAAGGCTCAGAAGGGAGATGAATGCGGTCAGGTTGTTCTTTACCCGGTGGTGTATTTCCGAGAGGAGGACTTCTTTTTCTGCAAGTGCTTTACTGAGATCCTGCTCCCGCCGGCTGAGTTCATCGATGTTCTGCTGGAGTTCTTCCTGTGTTGCGGTGAGCTCTTCGTTCAGGGCATTGAGGTCATCATTTTTCCGTATCAGTTCTTCTTCTGCTTTCCTGCGACTGGTTATATCCCTATGGATCCACAACCGGCCGTAGCGTTTTTCACCCAGGAGTATAGGAATGAAATCCCGCAGGAATACCCGTCCGCTGCGCATGGGAACATCTTCGTCTTTTACGGGTTCCCCCTGGCGGACAATCTCCCCGATACGCGCAATGGCTACATCGGGATCCCGGTAAGAAGACCGTATTTTTCTCAGCATTTCCCCCGCAGACAGGTTCGACAGGTCAGCAGGGGAATCTTCCAGACCGAAAATTTCGCAGAAGGCCGGATTGGCAAATTCTACCCGGTCTTCATCGGTAACCAGCAGGATCCCGTACGGCATACCCGTGAGTATCTGGTAAAACCGCTGCAAAGTAGCCTTCAGTTGTTCTTCCGCACGCCTGCGTTCGGTGATATCTGTAATGAACGAATAATAGTGAATGGGCTTCCCGCTGCTGTCTTTGCACAAGGTGGAGCAAAGAGTTCGATCGGGACCCCATCGAAGACTCCGATCTTTCCTTATAGATGGAGGCGCTCTTCCAGATCATCCGGTCGGAGACCTTGCAGGAGGGTGCGGTGAAGTTCTTCCAGGCTTTTTCGTTCCGATCCCGCCGGAGATTCAGGAGGGGATAAGCAGACTCCCAATCATACGTAAGCGCTACCAACCTGTACCGCTCCTCACTCTCCCGGATTTTCTCTCGTCCAGTTCCGTTCGGTGATGTCGACCCGACCAGCCCGTTCGAAGCTGCTCGCGAGCTCGCACGGAAGATTCCGACGCGGCTGCCATCCGGTATACTCGATTCCAAACGGCTGGCGTTGACCCGCTGGCTTTGAGTTCCCTGGCCGAGTCCTCGTCAAGATAACGGTACTCTGGCGGGGTCATCGCCATCCAGTCGATCCTGCCTGCGGCCAGGTCATCGCGTGTGTTCCGGAGGTGGCGAGGAATGTGTCATTAGCGCCCGTTATCACGCCATCCATGTTCCAGTAAATCACGCCGACAAGGCCGGATTCATAGAAACGACGGTGCTCTCTCTGGCTTTCGCGAAGTGCCTTCTCAGCCCGGGTAAGTTCCTCAATATTCTGACGGAGTTCTTCCTGGATCGCGGTGAGTTCTTCATTGAGCGCATGGAGATCATCATTTTTCTGTACCAGCTGGCGTTCACGTTCCAGAAGGTTATCGTTGGTCTGCCGGAGTTCCTCATCGATTGCCGTAAGTTCCTCGTTCACTGCGCTGAGTTCCTCGTTTTTCCGGACGAGTTCCTGTTCTGCCTCATCGAGAGCCCTGCCCAGCCCCCGGGATACCTGGCTGACGACCAGGGCGGTGGCAAGCGTAAAGAGGACAAGGGTTGCAGAGAGCAGGACCGCATCACGGATGGAGAACCAGGACGACAGGCTGACAAACACAATATTTTCAACGAGGATAATGCCTATAACGAGCGGAACAAATACCCGGAGAAGGCGAGCACTCGTGGAACCCCCCATCACGTACCTGACCGGGAATGCACCGAGGCCGGCCGCTGTGACTATCGCTGCCCCGGTGAAGAACGCTGCAAGGACTGAAGAAAACGCGATAGGAATGAATTGTGTCCCGTACAATAACGGATTGCCATAGGCGTAACTCAGGACAAAGGTGATACTGACCAGGGAAATGACCAGTCCGAGAATGCTGATCACATCCGGAAGCTGGATGGGCTTATCTGACCTCAGGGTACTACCGATCAGGAACATCAGGGCAAATGTTGCAGCTATTACCAGACCCGCGGCTGCAGGGGAGATCGGGGACGATGACGGTCCTACGACTATTGTCCCGGCGCTGACAGACAGGGTCTCAATGAAAAAATGGCCTCCCTGGACACTGAACACGAACTCGATCGTTTCGATTGCCGCGATGAGAATGAGAACGACCAGCACGAACAGCCCGGCAGGCCGCTTCAGCGGTTTTGCTGAATGGTATGCAAGAACGGATCCAAGGAAGATCCAGATCAGGGCAGCACTGAGAGCAATTGTCTTGTTGCCCAGGCTAAGGCCGCCAATAAGGGATATACCGAAGTGAGCGGTAAGGATCCCAAAAAAAGCGGCTGCTACGGCAAGAAGTCCCAGTGTTATCGTCACGCGCCTGAACAGGAGTTTTTCCGGCACAGGGTTCGTATTCCGGAAATCGTGTCGTGAATTGGGTTCGGTGACTATAGGGATCAGTCCTTCTTTTAAGATCGTTTGTGGTCAGTGTGCGATGATGAATTAATTCGTGACAGGTGATTATTAACTCTCGGATTCGATCCATTGGAAATATTCTGATCTACGCATACCCGGGATAAATACCACCGTTCCTGATTTTTTCTACCCTTCTCACAGAGATTTCTGTCCTTCAGCTCCCCATAAAGAGGGATACTTTTTTCCCAAAATCAATAATGATAGACTGAACATCTCGATTTTCCTTGGATCCGGATGTTGGCAAACTATGATTCATGCTCTTTCGAGCCGCACCGTTATCTGCCTTCCATGTTTGCGCAATAATCTCCCACCAACCTTTTCTCATCCTAAAAACCATACCCATTATTACATATGTCGCCTGATCCCGACCAGCAGGAAACCCCCGCAACCATCAACAGCCCTGATTATCTTACATCCACCTGGTGCTCCCTTCCCTGGACACCGTGGGTACCTTTCAGCGCCACAAAAGAAGAGTTCCGGATTATACCCAAAGAACCCGGTCTCTACCGTATACGACCGACAGGCAAAGATTTCCTCATGTATATCGGTGAGACGAAAAGGCGGCTCCACTGGCGGCTCCACGAACTTCGTCACACGCTTCAGCGGGGCGAACTGATGCCATGGAATGAACCAATGACGGAAGCACCGTCATTATGGGCATGGCAGGATGCAGAAGGATTCTCATACGAGTGTTCTGCTGCCCCGCTGGACGCTTCACCCAACGGGAGGCGGGGAATGGAAAGTTTTCTCCTCTACCGTTACCGCCAGGAACGCGGTGAAACATCGCTCTGTAACTTCGGGCGATTTCACCCGCGGTACAGGAGATCCACGAACCGGAAGGAGAACAAACGGGGCGGGAAACTCGAAGACAGCCATCTGGATAACCCGGCGGGCGGACCGAGCATGAAACCGTTAGAACCCATCGGGACACCCGGGGAGCGGTACTGGATGGGGATTCCCTGGATCGGGAGGCTGCCGCTTGACGGGGAATCTGTCGGTACGGTCCCCTCCGGAGCTGGACTATACCTCCTGTTCGAACGGGACAGTGGGGATCTCGTCTATATCGGCCAGTCCTCCGATTGTGCACAACGACTGAGGAGTCACGCCCTGAAGTTGCTGGATGAAAAGGATATGCTGGTCTCCTATCATATCGAGAAAAAACCGCTGCTTCCGCATAACTTAAAAGAGCGCGAAATTGACCTGATCGGAAATTATTTTGACCACTACCGGAAGGCACCGAAGTATCAGTTCGGAAATTATCGGTAAAACTTTTTCTCAACAGTAACCGATAACATTCCGGGTCAGGAAAAAAATGAGGAGATGGGAGCTCGTTTCAAAAAAATTAGTGAAAAAATCTATGCTTCTTTTGCGGCTTTAATCTCCCCGGACTCTATCGCATCCAGGAACAACTCACAATCCCGCTCGGCCTGTTCAGCATACAGCTCTGCAAAGGTCCCGATTGCCCGGTCAAAGGTATCGGATTTTCCCAGATACCCGTAGATCATAGGAGCATCACCAGTCCGGGCATGGGCACGGGCGAGGGTCCAGCCACATATTCCTGCATACTGGGACAACTGTTGTGGATTCGTAATCGAAATATCGACGGAGAACTTCATATCCCGGAGCTGCCGGATATAAAAATGCCGTTTATATTTGCCGGTGCCGGTCGTCCACCCGAGCATCATGTCGCTCGCTGACTGCATCAGGCGCTGGCCAACCACTACCCTTTCTCCCTCATGACTGAATTCACTCTTACCTGCATAGGGCGCAAGGACGGAAGGACGTGCTTCTTTAATCTGGAGTAACAGGGGGTCTTCTTCTTCCGCCAGAAAAAGCGCCACACCGCACCAGGTACCTACACTCCCGACTCCGACAACTTTTACCGCAATATCCTCAATGTGATAACGATCCAGCAGCACGCGCCGTTCATAGGGGAGGGTTTCGCGGTAGGCTTTAAGTGTATCGATAGCAAGTTCAGGAACTTTTTCTTCCGGCGGGGGATGGTACACGAGCGGGAGCTGGTCGACGATGAGCCGCCTCCCGTCGTGGACCCTGGTAAGTTTGGGAAAGACATAATCTCCTATATTTGCCCGTGCCTGTTCAGCAATACGCTGCCTGTTTTTTTTCGCCTCCGCATTGGGTGCCGATGCAACGAGCATATCGGCATCAAGCTTGGCATACCAGACATCGAGCACGTTCATCACAGAAAACTTTGCGATTGCCTCACGATATGCCCGGACACAGGCTCTCGCGATAGCACTGCAATCCTTGTCAGAAAAATCATTATCCAGGGCGCCAACATAAAAACTGGTCGCCAGACGCTTGACATCCCATTCAAAGGGTGCAGGGAGAGTCTCGTCGAAATCATTGATATCGAAAACAAGGTTCCGCTCAGGAGTGGCAAACAGGCCGAAATTGGAGAGGTGGCAGTCACCGCAGGCCTGGACCCGGATACCGGATGTCGGGGTTTTTGCAAGGTCCATTGCCATCAGAGAAGCCGTACCGCGGTAAAAGGCAAAGACACTCTTTGCCATACGGCCATAACGAATCGGTATCAGGTGCTGAAGCCTGCCTTCACTTGACTTTTTAATCACTTTCACCGGATCGGTGCGGTCCCCGGCCATCTCAAATTCAGCATGTGACTCCCTTGGGATCTTCACCCTCAGGGCTTTTCCTTCCTGCCGCCGCTGTTCAGCTGTCTTGTATTCTGCAATAAATCTCGCAATGCCAAACGCATCGCGCTTCACGGTTGTTCCATCTATCATAGAACTCCTCACCTTCCCTTTCAGATAATGTTCCTGTTATAAAATCCACCAGGTATCCTCCCCTTTGTATTGATAGTGTAAAGATTTTTCTGATACGATCATTTTTTATTTCATTCCCTCTTGTTACCCTTGTAAAACCTGTTACTGAGCTGATGGTGACCATTCCGTGCCTGACTCTCCCCGGTATATTGCACTGGCCGGATGGTTGCACTTCTCGCAGCGGGTTTTTTCCTCTCACGAATCCTGAAACTTGGTTTTATTGCAGATCGCCCAACCCGGGAAAGAACTCTTTTTTACGGCAATAGCATAACCATGAAATAACAGAGGAATCCAAAAGGTTCACGTAACCAATGCGTGTTGAGGGAGACTAACATATGCGATGGAGAGAAGGGCGACGGAGTGACAATATTGAAGATCAACGGGGAGGAGGAGTTAGCCGGGGGGCAATCGGCGGGATTGTCGGGATTCTGGTTATTGTCGTTATCGGTCTGCTGATGGGCGCTGATCCGGTTACCCTTCTGAGTACGATCATCGGAGAAAGTGGGGGCTCCCTGGATGGGCTTACCCCTTCTGCACCATTATCTGCAGCTGATAATGAATCAGCCGATTTTGTATCTGTTGTCCTGGCCGATACGGAAGACACCTGGCTGGTCATTTTTAAAGAGAGAGGTAGTGTCTATACTCAACCAAAACTGGTCCTGTTTTCTGGCGGAGTGGACTCCGCATGCGGGTTTGCCCGGTCGGCAATGGGTCCTTTTTATTGTCCAGGTGATCAAAAAGTGTATATCGACCTGGATTTTTATCGTGAGTTGAAGGACCAGCTCGGAGCCCCCGGCGATTTTGCCCAGGCTTATGTCATCGCCCATGAGGTTGGTCACCATGTGCAGAACCTCATGGGAACATCAGACAGGATCCAGGGACTCCAGAGCCGGAGTGATGAGGTCACGGCCAACAGGTATTCCGTTATGCTGGAATTACAGGCCGATTGTTATGCGGGCGTATGGGCATATCATGCTGACACATCACGTCACATTATAGAAGCCGGTGACGTTGAAGAGGCCATGAATGCTGCCGCGAAGATCGGGGATGATGCCCTGCAGAAACAATCACAGGGCTACGTAGTGCCGGATTCCTTTACACACGGCACATCCGCGCAACGGATGCACTGGTTTAACGAAGGCCTGGTAAGCGGCAGCATCGACTCGTGTGATACATTCAATGCATCTGTCGTTTGATGTTCCCATCACGACTTTTTTTTATTGATCTTCCCCTCGTTTTAAAAAAAGCAGGGCATTCCTCTTCACCCGGTGCCGGATCACTTCTTCTTTCCCGTCTTACTGTCATATCCGCAGCGGTTGCATGTATAGCTCCCGTCGGTTCTGATCTTGAGACTGGCAGCCTGGCACTGGTCACATATAGGACGATCCTGTTTCACATGCTTTGTCTGTTGTTGCTTTTCCATGGGGAATTGATTGTCATTTTTCTATAAATAGATATACTGCGGAGTTTTTTTCAACTTCTTCCTGCTCACTTACACCCGGAAGGGATAGAACACGAACCGGACTCAGGCAGGTTATCATTTTTCGGTATGTGAGCGGAACATTTCAGGATATTTTGTTTGTTTTTGAAAAAGAACTCATCCGATCGTTTTGATAATTTGTATAATTTCTAAAGATCCTCGTTAAAAATCACATTTTTCATACTACGAAGAAATTTCGGAAAAGAAGAACACGGGCATACGTTACACAGATGAATGGGGTTTCCCTTGTCAGAACACGAGGAGAAAAACGTCCCTATTTAATACCAAGTATCGCGATATTTCTGTAAGCGAAACAGGACATTCATGCACCTGATTTGGAATGCACCACCCCGATTACGGCTGATAGCTGCTGCGCTGGTTATCATACTCATCCTACTGCCCGGTACAGCCAGTGCAGAGACAATTGTGCAGAATAATTCCACGAGCCTGTCGATAAATACAACCACACTCTCCGAATCTCCGGTAGTAACAACGCAAACAACTATTCCCGGTACCACAAACAGCTCGTATGAAAATACGACCGAATCTGTCAGCCAGCCACCGCTGATCCTCATTACCAGGACTGATGTTCAGGATTTAACCAGTACGGTGTATGGAACGGTCAGGCCGGGATCTCTGAATGTAACGATCACAACGCTCCGCTGGGACTGGGGCGACAACGGGACAATGGAATATCACGAATTTCCCTACTCGCATAATTTTCACATTCCCGGCACCTATACGCTTTCAGTCACGGCATTCCAGTCCGATGGTCAGCAGATCACCAGCGTGACGAACATCAGTGTCACTGCACCTGCTACGACTGTGATACCGGAGGTGACGACAAACGCTACGGTTCCCGCACAGCCACCCGGACCCGCCGGTCCCGCCAGCGCCCCGGTGCTTACCCTCCTGGAACCGGTGATCAACGGGATGAATGTAACGCTGAACGGAAACCTCAATGCCATCTCTCCAGGGATGACAATTGAATCGGTCTCTGTTGACTGGGATGATGGTAATCTCACGGAGTATCCGGATCTCCCTGCAACCTACCAGTACGCTGAACAAGGAACATTTACGATCAATATCACGGGAAAACAATCTGACGGGCAGTCGACATCCAGGAGAATTACCGTTGATCTCAAATCGGACCAGGGCCCGCCGGGACCTCCTGCGTCAACGCCGCAGGACGGTCTTTCGATGGCTGTCATCCTGATCATCATTGTTGTCACTGCCGTAACGGTTGTAGTGATTGGCGGGATTGCCCAGCGGATCCTGCTTTCGAAACGGGAGGCTTCCACCAGTCCGGATATTCCCGAAACAGTGGCAATCCAGGAGAAGAACTATTACGAGGCACAGGCAGCGGGAGATCTGACGACAGCGGCCGCAAGTGCTCATGCCTGTGCCCGGCTGTTCAGGTCTTTTGCAGAAAAATTGCCTGAAAGATCTCATATCTATCTTGAAATGGCAGAGAAGTGGGATACTATTGCCAGGAATACGGAAAGACAGGGAATACCGGACCATCAATCGCTGAAGAATGGCGGAATGCCGGAAAACCTGCCTTCCGGAAAGGATCTCGAACGGATCTATACCGGTACCGATGTCACGCCGGAAGTAATTGACGCTGTCTTCCGGGTAGCACGGGAAATTGCCCGGGAAGGAAGAGAAGGCAAAGCAGTCGGGACATCATTTGTCGTCGGCGACACCGCAGCCGTGCTGAGTAATTCACGGCAATTTGTTTTAAACCCGTTCCAGGGTCACCCGGAGAAAGAACGCCAGATCCTGGACAGCGGACTGGATGGGAACATCAAGGAATTTGCCCAGCTGGATGGGGCGTTCATCATCTCAGGTACGGGCATTGTTGAGGCTGCAGGACGCTATATCACTGTGGATATGAGCCAGGTGAATATACCCGGAGGGCTGGGTTCACGGCATTCATCGATCGCCGGGATTACCCGGGTAACCAGATCCATTGGTATTGTCGTCTCGCAAAGCGGTGGCCTTATCACGGTATTCCGGGATGGGAAAATCCTGTACACCTTTAATTCATAAGAGGGATCATCCGGATTCCAATCACGGACCAGGTTGAGGAGGTCCCCGGGTCATCGACATGCAAGTGTGTGGCGATGCTGACCTCTCTTAAAAAAAGATGCGGAAAAGAGATTTATGCCTCCCTTTGACAGGATTCCTGACTTTTACTCTTATACCGGGTTTCCGGGATTTGCTCTCAAGATGGACAGCAGGCCTGCCGGAATACTTTTGAAGGCCGGACATCGGATAAAAAAGGGATTATGGGAACAAAATGCTCCTCTGTTGTCGATGGTATCGACAATCTGTCGCTTTTTTTATTGAGCGGGTAATGTTCTGGTTTAATAATCCTGCTCACCGTTGCGTGTAATCCGTACGGGACTTTACTTCCACTCCCACCACTTGTCATGGACTGTTCCATCCGCCATCGTCTCGATCTCGAAGACCAATGCCACATTGTTGAGCCTGCTGAAGGATGGAGAAACCGTCTGGGCAAAGCGTGCCCCCCGAATGCTCATATTCGGACCTTTCCCGCCGGTGCTGATGCCGGATCCATGCAGGATCACTTTTTCGCCTTTCATGGTCATCATAATTCCATTTCCCTCGGAATACATACCTCCCTGGGGTCTTTCCCTCATGGCGACCGTGGCAACAAAGGTTACATCCATACCGAGAATCTTTCCTTTCGATTCCATGGTCTTCTCGATCTTCAACTCACCACTGTGGCCGCGTGTAACACGCTGTCCCACAAATTTTCCGGTCAATTCACCGATCATTTCACCGATCATGGCGATTCACGAGCTGTTTAACCAGTCTTTGACCAGATATATATTTTCCTGACTTTCAATTTCTGAAACATCTTTTTTGAGGGGAAGCAGAGGTTTACAAAAAATGTTTTTTCCCGATACAATTATCTGGCAGATCCAATGATAGTCTGTTTTGAAAGAAAAGGAAAAGAAATGCCAGACCCGGGGAAACGGGAAACGGGAACTGCAGACCGATAAGAACAGTGCACTGGCCCCTGGAGACTACCAGCCGGCGATGTTTGCCGGAATAGCATCTGGAGGCAAGGCAGAGATAAGGGACGCAGCATATTGTGCTGCAAAAGCAGCAGGTATTCCTGGGGTTCCACTATGACGAAAAAATCCGGGAGAAGGTTATTCCTCCGGGTCTTTATCAGGGAGAATATGCATGACGGAAACAAGGAAGATTGCGAGAGTTTTGAAGAGTAAACCGACGATCGAAGGCGCCGGGGTCCACCTCAAAAGGGCATTCGGGTACAGCCAGGTTCCTCTCTTTGACCCCTTTTTAATGCTTGATGACTTCCGGTCCACGAATCCGGACCATTACCTCAAAGGGTTTCCCTGGCACCCTCACCGCGGGATTGAGACGATCACCTATGTACTCAGGGGGAACGTGGAGCATGGGGACAGTATGGGAAATAAGGGAATTATTTCATCCGGAGACGTACAATGGATGACTGCCGGAAGTGGAATAATTCACCAGGAAATGCCGAAAGGTGACAAAGATGGATCTATGGGTGGGTTCCAGCTCTGGGCTAATCTCCCAAAATCCCACAAAATGATGGATCCACGCTACCGGGATGTAAAATCCCGGCAGACACCGGAGATAGTAACGGATAACGGCACAAAAATGAGGATCATATGCGGGAATGTGAATGGCCACGAGGGACCAGTCCGGGACATCGTTACCGACCCCCAGTATCTGGATGTCACCGTTCCTTCAGGATCAGAATTTATCCATCCAACCAGGCGGGGGCATACGGTGTTCGCTTATGTTATCGAAGGGAAGGGATATTTCTGCAAGGAGAAGAAACCATTTTCCTACGAGATGGAAGGCGTCAACTATTTCGATATGAAACGGGACCCTTTCCTGGGCAATGGAGACCTTATACTCTTTGATGATGGCGACCAGGTTATGGTCTCAACCGAAGGAGATCCTGTCAGGTTCCTGCTCATATCAGGAAAACCCATCCACGAACCCGTCGCCTGGTACGGCCCGATCGTAATGAATACAAACGATGAGCTGCGTATCGCTTTTGAGGAATACAACAACGGTACGTTTGTCAGGCACCCGGCAAAATAACTGAACTCAGCTCTTAAAAAAACGAGATTCGGGGCATCCGGCAGGGTACGACCAAACGGAGGAGAATCTACCGAAGAGAATCAATGATCTGAACAATGCTGTCCCGGGATGAGAGATAACTGTTATGTCCTGAGCGGTACCTTGCTGTTTAGAGAAACGCACAATCGGGGAATAGTTGTGGAAGCTGCAGATTCGAAAACGTACCTGGATATGATATGTTATCCGGTAGAGAAATATCTCATCGGGTATACCGTCCGGGATAAAGAACGTCTTATCAGCGCCATCATAAGCAACGCCCTCCTCAATGAACCGGTTGGATTTGAACAACTCAGAAAAATTCATGTCGACAAGAGCCTGGAAACGATCGGGGATTGCGTCCTGGATTTTGTCATCATCGATAATTTTGCCACAAAAAGACGCTACACTGCACAGGACATCGATGATTTCCGACAGTGGTATGGAAACAATGAAAATCTCCAGTATTTTGCCAAAACCTGTATCCATCTCCAGACCTACATCCTCTGGGGCCCGGATGAGAGGAAACAGCAGAAATGGGAACAGCCGACCACGGTCATCCTGGCAGACCGTTTCGAGATGCTCATTGCGGTGATCTACCTGGAAAAGGGCATCGGTGCCGTAAAAGAATTCTTACAGAAACATCACTTTTTCGAAGAACTTGACGTCATTGGCCGTTCAAAGGCCGGGCGGTGACAATTCTGATGAAACCGTCCCAGCCTGCCCCAACGGGAAGCCCCTGCAGTCACTGCGGTGAGTGCTGCCGCTGGCTCCCCATCGCTCTAGTCCGTCAGTGCAAGCCCCACCAGGTGCAGTATTTCCGCGAACGGGGCCTCAGGGAAGCGGACGGCTTTTTCCTGGCCGATGCCCCTTGCCGGCATCTCCGAAGCGGGGAGTCTGATAGAAACGGCATCAGGATATGTACCTGTGCTATCTACGACAGAAGGCCGGCTGACCTGCCGGGATTTCTGCGGGAGGACACTGAGTGGCGGGAAACGGTATTATGTTCCGGAATGCTGCACGATGGCAAATAAGTCAATGGGGGAGCAGGGAGAGGGGAAGAGGGATCCTGACGTTTAAGCGAAGTATCGGGACTCCCAGGCAGAGATTTACCGGTAATTGCGGGTTTCGTTGTTTTTGGTACGAAACGAAAGAATATTGCCTAAGGATATAACATCAGACTATGCCGCCCGGTTATATGTATTCCATGTACCCCATGCATCCAGTCTTTGGACTGGGACTGATGATGATCATCTGGTTAATCCAGCTGGTGATTGCCTATTTCGTGTATAAAGATGCAAAAGAACAGAACATGAGTGCACCCCTCTGGTTTATCCTCGTAATCCTCCCAATGGCCGGGTTCCTGCTTGCAGTCCTGTATGTTATCATTCGGGAAGTCAGGATGCCGGTTGAAACGAAGAACATCCCGGTTGATATCCTGAGGGAACGTTTTGCACGAGGAGAAATTACACCCGAAGAATTCGAAATGAGAAAATCTGTGTTAATGAAATAAAGCTGGTTCAGGGTTTACCCAAAGAATAATTTTTTTTCGCGGCACATTGTACACTTTTTTTGCCGGTTATTCTCGCGAGGACGAGACAAAGGACCGGACTCTTTCAATCTTATCCCCCATCTTACCCTCATACTACCAAACGCACCTTCAGCGTTATATCGAATTATCAGATGCTCCCTGTCAGTATACTGAACGATAAAACTCCCTTCGACTATACGGTGATTTTAATAAATCCGGTAAAGGAGGTTTTTTTGCGCGGTATTTTCGTAACAAAGTTTTTTATATGCCAATCCAATAAAAAAGCCATAGATATCCGGGGAGGAAAATTACGTGTTTACGAACATTCTTGTCGCACTTGATGGATCGGAAGCCAGCCAGCGGGCACTCGTCCAGGCAGTTGATGAAGCGGTACTATGGAATGCAGGGATCCAGGTCATCTACGTAATAGAGACCAGCCTTTTCTCCTCACTTCCCCTGGACAATACGGTAGAGATCATGTATAGCGTTCTGGAAAAAGAGGGAAAATCGGTACTGGAAAAAGCGGAAAAATATGGCACCGGAAAAGGAATCACCCTCTTCACTCACTTAAAACAGGGACATGCAGGGAGCGAGATCATTTCTCTGGCTGAACAGGCAGGATCGGATCTTATTGTCGTCGGTTCTCACGGCAAGAGCAATATTGATCGTCTGCTCCTTGGCAGTGTCAGTTCATTTGTAGTTACTCACAGCAAGGTTTCGACCCTGGTAGTACGGGCATAGCTGACACGATTCCCGCAGAGTAAATATCCAATCAGACGGGTGATATAACCTTACAATTATCCACCTCGCACCGGACTTCAGGTACGTGTATTCACGATATCCATAAAAATCCAGATAACGCCGTTTCGCGAGATACGCAGGATGCCCTGTGAAAATGAGAAATTTTTATCCAAAAAAAAGGTCCTGATGATCCGGGAATTATCTCCGGAACCGGAACGATATAAGCGCCGCACCTATGGCAAGAGCCCCAAGGATTGCAAACGGTGAAAGGGGAAGTCCCCGCCCCGGTACTGGCAGGGTCCCACTCCCTGGCGTTAATGTGGCAGTTACCTGGACTGCCTGGTTTGCCGGGACATCAACCGACGATGACCAGTCGCTGTACCCTGCAAGTTTCATATTAACGATATGGGTTCCCGACGCAACATTATAGATGGTAACCGGTGCTACACCCCGGAACTGGTTATCGACGGTCACTTGCCCCCCCGAGGGTGTGGATATGACAACAATCGATCCTGGTCCGACGGACGAGGCCCCGGAACTTTGCAGACCCGCAGACGATGAGACAGTTGCTGCATTGACCGCTGAAATCTGCCCGGCTTCAACCTGAACTGATCGCGTTATATCGGTATACCCGGGAGCATGGATGAGGATGGTGTGGGGTCCCGGACTGACTGATATTATACTGAATGTAGTTCCGGATATAACAGATCCCTTGTAAATTCCATCGAGGTAAATCACCGCTCCGGGAACAGCTGAGGTAATATCGATCGACCCATAGTCTGAAAACGTTGAGAGAGGGGTGAGTACCAGGTTGACAACGGTTCCCTGGCGGGGTGCTATGGTACTTGTGGTTGTCAGAACTTCATATCCGGCAAGGTGGAGTTCAATCCGGTGGGATCCGGCTGACATCCCGCCAACAGTTACCGGTGATGTACCCTGGTAGTTCCCGTCCACGTACACATCTGCTCCCGACGGTGTTGACTGAATTAAAAAAGAGCCGTAATCAACTAATGATGAAAGATCTGCGTATACCGATGGATTGGCCCCGTTTTCAACGTAGACACTTCTTACATATGCTTCATATCCCGGATAATCAACTTCGACTGTATGGTATCCGGTTGTCAGGCCGGTAAATATCCACGGTGTGGTCCCGGTATTATAGCTGTCAAGGATCACCGTTGCCTGGGAAGGATTCGAGGTTACCGTCAGCGATCCCCGTGGATAATAGGAGTCTATAGTGTATGGATAATAGGGCGGATAATAATACACGGGCTGATAGACCTGTCCTGAAGAGTACACCAGTACGGTCACGGTGACGATTGGAACGGGAGTCGTTGGTGTGGCAGGTATTGTCGTGGGAGGGATGGTCGGGGTGGCAGGTACGGTTGTAGGGGGAAGAGTCGGGGTGACGGGAACTGTGGTAGGTGGCGGAATTGTAGGAGTGACAGGTATTGTCGTTGGAGGTATTGTCGGCGTTTGCGTAACACGCGGAGTCATGGGATACTCCACTTCTCCGGAATCACTCTGGGTACTCCGGCGTTGTGTGGGCGTGACTCTCACCGGGGTTTCAGGAGTACGTGCACCTGACTGGGTTGGAGTTGCAGTGATGTTGATTAACCTGTCAGAATATGTATCCGGTGCTGCGGTTGCGGTAACTGACATAGCGATTATAACCGCTATAACGATTGCAAAACCAGCGAGCAATAAAGAAAGCAGGAGTAGTCGATTCTTCATAATAACCATCCATGAAATTTTGGGTAATTCATTACGTTGTTCAATGCTTTTTATGTTTTTTGGAGAATTATAAAATTTATAACGTTAAAAAAACCTGAAGATTTTCATTATTTCGGGTTTTGGAGAAGGACTGTCGCCTTAAGAATCAGCAGGAATTTCGGATTTCATCCCGAAGCCAAAGACCCCTGAGAAAAGCTGCCAACGCAACAATTCTGGAAATTTTATTAAAGCTGTGCTCCAGTCAGGGAACCGCAGGATCGTCCTGCCGGGCTGAAGATCATAAACGATGGGATTTGCGGCGGTGAAACCGGGGGCGGGGACACCCTGGGGGTAATAGCGGGAAGTGCCTGCTTTGGGGTGCTACTGTAATTATCTGATTTACCGGTGCACCCGGTGACACAGGAAAATGCAAGTATCATCAGGGCCAGGATAAGAACCGGATACCGGAATTTCATAGCCGTGATAAGGATTGTTTACAATAAAAAGATTCTGCAATTTTCTCACTTTGTTTGTTTCATGAGAGCGTCGTATCGATCTGCGAGACAACCCCGCAGCGGTACAAAGTTATCCTGCATCCATGTGCGGGAATGTGGAAGAACAAAAGTTGCTGTTTCTTCCCGATCCGTAGTACCAAAAAACGGATGTTGTTAATACCCTGAATTAATTTAAAGACCGTGTAACTGCAAACCCGGGGACGGATAAATGTTATTTGAGAAGGCTCTCCATCTTTTTCGGGTCGTAGCCGAAGATAAATTCGTCCCCTATCTGGACAATCGGCGCCCCGAGGTGCCCGGTCTTTGCGACAATCATATCCCGTGCGTCCTCATCCGAAGCGAGATCAATTTCAATGAATTCCACATTTTTCGAGCGGAGGAACTCCTTAATCTCGTGGCAGTTATGGCACCGCGGGGTTGAGTAGACCCTGACCTTTGTTCCCGTTTTCCATGTCTTTTCAATGAACGACTCACGCCCGGAATATTTCTTGTACTGCTGGTATTCGCGGGGCTTTTTCTGTGCATAATTCTGGTGGTACTCTTCTGCCGGGTAAAAGGTAGTGAACGGCCGTATCCCGGTAGCAACGGGTTTTTTAAACTTCCCGGAATCATCGAGTCTCTTTTTTGAAATCTCAGCAATCCGTTTCTGCTCTTCATCGTGGAAGAAGATGGCTGTGCGGTACTGGGATCCCTTGTCTGCGAACTGGCCTTCCGCATCGGTCGGATCGATCTGCATCCAGAAGACGTCAAGGAGCTTTTCGTACGAGACCTTTTCGGGGTCGTAGGTCACCTGCACCGATTCGAGATGTCCTGTGGTGCCACCTGATACTTCTTCATAGCTCGGATTCGCTTTTTCCCCGCCGGCATACCCGGCCACGGCTTCAACTACGCCTTCTGTCTGCTGGAACGGGGGCTGCATGCACCAGAAGCAGCCACCGGCAAATGTTGCTTTCATCAGTTTCTTTTCCATATTTTTCTCTCCTTATTTTTCTTTTACCCAAACGTGAACGTATATACCCGGAGGCCCGGCCCGTGACTGTCAAGTTCGAGCGTGTGGACCCCGTAATCTTTCCCATCCACTAGTGTGTATAATTGTTCGTCTTTCACGGTCACGACACTGTGTGCAAAGACGAACGAGAAACCGGCGACAAATAAGAGACTGGCTATAAAAATATCCCATCGCTGCGAGGCACCCTCCCGCACCGTTGTCCCGGCAAGATAGGCAAGGTACCCCGGTACAAGCGGCAGGACACAAGGGGCAAGAAACGAGACGATACCGGCTGCAAATGCAACAAGATACGAGACATCAACCATGGCGGATCCTAAAAACTATCGCAGGGGGAGCTGGAACTCCCTGGCCATCTCGGCCATCTCCTCTAATCGTTTGTTGACAAGATAGTTGACCGTTCCCTCCCTGTATGACCCGTCGGGCTGCAGCTCCCCTGCCGGAACTCCGGTAAGGAATTCGATACCTTCATCGATGGTTTTCGCCGGGTAAATGGCAAATTTTCCGGTTTTTGCCGCCTCCAGGAGCTCTTCTTTGAGCATCAGGTTCTGGACATTGCTTGCCGGGATCATGGCTCCCTGCTCCCCGGTCAGGCCTTTTGCCCTGCACACTTCAAAAAAGCCTTCCAGCTTCTCGTTCACGCCACCGATTGCCTGTACCTCTCCCCGCTGGTTCACGGATCCGGTCACGGCGATGGACTGTTTCAGGGGTAATCCTGAGAGCGAGGACAGAATCGCGTATAATTCCGTGCTCGATGCACTGTCGCCATCGACTCCCCCGTAACTCTGTTCAAAGACGAGTTTTGCGGTAAGGGAGAGCGGCTTGTTCCGGGCATACTTGTTCGCAAGATAGCCCCCGATAATGAGAACTCCCTTGGTATGGGTCGGTCCGCCCAGCTGTGACTGGCGTTCGATATCGATGATCCCGTCCCGCCCTACGGCAACACTGGCAGTCACCCGGGATGGCCTGCCAAAAGCGAAATCTCCCATCTCCATCACGGACAGCCCGTTGATCTGCCCGACCTGTGATCCCTCGATATCAATAAGATAGACACCCCGCTCGATGAATTCCTGGATCTTCTGCTGGATCAGGTTGGAACGGTAAATCTTCTCCTCGAGCGCTTTTTGTATATGTTTAATGGTTATAGTGGGTGCTTTCTCTTCCGTTGCATAGAAATTAGCCTCCCTTATCAGGTCCGCAACTGCAGAAAATCTTGTGGAGAGCTTCTTCTTGTCATCGGTGAGCCGTGACCCGTATTCCACAACCTTTGCTATCGCAGTGGGATCCAGGTGTATCAGCCTGAACCGTTTGCAGAGGCCGCAGATGTATGCTGCATATTTCCTTGTGTTCTCTTCACTCCGGTCCATGACCGTATCAAAATCCGCTCGTACCTTGAAGAGCTCGGGATAGTCGGGATCTCCCTGGTTCAGGATCTGGTTGATGTCGGGAGTCCCGATGAGAATAACTTTCACGACCAGAGGGATTGGCTCGGGTTTAAGCCCCCGCGTCATGATGAACCCTGCCTGCTCTCCCGGCTCCTCAATTTTTACCTTTTCCGTTTTGAGTGCGGATTTCAGCCCGTCCCAGGCAAAGGGGTACCGGAACAGATCCAGTACCGGAATCACCAGGTAGCCACCATTCGCTTTGTGAACCGAACCAGGGCGGATCATCATGAAATCAGTCGTAACGACGCCGAACTGGACCTCCTTTTCCGCTTTCCCCAGAAGGTTCTGGTAGCTCGGGGTCTCCTCAAACACGACCGGTGCCCCGTCAGGACCTGCATTGTCCACAACCACATTAATCTCGTATTTCCTGAACGCGAGGTCTTTTGCGAACCATTGCTGGAACTGGGGCGGGATCTGCTCCTGCTGCTGTTGCTGCTGTCCCGATCCCAGGAACGTTTCAAGGTGATCCAGGATATCTTTCTGCACGCTTTCAATATACGGGATGACTTCATTGATCTTTCCGTATTTTTCTTTGAGCCCGGCAAGAAGGTGGCCAATGGCATAGAGGGCGATCTCGTTATTGAGGGAATTTACTACCTCCATCCCTTTCGCATCCAGCTCCCGCATCCGGCGAAAGCCTGTCCGCAGGTCTGCATCGAGGGTTTCCCTTTTTCGGATTATTTCCTCTTTGGTCTCCTTGGGAAGCGCCTCAAACTCTTCCTGGGTAAGGGGCTTTTCGTTAATTACCGGGACGATGAGGAGGCTGGTGGGTCCCATCTGGATAGAAAAACCCTGTTTTGCGGCACTCTCGTTGACTTCACTGAAGATCGTTTCGCGCTCCTTGTCAATCTTACCGAGTGCTTCCTGGCGTTTGGCTGCATAGTCCTCACTCTCAAACGCCCGTGGCAGGGCTCTCCTCACTTCAGTGAGAAAGGAAGCCATGTCGGTCTTCAGCCGGCTGCCCATACCCGGTGGAAGCCTGATTGCATTGGGTTCGTACGGATTGGCAAAATTGTTGACATAGATCCAGTCATCGGCCTTGGGTTTGGTCTTTGCCAGTTCGTCAAGGAACTTCCTGACCGCAGTTCTTCTCCCGGTGCCTGGCATCCCTGCAACATAAATATTGAATCCCTTTTCCTGGATTTCAAGACCAAAACGGAGGGCTTTTTGCGCCCTGTCCTGGCCGATGATCTCTTCTGTGGGTTTCAGGGTTTCTTCTGCGGAACACTCAACCTGTTCGGGTTTATAAGAAGCCCGGTATTCTTCGGGGGGTAATGCTTTTATCATCCTTGTCTCATCCCTTCAGTCTCATAGTATTTCCCTTGACTGCGAGTTTTTTTCCTGGTAAAAATGCTCTGTTCATCCGTTCCTTACCTCGGTAATATTCTATCCTTCAGCAATCATGTCCGGAATGCCGATATCCTTCCATAACGCTGTTCATAATTCTGTACAGCACGCGGGGCTCCTGCCAGTATGCGGCGAACTGTGTTATAGACATCCGGAGTTTTGTCCATGCCGGGATCTGATAACAGTCCTGCAAGAATGCTGACAAGCGGTACCTGGTCTGTGACTGCCATCGCGTCCAGTGCTCCAAATACCCTGAGCATCGATACGGTGCTGTGTTCGTTGACTGGCGCCAGGCGCATCAGGGTCTTTTGCAAAAAAGAGCGTCCTTTTTCTGTCTGGAGGGATTTTTTCCGGTTCAGGGCAAATCTTCCATAGAGCGCCCGCTGGTCATTTGCCTGCTCAATCCTGAATGAACCTGAATGCTCAACCCGTGAGATGAGATCCAGTACATCGGCGCTGCTGTTTCCTGCAATTGCGCCAAGAAAATTCTCCCAGGATACGAGGTTTTTCTTCGATTCCTGTTCAAAGGAATCAAGCATTGCGGGACGGTCATGTGCCGAACTGTCCATGTACAGGCCGAACGCAACCAGCGTATCCGTTGCACAGGATCCGCTGGTGAACTGGTCCTTTATCAGATGGTGGATATCGGGTGTGTCAAGCCGAGAGAGTATGGCAAGAGCAGTATTTTTGACCTGCCTCCGTTTGATGGAAGGGACTTCCTGTTGCATGGGATCCCGGAGGTTCCCCGTAAAATTCCAGGCTGCGTAGAGTTCAGTGAGCCCGGTTTTGTGCCTGGCAGCAATTGAGCGCAATATTCTCTCGCGGACGTCATAGAGTGCCTGGTAATTGTGGGTATATTTTTTATCAGATGCAGATTCAAATACGGTCAGAAACTGGGCTCCGCATTGCATCATCAGATCACTATCGGTGAGGAACCGGAAATAAAGGTCGATACATGCAGGATCCGGCCTTGCAGATGGATCGTCGAGCATTGTTAGTTTTTCCCGATCCATGATGGTCATGAACGCAAGGCAGCGGTTGACCAGATCCGTGTCCCGTTCAGCCTGCAGGTAGAGTTCCGTTAACGGAACATCGCAGACGACCTTTCCGTAGAACGAATACCCCCGGTTTATGGAGATGAATCCAGGTTGTTCGGGTGAACTGAGTTCGAGTGTTTCTTCTGTTTTTTCCACCCGGTAAAGAATCTCTGATATATCACGTCCCGATGCGTCTGCCAACGCGATCCTGACCGGAAAGATCCAGTGTTTTTCCGGGCTGTCCCCCTCCTGCCGGAGTCGCAGCACCGTCATTTTGCGGTCGCCGTCGTAAGAGGTCTCTACAAAAAGCGTCGGAAAACCGGTCTGTTTAAGCCATTTCTCCGCCATAAGGGTGAATTTTTGTGCGGACACTTCCTCCATCGCCTGCACCCACTGGTCCCGGGTCGCATTTCCATGGCGGTACCTGCGGTGGTACAGGTCAAGCCCTTTCACAAACAGCTCCTTTCCCATGAGAGTCTCTATCATCCTCACAAATTCCGGGGCTTTCATATAGGTGATATCGGTAATGAGATCATTGGGATCATTAAATCCATCCGGTTCGACAGGCAGGGATGCTGCTCCGCTGTCGAGTTCGAGTGTCCCGCTCCCGGGAGCCAGCAGTGAGAGGACGGTCTGCAACCTCGAATACTCCTCCCCGAAATGAAATGCATGGTACTGGTTTTCAACATGGACGCAAACCGCCTCATTGAGCCAGATATCAAACGGCGACCACCCGGTAACTTCCGAGCCATTGAGGTTATGATAAAACTCATGGACCTTCACCGTTGCGAGATACTCGTATGCGGCATCAGTCATGAAAGGAAAGGGCATAATCCGGTTTGCGGTTATCGTCGTATTACCCACATTTTCCATACCGCCATAGTCTGAATTCTGCATAGCGATCTCCCGGTACGTGGTCCCGGTATATTCATACCCGGGAGTAATCTGGTCGGCGAGAGCCCGCAACTCAGCACGGGTTTTTTGTAATTGCGGAGAGTCAGAATTTACTTTTTTGATCCGGTCCAGACGCCTCATCAACAGATACAGTCGTTCCCGAAATGAACTCCGGTTATACCGTCCCGGACCGGTAAAAAGATTCACCCAGAGAACCGCATCGTGAAGAATATCGAGCGCCTGGCCTGCTATGACCGGATCGGACCCGGGGGAGCCAGCAACTCGAGCGTGCACCTCCTCCCATCCGGATACTCGCATTCCTGGCTGAAGCCTGAATACGTCCCGCACCCGAGAAAGAACAGGTACGGAGCCATGGGTGTGATGATATTTTCATACGTGATTTTTACCCTTCCGGTTCCTGCCGGCTGTCGTGGGACAACGATATTCCCGTTTGTTACCAGGTTTGTATACCGCTCATCTGCAATGATCGTAGTTGTATAGGTGCATTTTGCTGTCATGTCATCGATGCAGGGAACAAGGCGCTGGAATCCCCACTGCTGACACTGGGTAATCTGCTGGGGAGGTGCACCCGGCGGGGTTTCATCGTAATACAAACCTTCAAGGATATTTTTTGTCGGGTGGCAGATTGTTTCGGTATGCAGAACGAAACGCGTCAGCGGCAGGACCGGATTCTTCAAACCGGATTGTCAGAGTGCTTCCGGTGGCATCGTACAGATGGGAACAGGGATGCCCGGCACAGAGTACTACGACAATGTCAAGATTTTTTGCATTCAGCACAACTTCAAAAAGGGGACTGTCGTGGGATTCGGCATGAAGATCAGACGTCACGTAGGTATGGTTATCGAAAACATCGAAGGTGAGATCCATGTGGATAACACGGAAGGGTACCTTACCGAAATCATCCCGGTAATACCGGAACATGCGACGGGTCATGGTTGTCTGTTACTAAATTCTTCGAAGGTGCTCTATGCGGAGGTATTTATGTATTTGTTCATTTTTCAAAAAATATAACAAAAGTTTAATTATCGACCGGATCTCCCTTCTGGCAGAAGAGTAAAGGAGCCCGAACGTTATTTTGCGTCTTTTCGGTCAAAAAACAGCTGCGAATTGTTTCATATTTTGTTTTTTAAGATAAATAATAAATAATCCTGAATAAAAAGTGCATCCGGTGAAACAATATGCCCTCATTCGCATGCAAGGATATAAGTATGGATTGTAAATTCCAGACGACAGCACCAAATGAAGCTGAGCTGATGAAAAAGATCGCAGAACATGCAAAGAGTGTTCATAATATCGATCCGGTGCCTGCCGATCTGATGGCCAAGATAAAAAAGGCGATTAAAAAATAATCTTTTCCTTTTTGCCCTAAAACAACCTTCAGGTCAGAGTCTGCAGGTGCTCCTGTCTGAAAATCAAATTGATAATTATCTGCACAACGCAAGCTCACTTGTCCATAATTTTCTTGACAAGTCCATATTCTTATTAAAAAAGGTTCGACGATATTCCGGGACCTGAGGACTCTGTTTGGGAGCAGGATCACCCCATCACCGGAGGAAGCCGTGCCGGTGACCTGGTACCCCGCTTTCCAGCAGCAGGCCGGTTTAAGGAGGGGGATAATCAGGCCGTCGTTTTTTGCTGGCAGAATAGTCTGCCCACTCTTTGTGAACATTTTCTACTGGTTCATCCGAAAAATAAATTCAGTGCCTTTGTCTGCCCTGATCTCGACAGTTGCCCTCAACTGGTGTTTTGCCAGGAAGTTCACCAGTTTCAGGCCGAGTGTCTGTGTTTTTGTAAGATCGAATCCGGGAGGGAATCCGACACCGTTGTCCCTGACGCTCATCACATACTCCGTGCCAGGTTTTGCAAATGTGACCGTGATTTCAGGGGGGGCGTTCCGGACTGCCAGTGAATCGAATGAAGGAGGAAATGCGTATTTGAAAGAGTTTGTTACCAGTTCATTGATGATGAGCCCGGCAGGTGTTGCCCTCGGGATATCAAGCATCACACCCTGGGCGTCAACAACGGTTTTTACGGTTCGTGCTGTGTCAACCGAGTCAGCTATCTGGTCGACGAGCGTCGTGAGATACATACCCATATCAACTTCGTCATACTTATGGGTCCTGTACAGGGTCTCGTGGATAAGGGCCATACTCCGTGCCCGGTTCTGCAGGTCCTGTTTGAGCATTTTTCCTGCCGGAGTATCATCGGTCGCACCATCAAGACTAAGGCAGGGAGATGAACGCGGTCAGGTTGTTCTTGACCCGGTGATGGATCTCTGCGAGGAGCACCTCTTTTTCAGTGAGGGCATTTTTTAATTTCTCTTCATTTTTTGAGAGTTCGTTCTCGTGCTCCGAGAGTACCACGATGTTCTGCTGCAGCTCTTCCTGTACTACGGTAAGCTCCTCGTTCAGGGCCTGGAGCTCAGCATTCTTCTCCATGAGTGCTTCTTCTGCTTTCTTCCGTGAGGTGATGTCCCGGCTGAACACAGCAATCCGGGTCACCGTTCCCGTGATATCTGGTACAGGATAGAACGAGTGGTCGAAGATAATCCCGCCCCGCTCATCCTCGAACTGAACCGGTGTCCCGGACCGGATAACCTCGTCAAGCCAGGCACGACGGGAACGGACCAGATCGGAACTCATGAACTCTGAGAAGTGGTGCCCGGTCACTTCATCCGGAGTTCTGCCCCCGAGTCGTCCGGCTGCAGTTTCGTTGAGCTGGAGGATAGTACCGTCAGATGAAAACAGGTAGATCGACTCTTTTGCAGCAGTAAGGATAGCACGGGTTTCTGCTTCGCTTTTTTTCAGCGCTTCTTCATCCAGCTTGAGCTTACGGAGCAGGAGGTCATACGGCCGGGTCAGGCCGACGACGACTATGGCCCGGTAGAGGAAGTAGACCGAAAGGAGCCGGAACAGGTGGCCCAGCATGTTCATGAACCCGTATACACTGATGTAGGACGTGAACGCCAGTTCGCCTGCAATGAGAAAGACCTGCGCTGCGATCAGGAGTCGCCAGACGGACCTGTCGAAATGATCGCGCTTCAGAAAAAGCATGACGATAGTTGCAACAAGAATGAGCGAGATGACGTACTCGCTGCCGATCTTGAAGGGGGTGAGCCCGCTTCCTTCAATGAATGCATGAGGAAAATTCTGCCAGACAAAGATACTTGAAAGAAGGAGCCCGGCAGCAGCAGCGCACCCTGCAAAGATGATTGCTGCATCGTGTTTCCCGTTCTTCGTCATGGACCTCCCGATCAGGAGGGTGGCGATAAAGAAAGTAACGCTCTGGAAGTAACGGGCCGCGATCCAGAGCTGTGTCGGGATATCCGCGTTATCTCCCGGGAATACTCCCATTCCCTTGTATGCAAGGGTGTGGATGAGGTCAAAGCCGGCAATGAAGAGTAGTGAAATACCGAGCAGGATGAAAAACGAGTCGGTATACACCTTCCGGGTATTCCAGACGAGCATGAAGATCGCGATAGCGACAGCAATGGCGGCGATCTCCGTGATCCCATGGAAGAGGAGGTAGTTTACCTGACTGATGAGATAGAGGCCGCCGAGGATCACGAGCACGGCGATTCCCTTCGCCAGAACCGGTATGAAGGGATTCCGGCCACCATCGGATAGTCCTGGCACCGAAAAAGCGGGGCGTGAGGATTGTGAAGAAGGGTCTCGGGCAGTCATAGCGAGGGAGATTTTAGATTGTGCAACTATTGTGACTGTCGGGCCTTTTTATGGACCCGTATAATTCATGCTGTTTTGTGTTCTCTGAAATGATTCAGGTGGTTTTCCGGCGCAATTGTGAGCGATGAAGTCGTTCTTAAGGTCCTTTTTGAAAATAGTATAATTGATGGATTGTGGATATGTGTTGCGATTTTACCCTGGTAGTAATAATCCGGATCTGCTCTTACAGAAAGCGTATTATCCAAACAGCAGCAAGCATACCAGAATAATTGTGCCAACTGATTACAAGGAAAACGTGATCCCATCACATGACTGTTGCAATTCATATAGAAAACCTGACCCGGCGGTTCAATGATCTGGTTGCCGTGGACAATATATCCTTTGACATCGAACAGGGGGAGATTTTTGGCCTGCTGGGCCCCAATGGTGCCGGCAAGACAACGACCCTCTCCATGCTCTCCACCATGCTTAAACCAACGTCTGGTTCAGCGACAGTAAATGGCATAGATATTGAACGCGACGAAGACGGAGTCAGGAAATCCATCGGCATTGTCTTCCAGGACCAGAGCCTTGATGAAGAACTGACTGCCTGGGAGAACATGGACTTTCACGGGCGTCTCTACCGGATCCCCGCAGAGATGCGGAAACAACGGATCACCGAGCTCCTCCGGCTCGTTGAGCTGGAAGACCGGAAAGAGGATATTGTCAAAACATTTTCCGGCGGGATGAGGAGACGCCTCGAGATCGCACGCGGTCTCCTCCACCATCCTTCGGTGCTCTTTCTCGACGAACCGACGCTCGGCCTCGACCCGCAGACACGCAATCATCTCTGGGTGTATATTGCTACCCTGGCTCGCGACAAGGGGATCACTATCATTCTTACCACCCATTACATGGAGGAAGCCGACCGGTTGTGCAACAGGATTGCAATTATCGATCACGGGAAGATCATTGCCCTTGATACCCCAAAAAATCTCAAGGACGGGATTGGCGGGGACCTCATTACGATCCGTTCACCGGATCCCGCAGCAACCATTGCAGCCCTCTCTGAACCGTGGATCACCCGCATGGAGCAGCATAATGATGAAGTGATTGTCAGCCTGCAGAACGCCGAACAGCATATCAGCACCATCGTAACCCTCCTCAATTCACGACAGGTCCCCATCGACTCCATCGGAATTCACAAACCTACCCTTGAGGACGTCTTTCTCTCCTTTACCGGAAAAACCATCCGGGAAGAAGAAGCCGACAATAAAGCAAATATGCGGATGTACCAGAGGATGGTGAGACATTAACCATGGACATCGTTTACACCATCTGGCTCCGGAATATGAAACGTTACGTCCGCTCAAAGAGCCGGATTATCGGCAGCATCGCCATGCCGCTCTTCTTCCTGCTCTTTTTGGGTTTTGGCCTGAATTCTGTCGTGCAGTTGCCCGGCCTGGGGGAAAACTATGTTGTATTCCTGATCCCGGGCATGGTCGCCATGAGCGTGTTGTTCACGTCTGTATTCTCCGGGATCCAGATCATCTGGGATAAACAGTTCGGCTTTTTAAAAGAGACCCTTGTCGCGCCGGTCTCCCGGCTCGAGATCATGTCAGGCCAGACCCTTGGCGGGGCCACGACAGCCGTGGTCCAGGGATCCATGATCCTTGTCCTGTCACTTTTTATCGGGTATCCGATATCAAATGCAGCGGGCTTTCTTATCGCTCTCCTCTTCATGATCCTGATCGGTATATCGTTCACAGCATTTGGTATTGCGATTGCGTCCCGGATGGAAGATATGACAGGTTTCCAGCTCATCATGAATTTTGTTGTATTCCCGATATTCGGCCTGTCGGGTGCCCTTTTTCCTATCAGCTCTTTGCCGCCGTGGGCGGCATCGCTTGCGCTGCTCGATCCCCTGACCTATGGTGTTGAAGGGATCCGTTACGGCCTTACCGGTGTTTCACAGATTAATCCACTTGTCTGCGGTGCGGTTATCGGAGGTTTCACCCTGGTGATGACCATACTTGGGGCATACCTGTTCAGGAAAATCAGGATCTGAATTGAGGAGAAAAAGCTCCTGGAGAAATGGATTGGGTTGGATCCAGTAACATCGGAATTCTGGAGATCGTTCTCCCCATGATGTCCGAACATGCTCTTAGGCCGTTCAGGTACAGGGCGGGCAGACTCCTTTTAACTTTTTTTTGTCATCAGTCCGCCGCGAGGACGATCCTCTCGTTTGCAAAGATTGTTCCGACTAAACATAGCTAAAAAGACATCAAGTTCGGGTGTCATGGAACCCCACTTGTTCTCACAAGGAGCATTGACCGGCGAAACGCATAATACTCTGAAACGTTATCTCAACACTATCCCTTTTGGGATGTGATCAGGAGATGAATCAGGATGAAAGATACCCATGAAAAAGATCATATGTCAGTTGCCAAAGTAGTAGAGTTGATCGGCAGCTCTCCGGAAAGCTGGGAAGAAGCAGCGGCAAACGCTGTCGAGGCAGCAGCCCAGACTCTCAGGAATATCAAGGGAATTGACGTGAAGCGATGGACGGCAAAAGTTGAGGGAAACAAGATCGTGGAATATCGTGCTGTTGTAAAAATTGCTTTTATTGTGGAAAGGGAATAATCTTTTTTTTGGTAATTTTATTCAGCAGAAAAAAATTGTTCTTTTGAAAGGCTGCCCGCATACAGCCTGAATTCACAACCCTGCTATTCTGCCGGTGCATATGATCTATGAGTACCGAGTTTTTGATCTCCCCCAGTTTCACGACAGAGTTTTTTGCTCCGGTTGGTGACTGCCAAAACCCGACTGCATCCTATCATACTATTAATCCGGAGCGTTACATTGCATCTGATGGTAAAGATACTGAGCATTCCAAAACTAGCCCTCTGGGGGCTGGGAATAGTGTTCCTGGTTTCAGGAGTATCGGCGTTTACCGTAACCGGGGTTACTATCAATCCTCCCGGGATCCTGGAACCTGGTGACGCAATAAACGTCTCCTATACGGTTTATGCAGCATCGGGTACTGCATTTCCCTCATTCGATGATCTCCAGTTTGTTTCCGGCCTTGATGATACGGCGTGGTCATATTCCATCGTCGTCAATGGCGTGGAAAATGCCCGGCCGCTCGTGGGAGGGCGCACAGTAACTATCTCCGGGTTTGAGCTGGCATACCGTAACCAGGATGAAGTTATTGTGAAGGCATCCGTACGAGGTCGTATCCCCCTGACATCGGCACCAGGTTTGACAAAAAACCTTGTTACTGTCCAGGAACTGGACTCGCGGGGCTATGCCATCAACAGTACGATAGTCAATGTAGGGCACCTGATCGGTACCCCCACACCTACCCCCACACCATCAGTTGGAAGTATTTCAGTGACATCCATCCCTTCTGGTGCAAATATGTACCTTGATAACGCGTACAAAGGACTTACCCCTTTGACCATTGATGCGGTGCCAAACGGCAATCACATTATCGTACTCCGGTTTGATGGCTACGAAGATTCTTCCCGTAATCTAAGCATCAACGGAAATTCACCGGCAGTCAATATCGCACTCAATCCCCTCCCGACCCCGACACCCACAGCGACATCTACCCTTCAGCCAACAGCTACCGGAACGATACCCCCGGAACAGACAGCCTCAATTCCGTCGGAAGAATACGGGGCCCTGTCCATAACGACATTGCCTCCCGGTGCAGCGGTGTATATCGATGGTGAGATGAAAGGGGTTACACCGGCAACGATCCCCGGACTCGCTGCGGGAAAGCATTCCATACTCCTGAACCTGACCGGGTATACAGCCCTCAACACAACAATCACAATCAACGCCGGAAAGACCGCCGAATACAGTACCGGACTTTCTGCATCAGCAAAAACACCGGGGTTTGCCATATTCGGTGTGGCCCTCTCACTCGGGATGCTCCTTGTGTTCCGGAATATCAGAAAATAATTTTTACGGATTAAAGGAACCATACATAAGAATTCCCCGGTTTTTTTTAGCTTCCTCGTGTTCCACTTTTCACAGACTATCGGGAAAAATAGTTCAGATCGTACTTATCTGAAATCTTTATGAGTTCTGCACGGTAACTCTGGTTCATGTTACCTCCCATCTCTTCGAGTTGCCTCATTCTCATGGCATCACTATATTCCGTGCTCACGTCCAGAACTTTTTTTCCTCCGATAAGGTGAATAATACGCGGATTTTGTGATATGCTGGAGCCACCGAAACGGGTTCATAGGTTATGATGGTCGGTCCAGCTGCCTCAACAAGGGCATACCCGGTACCAGAGAAACTGTATCTGGAGGAAGATTTTACCCCTACCGCAAGATGGTCGGAAAATTCGAATAATACGGTTTCAAACCCCAGTTCATTCAGAATATACGCCAGCAGGACCGACTTGTCCGCTCCCGAACCCATATTATTGTGCAGGGTCTCATAAGGATAGTACCATTCCGTCGTAGTCCGGGCATACCTGTTCCCGTTATCGGGAATACGCTGGACCAGACTTATTGCAATCTTTGCCTGTTCATCGCTCGTGATTGATCGTATCCGGATCGTCTCAATAAAGGGTCGCATATAGTCATTCTGAATTTGATTTTCCAGAAGGTCCATGATCACTCCGTTCTCAGGATCATAGTGATAGGAATGGCTCCTGCTGGAAAAAAAATCTGATAAACCGCCAAACGTTGTAAAGTCCAGGGATCTCCGGTTCCCGTCTATGACATACGAGAACGATGTCGTTTTTGGAAATTGCCGGAAATCCGCATCGGAAAATGTTGTTGCTACGGGGACCTGGCTTTGAGCCTGCTGGGATGGAGAAGAGAGGACCGTAACCTCACTGGTGATCCCCGGGGAAGAAATTGACGGTGAGGGTATACTCAGAGAAGGAAGAGACTGAGTGAGAAGAATCAGACCTGCTGCTGCCAACACAAAGATTAACACGCCGGTGAGTAGCCGGGAAGAAGGTCGGGGAATTTTTTTTGCCGGTTTTTTTTCACGGTTGACTTCCCTTTTGAATGTATGAGGAGTTTTCCAGTAAGAAATCGAAAGATGACCCCGATCAACCGTATACTGGACCATATAATCATAGGGATCACCGTAAAAAACAGTTTTGTAGGTATTTTTGACCTTTCGTTGTGGTTTTGAGTCCTCTTTCACCCAATCGGGCAGATCACGAAACTTGACCGGTTCCCAATCGTCAGACTGCGTCATTTTTTTGCGAACCCCGAGCGGTTATTTTACCATGAAATGCAGGTTAAAAAATCTGTCGTTTTTGTTTAGTAGGATGATAACAGTGTCTGGATAAAAAAAATGATTGGTTTATGTTTGCGGGACCCGGTATGCCCTTTTATTCCTTCCGGCGCGGTGGAGCAAAGCCTGGCACATTTTTCAAGGCCATTCCCAGCTGCCTGTCATCAGGTTGCCTTAAAAAGGAATTATCCGGCAAAAGAGAGAGAACCCATTCCTTCACCGGATCCACAATTCTGCTCTTACCCTGACCGCCCGAAGATGCCGCGATCCTGCTGTTCACGTGTTGACAGTTGTTGTAATCTATCCTGTTCCTGCAAAAGGATCCGGATCTGGTCTTCCATCGTGGCCCGGACCTCTGTTTCCAGAGTTGCACCGTTTATCAGCTGTTGCAGCTCGACGATGCTGGCATTGTTCCGGGCGATCTGTGTTGCAAGTTCCCGTGCAGCTTCCTGATCTCCTCCGAACAACAGCCTTACAAATGAGTTCCTGGACTGTATACGATCTTCTAACTTCCGGATTGAACCGGCGGAATTATTGAAGTCCCGTGCAATTGCGGAAACGTTTCTGCCGATACTACCACTCAGGTCCTCTGTGTCCAGCAGGGTGGTGACAGCGATCCGGACTTCATTCTCGTTTTTGATCCTGTCCCGGTCCCCGGAACTTATGTTCCTGAGGGTTGCATTGAGGGTCTCATGGCTTTTCGTACGGTTCTCCCTCACTTCGGCAATAGTCCGGCCGGATTTATTTTTAACCTCTTCAATCCCGGAGACTGTTCCCTGACGCAATGCTTCGATGGTTTCCCGGGCGTTTGTTCTGACGGTTCCTGAGTCATCCGCACCCTGCCCCCTCTCCTGTTCCCCGGAAGAGGCGGCCCGGGTGTTTGCAGCCGCTATGGTAATACCGGCATGAATTTCAGAATCTTCCTTCGACGCAAAAACAGGCAAGGCAAAGGTGGTCAGAACCACGAGGACTATCAGCACAATGATACATTTTTTCATGACTAACTCACTCCAGAAAGAGTGCTTATCGTCTTGCCGGATCAAAGTAATAAATCATTCCATTTACCCACAAAATCCGAAAAAAACGGAAATGAGAGGATAAACTGAGGATCGGAGTGTTCGTATTATCAGGGGATCCTGGCACCACCATTACGGACTGCACGTCCTCTTTTCAGCCCGAATAAAGCCACGGATCATCTGGTTATAAAAAAAATCAGGACGTGACTTTATGAGCTACCATGCATTTTATATCCCGCTTCCGATAATCTACTCTCCGGTGAAATAATGAAAATATTCCTGATTGTCGTTCTGCTCGCCTTCCTCGCAATCCCCTCCGGTGTATCTGCACTGGTCACCTATTCAGGGGATCATGTGAGCATCAACGAGCCGGTCAATGATGATATTTTTGCTACCGGCAACATGATCGAGGTGAATGCACCGGTACAGAGCATAGTCGCTGCCGGGGGTACCATTACCATCAATGCGCCGGTCAAAGGAGATGTAGTCGCTGCCGGGGGTACCGTTACTATAAATGACGATATCGGAGGTAAGGTTGTAGCGATCGGAGGCAGTATCGATCTCGCAGGCAATGTCAGTACAAATGCGGTGATCCGGGGAGGCACCGTGAACATAAGGAAATCAGCCACGATTGGAAAAGATGCCACGATCAGTGCCGGGTCGGTCCATAACGCCGGAACGGTTTTGGGTACATTGGCTGTCCAGAGTCCTTCGGTGGAAAATACGGGGAGTGCCGGCACCCTTGACCTGAAATCCAATCAATCCCGGGGAAAATTATCCTTATGGCTGATCCCACTGCTCGCTGTCCTCCTGACATTCGGGTGGTTCATTGTCGGGATACTCCTTCTCAGGATTATGCCGGTCAGGTTCCTGCAGGTCGAATCTGAAGTTCGCAGCAGCACCATTGTCAGATGCGTTGTCGGTATTGCCGGAATCATCATTGCAGTCATCGCATTTGTTCTCCTTGCCATCACCATCGTACTCCTTCCCCTTGCCCTGATTCTTGGAGGCCTGGTCATTATCGGTCTCCTGCTCGCCAACCTCTTTGTCGCTTCAAGCCTGGGGCGGATCATCTTTGGATACCTGAAGTGGAGCGGAAAGGAATGGCAACTTTTTACCTTTGGATTTGGCACGCTCGTCATTCTCTACCTTATCCCGATTGTCAATATATTCACGTTTATCATCAGCGTCAGCCTCGGGTTCGGTGCAATCCTGTATGCGGTCAGGAATAACTGGGGAGCCATTACGGGGTCTCCCCCTGCCTGATTTTTCAGCGGTGATCCATGCCGGCGGAGACCCGTGAACTGAAACGCGATGAATTCTCTCTGGCAGAGAAACTGTGGGAACAATACCGTGGCCAGAAAGCAGACCCTGTCCACGAAAGGATATTCGGCGTATTTTCTGACGGGGACCTTGCTGCCACTGCACGCTACACGAGGCACCCTGACGGTATTGAGATGGACTGTGTCTTTGTCTCCGAAACATACCGCGGGAAGGGGTATGCCCGGTTTGCTGTTGAAGAGCTGATCCGACAATGCGGTTCGGAATCGATCTACATTCATTCAACAATTGTCCTGATCCCGTTTTACAAGACGTTCGGATTCTTACCGATTCCTGAAGACCAGCTTCCCCGGAGCATCAAAGAACGGTTCTTATTCTGCTTCGGTGAAATGATGGGTTGCAATGTCTCCCCTATGGTCAGAAAAGGGAGAGCAGTGCAGTAAAGACGACCGAAATTTAACCAGGTTATCCCGTTGTTGTGCTTTCCCATAAAATTCAATCCGTCAAACCCTTATAAAATTCCTTCTTCGAACTTGTACCATGCACAACCCTTTCCCGCAACCTTCTTCTTTGCACCAACCCACATACACCTTATGTGATATCTCCATGGACACTCCCGACTCATTCTTTGTAAACGATGCCTGGGCACAGGAAGCCGGTATCGAGCTGCTGGAAGTCTCGGCCGGCAAGGCGAAGGTCCGGTTGCGGATTGCCGGCTGGCACAAGAACAGTCATGGGACCGTGCACGGCGGAGCGATCTTTACCCTTGCTGACACCGCGTTTGCCCTTGCCTCCAATTCTCATGGATTTCCTGCTGCTGCCATCAACGCCCATATCTTCTATGTAAAAGCCGCAACCTCCGGGATATTGTATGCTGTGGCTGAGGAGTTCTCGTTAAATCCAAAGATTGCCACCTACACGGTCATCGTTACCGATGATAAGGGTGAGAAGATCGCCCTCTTTGAAGGAATGGTATACCGGAAAACGCCGGGCAGGTAATCTGATCTTACCTGAACAGCCAGACAGATAATTGACCATATTAAAAAAATTCATTCTCTTAATTCTGAATTTTTTTTAACCATTGTAACACAGCCAAAACTCAAAATTTGAAATACTTTTATAAATGATAACCACATAGTGGTAAAGAGATAAATATCTTGGGATAGTTTGCAGATGCAGGTTTGCACAGGGCATAAGCCGGTAGAAGTCGAACGCAGGAGCAGAGGAAGACCTGAGGCATTTTGTGTATGCAAAGACCTCGGACTGGATTGCACATTTGAAGTGACCGGGACCACGGATCGTGAAGTCATGAGAAGATTTATCGATCATGCAGGATCTGCACACAATATGGACCTTCTGACTGCTGATGTTATTTACCGGGTTCAGCAGTCGATAAAAAAGTAATTTTTTTTTCAGACCTTCTCTCCGGTTCAAATCCGGAACATTCGCAGGAATTCCTCACCGGGTTTTTATTTTTCTCAATTTTCACAAAAACGCCTGCAGGTTCGTACAATATTGCATCGGACAGAATCCCTGCCATTTTATCACGGAAAAAATCCGTTACAATAACAGAGATACGTTTTTCTCTTTTTAAAAAGGGAATTGGATTAAAAGGAAAATTGCCAGAAGGGTGTCATGAAGAATTATTTGTTGTGTGGCATCGCAATTTCCCCGGTGCAGGAAAAACCTGTAAATCCAACTCTGATAATTTCAAAGGGAGTAAATAAATATAAATTACTCAATCGGTGTTGGTTCACTGGTTAAACCAACCGGTTTCATGATATATTCCAAAAAGATGTGGAAAAGAGCCCGGTTCAGAAAGTCTAGCGGTGATTTTAGCAGAAGCAGAACAGAGATTCCGGGATGATTCTTCCGTCTTTTGCGCGTCTGTCTGATTGACATTAATATCGGATTTTGTCGTTTGTTCCTGAATTACGGGGATCCTTTCCCCCCGATTTTCAGGATGGAGAATTCTTTATTTATATCATTATTCAGAATAACCCAGTTCCACTAAATCCTTTTTCAGGTCACCCAAAAGTAATACCCGGGAAAAATTCTGCGAAAAACCGGCAATAAAATGATTGAATCCGACAATTTTTACCTCAGTTCAGAAGACCGGACCGAAACCCAGGATTCTTCTGATCCATCGCACACAAGGATGAGGAGAAGACAATGAAAGAACCGGGGCTGTCGCAGGGTCTTGATCTGCCGGAAAATTGACCGGGGGTACAGAGGGTATAGCTCCGCAATCATTCACCGGGAATTTGAGTCAATACCTTCCTGCTAAAATCAACCCGGACGTTCCTTTATGTGCTGCACAACAGCGCAGTCTTTGCACTCATCGCATTCGAACTCAAGTGTGGAGTGGAGTATCCGGTACTTCTTCAGCCGTTCCTTGATCTCCTTTTTCATCTTTTCAATCTTTTCCACATCCCTTTCACAGGAGTACACATGCGCATCAAGAACATTAATGTCAGAACAGAGACTCCAGAGATGGATATGGTGCACACCATCCACCCCCCTCACGGTAGTCATATCGGTGACGACAGCATCAAAATCCACCGATTGTGGCGTGAACTGGAGAAGAATCGTGACCGTTTCACGGAGTAGCCTTACCGCTGAAATCGCTATCAGGATCGCGATGAAGGCCGAAAGGACAGGATCTATCATCACCTGCCCGGTCAAAGTGATCCACACAGCCGCAACTATCACCGCAACCGAGGAGATGGTATCCCCGACAACGTGCAGAAAGGCACTTCGTACATTCAGGTTATGGCTCCCATGGAGGAGGAAGATGACACACAGATTTGCTCCAAGACCGATGCAGGCAACAAGTAACATGAGCCCGCCCTGCACCGGAGCCGGGGTGATTGTCCGCTGGTATGCCTCCCAAAGTATACCGGCACTGACTCCGATGAGCAGAAGGGAGTTGATGAAGGCCGCAAAGATCTCCCCGCGATGGTACCCGTAAGTCCGCTCTTTGGTGGGAAGCTGGAGAGCAAGGGTCATTGCTCCGAGGGAAAGGACAAGGGATAGGACATCGCTGAACATATGCCCCGCATCGCTTACGAGCGCCAGTGATCCTGATGCCAGCCCTCCGGCGATTTCCACGATTAAGAAGATAACCGTTATAATGAGCGCGATCTTCATGGACTTCCGGTAGTCCCGGGCGGTATCTTCGGTCATGGAATATGCAACGTATAGTATCTCTCTACCAGCGCAATTACATTTCTCTAACCTGATAAAGATAGTTTAGCCCGGCCAGAAAAATATTCCTGCCATTTTTGAAGTGAGTTCACAACTCCCTTTTTCACAGATAAATTTTTTTGGGGGTGTATGCATCCCCTTTGCTTCATGACTTGCTGCAGGCTTTTTTGCTCTGGCCCGCTTCTTAGACCATTCTCCTCATCTTGTTCATCGATGATTATCGTACCAGAAACACCTATTGGGTAGTCCGTCTCCACGTTGTGAGATCGCTACGATTATTCCAGGTGTCCCAAGGTTTTTTAACCCGGCCGTGTTCCAGTCTGATTATGCGCAGGACCCAAAGGAGGCCGGACATAATCTTTTGTGGAACTGGATTTCTCCTCATAATTCTGATTCTGGTCTCATCAGGATGCACCAGTACTGTTCAACCTCCCCCGGTATCACTTACCGATGACAACCGGTCCTGGAAGGAGGTTCCCCTTACAGACCTCCAGGGAAAAGGAAATTTCAGTATCGGGTCATTTGCGGGAAAATCCGTAATACTACTCGTAGTATCGGATGCCTGCCCGACCTGTGTCAGCCAGCTCGGCGGGAGATTGGCGAGATCGAACTGCTCCCCGGCGTGAGCGACAAGAGCATCGCGTTTGTTGTCCTGGATATCGATCCACCCACGGATCCGGGTTTCATCGCAAAATATCATGACCAGTTCGATTTTACCGGGTACACTGCCCGTTCATCTGAGGATATGACCCTGCAACTGCTTCATAGTCTGGGACCGTTTGCCATCGATACCGAAGTGATCCCGGTAATCCTCGTCTGTCCCGGATGGGCACGAGGTCCTGCTCCCGCCTGGTTTCAAATCCACAGACAAACTCGATATATTTCATATGCAAGAGTGCTGAACAATGGATACTTCCACGCTCTTCTGGCTATCGTTCCTTGCCGGTATCTATGCTTCGGTTGGTTCTCCCTGCGCACTCGTCCTTTACCCGGGATACATCTCGTTCCTCGCAGGAAGATCCGGTGAGGAGGAGCCCCGATATGAGCCATTCACGCTCGGCGCTCTTGTTGCCACAGGAGTGATCGTCGCGATGCTCATCGGTGGCTTTCTTTTCTCGGCTGCAATGGAGGCAGGAGGAAGCACAGTGCGAAATATCGTCATTCCTGCCGCTTTTATTATCCTTTTTCTTTTTTCGCTTCTTTTGATCTTTGATATCAATCCGGGGAAGATTTCTCTGATAAATCCCGTTCCCCGGATGAAAAATCCACTTCCGGCTGCATTCTTTCTCGGAATAACCTTTGGTATTATCATCCTTCCCTGTAATGCTGCAGCAGTCGTTGTCCTGCTCGCTCTTGCAGCAACCGCGACCGGCCTTTTTGAGGGACTGGGTGCGTTCCTCTCATTCGGCCTGGGTATAACGCTCCCGCTGATGATTCTTGCGGCACTCTCTCGTGCAGCAGAGCCGGCAGGTCACGGGATACCTGACCCGGCACCAGCGCGAAATACGGTTGATCAGCGGGATTTTCATGCTGATAATCTCCCTTTATTATCTCATCCTGCTCTATTTTCCCCAGGTGCTCCGATGATTGTGCCTCTCTGGAAATTTGAAAAAACTACTACCCCAAATGTGAAAAGACAATTATCGCATAACACCCACGAAAAAAATTATTCTTCCCGTTTTTTATCAGACCGCAACAAACGGTTCACCTGTTCTTCATCGTTTTTAAGTCCTTTGTTATCCTGCGAATGAACCATCATTGCATTCACCTCACTCTGTCCGTTGTCGGTACTCCCGCGGTACCGCTTCATATAAGAATAGTCAGAATATACAAAACTGCTCAAAACCTGGTGGGACACAAAGGAGATTGACGTTGTCACTGCCATTCCATCGGGGTACCTTTCCGGAACCGCATACGTCAGGTCTGGATCTTATTTTCCTGAGAGCGTACAATATTGTTCAAATCAATCGCCGGGAAATTTTTGTGGTGTTATCCTTTTGTGATGTTATCCAATACCGGGACCTGGGTTGAAGATGAAGTAGTATTTACTCTGGTCCCGACCAGATTCGCACCAGCACCCTTGTTCAGGCTGACAATCTGTACCGTAAACGTGAGATTCTGACCGGCAAGCGGATGGTTCTCATCCCATGTCACCGTCGATGGCGTTATATTAAGGATCCTGACCATGCTGATGGCATTGTCGGTTCTGCGGTGGATAGTAAAATATTGTCCTTCAATGAAGCTCGTATTGGCAATAGGACCTATTCGATCAACGACCCGTACAAGATCACTCCGGTACGGACCGTATGCCTGATCGTAAGGGATGATAACTGTTTTCTTCTGGTTTAATCCCATTCCTTCGATCGCATGCGAAAGACCCGGGATGCTTTCGGGATCTCCAACCGTTACTTCCAATGGCGTGCTGTTCAGATTGGTGCTGATAACAGTTCCGTTTTCATACATCATGGTGTAATATATCGATACATTATCGCCTTTGATCGCAACACCTGAGTTAGAAAGAGTCAATAGTGCGGTAACAGCAAGTCCAATCAGTACTACTGCTCCGGCAGCAATGATAAGATATTTCCGGTTCCAGGCCCCAGTACTTTCATCTTCTTTCTCCTGCCTGGCCTTTTTTTCCTTTTTGTTCGTTTTACTCATTTCTTAATCTCCGGATCGGACTGGATTGCTGAACAAAGTAATCCTTGAGAAGATAGAGGAGGTAGACAATAAATCCTTATCGGGTTCCGGGTGAATCTGGCATGTTTCCGGAGAAAACAGCAGGTATGAAATTGTCATTGGTAAAAGGGGGAAAACTGAATCAAAAGAAGAAGAAAGGTTCTATTGGACGATGATTGTGCCTTTCATCGAGGGATGAATCGTGCAGTAGTAGGTATAAGTCCCAGGCCTGGTGAAAGTGAACTGGTAGGACTCTCCGTTTGCAAGGGAGTCGGACGAGAATGCTACCGGGGTCCCCGGGTCAGAAGCGACCTGATGGGGTGCCCCGTCCTGGTTTGTCCAGGTAACCGCGGTTCCGGATTTTATCGTGAGGCTTGCCGGACTGAAGGCAAAATTTTTGATTGCAATTGCATTCGATCCTCCCACTGGAGCAGGGGTGGTCGGAGTGCTCGTTTGTGGACTCTGGGACGAAGTACAACCTGAAAACGAGCAGGAAAGGACCAGCATGATGGCACATGCTGACCAGAAAATCTTGCTGGAATGAGTTGTCATAGTATCTTTTTTTAAAGCGATCAGAAATAAAAAGGTTCCTGCCGGAGTATTTCCTTTGGCATGAAGTGATTTCCGGAATTTTTGTTGGGGACTTGAATGAATGAACTGGTAAAATCCTTAACTTTCAGAGGGGAATTTCAGGAAAAAAAATAAATTATTTCTTTGTATATCCTGTCTTCTCATCAAGTTGTTTTTCAAGATCCCAGAGGAGGAACAGATCAATATCAGCATATGTTTTCTTACCGACCTCAAACGGGTTGTCCATATCACTGATCAGCAGCAGGAGAGCAATGAGCAGCATACAGAGAACGGTAAAAAGGACAAGCCCTTCGTAGAAAGGATCGAGTTTGACGAAAAATAACAGGATAATAACACCTGCGGCAGCGAGTTCAGAAATTGCGTAGGCTGCCGGGATGAAAGACGTCTCGGCAATGGTCTTGACCCGGTGAGAAATCCGGTCGATATTTGTCATTTCCGTTTTCAGTTTTATGACATAGTTCGGGGCGACACCCAGATCAACGAGCTTTGCAATATCTGCATTGATAGGTCCAATTGCGTTGTCCATATTCTCCATGCTCCACACGTTGTTCCGGAAATTCGTGTTGATGCATCGCATCAGGGTGGCTGTATTTTCCTGCATACGGTGCACAAACGTCATGTCCGGGACACGGACAAGATCGAGATCACTGTAGAACGTTCGGATTGATGTGGCAATCTCGCTGGGGATCTTTTCACTTTCCTTGTAATCGGTCAGGGTACCGGCAAAAATAATCGCTATGGTAAAAATTGCCCCGCCGATGAATGCCGTGATGAGGGTGGTCACCGACAGTCACGTCCAGATCCAGGTAGTCAAAGATCAGCCTTACAACGAGTAACAGGAGTGTAATCCCGAATGCTTTGAATATAAGCCCCCATTTTGTCATGAATGGTTCCATCCTTCCTCCTAATATTTTCGATTTTTTATCATATACATTGATCGAGAAAGGGGTAATAGATTTGCCACGGGAAACCGGAAGAGCAATGAACTTCGATCTAAAAATTTCACAGAGAATCACAAATCCAGGATGATCTGAAACTCTTGTAAAAACGTCACTACTCTTATTTGTCGAAGAAAAACGGGGAGAACAATTCCTTTAAATGTCTGGCGGGTTTACCCCTTTGAATAACCTCAGGGTAGAGAAACCGGGAAATTTCATGAACGACAAAAGTGTGCTGATACAGATCATCCGAAAATACGGGATCATGTGCGGAATTGCCGGACCTGTTATCTATGCATTCATGGTTATTTTACTCGGTTTCCTGCAGCCCGGGTTCAGCCATATCACACAACTCATGAGCGAACTCGGGGAAACAGGAGCACCCTATGCGGGAATCATGAACCTGGCAGGCTTTGCCCTGACCGGGACATTCCTCATCATTTTTGCCGCCAGATTTTACCTTGAGTTTGCAGGGATTCGGGGAGTAACACCATCTTCACTACTGCTCGCCCTGACAGGTGTCCTCTATCTTGGCGAAGCTTATTTTCCCTGTGATGCCGGATGTGTCCCGGTTACGGGACCGGGGTTCCTCCACCTGGAACTTGGGCAGGTTGCGGTCTTCGTGGCAGTCCTCGCTGCCTTTGTTATAGCTTATGTCCTCAAATCTTCGAAGGACTGGCAGGGATTCTGGCAGTATTCGGTCATGACCGGGATACTGGTTCTTATTCTGATACCATTCCTGGTCTCTCAGCCCGGTATTACCGGTTTACTCCAACGTGTTCTGGTAGGATTTATTCTGGTCTGGTGGGAGGTCCTGGCAATCAAAATGTATCTCATTAACAGAAAACGGGATTCCATTACAGTACTTTAACGATTCACACCTTTCATGGTCATAAAATAACTCCTCAGGATAATATTCATTGATTCAGGAGCAGGGAACTGAATTGCAGCCAGATCGCAGGATAGTGCTTTCATACCTGTTCAGGGTTTTTTTTACTCCAGTACTTGTAGCACTCAAACCAGAGGATACTCAATCCGCCGGCTATGGCACATACCATAAGATCAACGAAGGGTACAGTACCGAACCTGAAGAGATCCTGGAGCAATGGGATGTAGAGTACCAGGATCAGGCAGCTTATCGTTCCTGCAAACACCCACCGCATCGCCTTGTTGGGTGTGCGTAACGTCGTATTAATCGTTCCAGACCATGAACGATTTGTCAGGATCAGGCAGAGGTTTGCAATCACGATGGTTGTGAACGTAAGAGTCCTCACTTCGTCCTCACTAAAACCCCTGCTCACCGCATTTATGTAAATAATGAAGACCACAGCCAATACGACAAAACCCTGCAGGAGACTGAGTACGAGAGTCTTCCGGGTAAAAAGCCCTTCATCCTTATGCCGAGGCGGGCGGTTCATCACGTTCGGCTCTTCTTTTTCTGATTCGAACACGATCGAACAGGCAGGATCAATAATCAGTTCGAGAAAAACGATCTGCACCGGCAGCAGGACCAGCGGCATATTGAGAAGAACAGGAATGAGTGACATGCCTGCGATAGGAACGTGAATGGAGAAGATATACGCCATTGCTTTTTTCAGGTTATCAAAAATCCTCCGCCCCAGCCGCACCGCAGAAACAATGGACGTGAAGTTGTCATCCAGCAGGACGAGGGATGAAGCTTCGCGGGCGACATCAGTTCCCCGACCGCCCATGGCAATCCCGATATCTGCAGATTTCAACGCCGGCGCATCATTCACCCCGTCGCCCGTCATGGCAACAACTTCCCCGTTGGCCTTGAGTGCATTGACAATACGCAGTTTCTGTTCCGGAACTGCCCGTGCAAAGAGGGTTGCAGGTACTGATACGTTTCCTGAGACTCGTCTTCACTCATCTGTTCGAGTTCAGCGCCGGTGATATACTGGTCGGTGTGGGCAAGACCGATCTGGCGCCCGATATTCTGGGCAGTGAGGGGATAATCCCCGGTGATCATGATCACCCGGATCCCGGCGGTATAACATTCGCGTACCGCGTCTGCTACCTGCGGGCGGACCGGGTCGGCAAACCCGACAAGTCCAAGGAAGGTAAACGTGAAATCATGCTGACCATCCGGCAGTTCGGGCCGGGTGAACGATGCTTTTGCCACACCGAGGACTCGAAGCCCCTGCGCTGCCATGGTGTTTAATATTCACGGCAAGTGCCTGTCGCTTCTCCTCATCGAAATGGCACAGGTCAGCAATTGCTTCAGGAGCCCCCTTTGAAGCGATAATGTAGTCATTGCCGTCAGGAGATCGCCATACGTTTGACATCGCAAGGAGGTCAGGGGAGAGCGGGTATTCTGTTATGAGCTCCCAGCTGGTATGGATATGTTCGGTCCTTCCAAAATCCCCTTCCCGGAGATGGAGCAATGCCTTTTCCATAGGATCGAACGGATCTTTCTTACAGGCAAGAATGGCAAATTCGGCAACCTCATGGCAGAGTTCCGCAACTGAATTTTTTCCTGTGGCATCGTGTTCACACATATGCCCGGCTGCAAAAAACGTATGGACGGTCATCCGGTTCTGGGTGAGAGTGCCGGTCTTGTCCACGCACAGCACGGTTGCCGAACCAAGGGTTTCTATCGCGGGCACCTGACGGGTCAGCACATTTTTCCGGGAGATCCTCCACGCTCCAAGTGCAAGGAATATGGTGAGGACGACAGGAAACTCTTCCGGCAGGATTGCCATTGCAAGGGTAATTCCTGCAAGGAGCCCCTCGATCCAGTTATCCCGGCTCATGCCGTAAACAACTACAATGATACCGCACAGGAAGATGCCGACAATGGCGATCGTCCTTACAATCCGAGAGATCTCACCCTTGAGCCGGGTATCTCCCCGCTCCACGGTTTGCAGGACGGTACCGATCTTACCCATCTCGGTCCGGGCACCGGTCGATTTGACCTCTGCCAGGCCCTGACCCTGCACGACCATTGTTCCGGAATAGATAAACGGCTGGTCATCACCACCGGGTCGCTCTGCATGGAGACCTTCAGTCCAGGGAATTTTCCGGACCGGGACCGATTCTCCGGTCAGGAGCGATTCATCTATGGAAACATTGTTGGAGGAGAGGAGGACTCCGTCAGCCGGGACCCGGTCACCCTCTACAAGAATGAGCGTGTCACCGGTAACCACTTCGCGGCCTGCAATTCGTTTCTGCTCCCCGTCACGGATCACAAGCGCACGGGGGCTAGAGAGATTTCGCAGCGCTTCTAACGCCTTTTCGGTCTTCTGCTCCTGATAGACCGTGATGCCGATGATGACAACCACAAAACTCATCAGCATGACACCCTCGGTTACATCACCAAGGACAAAATAGATCAGACCGCCGGCAACCAGCAGGATAAACATTGGTTCGTGGATCACTTCAACAATAATCCCGAAAATGCCGCGTTTCTTTGACTCGGGGAGTTCATTGTATCCCTCGGTCCTGATCTTCTCTGCTGCTTCCCTATCGGAAAGACCTTTGACTGAGTCCAGATCAAGGACAGGCATTATACTGTTTCTCCGGGAACGGTTGATTCTTTATTATTCTTCATATTCAAATCAGTTTACAATCTTTTTTGCTGACCATCGTCAATTACTTTACATTTTATGCTAAAACTTAGACGTTTACCATTGTGATGAGATAAGGACCTATCATGGAATTTTGTTACCGTGCTATCTGAGAATCATAACCAGGAGGGTTTTTACTAGAGCCCTGGTAGGAAGTATGCAACCATGACTTTGTTTATTCTGCTTTGCTTGTCAGATAGTGCATAATCCGGTCAATCACGACCGGGTTCCTGGGCAGGTTGATATGGCAATACTGGTCAGGTGGTGGAAGATAACCCTCCGGTTCGGGTGATGCCGACAGGATATCCAGGGAAATTCCCGGAAGAACAGACTCCTGGTGTGCCACAACACCATCGCCTTTGAGGGTCTCACGGTATCTTCCATTCTCAGCCGATCTCCCAGGTTTTTCCCTCAAACAGGGGGAAGAATCCTGAAACGTCCTCAGGATTTGCTGTCACGATAATCCGATAGATAATGTCCGACCGTAAGCCAGCGGTGCGAAGACGGTGTATAACAGGACTTCCTGGTCTCACGTCCTGCACGAGCCTGTCGGCGACAGGATCAAATCCCTTCGGAACAAATACCCCGGAAAGCCTGTCGATAATCTCCCCGCCACGATCCGGATCGTTAAAGAGTTCTGCAAGGGCAGAGCCGTTATTGGGCGGACCAAGTCCAATCAGCTGGCGGACTGCCTGCTTCCGGCCAGTCCCGTCCACAACCTCCAGAAGGTAACGGACAATACAGGTCCCGATTGAATGGCATACAATATCGACGGGTCCGGACCAGCCTTCCTCATCGCGGACTTCCTGGAGATAAGTATGGAGCGATACGGCTATCTCCGGCAAAGCTGAACCCTGCATTCCCGTATGATCGAATTTTTTATAGGGAATTCCTGCTTCCTCAAGACGAACAACCAGTCTCTTCCAGACACCGGGGTGGCTGTTCCACCCATGCACGAGAATAACCGGGTACCGGTCACCTTTCATCCGGGCATTATTCGATGCCGTAAACGAAAAGGATATGCGATCCGGTGACGGATTCATAAAAAAAACAGATCCCTTGTAAAATGTCGATGGTTGTCTCATATATTTCTGATAACCGGGAATATATGAAGGTACTAAACGATAGCAGGAGTCGCTATTTTTCCGAACAGGATCCCACCTTTGTTTTTGATCACGGGAAATCCTTTATGTCTTTCTTTTCCATTAATTCTGGAATAATCTGGTGAATTGTGAGTCAAGCCGATACCCATCGGGACAAAGCAGGATACTAAGAGCTGCAGACATTTTGCTCAACGGATGGCAAAAACCCCCAAATCTTTTATCAGGGAAATCCTGAAAGTCACAGAAAATCCCTCAATTATTTCTTTTGCCGGCGGCCTCCCGAATCCGGATCTTATTGATGTCCGGGGAATCAGCCTCGCTGCAGCCACAGTGCTCGGGCAGGAGGGAAGATCGGTGCTCCAGTACTCAACAACAGAAGGTTATCTGCCGCTTCGGAAGTTCATTGCAGAGCGCTACAAAAAACGTCTTGGATTGTCAGTTTCTCCCGATGAAATCCTGATAACAAACGGTTCTCAGCAGTGTCTTGACCTGATCAGGTAAAGTATTCATTAACGCCGGCGATCATATTGCAATCGAACGCCCGGGATATCTGGGTGCCATACAGGCTTTTTCGCTCTACGAACCGGTTTTTCACCCGGTTAATCTCGATCAGAACGGACTGGATCCTGTCATGCTGGCCCGGGTACTTAAAGCGCACCCGGTAAAACTCTTCTATGGGGTTCCTAATTCACAAAACCCCTCAGGAATAACGTATACCAATGAAAGACGCCGGGAACTCTCATCAGTATTTGGAAAGCACAGAGACCCTTTTTGTAGAAGACGATGCCTATGGCGAACTGAATTTTTCCGGAAAAACCATGGTCATCCATGCGGGAATTTTTACCGGATCAGACGATTATCACCGGATCATTTTCGAAGATCCTGGCACCGGGTATGCGGCTCGGATGGGTCGTGGCGCCACCGGATATCATGGAACAACTTGTCATCGCAAAACAGGCATCAGACCTGCATTCAAATTACCTGTCGCAGCGTATTGCGTATCAATATCTCCACCAGCAGAACATCGATGATCATATCCGAAAGATCTGTACGGTTTATAAAACCCAGTGTCATCTCATGATCGATTTGATCAGGGAACAATTTCCGGAATCGGTAGACTACACAGTGCCTGAGGGAGGTATGTTTATCTGGTTGACCTTACCGGACGGAATATCTTCAACAAAGGTGTTTGAACAGGCACTCAAGGTGGGTGTTGCTGTACTTCCCGGTACACCCTTTTATACCGATGGTGGAGGCGAAAATACAATACGTCTAAACTTTTCCAATTCCACCGAACAAAAAATCGTAACAGGAATGGAAAGGTTCTCACGTGTCCTCTGCGACCTGATGTAAATTTTTATCCAGCGGAGGGAAGCGTTACTTTTTCCTTGTCCCGGTCAGAGAACCGAGCACTCCCCGCATGATCTCCCGGCCGATCTGGCTCCCGATGGCATGAGCAGCACTCTTTGCAGCAGATCCTATGACATCCCCGGCACCGGATGCGGTAGTTTTCTGAGGTTTTTTTACGGGAACATCCGGTTTTTTCACCACTGCCGCAGTTTCAGCTTTCTTTTTCAACTGTTCATATGCGGATTCACGGTCAATCACGTTCGTGTACGCTGCCAGAAACGGTGAACTCCTGATAACCTGGCCTCGTTCTTCCGTCGTCAGCGGTGTCATCCTGCTGTGAGGGGGGTAGATAAGCGCCCGCTCAACGGGCATCGGACTGCCCTGCATGTCCAGCATCGAGACGAGCGCTTCCCCGATCCGGAGCTCGGTAATTGCAGTTACGGTATCAAATGCAGGATTGGGTCGTAAGGTCTGGGCAGCCCCCTTCACGTTTTTCTGGTCTTTTGGGGTAAACGCACGAAGGGCATGGTGCACCCGGTTACCCAGCTGTCCGAGAACCGGGTCAGGGAGGTCAAGCGGATTCTGCGTCACAAAATACACGCCAATCCCCTTTGACCGGATCAACCGGACGACCTGGACGATCCGTTCCTCGAGCGCCTTGGGGGTATCCTGGAACAGCAGGTGGGCTTCATCAAAGAAAAATACCAGTTTTGGTCTCGGGAGATCCCCGGCCTCGGGGAACTTCTCGAACAGTTCTGACAGCAGCCAGAGGAGAAGAGTTGCATAGATTTTCGGGGACTGCATCAGGCGATCAGCCGTAAGCACATTGATCATCCCCCGGCCCGTTGCATCGGTCTTCACAAAATCAAGGACATTCAGGGCAGGTTCCCCAAAAAAGCGGTCGCCTCCCTGTTGTTCGAGATTCAGGAGGTTCCTCTGTATAGAGCCGATGCTTGACGGGGATATATTCCCGTACTGGCTTTTGAAGTCTTTTGCATGATCACTGCAGTGCTGGGCAAGAGACCGCAGGTCTTTCAGATCGAGGAGCAGGAGACCGGCATCATCTGCAATCTTAAAAAGTACGGTCAGGACATCGGTCTGGATATCATTCAAATCCAGAATACGCGCAAGGAGGAGCGGTCCCATCTCCGATATAGTCGTCCTGACCGGGAGGCCGGCTTCGCCATAGACATCCCAGAACGTGACAGGATATCCTTCCGGAAGAACTCCCGGAAGTCCCAGCTCTGCAGCCCTTTCGACAATCTTTGGGTTGTCTCCGCCGGGCTTTACCATGCCGGAGAGATCTCCCTTGATATCTGCCATAAAAACCGGAACCCCCATCCTGCTGAAATCTTCAGCAAGGACACGCAACGTGGTGGTTTTCCCGGTCCCGGTTGCTCCGGCGATCAGGCCATGGCGGTTTGCCATTGCGGGCAGCATGTAGACGGTCTTTACTCCTTTTGCGATGGGAACAGGTTCAGCAATATCCGGCATACAAATCCTATGCACTATTTTATTGAGGTCAGATATGGTTTATTCGGTCAGGAATGAAGATATGAAAGAAAATTTCAAAGAAAAAGATGCATACCTGAAAAAATTGCTGATTTTAACAATTGTCCTCTACCAGACAAAAGGAAAAAGCCGGTATCGGACGTTCTGTATATATTCCCGGTAGCCTTCCAGATCCCGGATGAGCATTGCTTCCTCTCCCTGTATTCTTGCCATCAGAAGAATTGTCAGGGCAAGGCCGGCAAGAATGCCGCAGATTGAACCAAGCAACAAAGGCGCTCCGACAAACATCAGGATCGCCCCCAGGTACATGGGATGCCGGACAAATCCGTATACTCCGTCCGACACCACCCGCTGCTTCCGATCCTCCTGTATCCTGACAAGGGGGGACAGGAACGTGTTATCGGTATAGGACCGGAAGAACAGGAAAAATGATCCAACCAGCAAGGCTCCACCGCAAATGTTCAGCCAGAGAGGGAAAACCGGGGACCAGCCGAACCGCTTTGCATCAAGGGGCATGATGACAATCCAGAGAATGAATCCGATCAGGAGCCCGTAGACAACATACCTGTCCCAGGGTTCCTGGTTACCGGCACCGGGTTGCTTATACCGTTCTTCAAGCAAAGACGGGTCTTTCCGGTCAAGGTACAGGATTGTTGAATAACAGAGAAGAATAAACCAGATGCTGAAGATCCAGCCTTCGGGCCAGGTGAAATCTCCGGAAAGGAGGAAGAAGAGTATAGGAAATAACAGGATGTAGAGGAATGCGAAGATGACCTTCTTTTCCATGCGTAGCGTATCGGCCGGTGAGGTTATAATGTAGTCTGTCTCTTACGGGAACAAGGACCTGGGGCTGATACGGATTCAGTTATTGAAGCATTCGGGAAGAATGAGAAGGTCAAGAAAATTTTCTGGACACCGTTCGTTGCGATGGCCATGCTGATACTGGTACGGGTTATGGATCGGTGACAACTCATCAGGTTGTCGGGATAATTCCAGGGAGGAGTGTGTGAGGTAATCTCTCCCTCCCAATACTCCATCAAAGACACCGGAAATAAGAGAGTCTGTATTTTGATGGAAAAATAAGCCCATTTCAGGCTCTTTTTCTCTTTTGAATAAATTTGTCCATTCCGGAAAACCCTGTAAAACCGTCCTTTTCGGTTCCTGTGGAGAATAAGCCAAATAATGGCTCTGTTTGGCAAAATATGGCTGATTTACACATCACCCAACGGCCTGTAAAGCCCTTTAAATCGAGCTGTTTTTTGCCCCTTATTTCAGAACCTGAAATCCTATAAAGGCCGCCAGAACACCAGTATGAAGGTCATTTTTTACAAGGGAGAAGAACAAAAAAAGTGGAGCAGGCTACCTACCTCTCTTTCCTCAGCACAGCGGCACGGTTCACGAAAAATAACCGCCTCTCGACAAGCTGTAACCCTGCTTCCTGAGCCAGCGAAAGTGTATACCGGAATTCCTTACCAGAAACAATGATTGGGGGTTCCGAGATGAAGAGCAGACCTCCGGGCACAAGCAGGGTCGAGATTTCCTGAAACATCTTTGCTGCATCAGGAACTTCGTGAACGACAAAGATCGTGAAAGCAACATCGATATTCCCGTCATATCGGGAGAGAGGGTGAGGGAACGGATCGCAGCGGTGTGTTTTGATCCGCGACAGCAAACCCTCCGGCCCCAATTTCTCCCGCAGGATACGGAGCATCTCCTCCAGCACATCGACAGCAAGCACCATACCGGTATCTCCAGCTCTCTTTGCAAATTCCCGGGTAAAGAACCCCGGCCCACAGCCGAAATCAAGGACCCGGTTGCCGGGTTTCACGTAGCGTTCCGCAAGCCGATAAGGGCGGTAAAGGAATCGTCGCAATCGGGAATCCAGATGTGCAGCCCGTTCTGCAGAAAAAACGTTGTGGCGGGGATTTCCGCAATGGGTGGCAGAGCCGGATGGCATCTTGCCGGGAGTCATACGGGGAGTATTGGGAAAAAAGAAGCAAATAGTTTTGGAAACAGGTTCTTTTGCGTTCAAGGAATTAAAAAAAATACATTGTCAGAATACGTTGACATCAGGTAGTTAATGTCCCGCAGATGCATAAGAAACAGCCCAAGAAATACACGCTGTCTCCCGGCGGAAAAGCCGCCAGCACAGAACCTTATATTTTTATAATAGGGTGATAAGGATAGATGTGATTGATCATGGCGAAAAAACCCCTTACGACAGACCAGTGGGTTGCGGTTGCCGATAACCATAACTCCCTCACTGCCGGGCAGCGGGATCCAGCCCTTCTGCAGGATGTCTACCTGATCGAAAAACAGGAGATGACATTATGACCGACGACAGCAAGAGCCCGGTAACGGGCGGGGCAAACAAACAAGTAACCGGCCGGGGCAGGTCAAACCAGGACTGGTGGCCGAACCAGTTGAACCTGAAGGTTCTTCACCAGCACTCTCCCTTGTCCAACCCGATGGGCGGGGAGTTCAACTATGCTGAGGAATTCAAAAAACTCGACCTGGCGGCCGTGAAGAAGGATCTGCAGGCGCTGATGACCGAGTCAAAGGACTGGTGGCCGGCGGACTTCGGCCACTACGGACCCTTGTTCATCCGCATGGCATGGCACAGCGCCGGCACGTACCGCACCGGGGACGGTCGCGGCGGCGCCGGTGCCGGCCAGCAGCGCTTCCCGCCCCTCAACAGCTGGCCGGATAACGTGAACCTCGACAAGGCGCGCCGGCTGCTCTGGCCGATCAAGCAGAAGTACGGCAGGAAAATCTCCTGGGCCGACCTCATGATCCTTGCCGGTAATGTTGCCCTGGAGTCGATGGGGTTCAAAACCTTCGGCTTCGCCGGCGGTCGTGCGGATGTCTGGGAGCCGGAAGAAGCCGTCTACTGGGGTTCTGAGAACAAGTGGCTGGATGACAAACGCTACTCCGGCGACCGGAACCTCGAAAATCCGCTCGCTGCCGTGCAGATGGGGCTGATCTACGTCAACCCGGAAGGCCCGAACGGCAACCCGGATCCGATCGCGGCGGCCAAGGATATCCGCGAGACGTTCGCCCGCATGGCCATGAACGACGAGGAGACCGTTGCACTCATCGCCGGTGGTCACTCCTTCGGCAAAACCCACGGCGCCGGCCCTGCGTACCCATGTGGGACCTGAGCCCGAAGCCGCGGGCATCGAGGAGCAGGGCCTCGGCTGGAAGAGCAGCTTCGGCACCGGCAAAGGCGGGGATACGATCGGCAGCGGCCTGGAGGTCACCTGGACCAACACGCCAACGAAGTGGAGCAACAACTTCTTCCGGATCCTGTTCGAGAAACGAATGGGAACTGACGAAGAGCCCGGCCGGTGCGCACCAGTGGAAGCCGAAGGGCGACGCAGGCACCGGCACGGTGCCGGATGCCCATGACAAATCGAAGCGTCACGCGCCACCCATGCTGACCACAGACCTCTCCCTGCGGTTCGACCCGGTGTACGAAAAGATTTCACGGCGCTTCTACGAGCACCCGGACCAGCTCGCGGATGCGTTCGCCCGGGCATGGTTCAAGCTGACGCACCGCGACATGGGTCCACGTGCACGCTATCTCGGCCCGGAGGTTCCGGAAGAAGAACTCATCTGGCAGGACCCCATCCCCGCCGTCAATCACCCACTGATTGATGCACAGGACATCGCCTCCCTCAAGGGTAAGATCCTGGCTTCCGGCCTGTCGGTGTCGGAGCTGGTCTCGACCGCCTGGGCATCGGCGTCCACCTTCCGTGGCTCCGACAAGCGCGGCGGTGCGAACGGTGCCCGCATTCGTCTGGCGCCGCAGAAGGACTGGGAAGTCAACCAGCCGGCCCGGCTGGCTCGAAGGTGCTCAAGATCGCTGGAGGGCATCCAGAACACCTTCAACAGCACCACCTCTGGCGGAAAGAAGGTCTCGCTGGCTGACCTGATCGTCCTGGCCGGCTGCGCCGGCGTCGAGCAGGCTGCGAAGAACGCCGGTCACGACGTGACGGTTCCCTTTACGCCGGGACGCATGGACGCCTCGCAGGAGCAGACCGATGTGGCCTCCTTTGCCGTGCTCGAACCGAAGGCGGACGGCTTCCGCAACTACCAGAAGACCCGCTACGCCGTAACGGCCGAGGAACTGCTGGTCGACAAGGCGCAATTGCTGACCCTGACCGCACCCGAAATGACGGTGCTCGTTGGCGGCATGCGCATGCTGAACACCAACTTCGGACAGACCCGGCACGGCGTTTTTACCCGGAAGCCGGAAGCGCTCACCAACGACTTCTTCACAAACCTGCTCGACATGGGCACGGAGTGGAAGGCGGTATCGGACGCAAAGGACATATTTGAAGGGCGCGATCGCAAGACCGGCGAAGTCAGGTGGACCGGCACACGTGTCGATCTCATCTTCGGTTCGAACTCCCAGCTCCGGGCCCTGGCCGAGGTCTACGGAAGCGCGGACTCGCAGAAGAAGTTTGTCCGGGACTTCGTGGCAGCCTGGACCAAAGTGATGAACCTTGATCGTTTCGATCTCACCAGATCGTAGCGTAAAAGTCTTTAATGGGAGAGAACTTCACGAAGGCGGATAAGGAACCCGGGCAATGTGTGGTAAAGGGACGGAAACTTTGAACGGTGCAGTGAATGCGCCGCGTATCATCTCGTGGAACATCACGCTCAGGTGTCCCCTGAAGTGTGCTCACTGTTACGTGGATGCCGGCGAACGGGAAGCAGAGGGAGTGCTCTCCACGGAAGAAGCATTCGGCGTCATCGACCAGATCTGCGAGACCGGGAAACCCGTTGTCGTGCTGAGCGGAGGAGAACCTCTTATGCGGGAGGACATATTTGCCATCGCACGCTACGGGACTGACAAGGGGCTCCGGATGGTCATGGGCACCAGTGGGTATCTGCTGGATCAGGCGATGGCAAAAAAACTCCACGAAGCGGGGATCAAGACCGTGGCCATCAGCATCGATTCAGCAGATCCGGCCATTCACGATGCATTCAGAGGCAAAGACGGGGTATGGGAACGTGCAGTCCAGGCTATTCATTTTTGCCACGATGAGGAAATCGGGGTCCAGATCAATATGTCGGTGATGCAGTCGGCGTTGAGCGATGTCAGGGAGGTGCTGGAAGTGGGAACTGCACTCGGGATCCGCGATTATCAGCTTTTTTTCCGGTTCCGACAGGGAGGGCCCGGGAGATCAATCCCGGCAGCGCCGGAGATTACGAGGAGCTTATCCGCCAGATTATGATCAAATACGAGAATAGTGATCTCCAGATCCGTCCGACCTGTGCGCCTCAGTTCCGCAGGATTGCCGATGATCTCGGTATACAGAATCCGACATGGGGCCGGGGTTGCATCGCCGGTATCAGCTACTGCCGCATTTATGCGAATGGTGATGTTACACCGTGCCCGTACCTTCCTGTCAGTGCCGGCAATGTCCGGACTGCTTCATTTGCTGAGATCTGGAACAATTCCAGGATCTTTGCAGCCCTCCGCGACCCAAATTTTCTCACGGGCAAGTGCGGGAGGTGCAGGTTTAAAACCATCTGTGGAGGTTGCAGAGCCCGGGCGTACCGTGGATCTGAATCCGTTTCTCCCCGCTGGTGTGACGGACTTGCTCCGCCGGATGTACTCAACGGGGATATCTGCGCTGAAGACCCCTGTTGCCCGTATGAACCGAAGGAGGCCGCGAAATGAAGGATCCTGCTCTCCCCGACGCAACGGATTTGTATATTCTTGACGCACTTCAGGACGACATCCCGCTGGTGCCCCGGCCGTTCGCCGCAATCGCACAGCTGCTGGGAATCTCCGAGCAGGTTCTTCTTGACCGACTGAAACGGCTTCAGGACGAAGGGATTGTACGGGGGATATCCCCTGTCCTTGAATCACGGCATATGGGACTAACTGCTGCCACCCTGATTGCCCTGCACGTTCCCGGGGAACGGGTTCACGAGATTGCAGCAATAATCAACAGCTATCCCGAGGTCTCCCATAATTACCGGCGGGACAATTACTACGCTCTCTGGTTCACGCTCTCAGGTAAAAACGAAGGGGATATACGGCGTGTGCTTTCAGAGATCCAGAGTCGGGCAGGAATCGATGATAACGATGTCCTGAACCTTCCCACGGTGAGAAAACTGAAAGTCGATGTGCGTTTTACATTTTTTAACGATAAAGACAAGGAGGATACTTTTGGATCTACTTGATCGGAACCTGCTCTCTGAACTTGAGAACGGACTTCCTCTCGTCAGAGAACCCTACGAAGAGATCGGGAAGCGGCTGAACCTTACCGGTAACGAGGTCCTGGCACGTATACGGAACCTTCAGGAAGGGGGGATAATCCGGAAATTCCGGGCACGCATCAACCAGAGACGGGTAGGTATATCCGCAAATGCCCTTGTTGCATGGAAACATGGGGATTCACCGGATAGCGATAAGGGGTTCCTGCTGGCATCATTTCCCTGTGTCACCCATTGCTATGAACGCCTCCCGGTGCCGGACAGATGGGAATACACCCTCTACACCGTTCACCACGGGTATAGCAGGGATGCTGTTCTTGCCGAGATCGGCATTCTCGCTGACCATATTGGTGTTCATGACTATGTCGTCCTTTTCAGTACTGAAGAATTCAAGCGGGTTCCTGCAGTACGACTCGGTGAAAACGGGGGTGATTTGATATGAACCGGATTACCCAGTGCATGCATGGAAAAGGAACCGTCAGTGGTTTGATGCGACACCGCAATAAATCGCAGACCGGTGTTCCGAGCAGGTACCTGGCATTCTCGGGCATGTTCAGGCCCGTGGTGTTCTGGAATCTCACAGACCGCTGTAATCTGAGCTGTGCCCACTGCTACAACAGATCGGGGCCCGGGTGCAAGACGGGGGAGAACTTTCGACCGAAGAGGCACTGAGGCTCATCGACGATCTTGCGGAAATGCATATCCCGCTAATCCTGTTTACCGGGGGAGAACCACTGATGCGTGAGGATATCTGGGTTCTGGCACAGCATACCGCGAAGAAGGGAATAAAAATGGCACTCAGCACCAACGGGACCCTCATCACGACCGAAGTTGCCCGAAGGATCAAGGAGGTTGGGATTGAATATGCCGGGATCTCTCTTGATGGTGCTCAGGCGGGGACACATGACCGGTTCCGGAATTTGCCGGGTGCGTTCGAGCGGACCGTCGCAGCATTCACCTCATGTCATGAGGCAGGGCTCAGGTGTGGTGTCCGCGTAACCCTGACAAAGGAAAACTACGGGGAGTTTGAAGCAATTATTGATCTTGCCTTAACCCTTGGCGCTTCCCGTTTCTGCCTCTACTGGCTCGTACCCGCGGGGCGTGGAATCGAATCGTATGAACGGTTACAGCTGGGAAACAACGAGGTGACAGAGGCCCTGAAGCTCCTCTATCGGAAGGCTAAGGAGACCGATCCTTCATCTATGGAGTTTCTCACTGTTGATGCCCCGCAGGATTGTATTCACCTGCTCGCTTCGATGGAACAGGATGGATCCCCGGACATTGCTGAAGCACGCGAGCTCCTGCAATCCCTCAACGGGGGGTGCAGTGCAGGAACCCGCGTGGCAAATATCGATTCACACGGGAACGTGTATCCCTGCCAGTTTGCCAGATCTGATCATTTTTTTGTAGGAAATATCCGGGATCAGCCATTCAGCAGGATGTGGGAGGATACTCCCAATCCCGTACTCGCCCGGTTCCGCGAAAAACAGGCCCGGTTCGGGGGCAGGTGTGCGGATTGTACCTATCGGGAGCTCTGTGGGGGTGGATGCCGGGTCCGGGCGTATGCGGTGAACGGGGATTTTCTGGCAGAAGATCCCTTCTGTTTTGTCGGGAAAAATGGCGTTCCGGTCAAAAGATAAAATAAGCCGGCATGCGATCCGTTTTTCGTCGATGACAAGGTAGATGCTGGAAGCATTGGCGTAAGTAACACGCTTATTTTTTTAGGGTAGCCGGAATGCCCTGTCAACGTGGATACAGAAAATCTTTATGACTGTATCTCAGGTATCCGTGATAGTCGGCGTTTTTTCATCGGAAATAAAGACTTCTTCGATATTTACCCCAAAATAACGGGAGATTTTAAAGGCGAGATCCAGGGAAGGAATGTATTTTTCTTTTTCTATGGCAAGAATGGTCTGCCGGTTGACACCGATAGCCTGAGCAAGGTGTTCCTGGGTCAGATCATGCATAGCCCGGAATATTTTGATCTTATTCTTCATCCGTCTCAAAATCTCCGAATTTTTTCGCATAGTAGATCCTGAAACCAACATACAGGAATATCATCAGGCAAAGGAGTGCAAGCTGGATATATCCCATCATCCTCGGTGGCAGAAGAACAGGAGGCCGAATTGAGGGGGGCTGGCGGGGAATCTCCGGAACATGAAGTATTTCCATGACGGCACCAATGGAAAATGCACAAAATACAACCCAGAAGACCTGCATCGTCCGGATTGTTGCCTGTTCGGTGATCTTTACATCCCGTTCATCATTGATAATATCCGTAACCTTTGTTTTAGCCAGATAAACCAGCGCGATTCCCACGATGAAAGCAATCTCAATAAGGAGAGGCGTATGAAGTTCTACGGAATACCAGAAAATGAAGAGCAGGGCAAGGGCAATGCACCCGATTATGAGATAGAAAGTATTTTTTTTCATGCTTAAACTCCGTCCGGAAGGTGTCATCGTGTTTAGCGCAGTTTGACCAGTGTAATCTCTTACGTGAGGTTATACGGTCTCTTTGATACTTCTAGTCACTATGGTCTTTTCGTCCATTTAATTGTTACTTATATCAGATATTTAGATACTTTTAAATGGCAAAATGTCGTATATACACTACATGGTGTGTGCTCAACACTACACCGCCATAAAAGTAACAAGGAGCACAAAACACTATGAAAACACCAAGAATCTATATCGGGGCTCTTGCAGTCTTCTGTATAGCTGCGCTGGTGATTGGATCGGCCGGTGCAGCAGCCATAATGCAGAAAGGGACCGGTAATAATTTCAAGAATACCAGCGGCAAGGACCACATGAACGGCACGGCGAATATGACTCTGCTCAAGGAATGCAGAACAACGCACCCGGATGGATTCCCTGCATTTGCTAACTACACGGGTAAAAGCCCGGTGAATGGTGTGGCAAACGAAACAAGAATGCTCCTGATGCTGGACGACCTGACCGCAAAAGGATACGATGTCTCGGCAATCCTTACTGCAGTGCAGAGCGGGGATTTCGAAACCGCCCATACTCTGCTCAAGGAATTCAGGACAGCGCACCCGGATGCATTTCCCTCACGTGGTGAAGGAGCTGGCAAAGGTCCGATGGCCGGCCAGCCAGATGGAGACAGAATGTTCCTGATACTGGACAACCTCACTGCACAGGGTTATGATGTATCAGCTATCCGTACTGCAGTGACAAGCGGGGATTACAAGACAGCCATGACTCTGATGAAGGAATTCAGAACTGCTTATCCGGACGTATTTCCGGCACATGTTTCTGGAACCTACAAAGGTCACATGGGCGGGCTGAGGGGCATACAAAAGTAACCTTATCGAACCTCTTATCGTTTCAACCCTTCAATATTTTTTATTCACCATGTTCAGACACCCATCAGTAAAATCACAGTGTTTCGGAAACAGGCGAGAATTTTCCCCAAAAAACCAGGGAGATACAATTCCGGGATCCGGTATTACTCACGGAATATTTCGTTAACCAACAGGAAGTATTTATGAAAAAATTATCGTATTTAATCAGTATCTTTGTACTCTTGCTGCTTGCTGCTACGGTAAGTGCAGCAACGTCGACTACCACATCGGATAGTACCTTGACCACCGCACAGGATGCAGCAGCGCAGGTGTATGTGTCCTCCGTGAAAATAGACCCTGAGGTATTCTACCCCTATGAACAGGGGACGATCACCGTAACGCTTACGAATGCAGGCACAACTTCTGTCGGGCTCACAAATCCGGATATCCTGAGCGAAAAGATCCATATAATGAACGAGGACAGCTGGAGCACAACGAATTTCATCGGTCCGGGATCGACGCTGACGTATTCGTTTCTGGTAAAAGCTGATCCCCCTGACGGGACCTATTTCCCGCTGTTCTCCGTAGCCGCACAAAATGCCGGGAGTATCCATTATCCCCTCACGGTCAAGGTGGATTCCGCTGATATCCGGGCAAGCATCTCGCAAAAACCCGATAATTTTGCGTTGTCAACAAAAGATACCGTGACCCTCAGCATAATCAACCCCCGTAACTCAGCAATAACAAATATCATTGTTACCCCGGTTGGTCAGGGAATTGATGTCAGCCCAGCCCAGAAGTACATTAGTGTATTAAACGGACAAAGTTCGGTTGAGATCCCGTTTTCTGTCACACCGAATCAGCAGTCCAGCCTCACTTTCCATATCAGTTACCAGAACGGCGATAACGATCATGCTACCGACCTCGTCCTGCCAATAATACTGGGAGATAATAAAAAGGCTGCTATCCCCGTTGTGAACAATGTTGAACTGGCATCTTCCGGATCATCCTACAGCCTGACCGGAGATGTAAATAATGCAGGCCTTACCGACGCGAAATCGATGATTGTGACCGTAGGTGAACCCGCACAGGCAGTGGAACCCTATGCACAGTATGCCATCGGTTCCCTTGCCGCAGATGATTTTTCGAGTTTTGAAATTACCTTTTCCAGCAGGGATCTGTCATCGGTTCCGCTTGTTATAACATGGAAGGATAATGATGGCAACTCGTTCAACACTACAAAGATCCTTAATCTCAGAACAAACTCCGGTTCGGGAACTACCGGAACAGTGTCGGGCAGTTCCGGAAGTTCATCCGGGAGCGTACCTCCCGCAACAACAGGAAGTTCCTCTGCTAGAACAAGTGGTGGCTTTAGTGGTGGTCCTCCGGGAGGAGGCGGCATTTTCAGCTTTGGGGGAAACAGGAGTGGGGGTATCAGTTCCTTCTATCCTGTCATCGCCACCGTGATTATCATCGTTGCCGGCATTGTGCTCTGGATGAAGCGGAAATGGATTGCTGCAAAACTGAAGAAACGATAGGCGGATTGTCAATGAATGGAACACCCCTTATCCGTCTTTCAGATGTTTCAAAGGTATACCATCTGGAGAGTGGCGACTTTACCGCACTCAACCATATCACGCTTGATATAAATGAAGGGGAATTTGTGGCACTTATGGGACCCTCAGGTTCCGGTAAATCGACTATGATGAACCAGCTGGGAATTCTCGATGTCCCTACAAACGGGGAGATTTCTATTGCCGGAAAGAATATTGCCAGAATGACCAACCTTGAGCGAACCCACATGCGCAGGGATGTAATAGGGTACATTTTCCAGAAATTTTATTTGATCCCCCTCCTCTCTGCCTACGAAAACGTGGAATATCCGCTCATCCTGAAATATAAAAAGCGGGACACCAGTGGCAGGGCAGCAGCGGTACTCAAATCCGTTGGGTTTGATGAGGAGATGAGCTCCCATCGTCCCAATCAGCTTTCCGGTGGACAACAGCAGCGGGTTGCGATTGCCCGGGCACTGGTCAATGACCCGAAGATCCTCCTGTGCGATGAACCTACCGGTAACCTCGACCGGAAGACAGGATTCCAGATCATGGATATTCTTGTCAATCTGAACACAGAAGGAAAGACCGTCATTCTCGTGACGCACGATCCAAAAATCGCTGAGTATGCACACCGGACGATACAGCTTGAGGACGGCAGGGTGGTAGAATCATGAAGGATATCTTCTTTGATCTCTCGGTACGCAGTGTGAGGCTGAATTTCCTGCGTTCGCTCCTGGCATCCATCGGTATCGTGATCGGCGTCGTTGCCATTTCATCCATGGGAATGCTCGGGACCAACATGCAGCTGTTAGTAAAAGATCAGCTCACGACGGGTATCAATATCATCACGGTTACTCCTGATGTTGTGAGGGCAGAACCCGGGTCATCGGCCAGCTCTTCCAATGTGATAACAGAAATACAGCTCAGGGATATCAGGGATGCAGCGGGAATAAATGAAGTCATACCGATTGATCGAACAAATACCCAGTTCTCAATCGGTTCCAACGACGGCAGAGGGACGATATATGGGCTTGATCCGACCGATATTAAAAATATCATGAACGTCTCAGAAGGGTCAACTCTTCGCGGCGAAAGTGATGCCATCGTTGGTGCCACTATTGCGGACAGATTTAACTTAAAAATCGGGACACGGATTAAGATCGGGGAACCTAATATCAGTGTGACACGTCCGGTCATCCGAGTAGTTGGTATTCTCAGCTCTGCCGGACTATCTTCTTCAAATGGCATCAATACAGATAATGCCATTATTGTATCCGACACCTGGTATACTTCAGAATTCGGTGGAGGAAATGAGTACGACCAGGTGAATGTATACTTGAAGGATGTCAGCACATTAACCGCAGTTGAAGATGCCATCGATAAAAAAGTCAACCGGAACAAGGAGGTTGTCCGTATCTCTGATTCCAGTTCCCGTATTACCAGCGTCTCTTCAACGCTGAGCTCCCTTACAACATTCATCCTCGCAATCGGCAGCATATCACTCCTGGTAGCCGCCACGAGTATTTTTAATGTGATGATGATGTCGGTGAGCGAACGGGTCCAGGAGATTGGTATTCTGCTCTCCATCGGCACAGAAAAAGGAGAGATTCGCCGGATGTTTCTCTACGAGGCACTCATACTGGGAATAATCGGGGGTGTTATCGGCGGGATTATGAGTCTGATTATCGGGTATTCAGTAGTGAGTGCGATGATTGGTAATACTGCCTATTTTTTCCGGCCTGAGAGCATCGTCTATATTCCTGCGGGAATGCTCATCGGAATGATTGTCTGCATTGTTTCCGGGCTTTACCCGGCATGGAGGGCTTCGAACATGGACCCGATTGATGCACTGAGGAACGAATGAAAAACAATCTGTACAACACGAAGGGCTTATCAGTCCTTACCATAAGGTGACCCGGTTTTCACCTTTTTTTTAGCAATCCTGCCCAATGAATCTGAATCAGATCCGCGATTCTGAAAAAAGATCAAAAAAATGATTTTATCACAGTATACTCTCTGCTATACCGCTTTTTAGGAAGTCCACCGCGGTTTAATAATATTGAAAAGACAATCTGCGTAGTGCATGAAGTATAATTTTTTTTATCTGACGTACATCATGCAAGCACTCATTGTCCTCACGGCAGTCTACAGCTTTCACATCGGATATTATGCCGGGACCTTCTTTGGACTTGTTGCTGTCGGACTATCCCTTATTCCGACACTTGTCCACCGGAAGGTGCATATTGTGGTCCCCTGGGAGGTCACGTTTCTCATTGCACTGACCCTTTTCCTCCATATCGCCGGATACTCGTATCACTGGTATGTGGACCTCTACCCCTATTATGACAAATTTGCCCACCTGATCGCATCGATGACCATAGCCCTGCTCGGGTTTCTGGCAGTCCTTATAATAATGCGGGTCAGTAATGGTCTGCAGTTTGAACGATGGCATATCTTCTTTTTTATTGTTATCTTCACGATGGCATTTGGAGCATTCTGGGAGATTTGGGAATTTACCCTGGATACTATTGCCGGGTCCTACCTGACAAAACTGCTTCAGCAAGGCAATACCGACACAATGATTGATCTCATCACTGACCTTTTCGGAGGGCTGATAATCGCTTTCCTGGGAACATTCTACCTCAAACGGAAAAGTGCACATCACTGGGCAGACATATTGCTTGAGCCGGGATTTGAAGAGATTGCTGCCCGTTTCCGGCGGTAGCTGGTAGTAGGGTGTTGATCCCGCATCTCACCGGGAGGTTACCGGGGATTTCCCCGGTGTACCATTTCGATCGTTTAGAGGTGTTATGTAGTCCCCGGGTATGACCGGTTGTTTCCGAGCAGAAAGGATATCACCAAACAGCTCATGCAAGCTAATATGTCAAGAGACAGGTGCGAACCATGCTCAGGAAAATTATCATAAGCCTACTCATCCTCATCTGCGTTTTTCTCTGCGGGTGTACAACGCCACTCCCGGAAAAAACAGGGTCCATATCGATCACCTCATCACCCTCAGGTGCAGAGGTCTACCTAGATAAAGAATATCATGGCACTACACCAGGCACCATCAATGCCGTAGCTGCCGGCAACCATTCGGTTGAGATTCGTAAAAACGGCTACATTACCTGGTTCCAGAACATAACGGTTATTTCCGGAACTACTGTGTCTCTATCACCGGTGCTTATGCCTTCTGCGGACACAATTCCTCCCATTGTCCCGACCTTCACACCTTCCGTGACAAAAAAGACCGCACCTGAAATACATGTCGATGGATTTTGGACCTACCCGGCAGTCAGAAGTTATTCCAATCCGGTTTCGCTCTTGGTGCACGCAGAGGGGGATAATGTCGGCACTGCTGATGCTCGGATAGTCACTTCATCGGCAAACATGTATTACAATGACCAGCAACTCTGCTGGGTCAAAATTTACTTCGGGACAATAAAAGCCGGTGGACATGCAACAACTGACACCATGATGTACTGTTCACTTCCCGCCGGAGCAGACGACCATGATTTCGTCATCAAGTTTGAGAATGTGGTCGTTACCCCATGAACCCCCAAATCCTGTTTTCCGGTGAGATGCGGGTTTCAACAGAACAATTGTCCGGTAGATCATGAATTGGACAAAAAATATTTTTTTATTCGAGAAAAAACTAAAATAATTTCTGCCTTTTGCCGTAAGTAACTGATTCGTTTCCCTGATAGACCTCCCCTTACAGTACCTGGCTGGAGAATCAGATTTCCTGGTTGAATGGAACATATCGCATGATCAGGCTTTCCCGATCAAGGTGGAGATGATAAGCACCGGGGTAAGTTTACTTTTCTGACACGATCCTGCGGGAGGTGTGTTACTTGAATTCCCCCATTCAACCACAACGGATAATAGCAACCCCGTTAATGATCGGGTGACCATGGCGTCTGGGACCGCGAAGAGGAATGTACTTATAGCATCTGCCTTAGGCTCATCACTTGCACCTTTCATGGTATCTGCCCTGATCGTTGCGCTCCCCACAATTGGTCACGGGTTTTCTGCTGATGCGGCATCACTGGGCTGGGTTACCAACATCTTTTTTCTTGCAGCAGCGTTGTTTCTCGTCCCTTTTGGCAGGGTTGCTGACATCTATGGTGTCAAGAAGGTATTCACGACGGGCATTTTCATCTATCTCCTGTCTGTTCTCCTTTGTAGTATTGCACCTGATATCCGGTTCCTTATCGGTGCAAGATTTATCACCGGTGTTGGGGCCGGTATGATTTTTGGCACATCCATTGCACTCCTCAGCCTTGTCTTTTCAGAATCGGAACGTGGAAAAGCTATCGGGATCAACGTGGCGGCAATGTCAGTTGGTTTCCTTCTTGGTTCCTTTGTTGGCGGGATTCTTTCCTTTTACACTACGTGGAGGATGATTTTCGTGGTGACTATTCCTGTCGAAATTGTTGTGATCGGGCTCATCCTGACACGGATAAAAGGCGAATGCGAGATTACCCGGCAGAGAGGACTTGACCTCACGGGAATCACCCTGTACTGCCTGACAATTTTTCTCATCATGTTCGGGTTTTCGACCCTGCCCCAGATCACCGGCGGGATTTTGTTAGGTGCCGGAATCATCTGTTTACTTCTGTTCGTTCTTCATGAGGGGCGCGTTAAATATCCTTTGGTTCCTGTGCGGCTGTTGTGGGAAAACAAGACCTTTTTAACCACGAACCTGACCGTATTGATTTTTAATGCTTCAAATTTCGCCTTTATTTTTCTTTTCACCCTCTATCTGCAGGATATAAGAGGTTTTGATGCAAGGATTGCAGGACTTGTTCTGCTGATACCCATACTATTCATGGCAGTGCTCTCTCCGTATGCCGGAAGATTATCCGACCGAATCGCCCCCCGGATCGTGATAGGGACCGGCATTCTGCTCTCATCCGGTGGCATAGTCCTGTGTGCACTTCTGGACAGCAGCTCTTCGTTTCTTTTCATCATCTTTCCCCTCTCGTTAATCGGGGCAGGAATAGCTTTCTGCCAGTCACCGCTGGTACGGACAAGTGTCAGTTCCGTGCAAAAAGAGATGTTCGGTCTTGCTTCGGGCATGGTCGAAACGATGCGGCTTATCGGAATGACCATAAGTGTTGCGATCACAATCATCGTTTTTACGGTCGTGATCGGGGACCCGCATATCACACCTCCGGTATTTCCGTTGTTTATCCGGAGTTTTCAAATTATTTTCTGGATATTTTTAGGGATCTCGCTTTGTGGTCTCCTGGTAGCACTTTCCCTGAAAAGAGAACGGCCCGTTCAGCAGCCGTAATTTTTTAAACCTGTCAGTTCAGCATCAATCATCGGATTTTTTAAAGAGAATATCGTACTTCTGTTTATCTACCGGAGCATGCGGAATACGGCCTCCCCGAACTCCCGGGTCCCGGCTGAACCACCAAGATCCCGGGTCCGGATTCCCGTTGCAAGCACCCCTTGTACTGCCGCTTCAATGCGTTCCGATCCCGGAGTATCACCGCAATAGGCAAGCAACATGCCCGCACTCCGCAAGGCAGCGATCGGGTTGGCACAGTTCTTCCCGGCAATATCCGGGGCACTCCCGTGCACCGGCTCAAAAAGGGCATAGCGGTCACCAATGTTGGCACTTGGCACCAGTCCGAGGCCCCCGACAAGATAGGAAGCAACATCTGAGAGGATGTCGCCGAAAATGTTCGTCGTGACAATGACATCATACGAAGCCGGGTGCTGGAGGATGTCCAGCGCGAGAGCATCTATAAACTTCTCATTACAGGATATCCCCGCAGATTTCGCTTCGGCAAGGCAGACATCACGGAACAATACATCTGACTTGAGCACATTTGCCTTATGCCCGACTGTCAGTCTCCCGCTCCGCTGGTGTGCAAGCCGGATAGCAGAACGGACTATCCGTTCCGTTCCCCGCCTCGTCACTACCCGCAGGGTCGTTGCCCTGTCGGTGCTGATCTGCTCGATACCGGAATAGAGCCCTTCGGTGTTTTCCCTCACGATCATGAGATCGAACCCGTCACCTTTCACCGGCCGAAGGTTTGCGTAGAGGTCAAGCGCTTTTCTCAGCCGCAGTACCACACTCTGGTAATCCTTCATGGGAGGAGTTGTAATCGCCCCGAAAAGGATCGCATCTGCGGTCTTCAGTTCCGCAATATCATGATCTGCACACGGGCATCCGGTCTGCTCCCAGCGGTGGTATCCGACATCGACCGGGAAGAATTCATACTCGGGATGGAGCAGTTCGAGAGCTCTTTGTGCAACCGGGATTACCTCATGTCCGATCCCGTCCCCTTCAACAATCGCGATCCGGGTCATTTCGTCCTCCACCGCTCCACGAGTTCATTCACCGCCGTGGCAATCTGCACCGGGCTTGCACCCCAATGGACTACGGCTCCATATTTTCCTTTATAGATCCCTGTACCCACACGCTCGGAGCGGCAGCAACGGGTAATAAACGGCTCTTCCCGCACGGATTCCAGCGGGCAGATATTCTCAAGATCAAAGTCCTTCCCGTAGCACTCGGTATAGAACTGTGAACCTGTCAGGCACCCGGCTACCCGTTCCCCCCCCTTCATCGGGTCGGCATCGAGCGTGCAGGAATACCCTGCAGCCCGGCAGGGATAGACATCCGCCTGTACCTGCGTGATGTCACGGGTATGGTGGCAGAACGTGACCGAAAGATCCCCAAAGAGCCCGGCGGACTCAAGTTCACGGATGCAGGCAGAGAGACTTGGCCGGGGAGGCGCTACATCGTAGACATGGATTTTAAGGAGACCGTGAATATCCGGATCGAGCACGAACGTCATATGTTCATCAAGCCCGGTGAAGATTGTGCAGCGGAATCCCGTATCGAGTGCAAGCGCGATAAGCCGGGTGCGGTCATGGATCTGCACCTTCTCAGGGTAGCGGTATGTTTCCTGTGCAGTTGCAATCACCTTTGACGTCACGATCCTCCGCATCATGCTGCTTCCTGCAGGATCAGGCGTGATTTCAAGCAACTCGTAACCGGTTCCTGTGTCACGGACCAGATAGCGGCTCAGGAAATATACCAGGTCACCGCAGGGTTTTGTTGCAGCATACCCTACCTGCTTGCACTGTTCAGGAAAGATCATCGGCAGGTCCTCCAGAAGTTGACCAGACCGCCTGCTGCAAGGATTTCCTGCATACGGGGGGAAAGCGGACGGGTAGTATACCTCTTACCCTCTGCTTCAACCCACCCTCCTGCAAGGTCAAATGTCACGAGACTTCCTTCCGCACAGGAAAGACTACTTTCGATAAGGGGGAGCCCGACATTGATTGCATTCCGGAAAAAGATCCGGGCAAAAGATGGAGCCACTACTGCGATCACCCCGGCGTCCCGGATGGCGATCGCTGCCTGTTCCCGGGATGAACCACAGCCAAAATTTTTTCCCGCCACGATCACGGTACCGTCAATCCTGCCGGCGAGCGACGGATCGAGATCTTCGAACACATGGGTAACCCAGATACTGTGGTCCTTTGTCCGCAGATAACGTCCGGCAATCACAAGGTCCGTGTCAATATCTGCACCGATACAGACTGCCCGTCCTCCCCCCGGCATCAGGCCACCTCAGGTTCGGTTATTTCCCCTTCAAGTGCGCTGGCTGCAGCCGTTGCAACGGAAGATAAGTAAATCTCCCCGCCAACACCCATCCGGTTTTTGAAATTCCGGTTTGCTGTTGAGAGGCAGACCTCCCCTTCACCCAGTACTCCCATATGTGCTCCCAGACAGGGACCACAACCGGGTGTTCCTATGGTGCATCCGGCCTCAACAAGATCCGCAAACACCCCGGTCCGGATTGCTTCCTGAAGCACAGCACGTGAGGCGGGAACAACAATGGTGCGGATGGCAACGTTCCTCCCTTTCACGATACGGGCGAACCTGGCAAGATCAGCATAGCGGCCGTTTGTGCAGGTACCTACAAAAACCTGATCGAGTGGCAGTCCTGCAAGATCATGCACGGGTTTGATCGTATCTACCCGGGGGGGCACAGCAATAACCGGCACAATATCCGAAAGATCGAAATCGATCTCCCTGATATACCGGCATGGCTCTGGTTCCTGCGATTTAACTGCGTGACCTGCCTTTGCAAGATACTGCACAGTTACATCATCTGCATAGAACATCCCGGTCTTTGCCCCGGTCTCAACTGCAAGGTTGCATATCGTGAGCCGGTCGTCCATGGGCAATACAGCCGCGCCTTCACCAATAAATTCCAGCGCCTGGTAACCAGCGCCATCCATACCGAGCCTGCTGACATATGTCAGGGCAAGGTCCTTTGCCTCGGCAGAACCCGTAAGTATTCCGGAAAGGTGCATCCCTATCGTTTCCGGAACCCGGAACCATGTCTCCCCGGTCATCCAGATCGCCGCCATATCCGTGGCACCGACTCCGGTGGCAAATGCACCGAACGCCCCGAGCGTACAGCTGTGGGAATCCGCACCAACCACAACTTCTCCCGGGAGCACTATTCCCTCACTCATGATCTGGTGACAGATACCGCCCCCGATATCAGAGAAATGAAGGAACGAACTGCAGGCAAACTCACGCAGCTCATGCTGGAGTGTTGCAGTCGTGCTGTTGTTGGCAGGGGCGATATGATCGAAGAGAACATAAAGATGTGCGGCATCCTGTATCCTCTGCTCCCCCATACTCTTCCAGGCTTCGAGCGTGAGCACCCCGGTACCGTCGTGGACATATGCCCGGTCGACGGCCCGGTCAACATACTCTCCGGCAGTCCCGTGAAGGATCCGCTCTGATAACGTTCCCATCAGGCTTTCTCCTCTTTTGCTTTCCGGATCAGTTTTTTTAAGACTTCGGGAGTAATGTTGCATTTATGCTCTGATTGATCCTTGACAAGGTCAAGGACCCGGCAGACCTGCTTATCAGTAAGCTCGCAGCCGAGCGATGCCACAACATGTTCGAGTGCTTTTTTCCCCGTATGTTTGCCGAGGATGAATTTGCGTTCGCTCCCGACCATATCGGGGGGGAAGTATTCATAGGTTGCAGGGTCTTCAAGAATTGCCGCAATGTGAATCCCGCTTTCGTGCGAGAATGCAAGTTCGCCCGTTACGGGCTTGTTCCTTGGAAGAGCGATACCGGAGAATTTTTCAACCATATGGGAGAGTCCTGTCAGGTGCGAGAGATCATACCGCTCAATACCCCCTTTCATCCGCAGGGCAACAAGCACTTCTTCCAGCGATGCATTGCCGGCCCGTTCACCAATACCATTCACCGTTGTGTGGAGCTGGAAAGCCCCGGCTTCTGCAGCGGTAATCGTGTTTGCTACAGCACAACCCATATCATTATGGCAGTGAGCGCAGAGCGGCTTGTCTGCTGATGCGACCAGTTCGGTCATGATCCGCTGCATCTCGGTCGGGATCAGGCAGCCAACAGTATCGGCAAAGCTCAGGAGCACTGCGCCGTGTTCTGACGCACGACGGTACACCTCTTTTAAAAAGGGAAGATCCGTCCTGGACGCATCTTCGGCTGCAAACCGAACCTGCACGCCATGATCCGCGGCAAAATCAATGATCCCGAGGGCATCATCCAGCACCTGCTCCCGTGTTTTTTTGAATTTGAGCCGGACGTGCAGCTCTGATGTCGGGATAAAGATGCTTACCATATCCACCCCGCAGTCGATCGCTGTTGCTACATCCGGTTCCCGTGCCCGGGCAAACCCGCAGATACGGGCATCGAGCCCGAGGTTCGCAACGGTCTTTACGCACTCCTTCTCGTGGGGAGATACTGCAGGAAACCCGGCCTCGATTACTTCAATACCGATAGTATCCAGCATCCGGGCAATCCCCACCTTTTCCTCACAGGAAAATGAGACACCCGGTGTCTGCTCCCCGTCTCTCAGCGTTACATCGCAGATCTCAATATTCCACGGTTTCATGGCAGCTTCCTTCCGGACAGGTCCCTTCAATCACCAGCGTTCGTGGCCTGTCCGTGACCACAAGCTCGTGTTTCAGTGTCAGCTCATCATCGGCACAGCAGATAACCGGGTTTGCCCATCGGATATAGGGAACGGGATCGCAGGCCGGTTGTTTGCCGGTCATCGCCGTGCATTTGTTATTCATCACGATACACAGGAGCGGAAGCCGCTTCTCGTAGACGTCGATGAGTGCGTTCAGGCCGGAGTGCAGGAGGGCATAATCACCGATAAGGGCAACCCGCGTACTCCTTGCGGCGACCGCGACACTCGCACCCATACCGTAACTTGCCACACCAAGATCATACGGCGGATTCATTCCCAGCACCGAACACCCTGCATCACAGATAAGATTCATGCTCCGTTCCCGCAGCAGGTCCATTAAAAGTTTGAACGGGCATGTGATGCAGAATGTGCGGTGGTATCCCCGGTCTTCCATTGCCTGAGGCCGGTTCTGGGGCATCGGTGGCTGGATACCACGGTGGTCCCGGACAAAGGTCCGCCCATATTCACGCACGCTGTGCATACCGGCTGCCTGCACAGGCAGGGGATTCACCGTCACTATCCGTGAGTTTCCATCTGCTGCTCCCACCCCGGCGGGTTCTCCCTTCCACTGGTTCAGTGCTGATTGGTCTGACCATGCAAACATCGTGCGGTACAGTTCCTCTGCTGCAGTGACCCTGCCGTTCATTGTCCAGGTACGATCGGACAGCCTTCCTTTCCGGTCATGCCGGGGAACAGAATCAGGGGTTACCTCCGCTTCCAGGATCATGGGTGTCAGCCGGACCATCGCAACACGGGAGAACTCTTCAGAGGCTTCAAGTGCCGCCTCCACACCTGCATAACAGGTGGTTACGTCCGGTTCGATCACGGGAAGTTCCGCAAGCTCCCCGTAGTATCGCGAGTCCTGAGCAGTCTGTGAGCCTTTTGCTTCCGGGTCATCCCCGGCCACAAGGATCACCCCGCTGATGAGCCCCTGCGCTGTTGCCTGGAGCAGGGGATCGGCACATGCGTTCACCCCTACATTTTTGATGATAACCGCTGCTCTTCTGCCGGAAAGGGAATCCCCGAGTGCATATTCCAGTGCAGTCTTCTCATTGATCACCAGCTCTGCTGCTGTCCGCTCTCCGAGCCCTGTGATGGGAAATCCAGGCACGGTATACTGCCGGTCAGTGCAGGCAAGGAGTGCCTCGGTAATTACGTCAATGCCTTTCACTGGTCCCTCCCTGGCACGAGATCACAACCAGTACAGTTCGTGCACATCGTAACTGCCAGCCTCGGGTCAAGCCCTGCCGCTGCAAGAGCTTTTTCATGGATTGCAAAGATTTTTTTTAGGCGTTCCGCAGTCGGCCTTGGGGTACCTGCAAGATCGGCCACGGGATTAAGCGGTCTCAATACCGGAATAACTCCGAGAGAGGTGAGATTTTTAATACAGGTTTCCAGCTCCGTGTCTGTCTCCCCAAGACCGACGATAATATTGGAAAAGACACGGTTTTTCCCGAATAACTGCACCGATCGATCCAGCGCCTGCCAGAGCAGGCTATAATCAAGGCCCGGGCACATCTTTGCAAAAAGTCCGGGGGTCGCTGCCTCAAGGTTGAATTTCACCTCCGCAACACCGAGTTCCTTCAAACGGTCAGGTGTATTTGTTGTCGGATAGATGGATACGCCGATTGGAAGGTCATAGACCCTGAGGTGATCTACCACTTCAAGGACATAGGATTCCTCCTCCTCAATACTTTCAAGGACACCACTGGTGATGGATATCGCCCCAACCCGGTGCCGGACCGACTCAACCATCCCTTTGATCTCCTCGATCGTCTTGCGCCTGCCACCCAGCCGTGGCACTGTGCAGTATCTGCAGCTGAAAATGCAACTTCCCGTTACGGTGATGAATGCCTGATCCGGACAGTGAAATCCGGGTTCAAGGAGACGCCCCCGCGTAAATGTTCCTTCATAACAGAGATCGGCAACACCGTTGCCACGGTGCACGATCTCGATCCTGCTCAGGGGATCCAGCGCAAGCTTGACCCGGTGACTGCCCATCGCAAAGAAGATCGCACCGCCCCCCCCGGCACCGGGCCCAGCCGAAGATCGTGCTATGAACGGGTCTGCAGGTTCTCCCGACAGCTTCGCCGAACCAGCTGAGAGAAGCCGGGCTTTCAGGTCAGTCCACTGCATAATTCCAGCGCCTCCTCATAACTGGTGTAAAACGGGATTGCAGCAACCGCCCCTATTATACCCCTGCCATCCAGTATTATTTTGAGGTTTTTGTCCACCAGGTTTTCGAGCACCCCCGGCTTGATCTCTCCCCGTTTGACGTTTCGCCCGTATTCAAGCAGTTCATCTGATGGGGTAAACCCGGTATAGATCGCCATCCCCGTTTTTTGGGAGAGTGTGTAGCGTTCGAGGAGTTGCCGGAATTTTTCTGTCAGTCCCGCGGTATCGGCAGTCGCAAACTCAACGACAAGACTTACACAGTTCTTTGTACGGTACGGTACAGGAAAGAGCTGGACGATGGTGTGCGAGAGGTATACTGAGTGTTCATCCTCAACTGCCTTTGCAATATTATGGACAAGGGTCCATGTGGCTCCCTCATCAGGAGTGTCTGTATCATCAACCCCAATCAGAACCCGATTCAGGCGGGGCAGCCATATCGTAGAACCGGCAACCTTTCCACCCCCGGATTCATCGCACCGGCTCCGAAGGACACCTGCTGCATCAGACCGGCATGCAGCGGCACCTACCCCGCCCCCACCCATACCGATATAGGTGACTGCGATCTCACCGGCATCGACTATGCATGAGGAGATGCCCGCCGGAAACCGGGATCCTTCAAGTGCAAGGTCAACGGTGCCCGGGGTTAGCAGGTATCGCATTGTCTGGCCAACGCAGCGGACATTTTTTACCACCGGGCTTTGGGCATAGTGGTGCTTTGACCACATTGCACCGCCAACGCAGTCAAAGAACTCGATGAGCTCCACATGGCTTCCTGCTTCATCCGCGACTGCAACGATCCGCGGATAATGGATAATATAGGGTTCGGGGATATCAGCCATAAAGGCCAGTCACCTCAATTCTTCCGTTATCCCGGATTACCGCGTCCCCGATACACCACTGGTCTGTCCTGTCCGCTGAAGTTCTTCGGGCAATGCATCGTTTGATCGCTGATGGAATGGCGAATTCCTCCACCATCACGTCAAAGTTCAGACTGAAAAGAAGGCAGAACGGGGTGGGTTCGTTCGGTTGTACCGGGGTGATCATGTTATCGCCGAAAATTTCGTTAACAAAAGAATCGGCAATAAAAATATAAATAACGATCGATCCGGTAAAATTTAAAAAAAAGGATAATTTCAGAGAACTTTGTGCAGATCGATCTTGAATGGTCCCAGGGTACCGCCAAAGTTTCCGGCAGATATGAACTTCACGCCCGGAACCATGACAGCCGCCCTGACACCGGCGGCCATTGCCGCTGAAACAGACTTTTCGTCAATCCCGTCAATCACAATCTCGTAGACTGCCTTGATTCCTGCCGGGACCTTTGTGTCAGCGACTTTTTCCCGAAGTGTCGGACAGTACTTCTCATTGGTCGATGCAATCATGAACTTGTATTTTAGGCTGCCAACTTTTGATCCGCTCCCGACAATTCCGCCCGGGAAACTCGTGATAGTGCCCGGCACTTTGTCGATAGCGTCAACTGCAGCCTTTGCACCCATGAGAGCTGACATCTGGTTTTCTCCCATTACAAAGAAGTTACCGCCGGCGACACCCTTGACAATGCCAAATTCCTCTTCGCCAATGTATTCACCCTGCATGATCGGAATGGCCCAGCACTTTCGTCCGCCGACTTCTTTCTGGTATTCGTAGCCATCGCCAAAGAAGTGAAGCTTGACCGGGATCTTCTCTTCTGCATTGGTAATCCCGTTGAAGACCGCTGTCGTCGGTGCAGTGAGAACACATTCTGCAAGGCGTTCCACGACCTGCTCTTTGAGTTTTTTCTTGCTGGCACAGATCAGTATGGCAACACCCGGCCTTCCATCGGGGGTCTCGCCTGCAGGAACATAGCCTTCAATTCCTGCCTCACACGGGCAGCCGATAGACGATGTTGCAAATCCGGTCGCCTCAGTTGCTGCTTTCTTTGCCCATTCCTTCGTGACCGCAGTGATTATGACACGGCAGACCCAGGTCGGGAATGCCTCTGCGTACGTATTATCAATAGTAACTCCGTTGATCTCCATCTGATAACCTCCGGTACTACAAAGGTACCATGATTGAGGTTGAATAAATTTTCTAATTTAATCCGGTTTTTACAGCGCATAAAAAATAGCGAATTGAGTAAAATTTTTTAAATTAACATAATTCAATAGTTTACTTACAAAAATTAAAAATCTCGTATAAATTATCCTTTTCTATATGGTAATTTCAGAACATTTATCTATCTTCTTCGACCACTTTTTGATAGTCGATTTTTGAAATCGATCATAGCTGGTGCGTGAAAAAAAATGGCATTTGCAGTGCACATAAACATGGAAAATTGTACCGGCTGTAACAATTGTGTTGTCGCATGCCCCGTGGATGCTTTGGAGCTTCACACCGTAGATCCTTCCTCAAAAGATAAGATCTACAAAGTCAAGGATGGTAAATCAATTGTGCTTGACTTTAAGGGTGAACTCTGCGCCGGTTGCGGCGTTTGTGTCCAGGCATGCCCCCATGATGTTATCAGGCTGGCAGGGCCCTGGGAGTCCAGAGCACAGGCAAAGGTACAATAAAGGAACAACGTGAGGGTTTATTCATGGCATTGTTTCCAAAGTTTTCTAAAAAGCGAGAGGGCGTAAACGTTGTAATGGAGCAGCGCCTCCTTCAGAGCGTAAACGACCTCATTCTGAATTCAGAGACCTGCACAGGGTGTGGCATCTGTGTCGAGTCTTGTCCCGAGGACGCGATAGTACTCGGGCTCGTCGGTGCATCAAGGCGGGGCGCTATCAATTATGCAGCCCCGGTAGATGTTGACGAGGTCAAGTGCTCGTATTGCGGCGTCTGCGTCGTCATGTGCCCATTCAATGCATTGACACTGAAGGTTGATGGACAGGAGAAACTTCCGATCCTTGAGAAGGAAGGGTTCCCACAATATGATATGAAGGCGGAGATTGATGACGAGAAGTGCGTCAGGTGCACGATCTGCGAAGAGGTCTGCCCACGGGATGCAATTGACCGGAATGTCCCTGCTTACGAAGGAACCTATAAAGGACCGGTTACAGGAGCAAAAGACCGGCAGACAGCGATCAAAACCAAGACGACTTTTAAAGTCGATATGGAAAAATGTTCGCTCTGTGGCATCTGTGGCGCACTTTGTCCGGCACTCATAGTGAAACACAAGGAGTTCAGCGCCGAGACCGGTAAGGTTGAAGGAGAAGTTATCTGGGACGAGACAAAATGCGATGCGTGCAAGGTATGCGTCGAAGCTTGTCCCGAAGAATGCATCACTGTCGACCGTGAAATAGTCAGCGATAAAATTGAAGGGAAGGTCAGCATAATCCAGGATAACTGCTGCACCTGTACCTGGTGCTCACGGAACTGCCCGACAGAAGCAATAACCGTTGAAAAGTTTTTTGAAGGCGATATTGAGTTCCACGCCGAGAAATGTCCAGGAGGCTGCTCGACCTGTGTCGAGATCTGCCCGGCAAATGCGATCTATCTCCCGTCGGCAAAACCTGCAGCTGATATGAAAGGCGTGGTAGAACCGACCATTGCCGTGAACAAGGATTACTGCATCCTGTGTGGTGCCTGTGTCAATGCATGTCCCGGAGAGGATATTATCGTCCTGCAAAGGAGCGGGATCCGCATGAAGGGCACGGAGACTGACCTGTTCAAGAAGATAAAAGAGAAACTCTTCACTCGGAGAACCTCGAAGGTAAAAGAGGACGTGTCCGGGCAGGTCAATCTCAAAGTAATGGAGAAGGCGTGAGTGAGTACTATGGTTAGAACAAAAGGTTACCCGGAAGCGCTGGAGAAGAAACTCCGCGACCAACGATATTTCAATGATGACTCAAACCCGGAATTCACAAAAACCGTGAAAGGAATCTCACGCACCATCGCCCATATGTGCTACCAGTGCGGAACCTGCACCGGATCGTGCCCGTCTGCTCCCAGAAGCTCATATCGTATCCGTAAATTTATGAGGCGGGCAGTTCTCGGTCTCGAAAATGAATCTCTGACAGATCCGGATCTCTGGCTCTGTACTACCTGCTACAGCTGGTACTGACCGATGCCCCCGCGATATCGCACCAACAGATGTCATTATGGCAATGAGGAATCTCGCCTTCAAGAGAGATATTATTCCTGTGAACTTCCTCAAGACTGTTCAGGCGATTTATAGCTCGGGACATGGTGTACCCAATAACGATGTGAACCGTGCAGCCCGGGAAAGGATCGGGCTCTCCCGCGATCCGCCGACAACCCACATGTATCCGGAATATATCAAAGGCATCCAGAAGATCCTTGACCACTACAAACTCAAGGCGAATGCCGACCGGATTGTCAAGGAGAGGGAGGGGTAAGATATCATGTCAGAAGCAAAACACAAATTCGCATTCTATCTCGGATGCATTGCCCCCAACCGTTACCCTGGTGTGGAATCCGCTTCAATCAAGGCCATGAAAAAACTTGGTGTTGAGCTGGTTCCCCTCAAGGGTGCAAGCTGCTGCCCCGCACCGGGAGCTTTTGGATCCATCGATTTGAACGTCTTTTATGCAATGGCAGCCCGCAACCTTGTCCTTGCAGAACAGATGAAGATGGATATCGCTCTCGTTTGCAATGGCTGCTATAAGTCGATCTGGGAAGTCAACCACAAGCTCAAGCACAACAAGGATCTCCGGGATGGCGTTAACGAAGTGCTCAAAGAGATCGATATGGAATATAAGGGCACCATCAATGTCTATCACACCGCTGAACTTCTGTACAATGACAAGTTCATTGGTGTCGAGAAAGTTCGCTCCAGCGTAACCAACCCGCTCACCGGTGCACGAATCGCAGTCCATTATGGCTGTCACCTGACCAAGCCGCATAAAGACCGGGAGTTTGAAGATGAGGTCATGCTGAACACCGAGCATCCCTCATGGATGGAAGAACTGGTCTCTGCAATAGGTGCGACTCCGGTCGAATACCGGAACAAGATGCAGTGCTGCGGTGCCGGTGGTGGTGTCCGTGGCTACGATATCGTGCACGCACTGGACATCGCTAATGAGAAGCTGATCAACCTGAAAAACGTAGGTGTTGACGCTCTCACCGATATCTGCCCGTTCTGCCAGCTCCAGTTTGACCGCGGCCAGATTGAGATCAAGGAAAAGTTCGGCGTGTCATATGATTTACCCGTTCTGCACTTTGCGGAACTGCTTGGACTGGCGCAGGGAATGAGTCCGCAGGACCTCGGGCTGGATCTCCATGCGATCAGCTGCGAACCATTCCTGCAGAAGGTGCTGTGAGGTGGGAACAATGGCTGAAAAGAAGAAAACAACTACCAAAAAAATGGAAACAAAGAAGGAAGCAAAACAGGCAGCCCCCGCAAAACAGGATGCTGCAAAGCAGGCAGCTCCATCAGTCGGCAGTACCTCAAAAACAAAAGAGCAGCCACGTATTGGTGTCTTTATCTGTCACTGCGGTACAAATATTGCTGGTTCGATGGATATCGAGGCAGTACAGGAATATTCAAAAACCATTCCCGGTGTCGCCTATGTTGATAACTACAAGTATATGTGCTCGATGCCTGGGCAGGCTGTGATTAACAAGGCAATCCATGATAACAAACTCACCGGAGTCGTTGTCGCTGCTTGTTCACCACGTCTCCACGAACCAACGTTCAGGACGGCAACCAAGGAAGGTGGCCTGAACCAGTTCCGGTTTGAGATGGCAAACATCCGCGAGCAGAACTCGTGGGTGCACATGCATGACCAGGAAGGGTCAACAGACAAGGCAAAGGACGCAATTCGCATTGCTGTTGCAAAGGCATCACTCCTGCAGGACCTGTTCCCGAAGGCTGTGCCTGTTGAACACGCGGCGATGGTAGTCGGTGCCGGAGTTGCCGGCATGCAGGCAGCTCTCGATCTTGCAAACGCAGGCATCAAGACCTACCTGATTGAGTCCCAGCCTACTATCGGCGGGCGCATGTCCCAGCTGGACAAGACATTCCCGACCCTTGACTGCTCGCAGTGTATTTTAACCCCAAAGATGGTAGATGTAGGCAGGGCCGCAAATATCGAGCTGATGACCTACTCAGAGGTAGATGCGGTCGAGGGTTACATAGGCAACTTTGATGTAACCGTCCGCAAGAAGGCACGCGGTGTGCTCACCCCCGCTGAGGCAGAAGCACGCGGTATTGTCGGCGGCGGCTGTAACGGCTGCGGTGACTGTGAACCCGTCTGCCCGGTCATCAAGCCGAACGAATTCGAAGTGGGTATGAAGCCCCGAAGGGCAATCTACATCAGTCACCCACAGGTCGTTCCCCTTATCTACACGATCGACTTTAACTCCTGCATAAAATGCGGGTTGTGCGTTACTGCCTGTGGTCCCGAGAAGAAGGCCGTTGATCTTGAGGCAAAGGATGAATTTGTCAAGGTCAAAGTCGGGACAGCAATTCTCGCAACAGGATACGACATGTTCCCGGTCGAGAAGAAAACAGAATGGGGATACAAAAATTATGAAAATGTCATCTCGAGCCTCGAGTTCGAGCGGCTCATCTGTGCATCCGGCCCGACCAGCGGTCACCTTGTGCGACCAAGCGACGGGGAAACACCCAAAAGAGTCGCATTCGTGCTTTGTGCCGGCTTCCGGGATAATACCGGTAATGGCAAGCCCTACTGTTCACGGTTCTGCTGCATGTATTCCTTAAAACACGCCCACCAGATCTATGAGAAAATACCCGGTGTACAGGCATATCTCTTCTACATGGATATCCGTTCGTTCGGTAAGATGTACGAGGAGTTTTATTACCGTATCCAGGACGAGGGTGCCAAGTTCATCCGCGGGCGTGTAGCAAACATCCTCGAGGACCCGAAAACAAAGAACCTGCATGTACACACCGACGACACTCTGCTGAACCGCCCGGTTGATATGGAAGTTGACCTTGTCGTTCTCGCGGCGGCGGTACAGCCGAAGGAAGATACCAACAGGACCCGCAAACTCTTTGGGGTTTCCTGTTCAATGGACGGCTGGCTCCTGGAAGCCCACCCCAAACTGAACCCCTGCGGAACGACAACTGCCGGTGTTTTCCTTGCCGGTGTCTGCCAGGGTCCCAAGGATATTCCTGATACTGTCGCATCTGCCGAAGGTGCAGCATCTGCCGCAAGTATTCCTATCCATAAAGGAGAGGTGGAGCTTGAACCGTACTTTGCCACGTGCATTGATGAGCGGTGTGCAGGCTGTGGTATGTGCATCAGCCTCTGTCCCTACAGTGCCCTTGCACTTGTCGAGAAAGAGGGTCGCACAGTTATGGAAGTGACCGAAGCCAAATGTAAGGGTTGTGGAACCTGTGGTGGTTTCTGCCCTGGCGGGGCAATATGGATGAACCACTTTGCAACCCCGCAGATCGTGGCGCAGATCGATGCGTTCCTGCTGGGAGGTGAGCAGTAATGTCTGCACCACCCGAATCCCCCGCTCCGAAACGTGAGCCAGGTGAGTGGAAACCCAAGATCCTTGGTGTTCTGTGCAACTGGTGCTCGTATGCCGGCGCTGACCTTGCCGGTGGTGGCCGTATCCAGTACCCACCGGATGTCAGGGTAGTCCGTGTCATGTGTACCGGTAGAATTGATGCATTGTTTGTCCTCAAGGCGTTTGCCGACGGTGCAGATGGTGTCCTGGTTTCCGGTTGTCATTTTGGTGACTGCCACTATCTTGAAGGCAACTTCAAAGGAGCAAAGCGTATGTTCATGGTCAAGCGCCTCATGAAGAGCATTGGTCTTGATGACCGCCGCTTCAGAATGACCTTTGTGTCAGCATCAGAAGGTGCGAAGTGGGGTGCCGTCATCACCGATGTCGTAAAAACGATCAATGAACTCGGACCAAGCCCCATCAAGGAGTTCCAGAAATAAAGGGGAACAGAACGTGAAATTGCTATCCCCTCTACCATTTTCCCTGCAGGCGCACCAGCGGAATTGTCACAATAGTGGAATTAATGTCAGGGAGGACAGGATACATATTTTCACGAATTATTTTCGATTATCTGGAGGTATATACGTGGCAACGATACAAGTAAACTTAATTTCAGGGCGGAGCGTCCAGCAGGGGGTTGCTATCGAAGGCGGTAAGGAGAAACCCGCCTATCGGACTGCCGCCGGGATCATTGAACTAGACCCTATCGGATTTAAAGAAACTCGGTGCATGGAAGAACACCAATGTCAGGGTAACCAGCGATTTCGGCAACGTTATCGTGAAAGCAATCGAGACTACACAGGGACCACACCCCGGGCTCGCGTTCATTCCTATGGGACCCTGGGCAAATTCAATTATCAACCCGAATACGTACTCAACGGGTATGCCGACATTCAAGGGTGTCACCGGTCAAAGTCGATGTTGCGATGAACGAACCCGTGCTGCTCGGCAATTGAACTGGTCCAGAAATTATGCGGGGTGAAATAAAATGACCAAGATTATTCCGGATGTCATTTGTCCTTTCTGCGGGACACTCTGCGATGACCTGGAAGTTGTTGTTTCGGATGACGGAAAACAACTTCTTGAAGTTTATAACGCATGCGTCATCGGCACTGAAAAGTTCCTGCACTCCCAGTCAAAGGACCGTGTTACCCGGCCGAGAATGCATCAACCCGACGGAACCTGGAAAGAGGTCAGCTACGATGATGCTGTCGAGTACACAGCACAAATGCTGGCAAAGGCAAAAAAACCCCTGATGTATGGCTGGAGCTCCACCAACTGTGAAGCACAAAGCGTTGGTAACGAGATTGCTGAAATCACCCGGGCATGCTGTGATAATACCGCTGCGGTTTGTCATGGAACTACCCTCATTGCCGTGCAGGATATCGGTCTCCCGTCATGTACACTCGGAGAAATCAAGAACCGGGCAGACCGGGTTATTTTCTGGGGCTGCAACCCTGCACACGCACACCCGCGGCACATGTCAAGATACTCGATCTTCCCCCGCGGGTTCTTCACTGGCAAGGGACAGATGAGCCGGAAGATGATTGTTGTTGACCCCCGTGTCACTGACACGGCAAAAATGGCCGATGTCCACCTGCAGATAGAACAGGGCAAAGACTATGAGCTGCTCAATGCACTCCGTGTTGCCTTCAAGGGCGAATGGCTCCCCGATGTTGTTGCAGGAATTCCCAAGGAGAAGATCCGGGAAGCGGCAGACATGATGAAGAGCGGTCGTTTCGGGATCATCTTCTTCGGTATGGGAGTAACCCAGTCGCTTGGCAAGAACCACAACATCGATGAGGCGATTGCCGTTACAAAAGACCTCAACGAATATACGAAATTCTCGATCATGCCGATGAGGGGTCACTATAATGTGACCGGCTCAGGTGAAGTGTTCGCCTGGCAGTTCGGGTTCCCGTATTCCGTGGATTTAACAAGGGGATTCGCCCGCTACAATCCGGGTGACACCAGCTCCATTGATCTCCTGGTCCGCGGGGAAATTGATGCCATGTTCACTATAGGCAGTGATCCTGGTGCACATTTCCCCATCAGCGCCGTCAAGCAATTCGCACACATACCATCGGTTTGCATTGATCCGCATCTCACACCCACCAGTGGTGTCTCAAAACTTCATGTGCCGGTAGCATTCAACGGTGTAGAAACCGGTGGTAACTGCTATCGTATGGACAATGTACCAATCGACTGCCGGAAGGTTGTCGAGCCACCAGAGGGAATGCTTACCGATGAGCAGTTCTTAATTAAGGTCCGCGACCGGGTCAGGCAGCTCAAGGGGGCAGCATAATCATGTCAGAGTATATCATCAAGAACGGTAACGTATTCGACCCGGTCCAGGGCATCAAAGGCGACAAGAAGGATATAGCAATTAAGGATGGAAAGATCACTGACACGGTCAGTTCCGCGGCAAAGGTCATTGATGCCACGGGCAAGACCGTCATGGCAGGCGCCGTTGAGATACATGCACACATCGCAGGGCCCAAAGTAAACCTTGGCAGGATTTACCGTCCAGAGGACAAACTCTTCACCTGCACACCCACAAAGGGGATGGAGCGGATGGGGGGTGGGAATTCCATACCTACTACCTTCAAAACCGGATACGAGTATGCCAAGATGGGATATACTACCGCTATGGAGGCAGCAATGCCCCCGATGTTCTCCCGTCACGTGCACGAGGAGATCCGCGATACCCCGATCATTGACGAGGGGGCATTCCCGGTCTTTGGCAACAACTGGTTTGTGATGGAATATCTCAAAAACAAAGAGATTGAGAACACTGCCGCATATATCGCCTGGCTCATACGAGTAACCAAGGGATATGCTGTCAAGGTCGTCAACCCCGGTGGAACAGAAGCATGGGCATGGGGACTGAACTGCCTTTCCGTGAACGACCCGGTCCCGTACTTCGACATTACCCCCGCTGAAATTGTCACCGGACTGATCGAAGCAAACGAGTACCTCGGACTCCCGCATTCCCTGCACATTCACCCCAACAATCTCGGGAACCCGGGATGTTACGAGACCACGCTTGACACGCTGAAACTCGCCGAAGGTTACAAGGCCAAGAACAAGTTCGGCCGTGAACAGGTGATGCATCTCACCCATTCGCAGTTCCACTCCTATGGAGGAACCAACTGGGGAGATTTTGAGTCCAAGGCAAAAGAGGTTACGGACTACGTGAACAAGAACAAGAACATCACTATTGACACCGGCAATGTAACACTTGATGAGACCACGACCATGACCGCGGATGGTCCATTCGAGCACCACCTGACAGGACTCAACAATCTTAAATGGGCAAATATCGATGTGGAACTGGAAACCGGATCCGGGGTCGTTCCGTATATCTACAGCCCGAATATTTCGGTCTGTGCCATCCAGTGGGCAATTGGTCTGGAAATTCCCCTGATGATGAAGGACCCGATGCGCTGCTACATCACCACCGATCACCCCAACGCAGGACCGTTTACCCGGTACCCAAGGGTTATCAAGTGGCTGATGTCAGCCAAAGCCCGTGAAGCGCAGATCAATGCATTCAAGCACAAGGACAAGGTTCTTTCGCAAACCAGCATCGGCAGCCTGGACCGCGAGATCTCGCTCTACGAGCTCGCCCAGATGACCCGTGCCGGCCCGGCAAAATCACTCGGCCTTACCAGCATGTGCGGGGGCTTAAAACCCGGCATGGATGCAGATGTTGCCGTGTACAATTTCAACCCGGATAAACCCGTAGCCAACCCTGACGACATTGAAAAGGCATTCTCACGCTGTTCACATGTCTTCAAGAGCGGTGTCGAAGTCGTTACCAACGGAGAGATCGTCAGCAACGGCCACAAACGAACACTCTGGGTGAATGTAAAAGTAAAGGACAACCCGCAGGTCATGCGTGACATCAATGAGAAATTCCTGAAGTATTACAGCATGACCCAGGCGAACTACGAAGCTCTCGGACACCATTTTGTCCCGAACCCGTATACCCTCGAGGTAGATGCAACGTAAGTGCAGGTGCGGACGATGGAAACTGTAACTATCACCATGAAAAGCCCTCATGCACTGTATCTTGAGGCGGACAATGTATCACCGGATGTGTTTGCGGGAAAAACTGCAGCACAGATCGCTGAACTTCATGTTCACGAAGGCAACGAAACCTTCACTCTCGGCAAGTATTTCGACGTCACCGGCAATGCAGGTGCCACTGCGGCCGATACGAAGATTATTGTCAAAGGCGATGTCAAAAAAGTCAAGTATCTGGGTTTCAAAATGAGCGCCGGGGAACTTGTTGTTGAAGGCAGCATGGACCAGTACGCCGGTGCCTGGATGAAAGGCGGTAAGATGCTGGTCAAAGGCAATGCTGATGCATTTGCCGGGACCGCCATGAAGGGCGGCGAACTTACCATAGAAGGTAATGCAGGCAATTACCTTGGGGCAGCATACCGCGGTGACTGGCGAGGGATGTCCGGTGGCAAGATCCTCGTAAAAGGGAACGCCGGCAGCGATATAGGCATGTACATGCTCGGCGGCGAGATGACCATCAACGGCAATGCAGATGTCCATGTCTGCACCCATGCCGAAGGCGGAAAAGTCATTATCAAGGGAAATGCCAAGAGCAAAGTCGGGGGCCAGATGGTCGACGGTACTATCTACATCTTTGGTTCCATCGACACCATGATGCCCGGCTTCAAACCCGCAGGGGAGAAAGAGCTCGAAGTTGACGGTGTCAAGGCAACATTTGCCCACTACATCGGTGACATGGGCGAGCGCCACAAGAAAAAGAAAGGACAGATCGTGTACGCAAATCTTTACAAGAAGATCTGATCCATAGTTTATGCAAATAATGCACTGCAAATCATCTGAGGGGGTCCGGGGCAACATCACCCGGGCTATTCCTCTACCCCACATTTTTTATAAGAGCGCACACAAAAATAAAAAAAATTACTAATTCCTATAGCATTTTATGCTACAAATTTTTATTTTTGTAATACTGCGTAAAACAATGAAACGTTATTAATATGATATATTTGAACATTCCTTCATTCTGGATTATTATTTTTTATTTAATATAAAATTATTTCCTGATAAGAAATAGTAATGCTTATATGGCGAAATCTGGTATTATTTCATGTCCCATTAGGGGACGTGCAATAGTGACTTTCATTCATTACCAGTGTACTCAACTAGGTTACACTATCGTTCAGAGACAGTATTGTATTGCAATAAAATGGAAATTTGGAGGAATTCACATGAAATATAAAGACACGATCGACCTCTACGACGATGAGGGAAAGCTCTTAAAGAGCAATGTAACTCTTGACAAGATCAGCCCGCTGGTCAACAAGGGTGCACTTAATGTCATCGACCTCACCAAGAGGACCGTGGCAGTCAACTTCGCTGGTATCGAAGACGCCTTAAAGACCGGAAAGATCGGCGGCAAAACGAACCAGGTTCTCGGCCGCAGCATGAACTGCAGCTGTGTCAAGGACTGCGACGCACTCTCGGCCAAGATCAAGGAAATGGTCCAGGTCACCGACGGCGACAACACCAAGATCACCAAGGTCGGCGGCGGCAAGATGATATTAGTCGAGGTCCCAAGCGCACGACTGGATGCGGCAGCAACCTACGATGCAGCATCAACAGCAGTTGCAGCAGCCACTACCTACGCACTGGTCGACCAGTACAAGGTCGGCATGTTCGACGGCTCCTACATCAAGGCAGCAGTCTGGGGTACCTACCCACAGACCATGCATATGGACGGCGGTAACGTTGTCTCGATCCTGAACATCCCGCAGAACAACGAAGGTCTCGGCTATGCACTCCGCAACATCCCCGCAAATCATGCGGCAATGATGACCCACCGGAATGCCATGCAGGGTGCAGCACTCTGTGCGACCTTTGAACAGGCAGGGGAGTTCGAGATGGGTATGGCAATCGGCCCGTTCGAGCGTGCCCAGCTCCTGCTCTATGCATACCAGGGCCTGAATGCAAACAACCTCGTCTATGACCTTGTAAAGGCAAACGGCAAGACCGGTACCATCGGTACAGTCGTTCAGAGCCTTGTCGAGAAGGCCATTGAGGACAAAGTCATCAAGGCAGGCAAGAAAGGCAAGAGCGGCTACATCTTCTACGATACCAAGGACCCGATGATGTGGAACGCCTATGCATCGGCAGGAACCCTTGCAGCAACCATGGTCAACTGTGGTGCCGGGCGGTTTGCCCAGGCAGTCTCAGCGACCCTGCTCTACTTCAACGACCTGCTCGAGCACGAGACCGGTCTCCCCGGCTCCGACTTCGGTCGTACCATGGGTGTGGCAGTCGGTTTCTCGTTCTTCAGCCACTCGATCTACGGTGGCGGCGGCCCCGGCGGTTTCAACGGTAACCACGTCGTTACCCGTCACGCAGCCGGTGTCGGTATGCCCTGTATCGTAGCAGCATGCTGTCTTGATGCAGGCACCCAGATGTTCGGCCCCGAAGCAACCTCAAAGATTTACCAGGACACCTTCGGGCAGCTCGATGCATTCAAGAAGCCGATCCAGGCAATTGCCAAGGGCGTATAAGCCCCCCAACGGATACGAATGACCGAAGCCACGTTCCCCCAGTGCAGGATTGTCACCGAGCGGTTGCTTAACCCCGAGACTACCGAGCGCCTGCTGAACCAGATCTGTTCTGTTGCCGGAGTCCGGCGCATGGTCCTTAACGGACCACGCCTTCCTGCAATAGTTACCTACGGACCCGCCAAAGGACTCGCCAATCCTCATACTATGAGGAAGACGATCCATGTCGGGGACGAGGAACTGGAACTGCAGGTGCATGTTGGTACTATACTCCTCGAGCTTGAGAACCGCGACGTCATCCCCGCACTGCAAACCGCGTGCAAACCGGTCTTCACGGACTATAGTTTCTATATCCAGGAAGGCAGGTTTATGAAAACCGATCCATCACTTTCAGATTACTGCAAGTACGGCCCGGACGCGGACAAAACGATCATTGGACTTTCTGATCCCAGTAGCAAGTCCAAGCCCGTAATCCTTCAGGGAAGATAAAAAAATTATGCCGATTGGACGAGTAACCCAGGTTGTTGACTGCCGCGAGGCGATGGGCATGGGTAAAGGAGGCGGAATTGCCCAACGGGGCACCATCTCTGAGTGCCGGTACCCGGATGTCATTGTGGTCGGGATGTCTCCCGGACGCCGCCACGTGACAAAGCCGGTGTGCGATATCACCTCAGGCCTGCGACAACAGGGCGTTGAATACAGCATCAGTACGCTGGTGCTGTATGCCGGCAGTGGCGTGCCGCCGGACGCACCAAAAATAGCAGGTGGCGTCCTTGGCGCTTCGTTTGGGCTTACTGACAAGGAAATCGCGCAGATCGAGAAACACAAAGTCGCCATCCTTCACCACGGGAACGTTCGTTCCCATGTGGTGGCAAAGGTCAGGTTTATTCTCCAGGCCTGTGATGTGAAGGCAATTGTGGTTTCCCAGGCCCCGATTGATTACGAGGATCTCGCAAAGGAAGGAGTGAAGACCGCCGTGGTGATGCCTCCCGCTGACCGGATCCGTACGAAAGGTACGGTGATGGCCATCGTGAGCGGTGTCACCCGGGGTCAGACCCCGACACGCGAGAAGATGGCGGAAGTCATTTCGTCAGTAATGAGAATTGTGAAAAAGAAGGAAACATTGGAGTGATAAAATAATGGCATACAAACCCCAGTATGGTCCCGGCCAGACTCAGATCGCCGAGAACAGGCGCAAGCAGATGGACCCGGCCCACAAGCTGGAAAAGCTTCGCGATGTCAGTGACAAGGACGTTGTCCTCGTCATGGGACACAGAGCCCCCGGCTCAGCCTATCCAAGTGCACACCCGCCGCTCGCTGAGCAGCAGGAACCCGCGTGCCCGATCCGCAAGCTCGTGACCCCAACTGATGGCGCAAAGGCCGGCGACCGCGTCCGCTATATCCAGTTCACCGACTCGATGTACAACGCACCCTGCCAGCCCTACCAGAGAAGCTACGTCGAGTCATACCGCTTCCGCGGCATTGACCCGGGTACTCTCTCAGGCCGTCAGATCGTCGAGTGCCGCGAACGCGACCTCGAGAAATATGCAAAGGAACTCATCAACACTGAGCTCTTTGATGCAGCACTCACCGGTATCCGTGGATGCACGGTGCACGGGCACTCCCTCCGTCTCGATGAGAACGGTATGATGTTCGACATGCTCCAGCGCTTTGTCATCGACAAGAAGACCGGCGGCATCAAGTACATCAAGGACCAGGTCGGCGTACCCCTTGACGCAGAAGTCAAGGTCGGCAAGGCACAGGACGCAAAGTGGCTCAAGGCACACACCACCATGTACCACTCAATGGTAGGTACCGGGTTCCGTGACGACCCCGAATACGTTGAGTACATAACGCGTATCCATGAACTAAGGACAAAATACGGCTTCATGCCCAAGGAGGCCTGAACATGGCAAAAGCAGCTAAAGTCGAGAGGACACAGAAGCTCTTCTTAAAGGCAATGAAGACGAAGTTTGCCGAAGACCCCCAGGCAATGTCCACGGTCTTTGAACGCAAGGGTCTTGAACAGTCCCCGAGAAAAGTCGAGTTCATGAAGGCCGGCAAGAAGGCCGAGATGGAACGCGGCATCTCCATGTACGACCCCAAGCGCTGCCACTGCGGCGGTATCCCGCTCGGCCAGCGCCAGCTGACAACCTACGAAGTCAGCACCACCGGTGTCTTTGTTGAGGGCGATGACCTGCACTTTGTCAACAATGCTGCGATGCAGCAGATGTGGGATGATATCCGCAGGACAATCATTGTCGGTCTCGACCTCGCCCACGGCACGCTCCAGAAGCGTCTGGGCAAGGAAGTCACCCCAGAAACCATCAACGAGTACCTCCACGTGCTGAACCACGCAATGCCCGGTGCAGCCGTTGTTCAGGAACACATGGTCGAGACTCACCCGTCACTCGTGGACGACTGTTACGTCAAGGTCTTCACGGGCGACGACGAGATGGCAGACGACCTCGAGCCCCAGTTCGTGCTCAACGTCGACAAGCTCTTCCCGGCCAAGCAGGCAGCACAGCTGAAAGCAGCTGTCGGCAAGTCGATGTGGCAGGCAGTGCACATCCCCACAACCGTCAGCAGGACGTGCGACGGCGGTACCACCTCACGGTGGTCTGCGATGCAGATCGGTATGTCCTTTATCGGTGCCTACAAGATGTGCGCCGGTGAGGCAGCAGTCGCTGACCTCGCATTCGCCGCAAAGCACGCCGGTGTTATCCAGATGGCAGATATCCTGCCCGCACGCCGTGCACGTGGCCCGAACGAGCCAGGTGGCATCAAGTTCGGACACTTCTGCGATATGGTCCAGTCAGACCGCAAGTACCCCAACGACCCGGTACAAGAATGCCCTTGAGATCGTTGCAGCAGGTACGATGCTCTTCGACCAGATCTGGCTCGGATCCTACATGAGCGGTGGTGTCGGGTTCACCCAGTATGCAACCGCTGCATACACCGACAACATCCTTGATGACTACACCGAGTACGGTATTGACTACGTCAAGAAGAAACACGGTGGTATCGCAAAGGCAAAGCCAACCCAGGATGTCGTCAGCGATATCGCAACCGAGGTCAACCTCTACGGTATGGAGCAGTACGAGACCTACCCGACTGCCCTCGAGAGCCACTTCGGTGGTTCGCAGCGTGCATCCGTCCTTGCAGCAGCATCAGGTATCTCCTGTGCAATGGCAACGGCGAATTCCAACGCTGGCCTGAACGGCTGGTACTTGTCCATGCTCATGCACAAGGAAGGCTGGTCACGTCTCGGCTTCTTCGGCTACGACCTGCAGGACCAGTGCGGTTCCGCAAACTCGATGTCGATCCGTCCCGACGAGGGATTACTCGGCGAGCTCCGTGGACCAAACTACCCGAACTATGCAATGAACGTCGGGCACCAGGGAGAATACGCTGCAATCGCCGGCTCTGCCCACATTGCACGCGGAGATGCATGGACCCTAAACCCACTGATGAAGATCACCTTCGCCGACCCATCGCTGAAGTTCGACTTCTCAGAAATCCGCCGCGAGTTCGCGAAGGGTGCAATCCGCGAGTTCATGCCCGCTGGAGAGCGCTCACTGATCATACCATCAAGGTAAGATCACTCAATCACTTTTTTTTTTAAGAACCGATTCCCGTTTCAGGGTAATGGTCATTCGGAAAGAGACGATTGTGTTTTTCGATTTTTTGCTGAAGTACAACACTCCCTATCATCTGGAAAGACTGATTTTGAAAAGACCGTCAGAATTTATCCGGACTGACATCCACTATCGAAAAAATATTTCCAAACACCGATGAGGTTCTTTATACTCGAACCGTTTATTCTGTTAGATCCTTCAAACGGCTGGCCGCAGCCTGGAAGATTATGGGGATAACGCAGGAATTCCCTAAATAACAGAGAAAACGGGGGATTTTGGAGGATTGATAAGGTGTTTAAAATAAGTAATTTTTTTTAGCGGTGAACATATCTTTTTTTCCGGGCATACATTGTTCCCCACTTTAATCATGAACTTTTTTTTTGTTATGTCGTTACTTCAACGGGATCGATATTTGCATCGATGAGGCAGTCAAATGAAACGTTCGAAAGCCACCCGGCTTTTTCAAACATATGCATGAAGCAGACCCCGATAACCTTTGAACCGGGATGCCTGCCGATTACCGCCTGTACCTGATCTACTTTAATTGGCACGTTTGGCATGGAAAGTCCACCCATGATCACTATTGCCTTTGGTTTCAGATTCGCCATGGCTGCATCAGCCTGCATCCCTATGTCGGGAACATTATGGATCTTATGCGCCTTGCTCTCATCTACCATCGGAACAAAGACCTGTTCAAGTTCGAGGGAGCGGACAGCAAAACCAAGCAGCTCAACAAATGGCGTGCACGTTCCCGGTACACCATAATAGACAACCTGGTCGCCTTTTTTCAATCCATTCTTCTCCAGATATTCCTTAAACGGGCGGAGGATTCCCGGAACCCCATGAAATACTTCTTTTGTCGTCATTACAGATCAACACTTCCCGGAAGAGATGATATAAATTACTCACCAGAACTATTTACCAATTTTTTGTACCTTTTTTCCTGACCGCAAAAGAGAACAACGAAATTCTTTCTCCCATAAGAACAATTTATCCACGTGATCCTATGACCCAGTCCACTAAACCCTATGAAGCGGCTATTGCATTTCACGGACACTCCTGTCCCGGACTCGCGCTCGGTTATCGTACGGCCGAGTACGCATTACAGCACCTCCGTGCAGACCGTTCTAAAGATGAAGATCTTGTTGCTATCGTTGAGAATGATGCCTGCGGGGTCGATGCGATCCAGCTGGTTGCAGGCTGCTCGACAGGTAAGGGTAACCTGATCCTGCAGGACTTTGGCAAGCATGCCTATACCTTCATTGATCGGAAATCCAACCGGGCTATCCGGCTTGTCCAGCGCCCGGAGCCGGTCATACAAAGAATTGACCCGATTGCATCGGCACTCAGGGAAAGAGTGATGAGCAGGACAGCAACACCTGCTGAACAAAAAGAGTTCCACGAGCGGCAGGCACACGTCATTAATACGATCCTTACGATGCCAATTGGTGAATTGTTCATTGCAAAAGATGTCAAACCGGAGATTCCTGTGAAGGCAAAGATCTTCACGTCCGTCCAGTGCACCAGCTGTGGTGAGATGGTTGCTGAGCACCAGGCACGTGTCCGGGACGGAAAATTTGTCTGCATGCCTTGTGCCGGAGAGTACGGCAGAGAGTGGTGACCGTTTATAAGATACTAAAAACCAGGTATGAAAACCTAGGGGGAAATAAGCCCTATAAGGGCTCCGATTCCTTTCTTTATTTTCGCAGGTCATGTAGAAAAACCCGTAAAACCGTCCTTTTCGTTTCCTGTGGAAAATACGTTTAATAATTGCTCTGTTTGTCAAAATACGGCAGATTTTCACCTCGCCTGATAGCCTTCAAAGCCCTTTAAATCGAGCTGTTTTTTTACCCATACTTTAACCATTTGGACCCGGAAATCCTGCCAGAATGTGAATGTGAGGCTGTTTTTTTCTGATGAAGTATTTTAAGAATGGAAGTTTGGTTAAAAAGCGATGTATGTGTACTCCTTTAACGCTGAAAGATGGGCAGGGAGCTTGGATAATATCTGCTAATGAAGCGAGTCTGTCGAAATCCCGAACGCATTATTCCCTATCGATTGTCGGAGAGCCCATTTGCACGAGGACATCTTCTCTTACCTTGTTTAACGGAATATTCAGGTGCCGTGCGATCTTTTTGAGATCTTCATATTCAGGTTTTTTTGCCAACAAGTTCCCATTAACTGTCGAGGTTTTAACGCTGATGTCAAATTTTTCTCCTCCCACACTGACCCGCATAACCTGCCGGGTCCGGTGTGCAACAAGCCGCGGTATATCAAGAATCCTGACCCCCAGCGTCCCCGTCTCGTCCATGAGGATTTCCAACAGACCCGGATAGTCCTGCTGGCTGGTGATGATATGAAGAATCTGGACCGGACGGTTCTTTTTTCCGGATGCGGTTGTTACAAATACATCCACTGCGCCCGCTTCACGAAGCCTTTCTACGGTATATCCTATAGTCTCGCCAGGAACATCGTCGAGGTTCGTCTCGAGCATGATAATCCGGTCCTGTATTGCATCAAAATTCATTCCTTCGACCACCCGGAGCACCGAGGGTCTGCCATGGACCGAACGTGAACCGGTTCCGTACCCCACCCGCAAGGGTGTCATAGAGGGAAAGGTATCTACAATCCTGTGGGTAATATTTGCGAAAATTGCAGCACCGGTGGGCGTCGTCATTTCGCAGTCAGTAGGGTACGAGGAATACGGAATCTTGTGCCTGCAGAGTGTTTCCAGTGTTGCCGGGGCAGGACAGGCAATTTCCCCTCCCGCAATACGGGTGAAACCGGATCCCAGCACCGGTGGCGTTCCGTAAATCACTCCGTCCAAAAAGCCATTATGATCCAGGAGCGCAAGAGAACCTGCGACATCAAAGAGCGTATCGACAGACGACATCTTATTGTGATGAAAACCTGATCGGTGGAGTTTTGCATCCGTTGAAAGGAAGTCTTCAATAATCCGGAGTGCCATAGTTTTGGCAATGTCCGAAAGTCCGGTTTTCTTTGTAATTTCCACCATAGAATTCCGCATATCGGTGTGATTCTGATGGTTTTTCTCCATGACCTCAATCGTGAGTCTTTTTGCAGATAGTCCACCTGCATCTGCGTCGTTAACCTGAAAAGAAAAATTATCGCAACAGGAAAGGTCACCGATCGCATGAGCTACAGGTAGAAGTGGATCGGAGGATCCTGTCAGGTCGACAAGTGCCGCGATAAGCATATCCCCCGATATTCCGGCAATTTTCGGGTCAATCACCAGGACTTTCATTTATTGAGGCCCTACGTTTCACCTGGCTGGTTTAAGGAGGTATAGATCTTTTTTGCAAGCCGTGCAACGTCGAATGCACGGTCTTTTGCTCCGGGTATCGCCTTGGTAAGATATGCTCCCGACTCTGCATCTTTTGCCGCAGATTTTTCATCTTTACCAAGGAGGGTTGCAACCGCAGCGGGAACGGTCACATTGATTATCGTATGACCGATGTATTGCAGTTCCTGGGTAAGGACGGCTCCGGCAAAGAGGGCTGTCCCCATATCCGGATTTTTTCGGGCTTTTTCATTGAGAGCGAATTCAGGGACCGCTTTTGCTGCCAGGTTCTCAATATGATAGGGTTTGCCATCGATTGAGATATCATAGGATACAAACGAGTCAAATGCCCAGTATTTTTTCGTGAAGGCATCGGTCCGTCGTCCCTGCGGTTTTATCACGGTGAATTTCATCTCTATCTTGTGCCCGGTGAATCCTGACAGGATGGCAGAACCCCTCGTCTCGACTGCAGCTTTCCTTTCGTCATCAAGAGACCGGGCAGCATCCTCTACAGATTTTCCGGCTTTCATTATCTCGTATACTTTAGCCGCTCTCCGGTAGATTGCATTGTCACGGACTGCTTCGCTCGCGAGAATACATGCATGGGAGACAGAGCCTCGGGAAACGGTTTCGGCCTTTCGTGCAATAGTATTGAGGGAGCAGAGGGCCATTTCAGGATCAATGAATGAATTCATTTTATAGGCCGTGATAGCATCAGCGACCGGATAGGGATCGCCCCCGTGTTTAATCAGCAGGCGCAATGCCGGCATACAGTCACCGCAAACATGGCCAAGGGGCGGATTGACAGGGCCTCCCGAGAAACCTGCTCCTATCATGGCAGCTTCTTCAAACCCGGCAAATATCTCTTCAAGGGCCATGGATGCAATTACCGAAGGTCCTCCGATATCTTTCAGTATCAAACCGAAGTCGCCAACAACCCGGGCAGTATCGTATTCCTCATGGGTCCCGCGGACATGAATTTTCGCAGGGAGTTTTGCTTCTTCTATTGCACCTTTCCCGGCAAGGTAGGCGGTATCAACATCACCAAAAGTGCCAAACTCTTCCCCGAGCGCTGCATCCGGATGGATCATCTCGAGAGCAACGGCGGCACCGATGAGTGCCGGCCAGAGGGGATAGGCAGTAATTCCGGCCCCATGCATACTTTTTATCATTGCTTCAGTGCCCACTCTTGCCGTGTTCCGAGCAATCTCGGGAATATTAATGTCCTCGCCAAGAGCACTGTGACCGTAGATCGCTCCCCCTGCGATGAATGGAGGGAGTATAGCACCATCCACCCGGGTGAGTTTTTTATCCATCAGTTGGTTGTATACAGCCAGATAGGCCGGAAATGCCGGTATTTTATGGGTAAACTTTCCGGTGGTGAGGGCAATTGCACTGGTCCGTGGTGCACCTGCATGCATCCGTGCAATAGCCCCAAGTTTCCTGTTTCCCAATGGAACACCGGATCGGGCGCACGAGCCGGTGAAATACGCGAGTGATGCAACGATCAACGCCGCATTCTCGGGAGCAGCACCCCCCAGCTTTGCCTGACGGATGGCTTTTTCCATAACCATATCCAGCGGCAGGCTCGCAGCAGCAGCATCCACCAGGGTCATCCTGCTCAACAGTTCCATATCCGGTGAACCGATACCGCAGAACACATCCTCCGCAAGGGAATTCGCGGCACAGTAGACTGGAATTACCAGGGATCCATGTCCTTTGGTTGCTGCCTCCAGTTTATCATTGGTCATATAATCCGGTTTGAATGTGGCTGCAGCCTGTGTTGCCAAGAGTATTTTCTCCCGTTCTTCAGTCATGAACAATCTCTCCAGAAAGTAATCTGGTAATTGGTGGCGGGTCTGATAAAAATTTGGGTAGAAGTAATCCAGTTACGGATATTTCAGTAATTCTGATCCAAACCGAAGACTGATAGTACCCTGCATCCGGGATTTTCCTGAGCCGGATTAATAAGAATTTGAGCCAGACAAAAAAATGCAGGTCTGCCAGATCATATTGTCAGATTTTGATTTTCAGGGAAAATTATAAATTACCTCAGATAGATGAAAGGCTGGTGAAACAATATGCCATCATTTGCATGCAAAGACATTGGTATGGACTGTAAATTCGAGACTACCGCCCCGACAGAGGCAGAGCTGATAACAAAGATCGCAGCTCATGCAAAGAGCGTTCATAAGATTGACCCGGTTCCCGCTGATCTTTTGGCAAAGATTAAAAAAGCAATTAAAAAATAGCCTTTTTATTTTTCTTTACATTTGATTCCGGCTTTTTTCACCCGTACAGAGAATTACCGGCAGTTTTATTTCCCGCAATCTCTAAAGCGTGATATGAGGTTCCCATGAAACGCATCACCATCAACGCACTTGCAGATATCGGCTGCCTGATCACCATTATCCCCTCGCTTGTTTCCGGGCTCGTCCTGTATTTCGTGTTTCCGGAAGGTGGAGGACGGAGCAGTGGCTGGTTAACATACCTTGGAATTGCAAGAAACCAGTGGGTCACCATGCATAACAATTCAAGCCTGATATTTGCCGCCCTGCTCATTATCCACCTGCTCCTGCACTGGAAATTTTTCCGCCACATCAACAAGGCATTGAATCCGAAAGGAAAAGAGGAGAGCGAGACTACTTAACAAACTGAATTCTTCCAGCAATTCACGGACTAACGAAAAAGAAAATCAAAAAAAACGGATCAGAAATCTACCATTGAAGTATCATTCCGGTACCCACTTCCTCGACAGGACAATAACCAGCCAGGACTATTTTTGAAGAAAGGGATGTGCAGTGACATGCATGCAGGGACTGCAGATGAAGATCCTGCAGGTACTCGCCGGTTTTTTTGATACGGGAAGGAGAGGGTTTCAGAAGATGGAGTCCACCGACAATATCAATAACCTTGTTATTGCCACAAATAATCTTTGCCTGTTCCACAATATTACATATGCCCGCATGTGAGCAGCCCGTGATGATGACCAGTCCTTCATCAAGGCGAAATGCAAGTGCAGAATCGTCGAGGATATGATCCTCCCTGGCAGATCCATCGGGCATGATTATTTTTCGCATTCCGGGATCGGCACGCTCGAACCCGAAATTCCGTTCAATCTCACCGAGAAAGACAAGGTTTTTGGTAAGATACCATGGAACCGTGGTTGTATGCATGTCAAAGAACCGTGACAATTCCTGTTCTGAAAGCACAGTTCCGATATCGGGAACTGGGAATTTCGGACGTGGATAAAAACAAGCCGGATGAGCAACCAGTAGTGGTTTCTTTACCGGAATTCCCTCAATAATAGACCGGGTCATGTACCGTATAAGTGGGAACAAACCTCCGCTATGGTCAAGGTGACCATGCGAGAGCACGACTATATCCAGGTCAAGGAGAGAGACTCCCATCTTTCCGGCATTCTGTAAAAACAGGTCGGAAAAGCCAGTATCAAAAAGGATCTTTTTTCCTTCTGTCTCAATCAGGAACGAAAGGCCCGGCTCACCGCTGAAATACCGATCCGTAATCGTGGTATTATCGACAAGGAGGGTAATTGAAAGATGCGGAATCACAACACACCATCGTGCCTTGAGGAGAATAATTCTTTTGCTTATTGAGAATCATGACTGAATCTTCGTCTGAATCTTTCGATGGTATTCTCAAATCTCGAATGTCAAAGTGCCAGAGTTTAAATGATTTATGCGCATATGTGTAATTAAGGTACGGGAGACCGTACACCTGGTGACAAATGACAGAAACAACCCAACACATATTCAATAACACTGAATCAGCTGCCCCCGTTCAACGAGGGTGCATCGATGAACACACCTGCGCGTGCGGTGAAAAACACGAACCGGATTCTGGTGATATCAGCCACCGGGAAGCCTGCACGTCTCCCTTAAAATTCGGTAATTCCTGCTGCTGCCAATCCGAGGAGATACCGCAAAACGGATCCCACAGCTGCGGGCATCGACCCCGCTGTAAATAAAGAACCGTATTTTTATTTAAGACATACGTAGGATGTCGTAAATGGATCCCCGATTATTTTCCGATCTATTGACTCTAAGGGATAAATGAGGCAAAATGGCAGCGCCGGGCTTTGAATAACTCTACCCGGGTTCCAAACTATTTGCTATTGATGAAAATGTATTCCCGGCAATTATCCGGAATTTTCCACAGACATTGCCATCGTCCTTCTTATCTGCTCATTTTTGAGTAAAAAGATTCGAAGATGTGTTCGTACGGGTACTTAGCGGATACGATGATCGAACGCTATTTTATCATATGAAGTCCACACACAATGAGAACAATAATTCCGTTAATAAATGAATGATAGATCATAAGGTGATTAAGGGATGACGGACAGAGAAGAAACAGAATTGCTCCCGTGCCCCCGGCGGGGAAGGCCTCGTGTCCGGCGTACCATCGAAGGAACCGGGGAATCTCGGTGCTACAAACCATGCTGTTGCCTCGGTGACGAAAAAGAGGGCATCTCCCTCAAACCTGAGGAGATTGAACTGATCCGGCTTATTGATCTTGAAGGGCTGGAGCAGGAAGAGGCTGCCGAGAGACTTGGGGTCTCGCGCAAGACCGCATGGAGAGACTTGCATGAAGCCCGGCGAAAGATCGCAGATGCACTTGTCAATGGGAAAGGGATAGAAATGGCCGGCTGCACAAAACCAGCAGAAGGGCGGTGCCCGAAGTGCTCCCGTTAGGATCTCTCCTTTACCGAGGTTCTGTCCGATATTTTTGGAAATCGTAGTTGATACCACGCGCTGGGAAGAAGGGGGTTCCTAATCGGTGAGCGTAGCGAACGGGTAAGATCCGGCATGGCCGATGCCTTAGAAGCGACCGGGAGATGTCCGTGCAGAATTTCTACCGCACACATTCTTTTTATACCCGATCCTTAAATCTTTATGCTCATATGTGTAATAATTCCACTGGAGCAATCACGAGGATTTTCCATGCCAAACTTTGACGGAAACGGACCCTTGAAAAGAGGGCGGATCATCGGGCGGGGTCTGGAGCCCTGCAAAAAATGCGGTGACAAGTTCGAGAGCCGGATAAAACCTAACGGTCTTCCGGTTAAGGTCGACCCTACTCCTGAATAATCCAGGATGCGAGGACCTATGTCATTGCCATTCATTACCGTAAAAGACCTCTGCATGGACTTTGACGGCACCCGGGTATTAAATGAAGTTTCATTCGATATACCGGAGGGTGAAATTGTCGGCGTCATCGGAAGGAGCGGGTCAGGAAAAAGCGTACTGATGCACCTGTTACGGGGTGTTGAGCAACCCCCGACCAGTGGCTCAATCGTCTATCATATTTCTGCGTGTGATTCATGCGGGCATATGGAAGTCCGGAGCATGGCGGGCAGGAAGTGCCCGCAGTGCGGAGGTGAGCTGGTCGCACAGGATGTCGATCTCTGGGATGAGAAGAGTGATGGGATGAAGGCCCGTGTCATGCACCGGACCGCGATCATGTTCCAGCGAACGTTTGCCCTCTACGGGGATGACCGGGTGATCGAAAATGTTCTCCACGCACTTGACGACATTAACTACCCCCAGGAACACGCCATCAACCGTGCAGCGGATCTCATCGACCTGGTAAGATTATCCCACCGGATGATGCACATAGCCCGTGATCTGTCCGGTGGTGAGAAGCAGCGGGTCGTTCTCGCCCGGCAGCTCGCTAAGAACCCGGCAATGCTCTTTGCCGATGAACCAACCGGGACGCTCGATCCTGAGACCGCACGGCTGGTGCATGAGATGCTGATCGGTGCAGCACGGAAGAACTCGATGGGTATGGTTGTCACCTCACATTTTTCGCAGGTGATCGAGGACATGGCAAACCGGGCCATCTTACTCGCTGATGGCAATATTGCAGCCATTGGTTCGCCAAAGAGTGTAATCAGCACGTTTGTTAAAGACTACCATGAGATTGAAGAATCAGCACCATCGGAGCTGGGCGGAAAAATTCTTGCAGCACGGGAAGTCTCGAAACGTTACATCTCCGTGGATCGGGGCGTTGTGAGAGCGGTCAACAGCGTGACGTTCGATGTCCAGAAGAAAGAAATCTTCGGTATCATCGGCAAGAGTGGTGCGGGTAAGACCACACTCTCCCGGATCATCTCCGGTATCATCGAACCAACGAGCGGAGAGATGAATATCCTCATTGGTGATGACTGGGTTGACATGACAAAACCCGGTATTGACGAACGGGGACGGGCGAAGGAATACATCGGGCTCCTGCACCAGGAGTATGACCTGTTCCCGCACCGCAGCGTTCTTGATAACCTGACCGACTCGATCGGTCTCGAGTTCCCCAAAGAGCTGGCATTAAGAAAAGCGGTTGTTACGCTGAGGATGGCAGGATTCACCGAAGAGAAATCACGGCAGATCCTGAACCGGTTCCCCGGCGAGCTTTCTGACGGTGAGCGGCACCGCGTCGCGCTGGCACAGGTGCTTATCAGAGAGCCGCGTCTCGTTATACTCGATGAGCCGACAGGCACCATGGACCCGATCACCAAACAGGATGTCAAGCACTCGATCCTGCATGCCCGCGACGAGATGGACGAGACATTTATCGTCGTATCACACGATATGGACTTTGTGCGGGATATCTGCGACAGGCTTGCACTGATGCGGGGCGGGAAGATCATCCGGATCGGGACTACCGCTGAGATCCTTTCACAGGTTACTGATGAAGAGAAGAATGATTAACGGCGCAAAAGCGCTGTTTTAAGCTTTCAGCTTATTGCATCATCATGACAGAAAATCCAATAACCACACACCAGGAATGTGATGAAAATTGTTCGACATGTTCCTCAGGACAAACACAGGGAACTCCAAAAAGTACTCCCAAAGGATTACCTCCGAAAGCGAAGATAGAGGTAAAACACGTTATTCTCGTGCTGAGCGGGAAGGGGGGTGTGGGAAAATCCACCATCTCGGTAAATCTTGCATTTGCTCTTGCCAACGAGGGTAAAAATGTCGGCCTGCTCGACCTGGACTTCCATGGGCCAAGCATTCCCAAGATGCTGGGTATTGAGGACCAGCGGCCGGCCGTTCTGGCGCAGGTCATCGAACCCGTCCACGTGACCGGAAACCTTGCGGTCATGTCGATGGCATTCCTGCTTCCGGATACGAGTACGCCGGTTATCTGGAGGGGGCCAATGAAGATGGCGGCAATCCAGCAGTTCCTTGCAGAGGTGAACTGGGGATCGCTTGACTATCTTGTTGTTGATCTGCCACCAGGGACTGGTGACGAGGCCCTGACAATTGCGCAACTCGCTCCCAATGTAAAAGGAGCCATCATAGTTACTACTCCTCAGGATGTTGCAGTTATGGATGCGATCAAGGCGGTGAAATTTATTGAAAAACTGGAACTCCCTGTGCTCGGGATCATCGAGAACATGAGCGGGATGATCTGTCCCCACTGTGGAGGCTCGATTGACCTCTTTTCCCGGGGTGGCGGGAAAAAAGCGGCTGAGGATCTAGGTGTTCCCTACCTTGGTGCAATTCCCCTTGACCCCGAAATGGTAAAGTCCGGGGATGAAGGAAGACCATATATTCTCCAGCATGCAGAGTCGCCGACCCGTAGAGCAGTAGATGTCATAATGAAAAACCTGGTGTGCCAGGTTGAGTCCTGATGCAATTTTTTTATTTTATGAAAATCTGGTGAGAAATCCCAAAAAGTACGGTATGAAAAAGTATCCCGGAATTCCTGAACCGGTCGAGGAGTTAAGGGAAAAAATGTGACTGATGAGCGGTGGATTACCGCACATGAACTTCGCGACCTGTTTTACCAGTGCAATACGGCTTCCGGATTCCTGCGCAGACTTGAATTCTGATCATTTTGCAGTTTTCGTTCACCGTTATAAGGATTGGACATTCAGATGGGCAGAAGCTATCTGATCCAAAAAAGAGTCGGTATCTCATGAAGCAGAAAAAACAGCCTGCCTCACCAAAAGTACAATCCTGAACCCTGATAAAAATAAGAGATAACCTGATGCAAGCACTTTCTTTAAGACAGAATATCTGTGAAAAACAGAAAAAACACAGATTTTAACCGTTTTTTAAAAAAAACCGACACCATGAAAACAATTATACTCTAAAGAAAGGAAAAAAGTGTAATGAAAAATCCTTTTCATGTGATGCTCATCCCGACACTGGGGTGCCCTTCCAAATGCAGTTATTGCTGGAGTTCTGAAGAAGGATCCCCTGTCATGACCATAGAGGCTATCAAAGAAGTCGTGGCATGGCTCAAAAATTTCCGTGAGGACAGGGTTACCTTTACCTTCCACGGTGGCGAGCCGCTTCTTGCCGGGCCGGAGTTTTACCGGCAGGCACTTCCCTTGCTCGCTCAAGAGTTGCATCACCTGAACCCGGAGTTTGCCATACAGACGAATCTTTGGAGGATGACTCCGGAGATTGCGCAAATACTGGCAGAGTATCATGTTCCTGTAGGCTCCAGTATAGATGGCCCTGTGGAAATTACTGACTCACAACGGGGGAAAGGATATTTTGAAAAGACAATGAGGGGTTATGAAATCGCAAAGGCTCATGGCCTGAATGTACGTTTCATCTGTACGTTTACCAACAAGTCGGTAAAACACCGTCAGGAAATCTTCGATTTTTTCAAGGTGAACGGGTTTGTCCTTAAGCTTCATCCTGCCCTGCCCTCACTCCGTTCAGAGAACCCTAAGGAGTGGGCACTCGACCCGGTCGATTATGGTGAGCTGCTCGTTTACCTTCTCGATAAGTCGCTCGAAAATATTGGCGCAATGGAAGTGATGAACATCAATGATCTGTGCCGGTGCGTCTTCACCAGAAGGGGCAGTGTATGTACGTTCGTCAACTGCATGGGGAACACTTTTGCTATCGGCCCGGACGGGAATATCTATCCCTGCTATCGGTTCGTAGGGATGCCTGAGTGGGTGATGGGTCATGTTCGTGACAAGCCGACTATGGATCAGCTTATGCAGTCCGAATCCTGGGCGACGAATGACGGCGTTCTCCGAGTACGTGGATAAGAATTGCATGGATTGTTCGCACATCAGGTACTGCCGGGGTGGTTGCCCCTACAATGCGATTGCTCCTTCCGGGGGTACAATTGAGGGGGTTGATCCCCACTGTGTGGCATATAAGCGGATATTCGATGAGCTCAATGAGCGACTGAACAGGGAGATGTTCGAGGAGCCCCGGTCAGGTGGGGGAATGGGCAGGGGGTCCCGGAAGCCGGGAGTGATGGCGCTGATGCGATCGGTTGTGGGAAGATGAAAAAAAGGACTTCCATGGGTTCCGGGGGTTTTATTCGATTCACTGTCCGGGTATATTCTTATAAGCTTCTGAACGTACGATTCTGATTGTAGGATACAGTGAAGCAATCCCGCTGATCGCAAGACAAAAAAGCAGAGTACTTCCCGCCATGGCGATAAGTGTCAGGGGTGGCGCAATGGAAAATGGGATTTCCAGGGAAAAGCTGATGAAGTTCTGAAAACTTAAAAGCAGGATCGCAGCAGACCCGATCCCAATAAAACACCCAATAACAGAAGATGTGAATGATTCGGCAATCAAGAGCTGCCGGATAAAAGCTCTGGTCACGCCGAGTGCTCCCAGAAATGCAATCTCCTGCCTGAGCTCATGGGAGACCGTCACTGAGATGAAAGCAAGCAGCGGAATGGAGAGCAGCATGACCGCAACTGCCGAGCCGTACAGGATCCGTGTGATACCTGCGATATGGAGGGTCACCATGGTAAGGAGGCTGGAGGGCGTTATTGTTCTCGCCCCCGGGATCCGTTTCCGGATTTCATCCCCTACAACGATCGGTGATGTTCCGGGTTCAACCCTGACGAGCACTGATGAGACCATTCCCTGTGGGATGGTAAGCGTACTTTCCGCTTTCATGCCAGACTCTTCAGCCATCACATATATATCTTCGATCCGGGTGAAAACTGCCATGTCCATTCCCATCATTCCGGTCGGATCAAGCTTTCCTGCAATATGGAACGTGTGGCCGTAGAACCTGAGATCCGAGCCTGTATTTCCTTCAATACTACTGCCGACGATAATGTCATCTTTTCCCATCACAACACCCGGGTGTGTCTCAAGCCATTTGGCGATGGTAAAGTCATGCTCAGGATCCACTCCAATGAGCTGGACAAAACCCGAACAGCAGCTCCGTCCCTCCAGGGTCGCAACGAGGATCTGGGGACTTGCTCCGGATACTCCCGGGATTTGAGAGATCTGTTCGAAACCGGAATCATTAAAGAAGAACATGGACGGACTGCCGGTGAGGAGGCTGTTCTCCCTTTCTGATGTGTAATCCTCTGGCACGACAATGAGATCGGCTGCCATCCGGAGTGTACCCTGATTAAGGCCATATTCAGCACCACTGATGAGATACTGGGCGGAAAACAATGTTGCACCAATAATTGCAAAGGTAAATATGATCGCCAGGTTCCGGTATGGGCGGTTTTTTAGGTTCCGTACTACCAGTTTTGAGAAGTTGAACCGGGGAGGCTCGTTCATTTTACTAGTAGTTCCCGGGTCATGAATTTAAATATTGTACCTGTCTAAAAAATCTGTAACGGCTCTAGGCTGAAATTGCCAGACAGATTCCTGTTTCATTACGCATACGTTGTTTCAAAAACTGATTTTCAGGCATATTTTTTTATAATATTTCGGGTAACATTCGAACTGAATCTTAAAAAAGCGGAAAATCCGATGAAAACTCATGATGCTGAGCTCCAGAAAATAAAAGATCTCCTGCAGAACAATCCAAAGGGTATGAAAATTACCCGGATAGCACGGGATCTTACGATGAACAGGAATACTGCTGCAAAATTCCTTGAGATCCTCCTGATGACCGGGCAGGTCGAGATGCTCGAGCATGGGATGTCGAAAATTTTCATTCTCTCTCGAAAAATCAGCATCCCGACGATGCTGGATCGCTCCTCGGACTTCATCATTGTCCTGGATGGGGATATGAAGATCTCCCGGGTAAACGATAACTTCCTGAAATTCTCAGGAAGGGTACGTGAGGATCTTCTCGGCAAACGACCGGATACAACTGGTCTTCCGGTCATAGGAAGGCAACCGCTCTTTGACAAAATCCGTGAAGCTCATTATGGAACAGATATGAGAACCGAGGTAAAAGAGACTTTTTCAGGTGAGGAAGTCTTCTTGGATGTTCGTCTGACCCCCACGATTTTCAATGACGGAAAACAGGGTATCACGATTATTATTGAGGATATCACAAAGCAGAAGAAGAGCGAGAAATCACTCCGGAAGATGGTAGATGAGATCTTATCCTGTATCGATGATGCAGTCATCCTTCTGGATTCCCGTACGGGAGCAGTTTTATTTATGAACCCGCCCGCTGAGAAAATGTTTGGGCATAAATCGGGAGAGTGTGTAGGAAAAGACTTCAGGTTTCTGTTCGGGGTCGCAGAAATACTGCCCGTGTATTCCGGCAAGCTGCTGGATGCATTCGGGAAGCAGGGATATTATGAAACCGAATCCCGGTTGAAACGAGAAGACAGCAACGAATTTCCGGTAAAACTGCATCTTCGCCCGATTTACGATGATCGGAGAAGGTTAAGAAGCATCGTCATGGTCATACGGGACATGACTACTCATAACATATCCGATGAAGGTAGTGCACAAATAAGTATAGAGAACCCGCAAATTCCGCCATTTCTCGGGATCGGTAGAGCAGACTTTGATCGGTATCGCACCTTTCCGTATCACCGATGAATTATCAGGGAATTACTACCAACCTGAAGCGTTCAGGATTCATTTAAGGGGTGTGAGATATCGTTCTTAATCTTTTTTGATAAGCAATTTCAAAATGTTTAAATATTAGAATTCCACGTTTTGTCTATGAAGATTTACTGGCCGGCAATTATTCTGATTATTCTTGGTGTATTACTCGCAATAGCTCCGTGGACCTTTGCCCCCGTTTGTGAAGTGAATGGAATGTATGCACAACTTGCCTCAGGTAAGACACTTCCGATGCCCTGCGGATGGACCGCCCGGGCAGAGGTCGGGCTCGGTGCACTTCTTATTGTAGCCGGTGCACTCCTTGCGATCGCAAAATCCAATGAGACGAAAAGGATCATCGGTATAATAGGTGCAGCGATCGGGGTGCTCGCTATCCTGTTCCCGACCAATATCACTGGTATGTGTGGGATGGCAGATCATCCGTGTAACCTGTTGACAAAACCAGTGCTTATACTTCTTGGCATTGCTACAATTATTGTTTCTGCTTACGTAGCTTATTCAGCACGGACCGATTGACGGTTATTCCGTTATCGAATTTTTTTTAGTGCCACGATGATCCTGCAAATATGAATCACCGTGATACCCAATTTATCATATAACCTATTTTAAAAAAAACGGAATATTTCAAAAATATCTGATTTTGCAGTCCGCTCCCCCTGTTGGCAAATTGACATTGTCTTTTATGACATTCCGGAGAGGAACTCTCGCTTTTTCATCAAAATCCGGATCCTAACTAAACTTTTTTTTCGTTAATGTAAATTTACCTGATTAAATAAACCAATATTATCGTTGGTTTTATAATTCGGGCAATTTAAAGTGCGATCTCGAAAATTAAGTTTCGAAACCTTTTAATTAAACTCTCACTCAATTTACACTAACCACAAAGAGTTTTAACTCAATGTGCGTGGCATTGCATTTTGAATACTCTCGTGCATTCGCACGTAGGGAGGAGGCTAAATGGAACAAATTGTATTTGGCATTGGAATTACTGCATTGACAGGAGCTCTTGCCACTATAGCCGGTTCTGCGGAAGATACTGAATCCAACATCGGGTCCCAGGGTGACCCGAATTCACAGGTTCAGCTTGCACCGCAGATGGGTTTCGTGCACCGCATCTTCAACAAGGCGGTTGCCGGTGAACCCCCAGCATACGGTCTCTGGTGTGCACTAGGCGCAGGTCTGGCCTGGGCTTTTATGGCGATGCAGATAAACGCGGTTCTCGCAATCGTTCTTGGCTGCGTACTTGCAGTCTTTGTACAGGGCGTCTACGCTACAACCGCGTACCTTGGCAGGACGGCAAGTCTCGCCAAGTTCGGTCAGCCGGTCTTCGTGGATGTTCTCAAGTCCATGACATCGGTCACAATGGCACATGCCTTCATCGCAATATTCTGTGTAGTTACACTCTGTCACCTGATCAACGGTGCGCTGGGACACCCGTTCCCTCTGCCGCTGCTTGGGTTGATCTGGGGTATTGCACTCGGTGCAGCAGGTTCTGCGACAGGCAACCCGTACTATGGAAAGGAACGCCAGTACCAGAACCAGAAGTTCGGTGCAGGTGTCCCCATCTCGGCATCGGGGAACATCGTCCGTTACGCTGAAGCCGGTGAGCGCAACTCGCTGGACAACGGATGGTTTACCGCGAAGATTGGCGGTTCGGCATCAGGTGTCTGTTTTGGTCTGATTGTGTTCCTTGAACTCTGGCGTACGATTCTCTTCGAACAGGTCAGCGCCGGCTGGGGTGCAATCATTGTCGGTATCCTTATGATCCTCATCTTCACTGTTGTCGACCGGTACATTGAGGTCTGGGCACGCAAGAACTACGGCCCGTACACTGAAGTCAAGGAGGCATCCTCATGAGTGCAGTTGCAGCAAAACCACAGGCTGGCGGGGCAATGAATCCCACCGCAATGGCGGTTGGCGTAGTCATGGTTCTGATCATCCTGGCACTCTGCTGGTATGTTTCACCGGGTGCCGGTCTTATGGCACTTGTGGGTGTTATTATCGGCGGCGTTCTGATTGGATTCGGTACGCATTTCGTGCCGGTCGGTGGTGCTCCGGCGGCAATGGGACAGGCACCGGGTATCGCAACAGGTGTAGCGATGCTTGCAGCTGGTGCTGGTCTTGCCGGGCTCTTCGGTGGCGCATGGGCTGCTGAACAGGGTCTTGTCGTAGCAACAATTACCGGTGGAGTCGGTGGCGGTCTGTTGATGGCAATTACCTGTATGATGGTGAATTTTGTCTATGTTTTCGGTATGGGTATTCCCGCAGCTTCAGGTAAAGTCGCAAATGACCCCATCACCGGAGATTCACAGAAGGAATTCAAGTCCCAGGGAACTGAAGGTCACGGTCTCCCATTTGTATCATTTGTCGGTGGCGTCATCGGAGGTTTTCTCGGGGGTGCTGGCGGTACTATCATTTACCTGCGAGCTTCTTAACCTCTACGAGGCAACACTCCCGGCCACAATGAAAATGCTTCCCGCACAGGTGATGCCAATTGCAGTCGCAGCCGCAGGTATTTTCGCGGTTGGTCTGTTCCTCGTGAATGCAGTGCTGACCGCATATAACATCACGGGAACAATCGAAGGACCCCACGACCCGAAATTCAAGCGCTGGCCAAGGGCAATCGTTGCATCCGCTGTCGCATCAGCTCTCTGCGGTTTTCTGGCTATCCTGATCGTTGCAATGTGAGGTGTTGAAGATGTCAGTAAAAATTGAAGTAATTGAAGGGGGCATTCCTCACCAGAAGATCATGATTGGGGGACTCGTAGGCACACTCGTGTGTCTCTACCTGACGTACCTCAACGTGCTCACCAACACCGAAATGTTCGCATTCTTTGGTGGACTTGCGATGATTATCGCATTGATCTGGGGAAGCCACACCATCAAGGTGCTGTGCAGTTACGGTATTGGTACCGGTGTGCCTTCAGCAGGTATGATCGCATTCGGTTCCGGTGTAATTGCTATGCTCCTTGCTACCAAATTTGGCATGGCAGCTCCCATTGTCGCAACTATTCTTGCAGCCATTGTTGGGTTCATTCTCGGGTATATCTCAAATAATATCCTGAACATGAAGATCCCGGCGATGGTCCAGGCACTCACTGAAATGGCAATAGTCGGCGCACTTTCCCTCATGGGATTTGCAGCACTGATGACCGGGGGATTCACTTTTGCCGGCCTGACCACAGGCGAGGTCTCAATGCTCGGGTTATCCATAAGCTCTACCGCGAACTCATTCATCGGTGGTGCACTTATCGCTGTTGCATTCCTTCTGGGAGCTATCGCAATCCAGCACCCGTTCAACGCAACCCTTGGACCCGGCTGGAAACAGGACCGTATGCTTATGTTGACCGCGGAATGTGGTTTTTTGAGCATGATCGTCGCTGCGTTCATGTCCTTTGCGCTCATCAGCATGGGATCTGCAATAATATCACTGATCGTTGCGATCATCGGATGGGCATACACTTACAACCAGTATATCTGCCTGTCAAAGCGCGACGCTGCTGCATGGCTTGATGCAAAGCCGATTCCTGATGTGGAGGGACACTGACATGGCTTACATTCAGGTACTTCCGGAATTCGGGCTTGTCGCTGATCCTATGGTCGGGCTCGTGACCTCTGCCGGCGAATCGCTCTCACCCGTTCTTGAAAAGGTGGCTATCCTTGAAGCAACAAGCGACGACCTTATTAATATGCTCTCGGGGTCAGGCAATCTGCTTGCATCATTCCCCAACAGGGAAAACGGTCTCGCAATTGGTGGCACTATTACCTCTTTCTGGTACGGGCTTGCAATCGGACTATTCATTGCGGGAATCATTGCATTCCAAATGATACAGGTGAGCTGATATGGCAGACAAGAAATCACCAGCAAGTGGCTGGCCGCTCGTCAAGGGTGACTTCCACGCAGGTGACGCAAACAGCCCGGTGGCTGTTGTCACCATGGGTTCACACCTCGACGAAAAGGGCATCTGCGATGCAGGTGCGGCATTGTGCGGTTCCTGTAAGACTGAAAACCTCGGTCTCGAAAAGGTCATCGCCAACGTCATCGCCAACCCCAACATCAGGTTCATGCTGTTCTGCGGTACCGAAGTCAAAGGCCACTTATCCGGCCAGACATTCGGGGCACTCCACAAAGGTGGTGTCAAGGAAGGCAGAGTTGTCGGTGCTGAAGGGGCTATTCCTTTCATCGAGAACCTCAATGATGCAGCAATCAAGCGCTTCCAGGAACAGACGGAAATCGTCAATATCATGGAAAGCGAAGACCTCAATGCAATCAAGGCAAAAATCAACGAACTTAAAGCCCGTGACCCGGGTGCGTTCGCCGCTGATCCCATTGTCGTAGAGGTCAAGGAAGCTGCAGGTGGTGCAGAAGAGACTGGTGGCGAAGTTCGCCCGTTGTCCGGTGAAATGGCACTTATCACTGCCCGCATGAAAGTCATCGAAAAGATGGTGACGAGTATCGGATACCGGGACAAATTTGCCGCCGGGGTCTATGCAGGTAAGATCGAAGGCCTGATGATCGGTCTGATCATCTCGTTCGCCCTGGTCGGATTCCTGATGATGAGGTGAAAGAGATGGCAGAAGACGCAAAAAATACAGGACCCGTCAGGATGGTTGCGATCGAGAATATGGTGGAAAACATCCGCTATAAATCGCAAATCCTGGCACGGACCAACAAAATTGACTCGGCAGTCAGCGCGGCCGGTATAGTCGGATTCATGGCAGGATTGCTCTGTGCATTGATCCTGATTTTAGTGCCGGTATTACTGGTGGGATGAGGTGGAAAAAATGGCAGACAAGAAATCACCAGCAAGTGGCTGGCCGCTCGTCAAGGGTGACTTCCACGCAGGTGACGCAAACAGCCCGGTGGCTGTTGTCACCATGGGTTCACACCTCGACGAAAAGGGCATCTGCGATGCAGGTGCGGCATTGTGCGGTTCCTGTAAGACTGAAAACCTCGGTCTTGAAAAGGTCATCGCCAACGTCATCGCCAACCCCAACATCAGGTTCATGCTGTTCTGCGGTACCGAAGTCAAAGGCCATTTATCCGGCCAGACATTCGGGGCACTCCACAAAGGTGGTGTCAAGGAAGGCAGAGTTGTCGGTGCTGAAGGGGCTATTCCTTTCATCGAGAACCTCAATGATGCAGCAATCAAGCGCTTCCAGGAACAGACGGAAATCGTCAATATCATGGAAAGCGAAGACCTCAATGCAATCAAGGCAAAAATCAACGAACTTAAAGCCCGTGACCCGGGTGCGTTCGCCGCTGATCCCATTGTCGTAGAGGTCAAGGAAGCTGCAGGTGGCGTTGAGACTGCTGCCGCAGGTGCAAATCCCCAGTTCCTTGAAATTGAGAAGCGACTCGATAAGATCGAGAAGCAGCTCGAGTTCGTGGATGCTGAGGTTGCGCAGCGTGTTGGGAGAAAGATCGGACGAGATATCGGCATACTCTACGGCCTGGTAGCAGGGTTAACCGTATTTGTGATGCTGTTGTTTTTGTACCAGAAATTGATGACATTGGTATAAGGAGGTGTAAAATAACATGTTCAAATTTGAAAAAGAACAGAGTGTCTGGGACTTCAACGGCACCATGATCGGTGGACAGCCCGGGGAGTACCCGACGGTATTGGGGGCCTCAATCTTCTATAACAAGCACGAGGTTGTGCTTGATGATAAGACAGGAAAGATCGACAAAGCAAAGGCAGAGGCGCTCTGGAACCGCTGTCAGGTTCTCTCTGATCTGACCGGTATCCCGCACTTTATCCAGATTATTGCGGAATACGGCGAAGCATTCGAGAGCTATATCAGCTGGTTCGACAGCATTGACAACAAGACCGCCTTCCTGATGGACTCATCAGTTCCCAAGGCCCTTGCTCATGCATGCAAGTATGTGACTGATGTCGGGCTTGCACACCGTGCGATCTACAACTCGATCAACGGTTCGATCATGCCCGAGAGCATCGAAGCACTCAAGAACAGTGACGTAGATGCAGCCATAGTCCTCGCCTTCAACCCGGCTGACCCATCTGTGGTCGGCAGGGAGAAGGTTCTCGTTGAAGGTGGCGTTGCCGGACAGACCAAGGGCATGCTGGAGATAGCAGAATATTGTGGTATCAAACGCCCGATTCTCGATACTGCAGCGACCCCACTCGGTCTTGGATCAGGAGGATCATATCGTGAGATCCTTGCGTGCAAGGCAATCCACGGCTATCCGACTGGTGGTGCATACCACAACATGACCGTTTCATGGACATGGCTCAAGCGCTGGAAGGGGACAAGCAAAACCCCATCAGTTCTTGCGGCAGGATACGAAGGTAAGGATCTTCTCCTCAAGCAGATGTCTCACCACTACCTCGGAGGTATGGAAGGCATCAAGCAGGCGGCATGGTCAGCTCCCGATATTGGATGCAACATGATTGCCAGCACGCTCGGTGCAGACCTGATTATGTACGGACCTATCGAGAACGTAGAAGCAATGATCACCGCACAGGCTTACACGGATATCGTTGTCCTTGAGGC
>CAWFHC010000017.1:0-158080 GCA_963815395.1 uncultured Methanoregulaceae archaeon
AAGCCCCTTGGGGTTTGCAGCTTCAGTTGCAAGTATACCGGATTTCACTGCGCCGCTTACCAGGTCTGCACCTTTCTCGCTGCAGACTTCAACAAAGGTTGCCTTCCCGGCCTTGTCACCGATGACACCCCAGTTGCCGCAGGCAAGATCTGCCTGGCGGGGAATCTTATACTTGCAGCGGCGGCAGTTGGACCTGCGGCCGTAGCCGGCTTCTTCCAGCTCGTCGATCGAGATACCCTTGTGTCCGCCTTCGTACTCAATGATGAACTGACCCTTGTCGATCTCTTCCTTGTGGACCTTGTCCGGGTCAACACCGAATTTATCGGCAATCATTTTGCGGGCGAGGATGGGGCTGACCGAACCGCCGCAGTTGACGCCGATCATGATGACATTGTCCATATTGATCTGCTTGCGTTTTGCAAGCTCAAGGAAACCCATCACATCGCAACCTTTGACGGTAACTCCAATTTTCTTGGTTTTTGCTCCGTCCAGGTATTTCTTTACCAGTTTTGGCAGGAGCAGGGTTCCGCAGTGGAGGGAACCGGCAGTCCCGGCAAGTTCCTTGGGATCCGTAATTAATACGGGGCGGGCATCGTAGATGTCTGAGCCTTTTTTGACCGCAAAAACTGCATCAACTGCCTTTGATTCAAGTGCATGTTTCCAGAGTGCGGTTACCGCACCGCCGAGTTCTGCCTTCTTCTTGATCTCTGCATCATTGGTCCATGCGTAGAGCATATCGCCTTTTTTAACTGAAGGGGTACCCCCGAATAGTCCCATGTTACTTCGCCTCCGCAATCTTCTCTATCCGCACAGAACAGGCCTTGTACTCCGGAATACTTGCAACCGGGTCAAGTGCGTTGTTGGTCAGCGTGTTCGCTGCGCATTCACCGTAGTGGAACGGGATGAAGACCTCGCCTTTCTTGATGTTGGAGGTGACGCGTGCACCTACCTTGATCTCTCCACGGCGGGTGATGGCCTTGACCATCTCCTTGTCTTTGACATTGAGGGCTTTTGCATCCTCGGGGTTGATCTCGACCCAGCCGGTCGGCTCTTCGCGTTCGAGACTCTCGGAGCGGCGGGTCATGGTACCGGTGTGCCACTGCCAGATACAGCGACCGGTGGTCAGGATCAGCGGGTAGTCCTTGTCCGGCACTTCGAGCCGGGTATTTGAACTCGATCGGGGTGAAGATACCCAGTCCGTCCGGGTGGGTGAACTTCTCCTTGTGCAGGATCGGGGTTCCCGGGTGCTCAACAGTCGGGCACGGCCAGTGCAGGGCTTCGGGTTTCTCGAGCCGGGCATAGTTCATGCCGCCGTAGGACGGGGTGACCTTGGAGATTTCGGTAAATACTTCTTCAGCACTCTTGTAGGGGAACTGTTTCTCGAATCCCATGTGTTTTGCCAGTTCGCAGAAGATCTGCCAGTCGGCCTTGGCCTCGCCGGGCGGGTCCTGGGCTTTTCTCCACTTCTGGACACGGCGCTCGGTGTTGGTCTGGGTGCCGTCTTTCTCGGCATAGCAGGCAGCGGGTAATACAACGTTGGCAAACTGTGCCGTTTCGGTCAGGAAGATATCCTGCACGACCATGAACTCGACATTCTTCATTCCTTTCTCGACGTGGTGGAGATCGGGGTCGGAGATCATCGGGTTCTCGCCCATGATATAGACGCACTTGACCTTGCCGGGTTCGTCGGCGAGGACGTTGATAAGTTTGGTGACGGTTAAACCGACTTTACCTTCAGCGATCTCGCATCCCCATGCGTCCATCATCTTTTTGCGCATCTCAGGGACGATGACTGACTGGTACCCGGAATACACGTTTGCAAGCGCTCCCATATCGCAGGCGCCCTGCACATTGTTCTGGCCCCGGAGTGCACAGATGCCGGTGCCGGGTCTCCCGAGATTGCCGGTGAGCATCTGGAGGTTGGCGATCGATTTGACATTGTCGACACCGGTCGTGTGCTGGGTGATTCCCATCGAGTAGAGGATCGCGGACTGGCCGGATTTGCCAAACCATTCTGCTGCTGTGATGAGATCTTTTTCGGGGATACCGCTGATCTTCGAGACGTTTGCCGGACTATAGGCGTCCTTCATCACGATCTCTTTGACCTTCTCGAAATCCTTGGTCCGTTTCGCGATGAAGTCTTTGTTCTCCCAGCCGTTTTTGAGGATCTGCTGCATGAAACAGTTGAGGATGGCCACATCGCTGCCGGAATAGAACGGTAAGTACAGGTCTGCCTGCTTTCCCGTCGGGGTGAGCCGCGGGTCGGCGTAGATGATCTTTGCTCCGTTCTTCTTGGCCTGCATGACGCGGCGTCCGATCAGCGGGTGGGTCTCAAACGTGTTGCTGCCGATAATTAAGATACACTTGGATTCGGCTATATCTGCAATCGACTGGGTCATGGCACCGGACCCGAACGCTCCTGCAAGACCGACAACCGTCGATGCATGGCAGAGACGGGCGCAGTGGTCGATGTTGGGGGTCTTTAAGACTGCCCTCGCAAACTTCTGCATCAGGTAGTTCTCTTCGTTGGAGACACGGGCTGATGCAAGGCAGGCCATCTCCTCGCCCTTGTAGGACTTGAACTTGGATGCAATCAGTTTGTAGGCCTCGTCCCAGCTGGCCTCGACAAATTTCCCATCCTTCTTGATGAGCGGTGTTGTCAGGCGGTCCGGGCTGTTGATAAATTCATGAGCATAATTCCCTTTAGGGCAGAGCTTGCCTTCGTTGACCGGGTTGCGGTGCCACGGTGCGACGCCGACAACCTTCTTGTCTTTGACAACAAGGTTGAAGCCGCAACCGGTCCCGCAATACGGACATGTGGTTGGTACGTACTTCATTTCCATAATTAAACCTCCTACATTTGCGAATCGGAACATCCAAGATTAAATCTTGTGTTTTATAGGTCAAAAATTCAATAAATTCTTCAGGAAAAAAATTTTAATATATTTTACTCGATAGCAAAATTTACACTTTTTGATTATTATCATTCTCAATATATATTTGTCTTCTGCCACAAACGCATGGGTCAAATAACGAAATGACTGCTAAAAATTGGTTTTTTCTCTGAATATTTCATTAATTCACGAAAGAATGAAACAAATTCAGGTTTTTTATCAGACCACATTTTTACCGGCACATAACTACCATTTCCCTGACCAGACGGTTTCCTCAAGCAAAAATTTTTATAAAATCCGCAATCCGTATTCTTACATTTAAGAGGTTTTTGCAGGTATTGACCAGATCTGATTATGCTGTTTAAGGCGATACTGGCTCTCTTGCAAGCCAGTTTCTTTCTCTGACATATCAGAAAATGTCTCTGCTGGATCATTGATGAAGACCTTTGGATATAATAACCATCAATAATTGACCAGATACCGAACAGGTACACAAGGAAAATTCTTAAACCAGGAAGCCTTCACATTTGAGGCTTCTTCTGTGAATTTCTTTAAGAATATTTGCATGGCAAATCATAACGCAGACCTGCATTTCAGATTTGTATTGCAAATATATTGTGCAAATTAATATAAATAGAAAAATATTATTAAAATATTGTCACGGAAGAATCCTTGGGATAGTCTCACGTGGCATGGAGGAAGTAAAATGGAACTTCAGGGGATACACAACGCCGTAAGAGAAGCCGAATATCTGGTAAGGCAGGCGCAGGAGAAGACGATAGCGGGAGATAATTCTTCGGCCGAAAAATATCTTAAAAAAGCAATCGATAAGTATCCCAATTATGCTGAGGCATATACTCAACTGGGAAATTGTCAGGATTGCCTTGGGAAGCCAGAGGACGCGATCGCATCATATGACATGGCACTTCAGATTGATCCCGTTCATGCTGAAGCATGGTTTAACAAAGGAATGAGTCTGAAGAAACTTGGGAAGACCAAAGAAGCAACGCAGTGTGTCGAAAAGTCGATCGATCTCTATTGCGGCAGATAAGTAAAACTATCGATAACGATACTTCAACAAAAAACAGGAAGCAATTGCTCGATGGGGGAACAAAAATATTCAACTCTCATCTCTAAGATTTTCCCCCTCTTTCTGTTTTGAATGTTCAGCTTTGGAATCCGCACCTGGAATTGATTCTTTTCAACTTGTTTTCTTTAACTGACAGACTTTATTTGCTTTTGATCAGAGATGAAAACGCCAATTAATGCCATCGTATGGTTTTTTCAACCAGTGTATTGATATGCTGTTTCAACTATAGGATCGGGTAAGTTCATGACAGACCTGAAATCTATTCCGGATGAGATAAAGTGGAGACTTGCCGCACACCTGGCCGCTCTTCTTCCTGCACTCTACGACAGTGCATACCGGGGAGTTGTGGGGGAGAAATATGATGAGATTGAACAGGAGATATGGATAGAACTCTCCCACCTGGCGTCTGAAATCGTCCACGATCTATCGCTCCCGACAAGTAACGCAGGTGAACTTGCTGACAGCCTTCGGATCGTGATGGCCGTCCTCTTTGGTCCTGGATACACTTCGGAAACTCTTGAAATCTCAAAGGGGGGTGCAGTGGTTCTTGTCAAACGCTGCCCGCTGCCGGCCAGCAGTTGTCTTGATGGGAGCGGCGGAGATACTTCTACCTTTCACAAGTGTATGGTGTTAACCCTGACCACGGTTCCGATACTTAACAAGGGATTCTCTGCCCGGTTTGTAAGGACTATGTGTACTGGTGATCGTCAGTGTGAGATTAAGATTGAAGAAGTTAAAACAACCAAATAAGGACGGACAAAAGAAAAAAATAACATCAGGATTTTATTGCAAGAGTTTTTATTTCAGGTAATATCCGATTGCCATAAAAATAAGACCGACGTAAAACAGTATGTCAAACGGCCAGGAAAAGCCGAAATCTATCGAGGGCAGTCTCTTTAGATCCTGAATTAATATCATAGCTAGTCCGATAATGAATAATCCAATGCTGAGCTGTGTTCTGGTTTTTTTATCCATCGATTCATCCTCATGAACTATCGAATCCGGCAGGAAAAAGTCTTTGTTGTTCCATGATGTATCCATAAAAAGAATCTGTTTTCTGTCAGAAATTCCCGATAACCAGTGAATAGAGCGCTTCTGTCGGGTAGGGTGGAGACTGTATGTCCTTTATCAGGATGTTTTCTTCTGGATATCCGAGATTTTCACAGAGAGCAATCTTTATGGGCGGGGGGAGCAGGGCAAGTCCTGGATACAGCTCCCGGACTTCAAATTTTGGATCAGCCAGAAGAAAAACAATTTTTCCTCGTGTTAATTCACTGATTGTATCCTCAATTCCTTTTTTATGGCCTTTGCCGTGAGCTACAATGACTGATACCTGTGAAACCGGAATGTGCAGCCGGGCTGTTGCGACCTGGAGGGAAGATATCCCGGGAATAACTTCACCGTTCAGATATCCCAACCCGGCAAGCATAGGATCTCCGGTAGATAGAATAATGACATCGACAGGGAGTTTGTCAAGATTTTTGAAATCGTCGATGGTTTTTATCGTGCAATCAAAGGGAATATGTGATTTTACCAGTTCGATTGCACGATCCGAGCCATAGATAAGGGTAGCCCGTGAAATCTCATGGATTGCCTGTTCTGTGAGCAACCCCGGGCCGCAACCAACCCCGATAATTTTCATGGGCTTTCTCCGATTATAACTCCATTACGGTTCACGATAATTACCTTTACCTGCGGATAGTCTTTTTTAAATTCCCGGAGGCTCGAGTTCATCGCTGGGTGAAATGCAGGTGAAGCTGCGTATTCCTCAACAGTAGAATATTCCCCACTTTCAAGGATATGAGGGTTGATGTATCGCAGTATGAGTCCCGGGAGACCAAAAAGGGTCACTTCTCCTTTCGCTGCATCGAGTGCTTCTCTTATTTTCCCGCCAACCAGAATAATTTCACGATCCGGATACAGAAGGCGTGCATACCGGATCCCGATGCGACCGGTTGTAAGGACTGCATTGCGGGACATGGAAACGCGTTCGCGCATTGATTCTTCAAGATGGTCATCCCATGGTTCAACGAAACCGGTAGTACCAAGCACGGAAAGCCCCCCATCGACGCCGACTCGCGGATTAAGGGTCTTTTGGGCAATCTCTGCACCCAGTGGGATCTGGAGCTTAACCCGTACTCCCGAAAGTCCCTGCTGATCGATTGCTTCCTGAATCGATCTGAGGATGCATTCAAGCGGAGCTGGACTGATAGCTGGTTCTCCCTTCCGGAACCGTGGAGTATCGCGTGAAAACCGCCCGATCCCCTCGCCCGGTACCAGACGTATCCCTTCAGGTAATGGCGTGGCTTCTGCAATAAACTCGCACCCGGCTGTCACGTCATCCGGATAATCTCCGGCAAATTTTTTACAGGAAGAATTCCCGGCCAGGCCGAACACCGGGACAGTAACCACAATGCCGCAGGGGAGATGTATAGGAACTGCAGTCACAACTCCCGAAAGAGAAAGAATGGCGGCTTTGCACGCGGCAGCAGCTGTGGTTCCGGTGGTGTACCCACGGCGGATCACAGAACCTGAGGATGTGAGGACCGCCAACCCCTCCTCTGCCAGACGGAGTAACTCTTGGGAAGGACATTTCTTTACCCACTCATCGGGGTAATCGAAACCGGTGACGGGATCTCTCATCAGGTGTGCCTTTCAATAAATATCGTGATGCACTCGTTCATGGCTGCAACTGCTACCGGTGTGCCACCCCGTGTACCTTCAGTGGAAATGGAGGGTATATCTGTCATGCGTAACAGTTCCTTTGACTCCGCTGCGTTGACAAAACCTACCGGGGCTCCTATAATAACGGCCGGGCGCACTCCCTCTTTGATCAATTCGCACAAGGAAAGGAGTGCTGATGGTGCGTTACCGATCACAACGATCGACCCGCCGAGTTTCTCCCGAAGGGCAAGAAAGCCCGCTGAACTCCGGGTGATCTCCCGATCCCGTGCGATTCCGGCACCGAAATCAAGGGCACACAGCACTTCGCTTGCGTGTCCCTTTTTCTGGATACCTACCTGTACCATGTGGATGTCCGTGATAATGGAAACGCTTTTGCTGAGTGCGGCAAGTGTGGCCGGAACAGGATCAAACTGAAATCTCATGAGATCAGCCATGTCAAAGTCACCGACGGCGACAGAACACCGCTGCCGGACACGGTCATCGTCATTCGTATTGCCGACCATGGTCCGTGCGAGCGATCGCGATTTTTTCGAGATCTCGTAGGCTTCTCTGGTTTCAGCACCAGGATCAATATACATATTTGTGGTGGTATCCCCGTGGCGTAATAATTCCTTTGACATCTTCACCCATCCTCCATATCCTGCTCTCCTTCCCACCTATAATTACTGTTGTATGCATGTCCACAGCATCTTCAACAGTTTCCGCTTCGGCAAGGGTCGTGACGATCACCTCTTCACCATCACGCAATGCATTCCTGACGATTGCTATCGGCGTGTCAGCATCCAGGAACTTGCGTGCGTGATTCAGGGCAAGCGCAAAATTGTGTGGTCTCCCCCTGCTTTTCGGGTTGTAAAGAACAACCGGAATGCCTGTAGAAAAGACCGCATCAAGTCGTTGTTCAATCACTTCGAGCGGGGTTAAAAGGTCCGATAAACTGATCACGGCAAAATCACCGGACAGTGGAGATCCGATTCTCGATGCTGCTGCGTTTGCTGCGGTGACCCCCGGGATAATCTCGACATCGATATCAGCACCTGAATGCTCAAGGACTTCGAGCACAATGCTTGCCATGCCATAGACTCCGGCATCTCCTCCGGATACAATGGCGACCGCGTGGGACCTGGCTAGTTCGATAGCCTGTTGTGCTCTCTCGACCTCTTTTCCCATCGAGCTCCGGATCACGGTTTTCCCTGAAAGCAACGGTTCGAGGGGATCGAGATACAGGGCATTCCCAATCACACAGTCTGCGCTGGCGATAACCCTGAGTGCCCGCGGGGTGATATATTCCCTGCGTCCGGGCCCGAGACCGACAATGGCAAGGCTCCCCTTATCAGGTTCAGTGTGCGATGGCAACCGTGACTCTCCCGAACACTTTCTTTCCCAGAACAAGCTCTTTTCTTTTTGCAACGGCAAGAGCAGATGGCTCGGCAACACCCAGGAGCCCGATCTTTGTTGCTCTTGACGGGGTAACTCCGTGTTGTGCGTTTATTGTATCATCGTCAAGGAATATTAAATTGCCAGAAAGGGCAGAGATTGCCTGGAGGAGTCCCTTCTCGCCACTCTTCTTTCGGGTAGTTGCATAGACCAGGATATCGTGTTCTGTCACTCCTGCTTCAGCAAACGCTTTCCTGACACCATCGATCACTTCCTGGCTTTTCACACCTTTGCGGCACCCGATACCAACGGTATATTCACCTTTTTTTAAAAGGATTGAAACATCAGAGCCTGCTATGACGATGCCCGGGCCTTTCACGGTAAAAACCGGGACATCAACATCGAGAATAGCGGCGTTAACCTTTCGGGTTGACTCCCGGTTCACAACTTCACATTCGTTTCGCTGAGCGAGTGCTTCTACAGACTCCTTGCCAATTACTTCAGTGGCTGTTGTGATTACAGGCTGGATACCCAGTGCTGACAACTCTTTTGCCAGATCGTTTGCACCATGATGCCCCCCGATAACCGGTATGGCATAGGCAAAGTCGGGACTGACAACGACAATTGCCGGATCATTCCATTTATTGTTGAGAAGGGGAGCAATCCTGCGCACAACAATTCCCATCGACATAATAGCTACTATCCGTCGTGTATCCGGAAACAGCTTTGAAAAAATTGTGGGAGTATATACACGGAAGTCAGCGCCAAGAAAATTTGCAATCCGTTCTGCCTCGCCTTTAAACCGGGAGAGTGCGATGACTACCGTGTCATTCATGAGTAGAGATATGACCTCGTATGACCTTTCCTTTGGGGGTCAACCACACCGCCCACAATCAGGAGTGCCGTATGTTCGATCCCTTCATCCTGTGCCTTTTGTGCAATGTCTGCAATGGTTCCACGCACGATTTTCTGGTCAGGCCATGAAGCATGATAAATGACTGCCGCCGGAGTATCCTCAGGACATGTCAGTTTTTTTGTGATCTCTGCGAGCTTCTCTGTACCGAGAAAGATAACCATGGTAGTCCCCAGGGCGGAAAGCTCTGTTATCTGGTCGTGAGTAAGTGTTTTTCCTGCCGGACGCGTTACAACGAGGGTTTCTGACACTCCCCGAAGAGTAAGCTCGGGTACCCAGCGCAGCTGCCGCAGCAAATAATGATGAGACACCGGGGACAATCTCGACAGCAATTCCCTGTTTCTCAAGCTCTTCGATCTGCTCGACTATCGCCCCATAGAGAGACGGGTCTCCTGAATGGAGCCTGACCACAGTTTTTCCTGATCGGGAAGGCGTCACCATTGCCGTGATAAGATCATCCAAATGCATGCCCCAGCTGTCAATCTTGACTATTGCTCCGGACCGGGCAATAAGAGCAGGATTGACCAGCGATCCGGCATAGATGAGGACATCTGCTTTCTGAAGAAGGGAAAGCCCCTTAACAGTTATCAGGTCCGGGTTCCCGGGACCTGCTCCGACAAACCAGACCTTTGCCTCCATGATTACCGCCTCGCATACATAACACTTAAATAATCGCTTTTGAGTGGAAGGTCGTTATTGCGGTACACTTTCATATCCGGAAAATACATCCGCTCGACCAGAACAAACTCCCGGTAGCCTTCCCGGCGGAGTTCATCAGCCTTTTCTTTAGGATGCTTTACTTTGAGAAGAATCCGCGAATCGGGCTCAGGTCCGTCAGATACGGTAAACCCTCCATTGAGCGAGATGCCGGCGGCGGCCGCAAAGGCGGTAATTGCACTGATCCCGGGTTCTGTCCGGTATTCTATAGCGGGATATTTTTCTGCCAGAATACCGCACAACCGGGAGAATGTGGAGAAAAAATTCGGATCGCCGAGGATACCAAAAACCGCAAGACCACTCTGTGCTGCAGGGGCAATCTTCTCTGCATTCTCTATAAGGCATTTCCGGATCAGGGATTCATCGTCTGTCATGGGGAATTTGAGTATCACCGCATCACGATACGGGGCGACGAGATCATAGGCTATCCGTCCTGGTACGAACACCGTATCTGCTTCCCTGAGCAGCCGTACAGCCCGGAGGGTGAGAAGTTCAGGATTTCCCGGGCCCAGTCCCAGACCTATCAGCATGCAGTTCCCTTCCCGACGATCACGTAGACAGGGTCGATCGGTTTGAACATGAGGCTTCCCGCGATTTCATGCGATCGTGAGATCTGTACCTGGACGACTTCACACAATATACCAAGCTGCTGCATGGTCGCAACTGCCTGGGACAGGGTGCTCAGGAGAACTGCGTTTACCACAATTGTTCTCCTCACTTTTTTTGCAAGGACAGGGAGTATTTCGGCGAGGTGTTGAGTTCCACCTACAAAAGCACAATCAAAAATACGGTCTGATTCAAGAAACGTGGCAGCATCCGTACAAAAAAATTCTATGTTGTGCAGAGTGGTTTTTGCTGCTGATTCCTGTGCAGTTTTTATTGCTTCGGGCCTCTTATCGAGGGAAAAGACTTTTTTTGCCTGTTGAGCAGCGGCAATCGAGACTTTACCGGTTCCACAACCAATCTCAAGCACCGTATCGGTGCTACAGAGTTCCAGCTTGAACAGGGAGACTGCCATAATCTCGTCCTGGGTTGGCCCACCGGCAAGCTTTGGTGTGGACATCTTCTCAATTTTGGTTGTGGTAAGGTATTAATGCTATTTATTTCCTGATTTTTTTGGCCGGATTGTCTGGTCTTTCAATATACACAATTGGCTGCGAAAAAAGGAACCATAAATCTTACTTTAAGGGAGGTCAAGGTTTCTCCTGTCTTTGCCTGTTTTATCATTTTTCCTGCAGGGAGGTATGAGTTTGCATATCTGGGAAGTGGATTCCCCCCAATTGCATTCTCCGCCTGTGACTCCTTTCCCGGAGTGTCGACGTTTCTTGTTTTGTTGCAAAAAACACCGAATTCCGGCCATAGGTTTTCTAACCGGGCGTAAAACTCATGTTTCAGGCTAAAATTTGGATTGAAAGGGCAGGAAAATGAACGCTAATAGAAGCTATTGGAAGGCAAAACGCAGGAGGCGAGGAGGGTACACGGTCAAGAGGAAAAGAACACCTGTTTTGAGGCAAAGATCAGGAAATTCTCCGTCGAAAATTGACGTCAATTTATTCCTGATACCCAGGCTTCCCCGAATCAATCAATCCCTTCGGACTGTGAGATCACTACTTTCGCTCCGACCATTGCTCCGTCGGAGACTTATTTCTGCAGAGGGTTCCTTCCCTCAAAAGTAGCACTAATTCGCGAAAAAACAACACTAATGTTTTCGGAATACTCTATTCTACTGCCTATTGGGCTATCCGGGTCTGAACCGACGCAGAAAATCACCGCTAATAGCACCTATTGGGTGGCGAAACTAAACGGGTCTGGGGGGATAGCACGGTCAACAGGAAAAGAACACCTGTTTTGGGGCAACAGTAATGGAACCCCGTACTTCCCAAATATTACCAGGAAATCCCGTCTTACTTATATAGAACCCTCCCCTTGTTTCCTCATCTTACAGAAAAATCGTCCGCCAGGATACCCTTCCTTCTTCAACCGCCCGCTTGATCATCGTCTCTTCCCCCATGAGTTTTCCCTTCCCCTTCTTCGTTTCTACCAGAACGACACTGATCGTATCTCTCTTCTCGTCCTTTGCGTGAGTGTCCCCAGTAAAGACAACGAAGTCGATCGGAGTCCTGATGAACCGGGCATCAGCAGAAGAGAGAGGAAACTACGGCAGGAGCGGGGTTATCTGCACGGAGATCCTGCCCTTCAGCATCGAGCGAGATCTATTGACTAAGCCTTTCCGGATATTGCTCGTTCATTCGATCTTCGACGTGCGGGATCGTTTTCCAATAATCATATTAATATCGGACTATTTCATAAGTATAACCATGAGTTCCAAACATCATGATTCAAAAAAACGAGAAGATGCGAAACCAGTCCCGGACTGCCATTTCTGCAAACAAAATCACCCTCATCCTGAACATCCAACACCGTCAGGAATATGTCCGGATTGCCAGAAAAAAATAGGTGTCATTATACTGGTTATTATGGTTATAGTTTCAGGAATAATTTTTTTCGGGTTGATTTAATAGTATTTTTTTTTTGAATAAGAATGAAGGATGTTTATCCCGTTCATCGCATAGTGGAAATCAATTCAACGTATAGCCCGGAAAAGGGATTTTTGCTATCTTTTCCCCCTTTATCGCTAATTTTCTAAATAGTGAAAATCACAGATATGTTTATCATTGAAGTCCGCCAGTTTACTTATGCCGACTCTTATATATGAGAGGCGAAATGAGGGAGTAGTATGGAAAAAACTACAATGACAAAAACTACAATGACAAAAAATGTTCAAAAAAAGCCAGGAAAAATCATGGGCCCGGTGGACTATCTGGTAGTAAAGTTTCCCGGGAACAAGTTTAGTGGCGAGATTGCCCCGGAACTTGCCAACCTGGAAAGAAATGGCATTATCCGTATTATCGATTTGGCCTTCGTATTAAAGGATACAAAAGGAAATGTGATTATCACCGAAGCAAAAGATATGGGAGGAAAAACAGGGGATGCATTCAGCGCATTCGCAAAGGCAGTCAGCGACTCCGAATGGTTCTCAATTGACGATCTTGAAGCGATTGCGGCAGATTTGCCATTAAACAGTTCGGCTGGTATTCTCTTATTCGAGAACACATGGGCAATTCGCTTTAAAGAAGCGCTCCTTAATGCAGGGGCAGAGTTGTTCACTCAGGGTCGTATCCCCTCAGAAGTGATCAGAAGTGTGGAGCAGAAAATAATTTCGAAAGGAGGTGTCTGAAGTGAGAGGAAGAGGATTAATGCTAGTTGCAGGAATGAAAATGGGACAAAACCAGGCCAAACAACAGGCTCAGGCGCAGTCCCAGCAGCAGGCAGCAGTGGAACAGGCAAAGCAGGAAGGGGCAGCCGAAGCCATGGCTGCAGCACCCGCTGCACCAATGGCTCCCATGGCACCCACCAAGGATGTCACGACCGAACTGCAAAAACTGGCTGATCTGCACAAATCAGGTGTGCTGACAGATGAAGAGTTCTCCGCCGCCAAGAAGAAGCTCCTCGGTTAAAGAATCCAATTTTTTTTCCTTTTCTCCTGTTCGCCAATCTTTCCGGAATGGTCCACGACATCGAAGTATTTTTCTGATTTATAACTTTTGTGAAATCCTGGTATAAATTTACATCACGTTTTTATACTTCACCCTCGTAGTATCCAATCTAAAGGAGTGATTGATATATGGCGAAAGAACGACCAATTGGTGTTACTATTCTTGCCTTTCTGGCTATTCTCGGTGCGGTAAATGCATTAATCTATACATTACAGATGCTACATCTGCTTCCCACGTATCTTGGACCGGTTGCATTTTACCAGTTCAGTCTCATCGGGGCCTTTTTCTGGGGCCTGTTATTCTTCATCTGGCTCGCGGTTTTCCGGATGCTTTGGGAGGTCCAGCCTCAGGGATGGATGTTCATGGTGTTAATCGCAGGACTTGATCTCATCTTCGCAATTATCAATGCACTTGGTGGTTCGTCGTGGGAGGCAATGGCACCGATCATCATTATCTGTGGACTTATATTGATCTACTGCCTGTTGCCCGGTACAAAGCAGGCATTCGGGATTCCCCAGTAGATTGACAAGAAAATCCCAAAAAAAATCTATTTTTTTCTTTTTTCCTTCGCTATCTGACTGATTCCATTGTTCCAATAAGAATTATCAGGTTATACTGATATTTCACAAATAAAGCACACTTTTTAAATAGATTTCATTTTAAGTATTAGTTTGTTATTCATGCCCTCTTTGATTCTCATCGGTGTCATCATTTTTACCCTAGCCCTCTTTGTCTATTCTCTTGTATCGCATCGTATGGAAGGGTCGATGGTTACTGCCCCGATGATCTTTGTAGCGGTTGGCTTACTGGTCAGTCCGGATGGATTAGATATCATTCCCCTGAGTTCAAACAGTGAGTTGATACTGATATTTGCAGAAATTGCGTTGGTTTTAATTCTTTTTTCCGATGCTGCACGTATAGATTTCCGTAAATTGAAAGGAAACCGGAGTTTTCCCTCACGGTTGCTCGGGATAGGTCTTCCTCTGACGATTTTTTTGGGGGCAGTCATTGCTATGCTGTATTTTACCGATCTGTCCTTACCCGAGGCAGCACTGATAGGGGTCATTCTTGCACCAACAGACGCCGGACTTGGCCAGGTAATTGTGAACAGTCCAAAGGTCCCCGCAAGGATTCGACAGGCACTGAATGTGGAAAGCGGACTCAATGATGGGGGAGCAATCCCGTTTTTTGCCTTCTTCCTGGTTCTCGCACAGGCAGAGGAGTTCAGCATTCCTGCCAGCCAGTGGATTATATTTGCGTTTGAGCAGATCGGATTTGGTATTGTCGCAGGTCTGGTCGTTGGCCTGTTGGGAGGGTATCTCGTCAACAAGGCCATAGAAAATGGATTGATGCGAGGGAGATTCCAGTGGATTGGCTTTCTGGCACTCGCGGTGATATCCTTTGCTGCGGCAACTGCGGTAGGAGGGAGTGGGTTCATCGCTGCATTCGTGGGTGGATTAGCTACCACCTATACCGGAAGAGGAGTCGGTGAATCGATCATCGAATTCACATCGACCGGGGGAGAAATTTTCAGTCTTGGGGTATTTTTCATATTCGGAATAATCTCAGCAAGTCTCCTGTCCGGCATAACCCAGACCGTTATCCTCTATGCACTAATTAGTCTCACCCTCATCCGCTTGCTTCCTGTCGCATTATCCCTGAAAAACACTGGTTTACAAACAGATTCAGTCATATTCATCGGATGGTTTGGTCCGCGGGGACTGGCATCAATTGTCCTGTTGCTTATAACCCTCAATGAAGCCCCAGGCATACCGGGTTTGGAGACAATTGCTGTAGTGGTTAGTATCACGGTCCTTTTCAGTGTCTTTGCGCACGGTATTTCGGCAAACCCGGCCATCACCTGGTATGCCGGAAAAATGGCTTCATTACCGGCAGATGCACCGGAGTTAAAAGAAGTCGTTGAATCACCCACACGAACGAATGTGATGGTAAAAGAATAAGGAAGGATTTCGTGTCGAAAAAATCCAGAAAATGAAGGTCCTGGATCCTATGGCGGATAAAAACTCTTCAGACCTGAATACTAACCCGAAGATCCCGCGGATAATATTTATTACGATTATTGCCATGCATTCACTGCTTTATGGAGTGAGATATACAGACATCCTGATACAGTCATCTGGATGAATAATTTTGTTAACCTAAATCGCTGGAGAATCACTGTTGGCATCATTTTTTTTCTCCACTCGTCGGACTCTTTCAGTAAATATCTGCTTGCTCCAGATGTAATCCATGGCGGTTTTACGGATTCAATGAAAGGCCAAGGTTCATATGGCGATTATACAATTTTTTCCGGGTACACTGCTCTCCTCATATTTTAAAATGAATGCACTTTTAATCAAGGCACCCGTCAGGCTGAAAAAACATTGAGAAAGATTTAACCGTTGATGGCTGATCTATTCCAGTATGAAAAAAATTCTTTCTGTAATCCTGGGCATCCTTATGCTCTCTATCTTTCTTGCAGGATGTACCAGCCAGCCAGCTACGCCTGCACCCGTTCCAACCCTGACGCCGGTTGCAACACAACCCCTTGCAACACAGCCCGCTGTGACGCAATCTCCGATCGTTGGTGTCTGGGACCTGTTCTCTTATAACAATGGTAAGGGAGCCATTTCGACAGTAATTACGGGAACCGAGACTACTGCTGATTTCCGGGCGGACTGGAAACTTTCCGGCTCCGGTGGATGTAACCAGTATTCTGCAGAGTACATCACGACCGAGTCGAATGGTATCACCGTTACCCGCCCTATATCCACCCTGATGGCGTGTGCGGAACCTGTTATGCAACAGGAAACCCTCTACCTCTCAGCTCTGCAACAGGCAACGAAGTACGAAATTTCCGGCGATCAGCTCACCCTGTTCGATAAAACCGGAACAAAACTCCTGATCTACAACAAGCACGTGAGTGTGTCTACGATCACAGGTACCTGGAATCTGTTCAATTATAACAATGGCAAAGGAGGTATTCAGTCAGTAATAGCAGGGAGTAAAACCACTGCAGTATTCGGATCGGACTGGAAACTATCCGGCACAGGAGGGTGCAACCAGTATTCTGCAGGCTACACGACGACAGCATCGAATGGTATTACTATTACCCAGCCTGCCTCAACGATGATGGCCTGTGAAAACGACCTGATGCAACAGGAAACCCAGTACCTCTCACTGCTGCCAAAAGCAGCGAAGTACGAAATTTCCGGCGATCAGCTCACCCTGTTTGATGCAGCGGGAACAAAGCTCCTGATCTACAAATCAGCTGGCCTGAAGGTGAATCCCCTCTGATGAGGAATAACAAATCCTCTTTTAGCCTTCCTCTCTTTTTGATAAAACAGATCTTAAGCCAGCTGGCTGCAGGAATACACGATATGCCACTCTTTGCAGAAACTTTTTCGGAGATGATGGTCAGGGAAGAGAAATTTTTTCGGTCATTTGAGACCCGGTTCAAAACAAATCCGGTATGAACCGCTGAACGATACAGAATGTTTATTAAAAGTCAAAATGTTAATTTGCTCTGGTTGCAGAGAAACTTTCCTGGAAATACTGCAATTCCCGATGAAAAAAGATGTCACGGCAAAACTTGCCTTTCAGCGTATTTGTTTTTGAATTCCTGATAAATTGCTGCGACAATGATGAATGCTCTTCCTGCGAGTAAAAAAAATCCACATTAGCAAGTTATTTATAGAACATTCCTGATTACTGTAATAGTTATGGTGAAATCATGACTTCTGAAGAAACATCCGTCAATTCCATGCTCCCCTCGGGACCGCTGCTTCCCTGGTGGCTCGTCCTTATCCAGGGTATTGTTCTCCTGATCCTTGGTGGTTATTTACTGACTTCCCCCTACCAGACGCTGCTCGTGCTGGTCTGGTTTATTGGTGCTTACTGGCTTATCAGCGGTATTTTTGCCCTGATCAGTCTTGCGGTGGACAGCTCGAATATGGGGTGGAAGATCCTCATGGGAATTCTCGGTATTATTGCAGGAACCCTCATACTGATCTATCCCTACTATAGCACAATCCTGTTGCCCACCATGCTCATCATCTTTATTGGTGTGTGGGGTCTGATCATGGGGGTCATCACAGTTCTCCATGGCATGAAAGGTGGCGGGTGGGGCGAAGGGATCCTCGGTTTCCTTGCAATTATCTTCGGTATTGTCCTTCTGGCAAACCCCCTGATCGGAGCCGCGTTACTTCCCTATGTACTCGGTATTTTTGCGATTATCGGTGGTATCGGCGCAATTATCAGTGCATTCATGTTCCGGCCCAAAACCTGATTCAATCGGGACGACGAAGAAAAAATCCCCTTTTTTTTGAAACATAACGATTCTTTTATAAACTAAAAAAAACCTGTTCAGATATATTATGAAAAAAACGTTTCTGGTATTTCTTATCATCGCAATTGCGGCGATCGGGACAGTATCTGCGGCTGTCAGCACACTGCCTGCCGGAGAACAGGGATATTATGACATCACCTCGAGCCCCAGCGGTGCAGCCGTTATGGTTGATGGCACTCCTTCGGGAACAACACCAACGACAGCAACTTTGGTGACGTTGGTGCTTCAGGACATACAATTGCAGTAAATAAAGCGGGATTTGAACCATGGAGTCAGTATTATCGCAAATCCGGCCGCAGGACAACGTGTGGCAGTCAATGCGGTCCTGGTTCCGATTCCGATTACCTTCCCGCCACTCCCCTTCCTGGTAGTCAGAAGGGATATTATAGGGTCAATTCCGACCCAAACGGTGGAAGTGTAGTATTTGATGGGACGAACTATGGACTGACCCCGGTTACGATTACCGTAAGTACTACCGGGACTCCGGGTCATACGATTACCGTTTCCAAATCCGGCTACCAGACCTGGAGCCAGTTCTATTCCGGGAACCCGGCTGCCGATCAGACTGTCAGTGTTTTTGCAACACTCAATCCGGTTGTCCAGACCGGTAACATCCTTGTGAATTCCGTTCCCGCAGGTGCCTCCGCAATCCTGGATAACGGGTATGACCAGCTCACAACACCCGGGAACGTTTACTTCGGTCAGCACAGGATGGCATAATGTTGAGGTTTCAAAATCCGGTTACCAGCCCTATGTGACCACTATAGAGGTGAAATCCGCTGCAACAAGCACTGTGTTGGCAACTCTCGTACCGAATCAGCAAATCGGATCAATATCTGTCTCTTCACTTCCTGTCGGAGCCAGCCTGTATGTGGACACGATCTACCAGGGACTCACCAACCAGATCGTCGGCAACCTTGCTGCCGGTTCCCACTCAGTAACTCTGAAAAAATCCGGGTACAAGGATTATTCCCAAACAGCGGCGGTAAATAATGCACAGACCACGTATCTGTCCATCACACTCTCACCGCTCGCGAGTCCGACCACGGGTGATCTCGACGTTTCCTCAACCCCCTATGGTGCTTCAGTGTATCTCAATGGTGCTTACCAGGGAGAAACACGGGCCTCCGGCCCTCTTTACATCACCGGACTCTCTCCGGGAGGCTATTCAACGGTTCTGAAGAAATCAGGGTACAATGATTATTCAACAACTGCGAATATCGTCGCTGGGACAACGGCTCAGGTGTCAGCGGCTCTTCAGCCTGCATCTGTGAAACCAACAACTGCAAGTGCAGAGATTAATTCCCAGCCAAGCGGGGCGGATGTCTACATCAACAATGCCTATAAGGGGGTTACCCCGTTATCTTTCGAGAATGTGCCGATAGATGCAACAAAGACTTATTCGATTGAACTCCGACTGGAAGGTTATAAGACCTATACCGACTCAGGCTCGATAAGCCCCGGGCAGAACGTGGTAATCAACGCGGCTCTGTCTCCCCTGCCACCACCAACCACGAAGTCCCCACTCTCCCTGATGCCAATCGTGGGAGCACTCTCTCTTATGGGTTTACTATCCATAGTCCTGATGAAGAAGCGATAAGACCAGGAAGAAACTGATTATTTTTTTTCGAAAAAAATTTCTGAACTATAAAATTCAGGTTATCATGTGTATAGTATGAACTTTGAGTAAAATCATCTGGCTTGCCCGAATCATTTTTTCCGGATATTTTTCATTTTTGTTAAAGCATCATGTTCCGCAAAAATTACGATTCTTTTATAAATATAAAAATCCAGTTCAGATCTATTATGAAAAAGACGTTTCTGGTATTGCTTATCATCGCAATTGCGATGATTGGGATAGCATCTGCGGCGGTTATCTCGCAACCTATAGGTGGAGCTGCGGGTTATTATGACATCACATCAAGTCCCAGGTGGTGCAGCCGTTACTGTGGATAGTACGCCTGTTGGTACCACACCTAGCGACGGCGACTGTGTATGTGACGGGCACTCCTGGCCATACCATTGCCGTCAATCTGGCAGGATATCAGCCATGGAGCCAGTATTTTGCCGGAAATCCTGCTGCAGGGCAACACATTCCCGTTTTCGCAAGCCTTGTCCCGATTGTCCAGACGGGAAGTATTAATGTAAATTCCAATCCTTCGGGTGCCTCGGCAATCCTGGATAACGGATATGACCAGCTTACCACTCCGGGAACTTTTACTGCAGTCAGCACAGGATGGCACAATGTTCAGGTATCAAAGTCCGGGTATCAATTATATTCCACCAGTATAGAGGTCAGACCCGGTGAAACAAGCACCGTATATGCAACCCTTGTTCAGAATAAGCAATACGGGTCAATATCAGTCACTTCACTTCCCGTCGGGGCCAGCTTGTACGTGGATACAATCTACGAAGGACTCACCAATCAGATCGTCGGCAACCTTGCTGTCGGTTCCCACACGGTAACTCTGAAAAAATCCGGTTATAAGGATTTTTCACAAACGGCAACGGTAAATAATGCCCAGACAACCTCCCTGTCCGTCACGCTCTCCCCGCTTGCGAGTCCAACTACCGGTGATCTTGATGTCTCCTCAACACCCTATGGTGCTTCCGTGTATCTCAATGGTGCTTACCAGGGAGAAACACGCTCTTCCGGTCCTCTTTACATCACATCACTGGTTCCGGGAACCTATACCATTGTCCTGAAAAAGTCAGGATACCAGGATTATACAACAACCGCGAAGATCGTGGCAGGAACCACAGCCCAGGTGGCGGCTGTACTCCAGCCTTCTTCAACACCATCATCCACGGCGAGTGCAGAGATTTACTCTCAACCAAGCGGAGCAGATGTTTATATCAACAATGCCTATAAGGGGGTTACCCCGTTATCTTTCGAGAATGTGCCTGTAGATGCAACAAAGACTTATTCGATTGAACTCCGACTGGAAGGTTATAAGACCTATACCGACTCAGGCTCGATAAGTCCCGGGCAGAGTATAGTAATCAACGCGGCTCTTACCCCCTTGCCTCCGCCAACCACGAAGTCTCCCCTCTCCTTAATTCCAATCGTTGCAGACTCTCTCTATTATGGGTTTACTGTCCCTGGTCCTGATGAAAAAGCGATGAGAATAAAAGACTGATTAATTTTTTTATTTTTCTTTTCCTGCTGATGACTTCCGCATTATTGAAAAAGCATTCAACCGTATGGTTGGAGGCCATAGTTGGAAAAACGAAGGAGAATACCTATCCTTTTCAAACCCTTACTTATCGTGACAGGTACCTGGTTTAGCGTTTGGAAGCAATTGCAACCGGGGAACTCTCAGATCTGCAGGATCCATGGCGTTCAGATCTCAACGGAAGAATCATCCGGACTTAATTATTTTCCTCCGTATAGAACCTTCTAATTACTGTAAATAACACAAAAATTTAAATCCTAAAAAAAGGAGTACTGCTCAGCCCAACATTCGGAGACTAAAAAAGTCTTTGCTATATAGTTGAGCTAGGAGTAAAACCAAATGGGACTATTAGGTAAAGTCGCTGCGGTTAAAGCAGTTAAAGGACACAAAGCGGGCAAGGAAGAAGCGAAAAAAGAAGAAGAAGCCAAAAAGGCTGAAGAAAAGAAATAAGGCAGAAGACGGGAATTGCAGAATGGTTCCCCTTTTTTAAAGTCTGGAGTTTTTCCAGCCTTATTATGATTCAATTTAAACCGATTCTAAAAAAAATTAACATTTCGATTGGTCTGTAGTTTACTATCAAAAAGATGAGTACGTTCCTGTAAAGACCTTAGTTAAATATTTAGGTTTGATTACTGAACTATCAGTCAACGGTATTTTGAAATTATACCGTGCTTGAGGTGAATATGGTCTCTGATCTTCTCGTGCAGATATTCGATTTCCTGCAAGGCGGTCTATTATTTCCTGTTGCCGATATTATTTGTTGCAGATATTTTTTTCGCTGCCACTATTGTATTCGTTGAGAGGAAAAATCCGACACGGGCAGTTTCATGGATTCTGGTATTGTTATTGCTGCCATTTCTCGGATTTTTTTTGTTTCTGGTCTTTGGTCAGAATTACCGGAAAGAAAAGTCTGTTCTCCCTCAAGAATGAGACCGATCAGAAATTAACCGATCTGATGGTGTCTCAGATAAACGAGGTAAAAGCAAAAGAGGAGGAACTGACCGATCGATGGTCCGGTGCTTTCCAAAGGATGGCGGTACTGCTGCTCCGGAATAACCGGGCATTGATCACAACCAATAATCACATTACCCCCTATACCGATGGGAAAGCCAAATTTGCTGACTTGATCAAGGAAATCAGCAATGCCCGTGACCATGTACATTTGGAATATTTTATTCTGAAAGACGATGGTCTTGGCCGGGACATCATGAAAGTGCTTACCGAAAAGGCCAAGGCGGGAGTGGAAGTACGGCTCCTTGTTGACGGGGTGGGAAGTGGTGGCCTGCCCAAGCATTTTTATGATCAATTTGCTGCTGCAGGGGGAAAGCACGCGGTCTTTTTCCCCTCTTTATTCTCCTATTTCAATTACCGGGTAAACTTCCGAAATCACCGGAAAATTGCGGTCATAGACGGTGAGACTGCATTTATTGGCGGTTTTAATATCGGTGATGATTATCTCGGGCTGGACAAGCAGTGGGGATACTGGCGGGATGCTGCAATAAGATTCAAAGGGACCGGTGCATTGATTGCCCAGATCCGGTTCTACCTCGACTGGAATTTCGCTTCCGAAGGATAAACTGGAAATCAACGAACGGTATTTCCATGAGAGTCCCCTCCCGGAAGGTTCCAGAATGCAGATCGTTTCCGGCGGACCTGACACCGGCTGGAACCCGGTAAAGGAATCGTACCTGAAGATGATCAATACCGCTTTGGATACGGTCTACATACAGACACCCTACTTCATCCCCGACCAGAGTGTGATGGATGCACTCCACATCGCAGCACAGTCAGGAGTTGACGTGCGGATTATGATCCCGAGTAAACCGGATCATATGTTCGTGTACTGGGCCAGCCACTCCTATGTGGAAGACCTTCTCGATTCCGGTGTCAGGGCCTATACCTACGATAACGGTTTTCTCCATGCCAAGACCATCGTGATCGATGGGGCTGCTGCATCGGTCGGCAGTGCCAACTGGGATATCAGGAGTTTCCGGTTGAATTTCGAGACAAATGCCATCATCTATGATGAAAACGTGGCCGGGGAGTTAAAACAGGCGTATCTCAATGACCTTTCAGTCTGTACTGAGCTTACCCCGGGATGGTATGCCAGCCGTTCACGGTATTTCAAGGCAAGATCTTCTGTGTCCCGTCTGTTCTCCCCTATTCTGTAATCCGTTATTCATTTTTTTCCAGGATAGGGAAATACCGGATTATTTCATCAAATCATTGAGATACCGCTTCATCCGGGGAATGTTCTGCTCATAATGTACCTGCAGTGAGGACACGGTATACGGGATATAATTCCAGGCAATTACCCCGGCGGTCATCCCTTTGTGGAGGGGATTTGCCGTTGATCCGATGACAATACTTTTCTTTGCGAGGATACCGTTAAGAAATCCCTCGACTGTATCTGCCTTTACACCGGTAATAACGCCGCCTACTGAGGGGAGTACATGGGCATCGGAACCTCCTGTGATGGGGAGATCATGGTCACCTGCATATCTTGCTGCTTTATCGTTGAGATCCTTGCCCATCCCTCCGCATATCACCTCGATGCCATCAATATGATCAATCGTTTCTGACGGTAGTGTCTTATTATCGATACATTTCAGGATACCACGGTTGATACCAAAATACCCGAACGGGTGGGCAGCAACCTTCACACATGGATAATTTTCTGCTGTAGTAAGGATCTTATCAACGGTCAGTTGAATTGCCATATACTGACTTTTTCTCAGTGTTCCTTTGATATGAGTTGTGAAATAATCGGCGAGGTCTCCCGCAGAATAAAAATAAAGGAGAATATGTGGACCTTCACATGAGCTGAGTTCAATGCCCGGGATGACCAGCGCACCAGTGGATTGAATGACGAGGCCTCGATAACTCCCTGGATCTCGTTATGATCCGTAATCGCAATCCCAATTCCGAGGTGTTTTGCCCGGGCGAGTAGTGAGGTGATGCTGATTGAAGCGTCAGAGTGTTGAGTATGAATGTGCATATCCACCGGCGTATACCCTTTCTCCCTGATTTTGTGGAGTAGTGGGGAATTATTGCGTATTTTGTGATGGTGAGGGCTGATCATACGGATTCCGGTGGTATTATCTGAGTATGTACTGGCAGGAAGAAAAAAACTGTTATTATGCGAAAGAGACTCATAATTTTTAAAAAATGGTGAGGAGATTACCGAATTATTTCAGGAGATTCCGGGAGAACTTCAGCCTGACAAATGATTGGACGTAGTTTTTTTAATAAACAAATTCCAATGCCAATAATTATCTGGATAAATATGAGAATATGTTTTATTGATCCTGTTCCAGGTGTAGTGATTTCCTATGACCAACCCTCCTGAACGATTAAAAACAGAAAAATATCCAAAAAACGGATTTTCAGAATTTCTTGCATGGAGAGACCACAATAAATATACATTTAATCTTGTCGCGATTGTTTTATTTCTCATTCTCCTGCCACTTTTTTCAGGTCATCCAGCCAGCCAGTACCTTGTTTATGTTCTCATCGTCCTTGTATTGATGAGTGCTATCTTTACCATCAGCGGGAACCGGTTATACCTGATTATCGGGAGTTTTTTTGCCGCACTGAGTATAGTTCTTAATGTATTGTATTTCCTGACGGGAGAATCCCCTTATTATCAAGCCTCAGTTATCATACCGTTCTTCTTTTTCGGGTTCGTAACAATCATCATTTTTACGAGCATAATCCGTGAACGAAAGGCCAACTTCGATCTCGTTGCCGGTGCAATATCGGTATATTTTCTGATCGGTATTACCTGGGCATACGGGATTATGGTTATTGAGCTTTTGGTTCCTGGATCGTTCGATTTAGTGGGAATTGATGCCAACCAGCTCAGATACCTGCCTGATTTTATAAGTTATAGCTTCTCGTTTTTGACGACGACGGGTAATTATGATGTTGCCGCCGCTACTTCCTTTGCCAGAATGATAATGATGTTTGAGATGATTGCCGGAACGCTTTATATTGCGATCCTGATTTCATGGCTGGTTGGGAAACTGGTCGTCAGGGAAGAACCGTGATCCCTACAGAATCTTTTATTCTAACTTTTTACCCACAGGTAAGCAGAAATAGCTGCAATCATTATTCCCACCGCGGCACCAAGCTCCAGGATACTGGTCCCGGCACTTAACGTGAGAGCATAACCGAGGAAAACGACCGCTAAGGCAATGACCGTGAGACCCAGAAGTTTCGTTTTCAGGTCATCAAGATTGCGTATTTCCACCCAGCCGGGAAGCGGTGCTTTTGCAATAAATAATTCATACAGTCCCATTGATATCAGGTAAAATACGGTTGCCACCAGGAAAATGTCTATAATCTGGATTGATGTTCCCAGGTATTCCTTTACTGTATGAATATCCAGACTGAACCCGGTAATCATATAAAATGTACCGGTGATGCTCAATAAAAATCCGTAAATAAAAAGTATGGCTGAAATTATTCCGGTACCAATCACAGCAAGACTGAAGAGCCATGTACTGGATAATGCCATAGACCGGACAAACGAATGAATACCGCCTGTTCCCTCCGGGCCATTTTTTAAGTCTTCGTTACCACGAGGGTTGTCTGTTGGATCCGGATTCACAATTTCTCCATATGATGAATAATATAAAATTTTCTGTTGTGATTCTATTTAAGATGGAACGATCATCACTGTACTGAATCGGATATTATCCGGTGAGCTACGAAACCCCTCACCTCGTTCAGTAAATAAGTGTCAGATAAAAAAACCATTCCAGAGATAAGAAGAAAAAATGATTTTCTTTTTTAGTAATCACAAATTAAACCTTTTTTTTGGCACTCCATATAACTGCGCCCATAATGACGCTGAGAATCCCCCAGGCTACGAAATAGACCCCGAGAAGTATAACGAGAAGTGATGCACCGATGACGGGACCGGCCATAATAAGAATACCCAGTATAATTGAGAGGAGACCCTGGAGTGCGAACATCCCGCGGTGTGCCATCTCTTTTTCTGAAATTGCGAGAACCAGACCAAGGATACCGCCGATAAAAAGCGCAATACCTGCCAGGATAAAGATTACTCTTCCCATTACATAGGGTGAAAGAATTGTTGCAAGCCCGAAGAAGAATCCGATAATTCCAAGAATTGCGAGAAGTATGGATCCCTTCAGACCTCCCGGGGCAACCGCTGACATCATGATAACGCCGAACGAGACGATCACGATGAAGATACCGATAAGTTCAATCAGTACCGTTGTTGTCATTCCGGGAAAGAATGCGATAACAAGCCCGAACACTATAGAGAGTAATCCGAGAAGAACGAATGACCCCCATCTCAGATCAGTAACCTGACCTTCATCTGCACTATAAACTGCCATATAAATTACCAGTTTAATCCTCTGAAGTCTTTGTATTTATATTTTCTTCAGAATTGCGAGGACAATACAGATTTTATCGAATCTGGAAAGCCCAATTGACCAGATAACTGATTTATTGGCAGGAAAATGTTATCGAAGGATTTAGGGATTTTCCTAAAACATCAGAGAAAGAAAAAGAACCATAACAATAAGATAACAAGTGAATATTCTCCTTCTTTTTTCACGGCATCGACGACATCAGGTTTTTTTGCCTTTTCTCTTGTTCTTTTTCTTTTTGCTCTTTTCAGCGCCCCTGCCATCACTCTCATCTTCGAGTTCTTTTTTTGCTACGAGAAGTTCTTTCTTTGCAGCATCACTCACGACCGGATACGCCAGTTTCAGTTCAGAGAGTGTATGGTAAATGACCCCTGCCACTCCCAGGCGGGACAGCCATTTATTGTCAGCCGGAATAATATACCAGGGGGCCCACTTTGTGCTTGTGTGATTGAAAAGATCTTCGTAGGCATCGATATACTCATCCCAATGTCTCCGTTCCCTGATATCCGCTGCTGAGAATTTCCAGTTCTTCTCAGAGAGATCGACCCGCTCCAAGGAACCGTTTTTTCTGCTCATCTTTTGAGACGTAGAGGAAGAATTTCAGGACGATAATCCCATTACTGACAAGATATTTCTCGAAATTATTAATCTCTTCAAAACGCTGTTTCCAGATATTCTTCCGGTCAACCGTGGAGGGCAGGTGCTGTCTGTTAAGAAGCTCCTCGTGAACCCTCACAACGAGGACCTCTTCGTAATAGGAACGGTTGAAAATACCGATATCCCCCCTTTTCGGGAGGACGGTGAAGTTGCGCCACAAATAATCGTGGTCGAGATCCTCTTCTGAGGGGGCCTTGAAACTGGTGACCGTAACTCCCTGCGGGTTCACCCCGGACATGACATGTTTGATGGTACCGTCTTTTCCGGCGGCATCCAGTGCCTGCAGCACTATCAGAAGGCCATACGTATTCTGTGCGTAGAGCTTATCCTGTTGCTCTGCAAGCATCCGGATGCCCTCCGCCAGTCTCTGATTGGCCTGCTCCTTTGACCAGCCGGGAGCCTTGAAACCGGGATCATAATCTTTTCTCAGATTGATCTTTTTTCCCGGCGGGATACGACAGAGTTTTAATAATTCCTTCATGCCGAATGCCATCTGTTCACATCCAAAATAATGGTAAGACGGAAATTTGTTTGAAAATATATAAATATATGTATGTTTTGTCGGGTGCCTGCTGTTTTTTTCTCAGGGTCAGGATATTAAGTTTAGGATAGTTTTTATCCTGTAGAATAGTCAACGGCATGATAAGCAAAATGGAGGCTCTTTTTTGGCTTCGGTGACTTACGTCAGGACGAGAGCAAAATCTCTTATGTGAGAATGAACAGAACGTGCAGGATGCAAAACGGACATATGTTTATTTCTGGATAACCGCGAGTTATTGCACAATCCCCTGCATCATCTGCGAACTACCAAAATGCTGACGTGGGACTGGATACCAATTGTCATGGTGCAGATACAAAAGCGTTTGCTGAGATCATCGATAACGACACGTGAATACCTTTCGAATTCCCGAAACTATCTCACCGGTGATGCTATCCCTCGTTCTATCTGACCTTCGGTAACTTCAAACGCTGTGGCTTTCCTCCTGTGGAGTGAACGCATATAGGAAAGCTTAAATCATATTTTTCGTAATTGACCTTAAGAGCAGGTTCGGTTAAGATACAGAGGTAAAGTAATAGTTTTATTAAAAGGAGCACATGGATGGCTCTGAAGGCAGGAAAAAGTTTAGTAGTGGTCATGGCTCTGGGAACGTTTGTTGTGGTGTTGGATAACACCATCATGAATGTGTCTATTTCGGCGCTGGTAACCGATTTACAGACAACCGTGTCCGGAGTACAAGCGGCTATTGCACTCAACGCTTTAATGATGGCAGCGTTTGTCCTGATGGGCGGGAAACTGGCCGATATTATGGGGATGAAGAAAACTTTTCTGACAGGATCCCTGTTTTACATAGCCGGTAGTTTGCTGGCTTCCGTGAGTAATAATTTAACGATATTCATTTTGGGGTGGTGTGCTATTCAGGGCTTTGGAGCAGCCATGATGCTGCCAAACGTGAATACCATCATCCGGGCATATATTACCGGGACGGCCCGGGTCAAGGCCTATGGGATGATGGGCGGAATCAATGCGATGGCCATGGCAGTGGGACCGATTATTGGCGGTTTTCTGACCACGTATTTCTCCTGGCGCTGGGCTTTTCGCCTGGAAGTGCTGGTGTTGATCGTCGTCTTACTGATGAGCAGGGTAATTCCCAAAGATGTGATGGGTAACGTAAGGCCGGTTTTGGATAAAGTGGGGGTGCTGTGGCAGGCTGGGGCAATGGTGATGGTGGTATTGGGGACGCTCTTAATCTCGGATTATGGATTATTTTTTGCCAAGCAACCGTTTATGATGGGCGGTTACGAATTTGCTCCATTTGGCCTGTCTATCGTCCCATTTTTGTGGGCAGCGGGAGTGATATGTTTAATCCAGTTTGTCCATTGGGAGCGGCACTTGGAGGAGAAGGGCAGGGACAGGCTGATAGACTTAGAGATGTTCGGTATCAAAGATTTCGTGAAAGGCCTGAACGTGAGATTTATTCAGGTTGCTCTGATTGCCGGGACCATTTTTACCGTACCCTTGTTTTTGCAGGTGACCTATGGGATCAGCGCCTTTGAAACCGGGTTTATTCTCCTTGGGTTAACCGCCGGCCTGTTGCTGACGGCCATAGGTGGAGCGAAATGGGGGCTCAATATTTTACCGAAAAAGAAGATCCAGTGGGGGTTTTTAACGGCTATTGCCGGCGTGCTCATCATGATTGGGTATATGTTTGTCGGAAATGCCCCCGGGGGTCTGGTGCCTGGTTTGTTTGTTTATGGTCTGGGGATGGGTTTAGTGGTATCGCAGATTGTGAACCTGATCATGTCGGCCGTGACGCCCCGGCAGACAGCGGAGGCGTCTGGGATTGCTTCAACTCTGGAGACATTGGGGAGTGCAGTGGGCACCGCTGTGATCGGCACTATTCTGGTGGTGGCTTTAACAGGCGGGGTGGGGCTGATGGTGGAACAAAGTGTAGTATTTCCCAGTGAGTTAAAGCAGCAGATCAGCCAGGACATGGCGGCGAGCCTTGAGGTTGTTTCGACCCAGGTAGTGTCGGATACCCTTCAGGAGAATGGAGTGTATGAAGCTGAAGCAGTAAGAATCTATGAAGCTTCCCGGCAGAACGCGTTTATTATTACATTGATGTTTATGACCTTCTCGGCGTTTGTAGCGTATCTGCTGGCCAGAAGGTTGCCTGCTGTGAAAGCGGTAGTGGAAGAGGAGGCTTGATTCCCGTCTTTCCTGTCCCGCGTCTTTGAGGTATAATTGTCCTGAGATCCGTGTATTCACTAAATCTTTCCGGGAATACTTCACCATCATATTCATTTCCCTTCTGCGGTGATTGTTTTAAAAAAAAGTTTTCCGGTTACTGACCTTACAGTTTCACCGGTATTGTTTTCGTCTGAGAAAACGGAATCTTTGGGTTGAGCCCGAACAAGTCTGGAACCGCAGTTCCACGGATCTGGACGGTGATCTCTCCCTTCGTGAGTGCACCAATGCCAGCACTAAGAAGTTCTGACGATTTGACGGTTACAGGGACCGATATCTCGTTCATTCCGGGTTTAATATCATATCCCCCGCCCTCACCATGGCCGATAGCGATCCAGTCGTTACCTTGCTGGTAGAACACATCAAATACCACCGATTTGATTGCAACGCCGACTGGATTCGGGTTGTCGACATTCAACGTTACGTTTAGGTTGATTTCCTGAAGAGAAGCCGATGTTACCCCGACATCTTTCACATCGATTTTGGGTTCTTTTACGAGTGAACTGCAACCGGCTATAAGGGCAACGGCTACGATGAGGACAAAGAAAGTATAAATGTGCCAGTTCATGCACTAGGATATATACTCATAGTATTTGAGATAATCCTCCGCTCTTCATCATCCTGCAGTAAAACAAAAATTCTATAAATATTGGCATGTATTCAAACGTTTCAAATATCGATTTCAGATTGATGATGAAAATCGTTTTTACATTGGGTCCGATTTTTTTACCGGAACTACCCTGTACTATATTACTTTCTTACCGGACCCTCATATACGATTTGAAGGGAAATACACGCCCCCTATTCTTCCTCTTCTGACATGGTACCATGAGCATCTCCGATATCTTCTGCAATCGGTTCACCCTCTTCCACTTCATCTTCCGTACACCAGCACTCGAACGATCGATCAATACCAATATATTCCTGGTGATATTCCTCGATAGAAGACCCCGGTGACATTACGACCCGGGTGATCAGTTTCCCGAGTCGGAACCCGTAGAGCCGGCGAAAAGACCAGGCAGGTCCAAGAACCACCGCACGCTGGTAATATACATCCTCTGCCAGATGGCGGGTGCAGAATATCCCCGGGGTCACTTCAAACAGCGTTTCTTTGACGTAACGACGGATATACCAGCGTAGCTCCGAGACAAGGGACAAGGCGCTTCCGAGCGTTGAAACGGTAATATAAACCCCGCAGGATTTTTTTTTTGGCTGGTAGAAACGCAGTGCCATACGGCTGGTCTCGGATGCGAAGAGAGTATGATGGAGATCGACTCCTTCCCGCTGAATTAAAAGGATATTCATCCGGGTCTCCGATACTGTTGAGCGGTACGGCTCTACATACGTTATTTAGGTATACATGCGGTTATCAGTGATGATTTCGTTCTTCACTTTGTGAACTGCATCAATAAAATCCGCCATCTCGACGTTTGCTGCTTCCCTTCTCACTGCCATCATGCCGGCTTCACGGCAGACCGCTTCGAGTTCAGCTCCTGTGGTATTTTCAGTCATATCCACGAGTTCTTCCAGGTCAACGCTGCCAAGATGCATCTTGCGCGAATGAATCTTCAGGATCTGGAGACGTGCTTCCTTATCCGGGAGAGGGATCTCGATTACACGGTCAAAACGCCCCGGCCGCAGAAGAGCCGGATCCAGCATATCCGGGCGATTGGTAGCTGCCATGATCCGCACATCTCCCCTGTTGTCAAACCCGTCCATTTCAGCGAGGAGCTGCATAAGCGTACGCTGTACTTCAGCACTCCCTGATGTTCCGTCATGAGTTCGCGTGCTTCCTACGGCATCGATCTCATCGATAAAAACGATGGCAGGTGCACGTTCACGCGCAAGCATGAAAAGTTCACGAACAAGCCCGGCACCTTCACCGATAAACTTGTGGACAAGTTCACTGCCGGACATCCGGATGAACGTGGCATGTGCCTCATGGGCCACAGCCTTTGCGATCAGGGTTTTCCCGGTCCCCGGCGGTCCATAGAGTAAGATACCTTTTGGCGGTTCGACACCAATACGTCTGAATATCTCGGGTTTGGTCAGCGGGTATTCTACCGCCTCACGCACTTCTTTGATGACATCAGCAAGCCCGCCGATTTGGGAATAACTGGTCTCCGGTGACACTTCAAGCTCCATGACACGGATGCGCGAATCGTAGATATTGCCAATCACTTTCACAATGGATAATGCGTTATTGACAGCGACCTTGGCACCGGGTTTCAGGAGTGGGCGGAGCTCTTCAGACGCCGTGGTAAGATATTCCTGGTTATTTCCCTGCTGGCGGAGATAAATTTCACCGTTTTCAAGAATATCAACGACAACGGCGACAAACAGCGGCATTCGCTTGAGCTGGTTATTCTCCCGTCGGAGCTGGGCATTCTCCTTTACGAGCTCGTCAACTTTCACCTTCATGTCGAGCAGACTGGCTTCAAGCTCATTGAGCTGGATCTGGTACTTGAGCTCAGTTGAAGGCGCAGTGTTATTGACAGAAGTCTCTTCCATATTAATCTTATAGTGCAATCTTCAAACATTTATTAGGTGTGATTTTGCTAATCAGGGGAAGGGGAATATCAGGAGGGCGGGGGAAAGGTCCTCTGCTTGTCAGCCCGGTACCACTGTCGTTCTTATCGGGAGTAGACCCGGGATCCGGTGTCATTGTCGAAAAAGGTCATCCGCTCCAGGGTGCGTGCATGACCGGAAAGGTTCTCGCATTTCCTTACGGCAAAGGCTCAACGGTGGGCTCCTATGTTCTCTATGCTTTAAGCCGGAACGGGCATGCACCGGCAGCGATTATTAATACCGAAGCTGAACCGATCATTGCAACGGGGGCAATTATTGGCGGGATCCCGATGATCGATCGTATTGAGATCCCGATGAACAGGCTGGTGAGTGGTGTTCAGGTTCAGGTGAATGGCGATACCGGCGAGATGACGTACGAGGGCGAACTTTTATAGCCCTCTTTCACCCACTGTCGTAATCTTGTTTTGAGAGGTTACATCCAAAGTAATCTTTTATCCATCTGAAAAAATTTGAGCTATTCGCCGTTATTGAATTCCTGAAAGAATGATGCTTACCCTCCCTGTGATCGTTAACCTAATCTCTTATACAATAAACCCCCATATAGTACCTGCAGTGTTTTGGGATTAAAGTCCGGTATAATAAGGGGGAACGATCAGGATAATGGGTTCACAATGGGGATATGATCGGACGCATTTAAGGGCAAAACATGAGGGATATCGCTCCCGGGCAGCGTATAAGCTCCTTGAGATCCAGGATAAGTTTGCCATTATCCGACAGGACGACAATATTGTCGATCTGGGAGCGGCGCCGGGAAGCTGGCTGCAGGTGGAGCGGACACTTACCCGGGCAAAGGTTATCGGAATAGATCTCAATCAGATCGCCGCACTTGACGGAGTGGAAACTATCGAAGGGGATCTCAATGATCCCCATGTTCAGGAAAAGGTTCGATCAATGCTTGGTGTTGTCAACGTGGTTGTCTGTGATGCGTCCCCCAAACTCTCCGGGCACAAGAGTTACGATCAGGCACGTATCATTGAGCTGAACGAACAGGCGCTGGTGTTTGCCTGCAAAGTTTTAAAACAAGGTGGAAATTTTGTTGTGAAATCTTTCCAGGGAACGGATTTTCCCGAACTATATGCCCTGACAAAAGAACAGTTCTATTCCGTGAAAACCTGTATTACCCGATCAACACGTAAAGGAAGTACGGAACTCTATATCGTAGCAAAAAATTTCAAAGGCTAAAAAAAGTAGTATAATGACCCTCAAAGACCCCTATAACCGTCCCGTAAGCAACCTTCGGATAAGTCTTACCCCGGCGTGTAACCTTTCCTGTGTATACTGTCATAAAGAGGGGGAAAAATCTCCCAGGGATCAGATGTCTGCGGAGGAGATCGCCGAAGTCCTCCGGGTTGCTGAAAAATTTGATATCCGCAGCGTAAAATTTACCGGAGGGGAGCCATTACTCCGCCCCGATCTCATTGATATTATAAGATCTGTACCCCGTGGCATGGAATCTTCGCTGACCACGAACGGTACGTTCCTTGCTGAATCTGCATCTGCTCTTAAAGATGCTGGTCTCAGGAGAGTTAATGTCAGCCTCGATAGTCTGAACCATGAAACTTACAAAAAGATCACCGGGATTGATTGTTTAAGTGACGTACTTGCGGGCATTGATGCTGCCCTTGAAGCAGAGCTTACACCGGTCAAGCTGAACATGGTTGTGCTGGAAGGTGTCAACGATGATGAGATCGATAATTTTCTTTCCTATGTTCGGAATAACCGGAATCTTGTGCTCCAGCTGATTGAACTGATGCATTTCAATGACTGTACCTACCACGGGGACTTAAACGGGCTGGAAGATTCTCTTGCTCTTCGCTCAAAACAGATTATCACCCGGAGGATGCACCACCGGAAAAAATACTGTCTTGACGGTGCAGAGGTTGAGGTCGTCCGCCCGCTCCATAACACAGAGTTCTGCGCTTTCTGCAACCGCCTGAGGGTTACTTCTGACGGCAAACTCAAGCCCTGTCTCCTGCGCACCGATAACCACATCGACATCAGGGGAAAGCAGGGTGCGGAACTCGAAGCATTATTCGAAAAAGCAGTATCACTGCGGGAACCTTATTACAAATAATAGCACCTGCATTCATCGCAGACGATAGTATGAACCCATATCGGATTTTTATGTCCGGCTGCAACAATTATTTACAACTCCGGCACGAACAAAGAAGATATGGAAGAAAATGAGTACATGTCGGTGCTTTCCTATCTGTATGAGAAAACCCTGATTCTCCAGGACCCCGGCCAGTTCAACAAAGTGCTCTATTTTTACTTTGTTGATTCCCTTGCCCATATCGACTACACTGCCGGGATCTACACCTTCAATATCCTGTCACCAAAAAATATCATGGGCGCAGAATACCTTCGGTGGCGTATCGATGAAGAGAAAAAAGGGGATCGTGCGAAATTTCCCGGATTTGTGATCTGGCTTAAGGAAAACCGCCCGGAGAAATTTGCACGTTTGCCTTCTCTCTGGCAGATGATTTACGACAGTGAAGACCCGGCAGGTTATCGGAGTTTCCGGATTGTGCTTGACCCGGACAGCAGAAACCCGGTACCGATCGACTTTTTCTATGTAATTATAGACGAATTTTTTGAATCGGAATTCTTAAAAAGCCTGTACGAAGATGCATCACTCTCGACTCTGTTTAAATCTTATAGTTCCACATGCTAAAAACCAGAAAAGGTGCCCGGAATGGATGTCAGCCGAATCTGCTCTGAACTTATTGCAATCAGGAGTGAAAATCCCCCCGGGCGTACAGCCGAAGTTATTGAATTTATCAGAATGTTTCTCGATACCTTAGGTATCGGATCGAAAATTACCCGGACCAGAACAGGAGAAAATAATCTTATAACCACTGGAACCCCTGCCCGGCTCCTTTTATGCGGGCATGTGGATGTCGTACCGGCACTGGATGAAGGGTGGACATACCCTCCCTTTTCCGGAACAATCAGGGACGGTTTTGTGTGGGGGAGGGGTGCTACGGATATGAAGGGCGGGTGTGCTTCGCTGCTGGACTCCTGCCGGATGATGGTTGAAAACGGTAACGAATTGCCCGCAACATGTGCGTTTGTCTGCGATGAAGAGACCGGGGGTCAGTTGGGAATACGGTATCTTCTCGCCAAAAAATTGATCAAACCCACGGACTGCCTGATTGCTGAACCATCACCGGTCCGGCATCCAAGCATCGGACAAAAAGGTCTCTGCCGGCTCGAGATGAAATTCACCGGGACACCTGCACATGGGTCGCTTTACCCCGCGGTTGGGGTGAGTGCTGTTATGGAAGCACTTTCCCTGCTCGATTGTATAAAATCAATGCATAATCGGGAATATCCCGTTGATGAGAGGCTCAAAGAGATCATTGAACGTTCTTCCGGTGTCCTTGAAGAGGAATTTCATATCCCTAACGTAAGGGAGGTGCTGAAAAAACTGATGTACAACCCGGGAGTCATAAAGGGAGGAGAGAAGTCAAATGTTGTTGCACAGCATTGTAACCTGGATCTTGAACTCAGGGTACCGTGGAATTGTTCACTCCCGGAGCTTGTTGAAGAGATAAAATCTCACGCTCCCTACGGGGAAATCATTTCCCAGACAACTCATGAACCATCACTGACTGACCCTTCCTGCCGTCTCGTAACGGTCACCTGTAAAGAAGTGGAGCGGGTGCACGGCGGACCGGTATTCCCGATTGTCCAGTGGGCGGCAAGCGATGCCCGGCACCTCCGTCTTTGCGGGTTCAATGTGATCGAATATGGTCCCGGTGAGATCTCGAGCCTTCATGCGGTGAATGAACGGGTCAGAATTGACAGCCTGAATAAAGCATCCGCGGTGTATGCGGGGATTATGAGAGCGTATACCGGTAAAGATTCATAGCGAGCTCTTTTAAGAATGTGTTTTAGGAATGTGAACACTATAAGGAATTTTTACATTCCTAACGACCCTGGTGACAGGCAAGTCCCTGGAGCTTGCGACGATTTTTCCTGCCCGGTATGACTTCTTTGTTCGTCGAAGATTCGATAACGAGAAAATTTAAAAAAAACGGCTCTGTAGAAAACCCCTCGAGTTTTTTGAGTTGGCATGGAAATTGCGAGGGTGACCCCCACTCTCCCCCAGTGAGGGGAGGCAACCCAAGGGGGCAAGCCCCCTTGACCCCCAAGAGCGGTTGGATTTTTCTCCACGTTGCCGAAGTACTATCCCACAGCCATGCTCCACGGGGCGAGCCCCGATGAGGCGGTGAGCGCCCGTGGCCCCATCGCTATCCGATACCGGTCCCCTCTTCGAGTTTCTTAAAGAGCATGATTTCTCCAGAGCAAAAAAAACTATTTTCCCGCAATGCCTCAGAGGAGCCCCCAAAGGAGATTCCTTGAATAAAGTATGATTTTTTGATTGAAGAATGAACTTAAAATCGCCGCATGTTGTTCCTGCAGAACAAAAATTTAACAAAAAATTAATGGTTTTTCCTGGTACGGTTTGTGGCAAGCACGAACGCGCAAACAACGCAGATACTGGCAAGTGCTGTGAGGGGGGAAAGCGGGGTGTATGTCGTCTTTTTTGCTACTGGGACTGTGGTTTTTTGTGGTGATCCGGTAACCGTTACCTGTTGTGTGATCTCAGTAGGTAGCGAAGAAGGTGTCACGGTTGTAAAAAGAGTTCCGATACGACTTACCGTTGCTGTCGGAGTGACAGTCCCCGAAAAGGTAACGATCTGTGCCTTTCCCATCACGCTCTCCTTATTCTTTTGTGCGTCAGCAAAATCCGGTTTTAATCCCAGCGCTTTGTTAAAGCTCTGGAGTGCATCCTGGTATTTTCCGAGGGCTGCATAGGCTAATCCCTTGTTGTTCCAGATTTCAGCATTCTTGACCGTGATGCTTGTTGCTTTGTCAAAGGCATTCAGAGCATCCTGGTATTTTCCGAGATTCATAAGTGCGAGACCCTTACTGATTCCATCCATCCTGATTCGACGGGTCGATAGTTGTACACTTTTCATAGGAGATAACTGCATTTTCAGATTGGTTCAGCATCAGGTAGGCATACCCCTGGTTGCAGAAGGCATCCGCACGGACAAACCCCACCGAAAAGAGCGTATCATATGCAGTTATTGATTCCGAATACCGTCCTGATTTGAGCAGGCCGAATGCCCGTGCATTCAGGGCGACCTGGTCGGAAGGTTTTATGACAATTGCTTTTTCCGCTGCAATAACTGCCTCATCATAGTTTCCAAGTCCGTTCAGAGCAACCGCTTTTCCTGACAGGGCAGACGCATAATTCTTGTCAAGCGCAAGAGCATTGTTGAAATTGGTCAGGGCTTCAGCATAATTCCCCAATCCAAGAGCGTACTGACCTTTTGTATACCAGTCGAGAGCGTCTTCTCCCTGTACCACCGGTATAACCAGGAGGACGATGAGAAAAACCAGAAATAGTGCTTTTAATCTCATAATCTCATGACGAAATTTCCCTTAATCGCAGATGAATGTATTGTTTTTTTGTATCCGGGTCTAAAGGATTTTTTGCAGCCGGCATTCGCATCGCCCGATGGTAAAAAAAACAGTTCCTGCAAAGAGGGCAGTTACGCAAAAAGCAGAAAAAAATCCGGTAGAATCTGCGATAATGCCTGCAATAAATGGAAGTGCTGCCATTCCCAGATAGGTAGTGGTTGAGAACAGCCCCATCGCGACACCCTGATGATCCGTAACCTGTGCAAGAAATCTCATCTGGGCGATCATCACAATACCTGCACATATCCCGATCATCACAAATCCCAGCGGCGAGAAATACGAAACGATGACCGCAATAACCATCAGGATTGAAGACCAGCGGATAGTCAGAACCGGAGGTAACGGTAATCGGGATGCAACCAGTACACCGGCAATGGTTGCGATACTCATCAGGGAAATCCATATCCCGACGCTTTCCGGTGAATTGCCGGAAAATTTGGGGTAGAGCGAAGTAACCACGCCGGTAACACCGATGAGGATCACTGCTGAGTACCATAACCAGCGGTATTCCCTCACGAGCGGGATGAGAGCGTTATGATTCCCCGGGAAGGAAACAGCAAACTTCTCGTGAACAAAAAAACTTGCAACCGCAGGAATCAGGGAAAGTCCTGCAAACACCAGTATGCCGGCTGCAGGGTACGGAAGATGAGATGCCAGCCACCCGGAAAAAACCACCCCGACTACGAGCCCGGCATTGAGTAATGCCATGAAGTATCCGCTCTTTTTTTCATGGTCCGGAAGTGAATTGACGTACGACATTGAAGCAGCCACAAATAACCCCGCCCCCACTCCTTCAAAAATGCGGGCGACAATTACCGGAAATGGCGAGACCAGAACTGACAACAGGAGTCCGCTCGTGACGGTGATGGCAAGACCGATCCGCATAATCGGAACACGGCCGAACCTGTCTGACAGTATGCCTCCCGGAAGCGTGCTTGCAAATGCGCCCAGGAAATAAGCAGAGTAGATGGCCGCCTGGAGTGAAGAACTCCCGGCATAGGCAGGGAGGACCGGGACAATGGCATTGGAAAGAGCCATCACGGCAAAAATGCCAAAAAAGAGGGAGAGATATGTCCTCATCGGTGGTGTCAGACCATACGATACGTTTCAAGGTTCATCGGAGAGTGCGTCTCGATATGATACCGTTTGTAAATGGAACTTGCGAGATCGATGGTGTTATTCTCGTCGCCGTGAATGCAGAAGATCTTCTCAGGACGCGGCTGGATCTGGCCGATGAAGTTCATCAGTTGTCGCCTGTCTGAGTGACCGGAAAAACCGTCAATTGTTACAATCTCAAGGTTGATGGTAATGGTACCTTTGCGCCCCATAGGCACCTCACGCCACCCTTTCTGGATACGCCGCCCATAGGTTCCATCTGCCTGATACCCGACAAAGACCAGAGCATTCTTCTCGTCCTGAGCAAGGTTCAGGAGATACTCCATTACCGGTCCACCATTCAGCATACCGCTGGTCGAAATGATGACGCAGGGATCTCCGCCCATCACTTTTTCGCGCAGTTCCTGACTGTCCACCTGCTGGAAACATTCGGCCAGAAACGGGTTCATACCTTCGCGAAAGATCAGGTTCCGGAGTTCAGTGTTCAGGTATTCGGGATACGTGGTGTGGATTGCCGTTGCTTCACGGATCATGCCATCAAGATAGATCTTCCCTTTCGGAATCTTGTCAAGACGCATCCCTTCTTCAAGAGCGAGCATTACTTCCTGGGACCGCCCGACAGAGAAAGCCGGGATGATTACTTTACCGCCCCGGGAGAGTACGGTATTAATAGTCTCGTACAACTTTGCCTCAGCATCGGACCGGGCGGGCTGGAAATCATTGGAACCCCCGTACGTGCTTTCCATGAAGAGCGCTTCGAGCCGGGGGAACTGGTTGATCGCCGGATTGAAAAGGCGGCTCTTGCTGTAGTTGAAATCACCGGTAAATGCGATATTATACAAACCGTCCCCGATATGAAAGTGGGCAATTGCCGAGCCCAGGATATGACCGGCATTGTGGAAGGTGAGTTTGATATCAGGTGCAATATCCGTCACGCTGCCGTAGTTAAGGGTTATGGAATGGCGGATATAAGTCTTGACCTCATTGGAGGAGTAAGGGACTTTCCGGTCTTCCTTGTGGATTACGTCAAGGTAATCGAGCTGGAGCATGGCCGAGAGGTCGCGGGTTGGCGGGGTCGAGTAGACCGGGCCTTCGTAGCCATACTTGTACAGGAGAGGTATAAGGGCACAGTGATCGAGATGAGCATGGGTCAGTACGACCGCATCGAGCTGGGCGAGGGGATGAATCTCGGGGACATAGAGATAGGGAGTACCGTTTGAGTTGTCCGGTTTTTCCCCGCAGTCAATCAGTACACGGCTGTTGGGGGTCGTAAGGAGAAACGCAGCACGCCCGACTTCTCGGCAGCACCCGAGCATAGTGACTCTGGCCCACTGGTCTTTTTTTATCGTGTCCTTGCCAGTATCGTCTTTTCCCGGTATATCCCGGTGTATACGCCTGCCAATTGTGCGGAGGAACTGTTTGCGCTCCTCATTTACTGAACGGAGGTACTGCCGGACCTGTTTGACCGTCGAACTTTCGATCGGGGGTGTCCGGACAACCTTGGGTGTCCAGCCTATATGTTTGGTGATTTCCCGTAATGTAGCACCGTTCTTACCTATGACAACACCGGGTTTTTCCGCCTCAATCAGGACTTCGCCGGTATCCGCATCAAAAAAGATATCGGTGATCCCGGCAGTGTCCGGTACGACAGACTTGATCTCATTGTATGCTTTTTCCGGATCTTCCAGTATTGTGGGCCGGACCACAATCCTCTTCCTCAGGTCGCGGGCGAGAATCTTGATTAAGTCCGCTTCGTCTGCAAAACGTTTCGGGTCGTCAGTATAGATAACCAGTTCGGGTCCTTCGAATTCAACCTGCGTCACCGTAATGCCCTGAGGCACTTTTTCATTAATCTTGTCTTTAAGCTCTTTGAGCCGTTCTTCAATCAGCATAAAAAAGTCATCCTAATAAAAAAAGATCATGCAGGAGTTTTGGCAAGATACTTTTTGAGCTTGTCCTCGCTTAACTCCTCATACTTGTCTTTTGTGATAACGACGACGTGGATACCTTCACCGGATCCTGCATCCCGCTTCATTGCGGATTTCAGCCCCCGGATTGCAAGGTCGATTGCCTCGTCTTCACTCATCTTTGGCAGAAACCGGTCCTCAAGCACACCATACGCCATCGGAGAACCAGATCCGGTTGCAACGATCTCTTCTTCCTTTGTGGCACCACCCATTGCATCTACAGAGTAGACGCTCGGGCCGGTCTCATCAATCCCGCCCACAAGGAGCTGGACATAGTACGGGAAGTACCGGTTCTGGTTCAGGTAATTCGAGAGCAGCGTTGCTGTTGCTCCAACCGTGATCGGACGTGACCTGCGAATCTGATAAAGATTACACTCCACGGTCAGGATTCGTGCGAGCTGCTGGGCATCACCTACACCCCCGGCGGTCGTCATACCGATCCGGTCTGCAACCTGGTATACTTTTTTTGCTTTCTTGCTTGCGATCATGTAGCCCATGGTCGCCCTTTTCTCGGTCGCGAGAATCACACCACTGGAAAAAACGAGACCAATGGTTGTCGTCCCTTTCATGGACTCCTGGTACTGTTCAGGCATATTGACACCTCAAAAACAAATAAACGCCAAAATCCTTTTTTAAAAGCGCTTTGTGCTATTAAATGATATGGAGAAATTTAAAGGTTTTTATTCTGTCGGATCCTGGCAGAGAGCCCGGATAAGGTCCCGGTCATAGAGCATTGCAACAAGACGTTTATCCCCGTTCACTACCGGAATCTGGTCTACCCGTGCACGGCGCATCTTGAGTGCACACTCACTTACTTCTGCATTTACCGGAACAGCGAGGACATTCTTCACCATGGCAAGTTTTACCGGGCGGTTCGGGAGCTGGACTTTTGAGATACCGAAGCTGATTGTATGGTTGTCCCGGATACTTTCCCAGGTCCATTCATCATCGTCAGTGCCATTGGAGAAATCGCTTACACCGACACTGTCTTCTATACTGGAACTCCGGATGAGGTCTCTCTCAGAGATGATACCCTGCAGCCGGTTCTCGGCATCAAGGATGGGAATTGCATCGACACCGGAGATTTCCATGACTCTCCCGACAACCGGGAGGGGTGTCTCTTCCCAGAGTGCGAATGTCAGGCTGGTATACTTATCCTTGATCTCGTCTTTTATCTTGAGCTTGGCGATTGCCTGCATGAGATCTGCAACAGAGAGAAGACCGACCAGGTGACCATCTTCCACCACCGGGAGCCTTCGGATACGGCGGGTGATCAGGATACGGGCGGCCTCACGGATATCAGTATCCGGTTTAATGGTGATGGGTTTGGGCGTCATCAGGAGCCCGAGCTGGATCTCTTCAGGTTTCCTCAACAGATCTTTTCGCGTTATGATGCCAACGATCTTATTGTTCTTGATTACGGGAACACCGGAAATTCCTGTTCGCTTGAGTATTTTTAGGACATCGTCACGGTTTCCCGGGATTTCGACGTGAACTACGTCAGACGTCATGTAGTCTTTGACAACCATCTCTGTTATGATCTCACCACCATGGTCGATGCTGTGCTGTGGGTAACAACAAATGTGCTGACGCTGCCAATAAGCAGGCGGTCGGAATTACTCTTGCCATGAGAACCGACGATGATAAGGTCAACTTTTTCCCGTTCTGCAAGAGAAACGATCTCGCTTCCGGCATGTCCCTGTTCCATGTGAGTGAAGACGGTGATACCCTTGTCAGTTCCGAACTTTTTTGCTTTCTCCAGCACCTCATTCCCCTCTTTTTCGAGCACACTGTACATGATTTCAACGGTATTATCCAGGGGGAGGGAAGAGAAGAGTCCAGTTTCTACTACATATATAGCATGGAGATTTGCATTCCATAATTTCGCTTCATCTGCGGCCCGGATAAGCGCGCGTTGGCTTACCTCCGATCCATCAAGTGCGACAAGTATGTTAGTAAACACTGGAATCACCCACAACAAACATGCCTCTTTTATTGGATTTACAAATTAAAAACGTTATGGCCTATTTGGCAAAAAGAGGCCCTTTTTATGATGGAAGTAACCGGATCGCGGCTGAAATGAAGAGAGGATTGTGCCGGATCTATCGTGAACAGATTTGCCCTCACACCTGTCCGGATAAAAAATGAGGTCCCGGTCAATTCAGATCCCTGGATTGCAGCACGCAGCAGGATTTGGGGATCAATCCGGTATACTGCGGAAGTAAATGCCATTTCAGATAACATATCCGGAGGTACAAACATCACATTGTCTGTACCGAGGACAATTTTGCACCCCAGATCCTGCATCAGTCTGCAGGGGCGGGTGGTGTGCTGATGAAGTAACACCGAGTGCCCAGTTGGATCGTGGACAGACTGCAATCGGAATCTTTCTGTCCGCACATTCGCGGAGTTGCTTTTTTGTTGCGTGAGTGCAGTGAATGAGAAGATCCGGGTCAAGAGCGAGTGCATCGTCAACATCTGCAGCAGTCCCGTTCACCGGCATGCAGGGCAATTTTTTTTCCTGCCCGATGTGTCTCTCCTGCCAGTGTATCAGCACCCGGTATGTCCCGGGTGCTGCTGATCCCAAGTCCATCGGCAACTGCTTCACCCCCGTCACGCCCGAAAATGAGCGGATGGAATAACAACCCCTCAGGCTGCTTCTCTGAGTTCTGATACTCCTGTAATCCCTCCTTCACGGAAATCTGCACACCCGGCCGTGCCACCGGCAATCATCCCCAGCATGCTTGCACGCATGCCCCCGACCAGATCCTGATGTGATGCAGCGGCCAGCAGGCGATGTTTCAGTCCATCGGGGGGAGTGACCAGAGACACGAGATCTCCCTTGTATCCCGCAGTCCATTGCAATGGTATCCCCGAGATGTGTATGCGCATTAAAAAAAGCGGGGCAGATCCATATCCCGGGTGCCTTTGGATTTTCTTCTATTGCCGTGATGATACCGCCCTCAATGACAATATCAACCGGTCATAGTGCAAGATCCTCACCAACAAATGCTTGTCCGGAAATCATGAGAGGGATGTTTTTCATACGCCGTAACTCTCCTTTATATATTGAAAAATGAAATATATTTGCATGGCAAAGAAACAAGGTGGCAGATTACTCTCATCAGCTGGTCTCGTCAACTATTACGAGAGTGAAGACCGGCGGGCTGTTCATATCAGTCCTGTAACGGTGATGGCAGTCGCAGCAGCGGTTGGTATCATCATTTTGATCCTGGATATCATGTACGGCACACAATTATAATTTTCCCGTTAATAAACATCATTTTTTTGTCAACAATCAATGACACCATTCTTTTTTCAGCACACGTTTTGTGATATCTTCATCATTCCGGAAATAGAGATTGTCATGACCTGACCATTTCGGGCAGTTGCGGAAGACAACTGCCGGGACACCATTGTTGCTCTCGCCCATGACAAAGTTTGCAAAGCCGGCAATCTCATCCACTACTGCTTCTTCGGTTATCTTGAGTACATGTCCGAATAGATCGGTATCTCCCCGGAAATCCCGTATCGCACAGAACCCGCTCCACCCGATTGCATTACCGGTCTGCCCGCGTCGGAATGATCTGCCGCAGGTGTCTGTGATGATAACACCAACATCCCGGGAAACCAGGTTTCTGATATGCTCTCGTAGTTCCTGCGCAGCGTTCATCGGATCCGGTGGCAGGAAGATCACCATCCCATCCTCGATATTGCTCTGGTCGACGCCTGCCCGGACACCGATATGGCCAAAGGCAAGTTCCGAGAGGATGAACGGGTGTTCCATGATAATATCTGACGATGCATCAAGCACAGCCTGAACGAACCGGGGGTCTTCGCCGTTCAGGTTTGCGAGCCGCTTCGCCCGTTCTGAGGGTTTAATGGATGCGAGAGATTTTGTGTAGCCTTTTGCTTTTGAGTATATCGTCGATGCAATGCAGAGAATATCGCCATCCTGCAGCGACACCCTTTCACAAATCATCGCCGCAATATCGTCACCTGCATGAATGAGGGGGAGCCCCTGCACACCCATGACCTGAATCTGCTCCATAGTAACAGCTCTATGAGACGATCCGATGATAAAGGAGTTTCGGTAAGCATCCCGGTTGCAAATTCTCTTTATCTCTAGCGGTGACCTTTTAAAAAAATCTTTTTTCCGGTAATAACAACTCTGGACAAAACACACTCACCAGGGTTTTAACCCTGTATTGAGGCCCCTGATATGATAACGATAAAAACAGCCCATTTTAAACGTAACGCAGGGAAAAGTTCTGGAGAACAGATATAGTCCTCTTCCTTGTAGTACATGTACTTTGTATTTCATGCAAAGGGAATTCGACAGGGCAGTAATTATAACAGTCAGCCGATATATTTTTATCAGGATAACACGCATCACCTCTTTGTCATGTACCTCATCATCCGGTGCCCATCCTGCAGAACTTTCACCTACGTGGATCATTTCCAGAAGTGGAAATTCTGCCCAGTCTGCGGGCATGCCCACGAGGTGGTCAAAGCACCGGCCTACTTGGAAGTTGAACATTACCTTGAAGCAGAACATATTGTAAAACAGATGGAAAAACACCTCCACACGACAAAGAAAACCGATTTCTCACCGGAAGAAACTGCGGAACTGCGCCATCATTATACTGAGGCCCTGCGAAAAAAAGCCAAAGGCCATCACGTCTAGATCCCTGAATACTCTTTTTTTATTAAAATTATCATTTATTGCACTCACCGGGATCAACAATTGATGTGCAGTTATGGTTTATGTATAGTACCCCTCACGTACGATATCCCGACACCTGCAATACAGAGGCACGTAAAAATCAGGAATGCAACAGTTATACTGGTAAGGAGTGCGGGATACACTGGCGGGGTGATGGCGACACTCCCGATAAAAACCGAGAAACAGAACATGGCGATCGCCATAGAGAGCACCTGCCCGAGCGATCGCATTGTTGCGACCATACTGGATGCGATCCCAAGATAGCGGATATCGACGGAACTCATGATCGCATTGGTATTCGGCGATGAGAAGAGTGCATACCCAAAGCCAAGAATCATCAGGCTGATGATGATTGCATAGAGTGGAGTTACTGGAGTGAGGAAAATAAAAAATGAGAGCCCGAGTGCAGTGATTGCCATGCCAACCGTTGCAACAATCCGGGGTTCAATCCTGTCTGAAAGTTTTCCTGCAACGGGTGAAAAGATCATCTGGATAACCGGCTGGGCAACAAGGATGAACCCTGCAGTTTCTGCGGAAAATCCCCGTATGTACTGAAGGTAAAGCGAGAGCAGGACTGCCACAGCAAAAGTTGCACCGTAGTTGATCATTGCTGCAATATTGGAACACAGGAATGTGCGGTTGCCTGAAAAGATGGTGAGATCGAGGAGCGGACTGGTGCAGCGTTTTTCCCACCAGATAAAAATGGCAAAAGTGCATCCAGCCGTAAAAATCCAAAGTCCCGCAGCAGGATCAGGAAGCAGGAGCATCCCGAAAATAGCACCGAATATCATAATCCCATATACAACCGACCCATACAGGTCAAAACGCTCACCGGTTGCATCCGCCCATTCATGCGAAACACCCTTCAGCGTCAGGGCAATTGTGGCAAGTCCAAGCGGCACATTGATCAGGAAGATCGCCGGCCACCCGAAATGATCCGTGAGAATACCCCCGAGGAACGGGCCAATGGAGAGACCGGCATACACGGTCGCGATGGTGATCCCGAGAGCCCAGCCGCGTTCGCCCGGCCCGTAGACCTGTGTCACCATCGCAACTGACGTGGCAAAGAGCATTGCACCCCCGATTCCCTGGATGAACCGGGCGGCAATCAGGATTCCTGCAGTGGGAGCCAGTGCAGATGCAAGGGATGCTATCGTGAAGATCAGGATACCCAGTACAAAGATTTTTTTACGCCCGATGATGTCAGCAAGACGGCCAAACGGCACGATAAAAAGAGCGGCAGAAACGATGTATGCAGAGGTAATCCAGCCCAGTGTAACCGCATCCGCGTTGAACTGCGCTGCGATGGCCGGTAAGGCGACGGTGATGGATGATCCGGTATAGGGGACGAGGAATGAGGCAAGGCATGCGACAAGGAGGATGACCTTCTTTTCGCGTTCATCGACCATGAGTATTCCGGGGTTGGTGCTGGTACAGGTTAAGGCTATTGCACCAGAAAAAATGCGTCCGAATCCGTGATGGGTTGAACAGCTCCTGTATCAACCGGCCTGATCTTCGATGTGGAAATATCCCGGCGGTACCATGATCTCAAACCGCGCTCCTTTGCCTGGTTTACCGCGTCTCGCGAATCGAGAGGCCGGTGATACCCAGAATCTCCCGGGAGAGAAAGAGTCCGAAGCCGGTATGTTTGAAATATTGCCGTTTGAAGATCGCCTCTTTGAATTCTTCGGGAACCCCTTCCCCATTATCTTCACAGATGATTGTGATACTGTCACCCTGAAGAATTGAGGAGAACGTAATCCTGGGCAGCTCCTTGCCATACCGGAGTGCATTCTCGACAAGATTATAGAATACCTTCTCAAGCAGAGGATCTGCATAGATACTGATATTTTCGATACCGACCAAGAGCGTCCCCTGGGGAAGAAGAAGAGGTGCAGTCGCACTCTCAATTGTTTTTTTTACATTATACCATTGGGGGGACTGGACGCCAATCTCATGATAATCCTTTGTGAACTGGATCTGTTTTTTAATGGTTTGGGCAATTCTTTTCTCGATGTCGATATATTTTTGGATTTGCGGGTTTTTGGGCTCTTCACCCATCAGCTCCAGGTACCCGGAAAGTGCTGTCAGCTGGTTGAGGATATCGTGACGGGTAATGCTCGAGAGCAGGTTCAGTTTTTCGTTTGCCCGCGTGAGAGCAAGAGCATAACGGTTCACTTCTGCTTCGTGATAGTGCATCTCCATCTCGAGCACCTTACGTTCAGTCACATCTTCTGCTACACCGTCAATCCATGCAATCGGAACGTCGCTTCCGGGCACAACCCGGGCATTGAGCGCCACCAGAATTCCAGAACCTTCCTTTTGCTTCAGCTGCAGTTCACGCTGGGTAACCGATCCATCCCGGATGAGATCCGTTTCAATCTGCTGCCATTGAGCGGGGTCGATCATGAGATCTATCATTGAAATCCCATCCATAGTATCCTCCGAATCAAACGCCAGCATCTGAGGAAACATCCGGTTTGCTGATACGACGCGATAATCCGGGGCGGGACCGAGCCGGAATGCCCCAAGGGGAATAATCTCATTCAGGATACGGTACTTCTCCTGATATTCCCGAAGTGTATCCGGATGGTTTTTTTCTTCCCCTGGTTTTTCCTTATCCATCTGTATCTTTTTATCCAGATGTTATTATTAATAATCTTTCATTTACCGCACGCAATGACGATATATCTAAACAAATGAACCCTATTGTATTTTAAGATGAAATCTCATGAACAGCATGACATTGTGGTGATTGGAGCAGGACCGGCAGGATTGTTTTGTGCGATCCATGCTTCAGGCCCTGGATATCGTGTCCTTCTGCTGGAGAAAAACCCTGATCCCGGTGCAAAGCTCCTCCTCTCCGGATCCGGGCAATGTAATATAACCCATAGCGGTGAAATGCGTGATTTCCTTTCTCATTATGGTGAACAGGGAAAACAGGTAAAACCTGCGTTGTTCGGTTTTACCAACCGGGATCTCATCGGATTCTTCCGCAAACGAGGGCTTGAAATGATGACGGAAGAGAACGGGAAAGTGTTTCCGGAAACTCATCGGTCAGCAGATGTTCTTGCCCTCCTCATACAGGAATGCAAAGACCGGGATGTCGATCTTCATTGCGGCGAGCCGGTAACCGGTGTCACCCGGACTGCTGAAGGGTTCGAAATAGTAACTCAGAAAACAACCTATCTGTCTCCGCGGCTGGTCATTGCAACCGGTGGTGCATCCTATCCAAAGACGGGATCTACGGGTGACGGGTATCGGATTTCTGCATCACTGGGACAACCGCTGACAGAAATTGCACCCGCACTCACTCCCCTGTTGATCAGGAATTATCCGTTTGCAGCACTCTCCGGTATCTCGTTTGAGCACATGCAGTTCTCAGTCTGGCGGGCAGGAAAAAAGGTTGCGGACCACACCGGGGATGTCCTGTTCACGCACCTTGGGTTATCAGGGCCGGGCATCCTTGATGCTTCAAGGGACATTCTCCCCGAGGACGTCATTAAACTCTCGTTTGTGGGAACCCTGAAACGTGAGGAGTTTGCTGCTGACCTCCTGCAACGTGTCGGGGAAAACAGGAGCTGGCAGATCAGCACCATACTTGCTGCGTACCCGATCCCGGAACGCCTTAACCGGAAACTTCTGAATCTGTCGGGGATACCAGACGATCTCAAGTGTAATCATTTTTCTTCTGAACAACGATCGCGCCTGATCACCAACTGCACACAATTCCCGCTGACTGTTGAGGCACCTGGCGGTTTTTCTGTTGCGATGGTGACCCGCGGCGGGGTTGCGCTGGACGGCGTGAATCTGAAAACCCTGGAATCAAAAATTATACCCGGTCTCTATTTTGCCGGTGAAGTGCTGGACATTGATGGTGATACCGGGGGATACAATCTTCAGGCAGCTTTTTCAACCGGTTTTCTTGCGGGGCAAAGCATCCGGAAGGATATGGGAGAAAAAGTGAAGTGAAGGAATTTTTTTTAATGCTTTAAATAAAAATTAAAAAAAATGCTCTGAGAAAGCATGCCTTTAGACATGAAGATGCCGAATTGGATGTGATGCAGGGCGCTCACCGTCTGGGATCCATGGAACATCTATGCCTGTATCCAAAAGAAAATCAACCGCTTGCGTCAGGTGCCTCTCTGGACGCATCGTCGGGGGAAGGAGGTTTTTTCTTAAAAATTTTTAAATCACTGATCCGCCAGAAGGGAATCCAATACTGGAAGGAACCGGACATGAATCATCTATGCACCGGGATGGATAGTGTGATAAAAGGACTACTGCGCATTTTCTCTGGAGCATTACGAGTTTTTCTAGTGAAAATGTTCAACTACGACCTGATACACCTGACGGGGTTCACTCCCGCCGCTACGGCATTCATGTAAGGCTGATAGCTGAAAAAATGTAACTGAGCCATCATTTTAGTGAATGTCAGTGGATGAACAGCTGACAGGTTCAATCCCCGCCGCTTTTACTCCTTGCATGCATTTTTTTCAAATCAATAATAATGGAATTCTCTGTAAGCCAAAAATAAGAAGATCTTCCTATCAGACCAGTTATTATTTCTCCTCTGGTTTACCCGGCCCAATCGAGATCCCTGCCTTCTTGAGGACATAATATCCTGCAGCGAGGCTGATCACAATTACTCCGATTCCCATCATTTCAACCCCGAACTCAATCCCGGTCATACCCGTAGGATCAAGGAGAATTACTTTCCGTGCAACTGCAATGATAGCAAGGAGTATGACAATTTCCACATGGATTGTATTTTCCTTGAAGTACGCCTTGATGGTATCCAGCAGTTCAATGCAGATTAACACCAGCAGGAAAGCCCCGAGGACGGCAATGAGTTCATAGGTTTCCAGCAAATACAGGCTGGTCACTACCAGAGACCGATAGAGGAGCCAGGCGAGATCGATTATGGCAATTACAATCACAAGCATAAGCAGGGCCATAAGAACCGCATAGACCATCTTTTCAAATTTATCGACACGTTCAATCATACCCTTCCTCCCTCAACAGGTATCAGGTCCGGAGTATCCGGATTGTATAACTTCACTACATCGCCGATAACGATTACCGCAGGAGGCTGAATACTCTTTTTTATAGCAGCGTCAGCGATGGTTGCAAGAGACCCGGTAGTCACACGCCGGTCTTTGCGTAGTCCCCGCTCGATAATTGCTACCATGGTACTCCCTGCCTTGCCGTTCCGGATCAGTACATCGGCAATTTTACCAAGATTAGCCACACCCATAAGGATCACGATGGTGCCCTGGCTCCTTGCAAGCAACTGCCAGTCAAGTGCCGGTTCGGGTTTGGTCGGGTCTTCATTGCCCGTGAGAATCGTGACCTGTGACGCATATTTCCGGTGCGTGAGGGGAATTCCTACCGATGCCGGGACAGCCAGTGCACTGCTCACTCCCGGCACCATCTCAACCGGGATGCCGGCGCTGCGGACAGCTTCCAGTTCCTCTCCCCCTCTCCCGAACAGGAACGGATCGCCGCCTTTCAGCCGGACTACGGTCATGCCCTGTTTCGCCCGGTCGACGATAAGGGCTTCTATCTCGTCCTGCTCCAGGGTGTGCTTCCCCCCGTATTTGCCGCAGTCAATCTTTTCGGCAGTTGTGGGGAGCGATGCAAGGATCTCCTCGCCGGGGAGCTGGTCAAATAATACGACGTCAGCAGTATCGATTACCTGTCTTGCCCGCAGGGTGAGAAGTGCCTCTCCCCCGGGACCGGCTCCCACAAGGTATACTTTACCGATCATGCCTTTATCCCCAGTTTTTGATATGCATCGTCAATCAGATCCTTTGCCCGGGCATGAAGTTGTCTCCCCTGTTCGCGTGCCTGTTCAATATTCTGCACATCCGTTTCTATTCTCTCGGTGCGAGCCCCGTCAAGTGAGAGAACTTCAGCGATCAGGTGCCCTTCCCGGCAATAGATGCCCAGCGGGGTAAAACATCCGCCGCCCAACTGTTCCATCACTGCCCGTTCTATAGCCACATCGGTGCGGGTCTGCGAATGGTCAAGGTTGGAAAGTCCTTCCATCAATGAAGGGTCGGCCCGGCTGACAACTGCAATCGTTCCCTGGTTGGGTGCCGGGACAAATTTTTCCAGGGGAAAACGCATCCCCGGAATACGGATACCAAGCCGGGTAAGTCCGGCTTCTGCTAACAGGATGGCATCAAATTCCCCCGCTGTCAGCTTCCGGATCCGGGTATCGACATTGCCCCGGAGATCTTTTACGGATATTTCAGGATCATGGCGAAGCAGCTGGGCACGCCTGCGCGTGCTCGAGGTTCCAATCACCTTGACATCTTCCAGGGATCCCCTGAAAGCGAGGTAGTCAGCTGCTGAATCACGCCTGAGGACGGCTGCAGTAACGAGCCCGCTCGGGCGGAACGTTGGGATGTCTTTCATACTGTGCACGGCGCAATCAATCTCCCCGGCAAGGATCGCTTCATCAAGAGCCCGTACAAATACACCCTGCCCCCCAATTTCGTGAAGCGGTACTACCGTTGAGGCATCTCCCTGGGTATTAATGATTACCTGTTCGGCATCGATGCCGAGAGCGGATAACTTTTTGCAGACCGTTGATGCCTGGGCGAGCGCCAGCTTGCTCCCACGGGTTCCTATTTTGATAGACATTGTGTATACACCTGGGCAATAGTTGTCAGATCCTGATCGCTGTGCGCTGCTGAAAGGAAGTTTGTTTCATACTGCGAAGGGGGGAGAAAAATACCTGCTTCCAGCATCCTCTTCCAGAACCTGCCGAATGATTCAGTGTCACACTCCTTTACCTCGAGGTAGTTTTTCGGTGGCTCATTGCGGAAGAACCATTTGAACATCGATCCGAGCCGGACAAAAGAACCATTGGTCGTTCCTTCCAGCGACTCTTCCAGTGCCCGTGTCTTATCATCGAGATCCTGGTAGATGTTGTGATGGTCATGCAGCCATTGCAGGGTCGCGATACCAGCGGTAAGCGAGAGTGGATTACCCGAAAATGTACCAGCCTGGTATACCGGACCATTCGGTGCAACCAGTTCCATGATCTCACGTCTTCCTCCGAATGCACCGATGGGAAGTCCTCCGCCAATAATTTTTCCCAGCGTAGTAAGATCCGGATTTACGCGATACATCTCCTGTGCTCCACCAATTCCCAGCCGGTAACCGGTGATAACTTCATCAAAAATAAGGAGTACATCGTGTGCCCGGGTGATCTCCCGGATATCTTTTAAGTAGTTTTCCTGAGGGACTATGGGTCCGATATTGCCAAGAACCGGTTCAATGATGAGTGCTGCAACATCAGTATGTGCTGAAAGAAGTGATTCCAGCGCTTCAGGATCATTGAACGGCACCTGCCGTGTATGGGCTACCAGATCCGCAAGCACACCCGCAGAATCCGGTACACCCATTGTTGCTGCACCCGATCCGGCTTTGACCAGCACCGCATCATGAGCCCCATGGAACCCACCCTCGATCTTTACAATATCTTTTTTTCCGGTAAAACCGCGTGCAAGTCTGATTGCAGCCATTGTCGCTTCAGAACCGCTTGATACAAACCGCACCATATCCATGCTCTTATGATCAGCGACAATCATCTTTGCAAAAGCAGGTTCATGGGGGGCGGGAGTGCCGTAAAGCCATCCATTTTTCAGCTGTGTTTCGATGGCTTTTCTGATTTGGGGATGGACATGTCCGAGGATTAGTGGACCGTATGCCATGCAGCAGTCAATAAGTACCGGGCCGTCAACAGTCGTGATATGCGACCCGTTCGCATGTGAAGTATAAAACGGGTAGGGTTTAATTGCCCGCACAGGACTGCTGACACCGCCGGGCATCAGGGTCTTTGCGGTGGCAAACAAGTCACTGCTTTTCATCCAGCCACCTGGCGACGTCGCCCGCAAAATAGGTGATGATCAGTGCAGCCCCGGCACGCTTCATGGATGTCATGCTCTCCAGCACAGTTTCCTTTTCCCTGATCCAGCCATGTTCTGCCGCACATTTGATCATCGCATATTCACCACTTACCTGATAGGCGGCGACTGGCAGACCCAGCGTTGCGATCTCTGCAAGAATATCGAGATAGAACCCAGCCGGTTTCACCATAAGGATGTCGGCTCCTTCATCAGCATCCATCTGCGATTCTAAAATTGCTTCCCGGCTGTTGCCGGGATGGATCTGGTATGTGGAGCGGTTACCGAAGGTGAACCCTGAATCTGCCGCTTCACGGAATGGTCCATAGAGGGCAGAGGCAAACTTTGTCGAATAAGACATGATCAGGACATCCTCAAAGCCGGCATCATCAAGTGCACTACGGATGGAACCGACCATACCATCGAGCATGCACGATGGGGCTACGATATCAGCCCCATTCTCCGCATGACTTATGGCAATTTTATTCATCAGTTCAAGTGATGGATCATTGAGCAGGTCAGGGCCATTCCGTGTGTCCCCGACAATCCCGCAGTGACCATGGTCGGTATACTCACAGGCGCAGACATCGGTAATGACGACCATCTCTTTAAATTCTGCTTTGATGATGGAGACTGCCTGTTGTACTACACCCTCCGGATGAAAGGCCGAGCAGCCAGATGGATCTTTAACTTTCGGGATACCGAAGATCAGGATTGCCCGCACCCCACATTTCCACAACTCTGCTGCTGCTTTTGCAACACTACCCACTGGATAGCGGAACTGGCCGGGCATCGATTTTATCGGCATGGGTGCCGTTATTGTCTCATCGACAAAAAGCGGTGCGATGAGATCATTTTTCGATAAGGTTATTTCACACAGGAGCGGCTGGATATTCCGGGACCGGGATCGTCTCATACGTCGCTGGGGAAACATGGTTACTTCCATCTCCTGGGTCTGATTGTTTTCATTTTCTTAAATCCCTTGTATTTATGGTTGTTATCTTTCACCTTACTACGGAATTTAACCACTTTTACATTTTTTCGTAAAATACGACAGAATACAGACAATCAATATCTTTTTTTGGAAGTATTAAAAACAGGTGTTTTTTGCATCAGGATACAAATTCACTCCAAACACTTCTGTCATGCGAATATGACTTTTTTGCTCGCTTTACCTCAATATATTGCCTGGATCCAAAATGATAACGAATGATATGAGGAAGTATTCTCCTGCATGGGAAAACAGATTTTTCGGTTCTGTGTTAGATCCCTTCTTTGTTTTTTGAGCTGGCATGGAAATTGCGAGGGTGACCCCCTCTCTCCCCCAAAGGGAGAGGAAGCCCAAAGGGGCAGGGCTCTTGAACCCTATTGAGCGGTTGGATTTTTCTTTTACGCTGCCGAAGTACGATCTACAGCCATGCTCCACGGGGCGAGCCCCGACGAGGCGGTGAGCGCCCGTGGCCTTATCACTATCCGATACCGGTCCCCTCTTTTAGTTTTCTAAAGAGCATGATTTCTACAGAACAGATTTTTCTTTCCCCGAAGTCCGGTCACTGGCTGCAAAAACAGGCTGCAAAAAAATTTATTGTTTCCCCCGTTTGTTGAGTTCCAGTATTCGCTGCCTCATTCCATTTGCCGCTTTATGGGATTCCCGGTATTCGTCCATGCACTTTCGCTGATGGAACAGGCCCGGTTGCTCGTTTTTCTGTATCCGGATAACGTATTCAGCTTTATTGATGCTGAAACTAACCCCGCAGTTCAGGCATTTTGAAAGTACCCTGCCGGGTTTCGGCATTGATGATACCATTCTTAAGAATCCTCAATCGATTACCTGTTCTGATGAAATAATAAAGGTGGCACGGCACCGGCGCATGGCATTTTACTATTGATTGACCCGGAATTCACCGGAATGCGTTCAGGAGACCAGATAGCGACCCGGATAAAAAAAGTCATATTTCAAAAATAAATTTATTTTTCAGATGCACGACCAGAAAAGAACCGCAAAACCTCTGCGTTCGGGTCGGAAAGAGCCTGTAGTGTTCAGGCCGGTTTTCGTAACTATTGGATGTGTTATTATCGGGAAGTTACCGGCATGGGAAATGAATTGCGACGAGATCAGTGACAGGGGAAACATCCACCTTCCTGCCCGATGATACTCTTAGGTTATTTCATGGTAATCGGGTCTGAATACTCGCACGACAACAAAAAAATTCATTTTTTGCCATCCCTTGCATTTCCTCGATGATGATAACTACAATAACCCGGGTAAAAGTCAAATTTTAGTGTATTTCTCATCCGGTCCCTCCGGTCTCTTCTGCTGTGTGGTGCTTGAGGGCGTAGGCAAGCCTTAACGCGCTTGTGATCAGGTTGCTGAGGTCCTCCCGTGTGTACCGGTTACTCTCAATCTGATTCCAGTCTTTGGTGGTATCTTCATCGTTCTCCCCGACCCAGGATGCGATGGCAACTTCCGGGGTGTGGAACCCAAGCCACGCAAAAAAATTCATGAGATTGCCCGCTACATGCTGCACTCCGTCTACATGGCCGACAATGATCATGGCAGCGACTTTGTTGTTGATCATCCGGTTCCCGAACCAGGAATACTGGTTCTCAATGGCATTCATCCGCTCCACAAATTTCTGGACAATGGCTGAGTGATTATTCCAGCGGATCGGGGTCGCGAGGATCAGGATATCGCATGCGAGGACTGCATCATACACAAGTTGCATCTGGTCATCTTCGTACTTGAGCGAGCTCTGGCACGGATAGGTACAGTATGCAGGGTTTTCAGAATAGTTGCCCTCGCAATCGTGGATGTTGAGATCTTTCAACCTGAGAAAAGAGGTCATGCACCCATATTCTTTGTATACATTGAGCGCACGGAGGAGGAGGCGTTCGGATTTACTCATTCCGGGTTGCTGTCGGCTCGAACCCGAGAGCCCGAGCACCCGAATTCCCTTTCGTTTTTCAGGGTCCAGCGGTGGAATGACAGTGACACCAAATTTTCGTCCAACCAGTGGTGCAGGCATGATTTAATTATCAAGAAGCCCGCGATAATCTAGTTATTGATCCAACTCTCCGGAACTGCACCTTCAACCTGATGGTGCGGAACACCGGAGCAGCGAGCGGGATAGTATGCCAGACGACACGAGCAAAACTATAGCTGAGAACCGGGCCAGGTGCATCTGTGAACCGTGCCCGACATATAATGAGTGCATGCGGGGAGGAGACGAACGCTTGTTCTGTGTAACGGGAAAAAGCCCGACCTGCACCTTTGATAAAAAAGGATGCCTCTGTCCGACATGTCCGGTCAGGCCTGTCCTGGGACTCAAAAAAGCATATTATTGTATCAGGGGTTCGGAGCAGGAACAGAAATAATGCAATGTGCCCGGATGATGAGGGAACAAATCAAAAAGGAAAGGGATGGACACATTTTTGTAATATCCGGGATGATCGTAAAGAATGAGAAATTCCCGGTATCTGATCTTCGCAATTTTTGTCTGTTTTCTCATTCTTACTGCCGGATGCACCGGGCGTACCGGGACAGCGGTTCCTGCCACAACCGAACCCGCTCCTGCAAGGTTAGAATCACTGGGCCTGGCCCTGTCAGAAATCCCGGAAAATTTTACCCTTAGCGAGAGCAGAATGAAAAACATTTCTGAGGTAGGGAAGGTTGCGCGGGATCTCGGCTGGCAGCAGGGTTATGTAGTACGCTTCACCTGTCCCCTGAATGAAGAATGCGGTTCCAACGAGATTCTCCAGACAATAACCCGGTATCCTGAAAAAAACAGTCCCGGTATTGCTGAACTTATTGAACAACAGGAGCGTTCGGATAGTACTATGATATTTTCAAACCTGTCCTCCCCACAACTCGGCAGTTACAGCCGGGCATTCTCAGGAACGGTAAATACCCTCATAGTCCCGGAATCAGGTGACCTGAATCCACTGGGTTCCGGTTCTGCCGGGGGAACTGCCCGGCAGGACTTTGCGGAGATTATCTTTTCGAAAGGAGAAATCCTCGAGGTAATCCGGATGACAGGACCGGAGGCTGATTATACAACTCTCGTCAGCCTTGCACAGAAAGCGTACAGCAAACTTCCCTGACCAGAGATACAGTACTGAAAATTCCAGGATACATCTTAATCCCGCTCTTTTTTCATGATAATCCGGTCTTCGCCAGGCCCGAAATAGGATTGAATAAATTTTTCCTGCACAAATCCCTGTTTTCTATAGAGACTCAGGGCTGGCTGATTGCCGGGGGAGACAGAGAGCCGGATGGTTTGTATGGGATGTGTGTAGAGTGCATCGATTACTGCTGCCAGGAGCGCAGTGCCAGCGCCCGCCCTCCGGTTGTTCTCCTTTACACCAATCCTCAGGATCCATGCTTCGGCAGGATTATGCTGGACAAATGTGCCAAGGGAGTATCCGATGGCTCGATCTTCCCGGACTGCGACGAAAAAAGTTTCTGAACAAATCTCAGCCATCTGCCGGACAAATACTGCAGAACGATAGGGACCACGGAGTCCGGATTCTTCAAGCTCGCTGACAGCGGAAAAATCATCATCTTCGTAGGGGCGGATGACGATATTCATCGCACACTGTTCCATTTCCGGAGTTGAACCTGTTTAAGGATGAAAAATGGATCCTGGTGAAACAGGGAAATCATTTGAGAAAACGTAAGACAGTTTACTCCCTGCGGCATAGGTCATTACCGATCCTGTCTCCCTGTGTGATTGCTTTTACAAGCGCCTTTGCCGCTGCAAGTTCTCCTTCCTCAGCACTCTCACGGATGGAAAAGGTTGAATCGGTAAGAAGTTTTTTTGCAAGAACCCTGGTCAGATCATCAACAATCTCAGCCATTTTTGTATCCGGACAACTCAAACGGGCCATTGCCCGTCCCGTTCACGGATTCTCACGGCTTCCGCCCATGTGTGAAGTGTTGCAAGCAGCTCATCAGCAGATTTCCGGTTGAGATGACGCAGGAAAATTTCGAGTTCCACATCAACGAACACACGCGCCCGCTCTGCTTCTGCTTTCCGGGTGATCATGGTCTGCTCGTTTATCGTACGCAGGTTGTCGATGGAAAAAAGGCGGACTCCATCAATGGTTGCTGCCCCGTCCTCGACATCGCGGGGCTGGGCGATATCGATCAGGATCAGCGGGCGCGGGTGTCCCTCCACCGGCCAGCACCGGTTTTTCATTGCCTGCGCCAGCTCTTTTTTATGGATAACCGGGTGAGGGGCAGAGGTGCAGGATATCACTACGTCTGAGAGCGTGATGTAGTGGTAGAGTTCTGACAGGCGGACCGCCTTGCCCCCGATCTTGTCTGCAAGGATGACTGCCCTCCCATATGTCCTGTTTGCCACATACATTGCAGTAAGTTCCTTTGCTGCAAGCGCCTGGGCGACCAGCATCCCCATCTCACCACTTCCTACGACAAGGATATGTTTACCTTCAAGACTCCCGATCTGGGATTCAGCAAGGAGTACAGCGGCAGATCCCACGGAGACTGCACCACGGTTGATCATGGTGCGTTTACGGACTTCGATCCCCACGTGTACCGCTTTATTGATGCAGAATTCGAGGAAGTTACTGGCAGTTCCGGCTTCCTGTGCAGTCGGCAAGAGATTTTTTCAGTTGACCTATGATCTGGTCTTCACCAACAATCATTGAGTCGATACCGGATGCCAGACTGAAGAGGTGGCAAAGTGCCCCTTTTCCGTCATGCATGAAGAAATCCCGTCTTCCCTGTCCGGTCAGGAAATCCCTGAGATCAACTGCATCTCCTTCAACGATTAACTCGACACGGTTACAGGTCTGGAGTAAGAGAACCCCTTTAAACCGTTGACCGGCTTTTTTGAGAAATTCAGGCTCGTCCGGAAAACGGAACGTTTCGAGGGCATTGACATTTGCCGTATGATGGCTTACACCGGCAATTGCGATCGGAGGTGCTGCCGGGTCATTCATGCAGGTATCTCTCCTTTACCCTCAGGCGTGCCCCGGCAGGATCCGTTTTGAGGTTTTTCCAGAGGTCACGGTCGTTTAATACTTCCCAAAGAATCGCATTCCTCCGTGACTGGGACGGTTCAGTATTTTTCAACAGCGCCCGCAAATCACGTTGCAGTGCTATCATCTCATCAAGGGCAGGGAAGTGTGACTCAAGGTGTTCCCTTATGAACCGGGATATTGCCGGGCTGTTCCCTTTCGTGCTGATTGCCAGCATATAGTTTTTCCCCCCTGACATCGCGGGTATAATGACATCTCCCGTTTCACCGTCCGCACTATTGAAAAGGATCTCCCGCTGCTTACAAAGATTGTTAATCCGGTTATTCTGGTCGGGATCGGAGAATGCCCCGATAACTAAAAAAGCCCTGTCAATTATCCCGTTGAGTTCCTCATCAGAAGCCCTGCCCGTGTCAGACATCCGGCGTTCAACAGGCAGAAGGCTCATCTTGTGTGAGAATGAACGGCTTACTACCAGAACATCGGCTTCACCGGAAAAATACGCAGCCTTTCGTGATGCAACTTCCCCTCCCCCGAATATTACAATGCGTTTGCCCGAACAATCCACAAAGAGCGGGATCATCAGGTATTAGATAGGGCGATTGCGTTACTTTAAGATGTTGGAATTGTTGCGATTTTTCCTGCATTCCCACAACGTGCAGGTTTGAATCCTGACGGGAACCTGGTTATTCTATGGCAGGATACAGGCAACCATATCCCGGGCTTGTAAATGTCCAACAGGAGATACAAAAAACCCAGGAAGAAATATCAGACGGTGTTCAAGGAGTTCGATATACTTAAATTGTTTGAATGCTCACACTTTAGAGCACATCTGCGCCGATAGTGTAGTGGTTATCACTAGGCGTTGCCAACGCCTAAACCCGGGTTCGAGTCCCGGTCGGCGCACTTGGACTTTTCGTGAATATTTTTCCTGCTCCGGATAATCCGGTAGTTTTTACTATCTCAACCAATATTTCCTGCAGTTACTATTGTGGTTCCTGATATTTTTTTGGAAATTCAAAGAAAAAAAGTCCCAGCAAACAAAGTTCATGAAAAAAGATCTGTCTATTTCCCTTCAAATAAAGTAGCAAGATCAAGCTTGGCAGACCGCTCTTTATAGTACCTGAAAAGATTTTCACCCCACTCTACTGCACGGGGAGCACTGCTGAAAAGATCGGTGGAACTGTCGTAGAGGTTGGAATCCTTTTTAAAGAGTCCTAATGACAGGTACTTGTCGGTAACTGTCAGCCCGACTCGCAGTCTTTCGGTGGTTACCCATACGGAAAAATTGGAAAACCCTAACAGCCCCTGCATATTCGATGCATAGGGCTCTTTTGTTAAAAGTTCTATAACTTCGTGGTTAACAACAAGATCGACCGGAATGCCGGTGACCACTTTTTCTGCAATGAATTGGGCAAGACCCGGACTCGCCACTGAGGAAATCCCGTGTATAAATGTAGCATCCTTCAGGATCTCGAGATAGTGAGAATAGACATAAAACATATCGGTCGTTGTGTCCTGTTTTGGTTCTGAATTATACAGGTCGCCGATTCTGGAAAGGAATGCAAGCGGCAGATCAGAAAGATCATGCTCGGTAAAGAATGCATGATGCTGGTCGATCCCGCCAATAATCTCAACAAATCCTTCGACATTCATTGCCACCACCCTGCCAAGCGGCGTCAGGCAGTACTCATAATTCACAGCCTCGATAAGTCCCTGTTTTTCGAGGCTTCGGATCTTGGGAATGAGTGCCTGGGAGGTGCTTCCGGTGATCTCCCGCAACCGTCCGAGGGATGCAGTATTGTGGAGCAAAGTAAGCAGAATCTGAATCTTCAGCCGGGAACTGTAAATAGCATGAATAGGTTGTTTATGGTGTTCGTAAATTTTGATGGAATCCATACTCAGATACATTATCTCTGATATGTACATATTTTATTCGTTATGACGCCATCATATCTGTCTCGGGATATTCACAAAACGTAATAAATGATTTTGTTTAGTGCAGGTACGGCAACGCTGCGACCAGGACACATAATCCCCCGATGGTCAGAAATTGTCCGTCGGAAATGATATCACAGAGAAGATCATTCTTACTCGTTCGATCGATGGAAAAGATGCAGATCTGGGAATACACAAGTGAACTGATCATAATAATAATGGCCGGCAGGGGAATGAGAGGACTTCCCAACAGGAGAATGACGGCTCCCGCTGAAATATTGATTGTCGTAAGAATACTCCGGCTTCGTGGAACTCCAACAAGAACCGGAATTGTTGCAACGCCTGTTGCAGAATCTCCGCTCCGGTCCCTTATGTCGGGAAGCACGGAGGCAACAAATGTCCAGCAGAAGATGAACAGGAACACAACCATGGATGCGGCATCCGGTGAAGAAGCCCCCAGATATACCGGCACCAGCGAAAAAGCAAGTGCCCATGAGAGGGAGACCACGAGATTTTTCATCACCGGGATCTCTTTTAAACGCCGGAATCCGCACCATTTCGGCAGAACAGGAACGCTGTAAAATATTCCGCTTACGAGCGGGATTGTTACCACACAGACTGCAGCCAGACCATGAAACGCGGCAATAGCAAGGGCGACAAGGTATGCACCGACTGCAGCAATAAAGAAGTGGTGTTCAAACTTTTTTGTGATCCGGAAACGACGTTCATGGTTGAGAGCATCTTCTGCTTCATCCGTTTTTCGGTTTAAATTATACACAGAGAATACAATCAGGAACATATACTACAGCGATATGGCCCGACCAGGAAATACCCTGGATAAAACAGGATGTATAAGCCATACCTGCCGCAGCTGAACCCAGGAATAGTGAACTATAGAGCAGGAATTCTCCATACTCACGAAATCTCGAAAAGAGATTATCCCTTATATCCGATACGAAATGCCGTTGGCTGTGATAGCCAGAGCTGCTGAAGGAATCCATGAGATCTATTAAGGGACAAAAGAAACATTCATTTTGCCGATGAATGTTAATCGCAGCGGATAATCTGAATCTCCGTGATAAATAAATGACGAGCTCTACAATTTTTATCCAAGGATATGAAACTCACGAAAGAGATTAAAGAGAATATTTGAGTCAGATCCTTATTACGAGTATAATCTCAAATGAATATTAAACTTTCCATAAAATCTCTCTGATTAATCCAAAGGATAAACTGCCTATGATATCCGTACTCTATGTTGATGATGAAGAAGTGTTGCTTGAACTTGGCAAACTTTTTCTGGAAAAATCAGGCCAGTTCCGTGTTGAGACTGTGACATCGGCTTATGAAGCCCTCGAGTTATTAAAATCAACATCTTTTGAAGCGATTGTTTCCGATTACCAGATGCCTGATATGGATGGAATCACATTCTTAAAGGCGATCCGTGTTGAATTTCCTGATCTCCCTTTCATTATATTTACCGGTAAAGGGAGGGAAGAGGTAGTGATAGAAGCATTTGAAAGCGGCGCTGATTTTTACCTCCAGAAGGGAGGGAAACCTACTCCCCAGTTTTTGGAACTGGGGCATAAGATCACCGCAGCCGTGCGCCGAAGACAGGCTGAGAAAGCCTTGCTGGAGAGTGAAACACACTACCGTAATGTTGTCGAAGACCAGACTGAATTTATATCACGGTTTTACCCGGATCATACTCATGTATTCGTGAATGAGGCCTACTGCCGTTATTTCAATAAAATAAAAGGGGAGATTCTTGGGAAAAAGTTCAAGCCTGATATCCCCAGAGAGGACCAGAACCTTGTTAAAGAATATTTTCTCTCCCTGACAAAGGAAAACCCGGTTGCCTCTATCGATCACCGCACTATTATGGAGGATGGGGGAATACGTTGGCAGCGCTGGAGCGATCGGGCAATATTTGATGATCAGGGAACTCTTATCGAATACCAGTCAGTAGGTCGTGATATCACTGAAACCAAACGTTCCGAAGAAAAAATGCTCCTGATCAATGGAGAACTCCAGGCAGCATATGAACAGATTGCTGCAACCGAAGAGGAGTTACGGCAAAATTATGATGAGCTGAATAAAAAAGAGCAGAAACTGCGGGAAACAGAGGAAAAATACCGCCGCATCATCGAAACGGCGGATGAAGGCATCTGGGTACTTGACAGTCAGTTCCGCATAGTACAGGTAAATGACCGGATGGCAGAGATCCTGCAACTCACACCTCATGAAATATGCGGCCGGTTAATTATGGATTTTATTCACGAGGCTCATTCACCTGATGAAGAGCATCATGTTTCTCAGGGTCGTAAAGGGACAGGAGACCGGCCAACAGGAAGTGACATGGCTACTGACCCTTGTATCAGTGAAGTCCGTCTTCAATAAGATAAATTTGAAGTCATAAACCAATATCACGGACCTGTATGAGCATAAGATCAATAAATAATTGTAAGCGTACTCAATAATTGTCCTTACCCCCGGGAAAGATCCCCGCAACCGTACGATCAATCCTGCTGCAGGATTCGGATTTTTATTTTACTAAAAATTCCCGTAAAAACTCATATAAAAAAAAGTCTTAGTGTTGTGTGAAGATTATTTCTTCTTGCCTGCCGCCTTCTTGGCTGGCTTTTTCGCTTCCGGCTTCTTTGCCGCTGCTTTCTTTGCTGCTGCCATGTGTATTCCACCTCCTACCGGAAAGGGTTATAAAATTCTTTAATCTCCGAATTAATAAATATTTTGGTCGCAACGTGTTTTGGTGCATAGAATCCCCAGTAACTACCACTTAAAGCACAGGAAAATGCCAGTATCAGAACAAGAGCAGTTTTTAAAGTAATATCTCTTAAAATGCGCAATCCTTCAAATTCACCCTCAGATTCCCAAAAAAACGATTTTTTAACGAATAAAAATTTCCTTCGGCGGTGAATTCGTGGTCAACAGGACGGATGCGCTGATGGCTTTTATTATCTGGTTCCTTTCCAGAAATATAAGAAAATATTTTTTTACAGGGCGTTGTCATTGTCTTGTTCTGCGGGTATCCGGCATTTTGTAACGGGTTTTGTCCGGTTGAGAATCGTCCTGTAAATTACACCATTTGCCACTGCGACGATAAAAAGGAGAACCAGGGAGTGGAGGATCAGAGTAATATACTGATCTCCTCCGTTTGAATTGAATGCAGAGAGTGCATAGATAATTACGGATAAAATAATAGCACTGATGCTGATCACTGTCGCCCGGAATGCGGTATACATCCTGCTGCGAATATCAGGAAAGAGTAACAGGCCTATCACCCCAATCCCGCCAAATCCGATACTGATGACAAGGAGGATAAAAATTGCTGCGTCAACTAGCGGGAGCACTCATACCTCTTCACCTTCTTTTGAGCGGACAAGGACAATTGTTCCTGCATAACAAAGTGCAACGAGTACGATTGATACATCCAGTACGAACAGGTTTCCTAACGAGATACTCATCGCAATTGCTGCTCCCGCAGCGATAGTGATTGCTGCATTCACTGCAATGAGCCGGTCATCCCGGGTAGGCCCGGGGATGATCGTCAGGATAGCGCAGATTGACAGGAAGATAAGGCAGAGTGCTGCAAAAAGCCAGGAGTCTATCATGTACTACAGTAATGTGTGGAGGATTCCTGTTTATCAATCCTCCCGCTCCGGGTTGGTTTCCGGTCTGCCATGAATTCACAAAAAAAGATGAGCAGACAAAACACGAGGGTTTACCCGGCACTTCTCTCCCCTTCCATTTTTATCCCCGCAGAGCGAATGAATTACAGAGATGCGTCCGTCCTATCTTGGGAAGATCCTTTTACGCTGGTGTGATCAGTGTCACACACCTGTCCTTTCACAACAGTGTACCTGCGGTGAAAAGACCCGGGAGGTACCTGTGACGCCCCCGGGGGATGCCCGGCCGGCATTTCCGGCAGACATCGCGCTCATCAACCGGATCTATGAAGACCATTTCGGGGCACCCCTGATCCCTGAAGGTCATCTTGCACTTCTGAATAAAGTGCCGGATCATGACCGGATGGAAGAGATTGTTGTCGGGGGAGGAATCGCCGGGATAATCCGGTATTTTCCCGGGCAACGGCGCTGGGAACCCGTACCCCGTCCTGAGGCCTGCAAACTGTTCACTCCCAAAAAACGGTTCGTCATCGTTGATGATGACGTAGTCCCTTTCATCAGGGATCAGGGAATGAGTGTTCTTGCGCCGGGGCTGGTTTTCATTGATGATGCAGTCTGTGCAGGTGACGAAGTATTCATCCTTGCAAAAGATGGCTCACCGGTAGGTGTAGGGCGGGCAAAAGTGGATGCAGCAACCGCACGTGGTATGAAGAAGGGCTCGATAGTACAGGACCCGCAGGAATGTATCATCGACAGTTGTGCCCGGTACTGCAGGCTGGGGAACAGCAGTGACCGCAAACACCGACGTCCTTGAATATGCGGAATCATCAGCCATTCAGTTCGTGAGGGAGGTTGCTCAAAAAAACCCGCACCTTGTGACAAATGTCTCGTACTCCGGGGGAAAGGACAGCCTCGCCACGCTGCTGGTGGTGATAAAAGCCATCGGCAAGGTCCCGATGCTCTTTGCCGATACCGGGATGGAGTTTCCCGAAACCTATGCCAATGTTGAAGAAGCATCGCGGCATTACGGACTTGACCTGATCCGTACTGATGGGAAAACCCAATTCTGGGAAAATTTCGAGCGACAGGGGCCACCTGCAGTGAACGCCCGCTGGTGCTGCAGGGTATGCAAGCTGACTCCGGTGGCTGACCTGATACGCGAACGATGGGGTGAATGTCTTTCATTCATCGGTCAGAGAAGATATGAGTCTGCTGCCCGGGCGCAGAGCAACCGTGTCTGGCGAAACTCAAACGTCCGCGCCCAGCTCTCGGCAGCCCCGATCCACAACTGGACAGCTTTGCATGTCTGGCTTTATCTTATGCGCGAGAATGCGCCCTACAATATCCTGTACGAACGTCACCTGGACCGGATCGGATGTTTCATGTGTCCGTCAAGCGATATGGCATTGATCCATATTATCGAGTCAGAGTATCCCGGTCTCTGGGAGAGCTGGCGAAGCCGTCTTGAGCAATGGCAACTGACGCAGGAGCTTTCAGCCGAATGGGTCATCGAAGGGAAATGGCGGATCAGGGAAGGTTGCAAGGATGACGAAGATAGCCATTATTGATTACGGGCTCGGGAACCTGCGGAGTGTTATACGGGGACTTGAGAAAGCCGGAGCAAATGCGGTCATCACATCAAAGAACGAAGAGATCGCAGCCGCAGATGGTCTTGTACTCCCGGGTGTCGGGGCGTTCCGCGAAGGAATGGACCAGCTCGGCTCGCTAAAAGAAACTGTCATTGAGGCAGCCCGTGAAGTTCCCCTGCTGGGGATCTGTCTTGGTATGCAGATGCTGATGGATACAAGCGAGGAGCATGGGATTCACCAGGGACTCGGACTCATCCCCGGGAGAGTGAAGCGATTTCCCCGGGGATCAGGGTATAAGGTTCCTCATATGGGCTGGAATACTCTGGAACTATCACATTCTGATAACCCGCTTTTTGCCGGGTTCGGCCGGGATGAATATGTCTACTTTGTGCATTCCTTTTATGTAGATACTTCTCCCGAATACTCGCTCACTATCACCCGGTATATCTGTCCTTTCGCGTCATCCGTAGGTAAAAATAATATCTATGGTGTCCAGTTTCACCCGGAGAAGAGCGGCGCGATCGGTCTTTGTCTGCTGAACAATTTCATCGGCATGATATAACCATATCGCAACTACCTGACTGTTTCATACTCCTTTTCCCCGGTAATAACGGGAAACCTTTTAATGACGGCCATTCGATGCTGTAGATATGAAAAAGATCATACTCATCGCTCTCTGCATGATGTGTATTGTCGGGACAGCATCAGCATACCAGTTCTATCTCAACTGTCCGGACATCGGTGCAGGTTGGAATCCCGCTAAAATGTTCCATTGAAAGTAACTTCCCCGCCGGGACAACATTTGATGTAAATATGTACCAGTCCGGATATACCGCTACAGCGGTCAAAAGCCAGACTATGACCATTCAGCAGAATAATCCCACCCAGTACTCGATATTGGATACCAAGGGATTACCCGGCGGGCAATACAAAGTGGAGATAGGTTTCATGGGTGACGATGAGAGCCGGCTGTCAACCGATTCGGTGACCCTGCAACTCCCGGTACTTATCGATCGTTCCAATGAAATAACAATAACCTCCCCGATGACACAGGCGCTTGTTGATGCACTCCGGATTGAGGGATATATCAAGGACATCGGAAATGAAGGCGTCCAGATTGAAGTCAGGGGACTGGACGGTACACGTCTTCGGGCCTGAGTGGATAGGTACAACAGAACTTATACAATCCGGAGATGGAGAATTCACGAAAAAGGTTGTCGTAACAAAAGCCTGGTATGTATGACGTATATTTCAAGGATGTGAAGGGATACGTCGGGGTAAAAACATTCACTGTCACCGCCCCTGCAACTACGGTACCGACAACAGTCCGTACAACAACGGCGATTACTTCACGACCCCCGACAACTGTTCCAACACCCCTGCCTACAACTACGAAGTCCCCTCTGTCTATTCTGCCAATCGGAGCGGCTCTTCTGGTCATGGGTTTGGTTTCCGTAATTCTTCATAGACGACGCTGATAAAACCGACACTTTTTTTTAAAGGGTCATAATGGTTTAGCAGGAAACAGATATACGGTTTTTACGAAGGATATCTGGAATCACCCGTTCAGATGATCCCGACACTTTCCAAAGATAAAATGCACCCCGTTTCGGGCTCCGATTGCCCGTTTCCCTCTCCGGAAAACCCCACAAAACGTCCTGATTGGACCATGATCCAGAACCCTATAATTTGAAGTTATTTGATAAAATAACCTCTGCATTAGCCTCGAATTCCGACCCTCAAAGCTGCGTGGGTTTTGATCCTGACCCTGCTTTGACTTGTCATAGTCGCGATCGACCACGTGAAGACCATTGGCAGCCCTCTAAACCGGGGTCGAAAACGGACAAAAATACGGGGTTATTTTCGCTGAATAACCATGATTTAGGGTTATTTTTCGCACGACGGTAATAGGTAAAAGGTCAAAGACCTGGCTTTGAAAAGTGCTGAAAGATCTCCTGTTCCCCGGATCCGTATAAAGAATACGTTCCCGATAAGAATGGCAGCAAAAAAAATGAGATGGATTCTAAAATCCCAATTATGATTTCATCTTCTTCCAGAGATAAACTTCATACGCGACCAGAACGAGGATCACCAGGAGACCCCCAAGGAAAAATGTCAGTGCCGGATCCGGTAGTGCTCCGGCTGCTTGTGCACCGCTACCCGAAGGGATCGGAGGTATGGCAACCGCCGGTGGTGGCGTTGACACGAATGAGGGCAGGGCAGTCGGAACGGGAGTGAGGTTTACGGTTGCAAGCTCACTCACCCCTTTGGCTCCTGCCACCGTCAGGTCAGGAGTCATTGTTGCATTTGGCACTAACCCATCGGTGACTGCTTTGACTGATGTGAACCCCGATTCCTGTGCTGCTGATCGCTCTGCCCCGTTCAGGCTGCTGCCGATGATCCCCTGACCGAGAATGGGGGAGAGGGCGGCAATGATCAGTGACCCGAATATGACAATCCCAAAGAGCGAGGCATACTTCAGCAGCAGCGACCGCACATTGGACTGGCGGGGAGCAACGATCAGGAGCTGGTTTGTGACGGCATAGATTTTAATTTCCCGTCCTTTAACGCTGTATTTTGTCTCTGCTACCGTGATCAGGCCAGCTTCGAGCAGGTTCTCGATATGATATTTTGCTGTTGTCAGGGGAATTTCAAGCCTGTCGGTAATCTCGGTCAGGCTTTGTTTGTCCTCTGCAAGCAGCTGAAGAATGTCACTGGCAGTCTGGCTTGCCATCGCTTTTGAAATCTTCTGAGCACGTTCATCGCCAGGTTCCAGAATTATTACATTATCAGCCATTCAGCGCCGCAATTATCCGTTCGCGTCCTACCTTTAAAGCAAGGTCAAGCTGGTTTGCATCCGGGCCACCACCCTGGGCCATTGCTGGTTTACCTCCCCCTTTTCCCCCAAGGAGGCTGCAGACCTGGCTGATGATCTCACCGGCATTCACCCGCGGGTCACCGGAAGTGAGTACAACCCGTACGGTATCACCGGTCCCGGCAACGAGCGCGACACCCCCTTTCTCCGAGATGGATGTTGCGAGGGCGGCGAGCTCTTTTGCCGGAAGATCAATGCGTCTGGATAACCACCGGAATACCTCCGATTGTTTCAGCGGTAATTGTCTGCATTTCCAGGTCTACCAGCCTTGCACTCATCCGATCGATATCTTTCTTCTGATCCTTCCATTCATTGAAGAATCGCGAGACGCTTGACGGGAGGTTATCCGGCTGCACCGAAAGGACTTCGGACGAGGATGCAACAATGTTTTCAAGGTGCTGCATATAGAAGATCGCGGCCAGACCCGCGGAAAATTCGATCCGTTCAATACCGTCCTGGATATGTTCAACCCGTATGATCTTGATTACGCCGACTTCTCCGGTATTCCGGCAGTGGGTACCGGCACAGGCTTCTATATCCCCGGCGACTTTTACCACGCGGATGTCCCTGCCCGGGGGAACGCCCCCCTGGTAGAGTGAAAAACCATATTTCTGCTCGGCTTTCGTACGGTCCTCAATCGAGATCTCAACCGGCTGGCTTGCCATGATCAGGCGGTTTGCCTCAGTTTCAATTTTTCGGAGTTCTTCGGGCGTTATGTGCTTGAAATGCCGGATATCAATACGGGAACTTTCGCTTCCCTTTTGGGCTCCTGCCTGGTGAATATGCACTCCCAGCACCTCTTTTGCGGCATGGAGGAGGATATGGGTAGCGGTATGATGGCGCATCAGGGACCAACGCCGTTCCTCATCCACCATTCCTTTTACCCGTTCACCCCGGCGGAGCACACCACCCGTGATGTGGTGGAGTATCACTTCCCCGATCTTCACCACCCCGTCAACCCGTACCATGCTGTCGGAACTGACAAGCGAGCCGGTATCAGCCGGCTGGCCACCGCCATCCGGGTAGAAGAGCGTCTGGTCGGTCACCGCGTAGCCATCAAAGAAGTCAAGCACAACCGCTTCGAATTCGATGTCAGATGACTGCTCGTAATAGAGTTTCTTTGTCGGGGGCAGTCCATCGACACGGACCGAATACTTCGACGTTTTGTCCTCCACCACCTCTTTTTTCGACTCGGAATGCATATCCGCAACCATAGAATAGAAATTGTCAGGCAGGTCGACAACAGCGCCTTCTTTTGTCGCAATATCCCTCACCATTTCAGGCTGGATCCCATGTGAATCGTAGAGGGTGATGATCTCTGAAAGCGGGACACGCTGGCTCTTGGCTTTGTACGATTTTGCAATTTTCTGTACAATCCTCGTCCCACGCTCGAGTGTGGATGCATATTTCTCGGTCTCCCGGTCAACAATCTCGCGGACAATGGAAATATCCTGCTCAAAGGCATTCATCCCGATAATCCGTGTCTGCTGTTCGACAAGATCGGCAAGCGGTTCCTGTATCTTAAGTTCGTTCATCATCCGCAGGGTTCTCCGGATGACAAGGCGTGCAAGATAACCCTCGCGGACATTTGACGGTACGATGCAGTCACCGAGCATGTACGCCAGGCAGCGGGTGTGATCAACTACAGCGTACACTTTCTCGATCGGTGTGATCATCTTGTCGAGTTTTTCCGGGGAAATATCAATTGCTGCTGCAACTTTCTTGCGCAACTGGAAGAGATTGGTGCCGGAGATATCCATGAGCCCGGCGAATTTTGCATTAAGGGCGAGAATCTTGGTGAACTCCTTGTTGTCAAGCATATGCGAGAGCCCGGCAGCACTCATCACTTTACTGACCATCTCCGGAAAAACGGCATCATAGATCGTAGGCGAACCTTTGGAGGCCCAGACAAGTCGTTCAAGCCCGTAACCCGTATCGACAATCCGGAGCTTCATCGGGTAATACATTTCCCCGTTCAGGTCATATCCCGGTTCCGTAGTCTTTTGTCGTCCGAGGCTCATGAAGACCAGTGTTGCGATTTCAAGCCCGCCAATGAGCACTTCAACACTCGGTCCGGCATTGCCACCCCCTATCCAGGGGTGCTCCTTATACGTGACTTTGGTGATGTCCCCTCCAATCGAAGCGATGAACTGGTCACAAAGTTCCACGGTCCGGTCTTTCCAGTAGATCTCCTCTGAAGGGGTATTGAAGGCGTGATGCGCCATCATCTCAAAGGTTGTAAGGTGACGCCCTGATCTGCCAACGGAATCGAGATCATTGAGCCGGATGCATGGCTGGGATATAGTGAGCGGGTTGGCCGGCGGTGGTACGATGCCCCCGGTAACATATGGCTGGAAATCAGCAATCGATGCGATGGTAAGATAGATATCGTCCCGCCAGCGGGCAACAACTGGGTAACGCCCAACGCGGGTATGACCGTGCTTTTCAAAAAAAGAGAGATAAGCCTCCCGCATACTGTCAAGAGTATGGGCGTTGAAAACCGGGTTGCCTATAAAAGTATACGGCTCACAAGGGGCATCCCCGCAGCTTTCGCGTGAACTGTCACGTGTCCAGAACGCTGAACCGCAGTGTTTACAGATCTTGCGTATCAGCCCCTGTGTCTTAAAATATTCGAGCTGGTATTCTTCTTCGAGCATGACTAATCACGTAATCGTCAGTACAGTTGAATACGAACGGTAATTATTGTATTGTATAGCTTATTTTTTCCATGTATCCTGGTACCAGGTGTCAATTTGGCGGTATATTCCCGTCTCCTGCGCGATCCTGACTGCCAGCAGATGCCAGCATGTCCTTTTCCTGAAAAGAAAATCACCACAGGTACAGAAATCTTCGTCAACCACATATTCGGCAGTCCTGCCCTCTACGACAAAAAAATCCAGGTATTTTTTGATCTTTCCTGAATCAAGGGCTGTGATGGCTTTTTTTCCCCGTGTGCCAAGAGTTTCTTCGATCTCGAGACGCAGAGCTGCATCAAGAACTTTTTTTTGGGCCAGGCGCTGCCAGAGATCACTCATGGGATTGTCTGCACAAAGGGGGGATCGTCAATATACTGCCAGCCTCTCCGAGAGGAAAGGCGTTGCATTGCGGGTGCTTCCAGTGCATAGTGGGTCGCTTCAATGCAGGGAAGAGGAGCAGTGCGTGCAACCGAATGTTTCATCTCGGCAGAAAGGAAAGTATCGGCACCCAGGGCTTGTGCTTCTGTTAATAGTTCCGGATCAAAGCCGCTGCCTGCAACAAGTGCAAGACGCCGGATCTTTTTTCTTTCTCCCCAGCGGCGACAGTTTCCCCCGAGACGCCGCGAGATCCCGGCGGCAGACAGGTTGCAGGAGCCGATACAGCCAATTGACATGGGTACAATGTCTTTGAGGGAAAGTAATTCTGCAAGCGCATCGTTAACCCCATCCTGTGCCCGATCGAAGTTTGTATGCATGACATAGAGGTTCATATCTGCGGAGAGCAGGGCGCGCATCAACCCGGCAATCTGCCCGGTCAGAGCAGTCACCGGTTTCCATAAAGGTGTGTGATGGACAACCAGCATATCAGCCGATGCCAGACCAGCCTGTTTTACTACATACGGCGTAACGTCCAGAGCGCAGCACACCCGGGAAATTTCCGGTCTGCCTTCGACAATGAGACCGATCTTTTCTGCATCGAAATCTTCAGCAAGGGTCGGGGGGGCGAGGCACTCCATCTCTTCAATAAAGGCATGCAGATGCATAGACAAGTATCGTCAGGAGGGGTTAAAATATCATATATTACTGATGGTAATAACAATTAATTTAAATATTCATTAAAGCGTATTTCTGGGTATGCACAAGTCCATCAATCAGATCAATGAGCGGATCCGGGACGGCACTGCATGCGTTGTCACAGCCGAAGAAATGCCCGCGATCGTTGGCGAACTGGGTGAATTCGGGGCGCTCAAGGAAGTTGACGTGGTTACCACCGGGACATTCGGGGCTATGTGTTCTTCCGGTGCATTCCTCAATTTCGGACATGCAGAACCGCCAATCCGGATGGAACGAATCTGGTTGAACAATGTTGAAGCCTATGGCGGACTGGCGGCAGTTGATACGTATATCGGTGCGACGCAGCAATCCGATACCCTTGAAGAGCAGTATGGCGGAGCGCATGTGATCGAAGACCTCGTAGCAGGAAAATCAGTAGAACTGCGGGCAAGTTCCCGGGGAACAGACTGTTACCCGCGGAGAACTATAACCACAGACCTCCTGCTGGAACATTTCAATCAGGCGATCATGTGCAATCCGCGCAATGCCTACCAGCGATACAATGCCGCCACGAATTCAACAGACCGCGTTTTGCATACCTATATGGGGGTGCTGCTGCCGAATTCCGGTAATGTATCATATTCCGGTGCGGGAGTGTTAAATCCGCTTTCCAATGATCCCAAACTACGCCTGATCGGCAGCGGTGTACCGATATTTTTATGCGGGGCTCAGGGAATGGTGATTGGCGAGGGAACCCAGCACTCGCCGCCGGAGGATTCGGGACCCTGATGGTTACCGGAGACTTAAAGCAGATGTCGCAGGATTACATGAGAGCAGCAACCATGACCGGTTACGGGGTAACGCTGTATATAGGACTTGGAATACCGTTACCGGTGCTCGATGTTGAGGTAGTACGTGCTACCGCAGTCCGGGATGAAGACATTTCGGTAGATCTTCTCGATTACGGAGTACCGAGCCGGAACCGTCCTGCACTGAGGAAAGTAACCTATGCTGAACTGCGGTCTGGCGCAGTTGAGATAAACGGGGAGGAGGTCCGGACGTCATCGCTCTCCAGTTTCCGGATGGCAAGGCAGGTAGCCGGGGAGCTGAAACACTGGGTTGAATCCGGCACCATGCAACTCACGCTGCCTACCCGCCCCATCGATTCAGAAAAACCGGTAAAGCCGATGCACCAGAGCGTGAAAGGCCCGAGGGTGCTGGACATCATGGACCGGCAGGTTGTCAGTATCGGGGAAGATGAAGAGATTACAACCGCGGCAAAGAAACTCCTGAAAGGCGAGACCAACCACCTCCCGGTCATCAACAGCGACAACATCCTGGTAGGTATTGTAACAACGTTTGATGTATCCAAAGCTGTTGCAAATCCCGGTAAAGCCCATTTCGTCAAGGATATCATGAAAAAGAAAGTCATCACGACTACCCCGGACGAAGCGGTGGATATTGCCGTGCAGAAACTCGAGAAATATAATATCAGCGCACTGCCGGTCGTAGATGGCGGGCACCATGTGATTGCCATGCTTACGGCAATAAATCTTGGAAAACTGTTCGGGGGGAGGTGGCTGAAATGAAACTGCTGGTGACCTTCTCACGCAAGAAAGGGAGAAAACCGATTATTGCACAGGTCGTACGTGATACCGGGGTCCTGATCAATGTTGAACGGGCAATCATTGATTCGTCTGAGGGAGAAGCGCTCATCGATGTTCCGGACGACCAGTGCCAGCTCGTGAGAGATACGATGATCAGTCTCGGTGCAACGGTACATCTCCTTGAACATGGTATCAGTGTAAACGCGAGCGAATGCGTGGATTGTGGAGCATGCATCAGTATCTGTCCCCGTGAAGTCTTCTCGCTAGATAGTGACTTTAAACTGAAGCTGGCGGAAGAAAAATGCGTGCTCTGTGGTAAATGCATCGAAGCGTGTCCGCATCAGGCACTCATGCTTCCCCTATGATTCGCGCACCTTTCGTGTTCCGCGAGACGATAGCGACGATACTTGCCGATTCCCCCCGGCATACCGCCGCAGCAAAGTCCGGCATGATTCAGGCACGGCAGACGCTGGAGGCGCATATAGCCCGTGATCCTTTTTTTTCAGCTACTTACGATCCCTACATGCCGGAAACAGAGGAGTTGATCATCCTCAGGATGGCCGAAGCAACGCGAAAAGCCGGGGTCGGTCCGATGGCAGCAGTCGCGGGCGCGATTGCCTGGGCAGGTGTTGAGGCCATGATGGAAGCCGGTGCTGTGTTCGGTGTGATCGATAACGGGGGTGACATAGCACTTATAAGCGACCGTCCTGTCCGGGTAGGAGTCCATGCCGGTACGGCTGCACTTTCCAACCGAATCGCGTTTATCGTCCCTCCCCAGGAAAAAATACTGGGTATCTGTACCTCATCTGCAACGGTCGGACCTTCGGTTTCATTCGGATGCGCAGATGCTGTAACGATATTCTCCTCTGATGTCGCCCTTGCCGATGCCTGGGCTACTTCAGTCTGCAACGAGATCCGGCCCGATGATCAGACGGTCCTCAACCGGATAAACCCCGATGAAGTTTCCGGGGTTTTTGCCATTATGGGAGAAACACTGGTAAAATGGGGTAATCTCCCCCCATTGGTTTCTGCGATTGTCGATGAGCAGCTGATCAGTGCGGGAGATCGTTTATGACCGGGCTCATTGGTGAACACGTATGATAATCCCTGTTCCTGTGGATTATGCACAGGAATTTTACCAGGATTAACCGTGTTGCTGATGGACTTGGTTATTTAATCTCAGGTTTTGCAGATGTCAGCTTCCCGGATGAAATATCCGGCCCTTTGCTATCTGACCTGCATCACCGGATAGAGGTAAAATTTTTCTTAATCCGGGAAACTGTTTGTGTTTTCACTTTTCCAAACGCAGAAAAATGAGCTGAAATGACCTGAGAAAGTGGAAAAGAAAAGTTTATGATCGGCCAGACAGATACCCAACATAATGGCTGACGGAAATGAGGCATCTTCAATCTTCCAGATTCTCAAGCCCTTTCCGCGTGGGCTGACGGTCACCGACGTCTCGAAGAAACTCGGATATAACCGGAATTTAACGGCAAAACACCTCGAGATCCTCACTGCGGAAGGAAAGGTGGAAGTTCGTAGTGTAGGGCAGGCGAAGGTCTATTCCGTGACACAACGCGTCCCGCTTTCCGCATTTCTCTGTTTTACGAAGAATATGATCCTGATCCTGGACACCGCCATGAACATCGTCCAGACAAATGACCAGTACCTCAAAGTAACCGGTTATGCAAAAAAAGACCTGATCGGGAAAAACCTTCTGGAAGCATCGCCCCCCATCATCTCTTCTCCTGAAGCACTCGCGGTGATACAATCGACAACCAAAGAGCAGGTAATTACGGATATCCGCCACCACAGCGGTCATAATGAATTTTTCTACCAGATGGAGGTGATCCCGACCACATTCGAGGGGGGAGAGCAGGGACTCACCATCGTGCTCGAGGACATCACCGAACGGAAGCGGTATGTGAAGAATATGGAGTTCCTGGCGCGGACGGCAGAGGAGCTTGTCAATCTCCCCTCGGATACCGACATCTTCCGGTATGTCGCAGACAGGGTTGCAGAACTTGTACCGGGGACCCCACGGTGTTACGTCGAGTCGTATGATGAGGTCAACCGGCAGTTCTTTTTGAAAGCGATGGTCAGCCACGGATATCCGGGAAGAATTTGCAGAGATTGTGGGGCAGGAGGTCGTTGGCATGGCCTTCCCCATCGAGGAATTCTTCTTCAAAGCTCCTTTCTTTGAAACCATCGAAACATTTCGTCCGTTGAGGGAGTTCCATTTCAAACCATTCTTCGAGGACCAACAATACTCGTTTTACGACGTCTGCCTCAATCAATTTTCCCGAGAGGCATGCGAGGAGATCGTGCGCAGGTTCAGCATTGGAAAATTGTTTCTCATCGGGCTGGTATGGCAGGAACAGCTCTTCGGTTTTGTGGGGATGTGCATTGGACCCGATGAAATGCTTGAGAATAAGCAGGCAATCGAATCGTTCGTCCGCCAGGCATCGATCGAAATTGCCCGGAGGATGACCGGGGAGCGACTCAGCCGCAGTGAGAAGCGGTTCAGGGATATGGTCGAACTGGCCGCTTCACCAACTGCCGTCATCAATGGCGAAGGGAGATACCTTCAGATAAATCGGGAATTCACCGAAATGTTCGGCTATACGATCGATGAAATTCCCCGTGGAAAGGAGTGGTTCGCCCGGGCTTTTCCCGATCCGGAGCGTCGAAAAGAGGCGATTGTCGCCTGGAAGCATGATGTCAGTCAGGTACGTATTGGGCGGATCATGCCGAGGACATTTGAGGTGCGGTGTAAGTCAGGAGAGAACAAGGCGATCCTTTTCAGACCTGTCACTCTCAGCGACGGTACTCACTATATCACCTATGAAGACCGGCCTGTCATATCCTGATTCTTATCAAAGGGATCGCTCATTTCCCGTTCTGCCAGGACGTGATCTGTAGGCATAAAAAACCCAATCCATCGAGAGGCGAATATATCGGGTCTGTATTTCCTACCCGGGAATCCTGTTTTACCCCTGATGACGATGCAAAGGGTTCAGGTACTCATAAAAGGCCACGCCCGAGGATTGCTAAATTTTCTGTTGTACCGGATCTTTACCCTGTAATAACCTGCCTGGTTCCCCGATGAGATAGTTTGTCAGACGTGTTGAATCAAATCGCGTGCAGGAGAGCCAGCAATAAGGTTTGCCCTGGCGAAACGAAAAAAATCCTTTGGAAAATAATTTTCAATATGGGGGGTTTTCGATATATTTCAGTCCTTCGGTATAGGCTGTTTTTCCCTTGAAAGTCATGAGCGGATGTTCACCATCAGATACAATGATTACAGGTTCATGACTCTTTACTGAAAAGACCAGGTCAAGGAGTTCGATTTCATCAATTTTCACCCCTTTCACCAGTGACGAAGCCGGCTCCAGTTCAAGCCGCTCACCAACCAGCTCGTCGGGGAGGGTGCGGAAAAAATAATAGAATACCTGGAAGGCATTCAGCAGGTCGGAGACAAGCAATTCGTTGCGCAGGGCAGGATCAAGTGCATCAATCCTGTGGGAAAGGCATTTGATATCATCCTCGCATTCTTCAAGGAGATGATCAGCAAGGTCAACCAGGGTGTGATAAGGAATTGTGGACCCGTCAGGATTCATTGCCAGTCATTGGTTGCGAAGACTTAAAAAAAATCCTCTTGAAACATATTTTCTTTTCACGCAGCAGGACAAAACCCTTATTCATCACTATGGGGAATGAATAAAGGTGAAAGAAGAGGATGCGGACTGGGTGATCTATCACCTTATTGTGAAGGATCCGTTAATTTCGGTTGAAGGCCTGGTCACAGCGAGCGGGCTGGATCCTTTACGTGTTGGTGCATCTCTCGAACGTCTCGAACGGTACCTCCTGATCGAACGCACTGAAGGGAAACTGCGGGTGCTTAACTTTGGTGAGGCCCTCATACGCTGCCAGATAAAGTACTCAAAAGATCTCCCGTACACTATCGAAAATGGTGTGATTAAAGAGCGGAAAACATAGTATGCCGGAAAACGAAGTTGTTATTCTCCGGGTCGGACATCGCCCCGAGCGCGATCAGCGTGTCACGACCCATGTCGGCCTGACGGCCCGGGCGCTGGGTGCAAAAGGGATGTATCTGGCTGCTGCTGATAAGGGTGTTGTCCAGAGTATTGACGATGTGGTCAGCCGCTGGGGTGGCGACTTTTTCTGCCAGGATATGGTGAAATGGCGCTCCAGTATCCGGGACTGGAAGGCGCAGGGAGGGATTGTCGTTCACCTCACCATGTACGGCCTTAATCTTCCCGACGTGATAGGGGATATCAGGACGCACGAAAAGATTCTCGTTATTGTCGGTGCAGAGAAAGTGCCGGGTGAAATTTACGGGCTCGCAGATTATAATGTGGCAGTCACCGGTCAACCCCATTCCGAGATCTCGAGTCTGGCCCTTTTTCTCGATCACTATTTTTCAGGGCAGGAATTCAGGAATGAATTTCCCGGAGCCTGTATCCGCATCATCCCCTCAAAGGCAGGAAAGCAGACGGAGGAGATGTGAAAGGTCGGGTGCTTGTCACCGGATTTTCAACCCGGCATGTTGCGCAATCCGCTGCATGCGCTGGTTATGAAGTGTGTGCCATCGATCATTTCTGCGATCAGGATCTTTCCTGGTACACAACAGACAGGGTAAAATTTTTTGAACTTGCAGATCTTCCTGATGCAATCGGTCAGATGTGCCGGCGTCATACTTTTGACATTGTGGTAGTCACATCCGGTGCAGAAGATATTTTTATCCCCCTTCCGATCTGCGGGACTCCGAAAGACAAAGTCGCCCGTTTTCTGGATAAACTGGATATCCAGGAGTTTTTTGAATCCCTGGCCGTACCTGTTCCCCGGCTCAGGGCCGGGGGAGAGTATCCTGCCATGATCAAACCGCGGAGAGGAGCCGGCGGCTGGAGGAATACGATCGTGAAGGATAGCAGCGGGCTCTCAGCATGGGAAAACATGAATCCCGGTGTACCCTTCATCAGCCAGGAAATTGTTGAAGGCGTTCCCGCGAGCGTCTGTTGCGTTACCGATGGTTCAAGGGCACGTGCGATTGCTGCAAACGAGCAGATTTTACGGGGTGACGGGGGATCATCGTTTGGTTTCTGTGGTTCGGCTACTCCTTTTGATCATCCCCTCTGTCGGGAAATGATTGCACGGGCCGAACAGATCGCTGCAGCAACCGGGTGCCTCGGTACCATCGGGATCGATTTTGTTCTTGGCAGCACTTCTGCCTATGCAATTGAAATAAATCCGCGGTTCCAGGCAACGATCGATACTGTCGAAATGGCATACGGTTGCAACATGTTCCAGTATCACGTCGACGCCTGTGCCGGGAGACTTCCTTCAGGTCTGCTATTTCCCCGGCAGTTCGCTGTCCGCTGCATCCTTTTTGCTGACCGTGATGTGACTATTACCTCGGATCTGAAAGATCTGGCTTCCTTTGTGGCAGATATACCCTGGCCGGGAACATCTTTTGAAGCAGATCAGGCATTAGTCAGTGTTTATGGCTGGGGACCGACACGCGAAGCTGCATTTGGTATGCTGGATAAGCATATTAGCACCGTCCGACAATACATACGGTGATGGATCCCATAGACGACCTGCTGAATGATCCGGCCATACGTTCCTACCTTCACCGGTTGGTTAAAGATGAAGGGCTCAACCTCATCGAACGGTTCCCGCGTGAGGGTGAGTTCAGCGACGAAGACCTTGCGGCCCGCACCGGTATTAACCTGAATACGGTGAGGCACACTCTCTATACCCTCTATGAAAAACGGCTTGCCGAGTATCACCGCATCAAAAACAATGAGACGGGCTGGCTTACGTATCTCTGGCAGCTGCGTACCGATCATATCTATAGTGCGATACGGGAAGACATGGAGCTCGTTCTGGAAAAACTCGAACGGCGCGAAAAGTATGAAGAGGAAAACGACTTTTTCATCTGCAAGGACTGCCAGGTCCTTTTCACGTTCCCTCAGGCGATGAACTGCGATTTCAACTGCCCAGGCTGCCAGAAAGCCGTGACCCATTTTGACAATGATATGCTCCTGCGCTCACTCAAACACAGGATTGACGATATTAAAAAATCCCTTGGACATGCCTGACCGTTCAGAAAACAACGCTGAGCAGCTGCTGCGTGAAGCCGGATGCAGCGAAAAGGTCGTGGCCCATTGCCGGGCAGTACGCGATGTTGCCCTGGAATACGCACAGCGTAATTCCCTTGTTGCGGTGGAAATGGTAAGGGAAGGTGCGATGCTTCACGATATCGGGAGAGGGGTAACCCATTCAATCCTTCATGCACAGCGGGGAGCTGACCTGTTGCGAGCTCAGGGCGTCAGCGAGGAGGTTGCCCGTATAGTCGAATGCCATACCGGGGCAGGACTTACCGCTGATGAATGTACGATACTCAGGTTATCTCCCCGCGACTGCATGCCACGGACAACAGAAGAGAAGATTGTCACCCATGCAGATAACCTGATTGAAGGGAGAAAAAGAGTAGTTATTGATGAAAGTATTGCATCAGCCTTCCACCTGCAAAGAAAGGTAAGACGCCGGATATATCACCTGTCACAGGAAGTAGAATTGCTTTGCAGTTGAAAAATGGCTCAGGAAAAACCATTTTTTATAAAAACCTGAAATTATTTTCAGATTGTTCGAAACGTTTCTCTCACTAAATTTGCATCGGGAATATTTTTCCCGGTTTATAGTCAGATCCGGTGACTCCCCAAAAATTTTATTGCGACTGTTTTTCGGAAGTAAAATCCATGCAGGTGGGCAGGGTCCTGCCCTAAGAGTCCATTAAGACAGAGTGGTTACCCTGCTTAAATCTGATACCTTATGCTAAAAAGCATATGAAACGGGACTAAAAGAAAAGTTATTTTGAGAGGATGAAATCCCCTAAATAATGACTTGTTTTACCTGGGGCAATGCACGAATCTGTTCGATAACCCCTACCGGAAGGGATTCTTCAACGATGATAACAAGCCGTGGCTCTTCAGAAAACTCCGGGTCGGTGACAAAGATTTGCCGGATCGAGACATCGTGCCGTGCAAGGACATGGACCACGGCACCGACAATGCCCCGTTCACTTGCATTTTTTGGCAGGACAGTAATAACGGCAAAACCAAGGGATTCTGCTACCCTGGAAAGGTCCGGTGTCGCCCTCATATTCAGAAAAATATCACGCAGGAATGGGCGTTCCAGTATCCGGTGCGCAGTGGCGTCAACAACCCGGCGATCTGACCCGATTGCTTTAGCCACCGCTGTTGCGGGCACCTCGATACCATTACAACTGATCCGACCGTCTTCGGTCACGCCAAAACCATTCTCAAGCAGGAATTGCACCACACGACTCTGTGAGGGAGAGTCGGCAAACTCGTGAATGATATCTGACCACATACTCACCACTGGGTATGACGTATATAAATATACAGCGATGCTGATCCGGCGTCATCAGGAAATGGCAATTACTTCCAACTCCGGGTTTGTTACAGGATAGTGTCGAAGTGGTCAAAGAGAACTGGCAACCTTTGGCAGTAAGGACAGTTTTTAAAAAACCTGCAGAAAAATTACCGTGCATAAGATTTTATTAGATAGACATCATCTTTGTTATGGCACAAAGCGAGGGTAGCCAAGCCAGGTCAAAGGCGCTAGGTTGAGGGCCTAGTCTCGTAGGAGTTCTTGGGTTCGAATCCCATCCCTCGCATTCTGTTCTCGGGTTACAGGTATTTTGAAAATTTTAAAATCTTCACACTTAATATCATTATTCTCCGGTGTGTACTTCAAAAAAAGGCCGCGTTTGCTTTCTTATTAGAGGAATATAAGAACAATCCTGATTTTGAAGATACTAAAAAAAAATTTCATAGTTTTTATCCCTTATATTACGCAATAAATACCTTATCCGGAATTTTTCAGCAAATGATCAGCAGAATCTGAAAAAATCAGTCAGCAATCGGGAAAATTACATAAAAATATCGAATTGATAAATGGATAGCACCTTTTTTTATTTCCCCCTCTGTTTCTCTCTCAAACCTACGTCCCGAATCATTCTCCATTCATTATCTTCCACAGATCTTAAAAAAAAATACTAACCTGAAATATACAGGTTTTTCACAGGGGGCCGAGGAGCGTTGGCAGGAACCATCCGACAATAGTTGTCACTATCCATATGGCAACAGCAATTATCAGGGATTTGATCCAACCGATTTTGTACAGTACCTGCAGTGCCAGCAACCATGCGATTCCTGCTATGATGGCCGCTATCCAACCAGTACCTATCAGATAGTAAACGATAGTGTAAACTATTGTACCAATCAGGGCGGCAATTAATGCCGTTTTTATATCTTCCGTTTCACCAAGCAACTTTGCAACGACATAAATTATGACCGTTGAAATGATCAACGCGATAATAAATGCCAAAAGGGTTTCAACAAACGATACCATAGGTGTCCATTCTCCTTTTCAGAGTTAAAAAAGGTTTTTCCATTTTACAGAATCTGAAATCAGTTTTCCTGATGACAGGAACGTCGATTTATTCCTTTGCGGGTAAAGTAATCTTCTTTCGTGTCCTCCCTCTCTTCAATGATAAATATAAGGGACATTGTCAGTACGCGATCAAAATCTGTTCCGGTAATTTATTGAATTCACTCACCGAATTTTTCTTTCAGCCAAGTCTGGATTTCATGATTTCAGCCTTTCGGGAAATAAAAACCGTCTTTGGTTTTAAAACTACACGCCTGACAGAATAGTGAATATTTACGTATTTCTCATGAGTATATCTTTTTGGGTATAGTCACATTCCAGCGACTAATTTTATGAATGACACAAAACATTTTCCCTCAATAATCGCTCTTGGGGGCTCCAGCAAAATCGAGCTTTTTGCCCCCGTCGCCAGGGCATCCCCCGAAATGCGATAGCTCCTCAGAATGTTGATTAAAATACCTCGAAAGCGGGGGTCAATGGGTGTCTCCCGGGGGATGCCTCCCCCTTGGGGGGAGTGAGGGGGGTCACCCTCATAGCTGCTGTTGAGATTAACCTGATGCCCAGGAAAAAAAGAATTTTTTTTGTAAAACGTAAAAAGTGATGTGTTTTTATTTTTAGTTCCTGGAACATTTTTTTATACGATTTTTCTCTCGTTAGTACTGCGCAATTATGGTGGTTGAAATGTGACTATACCCATCTTTTATTATGGGTTTATCCTAACTCTCACTTTTTTTTCCCCTGAAGACTTTCATGGAGAAGAAAACCCCCGCCGACGAGCCCATAGAAAAAACCAACAAATGCCCCTTGTATCCCGGCAAGATATCCGAATAAAATGGTAACGCTCAAAACAATTGGCCAGAACCAGAATCTTGCACGTCTGAATTCCGGACTATCTTCCAGCAGGTCACCTGAATTCTGTTCATCAGCTGCTTTTGTAATAACAGACCGGGAGGAGGAATTGCCGGGCATGACTAGTTGAATAGTTATTGCATGTATATTAATTTTATTTTTTTATTTTATTCAATTTAATTAAACTATATTGATTTTAGAATTCATTTTCGCGGTATAAACCTGATTTTTCGAGGTATCCATGATCTTTTGGATAATCCGGCGCAGTTAATATCCCCGGGTCAGGATTTCTCCATACCTTGATGTGAACAAAACGCCGATATATACAAAGAACTTCATGAATAATTCTCCCATGGACAAAGCAGCGTTGGATCAGCTGAAGGAAAAAACTGCACGCTTATCCGTTATCTCCAACAGCGGTCTTGTCCTGATGAAATTTATCGTCGGATTTGGGATTGGTTCTGTCAGTATCATATCGGAAGCAATTCATTCATCGATGGATCTTGTTGCAGCGGTTATTGCATTTTTCTCGGTACGGAAATCAGCCGAACCTCCCGATGCCCACCATGAGTTCGGCCATGGCAAATTCGAGGATATTTCAGGATTGATTGAAGCCCTGTTAATTTTCGTTGCGGCAATCCTGATCATCTGGGAGGCTTCACAAAAACTGCTCGGGGAAACATCCGAGCTCTTAAAACCGGAACTGCTCATTTACGGTATCGCTGTAATGGGAATCTCTGCACTGGTGAACTGGTTTGTTTCCCAGCGGCTTATGAAGGTAGCCAGGCAGTCCGAATCCATTGCACTTGAAAGCGATGCATGGCACCTGCGTACAGATGTCTACACATCCCTGGGTGTATTAACCGGGCTCATTCTTATCCGTCTGACCGGCATCACGCTTCTGGACCCGCTCTTTGCTATCGGTGTCGCCCTGGTCATCATGAAGGCCGCGTATGATCTCACCCGGCGTTCATTTTCCGATCTCATCGACCACAGCATTCCCCTTGCAGATGAGCGGAGAATACAGGAGATCATCTGTGACCATGCGAACAGTTATGCCGGATTTCATGACCTCAAGACACGGCGATCAGGTCCGGAAATCTTTATCGAGTTCCACCTCGTCGTGCCCGGTACGGTTTCTGTTCTGCAGTCCCATGATCTTTCCGACCATCTTGAATACGACCTTAAAACGGAGTTTCCCCGGGCAAATGTTACCATCCATACCGAACCTTGTAATGAAGGGTGCACCCGGTGCGGTTCGTTCTGCACATTCTATGACAAGAATAAAAATGGTGGGAAAAAACGGGAATAATTTCCGGATTTCCCTGTTATGCTGTGCTGCGATCGGGTATTTTTCATTAACCATGTCCCTTTCATTTTTGACAATGCAATGAATCCTTTTTTAAAAAGTCACAGTACTTCATAAATAAAGCGTGTGACAATTAATCTTTACCAGCACAAAGATGATGTGTACTGAACAGGAAGGGTCTTTTCAGCTGTAACGGGTGAAATTTTCCTTTGTATTTCAACAACTGATGCAGGAGGGATTTGGCCTTGATGCAGATCTTTAAGACAAAAAAAGAACAGGAACCTTCCATCACCGAAAAAACAGAGGTGATTTCTGAAGGTGTATGGATACGGTTGTACGAACCAACGGAAGCCGAACTTGCGATCGTTGCAGAAAAATGTGCAATTCCTCCTGAATTCTTAAAAGCAGCCCTTGATGAAGAGGAACGGCCCCGCATTGATGCGGAAGATGATGTCGTTCTGATTGTCATGGATATTCCGGTGATGACTGAATTTGAAGAGATCAAGACCTTAACCACGCATCCGCTGGGAATCATCATCGCCAAAGACTATCTGGTTACGGTCTGCAGCCGCAAGTCTCAGGTCCTGGATGATTTTGTTGCCGGGAAGGTACGGCATTTTACGACTGCAAAACGAACCCGGTTCATGTTCCAGATCTTTTACCGGAATGCTTCTTATTATCTCAGCCACCTGCGCCAGATAGAGCGATCAATCTCCCAGATTGAAGTTGAACTTCACCGCTCCATGAAGAATGTGGAACTTTTCAAGATGATGGAACTGGAAAAGAGCCTGATTTATTTCTCAACATCGCTTAAAAGCAACGAGGCAGTTCTTGAACGCATCCTGCGCTCAAAACCGCTGAAGATGTACGAGGAGGATGCAGAATTTTTAGAAGACGTTATCATCGAGAATAAACAGGCAATGGAGATGTCGCAGATCTACCTGCATATCCTGAACGGGATGACTCAGGCTTTTGCCACCATTATCTCAAATAATCTCAATATAGTAATGAAATTTTTAGCCTCAGTTACGATTATCATTGCGGTGCCGACCATGATTGCCAGTTTTTACGGCATGAATGTTATAGATATTCCCTTATCTGACAAACCTCTTGCCTTTGAGATCATCTTTGGCATTTCAGTCATAGTCTCGGTTGCAATGGGTCTGTTGATGTGGAAGAAAAGAATATTTTAAAAATTCCCCCCGTTGCATGTTTTTTAACTACGATATTTATAGTTACAAACCCCACGCACTACTAAATGGCACTTCCGTCTCCTGATGCTGGTGGACCGACGTCTGCGTCAGATGTTCCCCTCAGTCAGGTGATAAGTGACGAACTCTCTGCAGTCCGGAACAACCGTGCAGGAGCTGATGACAGGCCCGGTGCATTCCCGGATCCATATCGGTATCATTCTCCTGTGTATCGGTATTAACGTAATCTATTCTCTCATCCGGAACGACTATATTGCACTTTTTATCGCAGCCAGTTTTTATCTCAATATGTATTATTTCATCACACTCCTGATACCGCAGAATTTCAGGAAAAATGAAGGTCAGCCGAAAGTAGATCTCTCCCGGTTCCGGGCCTGGCTTAAAGAGATCGGGCTGACGTCGGGAACAGCCCGGTTTACAAAGTTATTTATGAATTCCCTTTTCATCAACAGCAGGACATTATCTCTCGGGATCAGCCTGATATTCACCATCGATATTCTCTATGCGATCCGGGAATTCACTACAAATGACCTCCCGTTAAAGACGACCATCATTGTCATTTCCCAGTGTGCAATAATTATTGTGTTCTATCTGATGGTGTGGAAATTTGAACCGTTCTCTTTGAAGTATGTAAAGAGTGTAGAACAGGTCAAACGCAGGCTCTCGCATGAAAAGCTCCCCCTCAGATCATACCTGTCATGTTCCTCATCGGTTTTCTGATTGCCATAGTGTTATTTTTAACCACGATCATTCTCCTGCCGGGGATAACGCTGAAGGCTTTTCTGGACCAGTCACGGCTGACTGACCTCGGCAATCTCTTCGGTCTCATCGCGATACTTGCCATCAGTCAGTATTTCATCATTCGCTCTATCCATGGCTCAACGAGCCGGACAATGGCCGAACGCCTTTTCGATTATAAAGAAAATGCTCTCCAGGACCTCCGGAAATCCATCGGATCCGGGAATACGAATCCGGAAAGTCGCGCTGAAACGACAACCCGGCTGCTTGAAACCAAGATTTATAAAATCAAGAGAAATACCCTTACCGGGTTTTTTCCGGTCTTTGTCGTTGACCTTGACTTCTCGGTGATCCTTGACAATACGACCCGTACTGCAATCCAGGGTTACATTGGCGATACAAAACAGGACTATAATACCGAAAAATAAACCCCAATACCTGGGACAAAAAAAATTCCTTATAACTCGGAGTGGGCTTCTCTCCGTTCTCGCATTTTTTTACGGTATAAGAGTTTTTAAAAAAAAAATCTCCCCGGGAATGATTTGAATCAGGTATCATCACAGATTCAATAGTCCATTGTTTGTATTCCGGATGACGGGTCGTTGAAACAGGTTCAAAGTCCCCCAAAAATGAAGCTATAATCTGCTCTGTAGAAATCATGCTCTTTTAGAGAACTAAAAGAGGGGACAGGTATCGGATAGTGAGGGGGCCACGGGCGCTCACCGCCTCGTCGGGGTTCGCCCCGTGGAGCATTGCTGTGGATCGTACTTCGGCAGCATAAAAGAAAAATCCAACCACTCAATAGGGGTCAAGGGGGCTTGCCCCTTCATACTGCCTTCCCCTTTGGGGGAGAGAGGGGGTCACCTTCGCAATTTCCACGCCAGCTCAAAAAACTCAGAAGGGATTTCTCCAGAGCCCTATAATCACGGAATAAACTACTCACATAAGATGATATTCTTTTTTCACGGGTTGTGCAGGTAACCGGATTTTTCCTGTATCCGCAGGTTCTATTGAAAAGCCGGATTATGGAATTATTCCTTCTTTTTTTCCTCAGTCTGCTCCTCTGCCGGATTGGGCTCTTCTTTCCGGAGCATGCCGATGATCACGGATCCAACCGCGAGCAGCGAGATTCCGATGATTGCATAGATGATAAGACTGAAGTTTTCCTGAACGATGGGTAAGCTTCCCAGGAAATATCCTGCAAGCACAAACCCGAGAACCCAGAGAGCGGCTCCGAGAATGTTATACATGAGGAACCAGCGGTAGTTCATCCTTCCGACACCAGCGAGGAACGGTGCAAACGTGCGGATAAAGGGGATGAAGCGTGCGATAACGATGGTCAGACCGCCATAGCGGGCAAAATATTCCTCAGTTTTTTCCAGCTGGCCTTTTTTCACAAACATGTTCTTTTCGAGAGCTTTCATCCCTACCGTTTTCCCGATCCAGTAATTGGCCGAATCACCAATCACCGCTGCGGCAATGAGGGTAACGATCAGGATTTCCAGGTTGAGGAAGCCGGCACCTGCGAGTGTCCCCGCAACAAAGAGAAGTGAGTCTCCCGGAAGATAGGGAAACACCACAAAACCTGTTTCGCAGAAGATGATAATAAACAGGATCAGGTATGTCCAGAATCCGTATACCGCAATAATTCCCGGGAGGTATGTATCAAAGTGCAGAATAAGATCGATAATAGAGGACGGATCCATTTCCGGGTATTTTGGATGCAGGAAGCGATAAAGAATTCCCTTGAGTGAAGGGGTTGTAATAAAAAATGTGGATTTTTTTAAAAAACAGGTCTGGCTCTTTTTGTGCTCATACAATCATGTACGTAAAAAAATAGAACATGATCCTGGGGAGGAACAACAGAAGATAGAGGGCCCGGTTCCATCTCCAGACGGCACCGCCGTCCATCGTCCTGATCGGCATAAGGTTGTAGACCGCGAGGATCAGGTTTATGGAAAAACCCACTCCGCCGGCAATTGCCCAGAGCCCTCCTGCCCGGGTAAGGGCAAGGAACATGACCATGAGAATAATGCTGACACAGGGTCCCGCTACCAAATCCTGCAGGTCTTTGTATCGTCCTTTGGCTGGTGATCAGAATAATTCCCCGGAGACATCCGAAATTATTGTCATGGGGGGGCGAATATTGTGCTGTCAGACAGGATTAATAAAACCACAACACTCATGAAAACGAACCGGAAATCAACAATTTCCGGGGATTTTTCGTTGTGTTTTCACTTTTATCAAGAAAAAAATCTCAGGTATAAAAAGATCTTTTTAGATCTTTTTGGATGTGTCCCCTTTCATCATATATTTGACAATAAGGAAAACCACCAGTGCAATGATGACAAAATCAATAATCGCACCAACAAAATCGCCGACCAGAAACGCTACCGGACCGGCATTAATTACTGCAGTTCTCCAGCTTCCTCCGGGAATGATTGCCCCTATTATGGGCATAATGATATCAGTTACGGTGGCGGTCACCATTTTCGTTGCCGCTGCACCGATAATGACCGCTACAGCCAGGCCAATGACCTGGTATTTCAGCAGGAATTCCATGAATTCCTGCATAAATCCCTTCTTTTCTTCCTTTTTCTCGTCCTTTTTTTCTTCAGCCATGAATATTCCCTCTGTCAGAAAACGATATATCTGTTCACTGAATAAAAATCCATTGCCCTTGAACAATCATAAAGATTTCGAAAAAAAGATTGAAATTGTGTCTGTTTTACAAAAAAAGGCGAAATTCATTTCCTGCAATTTTTATGCCAGGGGAATTTGAACGAGCACAAGCATGATATAACACCAACTCGCATTTTCTGATATGCAATTCAGAATCATGGGTATAATGATAGTGCTTCTCTGCAGCGCTCTCGTCATGGCCGGATGTACAGGTATCCCGGCTTCACCTTCTGCAACCACACCCGTTCCCGGTTCACCCGCAGGAACCGGAGGCACTCCCGCATCATCGGAGTTACTCTGACTACCGTACCAACCGACATAGTTCCCAGTTACAACTATGTCAAGGTTGATGTGGGGGTAAAGGATTACCTGGGTAATTCTGAAGTGATTTACCAGGGTGGCGAGGGACAAATCCATGTGAAAAAAATAACCGCAAAAATGACGCGGTCAGATGGCCAGACCCAGACAGAACCCCTGGAAAACAAGAAAGGATATACCGTTGAACTGCTGGGAACCAAACAGGTCGATCGCGTCGAGGTCTGGGTCAGTATGGACAACGGGGAAACCTATAAAATAAATGATGTACTTCTGGATTACCGCATCCATTAGTCATCAATAAACCATTTTCTCCTGGTTTTGTGGAGACAACAAAAAGGATTTTTTTTATCATGCAGGTCAACTGGCGGCAGATTCATGCAGCACGGAACTCTTTTGCAGCACTCTCTGCGGCATGCGAACAGGAAGGATTCGTGCTGGACCTGGTTGACAAGCCTGGACATGACGTGACCTGTTACAGTCTCAATTCCTTCAATGAAACGTTCTTCCGCGATGAGATACGGGAAACCGACAGCATCACTATTGTCGGCGGTCCGCATGCATCGGCATGTCCCCGGGAAGTAGCGGAATATGCCGATTATGTGATTGTCGGTGAAGGAGAATTCACCCTTCCCCGTCTTCTCGCACAACTGGAACATGGCGGTGACAAGAAAATACCCGGTGTGGCAACAGCAGATTTTTCCGAACCGCATGATACCTGTGTGCGACTCGATGCCTATCCGGCATTTTCCCGGACGAAAGGCTACGTGGAGATCACCCGGGGCTGCCCGTTCTCCTGTGGTTACTGCCAGACACCGCATATGTTCGGCCACTGTATGCGCCACCGTTCAATTGATACCATTGCTGAATATGCGAACCGGTACAAACATGCCCGGTTCGTGTCGCCGAATGCGTTTGCATACGGTTCCGATGGCATTCATCCCCGCTGGGAAAAAATTGAACGCCTGTTTTTAAAACTGAAGCATGCAATCTATTTCGGGACCTTCCCCAGCGAGGTACGCCCGGAATTTATCTGTGAGGAATCACTTTCCCTTATTGCACAGTACTGCACGAATACAAAACTTCATTTCGGTGCACAATCAGGCAGTGATGAGGTTCTGGAACGACTTCGCCGGGGACACACTGTTGATGAGATCATCCGTGCTGTAGAACTCTGTACCGAATTTTCGATAACCCCTGTCGTTGACTTTATCGTCGGCTTCCCGTTCGAGACCGACGAGGACCAGAACCGTACCCTGGACCTGATACAGTGGGTTGCACGGTCCGGTAATGTGCATGTTCACCGGTTTATGCCCCTTCCCGGCACACCGCTTGCCGGCACAAACGCGCGATCACTCCTGCCGGAAACCGAAAAAATCTGCGGAAAACTCGCCAAATCGGGCAAATTAACAGGTTCATGGAATGATCCTGAGATAAGGTTTTTTAGACATCCTTCAAATGATATACCATGAAAGATGTGCTATTGATAGCAGATCTCCATGGTCAATTCGGTAAAATTGATTCATTTCTGGATTTGAATCCGGAAGCGGTATTTATTGCAGGCGATATCACCAACATGGGTCCAGTTGACGCGGTCGATGACGTGCTCTCACGTATCGATGTGCCGTGTTTTGCAGTGCCCGGCAACTGCGACCCGCGTGAGATCATCGAGACGCTGGAACACTCCGACACGGTCTGCCTTCATGGCTCCCGGATTAATCTGGGAAAGATGATCATTGTCGGGGTTGGTGGTTCAAATCCGACCCCGTTCGGAACCCCGTTCGAGCTGACCGACAAGCAGATAGATGACGTGTTGAACAGTGCGATGAAAAAAATGGAGAAGACCGTTCATAACGTTCTTCTCTGCCATGCCCCCCCGTATGAGATACTTGACAAGCCCGGCACCGAGCATGTCGGGAGCCACAGTATCCGGAAGCACATGAAGTCATTTGATCTGGTTTGCTGTGCCCATATTCACGAGGCAAGGGGCATTGTGGAATTCGAGGGGGTAAAAATCGTAAACCCCGGTCCGGCAATGGACGGGAACTGTGCGATGATCCACTTCGGCAATGATGCCCGGGATATTAAGATTGAGCTGCTGACTGTTTAGACAACAGCAATTCAAGGTATGATGCGAGGATCGGCTCGCCACAAACCCCAATCTCTTTTGCTATCTCTTCAATGCGGGCAGCGGTATCTGGATTCTCATCCTCTGCCAGTATTTCAATTTCGACAAACGTGCCAAGATCCTCAACCTCATCAAGCGTGATTGCAGCTCCGGAAAGCCGGTAATTCTCGCGCCACTTGTTCACTTCAGCAGTCCGGGTAAATCCAAGACGATTCAGCATCTGCTCGAATACTGCACCGGAATCCACAACCATATTCAGTTCCTCGCGTGCCTTGAGCGCAGACGTTTTTATTTTTGCTCCCTTATAGGTGACGACTGCATGGTGGTTGGTGTACCTGACCCGTATTGCCTCATCGGTTATGCCAAAATCCCGATGGGGTGCGTTATAATAGATGTCGTGCTCATGTATCCTGCCGCAAAACCGTGCATTGTGCCCGATCAGCTGTTTTCGCACGGGGTCGAGCGAAGAAATCCTGACTTTCAATTCAAATTCAAGCATGACTGTGCCACACGTTTATCTGTTTTCGTTGCAATTTAATATAGTCAGGTGAATTATGGCAATAAAAAATGGAGATTTTATTAAACTGAGTTATGCAGGGAGTGTCGATGAAAATATTTTTGACACGACTGATGCTGCAGAAGCAAAATCTGCCGGTATCCACAGTCCGAATGCGATTTACGGGCCGGTCACGATCTGTGTCGGTCAGAAGCATGTTATCCTTGGTCTGGATGAGGAACTGGTCGGCAAGGAAACAGGCGCAACAGGGGATATTGTGGTGACACCGGAGAAGGCCTTTGGCGATCGCGACCCCAAACGTATCCAGTCGTTCCCGAAAAATCAGTTCAAGGAAAAACCGGTCCGCGGCATGGCGGTAAAGATGGAGGAGATGGGGGAAGGCACGGTCGTTGATGTCATCGGTTCCAAGGTCATTGTTGATTTCAATCCCCCGCTGGCAGGACAGACCCTGTCGTACCACTATACCATTGAAGAGGAAGTTGCCGATCCGCTCGAGCAGCTGAAAGGACTGGTCCGCCTCTACGCTGGCAGGGATCTGGAGATTGCACTGGATGATGGCAGGGCAACGGTAACGCTTCCCCCGGGCATTAACTATGACCGCCGCTGGCTCCTCTGGAGAAGCAGGATTATCCACGAGGGTTTCGAGTTGATCAAAGGGATCTCGGAAATCACGCTGGTTGAAACCTTCAAACGCCCTGAAAAGAAGGAAGAATAATCACTTTTTTTCGTATTTTTTTTGATTTTCATTTTTTCCCCGGTAACGATCAGGAGATCCATACACCGACCAGAACTATTGTACTGAAATAATTGCAATGAATAAAACGATTTTTTAAAATAATCTCCCGGCTCAGTCAATACTATGAATAAGAAAACTATCCTGGTAACCGGTCTGGTGGTACTTCTTATTTCCTGTGTTCTTTTTACCGGGTGCACAAATAATTCGGGTACTTCGAATACAACAACCCAGACAAGTGTGGTAACAACTTCTCCGTCAGGGAGTGCAAAATATGTGTCAGGAGATATAGTCAAAATTCCCACCTCCACCGCAGCAACAGCCATGCTGATTATTGGTTACGATGCCGCAACGGATACGTACGAACGGGCACTCATATATCCCAATGCAGATGGCAGCTGGGGATATCGCAGGAATTCCAACACGGAAAAAGCATCAAGGGTTGCCATGGAAAAAGCCTATACAGAAAAAATTACCAACAAGCCGCCCGCTTCTATTGTGGTCCGGACGCCAACGGTTCCAACAACGACGGCAACGGCTGGATCCACGACTCAGATAACCTCAACATCAACAACGACAACAACGACCATTTCCCCGACCGGGAAACCCACCTTCAAGAAAATTGATCCCGATTTCGGAGACGCCGGGACTACCATTTCCATCACCTCTCTCACCGGCTCAAATTTCCAGTCAGGAGCCACTGTCACACTGATGAAGGCTGACAATCCCAATATTACGGCAACAAATGTCAATGTGCAGTCCCCGACATGGATAACATGCACATTCAATCCCCCAACCAATACGACTGCAGGTGCATGGGATGTTGTCATCACCAATCCGGATGGCCAATACGTATCCTACTCAAACATATTCTCTATCCATGGTTCTACCAGTACCGCTACTACGACATCTCCTACAGGTTCAGGAGGTATCACCAGTATCAGTCCGACATTTACATTCGGAAACGATGTGACCGGTGGAATGACGATTATTGGTGAGGATTTCCAGCAGGGTTTTACCGCCAAACTGACCAAGACCACGGGTACGACTGTTGTCATTGAAGCAAGGAGTGTGGCATATGAAAGCCCGACGCAGGTCAAGGCCTGGTTCACCCTTCCAACACCCAAACAAATGGGTACCTATACGGTTACGGTGACAAATCCTGACGGAACTATCCGTACTCTGGTCGATGGGTTCGAACAGAAGTGAGTGTTTAAGGAAGAGCAGGATAGATAATCCTGCATTTTTTTTTAAAAACGCGAAAGAAATTTTTGCTCTATAGAAATCATGCTCTATAGAAAACCGAAAAGGGGACCGGTTTCGGATAGCGATGGGGCCACGGGCGCTCACCGCCCGTCGGGGCTCGCCCCGTGGAGCATGGCTGTGGATTGTACTCCGGTAGCGTGGAGAAAAATCCAACCGTCAAGGGGGTCAAGGGGGATTGCCTCCTTGGGCTGCCTCCCCCACTGGGGGAGAGAGGGGTTCATCCTCGCAATTTCCACGCTACTCAAAAACTCGAGAAAATTTCCCATGAAAATTGAACTATTCAGTATGATACGAGATTTTTTTGAACACTCTTCCACATACGATTATTGCCCCGCCGAAGAGTCGGCCCCGCGGCGGATCAGTAACAAACAATTCAAAAAAACCTGCCCGCCGTGCCTCGGAGAGGCCCTGAGGCGGGGTTCCATCGTATACATTACGATTTTCATGGTTTTTGGTGCGAACACTTTGTTCATGCCTGTTTCTCAGAGCCAAATTTTTTTCATTTCATCAACCCGGAAACCGGTTGGTTCATCAGTTGTGTCCGACGACATGAACTAATTCAATCAATTATTCCCAGGATTCTCGATTTTTTGAATTTTCTGAAGTTCAAACTCCCGTGAAATCCCGCAATCGAAACCAATTCGATAACGACCTGGTTGCCAGTCAGTAGTAATCAATCTCCGTACGCGGGTTTTTTCACCTGGCTTAAAATATGAAATGAGAGGTGACATTGTTTCACTTACTCCTGTTTGAATCTCCCATGATTTATCTTCAATTTGATGGTATATCCGATATGAGGGCGGGCTATTGGCACACGTAAGTGTTTCAGTTCCTTCATTTACAACATAAAATTCAATAACTTCCCCTTGATTATACATATCCGAATCCATTTTGATAAAGTCTGCATGAGTGTTATTCGGCTGCGCGATAGTAACCTTATAGAGCGCTTCAGATGGTTGTGTTGTCGGTGGAACCGTAGGAGATGTGAAAGTTCACGGTCTGATTATCCAAAACCGGCTTGGTAGTACATCCTGTGGTCAGCAAGATGCACATCATCACAATCATCAAAGCAATAGTATATATCGTGATTTTCTTCATAACAATCGCCTGTTTTTCCTGAGAAGTAATATTAACGGTGATATTTTTTATCCGCACTCAACTTTCACACTCTTGCAATCGCTGACAGCAAAATGACAATCAGAAGAATACCCATTTTCCAATTGATAATTACCGATGGTTCAATTCCTCTCATTGTCTGATCAGCCGGTACCGCAGCAACGCCGCAATCCCCCCGAGTGCGACAAGTCGCTCCCCGGGTTCAAAACCCGATGAAAGCACAATAATAGTTGCCCGCATCGCCTCTGCTTTCTCGATTAGGTTCATAACCTCCTCATCCCGCAGGAGTGTATCGGCAACAAGCACCTGTTCTGCAGCACCGAATTCGATCGCTTCCACAACTTCCTTCCGCCCGTACGCAACTGCACCGTCCTGCGAGATCCTGAGCAGTACCTCTTCCATCAGCTTAACCTCGCGGGACAGCTGGAGGTCGTCTATCAGCTTGTCAAGTGCTCCATTCCCAATCACTTCCTGTACCGCTCCGCGCCCAATCCGACGTGTCTCGACGACAATTGCCCGGTCTGCACTCGCGCTGGACCGGCTTCTGGCAAATCTGATAAAATCATCCTTGATGAATCCGGGACCGGCAATGATCAGCGGACCGGTGATATCTGCGATAATGGTGAGCACCTGTCCAAAAAAACCAGTCCGGGTATCAGTTTCCGACCCTTTACCACTCCCTGACGTGATCGTGATTACACTTTCCGGGCCATACTGTCGCAACCGGAAAAGTTCTGCTTCACCTTCCTCAATGGTCAGGATGTGGATCACGCCATACACCGACGCCTTCACCGCCCGCTCAATTCTCTCGAGATCGATGGGACGCCATTGTTTGATTACGGAAATTTCAAAGCCGGTCTCCACGTTGATCGTGTGAAATGCTCCGGTGTCCACACCATGTTCAATGACACCGGTCAGACGGAGCCGGACGCCATGTTCGGAAAACTCCACACGATCTATCCTGATGCCGAGCCGGACCGGTCTTTTTTCTGCCTTCTCCGGCCGTATTTTATCGGAAGCGGTGTCAACACTCCTGAACGTTGTAGCAAAAACAAGATCACCCGTGGTGATGAGGTGCCGGAGGTGCCAGAGATCGTCGATGCTTTCCGGGAATAACCGGATTTCACCATACCTGTCTTTTAATTCACCATATTCAGCTTTCATGGTGTCCCACAATATCGGAGCCACCGGGCGGTACGAATGCCGCAACATGCGTGGTATTCAGGATAGCTTTGAGTGCTTTTTCTTCTTCTTCAGAAACGTTCTGCCTGAGCATGCGCAGCACTTTTTTTGCCACATCATTGGGCTCAAACTGTCCGGGTTTGAGTTCGGTATACGCCTTCGTTTTTCCTTTGATCGCGGAAGGCGGACCGCCGATAACCGCAGCGTGTGGTTCGAGCATAAGCCCGATGCCGACAGCAAGCGGCACGTTCCGGTAATAGGTGCGCTCCCCGCGGACAATAAAAGAACCCCGGGTGATGAATTCCCCGGATTCAGGAGTTTTGCTGACCTGTGCGGGAAGGGCACTATATACGTCTGCGGAAAAGTGACCGCTCCGCCATGCGCCGGAATAGGATGCAGCAAACTGTGCCACCTCATCCATGTGTTCTGTCTTCCCCTTGACAATCACGACACTTGCACCATGCACATCGGCATGTACAAACAGGTCCTGTCCCCCCATGTATTTTTTGACCAGTTCCTCGTTCTGCGATGCATCCCGTCCGCCAAGAACCACGACTCCGTCGCTCGTCACAAACCAGCGGAAACGGTGGTACCACAATTTTTTCATGAGGGTAAATTCCCTCCGCACCTCTTTTTTCTTCGGCCGGGGTGTTTTCATTGCCCTGAGAGCCCCTTCCTTTTTTTTACGGAATTTTTTAATTACATCGTAATATCTGCCGGCGTTCTGCTCGATCCCTTCATGGACAAAGATTTTCACCCGCTTCCCGATATCGATGTCAACCGCTGCTTCTTCAGGATAGAATGCAACGATCTTTTTTATATCCGGTGACTGGTTATCCCTGAGCAGTCTCTCAATCTCCTGCCATGAATACGTTTTACTTGCAGTATCCAGCGAGCTGATCACTTTGGATACGAATGCGTAATTCTCGTAAATTGCAGCAACAACTGCTTCTGTCTTCTCGATCTTTTCATCGAACTTCCGTACCGCCGATTTCTGGTATTTTAAGATCCTTTCTTCCTTGGTGAGGGTAGATTTGGCATCAGCTGTTTTCCTCTCGGCTTTGGTCAGCGGATAAAAGGCCTCAAGGGCTTCTGAGAAGGTTAAAAAATACTGAACCTCGCTCCTGTTCCAGATATCGATGGGTTCACAGTGTTTTGCAAAGATTCCCGGCTTTGGTGCGTGTACTACCTGAAAAAAAAGATCCTGCACTGCAGTGAAAATGGTTTTGGGATCAGCAGCACACGCAGGCATTGTTTTATCCAGGCCGGCTTTCTGGCAGATATATTCTGCATACGTGCCCCCGAGCATACAGCCAATCGCAAGGCTCCGGACAAGATCGCGGTCATCGTTCCTGAGGGTGGATGCGAGGTTTTCAAGGGATGCAGTGGGGTCGGTCGCCCCCAGGGTATACAGGGCATGGGGAATTATTTCCCGGTCTTTGAAGCGGTGGTGCCTGAGGGGCTTGATAATCGTATAGTTCTCCTCAGCCAGAATGATATTTCCTTCGTCAAAAAGTTCGATAATGAGACGATAAATAAGACTGCCTTTCCCGATATCAAAAATAAGTATACGCTCAAGCCCGTGCTGGTGGATGGCAAGCACTTTTCCTCCGGACAGGTACTTGCGGAGAAACATGGCAAACTGGGGCGGATTTTTCGGGGGTTCCGGCAGGTCTTTTACCAGATGTGCCCTTCTCCCCGACTCGATAATCATCTGGTATCGTGCCTTGTTCTCCCCATTCAGCCGGATACTCATCGTGCGGGTGTCAAACTGGTAGACCTTATCTATCCAGAGTGGCAGCTTAGCGGACAGATCCCCGGTAATTGCCTTAACATCGATCCCGCTCATTCCCTGTTCTGATGCCATTGATGTACCAAATTACATATGGCTTGCGCACTAAAAAATAAGACTACTGGTGATGGGGATGAGTGAAGAAGAAATTGAAGAAAAGCCTGTCCTGACAAAAAAAGAAAAAACCAAGGCAGATAAACAGGCAGAACATATTGCCCGTATTAAACGGACACTTGTCGCGTCCCTGCTGGGTATTTTAACCGGTGCTCTCTCGTACTGGTCCGGGGGAACCCCCACGGTAACCGGGCTTCAGAATAATGGTTTTTTAGCATTCATGCTGATGCTCGCAGGTGTAGTTGTCCAGAAACACATCTTCATTTTCCTTGGTATGGACACCTCAAAACTGGGTGCAAAAGACTGGTTTTACCAGGGATTCATGACCTTTGCTTTCTGGTTCATGACATGGACGATCCTGTTGACTTCATTGTCCCCGGCACTCATAATAATCAAATCTTTTTTGTGATCTTCATGAGAATCGCGATTGTTCACAAAGACCGCTGCCATGCAAAAAAGTGCGGGACCGAGTGTATACTCTATTGTCCCCGCGTGAGGACCGGGGACGAAACCGTTATTATTGGTGAGGAAGGTAAGGCCATCATCTCTGAAGAGCTCTGTGTCGGGTGTGGAATCTGCATCAAGAAGTGCCCTTTTGATGCAATCGATATTGTAAGTCTGCCCGAAGAGCTCGAACACCCGACCCACCGCTACGGAAAAAACGGGTTTGCCCTCTACGGTCTCCCTATACCGGTTGAGGGAAAGGTGACGGGGATCCTTGGCGCAAACGGTATCGGTAAGAGTACCGCTGTCAAGATCCTTTCCGGGCAGTTGCGCCCGAATCTCGGGAATTTTGATTCCGAAGTCGGATGGGAGGAGATCTTCAAAAGATATGCCGGTACCGAACTCTTCGATTATCTCCAGACCGTTTCAAAAAAGATCCTGAAGATAGCCTCAAAACCGCAGTATATCGATTATATTCCCAATGTTTTTTCCGGCACGGTCAGGAAATTGTTACAGACCACGGATGAGCGAAATAAACTTGGAGAAATCCTGCCGGTACTCAAGCTCGATACGATCCTGGATCACGACATCAGTACGCTGAGCGGCGGGGAACTCCAGAGGGTGGCGATTGCTGCCTGCCTTGCCCGCGATGCAGATCTGTATTTCTTTGATGAAATCACTCCTTTCCTGGATATTTATCAGCGGATTGCTGCAGCGAAGCTGATCCGCGAGCTGGCTACGCAGCGTCCCGTCGTAATCGTTGAGCACGATCTCGCAATTCTTGACATGCTCGCAGATACGGTTCATGTCGGGTATGGTAAACCGGCTGTGTTTGGTATCATCACCCGTCCCAAAGGCGTCCGCGTCGGTATCAATCAGTACCTTGACGGGTACCTCGTTGAAGAGAATGTCCGTTTCCGGGACACTGCTGTTGTCTTTGAAAAACGGGCTCACGATAAAGGATCGGAACGTGACATCCTCTTCGAGATCCCGGCGATGACCAAAAGCTATGATGCCTTCCACCTGACCGTGAACGGTGGATCAATCCGGGCGGGAGAAGTGCTGGGTGTTGTCGGAGCGAATGGCATGGGGAAGAGCACATTTGCCCGGCTCCTCGCCGGTGATGAACGGCCCACGACAGGAAAGATCGAAACATCCCTGCGGATCTCTTACAAACCCCAGTATATCAAAGCAGACACATCCGATACTGTTGAAATGTACCTCCGCCAGCGTACGACGAAATTTGATTCTTCCCTCTATCAGCACGAGATCATCGAATCACTCTCTCTTGAAGCGATTCTCCAGTCACCGGTCGATTCCCTGAGTGGCGGAGAGCTTCAGAGAGTTTCAATTGCAGGGTGTCTCTCCCGTGAAGCCGATCTGTATATTCTCGATGAACCCAGCGCCCATCTTGATGTTGAACAGCGTGTTAAAGTAACAAGGATGATCAAACATCATGCTGAGGGCAGGTCTGTCGGCATTATGGTGATTGACCATGATATTTACCTCATTGATATGATCAGTGAGCGGATCCTCGTCTTTGAAGGAGAGCCGGGCCTGCAGGGAACAGCAGCCGGACCGTTTAAGATGCGTGAAGGAATGAACCGGTTCCTCGAAGTGCTTGAAGTTACTTTCCGCAGGGACCAGAGTGGAAGGCCCCGGATCAACAAACCCGGATCATTCCTTGACCGGGAACAAAAAGGATTGGGAGAGTTTTATTATTATCGCGATACTGATTGAGCAAATACCCTGCTCTTCCTTTTTCTTTATGGGAAGTTATGTGTATACAGGTAATAGACGACGTAACCAAGAATCACTAATACAACGACTGTACAGAACATGATAACCCATTCTTTACGAATGAGGAAAAATTCTGATGGTTGATCTCCGCGTCCGACCATTATTAAAAACTCGTTTTGTATTTAAAGTTTTAAACCCTTTGGAGGAAAATTACTTGGCTGATTTACCTGCTTCGTATTCGACAAGGACCGGGGCGATTGTTTTTGTCGCTATTGATCGTCGCACAAGAATAGTGAGCTTCCGGCAGTAGTGTATATGGGCCATCTGGAAACTGACGATCAATCCAAAGCAGAAGCAGGTGATACTTATCAGGGTGTAATTTACTACGTCAACCATGGGCTGTCACTCCGTATTATCAGGTCTCCCGGGCGAGTTCATCTATGATAGGAATCACCGACTCTTCATCAAAACATTCCTGGGCGATTACCATGAATCGCTTCGAATAATACATTATCAGGAGCTGGTATCCGAGTATTGCACCAATAGCAAAGGTCATAATTCCGATAGCAATGTAAATTAATAAATCTGTGAGCATATCAGCCATAGTACATCTTATTGTCTGTTACTTTTGTCAAACAGATAAATATATTGAATGTAATTTTAGATTTTTATTATTGGATCCGGATGAAAAGACCTGCGGAAAAAATTTTCAGACTTCCCATGGGATGCAAAAAATCTCCTATCGTTTTATAGTAAATTCCATAAAAAAGATTTTGCCCGCCACTTTTTAAGGGGTTATCATACCGCTGTTGTCCAGACTATGCCAGTCATCAGGTATATTAAGGTTCATCCCGCAAACTGAACCGGTAAGAAATAGTGTCCGGATAACGAAACCGGGATCAGGTGAATGCTCATGAAAACTGATATGCCTTTGTCCAAACCTATACGACAGTTCGTCAGGCAGACAGAAGCCCTTTTGGACACCGAGATCACTCTCCTGCGGAATCCCGAGGCAGATCCAGACGGTATGCTGGTTGACGTTTATACCTATGATATCGAGAAAAATATGATTATTTTTCCGGCGCACTACATGGGACTTTTAAAAGATTTTATCATTGCCAGGCACTGCGTGCACCTGCTCATCAAAGGAGCGGCGGCAAAAAAAACCCGGTATCTGGTTTGTTCCTTCACCGGAGATTCCCTGTACACAGGGATACACCAGATCTATATTGATGCCCTTAAGGACGAGGCCAGGAAGGAGAAAAAACTCCCTGTGAACAAACTTATCCAGATGCTCAGTATCCTTTATACCAATTTTAATGATGATATCAACGAACTGCCCTGGAACCCGATAACCAACGCCCGCGTTTATCACCGGATGCCTCAGATCAGGAAGACCCAGCTCTACTATCTCATGAAGGAAGGAAAGAGGGACATGGATGAAATGATGGAGTATGAGGATGTTATTCCCCGGCGTTACTTTGTTCTGAACAAGTCGATGTTCTATGCCCGGGACCAGTACCTCGCAAAGACCCTTCCTGCAGATCAGCTGATGCCGGTAGTCAATATCCCGCAGATGAAAAAGTTCAATCACCTTGAGGTAAAAGAGATGCTTACCACGCGCTGGACGCATACCTCGTGGTACCAGTCCAAAGTCTTTGGCGACACCATGCTTGAGATCATGGAAAAGTATCTCCAAAAAATTGACTGGAATGCTGAACCGGATCTTGACTATTTTCATGATCTCTACCTGCTGGGAGTGCAGATGACCAACCATTTTATCTCGTATATGTCGATGAAAGACTGGTTTGTCTGGGAACCCCCGAAACATCTGCGGGAAGCTCAGGCAAGAAAAGCTGAATATGAGACTAAGGCACTAAAAAAGATTTTCGGGGACCTCATCGGGGAATCACCGGGAGATTTTACGGGGGGATAAAAATGATAAGGTCAGGCATGAAACCGAAGAAGAGGCTCTCTATGACCACCAATGAAGTTGTGGGGCTGTTAAGGAAAGGGCGTGCCTATGCCAGCCGCACCAGATACCGGGAGGCAGTTTCCTGTTATGAAAAGGCCTTGTCGCTCGATCCCGACAATCCTGAAGCCTGGTATCTTCGGGCAGCAGTGTTTATTGAGACCGGGAGAAACAAAGAAGCGCTTGCCGATTGCGAGCATGCAATTACGCTCAACCAGAATTATGCCGATGCCTGGTCAAAAAAAGGACATGCCCTGTACAATCTCGAGCGGTATGATGATGCATCTATTTGCCTGCACGAGAGCGCTCGCCCTCAACGGGAATGATGCGACTGCCTGGTATATTAAGGGCGTATGTCTGGATGAACTCGGAAGAAATGATGAGGCTCAGGCAGCCTTCGGAAAATCTCTCGAACTTGAGATTATCCTGGATATGGAAGCTGAGAAAAAGAAATTGAGAAAATAAAAGTGGAAAAATCAGTCTTTTCGCTCCATTATTAAATCTTTTTTTTTAAAATCCTGACAGGATCGAAGGTTATGCCAGCCATTTTCACGATCCTGATGATAATTTTTCAGGTTATTTTATTAGGTGATCAATTAATATGAGATCCACATGGAGCTCCCCGATCTCCGGACATGGATCATGTTTTACCTGATCTCGTTCGTGGGTCTTCTCTGGGCGACTTTTCTTTCGGTACAGGGCGTGATGCTCTGGGTGAGCATGTTTCTTGTTATCGTTATCATCGGTATTCATTTTTTTACCTTGTATAATCAGATACTGCTTCGCAGAAAACGAAAGGAGTTACAGCTGCACCTGGTACAAGGGTTCGAACGGGGTACAAAGGAAGAAGATGGCAGAAAAACCCGATGAAAGGGATATATTTTTTGGCTCTATGAGAAATCCCTTCGTTTTTTGAAGACGCGGAAATTACGAGGGTGACCGCCTCTCGCTCCCAAAGGGGCGAGGTCAGCATCGAAGGGGCAAGCCCCGTTGACCCCATGACGGTTGGATTTTCCACTTCACTGCCGAAGTACGATCCACACCCATGCTCCACGGGGCGTGCCCCGACAGGCGGTGAGCGCCCGTGGCCCCATCGCGATCCGATACCGGTCACCCTCATTTTAGTTTATCTCAAAGAGCGATGGATTTCTCCAGAGCAATTTTCTTTAATCTTTTTTGCAATAGATTTTCTGGAGGGAATTATGGGCTGCAAAAAGATCTTCCACCTGGCGGCCAAGGTATTCGGTCTTGCCCATGATATAAAAGCCTCCTGACACAAGTGCCCCATGAAACATTTTTACCAGTTCATCCTTCTGTTTTTCGTTGAAATAGATGGTGACGTTCCGGCATATGACCAGGTCAAGCCACCGCGAAGCAGGTACTCCGCTCATCAGGTCATGGGGGCGGAAGCGGATCAGCTCTTTTAAGTGCGGTTTCACCTGGTAATTCCCATCGGGAAGCCGGGAAAAATGCCGATGAATCTGCGTTTCAGACAATTTGAGCATTGCCTTTGGGGTATAGGTGCCCTCCTGGGCTTTTGCAAGCACGACCTTATCGATATCTGTTGCGAAGATCTGGGCAGAGATACCGGGGTCCTGTGCTATGAGATCCGTGAGCAGCATGGCAAGGGAGTAGGGTTCTTCGCCGGTTGAACACCCGGCACACCAGATACGCAGCCGTTTTCTTTGTCTGAGTAATGCAGGCAGGATGTCCTTTTTCATGGAGTCGTAGACATCATTATCCCGGAAGAATTCAGTGACATTGATGGTAAGAGCATTCCGCAGGTTCTCCAGCTCGGGAGGATTTGCCTTCAGATATGCCAGATATTCATCATAGCCGGCGCTGTTGGTCGAACGCATCCGTGAGAGCAGACGGCGCTTGATGTAATCCTCTTTGTAATTTGAACACTGGATGGTCAATGTGTGTTCGATGAACTTTTTCAGCGATGCAAAACCATCCATGGTATCTCAAATTATCTTTGTATATGTTGATGTATAAGGGAATGGTATCGGTTGTCTTTTTTTTTAAAATAAAAAGATGGAGAGTCTCTTTATTTAGTTCAGGTGGAATTTCTCCATCATTTTCCGGCTGCGTTCTGCCATCTCCGCAAGCTCGGCCGATGCGCTTGCGATCTCTTCTGTCGAAGCACTGGTCTCCTGTGCAAGTGCTGCCATATCCTCCATCCGTTTCTGGTTATCCCGGGTCAGGGCTGATACGGATTCGATACCTGTCATGAGCGTGTTGGTTGCCTGAGCCTGGTCTTCTGTTGCTTTTGTGATCTCGCTCACACCAAGTGCCACAACATTTGACTCAGATACGATCAGGTTGAGCGTCTCAACGGTCTTGTTGACGCTCTCGATACCCGTCTTGATCTCTTCAAAAGAGTTTTTCATGGACATTGAGGTCTGCTCACTCTTGGCCTGGATCGCTTTGATGAGGTTCTCGATCTGGGCACTTGCTTTCTTGGATTCACCGGCAAGATTCTTGACTTCACCGGCGACTACGGCAAAGCCGCGCCCGTGTTCACCGGCCCGGGCAGCTTCAATAGCGGCATTGAGTGCCAGGAGGTTGGTCTGGTTGGCAATGTCGGTAATAAGGTTTACTATTTTTGAGATTGCACGCATCTGCTCGTTCAACGCGGTGATCTCATCGACACTCTGTTTGGAGATCTTCTCTACATTCTGCATCTTGGTCGTGGCAAGCTGGCCGATCTCTGCGGCCTGAGCGCCTTCTTTGGATGCTTTCTCCGCATGGGTCATGACATCATGAGATGTACTCGCAATCTCTTCGATTGATGCAGAAATATCTGAGATATCAGTTGAAATCTTCTCCACGTTCGTGAGCTGCGATTTTGAATTGTCGGCAGCTTTCTGGGACGAGATTGCAACCTGTTCGGTTGCTTTTGCAATCTCTTCTGTGCTCTTGATAGTATCGTTGATTGTGGCATCAAGCCTGATCATTCCCTGCATAAGATCGGAAAGCACGGTCCTGATCGAATCTACCGCGGCATTATAGTCGGTCTTGAGCCTGACCAGCGGATCGGCATCATCTATGCTCACCCGGTACGTGAGATCCCCGGATGCGATTTTTGAGAGTGCCAGCTGCAGTTCATCTGCACTCACGGTGAGGAGTTCAGCTTTTGCCCGTGCTTCGTCCATCATTTCTTTAATCTTTGATTCCTGCTCACGCTGGGTCGTTATGTCATTATAAACACAGACAATGGTCTGGAGAACTCCCTTTTGGATCTACCATAGGAATACCGTACTGGCTGAGGATATGAACCCCTGTCGGGAATTCGATTTTTATCTCCCCAAAACTCCTTTTTTGCTCCTGGAGCACTTTTTTGAGCCCTTCGCCGTGTTGTTCGAGAATCTTGAAATCTTTTGCACTCATACCGATGAGCCGTTCCCGGGCAAGGCCGGTCAGGGAGATATAGGCATCATTCACCATGATGATCTTGAAACTGGTATTCATCAGCATGATGGGCATGGGATTCTGATTGACGATAATATCAGACCGCAGCTTAAGAAGAGCAACCTCCTCCATCTTCTTTTGCAGTTCCTGCTGGCTCTTACGCTGGGCAGTTACCTCGTTGTAGACAAAAAGGAGGTTTGAAATCTTGTTGCTGCCATCAAGGACCGGCATTACGTACTGCTCGAGGATATGCATGCCACTGGGAAGTTCAACGGTGACTTCCCCGAATGCCCGCTGTTTCTTCTCGATGGCCGCCTTTGCACCTTCCCCTTTCTGTTCGAGAATTTTTATCTCCCGAAGATTCATGCCGATGACACGCTCACGGGGAATGCCGCTCATTTTTGTATACGCTGCATTTGCTTCGACCACGACAAAAGCGGGACTGGTCATCAGCATGGGGATTGGGTTCTGCTGGACAATGGTTTCTGATGTCCTGTGCAGTTCTTTGATCTCGTCTATCTGCCGGCGATCCTCAGTAACATCGTTGTAGACGATCAGGATACTGGTCACAGTAGTGTTGTTGTCCAGGATAGGAATGCCATACTGCTGCAGCCTTTTTTGACCGCTGGGAAATTCAACAAGAACCTCTCCTGTCACCCGCCTTTTCTCCTGGATTGCCTGTTTTACTCCTTCCCCTGTCTGGTCCAGAATTTTGAAATCGCGCAGGGTCATCTTCAGAAGGTCTGCTCGATTGATTCCACTCAATGATGCGTAGGCCTCGTTTACAACCCGGATGTGGAAATTCATATCCACAAGGATGATTGGCATCGGGTTCTGCTGGACAATCGTCTCGGAACGGTGTTTGAGCTGCTCGATTTCCTCGTTCTTTTTCTTTTGTTCGGTCGTGTCATTATAGACAAAAAGCAGACTGGTGATCGTCTGGTCATTGTCCATGATCGGGATGCAGTATTGTTCGAGGATGCGTGTACCGGAAGGTAATTCCACGGTCACTTCGCCAAACGAGCGGCGTTTTTCCGTAAGTGCGACTTTTGCCCCCTCGCCTTTCTGGGCGGCAATCTTGAAATTTTTCAGATTTGTCTTCAAGAGATCGCGCTCCCTGATGCCGCTCATCTCGATATAGGCAGCATTTGCCTCTACGATGGAAAACCCGGGGGTGGTAAGGAGCATCGGGATGGGATTATTCCTGACCATCACGTCAAGCCGTTGCCTGAGCTCCGCTATCGTTTGTTCAGATTCCCTGACAGGTACAATCTCTTCTGGAGGACTGGCTGGTGTTATCGGGGCAACAGCCCCGGTAAATAATGCTTTTCTTCCGGGCAGCTCTGTCACATCCATGCCCCCGTCAATTGTCCTGCATGAGTAATTTTTGCCATGGTATTTTCCTCAGATTTCACTTTGTTGCCACATCCTCGAGCACTTTCTTCATATCTATCCAGATGATCAGGCCTGTACTTTTTTTGTCGGATCCATCGCTTTTCAGCTTGATGATCCCTTTTACGAAACTGGAGACCTCAGACGAGAGTCCTTCGCCAAGATGTTCGATATCAGTTTCTGCGATCTGAAGGACACTGGTCACTTCATCGACAATGATTCCGACGTTGCTCCCGGCTGCCGCATCCGGTACAAGGACGATAATCTTCTGATTTTCCCGGGTTTCCTGGGGGGGTAATCCGAGCAGGGTATTGAGGTTCATGATGTTGGTGATCTCTCCGCGAAGATTAATTACACCGGAGATATAAGGCGGTGCACGGGGAATGGGAGTGATAGGTATCATCTCAACAATTTCCCGTGCCAGTTGTATATCGAGAGCGTAGCGCTCACCCCCGAGTAAAAATTCTACTACATCAACCGTTGAGGCCATTTTTCACCGCAACCTGAACTGTTCCATGATCTTCTTCAGCCGGTTTGCCAGCCCGGCAAGTTCGGCAGACGCGCTTGCGATCTCTTCGGTTGAGGCACTGGTCTCCTGTGCAAGTGCTGCCATGTCCTCCATCCGCCCCTGGTTTTCACGGGTGATAACGCTGGATTTCTCCATTCCGTGGACGACACGGGTCGTTGCTTCTGCCTGATCCTCGGTCGCTTTCGTAATCTCGTTGACGCCCTGTGCAACCACATTCGACTCGGCAATAATCCTGTTTAAGGCTTCGATCGTCTTGTTTACGCTCTCAATTCCGGCCTGTATCTCTTTGTATGAACTTTTAATTGCAGCAGCGGTTTTATCGCTGTTGTTCTGGATGGAACCGATAAGAGTCTCGATATGGTTTGTTGCGGTTTTTGATTCACCGGCAAGGTTGCGGACTTCACCGGCAACTACAGCAAAACCCCGCCCATGCTCACCGGCCCGTGCAGCCTCGATCGCTGCATTGAGTGCAAGAAGGTTTGTCTGACTGGAGATATCTGCGATCATCTTTACGATGTTTGAGATCTCTTTCATCCGTTCGTTGAGTGCGGTGATCTCATTTACGCTTTCCCCGGCGATCTTCTCGACCATCGTCATCTTGGCAGTTGCAACCTTGCCCAGTTCTGATGCCTTGTTGCCTTCCATTGCTGCTTTCTGGGCATGATTCATCAGATCCTGCGAGGTGCTGGCAATCTGTTCGATGGAAGCCGAAAGGTCAGAGACTTCTTTTCCAACCTTTTCCAGCTCGTCAAGCTGTTTTTTCGCACCATCGGCTGATTTCTGCGTTCCCACGGCAACCTGTTCGGTGGATCGTGAAATTTCCGTTGTTCCCCGGCTTGTGTCCTGCGTGGTTACTTCAATCTGTTTTATGGATTTTTCCAGTTCCTCGATAACCTTCCTGATTGCATCGACAGATACGTTATAATCTTTTTTCAGTTTGATTAACGGATCCCCGTCTACAAGCGGGATATGGAACGTAAGATCCCCTTTTGCGATTCGTTCCAGTCCGCTCTCCAGGACAGCGGCACTTGCTGAGAGCGCTTCGGCTTTCTTCTGCGTCTCTTCCATCAGCTGCCTGACTTCTTTTTCTTTCTTACGCCGTTCAGTGATATCGTTGAATACGATCAGCAGACTTTCAACATTACCGTCTGTATCAAGGAGAGGAATATAATACCATTCCAGAACGAAGGTACCCCGGGGAAATTCTATCGTCGATTCGCCATGACTGCGTTTCCTGGATTTTATTGTTCCCTCGACGGTTTCTCCTTTGTTTTTGAGGTACTTGAAATCCTTCATTGAAAGGGAAGATGCTCTTTCCTTGGAATAGCCGCTGAATTCGAGAAACGCCTGGTTGGAGATTTTAACATTCAGTTCTGCATCGATCGTGAAAAGAGGAAACGGGTTTTCCTGAATGATCCGGTCCACACGCTGCTCCACCTTTTTTACCGCTTCCATCTTTCCGTGAAGTTCGGTGTGGTCGATCCAGATATAGAAAGCACCGTCAACTTCCCCGTTTTTATCGAGAATGGGGATGGCATTGAGCGTCAGGTATTTTTTAACTCCGTCAGGGAATGTGACAAGGCAGTCGGTGATCGCGAGTTTCTTTGTTTCAAAGCAGGCGTATAAGTGCTCACCGGAGAGAATAGCAATATCAAAATCGCTGAGTTTCTTTTTCAGCAGTTCTTCACGGGTACCGCGCCAGATAGTTTCATAGGCTTTGTTGATGTGGATCCTTGTCTTGTCTTTTTTCAGTATGGCAATTGCCATGGGATTGTACTGGATCATCACATCTGCACGGTGCTTTAATTCCTTTGCCACGGCAGCCTTTTCGAGCGTCTGGTTCAGCATCTGCCCGACGGTTTTTAATTCGCTGCCAATCTTACTCTCATCGACACGGGCGGAGAAATTCCCTTCACTGGTCTTCTTTCAATACCGTTTCTAGCTCTTTTAATTCCATCTCATAACCTCTTCTGCAATGGTTTTATACGCAATTCCGGCACTGCTCTCTGGTGCACTATGAGAAATCGGCAAACCGCGTTTCTGGGCTTCGTACACTGCCGTGGAGTACGGGACGGTGTACACGCTGGGAAATCTTCGCTTTATCTGATTGAGCATCACAAGCAGCCGTGTATGTTCCTGTTTTTGCTCGTCGGCAGCCTTCAGGCTCTCAGGAGAAGGTTCAGGTTGTTTGGAAAAAATATTCCGAATCCTGGTAAAAAAACCTGTTTCCTCTTCTTTTTCCGGCAATGAACATGACTGGAGTAACCCCTCCCCCCAGCGGCTGACTATTGCCATATCCGGCCGAATTTCTTTCCCGAGACCTTCTTTGATATCAGAGAATATTGTGGAGAGTGTCGTTACCCCGTTGAGTGCAAACGATCCTGAATCGAGTGTCACGATGACATGATCTGCTGCATAGAGTCCATTGATCACAAACTGACCTAAGCTCGGGGGAGTATCAATGAACACATACGAATACTGGTTGTTGACCTGTGCGAGAGCTTCTTTAAGCACCCCGGTGGGGAATTTCGCGTGATAAAGGTAGGGTTCGGCTCCTACAAGATCAAGGTGTGCGGGTGCGAGATCAATGCCGGAAGCAGTTTTTATGATGATATCCTGTATTCTGACTTTGGGAAAATCATCAATCCCGCTCATGAATACCTGATACATATTTCTGGCAGAAGCAGCACTGGGGTCGACGCCGAGCCCGGCGGTCGCATTCGCCTGAGGATCGCAATCAACAACCAGTACCTTTCTCCCGGCTTTCTGACAAAAGCCGGCAATATTCAGGCAGGAGGTTGTTTTCCCGGTACCTCCTTTATGGTGAGAAAAAGTAATGATTGTAATTATACCACCTTATATTTTTTTTATTTATGTGTTATTCTATAATAACTATCGTTTATTGTACAGAATGACTCTCTCCTTTTCCATGAAAATGGAAAGACCAATGGTAAATCCGGGACAAATTTTTTATCGGGCCTGATCTTTGGAATATGCCCGGGCTGGATCCGGGGTTTGAGGTTTTTATGGAAGTTTTTTATTGCACCATGTTCAGTATTGTATGTGGATTCTGGTGACGTTCTTACCCTGTTTGCGGGTATTGCTATCGTGGTCTTTGTGGCAATAATGGCAAACCCGGGGTATTTGTCGGGATTTCAGAATATAACAAAATGGCCCCTGAACTCTGGTGAAACGGTCATAACAACCTCTCTTCCTGGTACGATGGAGCCGGAATACCCTGAACAGATCCCTGTTATAACACCAGTGCAGAATAAATCCGATGTCATCCCTTACCGCATTTTTTATACCGATAAACCCTTTACCTACCCGGTCTACAAACTCCCCGAAAATATGGTAGCAACCGGGGCTTCTGAACCCCCCCGGGAGTCACAGGAACTGGTGCCGTTTGCCGTCATTGAAAATACCCGGGGGGGTCTGACGCAGGTTTTTTCTGTACCCTACCCAATCTGGGTAATTAATACAACGGTCATCGCTGAAAACCAGCCTCAGTACGCAAACTTTCGTATGGCTCTCTGTTATGCAGATACCGGTGGTATCATCAGGACAGAAGAGATCGTGAAACCGGGCACATCGTACCGTATCGTCCGGACAGCAAATGCCAGTATGTACATGATTATCAGTGTCAGCAATATCGATTCGTTCCAGATCCGTCTCGAGACATCGAGAGAATATTATAATGCCTATACATAGTGCCTGATCGTTTCAGGAAGGGAGAGTGTTTCCGGAACAGGGGGGTTTGGTTCAGGAACCTGAAAATCCCGAAAGAGGTATCATCAGCCAGTTTTGTATGCACGGACAAACGGAGATAACCCCGGAAAAGCGTGCATTACGTCATTTGCGGTCTCTTTTCTGAGTGCAACGCGCGTTATTTTGAGAGTTCATCGATTTTCTCGTTGCAGAAAGATACTTTGAAAGATTCTGATTTCATTTTTTTCAAACACTGATCGATAATGGTTAAAAACCTTAATAAAAATAATAGTCGTCTGTCATACCTTTTAATATTTAAACATGCCATTTTCCCTGTATGCGGGGAGAGAAGCTTTCAGACGCCATTGTCTACGAAAAGCTGAACATGCTGAAAAAAGATTTCTTTGGCTATATCAGGAGCAATACGGAAAAAGTGGACTCAAACCTCCCGGTTTTTTATGGACATGTGGTCTCTGCACTCGAGAATTCTTTTCCCGATATTCCCGATGAATCGTATGACGAATTTATCGATCATATTACCTTTGAAGTGCTGGATGCAAGTAAGAACAGCGGGGATTTTGAATTTGTCAGGAAGATCATCCATAACGCTCTTCGTTTTAAAAAGAAAAAAGATGCAGAAACCGGGGTCAATATTGTTGTTGGCCTGAAATTATTAAAAGTCGGGGACTATCCCCATGCCATCGATTATCTGAAAAATTATCGCAATCTCGATGCCAAGGTTGGCACCGCAGTTGCTTACTGCTATTTTGCTCTTTCCCTGCGTGAGTTCAGGAGTGATGATGAGTCTGCGAAAAGCCAGCGTCCCGGTGAAATGGAACTTCTCGCCCGTGAAACCCTGCTGAATCTCGCTCACACATCGACACCGTTCCACCGGATGAAACAGCTGGAACTGGAAGACCCGTCGTTTCTTGAGAAATTTTTCTGGCAGATGATTTTTTTAGGACTCGAATGGTTCCCCAGTGAGCGATGGTTCCTGGAGATCGGGTTGGAAAACGCTGCTCTTGCCCATGACACCGAGATGAGGAAGCGGTTGCTGGATATCAGTTCTGAGCGGTTTTACAATGATTTTCATTTCCTGCGGGTGATGTATTATTATTACCTTGACAACCGTGATGCCAGCGGTGCTGCAGGTGTCCTCAACCATCTCATCCGGCAGTACCCTGATGATCTCGAACCCATCTATCTCGGGCTCAGATTCTCTCTCCTGACGAAGAAAAAGATCACCTATCACAGTTTCAGGAAGCTGGCGAACCAGAAGGGCATGCCAGTCCACATGATCTCCCTTTTTGATGTTGCCTTTGACCTTCTCAACGGTGATAAAACGGATGCGTTTAACCGGATTGCGGAATTCGAAAAAGAATTTCCGCATTTACAATACTACGCAACTACGCTCCGGTATATAGCAAATGATTTCTTCTCGACTGATGAGGTGCAGGTCAAAAAGGCAAAAAAAGCATTTCTGGACTCTGTCGACCAGTATTGCTCCGAAGAGATCAAGAAGAAAGGTTTGTTACCGAAGTGATTTTTTTACTTATTCTGAGGGTCAGATCACAGAGTGAAATTTCCAAGACTCGTATCATAAAAGACCTTGTTCTTCATGGAAATGTCTCTCCGTCGTTCGAAAATAACCCTAAATCATGGTTATTTAGCGAAAATAACCTGAAATATTTGTCCATTTTCGACCCCTGTTTAAAGGGCTGCCAATGGTCTTCACGTGGCCGATCGCGACCATGATAGGCTAAAGCAGGCTCAGGATCAAAACTCACGCAGCTTTGAGGGTCGGAATTGGGGCTCAAAATCTGGATTATTTTGCCAAACAAGTCTCAAATTATCAGATTTTCTGAACAGGGTCCAATCCGGACGTTTTGCGGGGTTTTCCGGAGTGGAAAAAAGAGCAATCGGAGCCCGAAACGGGCTTATTTTACCCTTGGAAGAGTACTGCCACGATAGGATCCTGGGAGTATTTGTCAGACGATGTTGTAGGTGTAGATCTGAAATTCTCCCCATATCCAGGATTCTCAAAAAAAGAGCAAGTCTAATCTCATATTCAAACGGTAGCTGTGATAACCAATGCAGCAGTGAAAGAATTTTTTTGACAGCATTCAGAGCATCATCTTTTTGAAAAAAATCATGAAAGCATCGTTGAAAAGACAATAGTTACCGTTGAGGGTATTGCTGGATGATACAAAAATTCCATGTTGACCCTCCGCTCTCTCCGGGAAAACCTTCGGGAATAATCAGAGATTGCTTGATGTCCCGTCTGCCCTGCGGATCGAAACCTTGCCATCATTGGCCGGCAGGAACGTGACCGATCGGCCAAACTTGCCCCCGACATCCTCCGCGACGAGCTGAATATTGTGCTCTTTTAAAAGAATCCTGACTTTTCCGGCATTCCTTTCACCGATATTGAGATTGGTGCCAAAATACTCAAACATGCATGCCCCCCCTGCTATCTTTGCAATGATTGACCGGTTCTTACATCCCAGGGCAACAAGCTCCTTTACCAGGAGGGGAATGGCAGTATCCACGTATTTCCCCGGCCGATCTATCCTGCCGCCACTTTCGGGGAGCATGATATGCACCATGGCGCCAACCTTAAGGTTGGGATCGTACATGGTAAGACCGATACAGGAACCAAGGCCGATGGTCATCATCGGGAAAGAGCCGACGCGGTATTCTCCAATACCTATCATCGCCGTTTGTTCGCTCTGGGGCTGGTAGTCGGGCATTTTTTTTGGAACTAGGTAAACTGGCCGGGCTTCATCATGTTTTCGAGCATTTCAATAATTCTCAGCAGGGTGCTTCTTTCCGGCATCATGATGATATCGCTGTCTACCTTATACTCTTCACAGGCAAGTTCAGTAGAGAACAGTAAAACTTCATTCGTCTCTTCCTGCATCTGGGCAATCAGGGACTGCATGGCCGCGTGTGCCATGTCGATGGTGAGTGACGGAGGAGAAGGAAGCATCACAAAACCAAGCAGTTCTGCGGTGGCATCAAGAAAGGCGGAGACCATGATATTTCCTACTTCGAGCAGTGCGCTCTCGTCCATCTCACTGAGAGGGCGGTTGATCTCGGTCAGTCCGAGCATCGTGTTTGTCATGCGGACTGCTGACTCCCGCGTAATATAAAACAGGATATACCCCCCGTGGGGAATATCTCCCTGGAGCTCGAAAGCCACCATTGCCGCCGATTCTTCACCCATGTACTGTCCCAGCTGGGAAAGATCCACCACTCTGATGGCGGGGACACTCATCTCAATAGTACTTCCCAGCATCTGGGAAAGTGTAGTCGCTGCGTGTGCAGCCCCGATATTTCCAAGTTCCTGAATTGCATCTGCCTGAACTGCGGATAATTTCATGATCTTCTCCTAAACAATGGTGTTGACATCAAGCACCGGCACAACGCCCCCATCACCCAGGATGGTAACACCGCTTACACCCCGGGTGTTGCCGATAAAACTGCTCAATGGTTTCACTACAACTTCCTGTTTGCCTTCAACAACGTCCACAGGAATACAGCACTTCCGCTTCTGGTATTGCACAACGATGAGTATTTCACAGGAGGTGGATACCCCGACCATCTCATTCAGCCAGAGGATCTGAAGTACCTCGTCGCGCAGCAGGATTGCTTCGCCTTTTCCGATGTGGTGGGTTGTATCCCTCCTGAAATTTGCAACCTCGACAATACTGCTGATAGGAATACCGAGTCGTTTCCCGTTGATCCTGACGATCATCACGTCGACAATCGCCATGGTTGGCGGGAGTAACAGTTCAAACCGGCTTCCTTTTCCCGGTGTTGTTTCTACCCGGATTGTTCCTTTCAGCGCTTCGATAGACCTTTTGACCACATCAAGTCCGACTCCCCTGCCGCTGATATCGGATATTTTGTCGGCAGTGGAGAAGCCGGGCTGGAATAAGAGGTCAATTGCCTGTTCCTGGGTGAATGTATCGGCAACTTCCGAAGTAATCAGTCCCTTTTCGATGGCTTTTGCCTTGACCTTGTCGATGTTGATCCCTGCTCCGTCATCGATAAGTTCTATGATTACATTGTCACGGTCACGATGTGCCGAGAGTTTCACATACCCTTTCTTTGACTTTCCGGCTTTTTCGCGGGCATCGGGTGATTCGATTCCATGATTTACTGCATTCCTGATCAGGTGAAGAAGGGGATCATTGAGCCCGTCCATAACACTTCGATCAAGTTCGGTCTCTCCACCCTCCATGACGAAATTGACATCTTTACCGTCATACTGGGCAACATCGCGGACAACCCGTGGAAGGCGGTTGAAGATATGGTTCAGGGGGATCATCCTGATGATCATCATCAGGCTCTGGAGTTCGGAGACTGACCGGTCAACCATGGCAATCGCTTCGTCCATCTCCTTTATTTTGTGCTGTTCAGCAATCTGTTTAAGTCTGCCCCGGTTGATCACGAGATCCTCGACCAGGTTCATGATATGGTCGAGCTGCTGGATATTGACCCGGAGGTTTTTGATCTCCCGTGTTTTATCCGGTGAGGAAGATTGTTGAATGTCAGCATCGGCTGGTTTTATGTTACCGGGGACTACGTCAGGGAGTCGGGACTCTCCCGGGTTTTATCCGGAGATGGAGCGTGTGTCTCAGCGAGGGCAGGTTTTATGTTACCGGGGACTATCGTCAGGAATCGGGCTTTCCCGGGTTTTATCCGGAGATGGAGCGTTTGTCTCGACGAGGGCAGGTTCTCTCACTTCCGGCCGTTCGTCGGGAACCGGGATCTCCTGTTTACCTGCTGCACGTATATCAATTTCGACAATATCTGTCCCCGAGGCTGCAGTTACTAATGCCTCCTCTCCTGCGTCACTTGCGATAATAAGTCTGAAGCGTACCATCAAACTTCCCCTCATCTATCGCTTCCAGGGATGGATTTAAGGAAAGAATGGTTCCCAGGGCATTTAAGTTCCCAATGGCAAGCATGGCACGCACATCCTTCATCGTGCATTCACCGGCGACAATGATCTGCATCTCGTATTCCTGACAATACTCTGCCTTCAGCAATCCGGGGGGGTTCAGGTGGTTGTTCCGGCAGTGTCGGGATTTCGAGGTTTTTTTCCTTCTCTTTTGGGGTGACACCGTGCTCTTCAATCCATTGCCTGAGGGCTTTGACTTCGGCTTCCGGGTTTTTGGATGAAGAATCTCCACCTGCTTCTATATCATCAAGCATCTGCTCAATGATATCCGAGCATGCGAGGAGCAGGTTGACCAGGTCAGGGGAAATATCCGCAGCCCCGCTGCGGATGAGGGAGAAGACATCCTCCATGGTATGGCAGAGATGCTCCATTGCAGAGAATCCCATGGATGCAGATGCCCCTTTCAGGGTATGGATAGAGCGGAAGATTTCATCGATAGCTTCCTGGTATGAACCCAGCTCAAGGAGTAAAAGGTTCTTGACAAGATTCTCATGGTTTTCCCGGGATTCTGCGACAAACAGCCCGCGATATGCCTCGAATTCAGACACAGGTTTCCTCCATCATGTGCACTACCCGCTCTATCTCTCCTGAAAGTTTTTTTAAGGGAAGGACCTGATCGACCGCATTATTTCTGATAGCAGATCGTGCCATCCCGTATACAAGACAATCCTTCTCATCACAGATAAGGCTCACCCCGCCGGCTTCTTTTATTGCATGTGCTCCCTCACCGGCATCATTTCCCATACCGCTTAAAATGACCGAGAGGGCATTTTTTCCATAGACCTGCGCAGCCGATGCAAAGGTCTTATCCACCGCAGGTCTGACCCCATGAACGGGAGGTGACGTGGTATGAACAATGCGCCCTGTTGTTCTGCCATTTTCTCCCATCACTCCGGAAATGACCGTGTGGACACCTGCTTTCGAGAGCAGGATTTTTCCTGTTTCAAGCATGTCCCCGTTCCGGGTCTCTTTGACCGGCATTGTGGCAATCCTGTTGAAACGCTCGGCAAGGGGTGCGGTGAAACCGACAGGCATATGCTGGGTGATGATAACACCTGCCGGAAGATCGGGAGGCAACAGGGAAAGCAGGGTATCGACCTGCTGGGGTCCCCCGGCTGATGAGCCGATAAGGACGATGCGGTCAGCAGGCGATGCAGGTGACGGTGAGGGTTTGTGAGAAACACCCGCTGAAGAGAGTGTGGCAAGATGTTTGACTTTGGAAATTAATTCTTCGGAAATCTCACGCACGTGGTGAAGATCTTTTGGTTTCAGCATGAAATCATCGGCGCCGAGACGAATCGCATCACGGGTCATCTCTGCATCTTTGGTGGCAAGGGAGCTCAGCATCAGGATTTTCGGGTGCTTTTTCATTGCCTGGAGTTCTTTTAAAACCTCAAGTCCATTCATTTTTGGCATCTCAATGTCAAGGGTGACGAGATCAGGACCGAGTAAGCGGATCTTTTCAAGTGCATCAAGACCGTTCGATGCAGTTCCCACTACTTCAATAGAGGCATCTCCGGCCAGCATATCACGGATGACCGTGCGCATGAACACGGAATCATCAACAATGAGAACTTTCACCATAACGGTCAGGAAGCCAGGACGTTTTTGACTTCTTCTAAAACTTTTGGAGCCTGGAACGGTTTGATAATATACCCTTTCGCACCGCTCTTGATCGCAAGTTTCACCATCTGTTCCTGACCGACTGCGGTGCACATGACAATCTTTGCTGCCGGATCAAACTCTTTTATTGCTTTCAACGCTTCAATCCCGTTGAGTTTTGGCATGACGATATCCATGGTGACGAGATCGGGTTTCAGCTCCTTGTATTTTGCAACACCATCCTCGCCGTCCCCTGCTTCTCCGGCGATTGTATGTCCACCGGAGAAGAGAATATTTTTTAACAGGGTCCGCATGAAGAGGGTGTCATCCACAATCAGAATTTTTCCCATGTGCTATCAATAAATAGTTGGTAGACTATTCCATAAAGAAGTATTGAAATTATACGTTGAAGAGACCGGGATGAATTGATCGACACATTCCCGGGCAACGAAAATTATTCCTTTTCACCGGGAAATTGCCAAGGCCCTCTCCGGGTATAATGGGAATGGAGTTTTTGCATGCTTTGAATCGCCTGTCAGCCGCTGGGTTAGCCCCTTCGGAGGCAGCGGCGATCTTTGTAAGTGAAGAGTTTGCAGTAATCTCTGCATCCTATCCGGGAATTGCTAGTTTGTCTGGGATTTTGTGGCATCAGAAATATAGCGAACTCCTTTTGTGGTGAGCTGGATCTCTCTTCGTGTCGTCACCACTTCCCCGAGGCCGAGTTTCAGGATTTTATCATAGATTACATCGAGCTGTTTCTGAGGGATATTGAGCATGTTTTCGATTGCATGCGAGTCCATCCCGGAATAGACAAGCATGGCAACCTGCTGGTCGATGCCGTCCAGTTCGGTCCCTTTCATATCCATGCTTTTTGTCGTGTCCCTGAGGTAATTATAGAGTACCTGAAGGGTGGAAAGCGGGCAGAGCACAAGACTGGAGGACACTTCTCCGGAATCCAGGTGATCGATTTTTATGACATCGGTGGGTTTGCCCTGGACATCCCGTTTGGTGATTTCGATCGCTGCAACGTCATTGAACGGGACACAGATCTGTTTTATTGCAGAGACAAACCAGATCCCGGAACTGACAACAACAACACTCCCTTTATCCCACTGGGCATCCTTGATCATCACACCGCCACGGATGGCAGGTGACATAAAGTAGGCCATCAGGCGGTAGGCATTGCAGGACGCAAGGATGAGTTTTTTTACTATCTGCAGGACCTTTTCAACGGACAGGATTTTGTAGACGGTTTCTGTATCGGTTTTTACCGTAATTATGAGGACATTTTTCTTTTCGGCAATATCCGTTATTGTCTTGAAGAGAATTTCTTTATTGATGGGGGCAGGAATTGCAATCAGGTCATCCGCAATGCCCAGTTTAACGACAATCCATTCGTTGTTGTGCTGGATTTTTACCGGAACTTCTTTCATGTATCCTCACGGGTGATCCTTACTCTTTCATGTGTTCTTTCCTGAAACATTAACATATTTATCAGGTTTATTTCGTTCTCTTTGGTGGCTGGATCGCTTTTTTCCGGGGATTCGGAACAGCCTTCATCATTTCGTGAATATCATTCAGTTCATTCTCAATGTCAGTTGCCGGAGCTTTGAAATCTTTTAAATCTCTCAAAAGGCTGGTATTTTTTTCTTTTGTTACATGTTTGACATCCGCTGCGAGTGAACTTAACATGTCTGCATCGCTGCCCGACGGGCCTCCGGCAAATGAGGACATCTCATCCCGGGTGGAGATCTCATCTCCTGGCAAATCAGCGCCTTTCGGAGCATCAGAAGCAATCCAGTCTGCTTTCACCGGGCCTGCCGGGCTTTCCGCAGGCGATGGGGAACTTCCTGAAGGTGACGGTGTCTCTTCCTCAATCCCGGCATCAAGATCGATGTCATCAAGATTGATATTGTCCAGATCGGAAAAGTCCTGGTCCATTAATTCTCCTCCTTCAAGACCCTTGAATTCTCCAGGACTCTCCTCATTGTCTTTGAGAATGTCATCAGCTTCTGAACTGATATCCAGCGAGGGCATCGGGATATCAGGCTGGTTTATTATCAGGCCGGACCCTGGTACCGCGGCTCCCGGGACGGGGGTCTGAACGGAAGATGGTGACATGGGGGTCTCCTGGTCGTCCAGTCCGTCAAGAAGGCTTGCGTCAAATTCATCCCCGGAAAGGGACAGGAAAGGATCCTGATCTTTTTCCTGATCTTTCAGACCCGGCCCCCCGCCACTGCCGGGGAGGGGATTTTTTGTACCGACTCCCTTGCCGGCACTGGCGAGTGGAGAGCTTTTAACCTTCTCGCTGACCGCTTTATCAAGCAGCTGGTCAATGTGTTCAACTTTTTTTGCATGTTTACTGCGCTCTTTGAGAACGGTCCGCAGCGAACCCAGTGATGTAAAAAATAAACGCAGATGGGAGACGGGTCCGGTTTTATTTCCTGTACTTTTTTTCCCGTTATCCTTTTTTTGGGGAGTCGCTGGTTTTTTATCCGTTTGCACGGGTTTCTTTTCAAAAAATTTCATCTCGTTCAAACGCTGAATAAGGGAAACTTTTTTTGGGTTTTTTAATTTTTTTCTCGTGAAAACAGACTTAAAATCAGCCACTGTTATCGCACCAAGAAGAAGGAGGATAACCAAACCCACTGCGAGGATCAGGGGGATCATAAGGACCAGGGGGACATCAAACAGGATCATGACTGATCCGGTGATCACAATAACGGCAAAGAGGATAACCCTGCGCAGACTTTCTTTCATATAAGATACAATCCTAATGCTCCGGCACCTGTTTTTCCCATATTCGAGAGTCCTTCGGGACTGAAGAAGATGTTCACTCCTATAGGCGCAATCAACAGTATGAGCCCGGTAAGTATACAGAAAAGGGCCCCGTAGAAGTAAAACATATACCGATCCCCTCCTCCGACAATCCGGGCAGCGACAATATTGGACACGGTAATTATCGTGAGTGAGATTACGACAAAATTGCCCATCTCTTTTTCCGGGAAGTTGGTGAACATCGACATCCCCCCGAGTGCACTGCCCGCAGACACCCCTCCCGCGCTCGCCCCGGACGAAGCAGCAGTTGTTGCCGCAAATTTCCCCATCATGGCAGAAACAGAGCCCGTCAGTGTCAGCATTATGCGGAAAAGGACGACAAAGATACCGACCATTGCCATATGCATAGGTGCAAGGAGTACGATAAAACTGCGGGCATGCATGTCTTTTTTCTCCCTCAGGAGTGTCTGTTCGAGCACGGAAGATCCTACGACAGTACCGATGGGTTCCGGGGGACCGCCCATAATAACGGTATCAAGGTAGATGTTGAGATATTTGTAAATAAGATTGCTCCCTGATTCACCGATGAATTTATCCCAGATCTGCTTGTTGTCAAGTCCGAGGTTCATCTGGGAATACACGGAATTTACCAGAGGTTCAAGGGCAGTGAGGGATTTTTTATCGATAGTCGCAAGAGCATGTACTGCCGTGGTGCCCTGGCCTCCCATGATCGATCCCAGACTTCGGATGAACGTGGAAAAATCGTTATCGCGGAGGGTAATGTTACTGTCATCAATAAACCCGATGATACCGAGAGGCGCAAACAGGATTCCCACCATCATAAATATCAGACCGGCATTGATACCGAGCAGCGTCATGACGATAAATGCACCCACCGCCAAGGGCACAATAATCCTTTCCATGGCATGTATTGTCTGTTGTTCCTTGGAAGTCCTGTCCGTAAGACCATGGGATTTCGGGTCATCCGGCACTGAGGTATACATGAGCAGATTACCAAAGACACAGATCGTGAGCACGATTGCATAGGCCATGTTCAGGGTGGCATCCAGACCCTGGGGGGAATAGATGGCAATGGAGATCATGATGGTTACGCAGATCACCGTCCCGGAAAGCAGCATGGCGATATACGCATCTCCCCATTTTTTCAGCATCTCGAGTCCCTGCTCGACCTGGCTGCGGTAGACACTTCTTACCGTAGACAGTTCATTTTTTAAGAAATCATCATCGGGGACACCGGAGTCTATGGCATTTGCGTACCGGTTCAGCATGCTTTTCAGGATAGTATTGTGTGTCCTGTCAGCCACTATCCCGAGAGCTTCGGAATAACTGTAATTCCATTTTTTAACATACGTATCCACTTTGGTAATATACTTCGCCGAAATGTACTCCTTCCGGTTTGACGCATAGGCAAAGATCTCCGGCCTGGATGCATTTGCTATGGCAAGTGATGCCATATAGGTGTTTAAAAAGAGGAGATCTGCCCCCATTTTCCGGTCTTCGGTGATCTGTGAGATTCTCTCTTTTAATCCCTTAATCTGGGAAGTAAACGGGATTACACGACCTTCTGGTTTTTTATCCTGATCCGCTGGGGTATCAACCATATCAGGAACCGATCTTTAAGAGCCCCTGCTTCTTGATCTTCGTCATCATGGTGAATAAGTCCCAGAACTTGGTGTACCCTGCTTTGTGAAGACGCTCGAGAATTTTTGCCCGTTTTTCCACTTCAAGATAGATCTCTGATTTTTTACTGTCGGGCATGCCGAGCATGGTGGCGATTTTGTTCTCCAGTAAATAGGAGCTGCCTTTCCCTGACCATACAAACGTATCCGTAATCGGTTCCCAGGTAAACATCTCAACAAAGGTGAACCCCTGCGTTTCCGCGTTGAAACCAACCAGTTCGTTACAACTGATCATCCTCCTGACCAGCTGACCATCGGGTCGTTTGACGGCACTCTGGATGATCACAAGGTTGAGGTTATCCACATAGGTCTTGGGAATATTGATCGGGTCTCCGCAAAGACGCTGGATGAGTTTTTCCACCGATGCTGCATGGAACGTACTCATCACCGGGTGCCCGGTCTGCATGGCACCAAACGCAACTGCTCCTTCGACCCCCCGTATTTCACCGACAAGAATCTGGTTGGGACGCTGACGCAGAGCAGCCTTGAGAAGGTCAAACATGGTCACTTCTCCCCCTGCAGCTGATCCTCCTGTTCCCTCTCCTTTTCCCTTGGCAAGCGCCACTTCCCGGATCCAGTTCCGGTGCGGTACATTCAGTTCCGGGGTATCCTCAATGGTAACGATTTTATTTTCCGGAGGAATGAACGCCGTTATGGCGTTCAGGAGCGTAGTTTTTCCGCTTGCAGTCTCTCCGGAAACGAAAAGTGACATCCCGTACTCTACACAGATCCAGATATATGCGGCTGCCAGGTAGTCAAGACCATTGCTGTCGATAATATTAAGGATGCTTAACGGCACTTCGTTCACTTTACGAATGCTGAAATTACTCCCGTGCCTGCTGATAGCGGTTCCATAGACGATGTTGATACGGGAACCGTCGGGCAGGGTGGCATCAACGATAGGACTCCGGTAGGTGATAGGACGTTTGATCCGTTCAGCCACCTTTACGACAAATTCATCCAGCTCGCTGGGAGACTTTGAACTCTATGACTGATTTGAGACCTTTGAAAATCTTGTGTTCGATAAAGATGGGACCGACTCCATCACAGGATATATCTTCGATATAGGGATCGGAAAGGAAGGGTTTGAGCACCCCCATATCGATCTTATCCCGTATCAGCAGGTACTCGATTGCCCGGTATTCTTCATCGGTAAGGATCACCTTGCCCTCAGGAGTGAGGGGCACCTGGTTTTTCACTTTGGTGTCTTTCATCTTTTTCTTTGCCGTGAAGTCCGTGTTTAAAAACGTCGTAACCTTTGATTTGAGATCCTGCTGGCTGGCAGCACTTCCCTGAAGCTGTGCGTGAGCCATACCTTTTGGCAGGATGACCGCAACCGAAGCCAGCATCTTTTTTATCACTTCAGCCCGCTCCTTGTCGCTGATAGGGTCATCCTCAAGCCCGTCGATCAGGTCAATAAGTTTTGTCTCAATTTCCGGCATAAGCTGGTTCACGTTGTGGAGGAATGAGGGCTCGATGGGAATGTAAAAGTTCCTCACATCATCCGGATCCGGGAGGATATGGACAAAGGTGGTATCATTGACCGGATAAATGATATTGGGGCTTTCCATGGTGCGGAGATCTTTTTTCAGTTCCGAGAGAAACAGGGGAATCCCATAGGTGTTTACGGGGAACGTGTGCAGGTATTCGAGGAGATGGGGGCTGGCTTTCACATACTCTTTGGCATTCGCCGGCAGCATTTTATAGAGCGGACTGGATTCGATATCGTTATAAAAATCCACATTCGAATCGATGATCTCCTGCTTGAACGGGAGATTTACAGCTACAGACAGAGTACCCATATCAGACCTTCGCAAAACTCATCGGGATGACTTTCATACCATACCCGGGATGGACTTCAAAACTGACAACGTTTCCGGTCGTTTTATGTGCACCCCTGACCTTGATAACTTCCATCACCATGACATACTTGCTCCCGACGAGAGCTTTTTTCATGTTCAGGTGGGCATCGCAGATTGAGCGGATACGGACGAGGGTGTCTTCCTCAAACGCATAGGTGTGCAGGGTTATCAGGATTGTCTTGCCATGATCGACAAGCGATTTGCAGTTGGTAAAGAACGTGAGGATGTTGTCAGTTTGTGCATATTCAGTAAAAAGGGTAAGGGAATCGACAATTATCACCTGGGATTTGCTTTTTTCGATATGGCTGATCAGGCGTGCAAGGATACCCGCCATCTCCTCTTTCTTCCATTCAAAACCGACCACGTGGAGAGGGAAGATTTTGAGGTAGCCCCAGGAAAAATATTCCGAAATGTCAAGGCTCATGGATTCCATCTGCTTGATAAAACTCTTGCTGGTATTCTCTGTGGTGAAGAGATCAACTGACATACCCTGTTTCATAGCACCCCAGATGATCTGCTGGGTAAGGACACTTTTCCCGGTATCGTTTTCTCCTTCGATCAGGGTAAGGGATTCGAGTGGCAGACCATCGGCTATCTTTTTATCCAGTTCGCTGTTGCCGGTCGATATAATCCGACGGTCTTCACCGCCCATCAGATCGGAAATGTTTGCCATTTTCAGGCCCTCCTTTTTACGTTAAACATAGGCTGAAGCATAAACCCCGTTACCTGTAGTTATCTGGAACCAATAGGGCGAAGATCCCCTGGTCGCAACCTGTACCTGGTATTTTTCCCCGGGATCCAGTTCAGAAGGATGGATAAAGTCCTGGTAACGGCTGGAAACATACCAGGTTCCCGGTGTTCCCGGATCACGTGCATCGTAGGTGCAGATCTGATATTCGCCGGATCCGGTATCATACACTAAGACATCCATATGGTTAAAATCCTGTATGATTTCGGTACCCGTGTTGGTAATATTCGCCGTAATATTTGAGGTGTTATGGGTCGGATCAGAGATGACAAGAGCCGTTCCCAGACGCATTTCATTCTGGAGAGTAACGTCTTTCTGGGCACTGGTGACGGTCTCGGCTGTCGTCATGGTAGCGCCCACGACCACATATGCCACGACAATAAGGAGCATTACTCCCACAGCGGCAGCGATAATCCCAGCAACAGCCATCGTTTATCAGCTCGCCGTAAATTCGTTTGATCGCCAGATACCACTGGGAAGTGCAAACTGGAAGTAAATCCTGTCCCCCGAAGAAACAGAGGTCTTCGCAGTAACCTTCAGGGTCTCACCGGAATCCCAGAAACTATTCGCGTTAAGGTCATATCCCGGGCCAAAATCCGCGGTCCATTGCTTGTCTCCCGGAATACTGTTTGTATACGTAAGATGATCAAAATTGCCGACTTTTCCACAAAAGACATCAGACCGTTGAATTTCTGAGAGCGATATCCGTTCAGATCCAATATTTTTCATCCACACCTGGGCCGTTCCGGCTGACTCGGTAGCGGATGTGGCAATAATTTTAAAATCCGTGCGGATCCGTACATCAGATTCATGGGTAGAGGATGAAAAGGTTCCCGCCATATTCTGAATCACCGGATAGACTGCATTAATGAGTACTGCGGATGCGACCACTGCGGTGATCAGAAACAATGCAGTAGTAATTGTCTCGGCTGACATCTGGTTAGATCCTGTCGGGTAAATTCATCCATTCTTCATCTTTTTCTTTGTGCATTGAAGACTTTTTCTCGAGCAGGGCAACCCGGGGAAGATCAGTTCTTTCCTCACGGTTCCCGCCCTGCCGGCGGTTATGTTCTGCCGCTGTTCCATCATCACTTCTATCATATCGCGGTCAAGTGAAGTATCGTCAGGGGAAAGAATCCTGTTCAGGGTATAGAGTTCAGAAACAAATTCATCAGGACCAACTTCATGCTCTTCTCCCAGATTTGCCGGCATCAGGCGCGAGATCTCACGAATCTCGTCGCACGATTCTTTCGTTATATATCCCATCGCCCGGTAGGATTCCAGGGTGATCTCCAGCCGGTCATGCCCGATCTTTCTGACTGCCTGGTGGGTCCACTTGAAGAGTTTGTAAACTTTCTGCAGCCGGAGTTTCTCATTTACCTGGGCCGGGGGAGCCTGGTTCACAAACACGGTTTTCTGGGATGCTCCGGCCTGGGATCTCAGGAGAGAAAGCATCTGTTCGTCCAGCATTTTCCTGCTGTCTTCATCAGACTGACCCACAGGTTCGGATTTGCTCTGCACCTGCTCTTTTCTGGTATCGGTCTCCCTTTTTACCTGAGCTGCTTCAAGCCGGGATTCGCGTGCCTCGAGGGCTGCTTCCCGTGCCTCCAGAGCAGATTTCTGGGCAGCATCTGCTTCGGTAGCAGGTGCTGGTAATCCTGCCGGAGTTCCGGCTGTACCTGCAGGTGCGAGTGTAAACGGATTCTCCAGTTCATTCATCCGTTCCCTGATGTCCATTAAAAGGCGTTTAATGGAGGTCTTGATGAGATCTACCTCACGCTCGAGGTTCTGGAGCTTGACTTCCGGATCATCTTCTGATGCGGCAGTAATAATATGATCGACCTGAGACTGGTTTACCGCCATGATGTATCTACTTGTTATATTACATTTATGATTATTAAATATTGTGTTAAGAAAATAACAAAAATTACTGGTTAAAGCGGAAAAACAAATAAATTTAACAGGCAATAAAAATCATTTGCGAGACAAACTCTTGTTTTATTCATGCAGGGTACGTTCCTTAATAGATCTCAGCCAGAAAAACGATTGATCCGTGTCAGGCTAATACTTGTTCTTTGATCAAGGTAATATTTTTGCTGAAACCCACTTCACCTTTTGCTTCCCGGCACCATCCGGTAAGAGGATCCGAGGGGGCAAAGGTGACACAATAGTCCGGATAATATCGTGAATGGGAGTCCATCAGATCCGTACCCATAGAATTATAGTCCTGCTGATGAGAACGTATTTATATAAATTCAGAATTCCAACATCTGGAGCAGAACCCCCCATGGTTATGGACGATTATCAGAATTCGAATCTGAGAATGGCAAAGGAATTATCCAATGTCATTCTTGGAGATCTGGAGATCAATCAGTTGCCCATATCGCAGATTTTGATGAAGGCAAAACGACTGGCCCGCATGTTACATGATTCTGACGCACAGAAATGGCTGGACTATGAGATTATGGGCTATCCTGTGGTATTCGATCCGAATGAGCTGGGTTCCTGCAAAAAATATTATTCAAGTGACCGCCCGGTAATACGGGACGAAAAGACGCGCCGGCCTCACTCCATCGGTCTTCCCCACCTTGAATCCTATATCAATTCGACAAAAATCGAATCTGTGGCAAAAATCGGGGCAAACGAAAGCCAGAAGATACAGATCCTGAATAAACACCATGAGCTTGTCAATGATTTTGAACGTCTGAAAACAACAATCCACAATTATATTACCGAAGTCAACATATCGCTTTCGGTCGGGGATTTTGCAGAGGATATCTTTGAAGATACACGTCTGGCTGCAGACAGGTTTATCCGGGAGAATTGTCCCCGGGCCGGGGAACAGCTCCTTGAAATAAACGAGCGGATGAGATATTTTGACCCCGAATCCTATGCAGAGGCAATCGCTGCTGTTAAGAAAATCCTGGTCACTGTCGCCGATACCCTTGTTCCGCCGGGAGAAAAAACCTACCGGGATAAAAAAGGCCATGAACGGAACATCGAGGCAGATCAATACCTCAACCGGATTTTTTCCTATATCGAACAGAATTCAGGAAATGATCCGGGGGTCTCCATGATCGAATCAGAGATGGCATATATTTTTGCAAAGGCTGAACATACCCATGAAAAAACAAAAGTATTGCACGGGCGGGTATCCAAAGAGGATGTGGAGCTTGCCATCATCCACATGTATCTTGTGCTTGCGGAAATTGCAAAGATCAGGAAAGTGGAAACGATTTATCTCAAGACCCCTCCTCCGGGGAATTACGATGTTCCACCTCCTCTGTCTCCTCCCGGTATTGAATGAAATTCAATAACCGGTCATCATCCCCAATGTGGCTGAAAGGTTGAAACCCTGGTAACCCTGCAAAAACTTCACGATAGGAAAAGATATATTTTTTGATAAATTCATACTGGAAAAAATTGGTATTCATTTCGGGTCAGCACTTTTTTATGCGTATGAAATTTTTAAAAAAATTATGAATATCAGAAAATTCCGAATGTATGAAAACGGAAAGTGCAATGGTATCACATTTGAGAGGATGCAGCAATAGAATGAACATCTGATACTGGATTTATTCTTCACAGCCAAAAAAGTATTTTTCAGGAAAGCACATTCGTCGTCGTAATCGTTCCGGGGGTGGTCTTTGAGAAGGGTAATACAGCACCCACACCCGGTCTTATCTCAAGATTGACCCTGGTATTGACAGGAACCGGTGTGACATTGAAGGCAATTTCGATCTGCTGGTTTTGAGCCATGGAATTGAGGCTGGGTCCTGCACCGCCTTCTCTTGCCGAGAATTCTGTCAGGGATGAATTATTGCCTAATGTGAGGATGACGGGAGCAGTGTGAGGGGGTCGAAAAAACAACTTTCAATGTGGTCAAATCAATTGTTGGTGCACCGGGGGCAAGACCGATGGAGAACCTGACTTCAGAAATGCTGGTATTATCTGTAGATAGTCCGTAGACGTTGCCTATCAGCAGAAGATTTGTCGTGGATTGTTCAACACTTTTATAAACCGTCTCCTGGGCTTTCTGGGTTGTGAAGAACCCGGCACCGAGGACGACATAGGCAAAAACCGCCGCGACGACAACGAATGCGATAAGGACAATTGCTGCTTCAAGACCGGTGAAGGCGTCTGAAGTGTTATTTTTCATAATTCTGCGATCACCCTGAATTAATTACGTTATGGAGTGACATTTAATAATTGTATCTTCAAACTCCGATTCACTGTCCGAAATCAGGATTTAACGAAGGATGGTTTGTAAAAAATCCGTCACCGTTTCCATAATACCAATCTCAACGATAATTTAATTCCATGAACAGAATCCTTAAATCTGAAGCGATTCTGGTCATTTCTGGATAAAAACTCTTTACCAGAATACCTGAATAATGTGTTTTAAAAAAAAGGAGAGATTAGTAGAGAACAATCGTTTTTGTAATTGTTGCAGGTGCAGTCTTTGAGAAGGGTAATGCAGCACCAACGGAAGGTCTCAACTCCATGTTCATTTTTGTATTCGCTGGAACCCCAACTACACCGAACTTGATCTCTACCTGATCATTGGGATTCATTGATGTAGACACGTCGCGGTACCATTTCATAGTGGAAAAAACGCTGATGTACTTGCATTAGCGCCCTGTGTAAGAATTACCGGAGTAGATGTCGGTGTGGAGAAGACAATCTTCATCTTTGTCAGATCAATGGGTGATGCACCGGGGGCAAGACCGATGACGAATGTAACATTGGTAATAGTTGGTATTATCGTCTGAGAGCCCATAGACATTACCTATCATCTGGATGTTTGCCGTGGATTGTTCAACACCTTTGTACACAGTCTCCTGGGCCTTCTGGGTCGTAAAGAACCCGGCGCCGAGTACGACATATGAGAACACTGCCGCAACGACAACGAATGCGATAAGCACAATCGCTGCCTCAAGGCCAGTGAACCCTTCATCATTAAGTTTCCTGGAACTCATTTGATTCACCTTAGAATGATGGACACTGGATACACCAACGTCCCTATTTCACTAAATGATGTTACAGTATAAATATATTTCTCTTATAGGCTATCTTTTTTTCTGGATTTTGAGGTTTTTTCAGTGTAATTTCAATAAATTATGGAAGAAGAAACAGCCGACTTTTTTTCTGCGCTAAAAGTTGTTTGTTGTGCGAGGGATTTTGATACGGTTTTCCCCGATTTTTCCCTGTTTTACCCGATGTACGAGTATTTATGCATGGAAACCAAATTAATTTTTACTGCTCGTGTATGGATAAAAAAGCTGTCATGTATGCTGTGGGTGCAATGATCATCATCCTCATTGTAGCACTTGTCGTAAAACCGATTGCGACAGGACAGCCGCTGAATCTTGGCCTTCCCGGTGTGACCACTCCCCCTCCAACAACCTCTGTGACATCTCCTGTTAACGGCGGGACATCTCAGGTTGTGATCCCGGCGACATCTGTAATTCTTCCACCGACACCGGTCCCCACATGGGACAACAACGTCATGAAAGTTGCATTTGTTAATCCTTCCTCTTATGGCATTTCAATGAACCAGACCCTCCCCAACGGCACCCGAATTGACGGTGCTGGCCGGAACACCAGCAGAGTAACGTATGCAACGGTATCAGGACAGTATAGTGCTACTACCCAGGTCATGAACATCCCGTTTCCCTACTGGGAACTCTGGTATACAGTAACACCGGCTGGAACGATGGGAGTCGATGACAAGAAACTGAGTTCTTCAACGGTCCAGGGTGAGGAGGGCAGCGGGATATCCCATACCTTTCTCCAGGGATCTTTTTCCGTTAATACCCCGATGTTCACACTCCAGGTGATGGATGCGGCAGATCCCAACCGCATTGTCCGGACAATCACACCTCCCGGTGGTCTTGATTCTGCATTATGGACGGAATCCGATCCTCGTCCCTGGAAAGAGAAATTCTACGAAGGCCAGCAAAATTATTATTTTGTTGTCAATACGAAGGCGCTCACTTCCTATACCATCGAAATCCGGGTTCCGGCGGAATATATAGGAAAATATTAATTTTTTTGTTTCTTCCTAAAATTGAGAGGTTACCCTGAGAGAAGGGAATTTTTTATAAAAAAAATAAAGTTTTGTGTCTGAAAAAAAAAGAAAAATTGAGATATTGTTTTTTTGAAAAAACAGCACTGAATCTTAGTCGATCTTTCTCTTTCCCATGGATTCAATATAGACAATTTCTTTGCCGACTTCAACAATGTCTTTCCTGTCTTCAGGAATGGGAATTTCAAAATTTGTGAAATCCTTCATGTCCATCAGTTGTGCGGTGTTGCCGGCTATGGAGATTACCTGGCCGCTCTTGCGCTCAACAACAGGGATATACGCTTTTGCCGATACCGGTGAGACGATGGATCGCTTGACCCCGTCAAAGATACCTACGGCATCGATCCGTGCCTTTGCCGCACCATGTTTTCCCGGTTTTGATGTGGCAATACCGAGCACCTTGCACGGCTCATCATCGATAACAACATACCGTCCTTCTTTGATCTTTCCTATTTCTGTCTGCTCTTTCATTTCTTGTACACCTTGAATAACCACATATCGTAAACGCGGTAGTAATTTATCTTCATCGCATTACATAAATACAGCGTGTAAATAATGGAGATGTCCTGAAAGCGTATGGAGTTTCTTTCTGCCTGCGACCAGATCGCGGATCTTGTCGAAGAGAGCATTTGTGATCTTGTCGGAAATCCTGACGGTGGTATGACGGTAAAGATGGGGGCTGACCTTACCCCGACAAAAAAGATAGATCAGGTCGCCGAGGACTGTGTTGTCTCCTACTTACAGGAGCACCCTCTCTGCTCTCTCCTTGTCAGTGAAGAAGCCGGAAAGATGGAGTTTAAAGGAGATGGCGGGACTATATTTCTCGATCCTGTTGATGGGACATTCAATGCAGTAGCCGGTATCCCCTTCTATGCTCTTTCCCTTGCATACGCGGAGAAGGGCGTCACCCAGAAGGCGTTTGTCCGCAACCTCGCAAGTGGCGAAACGTTTACGGCATTAAAAGGGAAATTCGCGAAATGCGATGATAAAACCATCAAGGTATCGAATGTTGCCCAGCTGGATGAATGTGCCATGAGCGTATACGGGAAGAAATTCGATCCAACGCGGATGATGCAGCTTGGGCAGAAGATACGACGATGGCGTTTGTTGGGGGCATCAGCGCTTGAACTCTGTTATATCGGGTGCGGAAGAGTTGACGGGTTTGTCGATCTCCGGGGGACGCTCAGAGTAACGGATGCTGCAGCAGGAATGCTTATCTGCACAGAAGCAGGCGGAAAGGTCACGGACCTTGAGGGTAAATCGATCCGGTTCCCCAATGAAGTAACGATCGGGCGGTGTCTTGTGGCTACGAACGGGGTACTGCACCATAAGGTGATCGAGTACCTGCGGTGATTACGATGAGAATTCTGCTTGTTTCGCGGATTGACAACCGGGACGCACTTGTTTTTGCCGAAAAGGTAAAAGCCGTTCTTGAAAAAGAAGGGTCGGAGGTAACATTCGACCGGGATACTGCCGGATCTCTCGGAATTCCCGGCTGCTCTCCGGCTGACTCGAATGCGGATGCCATAATAATTATTGGCGGTGATGGAACCATCCTCCGAACGATCCAGCTGATGAACCCACCGGTTCCGGTTCTGGGCATCAACTGGGGCGAGGTCGGTTTTCTTGCGGATCTTGAGCCATCTGAAGCGCTGGAATTTGTACGCAGGTTCGTACATGGATTTTCTATTGAAGAACGGATGAGAATTACGCTTTCCAACGACAGCACGTTCCTGGGAACTGCCCTCAACGAAGCCCTGATCGTGACTTCCCGCCCGGCAAAGATGCTGAAGTTCTCTATCCTTGTTGATGGTGTTACTACTGAACAGTTCCGTGCAGATGGTCTGTTAATCAGCACCCCCACCGGTTCTACTGCATACGCAATGAGTGCCGGGGGACCCATCGTCGATCCGCGAATACAGGGATTTTTACTTGTCCCGCTTGCACCCTACCTGCTGTCATCGCGTCCCCACCTGATCAGCAGCGATCGTCGCCTTGAAGTCAAACTGGAGAGTTCAAAACCCGCCAACCTGGTAATTGACGGCCAGAAAACAATAGATCTGGGAACTTCAATGACGATCGCAGTGAAAAGATCTGAATACCCGGCACTCTTCGTTGACGTCAAACGCAATTTCTTTGAAAAAGTCGATAATAAACTCCGGAAGTTGTGAGTTAGTACCTGTTTTTTTTGTGGAATTCAGTAATGATAGATTCATAAAAACCGATGAAATTTTCCTTATTTCCGAGACAGAGTAATACATCGATTCGGTTGACTCAATAGCATGAAAACCATCACTGCGATGGACTCCCGCCTCATGGCCCCTTCGAGGAGGGCGGGGAGTTTTTTAATATTTATTAACCGATCCGCCGCATAAAGATACCCGTAGAATCTGCAATACCCATCTTAAACAAAGATAAGAATGGCAACATTCCCGGATTCTGGGCATTCAGATTTTCACTGGATTTGTAATTAAAACCCCAAAGCCCGAGGGATTCATTCCAGCTCTCCGACTGCCCTTACAGCAATAAAAAAAAATACTCAACAATCATCGTTCCGTTTAACATGGTAATAATGGGGAGACTGCCACAATTCCTGCATCGTCCGGGTTATCTTTATTCCATCCCTGGTAACAGGGAATTCATCGGAATTTTTTTTTAATCTTTCTTCTGTAATGTCAAAAATATCGCTGGAAAAATCCCCCGTATCTGTTGTTTTAAGGAGACCCTTTGAAAGATTTTCAAAATAAAAGACTTATCTTGAAAGCCGTTCTACTACATGACAGGTGGTCTCGTGCAGGTTTCCATGAAACTCGAGATGAAGGATTCTCCCGGTCAGCTGGTTGCTGCTCTCAAACCGATATCCGATGTCGGGGGAAATATCATTGCGGTAATTCACCAGCGTGAACCCGATCTTGATAATGATACCCTGAATGTGAACATTGTGGTTGAACTGCCGGAAGGGCGTCGTGAGAAGCTTGTGGAACTTTTTAAGGAACAGGGTGTGCACATACAGCGGATTGGGGAGGAACGACTCCTCTATAAACGAACGGTGATTATGATCGGGCATCTTATGCACACCGATCTTTCCGATACGGTTGACCAGATCGATTCTACCGGTTTTGCCGAAGTCTGCGAACTTTCCATGAGTATGCCGGCCGTGAACGAGCGATCCAGCTCACGGATCACCATCAAAGCGGTGAGCAGGGGGGACATGGAGGCAGCTCTTGCCATTCTCCGGCGGGTTTCACACCAGAAGTCCCTGCTCCTTATCGAACCACTCGAGGAGATTGCATGATGAAGGTCGCATTGATCGGCTTAGGTTCGGTGGGGCGTGGGGTCGCTGGCATGATCGCGAAGAAGGATCTCGGGATAACCCTGACAGGAATTGCCGATTCCAAAAGCGGGTGCATGGATCCTGACGGACTTGACATTGCAGGCCTGCTGGCGAATAAAACCGCGAAAGGTTACTGCGGTGATCGGAAAATTTCTGCTCTGGATGTGATCAAAAAAGCCGAGTACGATGCCCTGATAGAAGTGACCCCAACGGATGCTCTCACCGGCGAACCTGCGATAGGATATATCAAGGCAGCACTGCTCAGGAAGAAGCATATCGTCACTTCAAACAAAGGACCGATCGCCCTTGCATTCAGGGAACTTCGCGCGCTCGCAGCAAAGAACGGTGTTGCCCTGCGGTATGAAGCGACCGTTGCAGGTGCAATTCCTATCATGCACACGCTGGAGCACGGTCTTGCAGGTAATGAGATCCTTGCCCTGTATGGTGTGCTCAATGGCACGTGTAACTATATCCTCACCCGCATGGCGGCTGAGGGACTTACCTATGAGCAGGCATTGATGGAAGCCCGCGAGATGGGGTATGCCGAAGCTGACCCGACCTATGATGTCCAGGGTATTGATGCAGCCATCAAACTCGTGATTCTTGCAAATACGATCTGGGGCAATGGCATACGGTTAAACGATGTCGATCGCACGGGTATTGACCTCCTGACACCGGATGCATTACGGCTGGCCGAAGAAGAAGGGAAGACTATCCGCCTGATTGCCGAAGCGATTCCCCGGAAACACATTCTCCGCGTATCTCCCCGGATCATTGAAAAGAACCACCCGCTCGTTGTGGATGGCACATTAAATGCACTTACCCTGGAAACGGATATGGCAAAGGAGATTACCCTTATTGGAAGGGGAGCCGGGTCAACAGAGACGGCAAGTGCCATCATCGGTGACCTGCTGTTCATCAAAGATCGCTATGTCGGGCGTGCTTGAGCGCAGACGCGAGTATCTGCGCCTGATGCGGCAGTTCACTCTCGACAAAGGTTTTTTTACCGTCACCGATATCCAGCATGCCACCAGTATTCCCCGCAGCACTGCACAGGACTGGGTGAACCGGCTGCTCCGGGAGGGCTGTGTTCTTATCCGCGAGGAGAAACGCGGGCGGAATGCGGCACACTATGTGGCGATCAGTGCAATGCCCTCGAGTGCCTGCCGACGGATCTTCACGACCATCGATGGCGATAATGTCGAGATTTATCATGACTGCATGAGCGGGGCATGTGCAGCGTTCTGCGGGTATCATCATGCACTGGCAGGAGGTGTCCTGCTCAGCGTGGAGCGTGACGGTACTCTTCTGAGGGAATGTGCCCGGATTGGGACGAACGAGGTACCGGTGGGGCTTTCACCGCTTCCTGCTGTCGGGGTCACCGGTATTGAACGGGACGGGGATACCGTAATCCAGCACATACGCTGCATCGGAGGCCCGGCGTACTCATTGTCCGATATGATGGCAGGTGCAGAAGGCGTCATACAGGTAAAGACCCGTCATGCCGGACCGATTGTGGAAGGCAATGTACGGACACAGGCTCTGCTGCATGTGACCATCGGCATTGATGATACCGATTCAAAGGAAGGAGGGGCAACGTTTGCCCTTGCACTGGCCCTTCTTTCGCACGTGACGCGGATCAAAGGTGTTCTTCCCATCAGCCACCATGTTGCGATGCTCAACCAGGATGTTTTTGCAAAAACAGCCGGCAATTCGGCGAGTTTCATTGAAGTGGCAGTTTCCCCGGAAAGTTATGCGGATCTTGAAGAAAAAGTGCTGCGGTTTGTAGCAGATGAATCGCTTTCCCGTGAATGGGGAATTGCGATCCGGCCCGGACTCCGGATCCCCGGTGGGCTGAGAGACTACGGGAGACTCGTCCGGGATCAGGTCATCACCCGGGCGGTTGCGGAAGCGACGGCGGAACGGTTCGGTATCACGCTGCATGGGGGCAATGGCGTCATCGGTGCTCTTGGGGCTGTTGCCCTTGCCGGGTTGCCGCATGAAATCCTGCTGGACCCGACCCGGGAAATCCCGTGATGAAAGGGAAACAGGAAATCAAACTCCTTTCCTGATTATAATGCCATAATCACGATTCATTGATATCTCTTATCTTCAAAAAAATTTATATAATAGAACATTTCTTTTCGTTTATCCTGCGAGTGATATCTTATCAATTATTGCAGATACCTGATAATTTTCTTTTAAAATTCTCATGAATATCATAATGACTTATATAGTTATACTATGATTTTTCAGAGTCGACCGTTCAATAGGTAATTACATTAAAGAGAATTTACTCGATTTTTGTATCTATCCTGATGGAAATTTGTTTTATTTTATGGTATCAAGTCAAAATGGTTCTGAATAAAAAAGAAAATTTTATATACTAACAAAATTCATAGAAATAGTATACATTGTAATGTCCACCGTGGGCATTGTGAAGGGTGTTCAAAATTATGGTAGTAACAAGAAAGAATGATGAAGCAGTATCACCCGTTATCGGTGTGATCCTGATGGTCGCAATTACAGTGATCCTCGCAGCAGTTATCGCTGCGTTCGTGTTCGGAATGTCGGGCAATATCAGCAAGACCAAGATTGTTGCAGTAACTGTCCAGAAAGTCGACTCAGGCAATATATCTGTCATGAATAATGGTGGTCAGGATGGTGCTCATTAGTTTCACTTAATGCAACGACGTTCCAGCTTCACAGGTTGTGTACCGGTACATGTGAGTGACAGGAACTGCCATTTGTGATCGGTTTCTGGAAGCCCGTGCCAGTAGGACAATACTATGAGAACTGGCTGGTCACTTACACAGTAAAATCACAGGTAATTGTTGTTGGGACATTTAATGATGGATCAAGCAGGTATTACTTGATACCTCTGTCTAAACCCAATTTTTTTTCAGAATGTTCTTTTTTTTAAATGAATTTTCTTTTCTGATCAATAATGAAAACGTGTGAGTTTAATCAATTCCATTGTATCCTGTGTGAGAATTAATCCGGGATTCTGATAAGTGGAAACAACGAATGTCTCTTTAAATCTAAAATCGATGATATTAATTTTGTATCCGTATTAGGTCAGAAGGTGTGACCGTTGAGACCACAATCCACTTCACTCGGTGCTAGAACAAACGAAATATTCTGTCGGCATCCTGCAGTATCTATGGATTATGAGCCCTCCGGATTCTTATCGAGAAGTTCACCAAAAAAGTTTCACTGTTAGTTTCATGTTTTTAAAAAAAAGTACGAATAGTATGTTCTATAATCGTTTTGAATAATAGTTATTGGGACTTTCTGGATATGGAAAAAACACAAAAGTTGTTCCTGATATTATTGACAGCTAGTATTCTCAGCGCTGCTCTTTTTCTTGCAGCCTCTTCACTCCACCCCAGTATAACTCCTCCACTCGCCCCTCAAACCATCCAGACTTATGTTCCGGTAACCGCATTCTATTTTTACGGTGACGGATGCAGTCATTGTGAAAAGGTAAAACCCCTTATCACCAATCTTCAAAGTAAGTATCCTGAACTTAACCTCACGCAGCTTGAGATCTATAACAATGCTGATAACCGGTTACACTCCTCGAAATGAGCCGCAAGTTTGGTATTGCAAATCCCGGAGTCCCGATTATTTTCATCGGTAACAGCACGCTGCTTGGTGAATCTGAGATTACGGACCGGTTTGAATCCGAAATCCTGATCGAGAAACAGCGACTCGCTTTCTGTAACGAGACTGTTCAGTCTGTGATGCAGAACGTGAATTCCACCTGCACTCAGAAATTCTCAGCAACTCAACCTTCCGATAGTCATCTTCGCTGCTGTAGTCGACAGTGCCAATCCCTGCGGTCTAGCCGTGCTGGTCTTCTTGTTGATTCCGATGGCTGCTGCCGGGAGCAGGAAGCGCATCATGCTTGTCGGTGGAGTCTATATCACGGCTATGTTCCTGTTTCACCTTTTCGTAGGAATCGGCCTATTCTCGGTATTTTCTCTGTCCGGATACTCACGGACTTTTGCTCTTATCGGGGGGGCAATCGCACTTCTTCTGGGAATAATAACGGTCACCGATGTGCTTCGGAACAAGGAGACCTTTTTTCTCTCTATACCGGAATCGCAGAAAGGACTACTCGGAAACTATATCAGGTTAGCGTCAATTCCGGCAGCATTCGTACTCGGACTCCTTGCGGGAATCCTTGGCTTCTCATGTACAGGTGGTATCTATATCAGCATCCTCGGTCTTATGGGCAGGGAGATGACAATAACGTCCGGGTTGCCATGGCTTGTACCTGTACAACCTTGTCTATATCCTACCCCTTATCCTGATCACTTTTGTCGTTGCCTATGGCATATCACCGGAACAGGTTGAGAGTATGAGGGCGGAATACAAACGAACGCTAAGAATGGCTGTTGGCATGATACTAATCGTCCTTGGGGCAATTATCCTTTTAGGATGGCTGGGGTAAATCCAGAGACATACTAAATTTTTTGATCAAAAATGCTCTAAAACTTATTATCAGGTTTTAATTTAACAAAAGTGATCAATTCAGATGGGGAGAATCATTCAATCGACTCGTGATTTTATGTTGTTCGGAAAGTTGTAGGATCCTTAAAATAGATCTTTATGAATAACCGCAGCAATATCTTTTATTGGAGTTACCATGCCCGAAAAATCCCACGAAAACCTTTCCTCACAAATCCTGAATCCCAAAGACCTCATCGCCTACCAGGAAGGATCCGTAGTGAGCCGGATGATCGTCTACAAAAAGAGCGGGACCATCACGCTCTTTGCCTTCGATGCCGGTGAAGGCTTATCAGAACATACCGCACCTTTCGATGCGATTGCCACGATTATTGATGGCGAGGCCGAGATCTCGATAGAAAAGACCCAATACCTGCTCAAAGAAGGCCAGATGATCATCATGCCGGCAAACAAACCGCATGCCCTCCATGCACAGCAACGGTTTAAGATGATGCTCACGATGATCCACGAATAACCGGATTAACTCTCCTGATGGTGAACCCATCAGATCCTATGAACTATTTTCAAAAAATCGCAAATGGATCTAATTAATTTTGATTTTAATAATATTTTTCAGATTTCCAAAATCTTTTAAGAAATCACTTCTATATTGCTCACCACGACATACAGGTAAAGCCAGATCAGATATACCAGGACAAAAATAATCAGCCCGTACAATGTCTGGAAATTCAGTTTTACCCAGAATGGCTTGCTTTCCGGTTTTTTTTCCTGGATGAACATCACCGCTCCTTCAATAACGAAAAAGAGGAGAACGTACGCCATGATTTTAACGATCCCGTGAAGAACAGGGTTGCCGACAAAGGGAGTCATAATGGGATTTTTTTCAAAATTCCCCAGGTGCAGGCTGAGCGATGTTGTGAAAATATCCAACGCAAATAATAATCCCAGGATTAACCAGAGAACGTGACGATGATATTTTTTGACAAGAGTAATGTGGGCTTGAATCTCGTTAGGGTTGACGTAGTTCATAGCTGATATTCGGTCATACATAATTCCAGATAAATACGTGCAACGCGCCAGCGCATGGCATGCGATTCCGGATCTATGCCAGCAGCTTTGGTTTCTCTCAATATTTACGAATTTATGAGACGGGTTGCATCAAGAAAAACGGTAATTCAGAAAAATGCGTGGGGCCGGATTCGAACCGACGAACGCCTGCGCGACGGGACCCTAAATCCCGCTCCTTTGACCTGACTCGGATACCCACGCCCGGTAAAATGGCACTGTTCTTTTTTTTACTACGCGAGGTAAAATCAAACTTATCCTAAGTAAAGAGTACACTCGTGTGCTTGATATATTGGAGCGGGGAAAATATGAGGATATCGTCAGAATTGGTTCCCGGGGTCACCCGAATCCTCCCTGCCATGAGCACTACACCAAAATCTGCAAAAATACCTGCATTTTTGTTTTTATAAAAAATTCTGATACATCTTCCTGCACAAGGGATGCTATCCTGAAGTCTCGTTGAATGCCAATTACTAAATATATTGGGAGTAAATAGTGATTTCATGACAGAGAATCCCCCAAAACCCAGTGCACTCAGAATCACCGCCGCTGTAATTCTCGGGGTTTTTGTCGGATTGTTCATTTTTTTTGGAATAGCCCTGGTGATCGGAATATTCAACGATACTATGGGGACGAATATCCCGGTCAGCACACAGTTCACTGAAAATCCTGATAAGCGCTGTCCTCCTGGTTGCTATCATCCTCACGTGTGTGGCCTTTTTCTGCTGGAAAGTGTGGACCAGTCCCCCGACAACTCCCGAATTTGAGATCCCGGAGACGATTGACAAATTTTAATCCAAATTTCCTTTTTTCCGTATCCCGAATAAAAAACGGTTCAATCCACGTAGGAAATTGACGAATCAGGAAAGAAATAAAATCCTTGGACTATATCGGTACTGAATGTTCAACACTATCCGCTCCGGTGGTGTGCGCTCGTTCAACAAAATCTGAAAAAAAAGTCTGTCCATGCCGGTTCTCCTGCATCCTGCCCTGAGACAAAATCCGATCCCAGAAGCAACCGGATTTATTTTTCTTTTTCGATCCCTTAATTACGTTGAGGCATGTCAGCTTGCAGCATTCTGATGCTATAAAGAATCTGCTGACTTGGGTAATCTTGAACAGGAGGGCTGTACCATTCTGAATCGGAGTGAATCCCGGAAATTCAAATTTTCTTTTCTCTTTTAAAATGAAAAATTATTCGGTGATAAAGGTGCTGTCCTTGATCATTTCATGCATGATCTTCTCCTTTCCGTTCTTTCGCAGATAGTAGAGAACGCCGAGCGCCACGATGAGGGAGGGAATCAGGACAAAGATCATATCCAGCATGGTATCGGTGTTGTCTGCCTGCATCTTACCGGCAAGGGAGCCCCCCAAAAAAGTGTCGACAAGGAATTCATAAATCTCCCAGAGATATTCTCCGGTCAGTCCGAACATAACGGTAAAGAATGCAATAAATGGCGGATCCAGATTATACTTCCGCATCTTATCCAGAAAGAGGATTGCGACAAATCCAAGCAGGGCGATAATCGATCCCGATACCGTGTGGGCGAGAGTGTCCCAGTTGGGGATGTTGAGATATCGTCCCTGGATATACCCTGAAATGTGGATCAGGAGTGCCAGGGATATGAGGAAGTAAACAAACCAGGGGAATTTAATTTTTGTAAACCGTGTGAAAAGGAAGGGAACCATCCCCATCAGGAACCCTACTATTCCGGAGACGATTCCAAAGCCGAGATATACCGCAATCAGGACATTAAAACCAAGTGCTGCCTGCGTGAAATAAGCGAGGTACATGCCATACGGACGATCAGTCATAGAGTAGGTTTTTTGCAGTGTACCCATATTTAGTCTTTGTTCCTGATCCGACGATACTGGCGTACGCAGGGTAGGTACTGCCTGATTTTTCCAGGAAAGTGGACCAGAAATTTTCTGGGATTTGAATATTGTAAGATGTTTTTTCCCTGAAAACAACAGTGAGGCTGGGAACTCCGGGGTGATGATATTGATATTGATTTCCGAAATATTTCCGGCGGATTGGTTGTGATAAAAATACGGTTGAGATTAATGGTGGGAAGGATGAACGAATTACAACTGCAGGCCGAACCGGCTTGGCATTTCCCGGGAGCAAAATCCCGGATCCCGTTTGTTCTGTCCTAAAAAATTACGACAAGAAACAGCAAAATTCATAAAAAAAAGAACAGGGCACCCGGACGGGTCAGGATTTACTGTCCTGAGGGAGGGAGACTACCCGGATCTCTCCATCAATAATCTTATTGAGCAGTTTCTTCCGCTGGCTCTTTTCACGGCCGTCAAAAATAAAGAACTCATACGTATCCCAGATGGTAGCCCAGTTTATAATTACGACCAGGGCACCGAGAAGGATGCCTCCGATGGTATCTATCCATCCTGTGTGCAGATATGCATACAATCCATAGATTCCTGCAATCAGGATATTTAGATCCGGTAAAGGCAAGAGCCATTCGCCGCTCCCGGATAAATATTGCTGTATCGCGTTCATGCTCTGAAAGTATGAAGCGGAAATGATGACGAATTGCATCGGAGATTTCTTTCCCGGATCCCGGATCCGGTTTGTCCGCGACCTGAATTTCCAGGGTGACCGGCTTCTTCAGCTTTCCGGCAAATACATTATTGATAATAGCATCCTCCGCATCCTGGGTGAGTTCTCGTTCAGCGATCGGTGATTCATCATCAGGATCCAGTAACTGATCTCTGGTTTTAAATTTCAGTTTCACCATGGTTCGGCCGTTTTCCTCACTCCGTGTTGCCTTGATGACTTTCATTTTGGTTTCTCCGGACAATTCCTATTTCATAATGGAATAAAGCAGGTATTTGTCTTTTTTCCTTTATCACGAGATTTCTGCTAAGGAGCGACCATCCTGCACAACGGCAGATAATATTTCAGGATTACCCGGAAAACAATTGAAAAACGATGGGAGTTTAAAAAAAGGATCTTTTTTCAACCCGGTTAAATCGTATTCCCCGGGTTACTATCGCATCTTCACCGTCAGTTCAGGGAGAAGGGGGATTGATAACGACAATTTCCGGAGGCGAAGCCCTGAGGGTGATATCAAGATTGGAAGTCCCGATGCCCCGGGTAATATACGTGATTTTGTTTCCTTCCTCAATCTCACCACTCAGCGCTACTGCACCTCCCGAAACAGTCCGTTCCAGACCTGCGGGAAAAATCTGTCCGCCATGGGTGTGCCCGGCCAATGTCAGATTTGCATCCCAGTTGCCACGGTATGCCGGTTCATGGATCAGGTAAATAATAAATGAGCCTGTTTCCCGTTCCTGCGGTACATGCGGTGGATCCGCCATACCTGCCCACCCATCGTCCACACCGACAATAGTTACCCGTTTGCCATCGATCAGGATCTCTTCATATTCATTGCGGAGAACCCTGACCCCGTTCTTCTCAAGGACAGCGGCGACCTTGTCGGCATACGCATAGTCTGCGGAGTTGTCGCGAACCCTGAGTTTTTCGTAATCACTCAATTGAACCGGGGATTTTGGATCGTTTAACGTCTTTTGCCAGCAGCCTGATGCAACGACGCCCGATTGGTAATCATGATTGCCCAGCACCGCATACACGGGTGCGTCTATTTCCGACCATACCTCCTGGAGCGAAAGATTCTCCTCTTCACCATACACAAAATCTCCCCCGATTAACACTACGGAGGGATGAAGTTCATTGATCTGGCGGATAATCTCCCGGGTCTGACCGATATTGCTCTCCCTGAGGTGAGGATCAGCGATGTATACGATCCCTGCGGGTGCCCCGGCAATCCCGAGTGTGGTAATTTCTGCCGGTGACTTCCCTTCGGTATACATATAACCGAGGGAGGCCGGAAGGAACCCCACAAGGACCACGAGCGTCAGGTAGCGCATGTAATTATTTTCAGGAAGGCGAAGGCTCATCAGATGATCTGCTAAGGGGTGGTACCTGGTATATTATATCTTTTCAGGTCGCGGCATTCCATTTTGTAAAATCCGGCACGGAACACTTCTCGCTTTCCCCCAGAATTTTTTACCATTTTTTCTCCCTGTAGAAATCATGATCTTGAGAAAACAAAAAGAGGGTACCTATGTTGGATGGCGAGGGGGCTACGGGCGCTCACCGCCTCGTCGGGGCTCGCCCGTGGAGCATGGCTGTGGATCGTACTTCGGCAGCGTAAAAATCCAACCGCTCAACAGGGGTCAAGGGGGCTTGCCCCCTCATGCTGCCTCCCCCCCTGGGGGAGAGAGGGGTCCCCCTCGCAATTTCTATGCCAGCTCAAAAAACTAAGAAGGGATTTCTCCAGAGCCAATTTTTTTCTCTTTCACGTTATAAAAAACAGAGAGTCCTTTTTATATATATCCCCGGCATTATCATAACGTATGGAAAGCGGGGCAAATACAAGGAAGATTATCCTCAAAAAGCTATCGAAGGCAATCATTTATTTTGTGATAATCGCACATGGCAATACCGCTTATTGTGGGCTCAGTCACCGGAACATCGACTGCCAGTCTGCTCACACTCATCACCTCTACGTTTGTCCTTCAGGCTGGTGCTCCGTTACTTGGGGTAGGCCTGGGTATTTCAAATCCGGTAATCATCATAACCATGTTTTGTTTTGCGCTTGGCATGGTGCTTGCCGTCTTTGAGGTATGTGACAGTCTGTCTGAGACCTCAGTACGGGTACAGAAATGGCTTGAAAAGATGGAAAAAGCGAGTGCAAAATATCCACAACTCCAGAAATATGGTGTTATCTCCTGTTTTTTCATTGCATGGATACCCCCCTTCGGCATTTATGGTGCACCGGTATTTGCATGGCTTATGAACTGGAAACGAATGTATGCTATCATCATCATTGTAGCATCCTTTACCGTAGCATCACTTTTCGTCTTGTTCTTTGCCAACAAGATAACCGAGATAATGTTACTGGCTGCCAACCTCGGGGCCATGATCTTCATTATCGTCAGCATGGTGACCCTGGGATTGTCAACGAGCGTTTCCCAGGTGCTTGCCCCGCTGAAAGATAAAAACCTCATCAGCCGCGCAATCCTTGCCAATTTCATCCTTGTCCCTGTCATTGCCTGGCTGCTGGTTACAGGATTGCATCTCCCGGCCGGCATTGCGCTTGGACTGATCCTCGTTGGTACGGCGGCGGGATCGCCTTTCCTGGCGAGGGCAAAACAGATACCTGCTGATAAACGCGAAATGGCTGGAGGTCTTGGGGTTCTTCTTACCATTTTATCCGTTTTCTATATCCCTGTAATTGCACCATTCCTCATTCCTGGTGAGTCCGTAATAGATCCTGTTCTTTTATTCATAACGATGGTAATTATTATCATTATCCCGCTTTTTACCGCTCTTTACCTCCGGTCCGGGAGAGAAGAAAAGGTGGCACGGGTACTTCCCTGGCTGGACAGGACATCGTATGGTGCATTCTTTGCGACTTTTATCGGCGTAATTTTTGTGTTTTTCGATCAGCTGACCGCAATGATCGGATTGGGGGGTTTGCTCGCAATAATTCTTTTTGCCCTTGCTGCATTTGGTATCGGGTATCTCCTGGGAGGATATTCACCACACATGCGGGAGGTTTTGGCATTCGGGACTGCCCAGCGGGGTCTTTCCACGGCATTGGTATTTCCCCTTCTCAGCCTTCTTGCATATGAGATAAACCCCGGTTCGTCCGTCTATGATCCAACAGTCCTTCTCATGATTGTGTTGTTGGGTATTGCCGCTCTGATCATTCTGATATTTCTTGGAAAGAGGCTTGCAAGGCAGAGCAGTTCAATCTGATTTTCCCGACGATAGAAAAGAAGATGACCGAAAAAAATTGATTTCCTCCTATTATTTATATTCCCGGATCAAAAAAAGAGAAATAGGGAGAGAATAAATGATTTCTGAAACCATAATAACAGTCAGTATTTATCTTTTTATCATTACATCCATGCTCTTTATCGGGCTTGGCCATACCTGGCGGGACATTCTGGCACCCTTTAAAAATGTGAAGCTTGTCCTGTTTGCACTGCTTGTCAACCTCTTCCTTATTCCGGTTACAGGCTATCTGATTGCCACGGTTTTTGCCCTTTCCGGAGCAATGGTTGTAGGCTTTCTCCTGATGACGAGTGCCCCGGGGGCATCCTATAGTCCGAGAATTGCCGAGATTGCTGAAGGTAATGTGCCATTCTCTACCGGGCTTATGTTCCTGCTGTCCACCGTGGCGCTCGTTTCGGCTCCCATCACGATACTCCTCCTTCTCCCCGAGGGCAGTACGGTCAGTGTCTGGCCGGTTATACAGACGCTCCTCCTGCTTATGTTCATCCCCATGGTTTGTGGCCTTCTCATCCGAGCCAGATGGCCCTCGGCAGCTGAAAAGCTGATGTCACCGGTAGTCTGGACTTCTTACATCATGATCCTTGTTGTGATCGTAATGTTCCTTATTTACAAAATTTTCTCACCAGACCCTGTTGGAGGATTAAGGGACCTGTTTGGGACTATGGGCATCCTCGCAATTGTTCTTGCGGTGGGAATATCGCTGATCCTTGGATACCTCTTCGGCGGACCTGCGGAGGGTACCCGCCGCTCGCTTGCCATGGGTTCTGCCAATCGTAACGCCGGGATGGCCCTGCTGTTTGCTACCAGCATTTCCTCAGAACTTGGCGATATTCTCGCGGTTCTTGTGGCATACATCATTGTCCAGATCATCATGAGCGGGGTGCTCGCTGCAAAGTGGAGAAAGAAGCCTGCATCCGGGTCCGGGAAAAAGCCATCAGGATCACTTTAAATAACTAGCATCCAGGGGGTATCCCGGTGTGCCTGCCACCGGCCTGAAATTTCAAGAGTAAGGGTCTGGTCCGGTCAAGGGAATGACTGGCTTGTATAGGGAATTACGTGGAGGTTAATCTTCACCGGATGACCGTACAGGGTATTCAGTTTTTCATGGAGGTCGGTGAGTGGAGGGACCCGACTGTCTCCCCGGATCGTAATGTCAACGTCTGTGGGCCGAATCTTGATGCCGACTGTCTGGAAGGAAGTACCCCCCAGCCAGTCCCTCACTGCATCAGCCGTTCCTGTTTGCTGACTTGTTGTCAGATATGCATTATAAGAAGTGACGGCAAGCAGGAGAGTGATCAGGAGTACGCCAGCAACAATAAGTTGGATTGCTTTCTGCTTTGCTTCCCTGCTTGCGTCAGAAAATCCCAGTTCTTCAAGCCCCATGAGGCGAAATACCATTGCCCCGGCGAGCAGGATGGCGAAAAAGTTGGTGAGAAACAGGAGAAAGGCCCCACCGGCATCCAGCCACATCCCGCCACCCAGCGAAATGCCTACCACACATAACGGGGGGACGAGCGAGATAGCGATTGCAACACCCGCAAGGGAATCGGCAATTTCCTGCCGTCCAATCGCATAAGCACCGGCAGCGCCGGCGGCAAGTGCGATCATCAGGTCCAGCAGTCCCGGTGATACGCGGGAAGTAATCTGGCTGTTGGTCGGAAAGGAGATCAGCGAGTCCGGGATAAAGAAGGTAAGGAGTAGCGAAAGAACGATAACTCCCAGAATTCCGAATGCTACCAACTGAAGAGACTGCCTGAGACGAATCGTTGAACCAAGGATCACTGCAGCAGCAGAGGCCATAATGGGCGTCATCAGGGGAGCGATAATCATGGCACCGATGACTGAAGCTGTGGAGTCGGTGACGACCCCGTACGTGGCAATGACCGTAGCAAGTAACAGCAGGACGACGAAGTTGACGATCTGCTTGTTCTTCCTCTCTCCCTCGAAGAACAGTCTGCTCTCGAAACTGGGAAGATATTCGGGATCAAACCGGTTCGTGCGCATTTTGGCAAAGAAATCTGTCATCAGGGTAATCACCGGAAAATGTTAGTACTACTTCCTTTCGCAGAGTTCAAGAAATTTTCTTTTTTGTTGATTTGCGTCCAGGAATCGGGCGGTTTTTTAAATAATCACAATATTTTTGTTAACGAACATCAAGACATTCCAGAACTTGGGCATTCCCCCGGCTATTTCGGTTTTATGAAGGTATCTCTCCTATTACCGTGAAACGGCAACCGTGACCGCACCAGCCGGAAGGGTTCCCGGTTCCGGGTTGATCACCACTATTTCCGGCGGAGAGAGATACCGGAACTCCAGCGGAAAGTCAGAAGTACCTGTCCCACGGGTAACGTAGAGCGGGACATCGCCTTTCCAGGAAAGTCCACGAATCTGGATGATATTGAGATGTTCAATCAACCATAGGGGGGGAATCATGTACTGTCCGCCATGGGTGTGACCCGAGAGGACGAGGTCGGCATCCCATCCGGGTCGCCAAGCAGGTTCATGGACAAGGTAGATCACATATGCCCCGGTATCGGGGATCCCGGGGGGATCAGCCTTTTCTGCCCAGATGTCATCAACGCCGACCAGACCGAGACGCTTTCCGTTCAGGTCGAGTTCCACATACTCATTCCGGAGGACCGTTATCCCGTTCTTTTCCAGAACAGATACGACTGCCTGGGCATGATCCGGATCCGGGAAATCGCTGTACAGGAAATCTGCGTCACGATCGTTTGAACGGAGGAGCAGTTCATGCAGCCATGACATTCTTCCGTCAACACCCCAACCGTTTATCCCGGCAAGGTAATCGTGGTTCCCTAATATGGCGTATACCGGGGCGTCGATCTCTCCCCATATACTCTGGAGCGAGAGATTTTCGTCCTTGTGGAAGGAAAAATCCCCCCCGATAAGGACTACCGACGGGTGAAGACGGTTGATGACCCTGATCACCTCCCGGGTATGCCCGATGTTCTCCGGCCTCACATGAGGGTCGGCGATAAAAACAATTCTCTCAGGGGCGCCGGGTACCGAGAGCGCAGTAACCTCCACAGTACCAGCTTCCCAGTGCATATAACCAATCAGGATAACACAGCAGAGAAAGAGGATGCCGGATGCGAGTGCACCATACCAGAGAAGACCCCGGGAATTTTTCACTGTCTCAAAGAATTGTTGGGAGTATCCCGGTCAAATAGGTTCGCTTTGATGCACGGTAAAAAAAATACGTTTCGCAACGGGGCACGATCGGCCGGTAAGATATTACTATATAACAGGAGAACGAAAGGCTCAAAGAAGGCAATGGGTTGGTGAGGAACCGGCAGAGAGTGCCCGGAATGACAATAATCCGGACAAATCTATTGCCAGAACGGCTCAGCCGTGCAAAGGGAAACGATAAGGCAAGATTCCTTTCGGAGAGCTGTCATCAGTGAATGATTCGTGAGGAATGAACAGACCATGAACGAGACCCCGGGTACTTCGAGTCGTGATGCGCTGAAAACACCCCGGTCCGCGGCTATTGCCGGCATCATTTTCGCGGTGCTCTACGGCGCCAGCATGGTGCTCATCAATATTTCCCTCCCCCACGAGCCCGCGGAGGGTTTCGCCTGGCTGTCGGCAGATGTCCGGACGGTTACCCTGGCTCTGAACCTTATACCCTACGCCGGGATTGCCTTCCTCTGGTTCATTGGTGTAATCCGTGACCTCCTCAGCGACATGGAAGACCGCCTTTTTGCGACAGTCTTCCTCGGGAGCGGTCTGCTGTTTCTCGCCTTAACGTTCATCGGCGCAGCCCTGGCAGGTGGCCTGCTCACCAGTTATGCAATCGAATCGAGTGTCCTTATACAGAGCGGTGTATTGACCTACAACCGGAATGTGTTGCACCATGTGTTCAATATCTATGCCATCCGCATGGCAGGTGTATTCATGATATCCCTGGCCAGCATCTGGTTCCGCACCCATCTGATGCACCGCGGCTGGGTCTTCCTGACCTACGGCCTGGCACTGGTTTTGCTGCTGAGTATCGATTATACCATGTGGGTGACCCTGATCTTCCCCGGATGGGTGCTGGTGGTCAGCGTGTATATCCTGATCCGGAACCTGCGCAATCAGCCCCGGGAAGGTACATCTCAGAGTTCCGGGACTTTGAAATGAAATTATCCCGTAATACTCAGTATTTAACGGGTAGCATCCTCCTTCCCCGGTAATCTCTTGTGACAATTGCCTGACTCCAACGCTTATTTTATAGTTTCACGGCGATATCCTTAGGAGAGAATTTTTTTGGTTTTTACCATGATCAGTCCGCCTCAGATGAAAATCCCGGAAAAAGGCATCCAGAAGACGGATATTATTTTTGCGATTCTTCTCCTTGTTGCTACACTTTCAACAGCGTTCTGCGTCTACCAGGCGACACGGTGGAACGGGGTCCAGGCCGTTGATTTCGGTGATGCATCAAAATACCGGACTGAATCGGTCAGGGCTGCAACTGCAGCTGAATACTCAGGTTATCATCGATGTGCAACTCTTTACCAGCTGGGTGGATGCAGTGGGCAAAGGTGATCGTGTTGAAGCAGAATTTTTAAAAGAACGTTTCAGGGCGGAGTTTAAACCCGCATTTGAGGTCTGGATTGCAAAAGCAAATATAACCAGCCCGATTCCCCCGGGAACACCGTTTGAACTCCCCGAATACTCCGTAGCCAAATATGCCGAGAGTGATCGACTGGAAGAACAGGCAACCGCGGCCTTCAACGAAGGAAAGGATGCGAATGCGAACGGTGATATGTACATCTCAAACACGGTGCTCTTTGCCATTGTCCTTTTTTTCTGCGGAATTTATTCGCGATGGGATTCAATGAAGATACGGACAGGTATTCTTGTCGTTACCCTGGTTATTTTCTCATTCGCAATCTTTTCACTTGTTTCTCTCCTCTTACGGGTAGGATATATCTGAAATCATCTTGGTTCTCTTTTGATAACCATTCCTTATGGTTACTAGGGAATCTCCTGGATAATTCCGAAAAAGAGAAACCCCTGTCATCTGCCGTTTGACGGGTCTGAATTTTACCTTTTATCCCCGGGGTTCCATGAGATTGTTGTACCGTTCTGAAAATACTCTTTAAATGCGGTCTGTCCGGAGATTTACCAAAGGTTTGAAAAGACCCGGGGGTGTCTGACAGGGACGATTGCTAAAATACGAAGAAAAACCATTCCTGATTTTTTTAGCGGCCGCCTGGTACCTGGGACTGCTTATAGCTCGACCCGGGTCACCACACCGTGGATCCTGTCTGATGGCAGCTTGTAAAACTGGACCATCGACGGGGTAAGTCGCTTTATCGCGGCAAAGATACGCCAGACAGGGTGAGTGGTTACAATGTCTTCCATACCATAGAAGATGGTCTTCTCTTCGATCTCTGCCTCTTTTAAGATTGCCCCGATATCCACAATTTCCATGTATCCCAGGTATATCTCGAAGATGGAGAGCCCCTTTGCGATCTCGCGGGTGACGCCCCATGTCACGCCAAAGGGCTGTTCGGTCCGGATAATCGAGACGATGATATTATCGTCATAAATTATGTTGTTCGTGAACATAATCCGCGGGATATACTGGGGGAGCCTGCGGAAATCACGGGCAAAGAACAGTGCTGTTCCTGAGATCCTGTTGAACGAACCATACACTTCGTTAAACTGTTTGAGGAAATTGTCGAGAGGGATGGGTTGCAGGGCTGCGGCGAGTTTTTTCTGGCCGTATACAAAGATCAAAATAATCCCAAGAGGAATCGATGCAATGATCAGCGACCAGTAGCCCCCGTAGGGAATTTTACTGAAATTGGATAACAGGAATACACACGTGACAAACAGTACAATTCCCGCAATCAGTGTTTTTACCAGTTCGCCGCGGAGGATCAGTATCCAGATGATCATAATCCCCGTAATCGTCATCGTACCGCAGACCGCCAGTCCATATGCATGCGTCAGGTTATTGGAATTCTTGAAAATTGCGATAATCAGCAGGACGGCAAAAAGCAGCATCCAGTTAACGACATCAATGTAAATCTGTGACCTGAGCTGAACAGAGGTATATTCAATGCGCAGAAGAGGCATGATATGGGTAGTGATTCCCTGGTAGACGATGGAAAATATTCCTGAAATCATTGCCTGTGAAGCGATGATGGTTGCTGCAATACTCAGAAGGAGGAAGGGGATATACAATACCTGCATCTGGGAAAATACCATCTCAAATAAGACATTTTTTGCGTCCGGATGTGTCATCAGAAATGCACCCTGGCCGAGATAATTTATCGAAAGTGCGACGAAAACGAGATACCATGCCTGGACAATCGGTTCCCTGCCCAGATGCCCCATATCCGCATAGAGTGCTTCACCTCCGGTTGCACAGAGTATTACTGATGAGAGGATGAGAAATCCTGCAAGGCCGTTACTGAGAAGGTAATTTATTCCATACATCGGATTGATTGCCAGGAGCACCTGCGGTGCGGCGAAAAGTGCTATCAGACCGCCGGAAGCAAGCGCTAAAAACCAGATAACCATCACCGGGCCAAATGCCCAGGCAACTTTCTCGGAACCGCGTGCCTGGATTGAAAAAAGAACAATGGAAATAATTCCGGCAATGACCATAAGCGTTACCTGCGAAGTATTCTCCAGCCCGGGAATCAGGAGCGTTCCCTCTACAGCCGAAAGGATACTGATAGCCGGTGTTATTACACTGTCCCCGATGAACAGCGAAATTCCAACAATTGCGAGAAGGGATATAAATGCAACCTGGTTCCCGGATTTTAACAGAGGCAACAGGATCTCCTTGAGCACGATTGTGCCGCCTTCACCCTTCTTGCCGAGATGCATCGCAAGAAAAGTGTACTGCACCGTGACAAGGATCGTGAGTGTCCAGATAATCAGGGAGAGGATACCCATGATATTCTGGGGCGTGGGGGGGATAAGGAGAAATATTGCCGTCAGGGTATAGATAGGACTTGTCCCGATATCGCCAAAGACAAGTCCCATCGACTTGACGATTCCTGAAACGGAAAAATAATTTTTGAGCATTCCTTCACTACCTGTCGTCAGAAATAAGGTATAATCCTTTCTCTTTTACTATGGGATACAATTTTCCGTTTATTCCGGGTGTGACGATGATCCCTGTCCTGATCGTTCTTTTTTTTCCTGCACATAGATCCGGAAGCTGGTGATGATGAGGACGATGATGACCGGGCCCAGTACAAAACCGACAAGTCCCATGGTGAGCGTGCCTCCGATTATGCCGATAAACATAATAACCGGATGAATCTTCACCCTCCTGCCTACAAGCACCGGGCGGATATAAAATTCCGGCACGCAGGAAACAATCAGGTAACCCAGGAAGAAAAGGATGAGCACTCCCCGGGTATCGCCGAGGGCAAGAGCATAGGTTCCCATCAGGATAAAAACGACTGAGGATCCCAGGATGGGGATAAGTTCGCAGAAAGCCGCGAGGAAGGAATAAAAGATGACATTCCCGTACCCCAGCAGGTAAAAAACCGGTAATGCGATAAAGAATGTCAGGGCGGCAATAGCGATCTGGACGATATAAATCGCATACAGCGTGTCCACGGTGACGGCGGATAACCTCCTGACATATCCCGACAAAACCCCGGGGACGTGACTTGTGAATTTCGTGGAGACCTGTTCACCCCATCTGAGCAGGGAAAACAAGGAAACGAAGAACACGAACATCTTGAAGACGATGAGGGACAGGTTGTCCAGCAGGGTTGTCTGGTAGTCAACAAAAATGGTTGTCCCCTTATTGAGCAGGTCAGACAGTGTAGCCTTGGCAACCGGGATACCAAAATCCAGGGGATTGGTTGCAGGATTATTCAGCCATATTCCGACCGTTCCGAACAATTCCGTCAGGGTAACGATATTTGATGACAGGACGAGGTAGGTAAAAAGTGCCATAATCCCCCCCCCTAAAAAGATCGCGAAGGTCACGATTGCCGCCGAGATCTCCGGCAGGGTATGCTCTGAAATGCGATGGTGCAGCGGAATGAGGACAACTGCAAGCGAAGCCCCGAGAATTACCATATCCGCGACCGACCAGAATACGATAAATCCAATGAGGGTAAGAATGAGAAAGAGGACAAAAGGAAAAAGGTCGGAATAGAGCTGTTTCATGAATGAATACCTATTGTACGGGGCCTGAAATTAATAAGTGTGCCATGTCTTACCTCCAACCTGCCAAAAATCGATACCCATAACAATATGAAACATCCCGTCAGCATGATTTTCAGATGAAGCGCATCGAGCATATCGCCATGATCGCGCACGACATGGGTCGCATTTTTGAGTTTCTCGGTGTTGCTTCACTGCTACCGTTTCTCGTACCGGTCATTTTCCGTGAGTGGGATATGCTCCTTCCTATGGCGACTGCCCCCTCGTTTTCCTTGCATCGGCGGCTTGTTATCCCGCCTTTCCTACCAGGATCTTGAACCTTCCTTTTCCAGTACCCTGATCGCTGTCGCGTTCTCGTGGCTTGCGATTGCGCTTATTGGTTCACTCCCCTTCGTGTTCGGTCTGCACATGAACTTCACTGACAGTATTTTTGAGGCCATGTCCGGGTGGACTGGTACCGGTTTTTCCATGATCACCTCCCTGGATACAACCCCGAAAACGCTTCTTTTCTGGCGATCATTTACCCAGTGGATCGGGGGCATCGGTATCATCGCATTCGGGATTTCACTGCGACGGAAAACCCGGGTATCACTGTTCCGGCTCTATCGTGCGGAAGGACGCGAAGAAGAACTGGTGTCGCCTGCGGTATCAACCAGCCGCCGGATGTGGATGATCTACCTTGTGCTGACGTTTGCATTTACGGGTCTTATCATGCTGTCGGGATACCATTGTGGGATTCTCTTAATCTTGTGATGGTTGCTATTGCAACGGGAGGCTTCACGGTTCATGCGGGAGGGCTGGCTTACTACAACAACCCGCTCCTGGAAGTCCTGCTCATTCCGGTGATGCTTGCCGGTGCGATCCCATTCAAGGTCTTCTTTTTCCTGTATCACGGTCAGGTCCGTGAGATGTTCCGGGACAAGACCGTGAAAATGTTGTTGCTGATCGCCCTTGCCGGATCCCTGTTAACTTCATGGGATCTGTATTTCTTGGCAATCTGCCTCTTGCTACTGCGTTTCGTCAGGGTGTATTTACTGCAGTATCGGGACTCTGTACCTGTGGACTGCAGAACTCTGATCCGCATCACTGGGTTATAATCCCGATAGCCATTGTTGCGATGATGATGTTCATCGGTGGGGCTATGGGAAGTGCTGCAGGAGGAGTCAAGGTGAACCGCGTAATGCTCGCCTATGAAGGAGTGAAGTGGTGGTTCCGGGCGTTTTTTGTCAGCAGCCATGTTCTCGTGCCACTCCGTTTCGGGGGTAGGACACTCTCAAAGGAGATCTCGGATTGCGATCTCCCGGAACATGCTCGTTATCGTTGTCTATGTCCTGACAATATTTGTTGCGACAATTATCTCCCTGCACGTGTATATCACCTCGTTTGGACTCGATGATGTAATTTTGAACTGATTTCCGGCCTGAGCAATGCAGGGCTTACGGTCGGATTCATCTCTGAAGCGAGTCCTCTCTCTATCAAATGGATCTTTATTGTTCTCATGTGGCTGGGAAGACTTGAGATCGTCCCGGTGATTATTATCGGCTTTGGGTATCTTCAAAGGTATTCAGGACGATATGACCAAAAAAGAAACCGGCACCCATGGTTTATAATCTTCAGGAAAGGTATTAGCGGACATCATTCCCCCTGTCATACCTGTGTTTCGTTGTATATCCGGTAAAATGCACCGGAAGTGGGCATCCGGTTCCCGCTATCAACCGGTATATTTCCCGGCGGAGGTACAGAAAGCCGGCGGGTATGAACCGGTAGAAGGGCTTGTGCGGCTATTCATTCTTAATTGGATGAAGTGCACATAATTGTGGAATAACGGAGATGAATGGCAGAGATTAAGATTATCGGGACAGCACATGTCTCGCGGCAGAGTGTCGATGAAGTGCGGACAGTGTATCGGGGACTTCCGGCCGGATGTCGTTGCCATTGAACTCGATGTATCACGATTCACCGCACTTAAAAAGCAGGCCCGAGACCCTTCGGTGAACGATGTGCTTGAAGTAAAAAACTTCAATTCGCTCCTTGTCCAGTGGCTGCTTGCCTACCTCCAGCGGAAGATCGGAATCGATGTCGGGGTCGAACCCGGATCTGAAATGAAAATTGCGATCGAAGAGGCGGAGCAGGCGCGGCATTCCCCTTGCCCTTGTAGATCGTGATATACGCCTTACCCTTCTCCGGTTCTGGAGTTCTCTGGGTTTTTTTGAAAAGATCAGGATGTTCTGGGCGCTTATCGCGTCAATCGCTGAAATTGATAACGGTCAGGAAATTGATATCGAATCGCTCAAAGAGCAAAACGTTATCGATGCGGTCATGGAGGAATTCCGGAAGTTCTCGCCCAATGGCGCCCGGGCACTGATTGATGAGCGCGATGCATTCATCGCCCACCAGCTCATCCTCCAGCAGGCCCAGAGACCTGAGGGACGAATCCTCGCAGTCGTGGGTGCCGGGCATCGTCAGGGTATTGCAACCTATCTCGATAACCCCTCAACTCTCCCTCCCTTTGAACCTCTTACCCAGGAACCGAAATCGTTTCCCTGGGGTATGGTGTTTGGGTTCGGCGTAACAGCAGTGTTCTTCCTGCTTCTGGCAGCGATTGCATTTTCCGGTGTCGGATGGGATGTGCTGCTGTATGCGTTCCTCTTCTGGGTAGTCATTCACGGGACGCTTGCGGCAATCTTCACGCTCCTTGCAGGCGGGCACCCATACACGGCGCTTGTAGTTTTCTGTGTGGCATGGTTCACGTCATTAAATCCCATGATCCGTCCCGGCTGGATTGGTGCATACGTCGAGGCTAAGGTAAGAAAGCCACCGGTCTCTGACTTCCGGAAGATATATGAAGCCGATTCCCTGACCGATATGGCAAAAATCCCGCTCTTCAGGGTTGTTCTTGTCGCAGCTCTCGCAAATCTCGGCAGCCTCCTGGGCACAATCCTCTATTTCATTTTCGTCTTCCCGGTCCTGGGAATCGATCCCCGTGTTGTTATCTCTACAGGACTTCAGAATATGTGGGCGTTTAT
>CAWFHC010000018.1:0-204146 GCA_963815395.1 uncultured Methanoregulaceae archaeon
ATCATCACTAAAACCCATTGCCTATTATTTAGGGAGTTCATACACATGAAGTGTGCTCTAGAATGCAACCGGAACTGATAGAAGGGTTTCTGGAGACAGGGATCATCAGTCCTGCCAGAATGCGTGCATTAGAGGTAAATGCGACAGCACTGGGTGTTACTCAGTACCAGTTGATGGAGAGTGCGGGCTGTGCACTTGCCGTTATGGCTCTTGATCTCAGCCCGTTGCTCATTCTCTGCGGAAAAGGCAACAATGGCGGTGACGGAATGGTGGCCGCCCGGTATCTCCAGCGGGGAGTCAGGACTGATGTCTGTTACCTCGATTCCGGTAAGAGAAGCGGCACATGTGAGCACCAGTACCGGCAGCGTTAAAACGATGCAATGTGGTCCTTCACCCTTTCCAGTGCCGTGACGACCTTGCGTCAATGTGCTCCCTGTTTGAGCACGCTGATGTGATTATTGATGCACTTCTTGGAACTGGTGCAACCGTTTCATTAAGAGAACCACTCTCTACCTGCGTCAATATGGCAAATACATCTCCTGCGCAGATCATTGCCGCGGATGTCCCCACACAGGGAATACGGGCGAACCGGATCCGCGCATTCCATCGGGCAAAGATTCAAGGATCTGCAGTCGTTGATATTGGCATTCCCCTCGAAGCGGAATGCTGTGTTTGTCCCGGTGAACTCACCCTTCTTCCTGCAAGGGGACACAAGGCACACAAGGGGGCCGGAGGGGAAGTTCTGATAATAGGTGGTGTACCTATCAGGGAGCACCCTATCTGGCCGGGCTTGGCGCTCTCCGGGCGGGAGCGGAGATCTACGGATAGCATCCCCGGTGATTTCAGCCTGTTCCTGATTTGATCTATGAACGACTGGATGGAGAGCGGATAGGTAATCAGCACATCGAACAGCTGATTACGCTTGCCAATAGAAGGACTGATGCTGTCGTCTGCGGGAACGGACTGGGAACAAAAAGTCACGATGTGATTCGAACAATTATTCCCCACTGCAAAAAAAGCTGTTATTGATGCCGATGCTCTTCGGCTTCCGCTGCCAGTCGCAAAGAACGAGACCCTCTACACACCCCATGCGGGAGAGTTCACCCGTATGACCGGGATCAAATTATCGGATGACATGAAAGAACGTGCATTGGCTGCACGGGATTCCGGGTTGAAGGGTACCGTCCTTCTCAAAGGATGCATCGATATAATAACTGATGGTGAGCGGGTGCGGTTTAACCGGACCGGGACCGGAATGACTGTAGGTGGCACCGGTGATGTGCTTGCAGGAATTGCCGTGCACTTCTCTGCCATCTGCCCGCTTTTGATGCGGGGTGTATAGCAGCGTATGTTAATGGCAGGGCGGGAGAAATTGTTGCGGCAGAGCGGGGTGAGGGTATGCTTGCATCCGATCTCGTAGACAGAATTCCTGCGGAGTTATTCAGGAAGGTGTATGAATGGTAGAATTTACGCATATCCGGAAATGAGCAGGCACAGATGGTTGATATAAGCGCGAAAGGTGATGTCGCGCGTGAAGCGGTTGCAGCCGGGAAAATTTTTCTGCGACTGGAAACACTCTCCGCTATCTGCGGGAGGAAATGTTGTAAAAGGCAATGTCCTTGCAACTGCCCGGGTTGCAATCTACACTTTCGGTGAAGAATACACCGGCCTTATTCCCATGTGCCATTCGATCCCGATCAACGGTGCTGTTATTGATTTTGAAGAAGGTGACGGATTTATCGAGAGCAACCGTCCGGTAAAGACTACCGGGAAGACAGGTGTGGAGATGGAAGCGCTCGTCGGGGTTTCGATTGCATTGCTTACGGTCTGGGATATGGTGAAGTCTGCAGAGAAAGATGCGCAGGGTCAGTATCCGGTTAACCGCAGTCAGGATATCCGGGCCATTGAGAAGAAAAAGGGTACTCAATGCCATAATGCCTCCCGGTTACGAGCCCGGAGGACTTTAATAGCACTCCGGATAAAGTATGTGGGAATACGGGATCCGTCCCGTTCAAGGGAATGAGTGCTCGGGATCGAGCCGAACCTTAGGAGATTATTATGGTAAAATCGATGTACGCCTTCGTCAGGGAGGCATGGAAGGTACCGGAAAAAAGTGGAGTGAAGGCACTTCTCTGGAACCGTATGCAGGAATGGCGCCGGGAAGGCAGCGTCGTCCGGCTCGAGCATCCCACCCGTATTGACCGCGCGCGTTCCCTTGGTTATAAGGCAAACAGGGCATTGCGGTTGCACGTGTGCAGGTACGCCGCGGTGGTCGCAGGGCGTCAAGGTATGTCCGCGCACGCCGGTCAGCACGCATGGGAAAGAACCGTTGACGGCAGGAAGAGTATCCAGCGGATTGCCGAGGAGCGGGCCTCGAAGCGATTCCCCAACATGGAAGTGCGAACTCCTACTGGGTCGGGCAGGACGGCAGTGCCAATATTATGAGGTCATTCTCGTTGACGGTCATCACCCCTCGGTCAGGGCCGACAAGAACCTTGCATGGCTCGCAAATTCCACACATCGTGGTAGGGCCGAGCGCGGCAAGACCTCTGCCGAACGTAAAGGTCGGGGGTGAAGGTGCCCGGGGAAAGACTGAAAAGACCCGTCCGAGTATTCGGTCTCACGCAAATCCAGGGCAAATAATCTTATCCTCTTTTTCGCAAAGTTTACTTTCATGAAGATCACCGATGCCGGCGTCATTGATACCCCTTCGGGGACTCATCGGTTCGCCGTATGGTGCTGCAAAGTGAAAGTTTGGGTTTTGATCGTCTTGTGGCTCGGAGACGTCTTCCGGCGAATGATACGGGATGGAGTTATACGCGGGTATTCTTATCCGGGACACTTCGGTAAGAGTCTGGTTAACCGCATCAGACGCGGGAAGAATAATAAAACGGTTGTATCGGTTCAGGCCGGAGACAGCGGGTTCAACCGTCAGGGTCACCACTAAGGGGGTTCACATCCTCAGGGGCCTCCAGTCTGCAGATAAACATGCATTCGATCATGTGTCCGCGCGGATGGCGGGTGATAACCGGGTGGCCGTGGATCTTGACCTGTCGCCCCTGATATCCGGCCGGGGGATTTCACGCCAGCACGTCGTGCACCGTTATCGCGATATTATGGTGCTTGAGCGACGGTTTGGGTTCCCGATAACCCTTTCATCACACGCCCGGTCAGTTCTGGATATGCGTTCCGTCCGTGAAATAGCAGGTCTTGTTCCCTTATCGGCATGGACACGTCAGGTGTTGAAAAGGCATTTTTCGGAGTAGATATAGTTACGGCACCACCGGGTTCGGCGGTCAGGGTGATCTTATGAGTACCCGTCCCCCCACGTTGCGGGTGAAACGTCGGTATCTTCTGGTTCGTCTGAATCTGCGGGGACAATCATTGATCAAAAAGGTCTTTATTACGCTCTATCGGACGCTGCAACCTGCTCTGGGGTGATGTAATGGCTGCTGTTATCACACCGGGAGTCGTTGCTTCGGAAGGTCAGTATGCGGTTATCAGGTGCCGGCGTGGAACAGAGCAGGACCTGTCAACCGCCCTCTCAACAATTACTGCCTGCAGGGAAACCCACATTTCGGTGCGTATGGTTGCGGTTTCGGGTACAATTGAAAGTCTGCGGGAGGGATGACGGGGTATAAAGGCCCCGGTCAGGATCAGTGTCTCCGGGCGAATGTATGTTTGATAAAAAAATGTTCCGGATTATCCAGTGTAACGGTCAGAAGGTTGATGTGATTGAAAAGGGATTTAAAAATACAAACCGATTGTTCCTCACAAGAGAAGATATTGAGGAGTTATAATGCAACCACAATATCAGATGGGATACGACAGAGCGATTACGGTCTTTCTGCCATGGACGGCTCTACCAGGTGGAATACGCCCGTGAAGCAGTGAAACGTGGGACGACTGCGGTTGGGATCAAGGCGAGGACGGCGTTGTCCTGATCGTTGACAAACGGGTCAGCTCAGCTCCTTGAAGCATCATCCATCGAGAAGATCTTCAAGATCGATGAACATATCGGGGTCGCATCATCCGGACTTGTCGGAGATGCGCGGTCACTGGTTGACCGGGCCCGAATAGAGTGCCAGATAAACCGGGTCTCGTATGATGAACCGATAGAAGTCGAAGCCCGCAAAAAACTCTGTGACCATATGCAGACACTTACCCAGTATGGTGGTATACGACCCTACGGGACAGCACTGCTTATAGCAGGTGTGAGTGATGGCGAGTGTCGTCTTTTCGAAACCGATCCCTCCGGAACCCTTCTGGAATACAAAGCAACGGGTATCGGTATCGGTCGCCCTGCGGCAATGAAAGTCTTTGAAGAGGAATATAACCCTGAATCAGAGATCAAGGATGTAATCCTTCTCGGACTCAAGGCGCTCCATTCCGCCACCGAAGGCAAATTCGATGTTGATACTGTCGAGATCGGTGTGATCGGCCGCGATAACCCGGTCTTCCGTAAGATGAGCAAAGAAGAAGTTGCTACATTTGTCGGACAATTCAAGCAGTGAACATCCTATGATACCGCTCGACAAGGCAGTGGTAGCACGCCTTGAGAGTTTCGGAGAACGATTTGAAATTCTCGTTGACCCGAACCAGGCAGCCCTTGTGAGACAAGGTCAGAAGATCGATATCGAAGACGTAGTTGCAGCATTAAATGTCTTTGGTAATGCTTCACGGGGAACCCGGGCGTCGGATGAATCTCTCGAAAAGGTATTTCATACTACCGATTTTAATACGATCGCCCGGCGGATTATCGAAAAGGGAGAGATCCATCTCACTTCCGAACAGCGCAAACATATGATTGAGGATAAACGAAGGCAGGTGATCACATTTATTGCGAGAAACGCAGTCAATCCCCAGACCGGGCACCCTCACCCGCCGCACCGGATTGAAATGGCAATGGAAGAGGCAAGGGTTAACATCGATCCATTCAAACACCTTGACGAGCAGGTCAAAGAAACGGTCAAGGCGCTGCGACCACTTCTGCCTATCCGGTTCGAAGAACTCAGGCTGGCAGTTCGAATCCCTGCAGATTTTGCTGCAAAAGCTTATGGAGATATCGCTGCCGGATTCACCATGGAGAAGGATGAATGGCAGAAAGATGGTTCATGGGTTTGCGTGGTACGCATCCCTGCCGGTATCCAGGGAGAATTTTATGATCTTATCAACAAACTCTCAAAAGGTGAAGGGCAGGTAAAGATCCTCAATCAAGTATATTAGTTACGATGACAAATAAAAGAAGACAGATCGGTGGGTATGCATAATGGCAAGCTCGACTCATAAAGCAAAAGGAAAAGTAACAGGTAGTGCCGGACGGTTTGGCTGCCGGTACGGAAGATTTGTACGCAAAAGAGTAGCAGATATCGAAGCAATTTCCGGATCTCTCCACCGCTGCCCAAAGTGTGACATGGAGTCAGTTCAGCGAAGGGGTACCGGCATCTGGGAGTGTCGCAAGTGCAATTACAAGTTTGCCGGTGGGGCATACCAGCCACAGACTCCGGCCATGAAGATTGCCCAGCGCGCAATTGACCGGACTCTTGAACAGATCAAAGGATAAATCTGGATTTAGATTATGGCTAGTACGTATAAATGCGCACGGTGCAAGCAGAAAGTTGAGATAGACGTTAACGTCCGGTGTCCTTATTGCGGGCACCGTATTCTTTTCAAAGAGCGCGGCGCTGCAATTAAAGAGATGAAAGCCCGTTAACTGTTCTATCCGGCAAAAAAAGCCGGAATAAAAAATTATTTATCATCTTTTTTAATCATACACCTGAATAAGGTAATCCTGTGACAATTCACAAAGCAATCTTCCGGTTTTCGACACCCCACGCCCAGCTGATATGCCAGGCGCTGGCCCCGGAACTTACCGATGATGTGAATTCCCGCTCAACTACCCGGTGCTGGCTTGAAAAGGAGAACATGCTTGTGCTCAACGTGGAAGCTCAGGATATTTCATCACTGCGGGCAGCTCTCAATATGGTTCTTCGGCTCGTGAATGTTGCAGATGAGATGCAGGATCTTATGTAATCGTTTTATTAGAATTTCATTTGAGTTTTTCACAAATCAAAAAGACCAAAAAAAAAATCCAAAATTTATCAGGGACTTTTGGTATAATCCTTTTTATCAATTGAAACCGATATAATAAGAAGTGTACCAACCATGAACAATCTTTCACCCAAAGTGCAGAATCAACTGGCCATGCTCCAGCAGATACAGCAGCAACTGCAGACCATCCTTTCCCAAAAAGCCCAATACGAGATGGCAGTACGTGAGGCAAAGCGTGCTCAGGAAGAGATCAGCGATTCGGCAGAAGATGCGGTCATGTACATGAGCGTCGGTACGGTAATGATGCAGAAGAAAAAGGAAACTGTGAATGCAAAACTCTCCGAGAAGGTTGAAACGCTTGAGCTGCGCATTAAGTCTCTCGAAAAACAGGAAAAGATGATGCAGGGCAAATTTGAGCAGTTCCAGATGCAAATAAAGGCGGCAATCGAAGGCAAAGGGACCCCAACGGCTGCATAATTGTTCATTTTTTGGACCCCGGAATAAAACAAAAAATCTTTAGGTTCCCGGAAAGGATTTTTTTGTATGCAGGCAGCTGTGGATCGCATAAACACGGACATAAGTCAGCGACTACTGGCGATCAAGAATGCTGCCGATCATGCCGCCCGTGCCCATAAGGGACAGTTCCGCAAGGACCGGAGAACTCCCTATATTATTCACCCGGCCCGGGTTGCCGCTCTTGTGGGGATGTTTGGTGGGACACACATAGCTATCATCGCTGCATGGCTGCATGATATCTATGAAGACTGTACTCCTGAGTGGATTGCACAGACGGAAGGGTTTATTGCACACCTTCCTTTTTCCGATGATGAAAGAAATGATATCACCGCGATGGTGGATGCATTAACCAAGAAAAATACGATTCGGGGCAAGACAGCCCGTCTCTCCGACAGTATTGGCAGAATTCTTGATGCACCCCCGGAGGCAACACTGATAAAGCTCTGTGACCGGATCGATAACTTTGTGGATTCCAGCCCCCGGTGTGGACAGGTAAGGAAACGGTATCTTACTTCAACGGACGAGATCATTGACCGGCTCTCAACACGCGCCCAGCTGTATGGCTACAATACCGCGCTTACTACACTCAGGGAGATTCGAGCTTCCTCGGGAAAAAAAGAATAAGTATTATTTCCGGTTGATCAGGTTGATTGCATTGACCAGCGCCTCAACCGATGAAAGTACAATGTCATCACCGCTGCCACTTGCATCAAAGATTTTACCATGTTCATCCTCTACGGCGATCGTCACATGGCACATAGCATCTGATCCCCCGGAGATCGCCTCGATGTTGAACTCCTTTAGCTGGAGACGCGAGGGCGTGATTCCCAGGATAGCATGAAGTGCTGCATCAACCGGGCCATTGCCAACACTGGAGAAGACATACTCTTTCCCGTTGACTTTGGCTTTTACGCTTGCCGTTGGGATTACGTGATTGCCAGTCATAATTGCAATATCCTCGAGTTCAAACATTTTGTGGTTCAGTTCTATACCCATCAGACTATCTGCAATCTCATAAAGATCAGCATCAGTCACCCTTTTTCCCTTGTTTGCAATCGCTTTGACCTTCTCGACGATAATGTCCAGCTGCGTGTCCGAGGGCTCGATATGAACCTCAGAAAGTATCTGGAATACCGCATGCCTTCCCACGTGTTTTCCAAGGGTTAACCTCCTGCGGTGTCCGACCATCTCCGGCGTCATAATGCCGGGTTCAAAAGTCGCGGCATTCTTAATGACACCATGTGAGTGGATGCCACTCTCGTGTGAAAAGACATTTTCACCGACGACTGGCTGAGTAGGAGGAATGCCAATACCACTGAACCGGGAGATGAGATGCGATGTCTCGACCAGTCGTTCCTTTTGTATCCCGGTTTTTATGCTGTATATCGCCTCCAGGATCATCACAGTCTGAGCAAGATCGGCATTACCCGCCCGTCTCACCAAGCCCGTTCACGGTGACCTGCACCTGTGATGCACCCGCTTCGACAGCCGCAATTGTGTTTGCGACCGCGAGCCCGAAGTCGTTGTGGCAGTGCACGTCGATAGGACAATCCACCTCCCGGGCGATCCGGGTGATGAGTGTCTTCATACCGGAAGGTGATATTACCCCCACGGTATCCGGTACATTAATGATGGTGGCGCCGGCATTTGCTGCCGTCTGGAAGACTTCGATAAGATAGTCCCCCGAAGTCCTGGTTGCATCCATAGCAGAGAACATGCACATATCCGTGTGGTCGCGGATATAGTGGATAATATCAGCAGTAATCCCGAGCACTTCTTCCCGGCTCTTGTTGATCGTGTTCTCCCGCTGGATATCTGATGTCGGGATAAAGACGTGCACCATGTCCACATCGCAATCAAGGCATGCGTCGACATCGGCTTTTACCGAACGGGCGAGCCCGCAAATCTTCGCCTCAAGACCGGATCTTTTTAATAGCGGTCACCGTCTCTTTCTCGGCTTTCGATGATGCAGGAAATCCTGCTTCGATTACATGGACGCCGATGTCAGAGAGCTGACGTGCGATCTGGAGTTTCTGTTCAAAGGTGAATGCAATCCCCGGGGTTTGTTCTCCATCCCGGAGCGTAGTGTCAAAAACAGTCACTTCTTCATGAGCATGGCTATCGGTGAAGAAGGCGATCCCCCGCAACATCCTTGCGAGCAGTCATACATCTTTATGAGCATGCGGATTATTTAAATAATGCCCAGAAATTAATAAAATCCGGGTATTTATTGCCATTTTTCCCTTATTCTTTAACGATACGTTTAATACCAAACTATTCCAACATTTAGAGCACAGTGCCCCGCCTTAACTCAGCTCGGTAGAGTGCGCGGCTGTAGTATGGTTTACCGGTATCGGTAACTGCGCGGCTACCGCGATGTCCCCGGTTCGAATCCGGGAGGCGGGACATTTGTTCATCAGAGAGCCCAGGTAGTGTAGTGGCCTATCATGTTTGCCTGTCACGCAAACGACTCGGATTCGAATTCCGACCTGGGCGTTGTTTTTGTAATCTTACGTGAAAAGTTAAGATTTTTTTCTAATTTTTTTGAGATTGAAATGTCCAGCTTCCAAAGTTATGAAAGTCTGATTCATTCAACCCGGTAACCTTTGTCTTCCAGATATTTCTGCAACCCTATTTCCACATCGTCAGAAGGATGCAAAATTTTTCCTTCAACCGTTTCCCATGCACTCCTCAGCGCGGGATCGTTTGAATGGAGTGACAGATTACCCGTAACGATCCCTATCCGGTTCCCTCGGGAATCGAAAATCCGCATGACCACACAGCGGTAGTATTTACATTGGCAGGGACTCGTCTCATGGATCACGCACCGTAACAGATTCGCCATCGGGCCTGAGAAACCGGCAGGCAGTCGGGTGCTGATCCGGAAATGTGTGGTCCAGAAAGATCTCATGCTTGTCGTCATCGACACGGGCGATAAATGGTGTCCCGGTCGAAACAGACTCGCAGACAAATTCAAAGGGACCTATCTGGTGTTCGATAATGATGTAGTCCCCCATATACTTGCAGCACGTTCCGCATTGCCGGCAGTTAAACACCATCAGAATTCACTATATAGTAGTGTTTTTTCGTGAACTGAAATAAATAGGAATCGAAGGTTTGCCAGAGTTTTGTAAGGAACGGGGATGCACGATTAGGCAGAACAAAAAAAAGAGTATCAGGATTAGTGACCAATATCATTTTTCCAATCGGAAAATATGGCATAGCGTAAAATAAATGGTGACGTGAAAGGAATCTGGCTTTGGTTCCGGGCACAAGCACTATTATTCCCGGGGTAAAACACCATGCTGAAGGTGAAACAACCATGCCAAAAACAGCATTGCAATGCTTGGCTTGGCAAGGTCATCACATCCACCTGATACCAACCGGACGCGTGCACATGATGAGCCTCGAACACTCGGCAATCAAAGAAGTTAAGAATGAATGTTTCGAGGTAGAATGGTACCTTAAACTCCTGGTGGAAGGTTTCCCTCACCCGCTTGAAGACGTGATTAAGTTCACATTTACTGAAAGCTAAAATCCCCGGCCAGCAGATGATGACCGAACTCATTTTTGAACAAAATCATATCATCAAGTACATTTTTGACCAGGGACTTTCCGGCGATCTATGCAGTTGTGCACCGGATGATCCAGATTCTAGGGAATGCGGGATAACTATTTCATCCGAGATTAATTCTCATGCTTGCGTCACCGCAACTCAAAGATATTCTCGCACGTCATAAGGGCACTTCCCGATACCGTCGTTTTTCTGAAGTAAAGGACCCTTTATTTTTTTTTGTAAATGAATCCGGTTTTTTAACGTCGGATCAAAAAAGATCGCACTATTAATGATCGTCTTCGTGCTCCCTTCCATCATTTGAGCTCCCAAAAAGGTGAAATAAGGCGTGTTAAATGAGGTATACAGTCTCTGTACCGATCGGATCGGAAAGCAGTCCCGATGTAATTTCCTTTGATACTTTAATTCAGCATAAGATCCGTCGGGATCATTCAGAGCCATGTTTCTGGATGGATGTCAGGAAAAAAGCCCCTTATTTATCCTCTTAAATTGAGTAGTCCGATATTTCCCAAAATGGTGAGTAGTTCAGGCAAAATTTTATTAAATTATTTTTTTCTTTTAGAGACCTACATTTTTAAAGTAGAATGGGGAAATGTGTGGTATAATGGGTGATCCAGATCTGCGCAGTGATGAGTCTGTTCTCCTCCGGACTCAGGGAATCTTTGTCAAGTCGATCCCGTTTGAAGGTATTCTTACCAACAAACGGATTATCCTTGTCGACAGGGTTACAAACATTCTTCCGCAAAAAGAGATTCCGCTTGTTACGCTGAAAGATTTTCAAGCGGGCGAGAATGCGATCCGCGACCAGATAATTACATTATCTGTGTTGGCCAAGACCGGTGAGAAACGGCAGATGATTCTCACTTTCTCACGTCAAACCGGGGGTAACCGGATCAAGGAACGGGATGACTGGATGAGGGTACTTAAAGAGAATACCTCGTCATCATTTGAACAGGTCATTCGTAAAGTAATACCTGGCGCCGGGCAGTCTCCCAAAAAAACTACTCGCACAGCACCGCCACGGATAGAGATTATCAGTTCTCCCGGTTCGCAAAATGTTCCGGCTGAAAAGAAAACTGCAGTGAAGAAAGAAGGGGAGGATATCGCGCCGGCCAAAAAGATTATTAAAACAAGTCCGGATTCTTCATTCCCGTTATCAGCAGCAAAAAAAATTGACGCTCCAGAACCCGGCTTTGGTACTTATTGCTCACGGTGCGGAAACCGCGTGCCGGATATTTCGAAATTCTGTAACCGATGTGGATCCCCGATTATTGTTCCCGGTAACCTGGCTGAATCCACAATACCCAAAACAGCCGTACTCCAACCGGTTGTTACGGAAAATACCGGGAGAACTATTCAACCAAAGAATAAGGATCTTCCTGCAATAGAACCCGTTATTATACCTTCGCTGGCCAGCGTACCTTCTAATCCTTCCGGAGCCGTTCCTCAACAACCAGGGGTGCCAGAGGAACAGATCTCCATCGTCATACCCAGGGAATCAATCCTGTCATTGTCGGATTCAAACGAACAAGGTACGGATGAGAAATCCAAAGCGGCACAGCCTGTTATCACCGATTCTTACAATCCCGAGCCAGTATCCCCTTCTGGAAAACCGCCCGTTCCCAGGAAATCTTTGGATATGCTTAGTTTTAAACTTGGCAAAAAAGGCCTTATTGGTATTATCGTTGTAATAATTATTGTTGCCGTTGTTTTGGGAGCATTTTTCATCTATCCGATGATCACAAGTAGTGAAGGTGTAACCGATAACGGAGCTGCACTCACCCCCGTTCCAACGAATATAAAAAACTCAGGAACCACCGTTGTGCCTACAGTAACGATCCGCCCTACTCCCGGAAACAGCGGTTCAACGGTCGGATTTTAATATTTATGGGATTAACAAAAACCTGAAACCAGGATCTTCAACCCAAAAAAATATGAAAGGATCCAATATTCCTGATGTTTTTTTGAACAATTTACCCTTCTTCCGGAATTTTATGGGGTAAAAAAGCCCTGTTCTTTTTCGCTTGATATCATTAAAACCCGCGGTTGCACAATATGATCCGTTGTTGATTTCAGCCTGCTTATCCACATTATCCTTATCTGCACATTGTTCATATGACAATTGCTTCTGAGCCCGGCTGGATTTATACACTTTATCCTTTTTGGTCATGCCTGTTCTGGTTGTGATCTTTGTCCCCTGGGTCAGGCTCTATTACGTAACCAGGTGATATCGGTTCAGAAGGATGAGATGAGCTGGAAACGGGTGTGTCTGGTTTCGCAGGACAGGAATTGTTCCTGTATCTTAAACAAACCTTGATGGAATCCAGAGTAATGTGATGCGAATGCCGGGGATTTTCACAGTTGTCCCTCAGATGGCAGGATACACCGGGAAGATAGTTCCGGGAGATTCGGACTGAATGGATTGAATAAGCGGATATTCTGGATGAACTGATCCGCTCAATGGTACGACAACCAGGAATGCATATTGACGGTACCTGAGGAGAATACACCAACTATCGTATCAATGATCAGACAATAATCAAAGAACTGGTAAAAATTCGTACTTTGCCTGAGCAGCAAAAAAATAACGATCTTTTTTTTTATAAAATAGTTATTTTCTCTCTGATAGTTCCGGTGGATCTGCACCTTTCCGGCTTTTTCTCCAGCGGTAGATTGCATATCCTGCACCACCAATGATAATAAGCGGGAGCAATGTGAAAAGGATGATCATGATAGCATCGATCATGCCGAAGAACCCGGTTATTCCCTCATTGATGGTCGAAATAAAGGTATGACCGGTCTCACCGCCAACTGGTTCGGGTTCCTGGAGGTTTACTGTTATTGTCGAAAAGTCGATCCGGCTGTCAAGGTATTTCAGTCTGCCCTCCAGCCGGTTCAGGTCTGTCTGGACCCGGTCGATCTGCTGCTGAACTGTGATAACATCCTCCACTTTCACCGCCTTTTTCATGATCTCATTATATTGGGTAAGCTGGTTCTGGTAGGAGATTTTCTGTGCCTGAAGATCGACATACTCCTCGGTCACGTCCTGTCCCTGGGTTGAAATCGATCTGACGATGCCAATCGTCCTGACGCCCGTAAGTGTGTTTTCAAATTCTGCTGCAGGAATCCGGAGTATCACAGAACCAGAGAGACGGTTGTTGTAATTTTTCTGGATATTTGTGGAAGATATGTAGCCTCCCTTCTGGGATGAAAGGTTTTTGAGCAACTCTACTGATCCGGGTACATCTTTTACTTCGACAGTCAGGAAAGCAGTCCTGATGATCTTCGTCTCGATCCCGGCAATCCCGGAACCCGAGGGAGTTGGAACGCTCGTTGTCAGGGGAGAGGGTGCTGCGTCACCGGCATATGCCATCCTGGATTCTGACTGCAAACCTCCCTTACCAATATCCTGCAAAGCGGAAGATGGATCAAAACCTGCGGTCGGAAATCCCATGCATCCGGCTGCTGCAACCAGAGCAATGCACACAACAAAAAGCGGGAAGATTTTATCATTCATACAAAATGCATCGCCGTATGAACTACTTATATCCGTCGTAAACTTCGAATTGTTTCGCAGTTATCCCGACAGTGTATTTTTGGACTGGTAAAAATCCTTAAGAATTATCATTGATTAGTGCGATCAGAAAGGATGCACAGTCTGGCAGCTTCTCACCAATCCTGCGCTTATTACAAGAGATGTTACCTGTCTGGTTATTTATTACTTCATAAGAACAGAATCACAGGGCGAAATCCCAGATTAATCTGTATGAAAAGGGATGTCTGTCCGGAATAATTCAGGCACGATATTGCTGTAGACTGACAACCGTGATCGCCCTTATATAACAAAACGGGAGATACTTCATGGTGAATTTATGGTTGACGAAAATATTCCCGAAAAACCCGATAATGCTGAAGAACTTGAGAAACAGGGAGTGGAGGGACTGGTTCACACCCTTCATGACAGCACTGATCCCAAGGTTCGGCAATATGCCGCATATCTGCTCGGCATGACTCAGAATCCCCGAGCCATCCAGCCACTCATCGAGGCCCTGGGTGATTTTGACAAGTCGGTTCGCGCACAGGCGATGTCTGCCCTTGTTACAATCGGCAAAGCTGCGGTCGAGCCGTTAACCTCTGCGATGAAAGAACCCCAGTGGGAGACCCGGTACCGTGCCGTTGAAGCGCTGGGAAAAATTGCAGATGAAAAGGCTGTCCAGCCTCTCATTCAGGCTCTTAAGGATAACCGGGACCATGTGAGATACATGGCTGCAAAGGGTCTGCGGGAATTGGGTGACTCAGATGCTGTTGACCCGATGATAATTCTGCTGAAGGATGAGAACAGGTATGTCCGGATGATGACCGTCTGGTCGCTTGGTGCTATCGGCGGGAAAAAAGTTCATGACGCACTCAGACATGCGTTAAAAACTGAAGGGGATGAAAAAGTTAAGGAAGCAATTACCCAGGCATTGAATTAGAATTTTTAAATAATTCTCTCTTTTTTAAAAATTAACGTATAAAACGGTATAGTCACATTCTAGCGACTAAATTTTTGAAGATTTATCTAAAAAGATTGATAAGCTCTTGGGTGCTTCGGCTTTGCCTCGCCCCCGCCGCAAATGTGAAACCAATATCATTAATGAAATCTAAAAAATCTATTTTCCAAAAAATGAAGCACCCGTTCTATCTCGAAATATATTTTCATATTTACGTCGTGAATAAATTTTATTTTAGTGGTTAATGGTGACTATACCCAAAACAAATATCACGTGTGCATGGTAATTCCGTGTTCCTTCATGTTTTGTATTCTGTTTTTTTAAAAATAACAATGCTTATCATCCCTGCGGAATTATTTACAGTCATTGGTATCATCTGATAAATTAATGAGATTTTTGTAGTATTGATACTTTTGAGGAATAGCATGAGCGCACAGGACAAGCCGGTTCAGAAAACCCGATCCTTGTCATTCATTCTGTTTCTTTATATGATCCTCCTTGTGATTTGTGTTGTCGGTTTCATGACAGTAAACGACTATGTTTACACAAAAAACAATTTTGACCGCGAAGCCAGTCTCCTCCAGGTACAGACCGAACAGAATATCATTGAGGCGATTCGCCTTAAGGATATTACCTGGAATATCTACGATGAAACCCTGGATGACCAGATGGAAAAAGGTTTAACTTCAGTCCTTCTGGAGTATAATCGTAGTGGTGGCGAGCCGCACCGTATGGACCTCACCGGCGTGAAAAAGTCCCTTGGTGATAATTACGATATTTATATAATTAATGAATCAGGAGTTATTATCGAAACGACTTTTGAACCTGAACTCGGTCAGGATTTCAGGAAGATCCCGTATTTTTACGAGTACCTTACGAAGATCCGACTGGCAGAAGGATTCTTCGCTGATCGAATTGTCCGTGACAAGTTGGGGGGAGGCCAGTTAAGAAAATTTGCCTATATGCCTACACCCGATCATAAGTATATCGCCGAACTCGGCTTTGCTGGCGGGACATTTGATGAAATTAACCAGTACCTCGATGATCAGACTCAAATCCAGAAGATTGTTTCTGTCAATCCCTTCGTAGAACAATTCACCGTCTACAATTCCATGGGAAGGCGACTGGACAATAACAGTTATCCGGAAAAATCTGTCCAGGATAATCTCAATGAAACTATTAAAAACCGGAAAAACCTTGAGGAATCCGATCCTGAACATGCACGGACAATCAGATATCTCTTTGTTGATTTAAAAATGGATAAGTACGGGTCAGATCCAAGCCGGATTATCCAGATTACATATAGCACGCGATTAATCCAGGAGGCGCTCAACCGGCTTATCCTTTTCCATCTCATTCTGGGGATTTTTATCATCAGCATTGGCTGCGCCCTTGCATTTGTTCTCTCGCAACGGATTACCCGTCCGATTAAAGAGATTGTGGATGACGTTAATATCATTGCACGTGGGGATCTGGAACACCGGATCGGTCCAACGCAGCGCACCGAGTTTGTCATTCTGGAAAACAGTATCAATATGATGGTCGGGTCGCTTAAGGACTCCATCAGGCAGGTGAAAGAGGGTGAGATCCTCCATCGCGAAATGCTCGATCAACTGCCGGTTGCAGTCTTCATGAAGACGGTGAAGGATGGCAGGTATATTTTCTGGAATAAAGCGAGCGAACAGATTTTTAACCTGCCATCAGGTGAAGTGATCGGCAGGACTGATCCTGAACTGTTCTCCCAGAAAATGGTCGCGATGATCAATAAGGAGGATGCTGAGGTACGTCTCAATCAGGTTTCTGTAAGCAATAAGAAGATCGCAGATAAAATCCGGGGCGAGCGTATCATCCATATGATTATTGTTCCGATTTCTGATTCCACCAACACCCTTCAGTATATATTCGGGATCGGTGAAGATGTGACCGAAGAAACGCTTTCCATGAAAATCGATCTTCTGTTCAGTATAACGAGGCGGGATATACTGGATCAGCTTTCAATCATTGCAAATTACCTGGAGCGTGCACAGCTTAAGACATCCCGGGAGGCGATGCAGACATTTTTTGATAAGACTCTCGAATCGATCGAGTCTATCCGCAATCAGATGGCATTCGTCCGCTCGCTCCAGGATATCGGGATAACCTCGCCCACCTGGCAATCAGTGAAAAAAGTATTTTGGGAAGCGGTCATGCTGAACCCATCCAACTCTATTGATATCCGTGTGGAGATGGAGGATTTCGAATTGTATGCAGATCCTCTCCTGCCCCGGGTGTTTTATAATCTCCTGGCAAATTCGATAAAACACGGGGATCACCAGTTGACAAAAATCAGGCTCTATGCACAAAAATCAGGAGAATCCCTGATCCTGATCTATGAGGATAATGGGAAGGGAATTCCTTTGGACGAAAAGGAAAAGATATTCGAATTCGGACACGGTAAGGGAACCGGATTTGGCCTGTTCCTGATTCGTGAGCTCCTGGGATATACCGGAATCATGATTACCGAAACCGGTGAGCCGGGGAAGGGCGCGAAGTTTGAAATACTCGTGCCGAAGGGTAAATTCAGAAAAGCAGGGTAAGAGGACCAATATCTGCTCACATATTTTTAGAAGAGTATCCGTATTGTAATGACTATCCTTATAGTTAAAATGGTAAACTACGAATTTAGCACCTATTTTTTTCTTAGAACTCACTTAAGGATACGTCCCTCATAACACTCCCGGGGTTTTTTGCAATGCCTCAACCCCCCCGTTGCGGCGACCCCCATAACATGATAGAATTGCGTATTCTTTTTTAAGTCATTTGAATATATAGGAAAAAAACAAAAAAAAAGAAAACATCTTTTCAATTCATTTTAGTTCAGTTGTATCAATCGTTTTTTACGTCGCAGTGCACTATTTATCTTTTGTTTTTTATAAACTGTTTACCATTAAAATAAACCTGTGTGCTTATCTCATGTAAAAAAAATTATCTATTTTTGCACTGCTCCGAGATTTGCCTGCTCAACGGTTTTTGCATAACGGGCAAGTACTCCGGAAACTGGTTTTTCCAGGGGTTTCCATATTCTCTTACGCTGCTCAAGCGTCTTTGCATCAACTAAAATATCAATCCTTTTCCGGAATAGATCGATCTCGATCTGATCTTTTTCGGACACGAGTGCAATTGGACCCCCGACTGCTGCCTCCGGCGCCACATGCCCGATACAGGGGCCACGTGTTCCTCCTGAAAATCTGCCATCAGTAATCAGAACAACGCTTGTGTACCCAAATCCCATAAGCGCCGATGTGGGGGCGAGCATTTCAGGCATACCCGGGGCTCCGCGTGGGCCCTCATAGCGTATGATAATAACATCTCCCTCGTTGATTTCGCGGGCAAGGATCGCTCTCATTGCCTGCTGTTCGCCATCAAAGACTCGTGCCGGTCCTGTATGTTTCCACATAGTCCGTGGAACGGCCGCACATTTCACGACAGCACCATCCGGTGCAAGAGAGCCAAAAAGGATTTTCAGTCCTCCAGCCTGACTCACAGGATCCTGTGGGGATCTGATAACGTTCGTATTCCTCACCTTTGCATCCCTGGCAATCTGCAGGATTTTTTTACCGGATACGGTAGGGCAGTCATCGAGGTATTGATCGAGACTTTTAAGAACAGCAGGAATCCCCCCGGCACGATAAAGCGTCTGCATTGAATGCGGACCGGATGGCTGCATATGGGAGATATGGGGTATTACATCTGCAAGTGTATTGAAGTCCTCAAGGGAGAGTGGAACTTCCGCTTCTGATGCAATCGCCATCAGGTGAAGCACCGTATTCGTTGATCCCCCAAGAGCCATATCTACCCGGATAGCATTCCGGAGACTCTTTTTTGTAATAATATCCCTTGGTCTGACCTGTTTTTTAACAAGCGGTATGACAGCTTCTCCTGTTTCCCGCGCAATTCTGAGCTTTGCCGCATCGACTGCAGGAATTGCAGCGCACCCTGATAGAGACATTCCCATTGCTTCAGTCATGCATGCCATGGTGTTTGCTGTGTACAGTCCCTGGCAGCTTCCACACCCGGGCATGGCGCAACATTCCAGTTCACAGAGATCTGTTTCACTCATTACTCCCGCTGCAACCTTGCCGACTCCCTCGAAGACTTCAATAAGCGATACGTCTTTGCCATCCTGATAGCCGGAGAGCATCGGACCCCCGGTCAGGAGTATGGAAGGAATGTTGCACCGTGCGGCTGCCATGAGCATCCCGGGAACAATCTTATCACAGGTGCCGATGCAGACCAGGCCGTCAAACCGGTGCGCCTGTGCCATGAGTTCAATAGAATCAGCGATATTTTCCCGCGAAGGCAGGGAATACCGCATCCCCTCATGCCCCATAGCAATACCATCGCAGATGCCAATTACCCCGAATTCGAAGGGAACGCCTCCTGCCGACACAATTCCCTCACGCACTTTCTCTGCAAGCACCCGAAGGTGGACATGTCCCGGGACAATGGTGTTATACGCATTGGCAATTCCAATAAACGGGAGTTCCATCTCCCGGTCAGTCACTCCCAGAGAACGCAGGAGCGACCGGTTCGGTGCCCGCTGATATCCGGATTTTACCTCATCGCTGCGCATGATTACACCAGAATTCTGTTTGTTGATAAATTCGCTTTTCTATACCTTTATGCCTTCCGTGAAGAAACGGTTCTTTATTCGTTCGAGAAATGACTGGCGGAATCAATGAACTGTTTTACAAATGCATCGGTAAAGTATGCGTGCGTATAGGTACCTATCACGTTACACGCGGTAAGCCCGTCTTTTCCGGAATCAATACCTTTCCCCCGATCCAGGTGGAATACAAATTGTGCATCCGGATCGGGATGAATACGCGAGTAATGAAATTCGTGCCCTGAAATGCTCTGAAGAGGAGGAAGAAATGATGAATTCATGATACTTTCGCCCTTCACATAACCGAGTGCCTGAACTTGTTTCGTCATCTCAGAACAGGCCGGGAGTACACCGCATAAACGGTATGCCCGATCAGTCATCATCTCACGAGTGAGATACAGGAGGCCGCCACATTCTGCATACAAAGGCATTCCTGATTCAACAGCAGATCTCATTTCTTTAGTACATCGTGAAGATTCCAGTGCGGAAAGATGCAGTTCCGGATACCCTCCTCCGAGATAGAGAGCATCAACATCTGGCAGTGGATCAATCAGGGGGCTGAAAAAGACAAGCTCAGCACCATGGGCACGCAGGCGATCCAGATTATCCTGATAGTAAAAACAGAATGCATCATCCAGGGCAATCCCGACAGACGTATGCACCCGTTTTTCAGTTTCCGGCTCTTTGACCTTTATTTGTGAGGCTGACCTGGTCGCGTTTCCTGCAAGGGTAAGAATAGTATCAATGTCACAAAATTCCTCAATTACTGATCCTAATTCTTTCATCGACCCGGTTTCATGCGCCATCTTAAGGCCAAGATGACGACTTTCAATCGTAATATCTTCGCGTTTCGGAATCCAGCCTAATGTCGGTAATAAGACAGAACCCTCAATCATCCGGCGGTGTCGCAGACTTCCTACGCGATTTAAGATCACACCATCGATAGAAATAGTGGGATCGAAGTCCCGGTATCCCCGGATAAGGGCCAGGACACTTCGGGACATCCCTTTGATATCAACAACTAGGATGACCGAAGCATTCAGTATGCGGGCCACATGGGCGGTGCTCGCAAAATCCGATCCATCGATGCCGTCATATATCCCCATAACTCCTTCGACAACAGCAATATCCGCACCTGTTGTTGCCTGGGTGAAAGTGTCGTTGCAACCCTGTTCTCCCATCATGAAGGGATCGAGGTTCCGTGAAGGACGGCCGCAGATCCTGGTGTGATGGGAAGGATCAATAAAATCCGGTCCGATTTTGAACGGCTGGACTTTCAGTCCCCGTGCAGTGAGGGCAGCCATTATGCCACAGGCAATAGTTGTTTTTCCGCAACCACTGTGCGTTCCGGCAATTACAATCCGGGGTATACCGTTCATCCGGCACCCCCGGTATTTTCCCTTACGTCTTGTGGCGAGTCAGCAATCTTCTTAACGGGAATACAGATACCACTTTCCTGGCAATAAGCATCCACCCTGTGATATATGCGGTTGACCATACTTTCCGTCGTCAGGATAAGGGAATCTTCTCCCAGCAGTGCCTTGAGTATGCATTTGTCAATAACACCATACGTGAAATCCAGGCAGATCTGCTCATTTTCTGCACGCTGCTTTGCCCGGGTACCCATCGCTCCTGTTGACAAGGAGGGGTGAAAGGAACGCCACAGAAGCAATAGATCATGATCGTCCCGGTCAACATTGCATATTGTTATTGTTCCCGGACGGGTATTTCTCCAGGTTTTCATCAGTACGGTCTCAAAACACTGCATCATGTCAAGGACTGTCCTGGGTTTTTTACCGTGCAGTAAAAAGCCTCTTTTCTGTAGTTCCCCGTGTAATTCAAGGAGAGTCGGGAGGGACAAGTGTGCTCTTCGTATATATTCAGGATTACCAAATGCAACTTCGGGAATATCTTCCTGGAGTATTTTTCCCCCGAGCATCAGAATTGCGCGTTCAGCCCATGGGTATGCCAGTTCTACATCGTGGGTGGAGATGATTATAGTCTTGCCTTCATGATTCAGTTCATCAAGAAGTTCCATAATATCCTCTGATCCGGATGGATCGAGGCCACTGGTTGGTTCATCGAGGACAAGTACATCCGGATCCATTGCCAGAACCCCCGCAATTGCAACCCGTTTTTTTTCACCCCCGGAAAGCTGATGGGGAGGTCGGCGTTCAAAACCTTCAAGTCCTACATGGCGGAGCGCCAATGTCACAGCCTTTTTTACTTCACTATCTGTATAGCCAAGATTGGTAGGCCCGAACGCAACATCCTGGTACACGGTTGGGGCAATTATCTGGCGGTCAGGGTTCTGAAGAACAAACCCTACACGTTTACGCAGCATCCGAAGCGATTTTGTGTCATAACCGATTGGCTGGTTATCAAAGAGCATAAGCCCGGAGTCGGGGCGGATCATTCCATTCAGCATCATAAGAAGTGTGGATTTACCGGCGCCATTAGGACCCACAAGCGCGATCTTCTCTTTTCTGCGGACATGGAAACTGATCCCGCTGATCGCTTCCAGTCCCCGGGGATAACGATAGTGGATATCGCGTGCTTCAAGTATGATGCTGCTCATGGATAGCAACCTACATTATCGTACTATTTCCCGATACAAATACAACGGCAGTGGAAAGCGAGAGAAAGATAATGACTGCTAGACATGATTTTCGTTCCACTGGCCGGGTCTCTCCCAGGAGGGCAAATTTCCCCTCATAACATCGTGCATCCATAGCCCTGATCAGATCTTCTCCTGCATCCCAGCTGGCAATGAAGGCAGCCCCACACAGGGACGCAAAGGAGTGCATGGACTCGTGCCATGTAGAGTAACCAAGGCGCATGACCTGTGCATTGTATATCTGAGTGACCTGGTCCAGAAGTATGAAAATGGTGCGATATATGATCATCATCAGGTCAATCACTACTTCAGGAATCCTGCACCGGCGAAAAACAATGAAAATATCTGTCATCGGAGTTGTCAGAGCAATGAAAAACAACGCTGACATCCCGCCGATTACCCTGCAGAAGACAAATATGCCTTCATTAATGCTTTCCTTCGTTATCGATAGGGAGAACGATGGCAGAAGGTTCCAGCTCCATAAAACATCCTGTCCTCCTGAAATAAGAATGATACCGGCAACACTCATAAGCGCAAACCAGAGAGGGACAATAAAAAGTTCTGCATAGATTTTTGCATCAACCCGGGCAAGAAAAAGGATTGCAGCGGCAAGGACAAGGGCAATAAAAAGGGGAGGAATGTAACTCGTTGAGAGAAGGCAGAGGAGAATAGCGCCAAGACCCGCCGTGAGCTTAAGATAGGTGTTCATCTCACGGAGTCCGTTCTTCTGGGCAATATCTTCCAGAAGTTCTTCAAACATACACGTACACTTCCTTTTTGTACCGATTATGCTTTCTTCTTCTGCCCTATCCAATAACCAAATATTCCCCCGACAAGAATTCCGCCGATTGCGGCCTGAAGGGCAAACAATGAGGATTCAATCTCTCCGCTGGGTGGTTCCCACTGGGGGATCACAGGGTGGAAATTTTCCAGAGACGTACCGGTAAGGTTTGCAACAAGCTGAGAACCTGCATCGTCAGATCCGGCAAATTCCGCGCCGTTCATGGATGTTTCCGTATAGAGAAATAGTGCACAGAATGCGACGACAGCAATTACGGCCAGAATTTCGAGTGTATACCTGTATGCCATTTTCAGCTGTCAGCCCTTGCCGCGTTGATCTGTTTCTCCGAGAATATTTTCAGCCGGATCAGGATATCCGGCTTGAGTGCCACGATATACTTGAAAACAAGAGCAAGGATAATCCCTTCCACAATCGCAAGGGGAATCTGGGTGAGGGCAAAGATACCCATGAACAGGATGAATGAACTGACAACTCCCCCCGTCTCTGCAGGGTACGCGAGTGCCAGTTCAAGCGACGTCGTCACATAGGTAAACATATCCGCAAGAGCACTTACCAGGAATACCGTAATGTAAATATTTACCGGTGTATTGCGGAGTAACCTGTATATCCCATACCCCACCAGTGGTCCGACAATCCCCATTGAGACAATATTAGCTCCAAGAACTGAAAGCCCGCCGTGGGCAAGGAACAGGCTCTGGAAGAGAAGAACAATCATACAGATTACTGAGGTGATCCATGGCCCGAAGGATATTGTCGAGAGCCCGGTGCCGGTGGGGTGCGAACAACTGCCAGTAACGGACGGAAGTTTTAACGAGGAAAGGATAAAGATAAATCCACCTGTTACTCCAAGAAGGGGAAGTGCTTCCCGATCAAGATCCACCAATTTTTTCAGCTGGTATATTCCGAGCATGAGGCAGGGCAGTGCGATAATCCACCAGACAATACACCACTGCAGGGGGAGAAATCCTTCCATAATGTGCATGATATCACCCTTTGAATGCTGATTGGATCGTCAAATAAAAAATACTTTAGTTAACTCAATTTTATTTGCATAGTACTGTTACACAAGTTCATATATAATCATTTCTTGTTTGAAAGAATTTATCGAAGAATCTTTACTCGGCATGTCTGGCTTTTTTTTTAAAAAGAATGTCGGAGTATTGTTGTTGAACCCGTTCTTCCCTTATTCATGCGTAACCCTCATTCCGGCTTAATTTATTGGTTGTAAAGATGCAGGCCGGTGTTGTTGGCTGGCGGTCCTGTTTATATTTCAAACCATTGCAAGAGGAAGGAAGTACCAGATTTTCAGCAGTCCGCTGTCAATTTTCCCTATAGATCCATAAGGTAACCTCTTCGCAGGAGAACGGGATATGATGTTGCTTTTTGCCATTACTATCATTGTTTTACAAATCTGATTATTCCGGGTCCAGCAAATGTTTCAGTTGTTCTCATCAGAAACTATTAAAAATGAAAAGTTGTGCCTCTATATCCGGATAAAAATATAAAAAAACACTTTATCAGACTTAATTTAAAATGAAAATGTTTATATATAATTTATTTAAATTAGGTACAAATGTTTGTTGAGCATATCCTCATCAATCTTGCTCTGGCAATTTGTTTCACCCTCTTCATCGACCAGAAACATGCGGGGTGGTGCACGGCGGTGATCGTGGTAAGCGGCTGCATACCCGATGCCGACGGCATTTTCTCACTGATCCAGAGCCCGCCGACCTTTACTCAGGGAATAATCCCGAGTATGGCGTTTCATATCCGCTATTTCCACAGCATCGGTATTCTGCTCCTGTATGCGGTTATTACAGGAGGATTACTTGCCTATTACCATCGTCAGGATTTTAGGATCATGGCACTCTTTGCCGGTATCGGTTTTGGAGCCCACCTTCTTGAGGATGCACTGGTATACGAATCCTCTTCAGCAGTATTCTGGCCACTATCTTCGAACGAAGTGGGGATCGGATTCTTCTCTTCATACTCGAGAGATTTTTTCAGCATAGCAAATACAGAGGTATTCGGTATCGGAGTCCTTCTCGTCTTGATCGCCATGAGTGCAAGTATCCAATTGAAAAGGACGGGATGGATTGCCATCCCCTTGAGTATAATCCCGCTTCCCCGGGCTCCCTTGTCCTCTGTAATGAAAATTGTAGTGGTATTTCGTTCCTTTGTCAGCAGTCGCTGATCCGGGCAGGTTTCAGATTTTCCCATGACTCAGGGTTTTCGTTCCTGTTCAGCTCGATTCGATTTCAGAGTCTATCCCGTGCTGCTTCTTTTCATCGATATTTTTCGCTAAAAATCCTCATGCTGTCTCAATTTTCTCAGCTGCTTCAAGACCGAGAATCCTGATTGAGTCTTCCCGCATTCTGAATTTTTGTATCTTACCCGTGACGCCCATCGGGAAATCGTTGACAAACATCACATATCTCGGGGTCTTGAAATGAGCAATTTTACCCTTGCAGAAATCCTTTATATCCTGTTCGGATAGTATATTTCCCTCTTTTACTTTCACCCAGGCGCAGAGTTCCTCACCATATTTTTTATCCGGGACTCCGACGACATAAACATCTGCAATCTTTTCGTGGTGATGCAGGAACTCCTCGATCTCACGCGGATAAATGTTCTCCCCACCCCGGATTACCATGTCCTTAAGGCGACCCACAATCCTGAAGTAACCTGCTTCATCCATTGTCCCAAGATCTCCGGTGTGGTTCCAGTGGTTTGAATCAAGAGTTGCGTGGGTTGCAGACGGATTATTGTAGTAACATTTCATGACACAATATCCGCGTGCGCAGATCTCGCCGATCTCACCTGTGGGAACAATCTTTCCTGTTTTGGCATCAACGATCTTGAGCTCGGTATGCGGGAAAGCACGCCCGACCGTCGAAACACGTCGTTCAACCGGATCTTTGGTTGTTGTCATTGTAACACCGGGTGAAGTTTCGGTCTGCCCATAAACGATAACAATCTCGCTCATGTGCATCTTAGTGTTGACCTGTTTCATGACCTCAATAGGGCATGGTGACCCCGCCATGATGCCGGTACGCAGAGACTTCAGGTTATATTTTTCAAAATTCGGGTGTGTCAGCTCAGCGATAAACATGGTGGGTACACCATGAAGTGCGGTGCACCGCTCTTTCTCTACAGTTTTTAAGACTTCCTCAGCGTCGAATGCAGGGGCAGGGAGCACCATCGTTGAACCGTGCGTTACGCAGGCAAGATTGGAGAGCACCATACCGAAGCAGTGGTAGAAAGGCACGGGAATACAGAGCCGGTCTTTTTCCGAAAACCCCATCCCCTCACCAATGATATATCCGTTGTTGAGGACCCCATGGTGGGTAAGTACAACACCTTTCGGGAATCCAGTCGTACCACTGGTGTACTGTATATTGATTGCATCGTCAAACGTGAGCATTTCACCCCGTTCGATGAGCTCGTCATTGGTTACCTCACCTGCTTTTTTCAGGAGTTCATTCCAGGTAAACATACCCCCGTAGGGGATGTCACCCATGAAAATAGCATTTTTCAGGAATGGGAACTTATCAGATGAGATTCTCCCGGGCTTGGCTTCATAGGCTTCCGGGCACGCTTCATAGAACATACCCACATAATCGGAGGTTTTGAATCTTCCCTGAATGATGAGTGTCTGAATCTCCGACTGTTTGAGCGCATACTCCAGTTCATAGGTACGGTATGCTGGATTGATGTTCACCATTACTGCACCGATCTTGGCAGTAGCGAACTGAACGACAACCCATTGAGCATGGTTCATGGCCCAGATACCAACACGGAACCCTTTTTCCACACCAAGGCCCATCAGCCCGCGGGCAACCTCATCCACACGCTCAAGAAATTCGCGATATGACCAGCGAATATTCTCGTGGACCGAGATGATCGCCTCATTATCCGGATATTTTGCTACAATGCTGTTCAGCATCTCTCCGATCGACATTCCCAGGAGGGGAACTGTCGATGTCCCGCTCGCATAGCTGCCCTCAACCATCCCTAAAATATGAGGTGAGAACAGAATATATGATTAATGATATGATGTTTACCCTCATTTTTGAACCCTGACAATTTTTTGCATGAATTTCTCTCTAATTATTGTTTCTCCAATCGGCAGATAATGCAGATGTATCAAAAATCCACCTGACAAAATATCGTTATTTTAATCGCATTGAATTTTCATAACCCGACCCCAAAAAGGAAAACTATTAAATTTATTTAGCGCGATTTTGTACAGTCAGCTGATGGGCAAAATTTTGTCCCGGCCTGACAATGGGGTTGTGGCCTAGCCCGGAATGGCGACGGGCTCCAGCGGTCTTTGCGTTCTTTGTGCTCGCAGATGATGAACAATGGGTCTGCTGAATTAATCTTTCTGGTATAAGTCAGAAAGGACATCGATAACTCTAAAAAAGTTTTGATGGTTGATGATGACCCGTTGGAGCACTGATGCATGTCGGAGAGACCCGTCGATCGTGAGTTCAAATCTCACCAACCCCACATTTCTTCTCAATTCTGTTCCTGGGTTGGATTTTTTTAATTATGGAACAAAAACCTTTTATCGAAAATTGCTCTGTAGAAATTATGCTCTTTAGAGAACCGAAGAGGGGATCGGTATCGGATAGCGATGAGGCCACGGGTGCTCACCGCCTCATCGGGGCTCGCCCCGTGGAGCATGGCTGTGGAAAATACTTCGGCAGCGTAAAAGAAAAATCCAACCGCTCATGGGGGTCAAGGGGGCTTGCCCCTTTGGGTGCCTCCCCCTTTGGGGGAGAGAGGGGGTCACCCTCGCAATTTCCACGCCAGCTCAAAAAACTAAGAAGGAATTTCTACAGAGCCTCGAAAATTTCTTTTGCATTCATTCATTTTTCCCATACGAAAGAAATGATTAAAGGTGTCCCATTGTTTCTGGAAGTTCTCTTGAGGATTTTATTGACGAGTAATTATCGTGATCGAAACTTTCGTTTGATAAATTTATCATAGCTGACAGACACATAATAACAACGAACGGAGAGTTCCATGTATCTTATCGGAGAAGCACTCATCGGCGATGGTGCAGAGGTTGCACACATTGACCTTTTAATGGGGGACAAGGAAGGTCCCATCGGGACTGCATTTGCTCACGCGGTATCACAGTTGTCAGCCGGACACACACCGCTCCTCGCTGTGATTCGCCCGAACCTGCTCACAAAACCCGTGACCCTGGTTATTCCCAAAGTTACGCTTAAGACCATGACACAGGTGAACGAAATGTTCGGTCCTGTTCAGGCTGCCGTTGCAAAGGCGGTGGCGGACAGTGTTGAAGAGGGCGTTTTTGCAGAAGTTGATATTGAAAATGTTGTTATTCTTGCATCTGCGTTTGTTCATCCGGATGCAGCGGACTATAACAAGATTTACCGGTTCAATTACGGAGCTACCAAACTTGCGATCCACCGTGCACTTGAAAAGTTCCCCGACGCAAAGACACTCATCTATGAAAAAGACCGTGCTGCACATGCGATCATGGGATTCAAGGTGACCCGTCTCTGGGATCCACCCTATCTTCAGGTGGCTCTTGACCTTGTCGATATGGGCAAAGTCGCATCCGTGTTAAAGAATCTTCCCGAAAATGATCACCTCATTATTGAAGCCGGCACGCCGCTCATTAAAAAGTTCGGGCTCGGTGTCATCTCTGAGATCCGGAAGCTCCGTCCCAATGCGTTCATCATTGCGGATTTGAAGATATTAGACACCGGCAATCTCGAAGCCAGAATGGCTGCTGATGCATCATCCGATGCCGTTGTAATATCAGGGCTTGCCCCGGCATCGACACTTGAAAAGGCAATCTCGGAAGCCCGAAAAGTCGGCATATACTCCGTTGTAGATATGTTGAATGTCCAGAATCCCGCAAAAGTGATCGAGAAACTGAAAGTCAAGCCGGACATTGTAGAACTCCACCGCGCTATCGATACTGATGACGTTGCCCATGCATGGGGTGACATAGGAGCAATTAAGAAAGCGGCCGGGGGTAAGCTCCTTGTTGCAACCGCGGGTGGTGTGAGGGTTAACGTAGTAAAGGACGCATTAAAAGCCGGGGCTGATATCCTCGTTGTCGGGCGTGCAATTACTGCAAGCAAAGACATAAAACATGCGGCGGACGAGTTTATCGATCAACTCGAAAAGGAAGAGATTGACCAGTTCCGTGTGATGACTGATTTTTAAACTTCATTTTTTTTAATTTATCCAAAAATCTCGTCTTTTTCAACGATTTTTCCTTTGAGCAGTATGCTATTCCAAGGCGAACTTCCAAGCATGCCCGTAACAATCAAGGATCAATGAACTGTACCTTTTTCAAGATGATGATAGCAAGCATGCATAAATAGTGCAATCAATCCCATTTTTACTTCTCTCTCAGGTAAATAATGCTACTTTGAATATCCAAAACAATACTTTCCTCTACGTGTCATCACGATTCCGTTACCGTTTTCCAGCTCTCTCGTTGTGTGCAATCAAAGAGAAGCAGGGTTTCACAGTCTTGAAGTTCCCCGGAATGTCGGAGTTACGGGAAAAACATAAAAATCGGAAAAATTTTATTCCAGGACGAGTATTAGAATCTGTGCATTAACCCTCATATTCTCAAAAAAAGAATGACGTGAATTTTTTCAACTCCATTTTCCAACAACAGGTGTTCCCAGTCCGATATTATACACTTTATCCTCGACGGAATTCACGCCATTTCCGTCGTAATCCAGATTCCAGTCACCGTTTCCAGGTTTATATATACCTATCTTGGATCGTCCATCTCCATTCCAGTCCCCGATAACGGGTGTAGAGCCGGCCGTTCCAAAATTATAGACTTTAATCAGGCTGCCGTTCCCGTTATAGTCCAGACGCCAGGAGCCATCTCTGAATACACCGATCTTTGATTTTCCGTCACCATTCCAGTCACCTATAACAGGTACTCCAGGGTTATTCTCCCCGAAATTAAACACCCTGTCGGAACCGCTATCCCATGCGCCATCTCCATTGAGGTCCAGATACCAGGCTCCTTTAGAAGATTGTCCTTCAGTGGTTTGATATAAACCGATCTTGGTTTTTCCGTTTCCATCCCAGTCGCCGACAACTGGCGTTGATATTAAATCGTTAGCTTGTCCAAAGAATGGTGAATAGGGGACCGATATTATTCCTTGTCCATAATAATCCAAAGACCAATATCCCCATCTGTAGTATCCAATCTTCGTCGTCCTATCCCCATTCCAGTCCCCTACTATGGGAATAAAGTCGGATGTCAAAGCGAAATTATATTGTTTGTCGGAACCAGTATCCCAGGCTCTATTTCCGTTAACGTCCAGAGAAAAGGCTCCATTCTTATAAACACCAATCTTCGTATTTCCATTGCCGTCCCAGTCTCCAACTATTGGTGTCCCGCCGGCCTCTCCCCGGAATGTATACGCCGGGTTAAAAACGGTTGACGGATTCCATGAGCTTCCGGTTATCCATCTTGAGATAGAACCCAGCACCCGGTCTGATAGACACTGGTCTCAGGCCGCCCGTCCCCATTCCAATCTCCAGCCAGAGGGCGGTCAATGCCGGCATTATCCCAGGCGAGGTATACATCAGTCGCTGGATTCCATGAGCTCCCGGCATCCATCTTGAGATAGAACCCGGCCCCGGGTCGATACACACCGGTTTCAGTTCTCCCATCCCCATTCCAGTCTCCGGCCATCGGGCGATCAATGCCGGCATTATCCCATGCGAGATAACGATCGGTCGATGGATTCCAGGTGCTTCCGTTGTCCATCTTGAGATAGAACCCGGCCCCGGGTCGATAGACGCCGGTCTCTGTTCGCCCGTCCCCATTCCAGTCCCCGGCTATCGGGAGATCAATACCGGCATTATCCCAGGCGAGGTATACATCAGTCGCTGGATTCCATGTGCTTCCGGTATCCATCTTGAGATAGAACCCGGCCCCGGGTCGATAGACGCCGGTCTCTGTTCGCCCGTCCCCATTCCAGTCCCCGGCTATTGGGAGATCAATGCCGGCATTATCCCAGGCGAGATAACGATCGGTTGACGGATTCCAGGTGCTTCCATTGTCCATCTTGAGATAGAACCCAGCCCCGGGTCGATAGACGCCGGTCTCTGTTCGCCCGTCCCCATTCCAGTCCCCGGCTATCGGGAGATCAATACCGGCATTATCCCATGCAAGATATGTATCGGCCCCAAGATTTTTCCCTCCATTCCCGTATAAGTCCAGATTCCATACACCATTTTGATAAATTCCAATCTTTGTCGTAGTATTCGTTACCGTTATGACATGGGTAACGGCGTTGCTGCCCGGCAGTATTGGTGACGGTCAGGTTTGCCGTGTATGAACCGGTAGTTAAGTAAGAGTGGATTGGATTCTTGAGCGTACTGTCAGTTATCCCGTCATTCGTGAAATCCCAGGCATAGCTCAGTGGTGCAGTACCCGTTGATGCACCGATGAATCCCACGGTGAGGGGAGGTGATCCGGAAGTGACATTCGTGGAGAATAAAGCAGTCGGTGCAACCGTGGGTGTTACAAATGTGAATGCGTTAGGTCCGGTTACCGTCTGGCCGTCATTATTGGTGATAACGACGTTGACCGCTCCGGCAGCATGAGCCGGGGTGGTTGCAGTAATCGTAGTCGGGTTAACGTATACTCCATTCGCATTCGTCCCCACCAATGGTGACCCCAAACGATCCGCCAGAAACAAAGTTCGAACCGGTTATAGTTACCGGAGTTCCACCTGTTGTTGGGCCGGAAGGCGGTGTAATACTGGTGAACGTCGGACCTGCTGAATAGGTGAATGCGTTAGCCCCGGTTACCGTCTGTCCGTCATTATTGGTGATAACGACGTTGACTGCTCCAGCAGCATGAGCCGGGGTGGTTGCAGTAATCGTAGTCGGGTTAACGTATACTCCATTCGCATTCGCCCCACCAATGGTGACCCCAAACGATCCGCCAGAAACAAAGTTCGAACCGGTGATAGTTACCGGAGTTCCACCTGTTGTTGGACCGGAAGGCGGTGCAATGCTGGTGAACGTCGGACCTGCTGAATAGGTGAATGCGTTAGTCCCGGTTACCGTCTGTCCGTCATTATTGGTGATAACGACGTTGACTGCTCCAGCAGCATGAGCCGGGGTGGTTGCAGTAATCGTAGTCGGGTTAACGTATACTCCATTCGCATTCGCCCCACCAATGGTCACGCCAAACGATCCCCCGGCAACAAAGTTCGAACCGGTGATAGTTACCGGAGTTCCACCTGTTGTTGGGCCGGAAGGCGGTGCAATGCTGGTGAACGTCGGACCTGCTGAATAGGTGAATGCGTTAGTCCCGGTTACGGTCTGTCCGTCATTATTGGTGATAACGACGTTGACTGCACCGGCAGCATGAGCCGGGGTGGTTGCAGTAATCGTAGTCGGGTTAACGTATACTCCATTCGCATTCGACCCACCAATGGTCACGCCAAACGATCCCCCGGCAACAAAGTTCGAACCGGTGATAGTTACCGGAGTTCCGCCTGTTGTTGGACCGGAAGGTGGTGCAATGCTGGTGAATGTCGGACCTGCTGAATAGGTGAATGCGTTAGTCCCTGGTATCGGTCTGTCCGTCATTATTGGTTATAACGACGTTGACTGCTCCTGCAGCATGGGCTGGGGTGGTTGCAGTAATCGTAGTCGGGTTAACGTATACTCCATTCGCATTTGCCCCCCCAATGGTCACACCAAATGATCCCCCGGAAACAAAGTTCGAACCGGTGATTGTTACAGGAGTTCCGCCTGTTGTTGGACCGGAAGGTGGTGCAATGCTGGTGAACGTCGGACCTGCTGAATAGGTGAATGCGTTAGTCCCGGTTACTGTCTGTCCGTCATTATTGGTGATAACGACGTTGACCGCTCCGGCAGCATGAGCCGGGGTGGTTGCAGTAATCGTAGTGCGGGTTAACGTATACTCCTGTCGCATTGGTCCCCCCAATGGTCACACCAAACGATCCCCCGGCAACAAAGTTCGTACCGGTGATAGTTACCGGAGTGCCACCTGTTGTTGGACCGGAAGATGGTGCAATGCTGGTGAACGTCGGACGTCGGAGGTTAGTCATACGTGGTGAATGCTGCAGTACCCCGGTCACGGTGTGCATTGTACCATCAGCCGGTAGTAACTGACAGCAACGGTATCCCGTGAGCAATCGCAGTGCCGGAGGTGCAGTTGAATGCTAGTATCTGAGGTACGTATCTGCAGTTAAGGGCTGACTGCGCTGAACGACTGGTCGGCTCCGCCGTTAATCTTGTATTGAACTCAGCCTGTTTACCGCCGAAGTCGGCCATCGTCTTGTTGAATGTGACGGTTATTACCGTCCCGGCTGGATTGGTCGCCGCTCGGTGACGGTCGGAGCATCAGCTGCAGACACCGGAACTACCAATACCATAACCAACAGCACAGCTACAGTAACAATAATCGTAAAATTATTTCTCCTTCTAAAAGTCATTCATCTTCTCCGTCAATTTTTTCCCAACTGTACGATTTGCACCGGGGACAAACCTTGGGCTTTCTTTCACTGTTAGGATACCATGAGTGATCGCATTTCTGGCAATTTTTCTTTTCGATTGTCATACTTCTACGTATATGTAAGAGGGATAATAAGATAAAGCGAGGCACCGTTGCATTGCATCTCTCAATCTCCCTGTTTCCTGCATTAAGTAAAAAGGTCCCGGGCAGTTGAACAGATATCATCGATTATACTGCATAAATATGAGCCTATAGGCAACCATAATATATTTTTGAGTTTTGAAGTCTGATTCACAGGATTTGATATTCCTGTTTCCCAGAAAAAAGAAAATTATTCAAACAGCCGGTAGTTCGGTGCTTCATCAGTTATCAGAATATTGTGCGGGTGACTTTCGGTCATTCCGGCGTTGGTGATACGGATAAACTTTGCATTTTTCTGCATCCCCGGAATCGTCTTTGAACCCGTGTAACCCATTGCTGATTTAAGCCCACCAACGAGCTGGTACATCACTTCTGCAACGTGGCCGACATAGGGAGTAACACCTTCAACACCTTCGGGAACAAACTTGCTGCTGCCAATATCCCTTTTCTGGAAGTATCGGTCACTCGACTGCCCGGTACTCATGACGCCGAGCGATCCCATTCCCCGGTATTGCTTATAGCGGCGTCCTTTGATGGTGATTACTTTGCCCGGTGCTTCATCGGTCCCTGCAAACATGCTGCCCATCATGACGGTATCAGCGCCGGCTGCAATTGCTTTAGCCACATCTCCGCTGAAACGTACACCCCCATCTGCGATAATGGGAATCCCTGCATGCGAGGCAACGTCTGCAACCTGTGCAATTGCAGTGATTTGGGGAACACCCGTACCCGCGACAATGCGGGTAGTGCAAATCGAGCCCGGACCAATACCGACCTTGATCCCATCAACACCGGCACTGACCAGTGCCTCTGCGGCTGCCCTGGTAGCAATGTTACCGGCTATGATCTCTGCCTTCATGCTGCCTTTTATGTCTTTTACTGCCGCGACGACTTTCATATTATGACCATGGGCACAATCGACAACAAGTGCATCCACACAGTTGTCATCGAGCAATTCTGCGCGGGAAAAATCAAAGGGTCCGACTGCAGCTGCCACACGGAGATTACCTTTCGCATCCCTCGTGGCAAGCGGGTACTGGCGTTTCTCCAGGATATCCTGCATCGTAATAATACCAAGAAGTTTACCCTTGTTATTCACGACCGGCAGGCGTTCTATCTTGTTTGTATACATGATTTCGAGTGCCTTTTCGGCGGTGATTTCCTCATCGGCGACAATCGGCTTCTTTGTCATGATTGAGGTTATTTTTTCATCACCGCGTTTTGAGACGATGGCCCGAACATCACGACGGCTGACGATCCCGATAATCTTACCTTTATCGACAACGGGAACTCCCCCGATACTATATTGTTGCATAAGATGTTCAGCGTCAGAAACCGTAGCTGTGTCCTCAACAAAGAGTACGTCGCGTTCTATCAGCTCTTCGGCCTGTTTGACAAAAATGACTTCCTGCAGCTCATGCTCCGGTGTCATGTTCCGGTGGATCACACCGATGCCACCTTCGCGGGCGAGGGCTATCGCCATCGGCGCCTCAGTAACCGTGTCCATTGCAGCAGACACAAGCGGGATATTCAGATCGATTTTTTTCGAAAACTTCGAGCGCGTGTCTGCATCTGCAGGTTCAAGCCACGATGCCTGCGGCTCGAGCAGTACATCATCAAAGGTTAAAGAGAGTGGCACATCCAGTTTCTCAATATACATAAATCACCTGATCATGGCAAGCGCGGTTTTTATGAGGTCTTCACGGATGGTAGCGTTCCGGTCTCCCCCACAGACCATTCCCCGCACACCGATAATATCCGGGTTGATCCTTTTGAGCGCTTCAATATCTTCAAATTTAAGCGCACCGGCTAATGCAGTTCTGAGTCCAAGCTTTTTGTTTGCCTGGGTAAACGAACGAAGCGTGTCTTCGTTCATGAAGGCAAAAGTACTTTGACGATCCTTGATGCCTGTATCGACCATAGCAACATCAGCACCGCATTCGGCAGCAAGCGGTGCCATCTCAAACGGAGAGATAGAATGCATGCGCTGGTAATCTGAGTAGGCAGCAATCACGACATATTTGTGGGGGAATTCATCTTTTACTGCTTTAACAACAGCTCCTATCACATCACGCGCTTTTTCCCGGCCGTCAAAAGCAAGGCCGATCTTCACAAAGTCAGCTCCGGCACAGGCAGCCCCATAGGCAGCAAGAGCAGCTCCTCCCGGTTTGTAGTCAAAGTCACCAATTGCCGCGCTCAAGGGTTTCGCCGAAAGCGTTTTGATTTCACGTATCACCCAGGGAAAGTTGGCCCCGAGAGAGCCCTCTGAAGGTTTTTTAACATCTATTATATCAGCCGCACCGGATCGTTTTGCTTCATCAATACTGCTGGGGCTGACCAACAATTGCATAAAGTTTAATGATCTTTTATCCTAATAGTGATTGCGTTCGCCTATGAAACTATTTCTTGCTATGGATTTGCGACAAAATCTGGTCGTACACGGCAAATCCGGGCAACGTACGACATATAAACCGCTTGATTGGGGGATTTCTCCGACGGCAGAACCCCTTGGTTTTATTGAATCCATCAGACCCAGGTTTCTCTACATTGCCGATCTCGATCGCATTGAAAGGACCGGGTCCCATGATGCGGTTGTGCGGGATTGCGCACAGAACGTCAGCAAATGTTTCATTGACCGGGGTTGTCGTTCTCCCTCTGATTTTCTGGAGGGGGAGAATATTGTGAATATTGTGGGCACCGAGACCGGCGGCAGAAATATGAGAGAATATCATGGAGGTGTTCTCAGCATTGATGTGAAGGATGGTCGGGTCGAGCCGTGTGGAAAAAAACCGGTTGATATCATGGCAATGGCGCAACACTGGGATTTTGAAGGTGCTATACTGCTCAATATCAGCGCTGTTGGCACGGAGTCTGGTATTGACAAAGCTCTCCTTGAAAATATGCGCCGGATATATGACCGGCCGCTCTTCTACGGTGGAGGAGTAGCAACCGTTGATGATCTCGAAATAATCAGCCAGTCAGGATTTGACGGAGCCATTGTCAGCACAGCGTTACACAGGGGAATAATCCCGATTGAATGGATACGGAGGGGAACGTGTTGTTGATCACGCTTGAGGGAATTGATGGAAGCGGAAAGAGTACACTGCATCTCGCGTTGCAGGAATTACTTGCCGATCTTGATCCGGTCTTCACCCGTGAGCCGGGAGCAACCTGGGTGGGTGAGTCGGTACGCCGGGCGATAGCTGAACAGATCGACCCGGTAACCGAAGCAACCCTGTTCGTAGCTGACCATGCAGCCCATCTCGCAAAAATTATCCGCCCGGCGCTCGCAGACAATAAACTGGTTATTTCTGACCGGTACAGCGACAGCCGCTATGCCTATCAGGCAGTCACCCTCAAAGGGGTGATTCCCCAGCCAGAGGAATGGCTGCGGGCAATGCATAACGGCTGGTCAATCATACCTGATAAGACATTCCTGTGCGTGCTTCCTATTGATGAAGCCCTTGCCCGTCTTAAACCACAGGACCGGCGCGAGCATTTCGAGAAGCGGGAAGTACTCGAGAATGTTCAGGAAAATTACCTGAAATTCGCCCGGATGGACCCGTCGCGGTTTGTTATCGTCGATGCGATGAAAGAAAAAGATGAAATCGCAACTTTTGTTGCTGCTGCAATCAGGCAGCTTTTGCAATTGTCACGATCACGTCGCCGACGGTGATCACATCCACTTTTTCTCCCTCTTCCAGATAAGAGAACTTCGGGGCAAATGAATCCTCAGGTATCTCTACTTCAGATCCTTCGAGAATTATCGTTTTTGGTGGGTTTTCCAGCTGGTATGACGACAGTGCTTTTATTACAGTCATAAATGCTTGTGCCTGTTTACGGAATACGGGTCCTATAACTGCACGGTTGAAACTGATGTCGGAAATGACCCGTTCGAGTTTCGCCTTGTCGGTTCGCCAATGGACATCCGCGTTCAGTGTGCGTCCGGTATCTCCTTCATCGTTTATGGAATGTGAGGCGTAGATCGTAACTTTGCCAAGCGGAGCATTGAGGGCCTGTCCGGAATCGTGTTTATACTTGCGCACTTCTGCCACTACCTGTGCGAGCAGGTCTCCCTCGAATCTTGCTGCTTCGTCCTCATACGTGAAGGTTACCCAGGACTGTTTGTGGACACTCGCACCTTTATTCAGGTGTGAGTAGCATTCTTCAGCAAAGTAGGGAGTGAATGGTGCGAGCATTCTGCAGAGTGCATCAAACGCGGTATGGAGCACAAGGAGTGCACTCCTGCGGGACGCATCTACGGTATACAATCTGCCCTTGACCAGCTCGATGTAATTATCGGCAAGTGTATCCCACGCAAATTCCCTGATTGCCTTGAGTGCCGTGTCAAACTGGTAACGCTCCATCGCCTCACTCACCTGCTGGATCGTGTCTGAGAGGCGCACGAGCAGCCACCTGTCGGCAAGAGTTGTCACTTCTGCGTTCTGATCGAAACCTTCTTTTTCAAGCTGGATCAGGGCAAATTTTGCAATATTCCACATCTTGGTCTGGAACCGGGAAGCAGCAACAACGTCGTTCCAGTTAAACATGATATCAGAACCGGTTGCAGCGCCCATTGCTGCCCATTGCCGGAGAGCATCTGCACCATATTTCCCGAGAATCTCTTCCGGTACTATGATGTTGCCGCGACTTTTACTCATCTTGAATCCATCTTCACCGAGTACCATACCATTGACAAGAATCTCTTCCCACGGCTTTGAGCCGGTAAGTGCGACTGAACGCAGGATAGTATAGAAAGCCCATGTCCGGATGATGTCATGACCCTGGGGACGGATCTGGGCCGGGAAGTACGGGGGTATCCCCGTGCCGTCCCACCCCGTTACCTTAAGAACGGAGATGGATGAGTCCATCCAGGTATCAAGGACGTCAACTTCACCGGCAAACTCGTTGTTGCTACATTTCGGGCAACGATGTTTCGGTGTAACAAGCGTGGGATCAACGGGCAGATCCTTCTCATCCGGTACTACCATCTCACCACATTTTTTACAGAACCATACCGGGATTGGTGTTGCAAAAATCCGCTGTCGGGAGATACACCAGTCCCATTCCATCTGTTCGACCCAGTTTTCCATCCTGAGGAGCATATGCTCCGGAAACCATGAGATCTCATGAGCAGCTTTCTGGATCTCATCGGGTTTAATTTTTACAAACCACTGGCGCTCTGAAAGTATCTCAATCGGGGTCTTGCAGCGCCAGCAGGTTCCGACACGCTGGGCCAGATTTTCCTGACGTTTCAATATTTTCTGGGACCTCATATCAGCAAGGATCGCAATGCGGCATTCTGTTGTATTCATGCCGGCATATTTGCCAGCTATGGCGGTCATCTTTCCCTGCCGATCGATTGCCTTGCGTAAAGAAAGGTTGTGCTGCTTCCACCAGTGTACATCCTGCTTATCACCAAATGTACAGATCATGACCGCACCTGAACCAAATGAAGGATCAACTGCTTCATCCTGGACAACCGGAACTTCATGACCGAACAGCGGGACTTTCATCTTCGATTCTTTTAAGAAATGGTATCGTTCATCGGTGGGGTGCACCGCAACCGCAACACAGGCAGCCAGGAGTTCGGGTCGGGTTGTTGCAATCTCCACACCATGAAAATCAAAATAATTCAACTGAGTCTCGCGGTCATCATAGGTTACTTCGGCAAAAGCAATTGCAGTCTCGCACCGGATACAATAATTTACCGGGTGCTCACTCTGGTAGATATAACCGGACTTGAGCATGCGCAGGAATGAGAGTTGTGTTTTGCCATAATAATCCGGCATCATAGTGATGTACTCGTTACTCCAGTCGGTGGAGAACGCCATCTTGCGGAGTGTGAGCCTCATCAAAGAGATGTTTTTTTCCGTAAGTTCATGGCACATACGCCGGAACTCCTCGCGGGAAACATCGTTTTTTGTAATATGATTGAGCTCCTCCACTTTCACTTCCGTCGGGAGACCATGGCAGTCCCATCCCTGGGGAAACATTACATTAAAGCCTTTCATACGTTTATAACGGGCAAAAAAGTCGATATAACACCAGTTTAATGCGTTCCCGATGTGGAAATTACCTGTTGGATATGGCGGTGGCGTGTCGATCACAAATTGCGGTTTTTTTGAATTTTTATCAAAAAAATGATCTTCGTCCCGCCATATGCCGCGCCAGCGCTCCTCCACCTCAGCGAAATCATAATTTTTCGGCAGTTGACCAGAGGATACCATTCGCTAGGAGGTTGGTTGTGAAATAAAATATAGTGATCGTATCTTTGTTTTTTTGAAAAGAACGGACACGATAAAACTCTTTTTGCTTAAAAGACAAATGATTGACAAATGGAGAAGCAGCGGGGGCTGGGTTATGCGGCGGGGCTGGTGGGAGGTTCGATTCTTATTGCCCCCTATGTCCAGCCGGCATGGCTGATGAGTCTGATTGTTATTCTCTTTGCGCTCATCCTGTGGCGTTTTTTTGACACCAAATATCTTACGTATTCTATTTGTGTAATTGCATTGCTTTATGGAATTACTCTTCTCCCTCTTTTTGTATTCTGCTGCACGCTTGCCATGCTTGTTCTGGGCGAGCTGGTTTTCCAACGTGGTGCTGACGATTTAAACACTTATCTTTATTATATCATCTCTACAGCATGGGCGGGCGTACTTGTCATCGCGTATCTCCACCAGTACTATTTCTTAACGGTTATCTTTGGAATCATCGCAGCAGTTCTTTTAAAGACCATCCTGCTCAAATATGAAGACTCACTGGTTATCGAAGCGGTTGGTATAGCCATGACGATGTGGCTCATCCGTGAGCTTAATTATCAGGCAGACCTGCTGTTTGTGGTGATCTCCGTGATCATTGGCTTTGCTTTTGGTTATTTTGCATTCCGATCAAAAACTGCAGATCTTTCCGGTCTTTTTCAGCCTGCTCTTGTCGGAATTATCCTGCTGGTTTTTGCCTCACCTCAGGGTGCGCAATGGTTTTTAATAATGTTATCTTTTTTCATCCTGGGCTCAGCGGCGACAAAATATAAATTTGAGTACAAAAAAAGGATCGGCGTTGAACAGGGACAGAGCGGGGCACGGGGGTACCGGAATGTTTTTGCGAATGGTATTGTTGCAGCGGCTGCAGCTGTTCTTTTCGGTGTGTTTCAGCTGCCGGTCTTTATTGTCATGTATGTCGGTTGCGTTGCAACTGCGGCTGCAGATACTATGGCTAGTGAGATCGGCGTGACCGGAGGAATTCCTTATATGATTACAACCCTGAAGAAAGTCCCCATAGGAACGAACGGTGGCATTACACTTACGGGGGAGTTTGTGGCACTTATGGGAGGTTTTGTCGTTTCGTTTGTTGCATTGCTGCTTAATGTGATCACGCCTCAGATGATGGTTATCTGCACGCTTGCGGGTTTTGTGGGTACTAACATTGACAGCCTTGTTGGGGCGACGTTGGAAAACCGGGGATTTCTTGGGAATGCAGGCACTAATCTTCTTGCAACTATTGGCGGGGGGGTATTTGCTGTACTCGTGTTTCTTTTCCTGACATCTTAGATTGTTGTGTTCATTTTCTGAACTAATTCAATCTTCCATTTACCACTATTAAAAAAAAGTTATGGATGTTATGGATGCATAGGATCAGACAACACACCTGAATAAAAATGGTGTCAGGGTATCAATATTTGAACCAGCGCCCTTTATTGTCATATTCCCCTGTCGTTGGCTGCTGGATAGTAATAGTCCCGAGTGCCAGTTTCCTGAAGAAGCATGCTTTATAGGTATAGAGAAGTGGAACGAGTAAAAAAACCCCGATAAACAGAATAACTGCCGTGATCCATATACCTCCGGGACCGATCAACGTAATAAGTTGATCAGGTGTGAATGTCTGGAGTTGTGTCTCGTTATACCCGGTTATCGGCTCGAGCTTGTCATACAGGAACGCCTCCCAGATAATCATCAGCATAAAAACAATTCCGATAGTGATAGCAGCGCAGACAAGCAGGAATACAATAACCTCGTTGACATGCATCATGACCAGCTGGATGCTGCGCCGGATAGAATCAAACACCTTCTTGTCTTCAAAAACTGCGGCAGTATCGTAAAAAAAAGTGAGTAGTATTATTGGGATTATGACTCCGAATGAAATGGCAGTCACCATACCGATATCCGATGACGCCCCGATAAAACCGAAAGTTACCATAACGAGGGTAAAGACAAGCATGACCCCAAAAATAATAATCAGCTGGGGAAGGAGTACCCGGAAGTAATACCTGGCACCTCCGGTAATTAGTGCTGTGATATTTCCCTCATTGTTCCTGATCATCACAAGCATACCTGTAGTAAAGAGGAGCATCACCAACCCGAAAATTACCAGCAATCTGGTGGCAAAAAAAGTACCGGAGAGATTGAGGGTGACCCATAGAGAAGCGGCGAGAATCCCGCCAGCAATTCCTGGTATCCAGAGTGCTGGCAATCGTTTAAGGAGGGTTATGGCCTCTTTGAGTTCTGTATTTGCCATCGTTACCTGACCCTCGGCATAGCAACAATCTCTCGTACCTGGAGATCAAAAAAACTTGATGTGTATGCCGGCCGGATCACGCAGACCGTGTCCGCACCGCTACCGGTCCCTCCCACTGCAATCACTTCCTCATTGATGCCAATTGCCCCCTGATCGGCAGCCATGAGCACGCACTCTACAGCGACTTTGAGCCCGACCCCTACAACGCGCCGTAATGCCTCTGCGATCGCTTCGCTACGCGATCCACCCCCAACCTTTTGTGAGCGGGAAAGTGCCCGTTCGAGCCCTGAAAGCGCGTGAGTACCGGTAACAATGCGGACACCTTTTTTCTGTAATTGTTCTGCGAGCTCTGCAGAAAATTCCCATTCCCCTGGCTTCGAAAATCCGACAACATGTGTTACTACTACAAGTTCAAGTCCCGATCCGTTTATTGCATCAGAAAAAACCTGGGCGGTCTTTCCTGAAGTGCTTGCTATTACAATCGTTCTGATTTTAAGTTCCTTTGCTCGCTCAACGGCAAATCGCGCCGCATCCAGCGTATTTCCTTCTCCCTGTTTTTCGAAATAATATATTTTTTTCTGCGTAAACGTCATAAGTACCTTTTAATAAGCAGGCATGAAAAACTTTGGTTGGATTCTGTACATCATGAAAAATGATCAGTTTTTTTTCATGAAGGCCGGGAAAATAGTATATGATATCTCGGGTAGTTCGAAAAATCATCAGGATCTTGACATTGAACAAAAAAATTATCAGATTCCCGGCAGACCAGAAAAGCAGAAATATTTCGAATAGTAATCATATGAGGAACCATAATGATCACTCTTGCCCTTGCAGGTAAACCCAATTGCGGAAAGTCGACATTTTTCAAGGCTGCGACCATGGCAAATGTTGAAATCGCCAACTATCCGTTCACGACTATCAATCCAAACTTTGGCGTTGCCTATGTGAAAACGAAGTGTCCATGTCACGGTCTCCATCTCACCTGTGGACACTGTATTGATGGGAACCGGTTTGTAGCGGTGAATTTAATCGATGTCGCCGGACTTGTACCTGATGCCCACAAGGGTAAGGGGCTGGGCAATCAGTTTCTTGACAACCTTCGGCAGGCTGATGCTATACTTCATATTGTCGATGCAAGCGGCGCAACGGACAGTGAGGGGAACCCGGTCGGTGTGGGCAATCATGATCCGGAAGAAGACATCAGGTTCCTGATTTTTGAGATGACAATGTGGGTCCATGGAATTCTCGAGAAGCACTGGACAAGGATAAGCCGGATGTCTCAGGGAAAAGGCACTGTGATCCAGCAGGGCATTGCAGACATATTCACCGGTCTGGGCATTACCATGGAAGATGTTCGAGACGTGGAGCTGAAACTCAAGATTGATCTTGTCCATGCAACCCTAGAGGATCTGATCCCACTATGCGCGGAGATGGTAAAGATTTCAAAACCAATGCTGGTTGTGGGAAATAAGTTTGATGAAGCACCCGAAATTCTCCGCGCAAAACTTGCAGAGAAGAAGGTTTCCTTTGCGAGTGCAGCATCGGAACTTGCACTCAGGAATGCAGCAGCTGCCCACCTTATTCAGTATCTGCCAGGTGATCTTCAATTCAGAATTGTCAATGAAGAGACCCTCTCGAAGGTCCAGAAAACCGGACTGGCAAAGATTGCAGAAGTGATGAAGCAGTGCAATGGCACCGGAGTACAGCAGGCGATTAACCGGGCGGTATTTGAGCTGCTCGACATGATAGTCGTCTATCCTGTAGAGGATGAAAACCATTTCTGCAACAAGAAAGGTGAGGTGCTCCCCGATGCTTTCCTGATGAAAAAAGGATCCACTCCCCATGATGTTGCATTTCAGGTGCACACAGATATTGGGAAGGGATTTCTGTATGCAGTTGATGCACGGACCAAAATGCGAATTAAGGAAAATCACGTACTCAAGGACGGAGATATTATCAAAATTGTAAGTGCAGCGAAATAAGTGGGGGGCAAAACGGTAAAGTAAGACGCACGGCGTCTTATTGTCAGACAATTCCGCCGCTCACGAGGAAAATAACGGTTAAAATCGCTAATTTTTTGCTCCAGACGATCTTTTTGCCACAAACCTTTTATAAAGATAATTCGAACAGAGGAATTACCTACAGAGTGGGAAGGAGGTGGATTCATGGGTGGAGATATCTATCAGGCACAGGTAATCAGGAATTTCTTTGACACTATTACCGGGACCGACCGGAATTTAACACGGATTTATATGTGTGTCATGAGCCTCGCAAAACTCCGCATGGAACCTCCAGAGAAGATGGCTGCACTTGTTGACCAGTTGCGCAAGAGCAAGATACAAAAGGAACTCTCCGTTGACATCCTGGATTATATGTGTGATGCTGCGAATAGTCTCGAACTGAATATGGTCCAGACGGCGTTTGGCGTCAGGGATATTCAACAGGTTGCCCAGGACTTCGGCGGCGTCAGTCTTGACAGCCTCTGATTTTTTCTTTGAAATTGACCTGAAAAACAGTTTTATTTTGGGTAAAGTGTTATTTTAACCCCTGATTTTTCCGTAAAATCTTGTGAAAATGATACTCTCATCAATAGTTATCACGCTCCTGGGGGTTTTTAGCAAAGCCTCCACCCCCCGCCGCTGAGGCGACCCCCACAATGCGATAGACGAGAATGCAGGAGCCATCAACACGAAAAAGAATTCCTAAAATCAATATCATTTTTTTATTTCAGTTTTAGTCACATAATTTTCTCGAAATTGCGGTCGAAAAAGAAAAAAATCAGGGGCTGAGTTGGTACAGCACCCTTATTTTATTTTGATTTTATTCACAATGTAACCCGTTTCCAGCTGCCGTTCAGGTACATCATGGCAAGCAGGAATGCCTGGATAACAATACCAGTAATTACAGCGATCCAGATACCGGTAATTCCAAAGCCGAAGTGCTGCGGCAGGAAGTAGCCCAACGGGATCTGGATCATAATCATGGATACAAGGGTGGCATACATCGGTTTTTTTGTATCTCCGGCGCCGTTCAGTGCAAACGAAAGAATGATGCTTACGGCCATAATGATATAGAAGGGCGCGACAGTCTGGAAGTAGGATACTCCGGTTGTAATGCTTTCACCGCTCGGATCAAAGAACCAGATCAGCTGGTAGGCAAACGCGTAGTAAAGGATCGATACTGCGAACATGATAGTTCCATAGAATATAAGCCCAAGTTTCACACCCTCATCTGCGCGGTCCGGCTTTTTTGCGCCGAGGTTCTGTCCAACGATTACTGCAGTTGCCGTAGCGATGGCAAAACCGGGCATAAGAGCAATAAGTTCAAGTCGTTCAGCAATACCATATCCGGAAATCGAAGCAGTACCGTACACTGCAACAAACGCCATCATTACCAAAAAAGTGCCGCTGCGTAGACCGGACTGGACAGAGTTTGGTATGGCGACCGTAAGTATCCGCCAGATCAGCTTGATATCCAGGGTCCATGTTTTCGGGAATGTGAGGTGGCTCGAGTATCGGACAAGGAGAAGCATACCAATCACCAGTCCTGCTCCTCGTGAGAGAATAGTTGCAAGGGCAGATCCTGCAATACCAAAAGCTGGGATCCCCGCAAGACCGAAGATCAATAGCGGGTTTAAGATTATGTTGACGATATTTACTCCTACCATCAGGATCATGGGAGTCAGTGAGTTCCCGCAAGCCTGGAAAGAGCTTATAACGATCCAAAGTTCGATCATTGTGAAAATTCCTAAAAAAAGCACCGAAAGATAAGCAGAGCCGAGTGTGGCAACAATTTCGTTCGCTCCGAGCAATAACAGAAGATCTTTTGAAAAGAACAACCCAAATACAGAGATCGCAAGTGAAAAAGCAAGACCGATATAGAGAGAATGCTGAACGATCAATCCTACTGCATCATGTTCCTGTGCTCCATAGTGGCGCGAAATAAATGCAGTGGTGGCCGTGACAAGACCGACCACGAATGTTGCGAGGACAAAGATAATCGTGGTGCTCATGGCAACACCGGCTATCGCATCCGCACCCAGTCTGCCCACAAAGTAGAGATCGACTACCTCCAGCACACTCTGGAGAAGATTACTTGCAATAATGGGTAGTGAAATGGTGATAAGCCCGCGGAAGAGATGGCCTTCAGTTAGATAATTTGTTGAATTCACATTGAATCGCCGTTTTTTTTATTTCAAAGGGTATATCGTACAAGGTGAGCCCGGCCAAAAAAGGTGTAGTGGCCAGACAGTTTTTTTAAATTGAGGTGATTTGATGAAGGATGCGATCAGCTGATTCCCAGCGCCTTCTTGTACCCATTCAGGATTCTGATAATGAATTTACGATGTTCTGCCATTGCCTCTTCATCATCAGGTGAGGTAAGAACTGCCACGCAATAGATTAGGATTAGTGCGTTGTCCAGCTCGAGTTTGCCGGAATCTTCGATTTGATCCGGAGGAAGAATGATGGGGACGTACTGGTGTTCATTTTCGGAGAATGATACTGATAAATCCGGTGTAAACTGTGAATTTTCGAGATCCTGTGCGTTTGCCCGGACGATTGAGAGCGCTTTTTTTAACGCAGTGTATGCATCGCTATCAGGAATAATTGAGATGGCCTGGGTGCATTCATATACTGCATTAGCGTAAAGTCCGAATTTGAAGGCAAGAAATGCCGATGCTATCTCGTGCGCGGTTCCAACCGGAAACCCCGTAAAATGGGGTCTCAGGCGATTAATATATTCGGTAAGGAATCGTTCCATGGCGTCAGATCCACCTTTGATTTTCTGAAAGAATCAAATTAATGAGGATGTTGATTTGAAAGTACTATCGTCTTCCAATTGTTCGATACCTGTCCATCCAGTTATTCCGGTAGTACCTTGGAATTTCTCGGACATGAACATATCTTAATTATTTGGTTTACGATTGCCATAACCCGAGGTATCATCGGCTTTTATGAGAAGGAAACACTAATACTGTGCCACCATTATGGGTGCAGTAATCTTTTCTGACGTTCATGCAGATTCGGTGGCAATCCGTGCACTTGCGTCATGTATACAGACCCCATTGTTCCGGGAGGCATTCGGTCCTGTAGATATTCTGGTAAATCTGGGGGATCTTGTTCATCGGGGAGACCGTCCTCAGGAAACTCTTGAGATGATCCATACTCTCTCAAAAGAATATCGACTTTTTTCGGTGCTCGGCAATCATGATCACGCTTTTCTCAACAGGCTTTTGGTAAGCGGAAGTGATCCGGCAAGTACTTACCGCCATGAGCAGATGCGAAGCTCACCGCTTCTTTCCGTCTTTGATAGCATGCCCATGGAATGGTCGGATCGAGGAATGCTGTTCGTTCATGGTGGACCTCTCGATCTTGGAAAACAGACACTTCGGCTTAAGTGCTGGCAGAGACTTTCTCATGAATCCGGGGATTCTTTTGCCGGGTTCCACTATACTGCACCAATGGCGTTTGAGGCACTGGCAGTCCGGGGGCTCACCCATATGTGCTGCGGTCACCAGCATCAGAACATCTGTTGTAGGAAAACACCAGACGGAATAGTCGAGAACCCGATTGAACTGGAACCTTTACCAGTAAAAAAACACGAAGACGAATACCATATTGAAGTAGCGAGGATCCCGCTTGATGTTCCTTCGCTTCTGCGTGTCGGTGGGTGTCATGGAGATGAACCCGAATTTGCATTCACGGATTTTACTACGTTTTCGTTTATTCGCATCAACTCCAGGGTTTAAAATAATTTCATCTGAAATTTCTCAAGGTTTTCTCAGGACTTATGTGAGAGAACTATCCCAATTTCTCACTTAAGACTGGGATTTTAAATTCTTCAGGAAAAAAGACAGGAAAATAAAATTTTTTTGACTCAAAAAATTTAAAAAAATTAAAATCCTGCATTTATAGTAACGAGATACATTAATTAAAAGTAATTTTTTTTAAAAATCGACTCTACGATGCAAAAACAAAGTCTGATGGAATTAATTCAGATCTCTCCAATTTGCGACTGTTTTAGGGACTGCATATAAAGTCAGACATAGTTTTTGGGATAACTTTATATAATGTAACCACAAAGTGGTAAATATGCCTCGTGCAAACGAGGGGCGTTCAATTCGAATAGATCCCGAAGTGTATGAGGCGCTTCTCATGTTAAAACGTGGGAACATGACATTTTCCGATGTGATCGCACAGATGCTCCATGACTGCTATGGATGGTCAGACGAGTTTTCTGCCAGCCAAAGCGATCTCAGTGATTTTGTGGATATAAACATCAGATAACGATAAAAAAACGACCCGAACTGAGGGTCTGTCGGATCATACAAAAGACGGTGTTGGAACCCATGAACAGGTTGTTTGCCGAGGATCTCAATCAGGAAAAAATTCAGTGGGTTGTCGAAAATATCGATGAGTTGTTCTTGGATATGGAAGAAGATGAAAATGATACTTATTAACCTTATAAGTGTCCCGGTGCTCTACTCTCTCGCCGGTATGAGGTCATCTATCTGAAGTTGCACGCTTCCCCCACCAATTTCTTCAATTTTTTTATGGAGTTCTTCAATAAGAGCCGGGATCCTCCCTTGTGTTTTCTCGCTCCATTCCGAAAGATCTTTTCTGGACTGGTGCTCCTTTCCCAGCATATATTCCAGTTGGGTTTTTTCCCGTTCAAGTGAATTCATCACTGCAAGAACCGGGTGGGATAAGAGCGAATCCTGCACATTTTCACATGCCAAATCCTGCGTAATAATATCCGTGCAGATGGTGCACATTTCAGTACAGAATCTTCCGGTATCAGAAAAAATTGCACGTTCTTCCTTGTTCTTTAGTACGATTTCCCCGGCATCGATCATCCGTTTTGCGATAGGACATGCAATGGTAAGAGAAGATTCCAGTTCTTTTGCATCTGGAGCCGTGTGATCTGAGAGAAGTTCTACTATATGGTGGAGAGTTGAAATTTCTGTAGTATGTCGTTGTTTTGTGGCAATTTTTTCTGCTTTTCTGAAAACATGTGCAGCAGTCATTGAGTGAGCCGTGTAGGAACGACTTTTCTCATCCCGTTTCTTTTCCATCTCACTCAGTGCGGATTTTTTTTGGCTGACCTCTGTCATTCCTGAATCCGTGGCCAAATCCATCAATTCTTTTTCAATGGCCGAAATCCGATGCGTAATTTCGGTGATACGAGTTGTAATCCGCTTGTCTTTTTCAAGAGATTTTTTAAAATCGGTTCTGATATCGAGTATCGCATCGTGCAACGTTCGTATTGTGATGATCAACGTTTTCTGTTTTCTGTAAGTTGTAAGCAAGGCAGTTATCGCATTCATCTCACGCCCGATAGCATCGATCCCGGTTTTGACTTCCTTCATCTCTTCGGGAAATACTACCTGCAGGTACCGGCCCTGCCCGCGTGTGCTGTTGAGACATCCTTTCACGCATTCAACCGCTGCAGAATAAAATCCTTCAATATCTTCCGGAAGTTCCTTGGATAGTGAGGCTGTCATCGCTTTAACAAATAAAGGAAGTGAATTTTTTGCGATACTTTTGAGTTTTGGATGGATCGCCGGATCATGTTCAGCGTCAGCAATCCGGTTGACAATATGTTGCAGTTGCGCGGTTGCATTTCTGATATTCTGTATCGGCACATCAGTTTCATTTTCAAGTAAAATCCGTGAAGTCTTCTCACGTTCATCGAGCCATGTCGGAATTGCATCAAACGAAAGGGTAAATTTCTCCGGTTCTTTTTGTTTCAGGAAATCTTTAATGAATTTGTACATGGGTTTCACCGGGATTGGATTGTTTTTACTAATATATTCAATCGTTATTCTTTTATTGGCTAATCTTTTTGGGAAATCTGGCGAAGTCGTTCTACACCATGAATCTCTTTAAGGACCTGAACAACTGTGGGAGGAACGAGGTTTTTCCATGGCTCCCCTTTCAGCATACGCCTCCTGATTTCGGTCCCGCTCAGGGTCTCGCGCTCATACATCGCGGGTGATTGAACTTTGATAGTTGCCTCACTGAAGAGCTGCACAACGAGAGGGTTCGAAGAGTAACAAAGATCAAAGGGAGGTGTCATCGATAAGACATGGGCAACCCAGAGGGAGTTCCGCTTGATGTCCTCAATAGGAATAACATAGAACGGGCAACCAAGTGATGCGAGCGCCCGGGTGATCATGAGAACCCGTTCCCCTGCGGTAAACGGGTTGTCGGTCAGGTGCGAAAGCTGAGCGCTGCCTATACCGATTACAATTTCATCCACCTCATGTGCGATATGTTCAAGTACCGACTGGTGTCCGTTATGATAAGGCTGAAATCTCCCAATATAAAATCCACGTTTCATGGTTTTGCTCCTGAATTCGCAATTCGTGCGGCAAATGCACCTGCGGTGAAACCAGCATCGATATTAACAACAGCAATAACCGAACAGGACTGAAGCATGCTTGCGAGGGCTGCCCTGCCTTCACCCATATATCCATAGCCTGTGCTGACAGGAACGCCGATAACGGGCTTATCCACGAGACCAGAAACAACCGCAGGGAGGGTTCCTTCCCGTCCTGCACAGACAATAAAAACCTGGGCAGAGAGCAAAGGTTTGAGTGCGGGAAAAAGACGGTGGATACCTGCTGCTCCAACGTCATATGCAGTTCGTACTTCGCATCCCATCTCCTCAGCAATGATTTTTGCTTCTTCTGCTACCCGGATATCAGATGTACCGGCAGTGATTAACGCTACTACACCTCCGGTGATTTTCGGAACAGTTCCTTTTGCCAGCACGAGCACCCGCCCCGCTTCATGATAGTGGGTTACTATCCCCCTGTTCTCTGCAAAATTTTTTATGGAGACTACCTGCTCAGGGATAACGCGCGTGATGATACAGCGGCCAGTGGCTTCCGTATGCCTGACTGCAATCTGGGCAAGGTGCGCAGAATCTTTACCTTCGGCTAAAACAACCTCAGGCATTCCGCATCGCATCGCCCTCCCGAGGTCGAGACAGGCAAAATCACCTACATGGTCAAGTCGTATCCCTTCTATTTCTTCCGCTGCGCTCTCGAGTGAGATATCACCGCTCTTGTAACGCGATAATACATTCTGCAGCACCAGGTTTGGATTCATGATCGTAATAATACAGATATGGAACGGCGTATAATAAGTTAGTTCATAAGTATGTCGTACCTCACGTATGTTGCAATTGCCGGAGCCGCAGCTACCCTGTTTCTCTGGCTTCGTGATGCGCGGATCTTTTTCCGGACCGGACTCCCGGGTACCGGAAAGCAGCATATTGGGGAGTGGCATATGGTGCTCTGGCAACACTTGGTGTTGTTTTCACGGAATACAACCATGAGTTGCTTGGATTAGGTCTGATCCTTGGCGCATTGTATTTACAGGGCAGGATCGAACGTGAGAAAGTTTGGAGAAGTGAAGGAACGCTTAATCGGTTTCTTGGCAGCGTACCAATCCGCAAGGCGGATAAGAAATAACTCAAGTACAAACAGTATAGAAAAGGGATTTGTCTGATGCTTCAAAAACCGAGAGGGACGCGGGATTTTTTACCGGACGAGATGGAAGCGCGGCGTATGATCGAATGGCGGATGCGGGAGATAGCACGCCGTTGGGGCTACCGGGAAGTCTGCACTCCGGAATTCGAGGATCTTGATCTCTTCACGATGCGCTCTGGTGAAGGGATCATTGAAGAGATGTATGTTTTCGAGGATAAAGGAGGACGCAAGCTTGCCCTGCGGCCTGAAATCACCGCACCTGTTATCCGGATGTATGTAAACGAAGCAAAGGTTGCGCCAAAACCTTTGCGATGGTGCTACTTTGCTGACTGCTTCCGGTATGAGCGCCCACAAAAAGGGCGGTATCGCCAGTTCTGGCAGTTCGGTGTGGAGCTTATTGGAGCCGATACTGCGCTGGCAGATGCTGAGGCTATCATGCTTGCGGCTGATATCCTCAACTCTACGGATGTAACGTATGATTTGAAAGTAGGACATCTCTCATTCATGAAAAACCTGCTCAAAGATCTCCAGCCCGGTGTTCAGCGAAAAGTGATGGCACATCTGGATAAGAAGGATTTTGACGGGTTGAAAGATACCCTCGATTCCCTACAAAAACCTGATCTCGGCAATTCCCTTATTTCCCTCGTTGATTGCTGCGATCTCTCAGAGGCATTTGAAATTGCCGGCTCCATTCCTGAAAAAGAGCGCATTTACAGGACAATATCTACGCTTGATGAAGCTGGTGTGAACTATACTCTTAATTTTGGAATTGCCCGTGGATTGGATTATTATACAGGAATTGTTTTCGAAGGTTTTGCGCAGAACCTGGGCGCAGAAAACCAGATTCTCGGGGGTGGTGCATATCGTCTCGCCCATCTTTTTGGCGGTGACGATGTTGCATCCTGCGGGTTTGCCATTGGGTTTGACCGGGTTATGGTCTCCCTTGGAGAAAAACAGCAGAAAAAAGATACCGTTGTTGCCATAGTCTGCACGAATGAGGGCCGTAATCATGCTCGGGAAGTCGCCCGTATTTTTCGGGAAGCTGGTATTCGTTCAGAAATGGATCTCATGGAACGGGGGTTGGGCGCCCAGCTTGCTCATGCATCAAAAACCGCTGATTTTGCAATAGTGATTGGCCAGCGTGAAGCAGAATCCGGGAATATTACTCTCAGGAACCTGCATAGTGGTGAACAGAAGACTCTGGATCCTGAATCAGCCATAGCCGAGGTGGGGTTACATGGTGCTCGCTGATGAGCTGGCAAAGCAGCAGCGTAGTATCAGTGTCGCAGAGTTCTTTGAGAAGAATAAACATCTCCTTGGTTTTGATTCCCCTACCCGGGGGGTAATCACCACCATCAAGGAGGCAGTTGACAATGCATTGGACGCCTGCGAAGAGGCACAGGTACTCCCGGATATTTTTATCAGTATAAAAAAAGTCTCAAATGATATTTTCAGGATTATCGTTGAAGATAATGGGCCTGGTATCGTACCTGCTCAGGTGCCTTATGTCTTTGGAAAACTCCTCTACGGTTCGCGCTTCCACCAGATCCGCCAGACGCGGGGGCAGCAGGGAATCGGGATCTCGGCGGCGGTGCTCTATGCCCAGCTCACCAGCGGCGTTCCGACTATCGTTATCTCACGGACAGGAGCAAAAGAATCTGCCTTCAAAAGTGAGATCCAGATCAGGATCGAGACAAATGAACCTGACATAATCTCCCAGCAGCCATTTGAATGGGATAGGATCCACGGAACCAGGGTACAAATCGAGTTTAAAAGCACGATGTCGGCCAAGAAGAAACTTCTCGAGTATCTCAAGTATACTTCAATTGTGAATCCCCACGCCCGGTTCAGAGTGGAACTTGATGAGGAAGCCTTCACCTTTGACCGGGTGAGTCATGAGATTATTGCCTGCCCTCTTGCAATCCAGCCGCACCCGCATGGTATTGAGTTCGGACAGCTGAAAAGAATGGCGGCAGCAAGCGATCAGAAACTTGGAGATTTTCTTGTAGAAGGTTTCAGCAGGGTCGGCAAAAAAAGTGCACAGGAGATGTGCGATAAGGCCGGGCTCAAAAGTACCGTAAAGGTGAAAGGACTCACTGCGAATGAACTCAAGGAACTCCTCGCAGCCATGCAGGCAGTTGCGGTTCCTGCTCCACTGTCCACTCAGTGCCTCTCACCCATTGGGGAAGAACTGATCCGGCGCGGACTCGATAAGGAATTCCAGATGGACTTTGTTACGGCTCGCACCCGCCCCAGTTCAGTTTTCTCCGGACACTCGTTCGTGGTGGAGGCCGCGATTGGTTACGGGGGAAAACTTTCCCCGGAAGGGAACGCAACCATCCTCCGTTTCGCCAACCGGGTTCCCCTGATGTATCAGCAAGGTGCGTGTGCCATTACCAGCTGTGTCTCAAATGTCAACTGGAAATCGTACAACATTTCCCAGCAGGGGCTCCCGACAGGACCCATTCTTATCCTCGTTCATGTCGCTTCTACAAATGTTCCCTTCACCAGCGAGAGCAAGGATGCAATCGCCAGCATTCCGGAGATTGAAAAGGAGATTATCCTCGCATTACAGGATCTGGGGCGTGATCTCAAACTCTTTGTATCCCGAAGGGACAAAAACAAGGTTGCGGAAGATCGTGCCCGCGCAGTCTGTGCTATCATCCCGGAGATTGCAGCAAAAGTGAGTGAAATTGTAGAAAAACCCCTCGTAGACACATCACCAATTGAAGGCAAGCTCATGCGCAAGCTGATCGCCAAGAAATGGACTCGCGAAGGAAAGGTAACTATCGAGGTGAATAATTATACCGGGCACGAAGGAGAGATAACTGTCTATCATATTTCTTCCGATAATGCGGCGGATGCACTTCCCAGAGCCGACTTTGTCAGCGAGATTGATGGTCAGTTTACCAAAGTCTGGAAAGCCAGGGTACCTCCGCAGACTGCATGGCGTGTAACTTATGCCGGTAAGGGTGGAGGACAGACTCGAAATCCGGGGAATTGACGATAATAAGAAGATGGTGGTGGATCTCGATGTCTAAAGAGGAACTGGAAAAAAAATCGATGACGGCGCTGCTCAGGATAGCAAATGCATGGTATGAACAGATGAAGTCCGGTGAGATCCCCTCCATTTCGCTCCCCACACGGACCAAATATAACATTGAATATGATGATGCAAGCGAAGTCTGGAAATACGGCGACAAAGAGAGCCTCCGTACCGCAGCTTCCGCCAAGAGCGCCACACACCTCTTAAAGATGGCGTACGTGATCGGGTTTATCAAACAGCAACTGAAAGAAAACCGATCATCAACACTGAGAGAGATGTATTATATCTCTGAAGGATGGAAGCGGGCGAAGTTCGGGGCTCAGGAAGAGAGTAATTTTCTTATTGAAGATCTTGAGATTATCTCAGAAGTCCCCCGGGAAGGTTTCCATCTCCATCCTGAAGAGAATGGTGCGTCCATTTATGGCCCGATGCGGATCCGGGAAGAGACCCGCAGAGGAATGCGGGCGATTCATTGCCAGGATGATGTGGGGCAGGCAGGGTATACGATCCCCAATAATGTCGAAAATATTGAGTTTGTCGACAATGATGCGAAGTTTGTGATCGCTCTGGAAACGGGTGGTATGTATGACCGGCTTATTGAGAACGGGTTTGACGAGGAGCACAATGCGATCCTTGTTCACCTGAAGGGACAACCGGCGCGTTCCACCCGGCGGATGCTGAACAAGATCAGTTCCACCTGGAATCTGCCGGTCCTTGTTTTCACTGATGGTGATCCATGGTCCTACCGCATCTTTGCATCGGTTGCCTATGGCTCGATCAAGAGTGCGCATATGTCGGAGTTGCTGGCAACACCCCGGGCACAGTTTCTGGGACTGCAGCCAAGTGATATAAGAGATTACAACCTGCCATCCGATAAGTTGTCAGACAAGGATGTGGAGGCTTTGAATGCGGAACTGACCGATCCCAGGTTTGCAACAGATTATTGGAAGAAACAGATCAACCTGCAGATTAGTCTGGGTCTGAAGTCAGAACAGCAGGCATTTGCGGCCCGGGGGCTCGATTTTGTGACGAAGACGTATCTGCCGGCACGGCTGAGTGAGATGGGGATAATTTAGAATCTTAATACTGTGAGAAAACCTGATTTCTGATCCCGCAACCAAAACCTGATCTGGGGAAACGGTACCATAGAAAGCAGAAGTAGTAGTTGTGTAAAACGAGATACTTTATCTCTGGACCTTGAATATGCGAAAATAGGAATATAGCTGAAATTTTTTATAAAGTAATCGTGGATTTTGAATCACTATTTTGAGATATTTTATCCAGGGAATGTTTCTTATTTGATCTTTGAATTCTGTCCCGTTCTTTTTGGAGAGAGAATTCCGAGCGCAGATTAGTTGATCTCCGAATCGTGAAAGATCGTAACTGTTCATTGCCTTTTCCGAAATCTTCACTGTGTCTTTATTTCGTGTGATATGGAAATCCATTACTTTAAAAAAATCTGATCCCTGTGTTCTTAAGCGATTGAGAATATTCGTCCCTTGCATTTTGCTGACACGATACTGCATCAATTTTTCATCCAGAATTATTATAGGTGTGTATGCTGTCACTCGTAACCACATGTCAAAATCGGATGCAGACCCAAATTGATCATATCTGAAAGGTGAAAATTTCAAATAAATATCTCGTCGGAGCATAGCACTTGGAGTCGGTAAAAAATCAGCATATTCAAGGGCTGAATTGAATATTTCCTGATAAGCATATGGTTCACCACCCTTAATTTCAGGAGGAAGCCTGAACTGTCCGATAACTGCACCGTTCTCATTGATAATATTCCCCATGGGTGAAAACAGCCCCGACCGTTGGAAAACTCCTGAATGTTTCGACCTGACGCGAAACCATATCCGGCAGATAAATGTCATCGGCATGGAATATTGCCATATACTCTCCTTTTGCAAAAGCAAAACAGCGGTTCCAGTTTAATTCCGCACTGGGAAAGTGAGTGTCGTTCTGAATGAGTCTTATCCGGGGATCATCACACATCTGAACAATTTTTACCGAAGTATCCGTAGAGCAGTTATCGACAATAATGATTTCAATATTTTTGTATATCTGACCAGTTATCGAAGCAATTGTTTTTTTAATAGTTTTTTCTGCATTATACATTGGAATACATATACTTACCAATGGCTCCTGGATTCGAGGAGTTTGCACTATCGCATCTCCCTGTCGATTTGTTCAACAGTCCGGTATCGCATGGTCTTGCTCCGGTAGAACGAATGCCTGATATATTTAATCACATTTTCTGGCATAAACACTCCCTTATCCGCTTTACCGTGATATATCCTTTCGAGAAAAAATGGATTCATCTCTCAGGACCTAATCTGAAGATTTATACATATCTCGCAAAAAATCTGTCAAACATAGCAATCATATAATTCAGCATCTCTATGGTAATCCCAGGATATACTCCCACCCAGAATAGATTGTCCATCACTGCGTCGGTATTTTTCAGAGAACCACTTACACGATATCGGACTCCTTCATATGCGGGCTGTTTAGTGAGATTACCTCCAAAGAGCATTCTGGTAGCGATCTTGTGATCTTCAAGATATTCAATAAGATCCCAACGACAGAAAGGCGCATCATCGCGTACAAGAAGAGGGAATCCGAACCAGCTTGGATCGGCACCCTTCGCAACACTGGGAAGAACAACAAATTGTGAATATTTCTCCAGCGCATTAAAAAGCCGAACAAAATTTTTCTTCCGCTGTTCGATAAACGACTGGCAGTTTCTGGAGCTGGGCAACCCCTATCGCTGCCTGCATATCAGTGACTTTGAGATTGTATCCAATGTGGGAATAAATATACTTATGGTCATATCTTTCGGGAAGATCTCCAAGTTTCCACCCAAATCGTTTCCCACAGGAGTCATTGCACCCAGGTTCGCACCAGCAATCCCGTCCCCAGTCACGGAATGACAGAATGATCTTTTTAAGAAGAGGATCATTTGTGAGAACTGCACCACCCTCTCCCATTGTGATGTGGTGGGCAGGATAGAAACTGCACGTGGACATATGGCCGAAAGTCCCGGTGAAATTTCCCTGATACTGTGAACCGAGAGCATCGCAATTGTCTTCGATAAACCATAGATTATATTTCTTAACCAGTTCAGAAATCTGATGTAAATCTGCAGGGTTTCCCAGTGTGTGCGGGATAATGATTGCTTTTGTTTTTTCCGATATCGCGTTCTCGATATGATCGATCTGGATGTTATAGGTTCCAATTTCAACGTCAACAAATACCGGAGTAAGGTTATTCTGAATAATCGGGTTGAGGGTTGTCGGAAAACCGCATGCTGTTGTGATAACTTCATCACCGGGTTTCAATCTTTTCTCGCCGAGTTTGGGAGATGTGAGGGCAGAAACTGCAAGAAGATTTGCAGAAGATCCTGAATTTGTCAGGAGGCAATATTTCATGCCAAGAAACTCAGCCAGGTCCTTTCTCAAACTGTTCTGCATAACGTCCGGTTGTGAGCCAGAAATCGAGAGATGCATCAACGAGGGCGATCATTTCTTTCTCGTCAAAGACGCGGCCTCCATAGGGAACGGGGGAAGTGCCGGGAATAAAAGTCAGCCCCGGTTGTTTTTGCAGCTCGTGGAGATCTCGTATTTTTGAAAATATTTCCAGCCGGATTTCATCCTCTTTATTCATAAATTATTCTCCTCCGGAAGAATGTCGATAATCATAGCTGATTGTAACTCTTCCCTCGATAACTCAGGTTCCTGATCTTCAACAGGCTTATTGACCGAAAGTTTGGGGATCACATTGAATTTTGTATCGATATTTGCCTCCAGGAACCCTGGCCTGGAATCGCAAAAGAGTGATTCAAGTGATGATTTAATCTCTTTCTTGAACGATATTTTCCTGCTTGAAATATTGTATGCGCTTACAACTTTCTGGAAATCCGGGTTGCTATATCCAATTACTGATGACTGGAAACGCCCTTCAAAGTACTGCTCCTGAAACTGGCGAATCATGCCATATCCGCTATTATTGAGCAGGATAATTTTAATGGGTAAGTTGTGATAAAAAACCGTCTGTAATTCCTGAATATTCAGTTGAAAACCACCATCGCCGGTAATCACGATGATCATCCGATCAGGTTTTGCAAAGGAAGCACCAATTGCCATGGGCAATGCAGATCCAATTGAAGCCATCCCCCCCTGGGTAAAAAATCTCTGATCTTTTTTGACCTCAAGGGTCTGTGCCGCCCACATCTGATTCTGGCCGACATCGACACAAATAATTGCATCATCGGGAATCTTTTTCGATATTTCTCTGAAAAAATCGTAAGGGGTGATATTGTTATTTTTTTCAGAACCGGATTCCAAAGAGTATCTCGATTTGTTGTGATGTATCCATTCAAGCCAGGAGGTATAATTACCCGGAAGAAAATTGTAGGAATTAAGGTCTAATGACACTAAAAAGTCCTTAATATCCATATTTAAGGGAAGATCAACTTTGATTTTGTTATTCAGTTCCTGAGCATCAATATCGACATGAATGATTGTTGCTGCTCGTGCAAACGTTTCAGGTTTTGTGCCGGTCTGGCGTGTATCAAACCGTGTACCCAAAGCTATTAACAGATCTGTATTGGCAATGGATAAATTTGCATAACGGTTTCCGTATGTTCCAATCAATCCAATATACAGCGGATCATCGTGGGGAAATGAATCAAGTCCCATCAGGGATACTACAACCGGGATACCGGTAATGTGAGCAAAATCGAAGAGTTCCTTGGTTGCCTTTGATGATCTTACACCGCCTCCGGCAAGGATTAAAGGGCGTGAGGAGTTTTTCATCAGGGATTTTATTTTATTGATAAGTTTTTCATCAGGAATTTCGGAATCAGAAGGGAATTTATTGACAGAGTGCGTTGATGGTTCGATAATTGATCTCTGGATATTGAGCGGAAGATCAATGAGAACCGGGCCGGGGCGTCCTGTTTTTGCAATAACAATTGATTTTTCCAATAGTTCCTGTGTATCCTGAGGATCTTTGACGAGCACTGCATACTTCACGATTGGTTTTACGATATTGACAATATCCGTTTCCTGAAATCCAATCTGCCTGACAGGTTTGCTGAATTTATATTCATACGTATTCACCTGACCTGTTATGAAAAGGCAGGGAATGGAATCAAAATAACAACTCCCGATACCAGTTATCAGGTTTGTTGCCCCGGGACCGCTCGTCGCCATGGCGACTCCAATGTTTTCGCTTGCACGGGAGTACCCTTCTGCTGCTATTGCTGCAGCCATTTCGTGGTGCATGGAGACTGTCCGAATATCGCTTCTCCCGTAGATGGAATCCAGGAGATGACTCAATGCACCTCCACAAACTTCGAAGATGTGAGTGACCCCTTCAGCGGCGAGAGTGTTTATGACATAATCTGAAATTTTCATGTGAGTTCCATAATTATGCGTAGAGTCCTCTATTTACCTTAAACCAGTCAATTGTCGCAGCGAGGCCTTTTCCGAATGAATATCGGGGCTTCCAATTTAATTCTGAAATTGCCTGTTCGATATCTGCCTGCCAGAATGTGTGGTTCGTTCTTCCATCTCTGGGGAATGCCGACTTCGTATGTTACTTCATTTCCAAGAAGATCGATAACCGTATCAACCACTTCCCCAACTGAATGCTGCTGACCGGAACCTATATTGAATATTTTCCCGGAAGCGTTTTTGACGTCGATTACTGCCTCATATGCATCGAGCACATCCTCAATAAAAATGAAATCCCTTACAAATTGCCGCGATGTGATTCTGGGATTCGTTTTTTGCAGTGCGGCAAGTATTACGGATGGAATAAGCCGGGTTTTTTGTTCATACGGACCATAAGGTGAAAACAGGCGAAGGGTGACTATCGGCAGGTTTTGCGTGACCGCGCTAGTCTGACAAAATAGCGTTGCAGAAGCTTTTGAAACTCCGTATTCGGTGACAGGTTCCAGAAGATCAGATTCTTTTATTGCCGAATTTTTCATTCCATACTCTGAAGAAGTTCCGGTGTTTACAAACAAATTAACATTTATATCCCTGCAACTCCGTATCAGGTTCACAGTCCCGATAATATTGGTTTCAATAATTTTTTCTGTATTTTTTTGATCCGCACTTCCTCCATATGCCGCGGTATGGAAAATCACATCAGGCTGAATTTCCTTTAACGAATCTTTTAATTTTTCATATTCTGTAATATCCACGGGAATTGGGTTGACCTCATTAAGAATATCTCTGATTCTCCACGTATCTGAAGTATTTCTGATATTGATGAAAACCTCTGCTCCCCTTTCGAGAGATCTACGGGTCAGGTTTGAACCAATAAATCCGGTTGCACCGGTAATGAAAACTTTCTCCCCGCTCAATGAACTCATGACCAATACCCGCGATTTCGTTTCAGGATGGATCACATCCGATGTGATATATACCGGTTTTTTAGTGTTAATAATGAATGGTAAATCAGACAGTTTCTAATTATCTGTTATGATATAATCTAATCAGGATTTTACTTTTAGCCGAAAATTTTTTCCGGACTATGACAACAATAGGTATTGTTATTTTTTTGTTGCATCTTTCATATATTTTTTAATCTGTTCCAAAGAAAAATTGTACATATCATCTTTCCCCGAATAATACTTCCTGTACCATTCAACGGTTTTTTGAATTGCGTCATCAATATCGTAAACCGGTTTCCACCCTAATCTCGTCATCGATTTTGCAGTATCCAGCATAAGATAACCTGCTTCATGAGGGGCATTTTCATTTTGAGACATTTGCTTCCAGTGTCCCGCTTCCCCATTCCCGAAGAATTTTTTCCGTAAGGGTTTGAACCTCTATTGAATTCGAATGAGATGGACCAAAATTCCATGCATCTGCATATACTTCCGGGTCTATCTTTCATCTTTAATGCAAGCAGCAGATATCCGAATAATGGATCCAGCACAAATTGCCAGGGGCGGATTGCATGGGGGTTCCGGATCTCAACCGGTTTCTCTTTAACCAGAGCTCGTATACAATCGGGGAAAATTCGATCTTCCGCCCAGTCTCCACCTCCAATGATATTACCTGCTCTTGCTGAAGATAAGGAAACCATGGAATTTTGCTTTCCCGGGACTGAAATAACTTTTCCGATATGAGGCAATAACAAGTTCAGCCGCTCCCTTGCTTGCGCTGTAGGGGTCATACCCTCCAAGAGGATCATTTTCCCGATAAGCATAGGCCCATTCCCTGTTTTCATAACATTTGTCACTCGTAATACAGACACAGGTCGTCGGGATACTGAGATAATCGAATCGATTCAAGAATATTTGCAGTACCCATAACATTTATGTTAAATGTATCAAGAGGATTTTTATATGAAAGGCGAACGAGAGGTTGAGCGGCAAGATGAAAGATAAAATCCGGACGATATTTTTTTACGGTTTCAAAAACTTTATTGCAGTCCAGAATATCTCCACGGATATCAATCATACGTTCCGATAATCCGGTTACCTGAAAAACTGATGGATCTGTCGGCGGATCAAGACTATACCCGATAACTTCAGCCCCCAACGATTCCAGCCATAAAGCAAGCCAGCTGCCTTTGAAACCGGTATGTCCGGTGATAAGTACCGTTTTACCCTTGTATGAATCAATCAGTTTTTTATGAATGGTCATTAATTCCCACAGCTTCCAGGCGGCTTTTCCGGTTGCCCATTCATCTTCAAGATAATTTTTATCCCGCAAGGTATCCATTGCATACCAGAATCCTTCATGTTTGAAAGCATTTAGCTGGCCTTTTTTTGCTAACGATTCCAAAGGCTCTCTTTCAAGAATTGTTGTGTCATCTTTGAGATAGTCAAATAATTCTGGTTCGAAGACAAAAAAACCGCCATTGATATGACCCCCCTCCCCCATTGGTTTTTCGAGAAATGAGGTAATAGTTTGATCCTCCTGGATTTGTAACACTCCAAATCTCCCGGGAGGTCTTATGGCAGTTAATGTCGCAATTTTTTTCTTTTTAGTGTGAAATTTCAATAATTCCGGAATATTTACATTTGATACCCCGTCCCCGTAGGTGAGCATGAAGGGTTCATCCCCGATATAGGGTTGGATTTTTTTTACCCGGCCCCCGGTCATTGTATTATCACCAGTATCGATTAAGGAAATTTTCCAGGGTTCGGAAAAATTGTGATGCGTTTCAATTTTATTATTTTTTATATCGATGGTGACATCTGACATGTGCAGGTTATAGTTGGCAAAATATTCCTTGATCATATACCCTTTGTAACCGAGACAGATAATAAATTCATTAAAACCAAAATGAGGAATAAATTTTCATTATATGCCATAAAATGGGTTTTCCCCCGATTTCTACCATTGGTTTGGGTCTGATAACAGTTTCTTCACTAAGACGGGTACCCAATCCCCCTGCAAGAATTACGACTTTCGTGTCAACCACCGGAATACAACCGATTTAAGTAAATTATATTTTTACTATTCGCGTAACAATGTAAAAATTGTATCCTCAAACAGTTCCAATATTTACCCGGCTCTCCTTTAATATTTTAGTATCTGGTTTTTATGTTTGTATTCGGCAGATATTTAGCAAATTATAAGGAATATCTATAAAAACTGATTGAAATGAAGAAAATAGGTTTTTACAATTTTTACAATATTTATAACAACAACCGGATGTTTAATCCGGAAATCCAGGCTCCTATCGGTGATGATTTGCTTTATCCCTTTCATTATCTCGCTCAGGTTTGCCCGGGAACAAGGTATATCGGTTTCAACAATTGATACCGAACCTCTGGATTCATATGATGCAATTATTTTTTTAGATTATCCGGGAAATCATAATCGATATCTGAAAAAATTAATCGAAATGAAATTTGAAGAATTTGTATCTCTTTTTATTTGAAAATGAGATAATAAAACCGGATAACTGGAAAAAAGAAAATTATCGGTATTTTAAAAAGATCTTCACCTGGAGGGATGACATAATCGACAATAAAAAAATATTCAAATTTTTTTTACCCAACAAAATACCGGATGCAATTTCATTGAATATATCCCGGAAAACAAAATTCTGTTGTCTGATAGCGGGAAATAAAAAAAATAATCAGCCCCGTGAACTCTATTCAGAAAGAATCAGGGCAATTAGATGGTTTGAAAAAAATCAGCCCTGCTCTTTTTGATCTCTACGGTAAAGGATGGGATCTTACATTGCCATCCTCTCTTATCCCGATTAAAGCCTGTTCTTCAACCATTTTATGATAAATTTTTCCCACATTACTCTTCTTACCGGGGAGAAATCACCTCAAAACGCACAATATTAGAACAATATAAATTTTCCATCTGTTATGAGAATGTCAGTGATATTCCCGGGTTATATCACGGAAAAAATATTTGATTGTTTTTTTGCCGGGTGTGTACCGATATATCTCGGGGCTTCAAATGTTACTGATTATATCCCGGAGAACACTTTTATCGATAAAAGAAAATTTTCCGATTATTCTGAATTATTTGATTTTATGAACGAACTTTCTGAAGATGATTATATGCATTATTTACATGCTATTGAAGATTTCATCAGAAGTGAAAAGATTTTACCCTTTGGTGCTGAATATTTTGCAAATCTTATTATCAATGAAATGAATTCGTAACATTGGAAGTATCTTGTCCGAAATCAGCTATCATCACATCTAAATATCGTTATGATTAACCAACTAACCGGGATATTGAAAAAGAACCCATCGAACAAGTCCTGAGATGGGAGCAAATCGCAGAGAACGGACAGCATTTTCAGGAAAAAACCATGGTAAAGTCATTCCGTTATCAAAAATCTATTCCGAATTGACGTATTTGTAAAGATTTTGGAATCGAATTATTATTATTTTACCATGAAAACAATACTCGTAACCGGAATCAGTGGTTTTGTCGGTGGACATTTCACTCAATCTCTAATGAATAACAATTCTGATTTCATAATTCATGGAGTAAGCAGATCTAAGCCAATTTGGGATTTTATTCAGAACAGGAATCAAGATTTTAGATTCGATTATCTTTCATCAGTGTGATCTGCTCGATACAGGAAAAATTCAGGCACTAATCGGGGATATTCAGCCGGATTATATCCTTCATCTGGCATCGTTTAGTTCCGTTGCTCAAAGCTGGAGAGAACCGCTTGCATCTTTTCTCAATAATACGAATGCATTTCTCAACATTGTGGAATCAGTGAGGCTTCAAAAACTCGATACAAAGATTTTATCGGTCGGTTCTTCAGAAGAATATGGCATTGTCAAAGAAAGCGATCTTCCTTTGACCGAAGAAAAAAACCTTGCTCCAGCGAATCCGTATGCTGTCGCGAGAGTATCAGAGGAATATCTTGCGCAGATTTATGGAAGGGGATATAATCTCGATATTTGTTGTACGCGTTCATTCAATCATATCGGACCCGGGCAGAGTGACAAGTTCGTTGTAAGTTCTATTGCTAAACAATTTGCTGATATCGCAATAAATCATGAAAAACCTATTATTAAAATCGGGGCGGGTTCAATAATCCGGGATTTCATCGATATTGAAGATGTTATTACGGCATACAATGCAATACTCGAAAACGGAATAACCGGTGAAGTGTATAATGTGTGTAGCGGGGAGGGTCATTCCATACTAGACATAGTAAATATCCTTTCAGATTTGAGTGAAATACCCATTACAATTGAACAAAACACCGATCTACTTCGTCCTATTGACAATCCCATACTTATTGGAAGTTATAAAAAACTTCAAAATGATACGGGATGGATGCCGACTTGTACTATCGAAAAAAGTCTTGAAAAAATCTATGATTATTGGTGTAACAAACTTTCGTAAACTTTTTTCGTAGACGCAGCGGTCTTTTTCCAGGAGAAAAATTTTTGCCGTTCGTATCCTTTTTGAATCAAATTGTCCCTGAATTCCTCATCATGTAGTACTTTTTCAATGGAATTAGTAATTGATTCCTTATCGTAAGGGTCAAAATAAATCGCCCCATCCCCTCCTATTTCAGGTAAGGAGCTCGCATTGCTTAAAATCGCGGGACATCCACACGAAAACGCTTCCAGAACAGGCAGACCAAAACCTTCGTAAAGGGAAGGAAAAACAAAGGCCTCGGCATTTCTGTATAAATTTTTCAGGCTGTTGTCGTCAACTTTAATATGGTGAACTTTATGCAGAATATTCATCTCTTCAAAAATCTTTTTTTCCTGAGGAGAAAATGGCGATGATCCCGCACACACAACCTGCAACGCCTTCTCTTTACTCAATATGCCAGCAACAGATTCAATAAAAAAATTATTGTTATTACTCAGTACAAGCAACGAGACTATAACTAACAAAGACTTGGAGCAGATCGTAAAATAAATCGCGGTCTCTGTGGTTGCATCTGAATTCCAGTTCTTTCAGGTAGAGAGGAAATTTCATGGGATCCACGCCATGAAATTTCATAAACCGTTCTTTTGCAAAGTACCTGAAACCTTCGATACCATTAATATAAACTTCACCATTCGCGAATTTTTTACCATGGTCAATTCATTTTTGTGTTTAAATCCATATGAGAAGCGTCCGTTGTAACTTCTGAACCGGTCGTGTAGATCAGACTGTCTCTCTTAATCTTCTTGATAGCCAATTCTAACAGATCTCCCTTCACATCACCAACAACTACGACCTTAACCTTCCCTCCTCGTTCCAGGATCCCAAATACCGGGACCTTCCCGGCAGTTCCCTGGCCTCGGTTTTCCTTTTCTCCTTCCTCGAAAATGGGATTCATCCATGTCGATCTCTCCGGAGAATGATCCTTTATCAATTCAGTGAGAAGATAGCATGCCGAAATATCTGCTAGAGATGATAGAACGGTGTTATATGCGAGCCCCAGTTTTTTGCTGATTCCCGGACTGATGTATCAAGTTCGAATAATTTGATAGCCATGAGAAATTTTGTTAAAGGGGTTTTCACACCTTCCAGGATTACACCGATAACACTTAAACTTGAATCTATGGACTCTCCCGATATGATTCTCCCCGCAGAATGGATATATAGAATATCGTTTAAGCACCCTATTTTAGGTAAAACATGTTCTGCTTTCTCTTCATCACTGACGTATTGTGCCAACTCACTTAGGTTCATCCATGCCCGCCATCACTCAGTTAGTTTATAGCAGTGGCTTAACTTAAGCAATCACCTAGTAAATTTATTTCCAGAGATTTAATAAGAAAGTGACAGGAAAGAATTCAACAATGATACGAAAACAACCCCTTATTTCAATTATCACTCCTTCATTCAATAAAGGACCTTTTATTGAAGAGACGATATTGAGCGTACTCAATCAGACCTATAAAAACATTGAATATATCGTTATTGATGCGATGTCAACGGATCAAACTCATTCGATCTTAAAAAAATATGAAAATGATCTGAAATGGTTATCCGAACCGGATAGGGGGCAATCTGATGCTATAAACAAAGGATGGAGAATGGCGAAAGGAGAAATAATTGCCTATCTAAATGCAGATGACACGTATTTGCCCGATGCAGTTTCCATTGCAGTCGACTTTTTTTCCGACCACCCTGATGTGGGATTGGTTTATGGTGATGGCATTACTGCTGACGAACAAGGAAACAATCAGCACCTCGAACACTGTGGCGAATTCAACCTGAAAAATCTCATATGCGGCAAAGATGATATTCTGCAACCATCTGTTTTCCTCCGGAAAGAAATATTTGAAAAAATCGGTGATGTTGATGTTAATCTTCACCTTGCAATGGATCTGGACTATTGGATACGGGCCGGACTACGATACAAAATTGGGTATATCCAGAAACCTCTTTCGATGGCAAAAATATATCCGGATGCGAAAAGTTCTGCATTTATGCACAAATATGTGCACGAATTTGAATACATCCTGAATAAATTATTTTCGGACACCAATCTACCTTCAGAGATTTCACAATTTAAAGAAGAGGCATATAATTTCATTTACGTGAAGGGAGGGTTGGATTATATTCATGTTATGAAGATACGCGAGGGTGTTCCATATTTGATGAAAGTTTTTAAACATAATCCCTATCTGTGCATGAAAAATAGCGGGTCTCTGATCGTGCAATTTGTCCGGAAAAACACTATTAGCCGAAGGACGATTTCTTCTGGATAGGTCTGAACGATAAATTATCCTTCGACCATCTCAGGTTTCGTCTTCCTCAATCTTCGTGTAAGATCTCTACTATGTTCAGCTTCAGTAAGCATCATGGCTGACGAATCAATCTAAACCAATTGTTCTCCATTATTTCGTATTTCGAATAATCTACAGGATAGAACGTATCTGAATCTAGTTTTATTTATGTGCGAAGATTTATATTATGGTAATTGCATTCTCATAGACTTTTTTCGTTGCACACCCCGTTTTTTCCCAGGAAAATAGTTTTGATCGTTCATATCCCCTCAGGATTAACTGCATTCTAAGGGCATTGTCAGAAATGATTCGTTCCATGACATCGGTTAACGATACCGAATCATAAGGATCAAAATATAAAGCGGCATCTCCACCGATTTCCGGTAACGAACTTATATTGCTCAGGAGTGTCGGGCAGCCGCAGGAAAACGCTTCAAGAACCGGTAGTCCAAACCCTTCATAGAGAGAAGGGAAAACAAATACAAGAGCATTTTTGTATAAATTTTTCATAATATGGTCATTTGGTTGAACATGGTGGACTTTATGGAAAATTCGCAGGTTTTTCAGATATTTGATTTCATGAGGGCTAAACGGCTCACCTCCGGCACAGCACACATGCAATCTGATATCTTTCAGTAATAAAGGTGCTATTGCCTCGATAAAAAATTTGAAATTTTTATAGCTGGATCTGTTTCCTACGAATAAGATATAGGATTTCTCATCCATTGAGGAATATGCAGAATTATTTACCATCACATCTGAACCGGGCATACTTTCAAATGGATTACCGAGATAAATAACCTGAATTTTGTTAGGATCGATATTGATAAATCTTAAAATATCTCTTTTTGTACTTTCAGAAATTGCAATAATTTCATCAGCTTTTTCAATCAACTGTTTTTTCCATCGTGTCGTAGGATCTTTTGAAGAAAAATACGCCGGATGTACTTCATGAATCATATCATAAACGGTGAGAACAAAAGGTATTTTTCCAAGATGTTCCAGGAAATACGGATCGTAGTATGTGGGGTGAAAAATATCGAAATTCTGCTTTTTCAGTAATCTTACTGATTCTCCCTGACCGATGCATAATATTTTATTATTGAGTAAGAACGTAAAGATATCTCGGCGAGTTGTTCTTTGAATGAATGAAAATAATTGTGTTTTTGATAGAAAATCGCTTCTGTTTGACCAATAAGCATCTAATTGGCTAAATTTCTGTAAATTTTTATTTTGGGAGCAGCGGAGCGCGATAGAAAAATCAACCGATGGATCTTTCCAAAACTGAGACATCAGTTGGCAAAAATAGCGAGATACACCCCCATAATTCTGTTGGGTGAAGATCTGATGATCGTATAAGATCCTCATAAATTAATCATTTCCTGAGGTGATTGTTTGAACAACAAATTTTTCATAGCATTCCGCAAATTTTTCCCGGGTATGATCGAGACCTTGCGTACAACCACGCTTTTTTTGACATCACTTGCAATTCATCTTCGGATTTTTGGGAAAGTTCTTTTATTGAATCGACGATTTCTTCGATAGAATTTTTCTTAAAAATAATTCCAAAATCATCAACATCTAATCCGGACTCATAACTTATTACAGGTATTAGTCCCGCATGCAGAGAGGTAATCACACTACCGGCTTGACCTTCAGAGCATGATGGGATATATTAGTGCACATTGGTATTTTTAATAATCTTTGAACTGATGGCTTCTTACATCAATAAATCCTAGGGTTTAATGTTATTTGACTGATATAATTCTTTATAATAGGTTTTTTCAAAGTCCGCTCCTGTTCAACGGGCCACATACGGTAAGATTATATTTCGGTAATTCACTGAATGCGTCTAATACCAAGTCAAGTCCTTTATGAACCATTCCGGAACTGCCGAACCATAGAAAATTTTTACGGATTTTATTCAAATTCTTTGTTTTCAAAAAAAGGAAATTGTACAGTTGTTGACAGCGGTATCGGGTAAAGAGGTTTATTCGAGTAAGCAAATGTTCCTGAGTAAATTTATTGCCTAAAATCGTTGCACAATCTGCATATTCAATTCCAAGACTTGGAACGACCTGTCGTCGGGGTTTTAATTTATTCCTTTTCTCTACCTTTAGACGCTGTTAATCGTTTAATCTCGGCAGCATTCTGAAAACACCAGTGCGCACCGGTAATATGCAATATTTTTTTACATTCCTTTTCCAAGAGAGGAGCAATACGCTCCATGTTCGAGTGTATATCGATAAAGACGGAATAATCCTTTTTGGCAGGAAACCAGGAATTGTCCCAGTCGATTATGTCTACATTATAACCATGGTTCAGCCAGATATTAGCAATTTGTATACATTCCCACTTATTTGTATGAGAATAGAAAGTAGGATTATCCTACTTAAATTGGAAATGGCGGAAACAATATATGATAATCAAACACGCTTTTTTCATTGTTTATTACCGGAGTTAACGAAACAAGATCCTTATGGAAAAAATCGTTTATAACCATCGATGTTACATTGTCGTTATTACCAGTTTTTTATCGTTTTGAAGGATCATAAATTTGCGGATTTTTCTGTAAAATTCCTAAATATGTGCCATAGTGCGCACCAGGATTTCTTCCTTCATGTCGTGAAAAGATTGTTTCAAATAATTTTGTGATATTTTCCATTCAGTGTTTTGTCAATCTAAGTGATGATCAACTTTTATCGGATGACCAATATCCGAGTAAGATTCAGGACATTGTATCAAATCTTCTTCATTCGACAAGTCCTGACCCAGAATTAATATACCGTCCTTTTTTAATACTCTGAAAATTTCGTTCATGCATTGATTATAATCACTAACATGATCCAATACATTGATGCAGACGATCAATATCCATCTGATGATCCTTATACGGCAGATCTTCAAGTTTGGATGAAGATAGGTCAACTTTAACGTTCAAACTCGGAAAATGTTTTCAGCAGATAATTTATTTTTCCTTTTTTGAATTTTGTTTTCAAATAATTAAAGAATGAATTTGATTTATTCAAATTATAAGTAATATAAAATTGTATTAATGGGTCTTCCAACCAGATTTTATCAAATGTTATTTCGGGTAAAATATATCTGATATTTGTATGAGGGCCACAACCAACCTCCAAAATATTTTCAAAATGTCTTTTGTTAAGTATTGAATATCTATTAAATTTTTCGTACCACCATTGATTCCAATCATCATCTGATTCAATTGTAGTTCGGGCAAATTTTAATTCAAATTCCTGTGCCTGCTTCCATCGGTTATTATCTATTTTCTGAATGATATGATTTTCATTCATAAGCGTACTCCTCATGTTTTTGATTTAAATATAATCGGAGAAAGCGCAAGAGTATCCTAGATTAATTTCCGTTGAAACTGATGAATGGACCTTCATAAGGATCCATTAATAAAATTCCATTCAATCCGACCAAATTTTCTGACAATTTCATCAAACTCCTCAAAACTCCATTCCCGAAGGTGCCAATAATTTTTTGGACTACCATCTTTATTTGTGTATTCTGGTCTCCTATTAGGCGTACTCAAAAACACACCTTTTCTTGAGACACGTAACATTTCTTTGATTAAGTGGTCATAATCTTCAACATGCTCTATTACATCTACACATGTAACTAAATCGAAGAATTATCGGGAAATGGTAAGATTGTATCCATCAAATACATCCAAAATCTTTAATCGGGGATTTTTTCCGACTAATGTGTTCGTGCAATAATCCAATACTTTCTCATCAACATCCACTCCATTTACTTCGCCTGATTTTATTGATAAGATATTCAGGCCGTATCCTAGTCCGAATCCGACATCTAAAATGGTTGCATTTTTCATCAACATATTTATTTAATGCGAGAAAATAGGCCTCGATTTGAATCGGGACGATTGTGACCAGCTCCTATAATTGTTGAATACTCTTTAGGATCAGGCCTTAGGAATTTATAACGCGAATAGCAATAGTTTTTTGTCATTCCCAACAGGTGTTTAACATATTGTTTCATTGATTTCCCTAATTAGAATTTGGCCTTTTGCCTAATTTAATAATCACTTTAGGTTTATAACCATCTCTTACATTTCTTCAGTCATTAATTTTACCGGTTACAACCAGCGAGGCCATGGAATCCCAAGGTTGATACTCAGGTTCATAAGTTCGTCATGAATTCCCTGATCCAATCTAAATAAAACGAGTAGATAAATTCCTGCCCCCAAGATAACCACCGCTAAAACCGCTGCTATGTGCGTAAGGGGAAGAACAAAATAAATGAAAAGAAGGAAAATTCCCATACATACTGCTGCGGAGAGTATATTTTTAACCGGACCATATTCGAATTTTACTGAAATAACCCGGGAAAGGAAAATCAGGGCACCAAGTGCATTGAGAGTCATTGCAATCAATGTTGCTACGGCTGCTCCCGTGATTCCCATGATCGGGATAAGGATAATATCGAGAAGAATGTTTAGCAATGACTGCAATAACGGTTACCCAGAAGGCATCTTTCTGCTTGTTAAGTGCTGTGAGACTCATCGTCCCGAGGAACATGAAGACATTAACAACCTGCACAAGAAGAAGGAAATAAAGAGCAGATGTTCCTTCAATGAATGATGCTCCATAAAGATAATATAAGAGACGTTCATCCCCAGAATCCATCCCCCGATACAGGTAGGAATTGCGAGAAGAAGTGAATACGTAAAAGCTCTCCCCAGAGAATTTTCAATCTCTTCATCTGTCCATGGGCTCCCCAGTTGCTTATCTTTGGAAAGAGAACGGAATGGAAAGCTAATGTTGCAAATGTGGCAACAGCAGTGAGCTGAAATGCAGTACGATATATCCCAACATCTGCATTGCTCATGAAATAACCGATAAGGATTGTATCGGCATAACTGAATACCAGTGACCCACTTGCGGTTAAAAAAATCCAGAAAGAAAAGCCGGACAAATTTTTTATGATGTGATATACTTGAACCGGACTAACTTAAGTTCGAGATATTTGAAATTTGCAATTCCCCCGGCAATCAAACCTCCTACAAACCCTCCAGCAAGACCAGCAACACCAAACCCGAGAAACACTCCTATAATCTGGAAAATTATTCGTAAAAGTACATCTATGAAACCACTGATTTGCGAGATTCCCACCTTTCCGGAACCATACACTCCTGTCGCAGCAGTACTTGAGAAAACGGACACGATAAGTGCCAACAGGAGCCAGAAAAATACTCCTGATGAAGTGAGATCTTTAAAATAGGGTTCTGCAAAAAGGAGCAAACGAACTGATAATGTCAGAAGTAAAATCCTGATAAATACAAATGCCGAAAGAAATTCATCTGGTTCTTTCCCTTCAGATATTCGTTTGACCGCAGCTCCTCCGAATCCTCCATCACCTATCAGATTAAAAATCCCAAAATAAGCAAGGAACAAAAGTATGCTCCGAGTGGAGCTGGCCCTAATGTATGGGCGAAATATATTGTTGAGAGAAATCCGATAGCTGTCAGTCCAATCGTTGAAAAAAGGGTTATAACGCTCTGTCGTTGGATTGAGCTGATTTTCATAAGACGGGAAATAAAAAGGGAGGTGTAAACACATAGTAAAATCGTTGAGAAAATTGTTAATGATTTCGCGAGATAATGAACCTCTTAAAAAAATTGAAGAATTATTTCTTTAATTAAAAGTCTCAACATTGAATTGAATGAAATCTTCCCTGGACATCTTCCAATTTTTGTCAGACAAAGACGAATACACATTTTTCAATCGGCTATATGACTTGAGGTCAATCCGGGCTCATTCCGGGCTCCGATCGCTGTCTGACAAAGTCAAAAGGAGCACGAATTGGCCTCCGATTATTAAAGTCCTCTATAAATCGTTATTTTCGGAAAAGGACTTTTTTACAGAAGCACACTATTGGCATTTCCAAGCCCGATCTCAAGAAAAACATAAGATAGCAAACCTGAAAAATATTGTCTTCCACAATGCGTCTATGCGGCTGCAAATGGCATTATATGGGGCTCAATTTAAGCCCAGAATTAAAATCAAGGCTTATTATGACTCAATTTTAATCTGATCTGTTAGTTGAGTATCCTTCCAAGATGTGCTGATGGAAATGAAGAGAATTGGCCAGATTTTTGAATTTTATAATCCAATGAAAAAATATTCCAAAGGAAGCAACGAAGAAGATTGGTGAATTCAGCAATGATCGTCTAATCCTCTTCCGTTGAACGGATTTTGCCGAATGTGCTTCATACCATTCAATCGTCCGTTTCAATCCTTCCCGGAATGGCATCTTTGCTTTAAATCCAAACTCTTTTTGTGCCAGGCTCACATCCAGGCTGCGTTTCGGCTGGCCATCCGGTTTTGAAGTATCCCAGAGAATATCTCCGGAAAAACCTGTCAGTTCCTGTATCAGATCCACAAGATCACGGATCGTTATTTCCATACCGGCTCCAAGGTTTACCGGATCCGGTTTATTGTAATGCTCGGTTGCAAGAATGATCCCGCGTGCAGCATCTTCGACATACAGGAATTCACGCGATGCCGAGCCGGTGCCCCAGACTTCAACGCAGGATTTATTTTCCCGTTTTGCTTCGGTGAATTTTTTAATGAGTGCCGGTATAACATGAGAACTTGCAGGATCAAAGTTATCCCCGGGTCCATACAGGTTCACCGGAAGAAGATAGATGGAATTGAATCCGTATTCCTGGCGGTATGCCTGTGATTGAACAAGAAGCATCTTTTTTGCTAAACCATAGGGAGCATTGGTCTCCTCCGGATACCCGTTCCAGAGATCCTTTTCCTTGAACGGAACCGGAGTAAATTTCGGATAGGCACATATAGTTCCCACAACAACACATTTTTCAACTTTTTCCTGACGTGCCGCCTCAATCAATTGAATGCCCATGATGGCATTATCATAAAAAAGCTGCCCGGGGAAGTTCTGGTTGAATCCGATTCCCCCTACTTTAGCGGCGAGATGAATAACAATATCACAATCTTTGACAACCCTGACACAGTTATCCCATTTCCGCAGATCAATCTCTTTGCTCCGTGGTATCAGAATATTTTCTTTCAGAACCCCTTTTTCGAGGAGTTGATTGACAACCTGAGATCCAAAAAAACCAGCGCCGCCGGTAATGAGTATTTTTTTATCGGACCAGTATGTCATAGACGTTTCCCCACTTTCGATAGAAGTTTGAATAATTCTCAATTTTTCATGCTATAAACAGAATTATTGATTACTCCCTTTTTTATGTATGCATGTGGTGTGGGAAACACTTCATTGAAGCATAAATCAATCCGCATTCCACCAGCGGTTCGGAAATTTTGATGATAGTATTTTATCCGCATCACCAATTGGCTCCAGTCCAGCCGCCTTCATATCGGCATCCACCATGATTTTTACCAGATCGCCGAATTTTATGGAAGGTTTCCAGCCAAGTATATTTTCTGATTTTTTCGGATTTGCGATAAGTACATCTACCTCAGTCGGACGGAAATATTTTTGATCAATTTTTACATGCTCTTCCACATCAAGTCCGGCATATTCAAATGCCTCATGAACAAATTCCCGGACCGAATGAGTCTCTCCGGTTCCAATAACAAAATCATCCGGTTTTTCCTGCTGCAGAATCCGCCACATGCAATCCACGTACTCCGGAGCAAATCCCCAGTCCCGTTTTGCATCGAGGTTTCCCAGATACAGGATTTTTTCTTTCCCGGCAAGGATTCTTGCAATTGCACGGGTGATCTTGCGGGTAACAAAGGTCTCACCCCGGCGTGGGGATTCGTGGTTAAAGAGAATGCCATTGGCTGCGAAGAGATTGTATCCTTCCCGGTAATTCCGGGTCATCCAGTAGGAGTATACTTTCGCACAGGCATAAGGACTACGGGGATGAAATGGAGTATCTTCTTTTTGTGGCGGATGCGCCGCTCCGAACATCTCACTGGATGAAGCCTGGTAGAATTTTATGGGGTATGACATCGGCGGATTGCTTCAAGCAGACGGGTAGTCCCGAGCGCAGTAACATTGCTGGTATATTCCGGGGTATCAAAACTGACACGGACATGGCTCTGCGCACCGAGATGATAAACTTCATCCGGACGGATATTGTACATCACATTCGCTATTTGCTCGGAGTCAGAAAGATCTCCATAATGCAGAAATAACCGGGCATCGGGATCATGTGGATCGAGATAGATCGAATCAATCCGACTGGTGTTGAACGTAGATGATCTCCGTATAAGACCATGGACTTCATATCCCTTTGAGAGCAACAACTCTGCGAGGTACGATCCGTCCTGGCCCGTTATTCCCGTAATAAATGCCTTTTTTACCATGATCAATCACGTATATACAGTAATTTACTGTCAAAAATTTTAATGTATTGTGCGCATCAGAGAAGAGATAAAATTTAAAATAGGATATCAAAATCTTCTCAAAGCCTCAGCCGTGATTTGAACACGGGACCTGCTGATTACAAGTCAGCCGCTCTGCCAACTAAGCCACTGAGGCGCCATATACAATAGGAATTCACTGGTAAAAAAGATGGTGCTCGTCAACCGTTATCATACGAATTTGATATTGCAGTCATGAATTTTTTTGGAGGGATTCCGCAATAATCTGAACAGATAAATCGAGTACTACAATTCCATTTACAAGTGCAAATGCCTTATACATTTTAAACCAAGAGATCTTATACAAGAAATGGCACAGCTGACCGTGGACATAGGAGGAAGCCCGGGCATTAATTGCCGTGGATTCTGCGAATACTGCTATTTTAAAAAGGTCCGTGGTGTCCAGCCACTTGGGTGCAGATACTGTCTGCCATTCAAAAAAGGCTGTGATTACTGCACCCGCGGTATCAGGGAAGAGTATAGCGGGTTCAAGGATCTTAAGACGATAGCGGATGAAACGCTTGTTAACCTGCAGGGAAAAAGCGGGGATCTTGAACGGATCACCATCAGCGGCGGTGGCGATCCCAGTCTGTTATCCCCGGTTCAATGAACTGATTGAACTCCTCGGAAGCATGGAGACTCCTCTCCACATCGGTTACACGAGCGGTAAGGGATGGGACGATCCGGCCATTGCGGATCTGCTTATTGACAACGGTCTCTCCGAATTATCCTTCACGGTCTTTGCAACAGATCCCGTTCTCCGAAAGCGCTACATGCACGATCCGACTCCCGAGGTTTCTTTAACCATCCTTGAAAAACTGTGCGAAACTGTGGATGTATATGCAGCTGCCGTCATTCTGCCAGGAATCAATGACGGTCTCGTGCTTGAACAGACCTGTGAATGGCTCCAGGACCGGGGAGCAAAAGGTATAATCCTGATGAGGTTTGCCAATGCTGTGGAACAGGGGTTAATTCTTGGTAATGGTCCTATCATCAACAATCAAAAAGTTCAGACGGTTGAATCATTCCGGGATCTTATCTCCGGTCTGAATCGCAGGTTCACTATAAAAATCTCCGGAACTCCCCTTTGGGATCCTGATATTGGCTCACCGTTTGCGATCCTTAATGAGCCCGACTTAATGAAAAACCTCCCCCGCATACAGCGCAGGGCATCAGTGATCAGCGGGAGTATTGCAGCACCATTTATTGAAAAAGTCCTCGTTTCGTGTGGATCGAAAGTTCCCGTTATACCGGTAACTAAAGAGATTGCGTGTCTGATCACGATTGATGATTTACGCGAATTAGAACTTTCTGCTCTTGAACCTGTTGTGATTATTCCCGGTCGGGCATTTGTTCATGACACGGAGGCACAGGATGTACTCTCTTCGGATGGTATCGATCGCGAGATAATCCGGGGTCCCGAAATGCTGACTGCTGATGCCGAGACGAGTATGGGGATGACCCGTCATCAGGTTCTTGAGATGGAGATGGATGGGTTTGCTGATTTAATCCGAACGATAAACCGGTATGGGAAGTAATGCGAGTTTTTAATTCTTTTTAATTCCAACGAGAAAAAAATAAAAAAACAGGGAATTTATATCAGTGCTGCCGTTATGCCAATCACACCGGACTGGATTATAACTGCAACTGCAATAATCACACCGCCCATCATAAGCGCGACTGCGACATTGCCCTTTTTGATCTCTGCGAACTCGTCTACCCCTTTTGTCAGTTTGTCAAGAACGTAGAGGGCAAGGTAAATCGCTCCGACAGCCAGCACAATGCCAAGTATGAGCTGGATGAATGCCGTACAGATAGCAAGCAGTCCGTCAACAGATAAAATTCCCACACTTAGTGCCTTGTTGATACCTACAGAAAGCCCGGATACCCCGGATTGAACGACAAGGGCAATTGCGACAAAAACTGCCGCAACAATAATCCCTACTGCGACATTCCCTCGTGCGATTTCTTTCTCTTCATCCATATTTTTGTTGATTTTACTGAGCACTGCAAAACCAATATACAATGCCAGGACGGCAAAAATAATGGAAATAATTAACTGGATTAATCCTACAACAACGTTTGTTAAAAGCATTTTTTCACCTCAATTTACGTATTTTTGTTTGATGATGCGGTAAATAAACATATCGCCGGTGAAATAAAAACTCGTTTTCGCTTTGTACCCTGGTCCTGATGGGGACTTTGATCTTAATCTGAAACAGCGAAAAGGAATATGGATAGTTGATCAATTTTGCCATGCTGCGAGGGGGTTACGATCCCCCGATCTCCAGATCTCTCAAAGTCATGAATACATGATGCATTCGTAAACCCTATGAGTCTGGCGCCCTAACCAACTAGGCCACCGCAGCACAAAAGTGCATAATTAAAATGCCGTAAAAATTATTAAAGGTTCTGATACGGCGTTTTAATCGAACATCAGACCTTTTTTGGTTGCAGGTACATGTTCACTGCAGCAGATATCGCTGCAACCTTTTTCCCTTCTCCAAAGGATCCGGCAAGTGTCTGCATCCGTGTCTCCTCATCTCGTTTATACCGGTCGAGAGTATTGAGGATATGTTCCTCCTGTAAGAAGTGCGTGTGGGTATTCCCTTCAATAAACTGCTGGTTGTTCATAATCGCGTAGTGGAGAGGGAGTGTTGTTTTGACACCAAGAATGATGTATTCAGAAATTGCACGACGCATCCTTGTTATTGCTTCGACTCTTGTGCTGTCCCAGGCACACAGTTTGGCGATCATTGAGTCATAATTGGAGGGGATCCTGTATCCCATGTGGATGCCACTGTCAACCCTGATGCCAGGTCCGCCCGGTGAACGGTACCGGGTAATTTTTCCCGGGTCAGCAGAAAAATTATTCAGGGGGTCTTCTGCATTGATCCTGCATTCAATTGCATGTCCGCGAATGGAAAGATCAGTCTGATCGAAGGGAAGTGACTCACCTGCAGCAATCGCGATCTGCTGCCTCACAATATCCACACCTGTAATAAACTCAGTTATTGTATGTTCTACCTGGAGTCGCGTATTCATTTCCATGAAATAATACTTCCCATCACTATACAGGAATTCAACAGTTCCAGCATTTGTATAACCGGATACTTCAGCCACCTTCAGCGCTGATGCCGACATTCTGTCACGCAACTCCGGTGTCATGACAGGTGAAGGAGCCTCTTCGATGAGTTTCTGGTGACGGCGCTGGATCGAACATTCGCGGTCATAGAGATGAACAGCATTACCATGCTCATCTGCCAGAACCTGTAATTCGATATGCCGGGGCTTAACCAGATATTTCTCAATTAAGATTGTGGCATCACCGAATGCAGACTCTGCGATGCGCATGGCAGCAGTGATAGCTTCTTCCAAACCCTGCTCATCATTGACGATCTGCATGCCAATACCTCCACCCCCGGCGCTTGCCTTGATAATCACCGGGTAACCAATCTCCGGCGGCAACCTTTTTTGCATCATCGATATTTTTGACGCCGCCTTCTGTACCAGGAACAACAGGAACCCCTGCGTCTTTCATCATCTGTTTGCTGCCGATCTTCGATCCCATCGCCTTGATAGTCTTCCAGCCAGGGCCGACAAAAGTGACATTTTCATCCTTGCAGATCTTTGCAAACCGGTAGTTCTCCGCTAAAAATCCATAACCGGGATGTATCGCTTCTGCACCGCTCTTTTTAGCAATATCAACTATTCTCTCAATGTTAAGGTAACTTTTTGATGGATGGGCCTCACCGACAAGAAACGCTTCATCCGCATATTTGACATGGAGTGCGTTATTATCAGCAGATGAGTAAATTGCTACCGTCTCAATACCCAGTTCCCGACATGCCCGCATGACACGGATCGCAATTTCTCCGCGGTTGGCAATCAGGAGTTTTTCAAAATATTTCATTGCACCACCAGCAGGACGTCTCCACTCTGGACGACATCGCCGGTATCCACAAAAATCTCAGTGACCTTGCCGTCAACCGGACTGTGGATGGGATTTTCCATCTTCATTGCCTCAAGAACAAGAAGTGTGTCACCTTTTTTCACTGAAGCACCACGGTTCACGAGAACTGTAAGCACCATTCCCTGCATATTGCTTTTTATACCTCCGGCAATGTCGCCCCGTGGAATCTTTTGCGGGGTAATACTCGTCACCTCAACTTTGCTTCCTCCGACCGAGATAATACGGACAGAGAAGACTTCACCGTCTACTTCTACTTCCATCTGGCTGGGCATTCCTGTTTCAGGTTTTGTCACCGCCTGCTTTTTGGGTATCTCTTCTAATACCCGTTCTCCTTTGAGGAATGACGGTGCAATGGCAGGATAGAGGATATAGGTCAGGACATCTTCTTCTTTTTTGACAAGCCCTGCTTTCTCTGCTTCTTTTTTCATTTTTTCATACGCAGGTTCGAGCAAATCAGCGGGTCGTACGGTGATTACTGCATCATCCCCGATAATCAGTTTTCGGATTTCATCACTTACCGGTGCGGGTGACTTACCGTAGAGGCCATGAACATAATCTTTGACTTCCTTTGTGACATTCCGGTAGCGCTGGCCATTTACCAGTACATTGAGCACAGCCTGGGTGCCGACAATCTGGCTTGTCGGTGTAACAAGGGGGGGATATCCAAGATCCTTTCGTACCCGGGGGATTTCTGCCAGCACTTCATCCCATCGGTTCAGGGCGTCCTGTTCCTGGAGCTGAGAAACAGTATTGGAGATCATTCCGCCCGGCAACTGGTAGATGAGCACATCGCTGTCCACTCGTTCGGAGATCGGGTTGAGCAGACCAGCAGTATTTTTCCCTTATTTGTATGCAGATATTTCGGACTGCCCTGAGTTTGAGGAGGTCGATCCCGGTATCCCGTGGTGTTCCGATCAGGGACGCAACTACACTTTCTGTCGGGGGTTGGGACGTACCCATGGAGAAAGGAGACATTGCTGTATCGAGGATATCAACGCCCGCTGTCTATCGCGGCCTGGTAACTCATCGGGGCAATACCGCTTGTTGAATGACTGTGAAGGCAGACTCTTGATATCCACTGCTTCTTTGATGCCCTGATCAGCTCCCGCGTCGCTTCCGGCATGATAAGTCCTGCCATATCCTTGATGCAGATGGAGTCGCAATCATTCGCATAGAGCTCTTTTGCCATCTCAATGAATGTCTGTATGGAGTGAACGGGACTTGTCGTGTAGGATAATGCACCCTGCAGGTGAGCCCCCACTTTTTTTACCTGGTCCATTGACCGTTTCATGTTCCTGATATCATTTAATGCATCAAATACCCGGAAAATATCCACCCCGTTTTTGTGCGCTGCAGTTACAAATTTATCGACAACATCATCAGGGTAGTGACGGTAGCCAACAAGGTTCTGACCACGCAGGAGCATCTGGACCGGCGTGTGCTTGAGTTCAGCTTTCAAAGCCCGGAGACGGTCCCAGGGGTCATCATTTAAAAAACGTATGCAGGTATCGAAGGTTGCACCGCCCCAGGCCTCGACGGAAAAAAAACCGCAGTTATCGATCTCCCGCGCCAGAGGAAGCATATCCTCCGTCCGGAGCCGGGTAGCGATGAGTGACTGGTGGGCATCCCGTAGTGTGGTATCAGTGAGGTTGACTTTTTTTTGAGAGGCGGTTCGCATGAAGATCCTCAGGGCTTCCATTGGATCATATTAAGCCTCTCAAACCTTCATCGGTAAAGTATAAAAAATTCACTAACTGGAATCAGAGCGAATAATAAGATGCATGTGGCAGAGATACCTGCAACGATGTCGATAGGTCGTGTAAAAAATTTTGGGCACAGGGTTCCCCCGTTCTGGTATCCCCTGACGGCAAGCAGTTCTGCTGTATCATCCGCCCTTGACAAGCGCTCCATGGACCAGTACGACACCTGCAGGGACAAGGCTGCGTACTCCCCATTGCATCCCTTTGATCTTCTCTGCCAGACGAATCCGGTCAAGATCGTGCATGACTGATATGAATGATTGCATTCCCATCTCTGCAATCATACCGAGCTCAAATCCTGCCTTGTTGCCAAACAACCAGACACCAATACTCAGGAATTCTCCCGATTTCTGCTCGCTAAATATCCACATTCCAATAAGGATGATGACGGTCATCCGGGTAAAATATGAAAGGCCGCCCCCGCCTGATAGTTCCAGGATAAGGCTGAAAAATGCAATCATGAGGATTAAGGAAAAAACAAGCCTGATGTTTTTTACAAGATCCAGGCGAGGGGTAAACACCAGCCACCAGAGGAAAACAGCGGCAGCACCGTGAAGGCTCATGAACGCTGCCAGGGAGAGAACTGATGCAGCAACAATTCTTATCCTTGGATCCTGCATAAAGCCTCCAAAAAATCATCCCGTGAAATATTATCAGGTCTGGCTCCAAGTGCCGTAAGTTTCTCAATTACCGGTGGGACATGGCGCCAGTGCGTAAATGCATCCGGTGGCGTGCCACAGTCAACAAGGGTGCCATCAACAATTTCCCAGATCCTCTTTACCCGGGGAAGGATATTCTGTTCATGGGTGAAAATAACACAAATGCCCTGTGACATTTCTCCGATACGTGCACATAGTTTTACTTTTTCTTCGCAGTCAAGCGAGCTGAATGGCTCGTCAAGTAACAGAAGATCATAGTCTTTTGCGAGCACACATGCAAGATGGAGCCGTTTGAGTTCGCCCCTGCTCAAAGAAAGGGGTGACGTATCCTTTTTTCCGGCAAGTCCAACCGAATCAAGGATTTCATCGGGAGCAACTCCCCAGGATACGCATTCTTCAGCAACGGAAAAGCCGGTGACGTGGAGTTCCGGGAACTGGAGCGAGAGCATGCTTGTAGTAATCTTTTCTTTCTCAATATCTCCGTGAGAATGAGAAAGGAGACCTGCCATCATGAGGGCTAATGTTGACTTCCCGCTCCCCACATCTCCGCTCACAAGATGAACACCTTCATTGAATGTCCCGGAAGCAGAAAGTGACCAGTGGTCACGAACCGCATTTACCTGGTTTAATGTGATCCTGACCATCAGCACCCCCATAATACCGGATAATATGCTGTGCCTTTAAGGAGAGGAAAGACAAGATCCGGCGTGCCCGCCAGGGTAATGCGCCCCGAATTAAAAAAAAGAAGGTGATCACTATGAATGGCAGTTTCCATCTGCTGTGAGCAACGGATTATATAAGTGGCACCTGAGGTTCTGATTCCCTGCTCAATCTTTGCCAAAGAGCGTGCATCAAGATGTGAATCGTATTCATCCAGTACCAGTACTTTTGGGTGGTGAACCAGTGCTGCAGCAAGGGAAACAAGCATTTTTTCACCCCCGGACAACTCACGTACCGCTCTTTTGAGGAGATGGGTGACTCCCAGGGTTTCTGCACATGCACGGACGTTCAAATCAATTTCATCGCAGGGAATCCGACGGAATCGGAGTGGGGAAGCAATCTCATCAAACACGTTGACAAAAAGAATATTACGATCAGGAAACTCGTTCACCCACCCGGTCTCGTTTTCTCGTGGGAGTGCATCATCGATAAGCAGAGATCCGGAGTCCGGCAAAATGATTCCGGCGCAGAGCTTGAGAAATGTGGTTTTTCCGCTGCCGTTTGCGCCAATGATTGTTGTAATGCCAGGTTTTATAGTGAGTGAATCAATCGCTAAGATTACGGTAGCACAGAAATTCAGCGGTGATCATGGCAGTCGTTTCGCAATCATATACGCCGCATATATTTTTATCACATCACCAGGAATGAACGGAAGTACACCACGATATCACTGCCGGGATGAATCCCAAAGTAAGGGAATACATCAGCCAAACAACCCCACAAATATAGATGATCGCCGTGCCAGCCAGAAGCCCTGTAATCCGGATTATCTCAGACTGCGTGTTCATAAGCAAGTCCGACTACAAGCGCAGCGAGGATAAATCCTGCCAGGTAACCGCCGGTTGGTCCCAGCAGGATACCAATACCGGCAACACCCGTGTGAAATACCGGAAGGCCAAGTGCACCGAGAAGCACATACAGAGATACCGGGATTACCGCATATCTCTTCATAACCGCGCCGGCGAGTAACACAAAGAGCGTTTGAAGAGTTAGCGGTACAGGAAAGAAGGGAATTGATACCCATGCCCCAAGGCTGAGAAGCCCAATAAATGCCGCAGTGTAAGCAATAATTCTGGATTTCTGGAGGTTCCCAAACATCGTCAACCATAAAAAAATTGAATGGTTGACGATAAAAAAGTACCTCTTATTTATTGCTGATAACAGTCGCCGGAGATTACCCGTTCCAGTTTACCATTGTCTTTTCTGATAATCAGGGCACCGAACTCATCGATATCTATTGCTTCCCCCTCGAAGCTGTTCTTCAGGGTCCTGATCAGCACACGGTTTTCCAGAGTACAGGAAAGGCTCTTCCATTCCCTGATGATTGTTTCATATTCTCCACTCTCGATAAGGAGGTACCGGCTTTCGAACTCCTTGAGGATACGTGCAAGGAAGGAAGCCCGGTCAACTTCATGCCCGACTTCAGCGCTGATAGAAGTGATGTCTTTTTGTAATGCAGGAGAGAACTGGTTTAACGGGACATTTACATCAATACCGATGCTTAACAGGCAATAGTGCACCGTGTCTGCATCTGCTGCAAGCTCAAGAAGGAGTCCGGCAACTTTCTTTTTGCCAATAAAAATATCGTTTGGCCATTTGATCAGGGCACCAAGATCGAATTCCTTGCGGATTGCCCGCGCAATGGCAATAGATCCGGCCATCGTGATCATGAAGATATGATCAATGGGTACGTGGGGTTTGAGAACGACCGTGATCCAGATCCCGCCGCTTGGTGAGACCCATGCCCTCCCCATTCTTCCAATACCTCCGGTCTGTTCTTCGGCAATAATCACCATGCCATGCATCTTTCCGATATCCCCTTCAAGGCACATCTGTTTGCCCACCCAGATCGTCGAGGGGGTGTTCTCGAGATACCGGATCTTTTTTCCGATGAACTGTGTTTTTAGTTTTTTATGTATTTCATAAGGAAGGAGCTTATTGCTTGTATGCGTGAGTTTATATCCCTCTTTTTGCGATGAGAAGATATCATACCCCATTCCCCGAAGCTCCTGGATATGTTTCCAGACAGCAGATCGGGTAATTCCCAGTTCGTTGCTGATCGTTTCCCCGGAGATAGGTGTTTCCGATCGTTCGAGGATTTCAAGCACTTTAAATGCGGAATCCGGCAGACCATTCACCGCCTTGAACCGCTCTGTTCAGAAGGAAGAGGACAGGGATCTTTGCCGCACACCTGCTTGAGTATCGCAGACTGGTGTTCCATGAGAGTTGCAAGATCAAAAATTCCCGTGATATCCACAATCCCAATTGCTCCGATTGCATTTCCCTCATGGTCCCTGATGGGACTGACCGTCACGGGAACCCCCTTGTATGCCCCGCTTGTTGGGTGTGGTTTTTATCGGAATATTTTTTGCTATTGCTTCAAGGAGAATGGGACCAACATAATGCCGATCAATAACCCGCCCGTCTTCAACACGTATGCCATCTTTTTCCACTGACTTTGCTGTAACAGGAAGACGGTGGATCAATTCGTGGACTGCAAGGACAACCGGCTCAAGATCGCCTGCTTCCGCACTGCAGGACAACGAATAACGGTGCATCGGACGTATACCTCTCTTATAACACTGGTCAATTTCTATCTAGAAGAAGATTGCGGAGACCTGCAATGCTTTCCTGATACTGGAGATTTTTCCGGTCCTTAACCCTGAAAATTTTGGGGAATTTTTTGGTTTGACATTCATGCAATTTGTTTTAATTAGGGAGAACGTGGAAATTTTACAGTCGTAGTTGTGTAGAAAATTGCTATAACACGATCGTTTATACTTGACCGGGGAAATGCTGGCCGAACACCAGAGACGATCTGAACCTGATTTTTACAAGACAGAAATAGCAGAACTGCGATGCGTCGATCGAAGTTATATCCCGCTGGAACTATTGCCGGCGCAGATCCTACTCTAACCGGTGGTCACGTGTAATAAGTAATTTTTTTACCTTTTATCAGCTGGAACTGGCGTATTCTTAAAATGGAACAGGTATTTCAGAGGTTGTCTAGGGAATCCAGTAACTACAGGCATCTGCTTTTTTGGCGCAGTGAGCCGGAAGCCCGAAACAGATACCAAGAACTGCGGAGAATTCTGTATAATACTCAAGAAAATATTAAGGGAATAATCCTTGACTCCTAATGCCCGTCCTGCCGGATCGCATCATAGGGATTCATCGTACTGCTGCGGTAGGCTGGCCAGAGTGAAGATATGCTGCCGATAATAATGACCACGAGCAACGCCAGACCAGCCATTGAAACGATTTCAATCAGTGGGGCATCCTGAATGAGACCTGAAGTGCGCTGTTGAGGATACCCTGGGTATTCATCAGGAAGAAGGCGAAGAGGCTCACTCCTACTCCGGCGATACCTCCTGCAGCAGCAAGAACCAGCGATTCAGCAATCACAAGGAAGAAGACATTGTTCCGCTTGGCACCCATCGACATAAGAAGCCCAATCTCCCGCTGGCGTTCATGGGTAACCATCGCTGCGATGAGTGCGATAAGGGGAAGTGCGATGATAACAACGAATACTGAAATTAGATTCAGGAGGCCGGGGATTGCCTGAATATCTTCTGTAACAGGATCTAAGGTAAAATGTCTTCCGATTACACTGAAGTATTTATATTCAGGTGAGGATGAGAATATTCTCTTGATACGTGCCCCAACAATATCCAGATCTTCTCCCGGGGAGTCCCGTATAAGAACCGCATTTACATCCCCTGATGATATTTGTGGTGAAGAAGCCGGAACGATACCCTTTACTGCGGCAAGGACGTAGGCATTCTCCATCGGCATGAAAATGGTATTATCAATCGATGATTGGGTCGGGTCAAGCCTGCCAGCTATCCTAAAGTTCTGACTTCCAACAGAAATCTCTGCAGAAACATCTCCTGCTACGCTATGGCCGACGATCACTTCACCATTCCTGAGGGGGGTATTCAGTGGCTTTTGCAGCCATGGCTGGATAGTAAAATCCGTTTCCGGATCGATACCATAAATATCTACCGGTGTCGGTGATAACTTGGGCAAATTCAGTGTAGTAACATAGAGTTGAGGACTCATAGAGGAAACACCCTGAACTTTCCCGATTTTTTCCATGATGGCGGACTTTATGCGGTAATTGGATGGTTCTGCCAGGACGATTGCCACCGTGTTGGTCGGTCCGGCGCCTCGCAGGAAAACCATGTATTGCGCGGGAACCACAACATGGTCTGCCCCCATTCGTGAAACACTCCTGTTGAGGCCACCTGATGCCCCAGCGATAAGGAATTGTCCTGAAAAGATATTTGCCGCTATAAATGCAAAACAAAAAAGTGTAGCAAGATTGCGACCGGGTTTATTTCGTATACCCGCCACAATTAACGTGGCATAACCCATCTTCTGACTCATGTCATTCCTTTTTTGCAGGTATGCCGGGTTCCGCTTTCCAGGTTCTGAAACAATAAGATCCGGGGTCGTTGACCAGTTTGCCCTTCACCATTCCGTAAATACGGTTGGCATAAGGGACGAGATCCGGGTTGTGGGTAACCATTATAATGGTGGTTCCTTCACGGTTCACATTCCTGAACAGTTCCATGATCTCAATCTCCGTATCCACATCCAGGTCACCGGTCGGTTCATCAGCGATGATGATCGGCGGTGCATTGATAAGAGCCCGGGCTATCGCCACTCTTTTCATTTCACCACTTGAGAGCGTACTGGGATATGCATCCTCCCGTTCTGACAACCCCACCTTCCTTAAAAGTTCGACCGCCCTTGACCGGGAACCGGGTCCATCCGGATAGAAAAGTGTCGGGAGCATCACATTTTCGACAGCGGTAATAGTGGGAATCAGACCGGAGAACTGGAACACAAACCCAATCTCTTTTGCCCGCACTTCTGCTGTTTTGTCATCAGAAAGGCTGCCGATCTCATTTCCGTGGATCTTCACAACGCCGGCAGTAGGGCGGATAAGACCGGCAAGCATTCCGAGGAGAGTGGATTTTCCACTCCCCGAGCGACCCAGGATCAGGACAAATTCCCCGGGTTTTACTTCCAGACTCACGTCGTTTACTGCTATTACCTCCGAGTTTTTGGTCCCGAAGGCTTTTCTTACATCTATTGCTTCTATCATGATTCTCCCTCTCTTATGGTCTCATACGGCTCTGAACGGTTAATAAGAACTGCAGGATAGAGTGAAGCAATCCCGCCGATCCCTGCGCACAGGAAGAGGGCGGTGCCTCCATTAACAAGTATTGCAAATGGTGAGGGGATCAGGAATGGAATATTTAAACTGGTTGCAATAAAGTCCTGGAAAAACACGAGAATAATCGCTGCAGCCATGATCCCGATAAGGCCCCCAAAAATAGCGATTGAGAATGATTCTGCAAGCATGAGCCGTATAACGAATGCTTTTGTTGCACCAAGCGCCTGAAGAATAGCAACATCTTTTCTCCTTTCATGAGCAACCATCGCAGATATAAACCCGAGGAGTGGGATGGATACGATCGTGACTGCAAGTATTGCTCCATTAAGGAGACGCCTCACGGCGCCAAGTTGTCCGCTTACGGTGTTAAGAAGACCGTTGGGGGTAATTGTTTTCGTTCCCGGGACCCGATCCTGTATCTCGCTTGCAACAACAGCTGGCGATATTCCCGGGTCAACTTTCACGAGAACTGCCGAAACCATTCCCGGGGGGATTGTCAGCTTTTTTACCGCTTTTAATTCAGATTCATCCGCCATTACGTGTGCGTCTTCGAACCGGACAAACACCGAATTATCTACCCCCATTCCGGTTTGTTCAAGGATGCCAACGACATGGAACGTATGACCATAAAAAAAGAGATCATTTCCGACTCTCTGGATAATTGCACTGCCAATAATCATGTCATCTTTCCCCAGTTTTACTCCGGGATTCTGCTTCAGCCACGTTGCGATGGTGAAGTCATTCTCCGGATCTATCGCAATCATCTGTACGGGTGCCGCACAGCATGATGCGAATAATGTTGCAATATAGATCTGGGGGCTTGCTTTTGCAACCCCCGGGATCCTGGAAATTTGTTCATAGCTGGTATCTTCAAAGAAAAAGCTGGACGGTTGGCCAGAGAGGATGATAGTTTGACCGGCTGCGGTATATTCTTCCGGGACGACAAGAATATCAGCACCCATACGTGACATACCAGTATCAAGGCTTGCCTGTGCCCCGTTCACCAGATACTGCGATGAAAATAACGCAGCTGCAATAAATGCAAAGGCAAAAATGGTAGCGATATTCCGGTACGGGTGGTTTGTGAGATTCCTTACAAGCAACCTGAAAAAACCAAACTCACGTGTGTTACTCATATCACTCCTTTTTAGAAACCCTGTACTTTCCTGCAATAATAACGGATACTACGAACATTCTGAGGGCAGGAAGTGGAAATGAGGGATAGATTTTCTGTTAAAAAGCACATTCCGAAAATGAGCGTTGTTGAGTATACGACAAAACCGCATCGGGCGCTACCAAATATGCCTTCGGGTTGCTGAGTTTCGGGTATATTTCCTGTGATATACGCCAACCCTGAACCAACGACTATAGCCTCGATACAGGTTTCAGTCTTTGAGGTATATCCGGCTGGCGTGAGCATTTTCACGTGAGTTTTTGGTTCAATAAATACGCGAAGTGTTTCGAACATGGGAAATAACCTCATTCATCCGTATGAAAATGACGTTGGAGAATTCACAGGATTTCGATTCCCCGGATCAGTTTTGTCAGCAATCACGCAATTACTAAATGAAAATTAAATATTTAAATCTTGGTTTTATTTTTAATTGTTACCCTTTTTACCTCACTACTTTACAAAATTTGTAATATAACTAAACTTTAAATAACTCTTTTGGGGAAATAGATACTCATAACAGATTCCTATCAGTCCGGCCATTCTCTGAGCTGAGCTGATATCTGTCATTGTCAGGAATGATATCAAGAGGTAAAGAATATGTTACACCATGTATTGGCTAATAATATCCCTGAGGAAAAAAGAACAAAACAAAGAAGCAGGAACTTCAGTCGACTGTTCCTGACTATCGGAATAGTGCTTCTTTTGAGTATCTCTTACGTCAGTGCTGTCGATGTCACCGATGGTACAAACATCCCCGTGATCCAGACTCTGAATGTATCAAGTCTTAACCCCTACGATGACACCAGCAATCTCTAACGCCAAGCTTGATATAGTGTCACAATCGCCGACTCTGGTTCCGGATACTACCCTGATTACTGCAGTTCCTACAGATGTATCAAGGGCAGATCCGACTCTTATCCGGACTTTGAGTTCGGGAGCAGCAAATGACCAGTATACACTAAGGGCTGGTCGACTCCCGACCCAGGCAGAAAAAGAAGCGGCGGCTGCAAATTACAAGGAAACCCGCGAAGCATATCTCATGCAGGGAAGCAGCGGGGCAAACCAGATAGCGGGATATTCCATAAATGCGGCTCCTGTTCTCGATCCGAATGGAATCCCGCACTATTTCGGGCCGTTCCCCAACTGGGCCAACAGCCCGATGCCCATGGGAAACATTTCGAATATAACGGTGGATAATGGGGGACATGGGTACACCGCACCTGTCATCACTCTTGAAGATGTTTATTTTACAGGATTTGGAGCAACAGCGAGTGCCACCGTGATCGGGGGCGTTATAACCGGCATCACGGTAACAAATCCAGGTGCGAATTATACTGCACCGGTGGTTATTATCACTGATGCAACTGGATCAGATGCTTCAGCGACTGCAATTTTAGGTGGTCCCTTTAAAAGCGGTATCCGGAAATTTGTCGACACATTACCTGGCCTCAATGCAGCAGGCGCTAATAACCTCGGACAATATATTCCCGTGGCAATTCCGGATACCACAACATATCCCGGTTCAGATTACTATGAAATCGAACTTGGAGAATTCACCGAGAAGATGCACTCTGACCTGCCCAATTCCACGATACGAGGATACCGGCAGACAAATACCCTTGATCCAACAGTGAGCCAGTTCCATTACCTCGGACCGCTCATCATCGCAACCAGTAACAGATCGGTGCGGGTCAAGTTCACCAACAAACTCCCTGTTGGTGCTGGTGGTAATCTCTTCATCCCTGTAGATACTACTGTAATGGGAGCAGGAATGGGACCCCAGGGGATGAATGTCTCTCCTATCAATTATACGCAGAACAGGGCAGAACTCCACCTCCATGGTGGAGCCACTCCCTGGATAAGTGACGGGACTCCCTACCAGTGGATTACTCCGGCAGGAGAATACACATCCTACCCCCAGGGAGTGAGCGTTTATAATGTCCCGGACATGCCCGATGCCGGAGATCGTGACGGATCCATGACATTCTTCTATACCAACCAGCAGAGTGCACGTCTGATGTTCTACCATGATCATGCTCATGGCATAACCCGTCTCAACGTATATGCCGGCGAAGCTGCAGGGTACCTGGTGACGGACCCTGTAGAACAAAGTCTGATGAACGGGGTAGTAACGAGTTATAATCCGACTGGAGCGATTGTTCTTCCCGGCTATGGAATTCCTCTCGTCATCCAGGACAAGACATGGGTTGATGCAAATACCATCGCAGCCCAGGATCCAACATGGGCCTGGGGTTCCAATCCCGGGGCACCCCGAACAGGTGACTTGTGGTGGCCGCACGTCTACATGACGGCACAAAATCCCTATGACGATACCGGCGTGAATGCATATGGCCGCTGGCACTATGGCCCCTGGTTCTTCCCTCCCACTGATGTCCTCAACGGTCCGGTTGCGAATCCCTATTATACGGGTGGGCCCGGTACTGCATCACCTTCCGAGCCACCGATGATGCCCGGGACCCCCAACCCTTCCGGAGTTGGTGAAGCTTTCATGGATACACCGATCGTCAATGGTGCCGCTTATCCAAATCTGACAGTTTTACCTCAGGCATACCGCTTCCGTATCCTCAATGCCGCCGATGATCGATCCCTGAATCTGCAACTCTATGTTGCGGATGCGAATGTTACTACCGCCGATGGCAGGAACAATACAGAAGTGAAAATGGTTCCGGCTATTACGACCCCCGGCTTCCCCGCAGACTGGCCAGCAGATCAACGGGAAGGTGGCGTGCCCGATCCAGCTACACGAGGTCCTCCATTTATTATGGTAGGTACCGAAGGTGGTTTCCTGCCAGCTCCGGTTGTTGTTCAAAACCAGCCTATCACATGGGTTAACGATCCCACCCGGTTTGACTTCGGTAATGTAGATAAGCACGCGCTTCTCCTTATGGGCGCTGAACGGGCGGATGTAATAGTGGACTTCTCCGGGTATGCAGGAAAGACCCTCATCCTCTATAATGATGCTCCTGCGGCCTTCCCGGCGGGTGTCAATCAGTATAACTATTACACTGGTGATCCTGACCGGACCGATACAGGTGGTGCTCCGACGACACAGCCGGGATATGGTCCTAACATCAGGACTATCATGCAGATCAAAGTGAGCTGCTGCACCTGTGGCTGCACCGTATAATATTGCCACCCTGAACTCGGTGTTTGCAAAAACAGCAGCGAAAAATGGTGTGTTTGAATCATCTCAGCCTCCCATTATCGTACCGCAGATTGCTTACAACAGTGCGTATAATTCGAATATTACGGTAAACAATTACGCAAGGATTGCTGACACATATAAGAACTTCACGGCACTCTCCGGTACCCAGTTCAATATCTCGTTCCAGCCAAAAGCCCTTCATGACGAGATGGGAGCAGTGTACGACCAGTACGGAAGAATGAGCGGGATGCTGGGGCTTGAAGTCCCCTCCCGGACTTCTGTTACCGCACAGTTCATGCCCTATCCGTACAGCAGTCCGCCGACCGATGTTATTATGTCGTCACTCGGCGAAATGGCGGGACCTCAGCTCGGGGACGGCACCCAGATCTGGCGACTCAGCCATAATGGTGTTGACAGCCACCCGATCCACTGGCACATGTATAATGTTCAGGTAATCAACCGGGTAGGGTGGGACGGATTCATCCGAGCCCCCGATCCAACTGAGCTGGGCTGGAAGGATACCCTGCGGGTAAGCCCGCTTGAAGATACGATTGTTGCACTGAGGCCGGTTGCAGTTACCGTGCCGTTCCCGGTTCCTGACCAGGTCAGGGCGATCGAACCCACTATCCCTCTTGGGGAGTATTTAAGTATACCCCCGGGGGACTCTGGTTCAGCCAGAGCGGGAACCCGATTATCATAAATGGTGTGGAAGGTATACCTAACCACCGTGTGAATTTTGGCTGGGAGTATGTCTGGCACTGCCATATTCTTTCCCATGAAGAGATGGATATGATGCATGCTCAGGCAGTTAATGTGAATCCTCCGGGGGCTGCACCGAGTGGATTGGTATCTGGCCTGGTCCACAATAACTCTACGAACACTACGGCAGTGTTCCTTGCATGGACAGATAATTCAAACTATGAATCGGACTGGATCGTCCAGAGGACAAACAATATCAGTGCAGGTAACTGGACTGACTTTGTGAATGTCCCGTCATATTCGACGTCCCAGACCGGTGGCTCGGCGATGGCAGTTGATAGCTCGTTCGCTGCAGGTGTAGTACCGAATTATTCCTACCGCATACTTGCTGCCAACATCGTGGGTGATGATTACGGGTATAACGAGCAGGTAGATCCAGGTGAATTGCAGGGATTCCCACTCGTTTATCGCAATTCGACACCATCCGGTGTAAATTCCTCGCAGACTATTGCAGCACCTACAAGTGCCACATTCAACTATAACCCGAGTTCAGGATCTGTACCCCTCAATGTGTCCTTCACCGACACATCGCCCGGGACAATTACCGGGTGGGACTGGAACTTCGGGGATGGCAACTTTGCGTCTGATAATGGGAAGCAGAACCCGAGTCATATCTATGAAATACCCGGTACCTATACCGTGACGCTGACGGTTATGAACACCGGAGGAAATGCTACTTCAACACAGGTAAGCACGGTAACCGTAAACGCAGTTCCGCCCCCGGCTGCTCCGATCGCGAGTTTCACCGGGACGCCAACCAATGGTACAGCTCCTCTGACCGTCACCTTCAATGCTGATGCATCCGTCAGTGACCCGCCACAATGGGCGACCTGGAGATGGACATTTGGAGACGGGACATTCTCGTCTATAAAGAATACGACGCACACCTATTTGACCGGAGGTAATTATACCGTATCATTGACTGCGACCAATCTTGGAGGAACCAATGTATCGACCCGGGTCGGGTATATCAATGTCACTGGAGTTACAGCGGTGACATCCGAGACCGGTGTGTACCGGCCGGGAGCCGGTTTCTTCCTCAAGATGAACAACGGCAGCACCTGGAATCCGTCGACCGATGTCTTCTTGGCATGGGATAATGCAGCAGGTGATCTCCCGATAGCCGGAGACTGGAATGCGAATGGGCTGGCCGAGACCGGTGTGTACCGGCCCGGAACCGGTTTCTTCCTCAAGATGGACAACGGCAGCACCTGGAATCCGGCGACCGATGTCTACCTGCCCTGGGATAACGCGGCAATAGACCTCCCGATAGCCGGAGACTGGAATGCAGATGGTCGAGCCGAGACCGGTGTGTACCGGCCCGGAGCCGGTTTCTTCCTCAAGATGGACAACGGCAGCACGTGGAATCCGGCGACCGATGTCTACCTGGCGTGGGATAACGCGGCGATAGACCTCCCGATCGCTGGAGACTGGAATGCGGACGGACGAACCGAGACCGGTGTGTACCGGCCCGGAAGCGGTTTCTTCCTCAAGATGGACAACGGCAGCACGTGGAATCCAGCGACCGATGTCTATCTGGCGTGGGATAACGCGGCAATAGACCTCCCGATAGCCGGAGACTGGAATGCAGATGGTCGAGCCGAGACCGGTGTATACCGGCCCGGAGCCGGATTCTATCTCAAGATGGACAACGGCAGCACCTGGAATCCAGCGACCGATGTCTATCTGGCGTGGGATAACGCGGCAATTGATCGCCCGGTTGCCGGTAACTTTATTTAATAAAAAAAATAATCTTCCCCTTTTTATCGGTTCAGGACCGAACAATTCCGAACCCTTGTTTGCCAATCGAAAGATGATGCAGTTTTTGCTTGGCCTTGCCGCCTTGCACCTGTTTATTAATTTAAAACAATAATTGTTACAACATTGAGGCAATGATTAAGATTACAATCCGAAATAGGAATATTAATAAAATTATTATTCTTTGTCTGCTGATTGCACTACCGGTTAATGTATTTGCCCTACAAAATTCGAACGTAACTTCCAATACCGGCGTGTATCGGCCCGGCGCCGGGTTCTATCTCAAGATGGACAATGGTAGCATATGGAATCCAGCGACCGATGTCTATCTGGCGTGGGATAACGCGGCAATAGACCTCCCGATAGCCGGGGACTGGAACGCAGATGGACGCGATGAGACCGGCGTGTACCGACCCGGCGCCGGCTTCTATCTCAAAATGGACAATGGCAGCACGTGGAATCCGTCGTCTGATCGCTACCTTGCCTGGGATAATGCCCTTGGGGATCTTCCGATAGCCGGGGACTGGAACGCAGATGGACGCGATGAGACCGGCGTGTACCGACCCGGCGCCGGCTTCTATCTCAAAATGGACAATGGCAGCACGTGGAATCCGTCGTCTGATCGCTACCTTGCCTGGGATAATGCCCTTGGGGATCTTCCGATAGCCGGAGACTGGAATGCAGATGGTCGAACCGAGACTGGTGTGTACCGTCCCGGCGCCGGGTTTTATCTCAAGATGGACAACGGCAGTATATGGAATCCGTCGTCTGATCGGTATCTTGCCTGGGATAATGCCCTTGGGGATCTTCCGATAGCCGGAGACTGGAATGCAGATGGTCGAACCGAGACCGGTGTGTACCGTCCCGGCGCCGGGTTTTATCTCAAGATGGACAACGGCAGTATATGGAATCCGTCATCCGATCGGTATCTTGCCTGGGATAACGCGAATGAGGATTTACCTATTGCAGGTGCGATAGCCGTCCAGGAGTTTTTCGTTGCACCAACAGCAGCATTCATATCCGATAAACAGACCGGGACAGCCCCCCTGACCGTAACCTTTACCGACCAGTCAAACGGCACTTCTCCTTTAACCTATGCCTGGGATTTCACCAACGACGGTATAAATGACACTACAACACAGAATCCGTCGTTTACTTACTCTGCTGCCGGTACGTATACGGTAAGACTAACCGTAATGAATGCGGCTGGTAGCGATACAGAGATCAAAACAGGGTACATCGTGGTGACCCCCGCCCCGGTAGCACCGGTGGCGCAGTTTAAGGCTGATCCGACAACAGGATTCACTCCACTTACGGTCATGTTCACCGACCAGTCAACGAACACACCAACTTCGTGGAAGTGGGAATACAAGACCGGCAGCGGGAGCTGGACCGAGTTCGGATCCGGAGCCCGGAATTCGTCAAATGAGTTTGCAGCCGGAACCTACGATGTCCGTCTCACCGCATCTAATTCCGGTGGCAGCGATGGAGAGACGAAAATCGAGTGCATTATGGTAAATGAAGTCCCCATTGCACCGGAAGCCGGTTTCGTGGCGAATAAACGATCCGGTACTGCCCCCCTTACAGTCAGGTTTACCGATCAGTCTACGGGAACCGAACCTCTTTCGTACGCATGGGATTTTGATAATAACGGATCAACGGACAGCACTGATCAGAGTCCGTCATTCACCTATTCATCTGTTGGCACATACACCGTGAAACTCACGGTCACAAACGAAGTTGGAACAGATAGTACTCTGAAATCTAACTATATTACGGTCAGAGACGGGCAATCCGGGCAACCCAGGGCCGGCGTTGCCATTACGTTCGATGACAATAGTATTGAAAACTGGTCTGCAATCCGGAATTTATTAAATAATTATACTGCAAATGCAACGTTCTTTGTATCAAATTATGGGACCCTTGATGAATCCGAGAAAGATATGCTCAGGGAATTACAGTCGGACGGTCATGAAATTGGTTATCATGGATATGCACACCTTGATGCCTCCATCTATCTGGAAAATCATACAATCAACGAATACATGAGCAACGAGATAATCAATGGCATCACTCAGATGCAAAGGGATGGATTCAACCCGGTTGATTTTTCACTTCCCAACGGTCACGGGGATGACAATAGTTCACTGATGAATGCGCTGCAGCAGAATTTCACTCATATCCGGAGCACGGCTCGAGGTCCTATCTATTACCAGTATGGTTCGAATACATCGGTAATCTATGCTCAGGGTATTGATGATATCACGTATAATCAGTCAATGAATGATATTTATAATGAGATTTCAACAGCAAAAGAGAATGATGAAATAGTGATTTTTTATTGTCATGATCCCGTTCCAAGTAATCCCCTGGAGTACCAGATCTCCTATAGCAGGTTACAAAATATTTTAGTGAACGCCTCACAAAATAATATGAAGTTTTATACGATATCGGAATTGCCCTAGTGATTTTTTTTGCTATTTGGAATTTTTTAGCCTTAAAAAAATCGATAATCTGGTGGCGGTCATCAAACCGTTCCAGTGTTTGAAAGCAATTATGAAAAAATTCTTTTCAGCGGTGCATAATAATTCCATCTCTGAATTGCTCTCATTTACTCAAAACAGCTCTGGTTATTGTGTCTCCTTCCAGGAAAGCTGCGGAGGCTTTATCGTGAGTCTTTAAGGCTGTGCCGAACTCTTGGACCATGTGGAGAATAATTAAACACCACCAGCTGTTCATATTTGCATTTTATTGTCGTTCCACCTCTAATATTACCTGTGTTGAATAAAATTTCCTTTTTTCCCGTTTTCCAATTTGGGGCATCCTGACTCTGTATATTCAGACCAGAATGCTTAAATTATTTCAAGAAAATATACTCCACCAATCTTCATTATAGCTGGACTAAACTATAGTGGAGTCGGAATCTACGATTTCGTTACTCGGAAAAGCTATGAAGGATGTTATGTATGACAAAACGACCTGATATTTCAACAAAGCGGTCCGGACCGCTTGGTATTTCAGGGGACTCATGGCGTCTCCTGATAATTCCGGTGTTACTCTGCATGATTCTCCCTATCGGGGTTAATGCATTCATGTTCCGTAATGATACGGCTCACACCGGAATATATAACGACGGAGGAACACCTTCGAATAATGTCCTTTTATGGAACTACAGTTTTGGAGGTTTTCAATATCTGGACCCTGCTAATTTTACCTATGTAATGGATAACAGCACGTACGCAAGCCCAACCGTCTTAAACGGTGTTGTCTATGAGGGAAGCCTCGGTAATAATATTACTGCCTTTAATGCGACGACAGGAGCACCAATCTGGAATTTCACGGCTAATGGTGATATTCACGCAAGCGCAGCAGTAGTGAACAATGTCGTGTATTTCACGAGCTATGATCAGAATCTGTATGCACTTAACGCCCTTAATGGAGCCCAAATTTGGGCCGCTCCCATTGGAGCACCAGGACACTCAAGTCCCACAGTTGTGGGCGGTGTTGTCTATGTGGCGAGCGACAATGGTAACGTGTCTGCATTCAATGCAGTTACCGGCGCGCTAGTATGGAGCAATAAAACAAACATAACCGCAACTACATCAAATACAATGCATTCAAGCCCTGCAGTAGTGAATAATGTTGTCTATATAGGGAACGAAAACGGGAATGTATATGCCCTTCATGCCGGTAATGGGACACCCTACTGGGCAACTCCGGTTAATCGTTGGAGGCACAGTTCAGTCAAGTCCCGCGGTGGTGGGTAATGTAGTTTACATTGGGTCTGACAGACTCCTTTTTGTATGCTCTTAATGCGAACAACTGGCGCAAGTAATCTGGTCGCAATCAATACGAATGGTCCCATTTCTTCAAGTCCCGCAGTGGCAAATGGTGTGGTCTATGTGGGCAGTGATGATTTTAATGTATATGCCATAAATGCGATCACCGGTGCAAGTGTACCGGGATGGCCATTTGTTACAGGTGGAAGTGTAGACTTCAAGCCCGGCATATGCAAATGGAATCGTCTATGTTGGAAGCAACGACGGTAAAATATATGCCATTCACGCCGGTAACGGTACAGAATACTGGAACTACACCACCCAACCAGTGGCTGTACGAAACTGGATTTATTCCAGCCCCTCGGTAGTGCATGGGGTTGTTTATATCGGTGGCGGGGAAGGGAACACCAATTTGTATGCCATCGGGAACCAGACGGGTCTTGCCCAGATTCCCACGGCAGCATTTACCTCGAATGTCCGGAACGGGACGGCTCCTCTGGCAGTACAATTCACTGACCAGTCGACCGGTACCCTTCCGCTTACCTATGCATGGGACTTCACGAACGATGGAATTGTAGACAACACAACTGCCAGCCCTGCTTTTATCTATAGCTCGGCAGGTATCTTCACTGTCAACCTGACGGTTACCAACAGTGCAGGAAGCAACTCGTCAGTAAAGGCTGCATGGATAAATGTAACCGCAGCACCTGTAACAAATGCAACAACCACTACCGGCGTATACCGACCCGGAGCCGGGTTCTATCTCAAGATGAATAACGGCACCACCTGGAATCCAGCGACCGATGTCTACCTTGGCTGGGATAATGCAATGATAGACCGCCCTGTTGCCGGAGACTGGAATGCAGACGGGCGCACCGAGACCGGTGTGTACCGACCTGGAGCCGGGTTCTATCTCAAGATGAATAACGGCACCACCTGGAATCCAGCGACCGATGTCTACCTGGCATGGGATAACGCCGGTATAGATCTCCCGATAGCCGGAGACTGGAATGCAGACGGACGAACCGAGACCGGTGTATACCGGCCCGGAAGCGGTTTCTTCCTCAAGATGGACAACGGCAGCACCTGGAATGGAACGACCGACGCATACCTTGCCTGGGATAACGCCGGTATAGATCTCCCGGTCGCCGGAGACTGGAATGCAGACGGGCGAACCGAGACAGGTGTATACCGACCTGGAGCCGGATTCTATCTGAAGATGGACAACGGCAGCACCTGGAATCCAGCGACCGACGTCTACCTTGCGTGGGATAATGCCGCGATAGACCTCCCGGTTGCCGGAGACTGGAATGCAGACGGGCGAACCGAGACAGGTGTATACCGACCTGGAGCCGGATTCTATCTGAAGATGGACAACGGCAGCACCTGGAATCCAGCGACCGACGTCTACCTTGCCTGGGATAACGCGAATGGGGACTTACCCATCGCAGGCAAATTTGTTTAAAAAAATAGAATCTCCTTTTTTTTCTGGTAATAATTGAAGGTCTTCGGGAATGGCTTTTGATCGCCAGATCTAACTCTGAAAGCGTTGCCTGCGTAGGCTTCGGTTGGAATAAAACGACTTTCGTGATTAGATGCGAACAGAGATGGCCCGACATCACAGTTGTTCACCCGCAATGAGGATGTTCTACATCAGAAGCAGTAACACCAATATTTTTCCATCATGATCTTGATTATGAGGTTTCTGGGGACACCCTGATCGAAAGAACTCTATGGGAATATTGGAGAAAAATCACCGAACTGTTTTTTTATGTTTTTTACTTATCTGACCACAAATCGTTGCCCCCGAAGAAAAGATAATTCGCTGATGAACATCGGAGAATTTAATATAAAAAAATCGCAGGAAAGAATAGAAGTCACAAAATATCTTCTTTGGATGTCTCAATCTTTTCCGAATTAAATCTCATTTTTCCTTAGTATGTTAACAAAATTAATTTACAATTGACACATTCTACAAGTAATGAATAAGCTGACAATCCGTGTTTGGGATTTGAGTAACATTATAATTCTCTGTCTGCTTATAGCACTGCCGGTAAATGTATTTGCATTAGAAAATTCTATAAATCCCCTAGTACCGACGGAAACACAAAACAACGTCAGCTTTTATCAGATACAAAATGTGAATGAAACCTCGTCCCTTGCGACTCTACAATCTCCAATGCTGGAAACTTTTTTAATTCCCTCAACATCTCCAGAATTACCAGACACTACAGAATAGTACTCTGAAAAGCTCTATCTCACAAGGGCGGGTGATTGATAATAATCGCGATATTATTACGGATCCCCGTACTGGTCAAAAATATATAAAAGACCGGGTTATTGTGCGGTTTAAATCCGAAAAGAATACAGGATTATCCATTTCACAGGAAAAAATTCGCGTGGCTCATGAAAATGCAGGGGCAAAGGCAGAGGAAGATATCAGCACAGGTAGCATTGCCGGGTTGCAGCTGGTTCAATTACCCAATGGAACCGATGTGCAATCGGCAATAACTACCTACAAGTCAAATCCTGACGTTCTGTATGCAGAACCTGATTACGTACTTTCGATAGTGCCGGTTCAGACAGGATCAATTTCAAATTCCGTAAATTCCGCGATTATTCTCTCCATTCCGAATGATCCGTATTTTCCGGACCAATGGAGTTTTCATAACACGGGACAGACAGGAGGAACTCCTGGTGCTGATATCGATGCACCGGGAGCATGGGGTCTTTCTACGGGATCGGGCAGTATTGTTGTTGCAGTAATCGACACAGGTGTTCTTTATACTCATAGCGATCTCTCAGCAAATATATGGAATAATACCAATGAAACTCCCGGGAATGGGATTGATGATGATAATAATGGCTACATTGACGATACACTGGGATGGAATTTTATCACCAACACCTCCGATCCGATAGACGACAACGGTCATGGGACGCATGTAGCAGGAACGATTGGAGCCGTTGGGAACAATGCCATAGGTGTTGCAGGGGTAAACTGGCAGGTCAGGATCATGCCCCTTAAGGCGTTCGATCCTGCTGGTGCCGGTGCCACCAGTGATGCAATTAAAGCTATGGAGTATGCAAATGCAAATGGTGCATCAGTAATCAGCAACTCGTGGGGGGGACCTGATTATTCCCAGGCCCTGAAAGACGCGATTGATGCATCCCCAGCCGTTGTTGTCTGTGCCGCAGGAAATAATGCCCCCTACAATATTGACATAAATGCCTCATATCCGGCATCATATACTTCTGCCAATATCATCAGTGTCGCTGCAACGGATCAGAATGATCAGCTCGCATCCTTCTCACATTATGGTCCAATTTCTGTTGATCTTGCCGCCCCAGGGACGAATATCTGGAGTACTACCAATCGGGATGGAACTTACGCTCAAATGAGTGGCACATCCATGGCAACACCCCATGTTTCCGGGGTAGCAGCGCTTGTAAAATCTGTGAATCCATCCCTGAATTCCCTGCAAATAAAAAATATCATCCTTTCGACAGTAGATCAGAAGACTTCCCTGTCAGGAAAAGTTGCATCGGGGGGGCGGTTGAATGCTTACAAGGCAGTTCTTTCCTCGAATCCTCCTGTCGCAGATTTCATCGGGACACCGAGGAACGGGACAGTACCGCTCACCGTGAGCATTCACGGATAATTCATCGAATCTTTCAACTACATGGCTCTGGTCGTTTGGGGACGGGAACATTTTTAATTCGACAGTGCAGAACCCGGTTCATACGTACCATACTTCAGGGAACTTTACTGTTTCATTGACCGCAAGTAACGGCGCCGGGAACAACACCACTACGAGAGTCGGATATATCAACGTAGCTCACGCAATGTCCCATACCGGCGTGTACCGACCAGGAGCCGGGTTCTATCTCAAGATGGACAACAGTAGTATCTGGAATTCGTCGACCGATGTGTATCTTGCCTGGGATAATGCTGCAATAGATCTCCCGGTAGCCGGAGACTGGAATGCGGACGGGCGCACGGAGACCGGCGTGTACCGACCAGGAGCCGGGTTCTATCTCAAGATGGACAACAGTAGTATCTGGAATTCGTCGACCGATGTGTATCTTGCCTGGGATAATGCTGCAATAGACCTCCCGGTAGCCGGAGACTGGAATGCGGACGGGCGCACGGAGACTGGCGTGTACCGACCAGGAGCCGGGTTCTATCTCAAGATGGACAACAGTAGTATCTGGAATTCGTCGACCGATGTGTATCTTGCCTGGGATAATGCTGCAAAAGACCTCCCGGTAGCCGGAGACTGGAATGCGGACGGGCGCACGGAGACTGGCGTGTACCGACCAGGAGCCGGGTTCTATCTCAAGATGGACAACAGTAGTATCTGGAATTCGTCGACCGATGTGTATCTTGCCTGGGATAATGCTGCAAAAGACCTCCCGGTAGCCGGAGACTGGAATGCGGACGGGCGCACGGAGACCGGCGTGTACCGACCCGGTGCCGGGTTCTATCTCAAGATGGACAACAGTAGTATCTGGAATTCGTCGACCGATGTGTATCTTGCCTGGGATAACGCAATGGGGGATTTACCCATTGCAGGCAACTTTGTTTAACACCGATACTCTCTTTTTTTGTGACCATGACGGGTATAAACCGTGATCAGACAAGGTTGATGGACTAAACCACGTTTGTCACTAATCTTGTTCCGTATATAACTTACCAGAACAATTTACAAATGGGAACCGCAAACAAACGTGGCACTTCAGATGCTGAAGTATTTCGATCTTTCCTGTTTTGATTTTGTTTGCAGAAAAATATGGAGACCAATAAAACCGAGCTTTGGAAAAAGGAGTATATTGGAAGGTGAGAAATGGATTACATTTCAATAATATTTTTAGGGTATAGTCCCAGTTAAACCACCAAAATAAAATTGATTCAAGACGTAAAAAAATGAAAATATAAGTTACTAATTTCGAAAGAGAAATGGGTGCTTCATTGTTTGGCAAATAGATTTTTTAGATTTCATTTATGATATCGGTTCTATCACATTTTGGGGGTTGCCACAACGGCGGGTGCGGAGGCAAAGCCGAAACACCCAAGAGCGTTATCAATCCCTATTTTATATCAATCGTTCAAAAATTTAGTCGCTGGAATATGACTATATACCCATATTTTTATTATCGTGCATTTTTTGATAAAAAAATATTCTATCCTCAGATTTCATTGAATAATCCCATTTTTTGCGTCTGAAATTTTTTGGTTTTTTTCCCTTAGAATGTGATATTGGCAACCCTTAAGTGAGTGGTAAACGAAATTAAATTCAATGAAATATTTTGTTACCGGTGGTGCAGGATTCATCGGAAGTACCCTTGTCGACAGATTACTTAAAAAAGGCAACGATGTCACGGTTTACGATAACCTTTCCACGGGAATTCCGGAATTTCTTGAGAATGCGAGGAAAAATTCTGGTTTCACATTCATCAAAGGGGATCTTCTTGATCCCAATTTATTAAGCAAGTCAATGGCCGGTTGTGATTTCGTGTTTCACCTTGCGGCGAATGCAGATGTACGTTTTGGTACAGAACATCCGGCAAAAGATCTTCACCAGAATACTATTGCAACTTTTAACGTTCTTGAAGCGATGCGGAAGAACTCCATTGATAAGGTTGCATTTTCTTCAACGGGCTCTGTCTATGGTGAGGCAAAAGTCATTCCTACTCCGGAAAATGCACCCTTCCCAATGCAAACCTCCTTGTATGGTGCATCCAAACTAGCTGGTGAAGGTTTGATTGAAGCATACTGTGAAGGCTTTGCTTTCCAGTCATGGATCTTCCGTTTTGTATCAATACTGGGCGAACGATATCCGCACGGGCATGTTTTCGATTTTTATAAACAACTTCGTTCGCATCCTGAACGACTGGATGTCCTCGGAGATGGTCACCAGAAAAAATCGTATCTGTATATAGGGGATTGTCTGGATGCAATATTTACCACTATTCAGAAGTCATCCGAACCTGTTAACATTTTCAATCTTGGTACAGATGAATACTGTGAAGTAAACGATTCAATACGCTGGATATGCACATATCTGGGTCTTGACCCGGAAATTCACTATTCAGGAGGAGATCGGGGGTGGATTGGTGACAATCCATATATATTCCTTGACTGTGAAAAAATACGTTCCCTGGGGTGGAAACCTGAGTACTCGATTAAACAGGGAATTATCAAGACCCTTGAATATCTTGAGAAAAACCAATGGGTACTGGAGAAAAGAAAATGAAAATTTGTGTGTTTGGATTATGGCACTTGGGATCGGTAACTTCCGCAGGTCTTGCGAAATTAGGGCATGAAGTTATTGGACTTGATTTCAATCCTGAGTTGATAAAAGATCTTCTTGACGCCAGGGCCCCCATTTCCGAACCAGGATTAAATGAATTAATTCATGATTGTTTCCGGAAAAAAACATTGAACTTTACTACGGATCCCTCCTTCGCACTGGAAGATGCAGAGGTATTGTGGGTTACTTTTGATACACCTGTTGATGAACAGGATAATGCGGATGTTCACTCTATTGAAAAAAAATTTGATTCGGTTGCCAGCTTTATTCATGGAGGGACAAAAATTATCCTATCCTCCCAGGTACCCGTTGGGTTTACTCAATATCTGCAAGATCGGTTTTGCGAAAAATTCCCCGGCAAAAAAAATTATTTTGCCTATTCTCCGGAAAATTTGCGACTGGGAAAATCCATTAAGATATTTTTGGAGCCGGATCGAATTATAATCGGGGTTCATTCCGGCGAAAAGGATATCTTTTCCCCACTATTCTCCTCAATAAGCGACAGGTTGGAATGGATGAGTATTGAATCTGCAGAGATGACAAAACATGCAATCAATGCATTTCTCGCAACCTCAGTTTGCTATGCAAATGAAGTTGCGACATTATGCGAATATGTGGGCGCAAATGCAAAGGAAGTTGAACGGGGATTAAAAACTGAGGAAAGGATAGGCCCAAAGGCGTATCTTAGCCCGGGCAATGCAATTTCCGGAGGAACCCTTGCGCGGGACATCCGGTTTTTACAGAAACTGGGGAAGATAAACCATCTTCCCGTACATCTCATCAATTCTGTTCTGGTAAGTAATGACTTTCACAAAACATGGATCCAGCGGAAGTGTTTCGAAACAATGGGAGATCTTAAAGGGAAAGCCATTTCCGTGTGGGGATTGACGTACAAGCCGGGCACGAATACACTCAGAAGATCTCTATCAATCGAATTGTGTCAATGGCTAAAAGAGCAGGGAGCTGAGGTTACCGCTTTTGATCCAGTGATAGAAAAAGTAACACCGGAATTACTCAATTTTTTTTCACTATCAGACAGTATTAAGAATTCTATCGAGAGTGCTGATTGTATTATCCTTTCAACCGAATGGCCGGATTTCCAAAAAATCGATAAAGATACAATAACAAATATGAAGGGGAAAATTATTATTGACCCCAATGGTTTCATTGAGAATATACTTGAGAATGCTCAAAACATCCGGTATTTTGCTGTAGGAAGGAGATACCAATGAAATTATCCGCCCGATATACAATCCTGTCTGGTTCGGATCAGGATTCAGGTTCTGAAATTATTTTAAAAAGTCTATTGAACAGGAAATAGTCATGACACAAAAAAAACGTTCTGCCTTGTTGAAAATGCTTACCCTGACAGTATTTTTATGGTGAAAAAATGATTATTACGCGTAGTCCTTTGAGGATCTCCCTCGGTGGCGGAGGTACCGATTTGCCGTCGTATTACCGGAAATATGAGGGTTTTTTGATTTCAGCTGCAATCAACAAATATGTCTATATCAATTTACATGATACCTTTGTTGACAATCTGATCATTAAATATTCCAAAATGGAGGAGGTTAATCACATCGATGATATAAAACATCCAATAATTCGTGAATCCTTAAAATTATTGGGATTTGAAGCCAGGTATCTCGAGATTGCAAGTCTTGCGGATATTCCTGCAGGTACGGGTTTGGGGTCATCAGGAAGTTTCACCTGTTCACTTCTCAAGGCACTTCACGCCCATAAAAATAATATAATTACACCGGCAGATCTGGCAGAACAGGCATGTCATATTGAGATTGATATTTTAAGAGAGCCCGTCGGGAAACAGGATCAATATACATCAGCATTTGGAGGAATCAATTGCTTTACTTTTTCCCGGGATGATCGAGTCAAAGCAGAAAAACTCAATATTTCCCAAGAGACGCTCTATAATCTCGAAGACCATCTCCTGCTCTTTTTTTCGGGGTATTCGCGATCTGCATCGAAAGTTCTCAAAGAACAGGATGATAAAAGCAAGAATAATGATACCTCAATGATCGACAATCTGCATTTTGTTAAAGAGCTTGGATACAAGAGCAAAATTGCATTTGAACAGGGAGATCTTGAGGAATTCGCAAACCTGATGAACGTGCACTGGGAACACAAGAAACAACGATCGGAAGCAATGAGCAATAACCGGATAAATTCATGGTATGATGTCGCCATGAAGAGCGGGGCACTTGGAGGAAAACTCATCGGTGCAGGTGGAGGCGGATTCCTCATGTTCTACACTGAAGACACTAAAAAACTCCGTCATTCAATGGCACATGAAGGACTTCAGGAAGTCCGGTTCCGGTTTGATTTTGAAGGGAGCAAAGTGGTGACATCGTCTTGATCCCCCCGGTGGTAATCCTGGCCGGGGGGCTTGCCACAAGGCTGTATCCTGTAACAAAAACCCTCCCAAAATCCCTCATTGAGGTTGCCGGGAAACCGTTCATCCACCACCAGCTGACACTGCTCAGGGAAAAGGGCATTACCCGAGTAATATTATGTGTAGGGTATCTCGGTGAGATGATTGAAGAGTATGCGGGGGACGGTTCTTCCTGGGGACTTGAATTACACTATTCCTATGATGGGAATATGCTGCTTGGAACCGGGGGGGCCATAAAAAAAGCACTGCCCCTGCTACCGGACACTTTTTTTATTTTGTATGGGGATTCCTATCTCGATATAGATTATCGTTCCGTTGGCGAATGCTTTTATGATAAAGGTCTGCCAGTGCTTATGACGATCTACCATAATAAAAATGCATTTGATTCAAGCAATATTCTGGTAAAGGGGGGCAGAATCCTCAAATATGATAAGAATAACCGCGACCCGGCCATGGAATATATCGATTATGGATTTATCGTGTTGCGCAAAGAGATCTTTTTACAGTATCCGGCGAATGAACCCTTCGATCTCTCTCTTATTCTCAAAAGGATGGCTGATTCCGGACAGGTTGCAGCGTTTGAAGTTGAGCAGCGTTTCTATGAGATTGGATCGACCCAGGGAATCCGGGAGACCGAGGAATATATCAGGAATCGCACACCATCCTCATGATACCGGGAAAATCCATGAACGAAGAAGAGTATATTTCTGCATTTCTGGATGATGCAATCACAATTATCAAAAAACTTGATCGCACAAAGATCCGTGACATGTCCCGGATCCTCCAGGAAATCCGGAAAAAAGGAGGACGACTGTTCGTTCTTGGTGTCGGAGGCGGCGCAGGTCACGCTTCTCATGCAGTGAACGACTTCAGGAAGATTGCGGGTATTGAAGCCTATGCACCCACTGACAATGTGTCTGAGCTTACGGCACGGGTCAACGATGACGGATGGGAGACAGTTTTCGTAAACTGGTTGAAAGGGAGCCGGCTCACGGCAAATGATTGTATCCTCGTATTCTCGGTTGGTGGAGGAAATGCTGAGAAGAATGTGAGTGTGAACCTCGTGAATGCCCTTAAGTACGCGAAGGAAAAAGAGGCAAAAATAATCGGCATTGTTGGCCGGGATGGTGGATACACGGCAAAAGTTGCGGATGCCTGTGTTATCATTCCCTCCGTAAACGAAAAAACCATTACACCTCAGACTGAATCATTCCAGGCAGTAATCTGGCATCTTATTGTCTCAAGTCCTGCAATGCAAAAGTTTGAGATGAAATGGGAGAGTATAAAGTAATTTATTCCGAAAATGAAACGAGCAGTTTTTCTTGATCGGGACGGAGTTCTTAATTCGCTCGTATTAAATCAACAGACGAATGATTTTGAACCTCCCCACAACCAAAAGGACCTTGTTCTTTTTCCGTATACCCTTGAGATCCTTCAGATTCTTCAGGAAGCACATTTTGAGCTTTTCCTCATCTCCAACCAGCCTGATTATGCAAAAGGAAAAACAACACTTGAGAATCTCAAAAAAGTCCAGGAAAAACTGGACCGTATTTTGAGATCGGAAAGGATCCAGTTCCGTGAATATTATTATTGTTATCATCATCCCCAGGGAAAGGTGCCGGAATATTCTTTTGAATGTGAATGCAGAAAACCAAAACCTTTCTTTATCCTTACGGCTACAATGAAGTATTCCCTTGACCTCTCCAGTTCGTGGATGGTAGGTGATCGTGACTCAGATATTGAATGTGGAAAAGCAGCAGGTACAAGAACCATCATGATTGAAAATCCTCAATCATCAAAATATCGCGGGTCCAGCACGCCGGATTTCACGGCAGCAAATCTTAAAGACGCACTACAGATAATACTTGCTGAAAAGTAGAGAACTATTTTGGAAAAGTTACCATGAAACGAGGAATACCACAATTCAAAATCAAGCTCTATGCAGATGGCGCAGACATAGAAGGAATGATTGAGGAATATAAGAAGGGTATTGCAAGCGGGTTTACCACTAACCCTACTCTGATGAAAAAAGCAGGAATAAAAAGTTATGAAGAATTTGCAAAATCTGCTCTTAAAGCGATTCCCGATCTCCCAATATCATTTGAAGTTTTTTCCGATGACTTTTCCGGAATGGAACGGGAAGCCCGGAAGATTGGAGGCTGGGGAGATAATGTATATATCAAGATCCCGGTGACCAATACGAAAGGAGAAAGCACTGCTCCACTTGTAAAGATGCTCTCCGATGATGGACTGAAATTGAATGTAACGGCAATTCTCACCGTTGATCAGGTAAAGACAGTTGCAAAGGCACTGTCGCATTCAACACCAAGCATTGTCTCTGTATTTGCGGGACGCATCGCTGACACCGGAATCGACCCAATCCCAATCATGAAAGAGTCGGCAAAAATCCTCAAATCGAATCCGAAAGCTGAACTCCTGTGGGCGAGTACAAGAGAGCTTTTGAATCTCATCCAGGCGGAGTCCTGCGGATGTCACATTATCACCATTACCAATGATGTCCTGAAAAAAGTGCCACTGGTAGGAAAAGATCTGCGTGAGCTATCACTTGAAACGGTGCAGATGTTCTATAATGATGCAAAAGGGGCAGGGTACAAAATCTGATTTGGATTCAAATCCTTGCCAGAGATATGAAATATCAGTTAAGGAACGAATAAATTACATAAAGACAAAAAATTGTCGAAAAAGGATGGAATAAATCTATTTTACAAAGGATAATAACTGGAACAGAAAAGGAGGAAAGATGAATATTGGAATTGTTGGTTGCGGACTTATTGGAAATAAAAGGGCTGATTCTATCGCCTCATTAAACGGTCATACACTGAAAATGGTTGCCAATACATCATTGAATGAAGCCAAGAAACTGGCGGAAAAGTATAACTGCCGATATACACAGGACTGGAGAGAATTAGTTTCCGATAAAGAGATAGATATTGTAATTGTTGCTACCACAAATGACTGGCTTACACCCGTTTCTATTGAAGCCATCAGAAATTCGAAACATGTAATTGTTGAAAAACCCGTTGCCAGAAACCCATCAGAGTTGAAAAAATTAGTCGATGTCGCACGCAACTCTCATGTAAAAGTGAAAGTTGGTTTTAATCACAGATTCCATCCAGCAATTCAGAAGGCCAGGAAACTCATCGAAGAGGGAGTAATTGGCGATCTTATGTTTGTTCGTGCCAGATATGGTCACGGTGCAAGAAAAGGATATGAGAAAGAATGGAGATCCATACCGGAAATTGCTGGTGGTGGGGAAGTCCTGGATCAAGGAATACATATAATCGATCTGTCAAGAGTATTTTTGGGTGAATTTAATCAGGTTCTGGGCATTGTTGATACTATGTTCTGGGATCGCATACCTGAAGATAATGGATTTATGATTTTAAGAACTTCAACGGGTAAAATTGCTCAATTATCCGCAAGTTGTACTCAATGGAAGAATCTTTTCTCTTTTGAAATTTTTGGAAAAAAGGGACAGATTAATATTGACGGCCTTGGAAGGAGTTATGGCGTTGAAACTCTGACTTTATACAAAATGAAACCTGAGATGGGTATTCCTGATAAATCAGTATATGAATTTCCCGGTGAGGATGATTCCTGGCGACTGGAATTGGAAAATCTGGTAAATTCAATAGAAAACGGGACACCGCTCGATGGGGATCTCGAGGATTCGGTTGAAGCCATGAAAATTGTCTTCTCACTCTACGACTGGAGTAAGAATTTTATTGAAAATTGTAGTAATGGCTGAGGCAACAGACTAATTGAATTGCCAGACAGAAATCGACCTCTAAAAAGAATATAAGTGGATATACTATGAAAAAATGTCTGATAATCGGAATCGGGGGATTTATCGGATCACATTTAGCAGATCTTTTACATAAAAAAAATTTCACTGTCTTTGGTACAGTTCATCGAAATACAAAAAATATCGATCATTTAAAGGATAAAATAACGATTTTTGAGTATGATATCAGAGATAAAACCCAGATAGAAATCATACTTGATCAGATTAAACCGGACTATGTTTATTACCTGGCTACCCAGAATTTTATTTCGCCATCGTGGGAAGACCCGGAAAACACTTTCAATACCAATATTTTAGGAACAAATTACCTGTTGGAGGCAATCAGAAAAACAGAAACCGATCCAATTATAGAAGTAATCAGCTCGAGCGCTGTTTACGGTATGAATTTTGACAATGAAATTCCCATAAGGGAAAATAAAGAGTTCAGGCCCTTAGTCCCTATGCCGTAAGCAAAATTGGTGTGGATATGCTGGCATATCTATACTGGCATACTTATAAGATGAAAATTATCCGAATACGGCCTTTTAACATTACAGGTCCAAGAAGAACGTCTGATGTATGTTCAGACTTTGCGAAAGGAATCGCAGAAATTGAAACGGGGACGAAAACAAGTTTTGGAAGTCGGTAATCTTGAGTCAATCAGGGATGTAACTGATGTCAGAGATGCTGTAAAGGCATTGTGGTTATTGTCAAAAAAGGGACAGTTCGGAGAAGCCTACAATCTTTGCAGTGGTAACGGGTACAAAATAAACGATATCTTGAATAAGTTAATCTTCATTATCCAAATCAAATAAGATAAAAATTTTTCAAAATCCTTCGAAAATGAGAAAAATGGACGACCCGTTACAAATTGGTGACAATTCCAAACTACGGAATTTAGGATGGGTTCCCGAAATTCCTATTGACAGAGACATTAACTGATTTGTTGGCGTATTGGAGAGACAATCTTGAAATCAGATACTTCTAGGAGAATCTTTTTTCGAGATGCTTTGTATTTTAAAAATCTTTTCATCAAATCCGGACTCTTTCCCGAGTTTCCTGAACTATCATATATGCCGCAAAAAAAAATTTTCTGCTAAAATAGTATATGATTTTTAGGAAGTAGTTCCTATATTATACGAAATTACTATCATGGCCAAAACGGGAAGTTTTGAATTTTATGAGGACTATGCGGAGTCCGCACAAAAACTCCAGCCAGAACTCTATGAAGAGATAAATAAAATATTGAATGATGAATTTACGATTGTTCATAAATACATTTAACCGGAAACCGATTATTTTGGATATTGGATCTGCGGGATTGCTGCCGTATGACCTGAATTTGACAGAAAAATGTGTATTGCTTGATCTTTTTAATAAACCTGAAGGTTTACAATTAGATTCGAATTGTGAATGGATAACCGGTGATATTCTTTCTGATAAGTTACCGCCACAGATTTTAAAAATCGGTAAATTCGATTTTATTATAATGAGTAGTCTCTTACATCACTTATGTAACGAAAATAATGAAATCATTAAAAATTTGGAGACTTGTTTTTATCATTCCGGTTTATTGCTTTCTGATACTGGTAAAATCTGTATATTCGAAAGTACGTGTCCGAAGGTTTTAACAATAATAGAAGATTTTTGCTTATCCGATCTATAGTCGACTATTAGCAAAAATTCTGAAGTTAACTTTTGTCAGAATGGTGACAATGGATGAAGTCTCACTCTTATTGAAAAAGGTAGGACTAAAATCAGAAATCGTCCCTTTTAAACAACCGCGATATATTGCGCAAATGTATTGGCGGGTCCCGACTAAATTTTATCCCCTTAAAATTAATGCAATTTTTGCCTGTCATAATCTCGTGAAAAATTAATATGAATTCTTTCGGATTCGTATCCTGTTTTGTAAAAACAAATGTTTTTTGAATTGAATAACCTGCGATCGAGCATAAAATAATTTGAAAAAATTTTGCCTGAATTTCTCCCAGGTGAATCTGCTCTACGAAGAAAATCAGTAGAACATTATTTAATAAAAAAATAATCCCGATACTCAACAAATATTTTGAATATAAGTGTAAATTGTTATTTGAAATGTACTGAAATGTCCAGTTTTTTTGCATATAACATACGACTATTGTTCCTAAACTGAATGAAATTAAATTTGATATTAAATACCCAATCTGGGAAAACAGTTACCAGGAGGGAAAAAAGTGAAAAATCAATTATTGCTCCAATTCCTCCGGAAATAGAGTATTTAAGAAATTGCCGGGAAATATCCTTATTTCGGATTTCATATTTCGATTCCATTCAGAGGTATGTAGGATCGTAAAAAAATATTTTTGGACTGCTATTAATTTTGAGGTTTTTGTAAGGTTACCAGACATCTGATTCCAAACGGATAACTGATGAATTTTCCAAGATATAATTCGAATAACATTACATAATATAGGATATGGTCATTGAATATACCACCCATCCTGAATCAAAGTTTTCACATTAGTTTTATCGTATGATTTGTTTCTCATTTCTTTCCGTTTATTTCGAAGTTTCACGAATTTAAAAGCAGGGTAAATAAAAAATGCAAAATGAGATGCTTTAATTATGGTAAAATTTGCCTCTCGGGCCATATCGCATAAATCATTAAGATTATATCTACGGAAATGTTTGAGTTGTTCATCAAAAAAATCGTATAACTCCTGGTTGGCTGGTGCTTCGAGGATTGCGAAATCCCCCGGTTTCAGAATGCGGTAGATCTGTTCTAATGCTGTTTTATCATCCCTGATGTGTTCAAGTACATTCAACGCAATAATAACGTCGACATAGTGTATCCGGAAGGGGACATTCAACGAGATCAAACTGAATTAAGGGAACTTCTGGCATTTTCCTGGCGATATTCTCCAACGGTTCCGGAATGCAATCGGAACCAATCAGAAATGTTTCGGGAAATGACTTTTTAATATCCCTGAGAAGATACCCTGAAGATGAACCGATTTCGAGGATGACAGCGTTTTTATTTTTTATATGTCTTTCCAGTTCAGATTGAGCATGAAGTCGCGACGCCCTGTCGATATAATAGTTACCTGCTTCAACTTCTTTTTCGTGAAAATCTGTCAGAGCTGCATCCCATCCGATATTGCATTGAGTATATTTCAGTACCGGGACGTTTTCCGATCCTATCTGAAATCCCGCTCCGGTCCAGACAGGCTCTTCGTTATTTCCCGGCAGAATGGGAAATTTAACCTCCATTAGAGGTTCTCCGTTTTTTCGACAATGTACAGGGGGCGACGTTTTACTTCCTCATAGATCCGCCCGATATATTCTCCAATAATCCCCAAAGACAACAGCTGAACCCCGGAGAGGAATGTAATCAGGATTATCGTCCAGGTTAAGCCGGGCGTAAATTCAGTGTGTAATACGAATTTCTCAATTAAAACCCACAATCCTAACAAGAATGCACCACACGCGATAATTGCCCCTAGTAATGAGGCTAATTGCAATGGACGTATAGAAAAACCCACTATGGCATTAAAGGGAATTTTAAGTGATCCGTAATACCGATTATAATTGGTAACTCCTGAAGCCCGTTCATCACGGTCATATTCAACAAATGTCTGTTTAAATCCGACAAATGCGACCATACCGCGGAGATACCCATGGACTTCGTTCAACCGTTTCAACTCATCAACTACACGACGGTCCATGAGCCGGAAATCACCGGTATCTTCCGGTATTGAAACATCAGTAATTTTTTTAATTACCCTATAGCCAACATACGAAATCCAGGTTCTTAGAAATGTTTCACCTTTCCGTGACCTTCTTTTTGCATAGACAACTTTGTACCCCTCTCGCCATTTTTCCAGCATCGGTTCGATAAGTTCAGGAGGATCCTGCAGATCCACATCGATGACAACACAGACGTCCCCTTTGCAAAAATGGATTCCGGCTATTGTTGCAGATGGCTGCCCGAAACGACGACTGAATTTTATAAGACGGATATTTTCGTTGCGTTTAATTTCATCGAGGATGATTTGCTCTGTGTTATCTGGAGAAGGATCAAGGCAGAAGATAATCTCATAGTGGCTAGTTAATTTTGTTAAAACGGCTTCCATTCTTTGCAGAAATGGTCTGATATTAGTTTCTTCACGATATACAGGGACAATAACTGATATAAGTGGACTTACGGATATATTTGTCATTTACACCGCCAGCACATAAGTACTATTACTAAGTGTGATAGTTGAGAATAAATACAATGCATAAAAAAATTATCTTTCACAATCTCACCCCGATTTTGAAAAACCCTGAAAATAAATGGTCTCATCAAGCTTCCCAATGTCCTGACCCCGAAGGTATGATAGTACTGCCAAAGATTGAATTAAAAAGAAGGCGAATATAAATAAATGATCTCGTGTAAGTCATTTTTTGAAAAGCTTGCAGAGAATAATTATAGACATTTACGTTTACTTTTCCTGGCGATTATTTATACCGTGCCGGTAATTCTGGGATTTTATTACCTTTCGCACTATGTGGTTAATGTTCCCTACTGGGATCAGTGGGATAAAATCGTAAAGTATACAATTGAGTGGCACTCAGGAAACTTTCACTTTAGTGACCTCCTCGAGGTCCATAACGACTCCAGACCTGTTATAAGAAATATTGTTGAGTTATCTGTTTCTCTGGTAACATCGCTTAATATAGAAGCAATGTATGGTGTGGGATATATTCTGTTTCTCTCCTGTATATTGTTCATTTTCTATTTTATAAAAAGGGATATTGGCCTTGACTTCATGACCCTTGCTTTGTTGACTCCTGTTGTATATTATGCACTCAATCCGTATTTTCTGGTTATCTGGACAATAGAGTACCCTCTCATAATTTTGAGTGCACTCGCCTCATTATTTTTCCTCTATGAATCAAAAAGGTCAGATCTCTGTTTTCTTTTTGCAATAGTGATGGGAGTGGTATGCTCTTTTTCTTTCGCTGCCGGGTTATCCATCTGGTTTGCGGGTTTTGTTCAATTACTCCTGCAGAAGATGCACAGAAAATGGGAAAAAGTCATCATATGGTTGGGGAGCACTGCGTGTATATTCTATATATATTTTGTATTTTTTGGTATTGATGCAAAGGGGTTCCATAGGACCGGTGCATATACCTCGTTTATTGAAACAACCCTCCGCTATCCGATTAATAAATTCCTGTGTTTTATGGGAACTCTGGGATCTGGAGGTAATACACGACAGCCAGGTTGCCTTGTTTTTTGGATTAATATTACTGTTCATTGCAATCGCACTCGTTTTCGTTAACCGAAAATCCCTCAACCTGGATCGTTATTCAAAATGGTACGGGCTGCTTGTATTCGGGGTACTTACCTCATTGGAAGTCACTTTGACAAGGTCGGGTGATTTTGGATATTTTGGTTCTGCAGAAACCATATTTTTTGTCCCTGATATACGACATAGTTTAGTCGATATTTCTCCCGTTAATCTGTATATATATTCTTGCGATCATCTATCTGAAAGAGTCAGGTACGCGCGAGAGAAGATTACCGAAGAGAAATTCAACGTCTTCGAATCTTATTTTCAAAAAAGAGATCATAAGAACCTGTTTCTTGCAGGAATCATCTTTACGCTCCTGGTCAGCGGTATTGTACTGCATACAATGCCCGGAATTTCCATAATGAAAACCAATTATGACCAGCAGATAATTAACCAGTATTATGTTCAGAATTATGAAACTGTGGCGGATGAAAAATTTCAAACGATTTATCCGGATCTTCTCGCTCGCCAAATTACGGTCTGCCCAGCTTCAGCAATATCACCTTGGCATATTTGCAGATCAGGATCCGGAACCTCATTTTATCAGATTTTATTGGTTTGATCCTGACATGAAGTCAGCGAGTGGAGGGGGTGCACTGGAGGCTGTATTCTATAAAAAAGATCCAAATTTAAAGATAGGTCCGGAGTCGTTACCGGCAATATTTGAACACCCTCAGGGCCCAACGGGGACAACGATAGTCTACCAGAATATAAAAATACACAATAATTCACGCCTTGAACTCAGTATAGGGCTCGATGAGAATATATGGAGTAAACCGGAGAGTGATGGAGTGACATTTGAGGTATATCTCCACGACTCCGCGACAAATAACACTCAGAAAATCTTTTCGCGAATGCTTGACCCGGCACACTCTCCGGATGACAAGGGTGGCACAAGTTTGAGATATCTTTAGACCAGTATAGTGGAGAGAATGTGAGTGTACAATTTGTAACGCGGCCGAACGGGAATGCCAGTTATGACTGGGCCTGGTGGGGTGATCCAAAGATAGTCTGGTAATATTTTTTACCAAAGATTACAGGGAATTGGAGTTCATGCAAAAGTAAGTCAGGTCATTTCTATAAAGAAAATCGTGATTGGCCAGATATGCGTGGGACAATTCATTCTTTCTCAAGGTTATTAAATAGATCCTGATTCAGGGAAACAACAATCATATTTTTATAAGAAAATTAGATCCTGTATTTTTCATTTATCAGAGTCCATAGAGTGAAACAGGAAGAATCGGACGAGGTACATCAATCAAATTTTTTTTAATAGGGTAATAATTTCATTTTCGTTTTTTTCAAAATGCAACAGGTAAAATGAATTATCAAGATATTCATTTGTTTTATACAAAAACTGAAAACAGGTTGCCATATCCCATACATGAAAATGGATGCTGTATTTCATTGCCATAAGTGCGGATACCCGGGAATCAATCTTGGCAGGATCTTCTTTTTTCTCCACGAATGTTACCCATTCACAGAAATGATTTTTTCTGGAGGTTATCGGGCCAAGGGTATCATCTTCGACCAAATGGTCAAACATCGTTAATGAACGTTCGTTATCAAAGGTGCATGACTTTTCAGGAATGGCATAGTATAAGATGCCCCCGGTTTTAATTTTCCTGAGGTGATTTCTCATTGTACCGATTGGATTTTCGCAGTGCTCGAGAAAATGATTTGCTATGATAAAATCCAGGGAATTATCAGATATTTTTGATAATACTTCGCCGTCATCAATAAGATCTATTTTTACCAGCTGCTGGGGATTCAAATCGGAATAATGTTCCTGTAATTCAGGGGATGGCAATCTGTCAATGTACCTGACCTTTGCCTGATCGCTGAGAGGAAGCGGATTATGTAAAGCACCAATTTCAATTCCATCCCCCTGGAGATATCTGCAACTTATTCTTTTTCTTACATCCGATGACTCTGGAATGCTTGTGTTTCTACAAAAAAGTTGCGTCAAAAGAGAAGAAAAATTGGTATCTAAAAACCCCCGACTTTTAAATTTAAACTCAACTCTACCAAGATCGTGTAAATTTCCATTTTTTTCCAAAACCGTAACTTTTAATCTGTGTGATCCATTTATGAGGTGAAGGTCTTTTGAGAAAGAAAAACCACTTGTATCAATATCGGAATATTGAGGGAATGCCTTTTTTACGTCATCCCGGAGTAATCCGTATTCTGCTTCTCCAACCTCAAGTTCATCGATGATTATTTTTATGGATTCAATGCCTGTTTCGGAATATGCCCATCCTCTGCAAATAAAAGGTGATGTACTAATTACTGAATTCTGAGAGGGATCATCGATAAGCCCGATCATACAACCTCAGACTCTTTGATATTAATCAAAAAATCCTCGCTTTCCAATGAGAGATTTCGGTTAAAATAGGGATCCCCTTTATCAATTACAACTCCCCACGTCTCACGAATTAAAGTCACTTCCCGTGAAAATCTCGCTTGCTTTTCCGGGGTGTCTTCATATCCACGGCTCATGGATTCGTGGTGATATAAAAGAGAGTAGGGTGTGTATACAATAAGATACCCCGCTCTTCTGATTCTTAGACAAAGATCCACGTCATTGAATGCGATTGCAAGATCTTCATTAAATCCTCCAACTTCTCTAAAAACATCTTTTCGCATCATCATGCATGCAGCGGTGACCGCGCTATAATTCCCGATTATCTGGGATCGGAGGAAATAACCGACAAATTTATCGGGAAGATATTTGTGGGAGTGTCCTGCCACACCTTTTTGACCCGGTGTACCTGTTATACCCAGAATTACACCTGCATGCTGGATTAAATTATTAGGATAAAGAAGTTTTGCCCCTACCGCTCCCACACATTCTCGCTGGGCATGCTCCAGCATGGCAGACAGCCATTCACCGGATATCACTTCTGTATCGTTATTTAAAAACAGTACGATAGGGAGCATTTACCTTGTCAACTGCAAAATTATTGATTGCTGAGAAATTGAACGGTTTATTGTAGTGCAATATTTTTATTTTCGGATTATTTTCCATTGACCTGTAATAAGCAAATACTTCATCAGCAGTACTCTGGTTATCAACAATTACAATTTCATAATTTTTGTATATCGTCTTATCAAAAATTGACTGAACGCATCGTTTTAATATATCAATATTATCTTTTGTCGGGATGATAATGGAGATAAGGGGATTATTATGGATCGCATAACGGATCCTGTACGAACCGGGAAAAATCCCCTCTTCCACATCCCCGCTTTGACCCCTCCTGAGTAAAGCATCTCCCAATGCTTTTTTCGCAGACAAGATTGCGTAAGGTTTTGCAACTACGTGATCTGCAGCAGAACCCGGAATCATTCTCCAGTGATAAAGAATTTTAGGGATGTGCCCTATGGCCGACGGAGAGATTTTCTCTGTGCATCTTAAAAAAAGATCGTAATCCTGTGAACCTTCATATCCTTTGCGAAATCCGCCAACAGAATCGATCAGCGTTTTTCTGACAACAGAAAAATGACAAAGATAATTGTGGGATAAAAACAGATCCGGCGACCAGTCGGGTTTAAAAAAAGGATCTTTCCGGTTTCCATTTTTATCAATCTTATCTTCATCGGAGTAAATAAACTGCAAATTCGGGATTCTGATTAATCAATTTTACTATTTCATAAAGGGTAAAAGGGACGAGTTCATCATCATGATCGAGAAATCCGATGATTTCTCCGGTCGCAAGTGCGAGAGCTTCGTTGGAATTAACAGCAATCCCTTTATTTTCAGGTAAGAATTTTACTTTGATGCGTGAATCTCTGCTGGCATATTCATTCAATACCCTCCGTAACATGGGGCTTTGGTTGATCCGCCATCTACAAGACAAAGTTCCCAGTTATCATAAATCTGGTTGATAACTGATTCAATTGCCAGCCGAAGCCAGATTTCATCGGTATTCCAAACCGGTGAAATGATGCTGATTTTTGGACGATATGAAAAATTCTGAAGGTTTATTTTAAATTGAGAAATCTCTTCCTGGCTGGGTTCATTTTTATCTATCCATTGCTGGTAACGATTTAATTTTTTATCCTTGTGCAAATATCGTTTGAATGAGTAGTGAAATGCCTGAAATCCGTCATTTATCAGGATTTTTCCACCTTCCCTGCCAAAATCATAAAATCTTCTTCTTTTTCGTTCCATGGCGAAAAATAACGTTCAATGATTTTCAGGTGAAATTTTGTAACCAGCTGCCACGTGATACTGTTTTTCAACCTTGTCAATTCATCTTGTAGAGAAAGATTTGCAGCCAACAATACGTTGTTTTTCTGATTCGTTTGGATAATCAACTCATCTTTCTTCATTAGCGAAATATTCGATTTTGATAATTCATCCTGTAATGAAAGATTCGTCCCTGCCAACTGGTTGTTTTTTTCATTTAAGAGGTTATTCTGTTCATTCAGGAGAGTATTTTGTTCATTTAAGAGGTTATTCTGTTCATTTAAGAAATTGTTTTTATCATTCGATAGGTGAATCATTTCATCTTTATTGAGCAGGGAAATATTCAATTCGTTAATTTTGTCCAGATATTTTTTTTCCCATTCTTCAAGAGAAGTGAAAAATATCTTTTGTAAATCGATGTCCACAAATCGTGGTATTGTGATATTTGCTGACGGATAGGCTGTAAAAATATACTGGTATACGGTTGAATTGGGAAGAGATCTTAAAAATTTTATTAACTCTTCCGGAATTTTTTCATTTTCAATTTTTAATTCGGTTGATCCCAAACCCAGATTTGTGGTGTGGATATCTGATATCTGATATCCGCTTTCAGCAAAAAGCTGGTAAATATTTTTTATTCCGAAAAAGCGTAAATGGGTCTGATCAAGGAGTCCAATTGAAGTGTATCGAAAATCTCCAAAAAGAAGATTGAGAAGAACATCTCCATGAAAAAAATTGGGAATGGATATTACCAGATAACCATCATTTTTTAAAAACTTCCTTATGTTTTTCAGAAGGAGACCCGGATTTTTCAGATGTTCAAGAACATCTCCGCAGAGGATAACATCGAAAGAAGAAGGTTCAAATACTGAATCAAGATCTAATGTTTCGACATCCCCGATGATTACCTGTTGCGCAATATTGTTTTGCTATCAAACCTGCTTCTCGATCTTTCTCAATTCCGGAAATAATGTTTCCCCGTTCATGTAAAATTTTACTCATGTAACCGGTTGATGTTCCAATTTCGAGAATATTTTTATTGAATCCGGTAAGATCGATAAGAAGTGTATGGCTGGAATTTTTATTTTCAAATTAATTATCAAGGTTCATATCGTCGCGAAGAAAATTTTTCATCCACCTAATCAAATCCCTTACCATCTTTTTTATTGAAATATATATGATATTGTGAGTATCTCAATTTTTGGAAACAAGCCTATTCTATGACATATACAATCGGACAATTTAACTATTCAATTCGTATTAATGCATTTAAATCAGCAAATCCCGTCATATCTTCATCATTTTGACATGGTAAAAAAAACATGGTCTTCCATTCTGTCAAGAACTTCAACAACAAATCCTGGATGTACAATCGCAATCGCCGATGTTAAGTGAATAAGTTCCAGTCCCTAATAATAGATCCATGGATATAGTCCACGACAGGCATGAAGCCTTTTTTAATTCCCGTCAAATCACAGTTTCTCCATCTGGTATTCGTTCCATAGACTTCAGTAAATTTATTTCTGATGATAAATCCTATTGTCAAATCATCATCAAAATCCCTGATGTGCAATCATTCAGTATCGTATAATTATTTCTCTCCGGTTTTATAGGAGAATCTGGGAAAACCGTTACTGTCGAGCAATTCCACACTTTGAATTTCCGCTTTTTTATTTCCATACCGAACACCGGTTCGCATATCAGGTTCATCGTTTGTCTCAACAGGAACCGAAGAATAATTTTCATTGTTGCCAGACTCCGGTTTGGTTGAACATCGATACCATTTTGCCCACCCCCATGCACTCCAGCAGTAACTTAAATCCTCATCAGATCCAGAAGTACGAAAAATAATTGAAATTGTCTTTCCTGAAAACTGTTCAAGAGGAATAATAAAATTATGCCACCCCCGGTCCCCGATATTTCGTTTCGGCTGAAGCACACGGGAAAAGATGTTCATGCTATTCTCCTTCACAAAGAACATCAATATCAAATTTTACTCCCTGCGGGATCTTGTCCCAGGCACCAGGCATAATCCCGATTGCAAACGCAAGCGATGAACCCGGTTCAATGGATAACAGAATACGTAATCTCTGATGGGGGATGGGCAAAGATCACCTTTCTGGAGTGCAGAATTGACCTCAACCGTCTGTTCACGTACTGGAATTGTTGGCGGAGAAACAATTTTTGCGGTATTCAGGATTCTGGACAAAATTATAAACTGTTTCATAATCCCTCCTCTGGAATCTCCCCATGCTCGATTCAGGTTCCCTTCGATATATGCCCGTCTCCCGTTCAGCGATAAGTGCATAATACTTATTGACAACATAATTCGGATCACCCCGCTCGATGATCCGACCCCCATCCAGCAGCAGAGCCTGGGTGCAGAGATTTCTTACCGCTTCAGTATCATGCCCTACATATAAAATCGTTTTACCCTCTGCCTGCATCTCCCGGATCTTCCGGAAACACCTGTGCTGGAAGATAGCATCTCCGACAGCAAGTGCCTCATCCACAATGAGGATATCTGCATCTACATTCACTGCTACAGAAAATGCGAGCCGGACAATCATGCCGGAGGAATAGGTGCGGAGGGGCTGATCGATGAAATCCCCCAGTTCTGAAAACTGAACAATTTCATCAAACCGGTTATCAATCTCCAGTTTGGTAAGTCCCATGATAGAACCGTACATATAGACATTATCTCTGCCGGAAAATTCCAGATGGAATCCGGATCCCAGTTCAAGAATTGCCGATACCTTTCCCTTGATCTCAAAAGATCCTTCACTCGGGTACAGAACACCTGCAAGAATGCTCAGGAGAGTACTTTTTCCGGAACCATTCTGTCCGAGAATTCCAAGTGTAGTACCACTCGGGATATCAAATGAGATATCTTTAAGTGCCCAGAAATCCGTATGCCGTTTTACCTTACCTATACTCATGTATTCAAGAAATCTTCCACCTGGTGATGTGAACAATTTGAATTTTTTTCCGAGATTGTGTACCGCGATAGCATTCATAGGAGTTCACCAAACCCGGTTTTCGTTTTCCGGAAAAACCATATACTGAGTAACGAACAGAACAACTGAAAATATCAGGAAAGGAACAAGAATATTGATTTCCGGAAGCTTGCCATAGAACAACGCATCACGATATATTTCGATCATATAATAAGCCGGATTCAATTGGACTATCCATTGGAAATTCACCGGGATCAGATTTATCGTGTAAGCGATGGGAGTCGCCCAGAACCATATCATGAACAAAGGACCCAGCATAGTGGGAATATCCCGGAAAATAGACCGCACCGCTCGAAAGGAAAAAAGCCAGCGATAAAGTAAACACCAGCTGAAGAATGATAGCAAGGGGGAGGATCAGAATATAGATCGTGGGCATTCCCTTCAGGATTAAAAACAGAATTAAGTAAATTCCGAGACCTATAAAAAGGTTCACAAATTCTGACAATGTGATAAAGATGGGAAAAATTTCACTGGGAAACGGGACTTTTTTGATATAGTTTTTGTTATCGATAATAGACCGGGATGCCCGCATTACGGAATCCTGGAATGCCAGCCAGGGAAGAAATCCGGCAGCAAAATACAATGCAAAATCCCAGATACTTGTACTACCCGGGAATTCGTACCTTCAGAAAAACCCCAAAAACAATGATGTAAATAACCAAGGTGATAATCGGGTTAATCACCGACCAGTACAGACCAAGAAGGGATCCCACATACTTGGAGGAAATATCCCTTTTGATAAAATTCCAGATGAGTCCGCGGTATTCAAATATGGATGTCATTGCACGGTATCCTTTATTGAGTGTATGATTAGTATCTGATCCTTCATACAATAGAACATCTTTGGTCATACATTGATTTTACCAGCCCAAGGCATTTTGTACTTTATTTCGGTACTTTTGCACGACTCCAGACCTGAATCCACTTTTCAATCGCACCATCAGATATGGTTTTTTTAATGGTTTGCCTCTTTTTGATCATTCTTGGAAGACCTTTCACTGAATCAACTTTTGCTTTAATTATTGCTCTTCCTTTGCTCTTTAAAAAATAATACGGAATAACTGCAATATTTCTCCCGATAATCCAGGGAATGGAAATAAACAGTGTCCTTTCAGGAAAATTCTTCACTGCATACCACAGAAGATTCCGGTTTCCGTAGTACACTGAAATATCCGAACCCGGTTCAGTAGTTCCACCATGCACATGAATTACCTGTGCCGTTGGAACATACCTACACTTCCATCCGGAAAGTCGTGCCCGGAATGCGAGATCGACATCTTCCACGTAGAGAAAAAAATCCTCATCAAAGAGCCCGATCTCATCAAGCATTGTACGCCGGTACAGTGCAGCGCCCGCACAGGGACCGAATACCTCTTCTTCCATATCATATTGGCCTTGATCCGGTTCACCCAGGCCCCGGTCCCATGCTGCCCCGCTCCGCGAGATGCAGATCGCGGTTGAGTTGATCCTGCCATCGGGAAAAATCATTTTGGAGGCACACATCCCCACCAGGGGATCGGAAACCATTGGTTTTGCGAGTTCAGCGATAAAATCCGGGGCTACTATCGTATCATTATTCAGGGTGATAATAAATTCTCCATGTGCCTGTCGGATTCCTGCATTTGTGCCTCCTGCAAAACCCAGATTGGTGAATTGAGTAAACACTCTGACCTCAGGAAAGTTCTGACGGACGTATTCAATGCTCCCATCGTGGGAAGCATTATCCACCAGTATCACTTCAAAAGGGGAGTAAGTCTGATGAGAGATCGAGTTGAGACAATCGGCTAAGAATTTTTTCCCATTGTAATTTACAATAATAACGCTGATCAAAGGATGGGAGGATACATCGGACATAAGGTTCCTTTTTGTAATTTTTATTCTGTAAATAATCAGATTGGAAATAGTATAATTGGTTATCTTTTATTATTGGGAATTACCCATCAACTGAACAAAAATTTATTCTTTTTAATCTAATCACTCAGAGTGCTCTCTTTCACTACGCTGCTGGACGAGGATACTTGCCCTTAGCAAACTATCAAATGTACCTGCATCGCTCCAGAATCCCTTTAAAATGGCGTACTGCATCATTCCTTTCTGGAGATAGGCATTATTTACATCCGTGATCTCAAGTTCTCCCCTGCCTGAGGGTTTCAATGTCCTGATAATTGAGAAGACCTCAGAATCATAGAGGTATAGCCCCGTGACTGCAAAGTTTGATTTAGGGGATTGAGGCTTCTCCTCAATGGAAATAACCTGATCTTTCTTAATCTCAGCAACACCAAACCGCTGGGCATCTGTGACCTCTTTTAAGAAAATTTTTGCCCCCTCCCTGAATGATGCAACATCGGCTTTAATTTTATCCTGAAAGATATTATCCCCGAGGATCACTGCAACATCATCGTCATCTGCCCAGCTTGCTGCAAGTCCGAGTGCCTGTGCGATTCCACCTGCAGTTTCCTGGATCTCGTAGGTAAGGCTGACCCCAAACTCCATTCCAGAACCGAGCAATTCAAGAAAATGTCCCGCATGTCCGCGTCCGGATACGATCATGATCTCGGTAATTCCTGCATTGATGAGTGTATGAAGCGGATAATAAATCATCGGCTTGTCATAAACCGGTAGCAGGTGTTTATTAGTTACTTTTGTCAAGGGAAATAATCGTGAGCCGGTTCCGCCAGCGAGAATAATTCCTTTCATTTCAGGTCTTCTCCTTTGTTTGAATATATTCTTTTACCGCTTCTTTCCAGTGCCGGAGTGGGGATGTCTTTGTATTTACCAGAATCGAATGAGCGGGGCGTTTTGCCTTCCGGGGGAATTCTTCAGATAAACAGGGCGTCGCATTAGGAATGAACTCACGAGCAAACTCGTACCAGCTGCACTCGCCATCATTTGTGATATGATAAATTCCGGGATCGTGCACAATGATCTCCGGTAATTTATTGGCGAGGTCAACGGTATATGTCGGTTTTCCAACCTGATCGTTCACTACACGGACTAATGGTATTTGGCGTGAAAGGGTAAGAATTGTATCGACAAAATTTTTCCCGTGGCTCCCAAAAAGCCATGACGTTCTGACAATACGGTAATTTTCCAGGTTTTTTACAACGGCAACCTCCCCAAGCAACTTCGATTCGCCATATACATTGATTGGGTTCGGGAAGTCATCCTCACGATATTCTTTCCTGGTTCCGTCAAAAATATAATCAGTACTGAAATGAACAAGAAGGGCACCTACCTCAGCACAGGCCTTTGCAATATATCCTGGTCCATTTCCATTCACCGCAAATGCATAAGCGCGGTTATCCTCACATCCGTCAACATCGGTGTACGCTGCCGCATTTATAACAAGACCCGGATGTTCTCGTTTCACAAGTTTCATTATCACTTCTTCGTCAGTTATATCCACGTTACGATGTCCAATACACTGAGCATGAGGAAATACCTCCTGCAGAGCAGATCCCAGCATTCCATAAGCGCCAAAAAGAATGGTTTTTTGGTGTGTCATTTCTTTAATGGTCTCCACCACCATTCATTTCTCAAATACCATTCAACAGTATCCTTCAGGCCTTCTTCGAAAGAATAGTAAGGTTTCCAACCCATCTTCCGTAATTTCGAACAATCAAGTGAATACCGGAAGTCGTGTCCCCTTCGATCAGGAACGTATTCAATCGAAGTTTCATCTTTTTCCAGAAGGTTTAAAATTTTTTCAGTAATTTCCATATTTGTCTTTTCATTCCCGCCACCAATATTGTAGATCTCTCCAAAAATTCCTCTTTCAAGGAGAAATTCTATAGCTCGGCAATGATCCCCCACATGGATCCAATCCCGAACATTTTTTCCCGTTCCATAGACAGGGACTTTTTTACCTGCAATAAGATTTGTTACAAAGAGTGGGATTAACTTCTCAGGAAACTGGCAGGGTCCGAAATTATTCGTGCACCGTGTGATAATGACAGGAAACTTATACGTCGTAAAATAGGAAAGAGCGAGAAGATCTGATCCCGCTTTGCTTGCAGAATAGGGGCTTGATGGTGATAGAATATCCTTTTCTGTAAACGAACCTTTCAAAGTACTTCCGTAAACCTCATCGGTAGAGATGTGGATGAACTTAGCGATAGGGTGATGTCGTGCACATTCGAGGAGATTATGGGTTCCAAGAACATTTGTCCGAACAAATTCTGAAGCGTTGGTTATAGATCGATCAACGTGACTTTCTGCAGCAAAATGAACAATTGAATCAACGGAATGCCTGTCAAGGATTCCGTTGACAATATCCGGGTTGCAGATATCACCCTTGATAAAAGAATAACGCGGATTTTTATCAATATCTTTTAAATTGCTGAGGTTCCCGGCATATGTCAGCATATCAAGATTGATTACCTCAATCTCCGGATACGAGTTCATCATGTGGAGAATAAAATTGCTTCCGATGAATCCTGCCCCGCCAGTGATAAGTAATTTCATTAATTTTTGCTCCCGTTTTCAAAAAATTCAACCGTGTTTAAGTCCTGGTGCGAGTCCCCAGTCATAAGGGATTTCCGATGTATCGGGGGGGAGACGATATTCATCCGGTTCTCTGTAATTGTAGGGAAGTGTAGGGATACTCAGGAAATATGCAGTATCCGTACCCATCCCTTTGAACCCATGGTAGACTCCGGGTGGGACGCTGACAAGAACCGGATTCTTCTCTCCGACAAAAATCTCGATGAGTTCCCGATAGGTTGTAGATTCCTTTCTCGCATCATAAAGTGCAACTTTCATCATCCCGCGCAGGCATGTGAAATTATCAGTTTGTTTCTTGTGATAATGCCAGGCTTTCACCACCCCTGGATATGCTGTTGTAAGATAGACTTGTCCGAATTTTTCAAATATTTCATCATCACAACGGAGAATTTCCATTAACCAGCCCCTTTCGTCGGGTATTACCGGTAATTTTTTAATTTTAACACCATTGATATCTTTCACCATGATCAAGATCCTTTCTTTATTTTTTCCTAAAGCAATCATTTATAATTTGGCTTCGCCGGATCTTCCAAGAATTCCATCAAAAATTCCCTTTAAATAAAATCTTATCATTCCGATCTGACCTTTTTTTGCGATATGATACAGATAATAAGGGAACCGTATTAAAATTTCAGTTGTCAGGATATACAGATAACTGATAAAAGTAAAATTTTTCTTCCCGACTAAAAGCCAGTTTCTTCCAATATAATAGAGATATACCTTACTGAACATTCCTATGGTTGTGGAAATCTTGTGATACACAATCGCATTGGAAATAATTAACAAAGAAAACTTCATTTGTTTTGCCCTGATACACCAATCAGTTTCTTCATGCAATAAAAAAAGGGATTCATCAAAAAGACCCGTTTTCTCAAAAGCTGTTCTTCTGAAGAGAATGGCGCAACCAACGAGACCAAAAGGGGATGGAATTGCCCCGTTTTTCTGGAGTTTCGTCTCTTTTAGGTATAATCTTGGATATCCAAAATACAGCACAGTACCTGCGGACCAGACCCTTTCCACGTTCTCATAGGTAACAATTATCGGTTGACATGCCCCGCAATCCGGGGATTCTTCCATGGCTGAAACACACTTATTGAGAACATCTTTTTCGAGTATTACGTCATTATTTAATAAAAAAATGTAATCGGCGCCACTTTCCAGAGCTTTTTGAATACCAATATTGTTACCTCCTGCATACCCAAAATTTTTTTTATTTTCAATTATAGTAAGGTCCGGAAAATGGTTTCGAATTTTTTGGATAATTGTTTTATCTGAGCTGTTCTCTACAAGGATGACAGAATTCGCATCATATTCGAGTGATAAAACGGATTCGATGGTTTCTATGGTGTCAGAATAATTGTTATAATTAAGGACAATTGAATACACTGATGGTGACTGTTTTTTGGAATTTTTTATATCAGCGGTTTTATTTTCCATCATTTTCAGCTTACACCCATATCTTCCTGTATTATTTTCTTAATTATTATCCAGATCAATGGAAAGAGAAGCATCTTTGAAGGTATGATATAATTTCATACATTCCGGTTTTTCCATAAATATAATATGTAAACCCTCAGTTCTGGAGCATTCTTTTGTTGTATTAGATTGAACTCATATATCTGAAATTGTTTATTTATTTTATAATAGGAAAGATATCATCATACTATGGATCTGAATATTTCTCCCCATAATGGTTCTGAAATTTTGAAAATGAATCCTCTTTCAACAAATCCTCTATATTTATCATTTCAGAAAAAAATGCCTTAAGGACAAACAATGGATACACATTCTGAAAGCAGGTATGAGATTGATGTTTCAGTGATACTTCCTTCTCTCGATGAAGAGCGTACCATTGGAGCCTGCATAACAAAAATACAGAAAGTGTTTCATGATAATGAGATCACTGGTGAGATCATTGTTGCGGATTCGTCGGATGATCAAACAGGAACGATCGCAAAATCTCTTGGTGCGCGGGTTATCAGGCCGGAAAAAAGAGGATATGGAAATGCCTATCTTACCGGATTTAAACAGGCAAGGGGTCGTTACATCGTTATGGGCGACGCAGACAATACGTATGATTTTCTTGAAATCCCAAAACTGCTCGCCCCTCTCAAGCAGGGTGCTGATTTTGTAATTGGATCCCGGTTTAAAGGGACAATCCAGAGAGGTTCGATGGATGGACTTCACCGCTATATTGGAAATCCGGTGCTCACGGGGATGCTCAACTTCATATTCCATACTCACTATTCGGATACCCATAGCGGGTTTCGCGCGATCACCCGGGAAGCCCTTGACCGGCTGGCTCTTACAACGGGAGGTATGGAATTTGCTTCGGAAATGCTTGTCATGGCATCAAAAGAGAGGTTGCACATAGAAGAGGTGCCGATTTCCTATTACCCTCGAGTTACACCTTCCAAACTGCACAGTTTTGCTGACGGCTGGCGCCATATCCGTTTTGTTCTCCTTATGAAGCCCCTCCCTTTTATCGCTGTCCCTGGATTGTTATTCTCCCTTGTCGGGATTTTGCTTATGGTATTTTTCTCTATAAACGGCGATATTGAATCCTCCCATCTTCATACTTTCATTCTTGGTGCGATTATGGTGATCGGTGGAATTCAGTTTATCCTTTCGGGCTTCTTAATGAAAACATATTCAGTTATTCACGGGTATGAGAAGAAGCAGGGTTTCATAAAACTCATGATGGAATACCATAACCTGGAAATATTTCTTGTCATGGGATTTTTATCGATATTTGCAGGATTGCTACTCGGTTTCAATATTTTTCTCCGCTGGGTTTCGACAAGTTTCGGTTTCCTCTCAGAAATCTCCACCGCAATTTTTGCACTCATACTGATCGTAAGTGGCATACAGATAGTTCTCTTCGCCGTTTTCCAGAGCATGATGCTCCTGAATGAGAATGATTATCAAGAGTAGGTCAGCATATGAAGATCGCCTTTGTCTACGATGTTATCTACCCTTATGTAAAAGGCGGCGTGGAAAAACGTGTCTGGGAACTTGCTACCCGGCTCAGCCGTTGCGGGCATGATGTGCATCTTTTCGGGATGAAATTCTGGGATGGCAATGATATTCTTATCAGTGAGGGTGTATTCCTGCATGGGGTCTGCCCAGCTAAAAAACTCTATTTCAGTGGCAGGAGGACCGTATGGCAGCCTCTTTTTTTCAGTATGCACCTCATTTCACCCCTCCTTCAGGAAAGATTTGATATCATCGATTGCCAGCAGTTTCCCTATTTCTCCTGTTTTTCTGTGAAATTTGTTTCAATAGTAAAAAAAATCCCTTTGGTAATTACATGGCACGAAGTTTGGGGTGACTACTGGTATGAATATCTAGGATGGAAAGGATTTGTGGGGAAAACTACCGAACGACTGGTTGTCCGGCTCACTTCAGAAAATGTAGCTGTGTCGAAAACTACTGCAAAAAACCTTAACAAACTCGGGTTACACAATGAAATTAAAATTATTCCTAACGGAATCGATCTGATAAGGATAAAATCGATCTCACTTTCTTCTGAATCCTGGGATATCATTTTTGTTGGAAGACTTATCAAAGAAAAACATCCCGATCTGCTCGTAAATGCAATTACATTACTCAGACATGAAAATCCGGATATCCGTGGTGGAATAATCGGAGAAGGCCCTGAATATCTAAAAATCAAACTCAGTATCGATGGCATGAAAATGAACGATACCATTCAGCTGTGCGGTTTTTACGGAAATCATGATGATCTCATTTCCCGATTGAAATCTTCAAAAGTATTCGTTATGCCTTCAACGCGGGAAGGATTTGGTATCACTGCGCTTGAAGCACTCGCATGCGGGCTTCCGGTTGTGACGGTAGATCATCCGGCAAATGCGATTTGTGACTTAATTACAGAAAACAACGGATTCCTCTCTAATCTTTCTGCGCAGGATCTTTCTGACAAGATCAGACTGGCACTCCAGAACCACTCTGTAATGCGGGATGCCTGTATTTTGTCAGCTGAATCGTTTGATTGGGATGGCATTACGTCGGATATCGAATCCTACTATCAATGGGTGATTGAGACTCAAAAATAACGTTTTAGAGAACTGTTCAAAAAAACTCGAAATGCACAATATAATCTCACCCCAGCCGCTTTATACTCCTCGATAAATTCGATAACTCCTGAACTCCGTACTACGCGCAAACCATCGCTCTTTTGGGCAGGACGGAGGTCAGTATTTGGGACTGCCCTCTTTCAACCTGGTTTTGCTTTTTGTTTCATCGCTTGATCAAAGAATTCTACGGAACAAAGTATTTTGACAGGAAATTTCACGAGGATTACATCTTAGTCCCTTTGCGGAATCCATTGTATAACCGGTTAACCGGATACGTGGTTTCCCTCTGTCACATCTTTTTCCGTAACAGAAATATAACGGGATGTACCGATGATATGGTACTGCCCGGTCGAAAGCACTTCATACGGGTTATCCCGGGTAGAGTAGGGAACGATAAACTCCCCATTCTCACTTTCCTGCTGGTATACAAAAGTCCTCCCGGTGTTTGTCTCGATTGGTATTTCTATAATGCCATTACCGGGAATATGTGCTCCCTTGACATATTCAAAAATTTTGACGTATTTGATATCTGATAGCGTGATGATACCAGATTCGGGGAAAATTTTAACGGATGCATTGTTCGGTGATTCATAGATGAGCCGGTAATGTTTCAGTGCAGAGATCTTCTGCATGGTTTGATTCGGGAGATCGGAAAAAACATTTGCGTACCTCCCCGGTGTTAAATCTATTCCCTCCCTGACAATTTGGGTTTCATTAGTGCCAAATGAAATATCCCGTACCTGTTCACTCGTAATTACCCGCGCATACCCGTTAACATCTCCGGCAGTCTCCCCAGATGCCGGCACCTGACGGATCACATACTGAACATATGTTCCTGTTTTTGGTATTTGCATTGATCCATCAAAATTGTGAAGTCGGGCGACCATCGTTTTGAAATATGCTTCATCATACAAGTGAATCTTTTGCAAATTTGAGGGATTATTTGAATTCTGGACCATGAACCATTTGATATATGGAGATATATCCACCGAACCCCCTGGCCAGGGAACCAGGTTTGTAAATGTGTCAACTGCCATATCCGAATTCGTGATCACATATTTTCCGCCCAGTGAAAGCAGGATTTCATCCGCTTCCGATTCATTCTGACTCAGGAAATATGCTGCAGAGCCCGAATTACCTCCGAGGTTGTCCTGAAACGGATTGGCAATGGGAATCCGGTGGGCAAAGAACGTTATCCAGTGACCTGCATCCCAGACTGCCATGATCCCATATGATTCCGGAGGGTAAGAAAATCCGTGTGCATCATACGAGGTAAAATAATCAATTCCTGTCTGGGGTGTGTTTGTTTCTAACCAAGCAAGCGACTCCGTCCAGTCCGGAGAAATCTCATGCTGTGGAGTACTAAAACCATACTGGATATCCTGATACAATGAAAATGCCACGAGAACAACTGTGAGAATCACAACTGTTAAAACCATTACATCTTTCAGAGTTCCCGAGTAAATTACCGAGTTCTTAACGGGACGTTTTGTTTCTTTCTTTTTATCCTTTTTTGTTAAGGGGGGATTATTCCCCGGTTTATCGCTGCTGGATCCGATCGAAGAAACCGGGAATCTGAATAACCGGGAGGCTATCGCTGCGCCATGTTTGACAATTTTATTCTCTTTCCATTCCATGGGTTCAGCGATACAAATCGCTGAAAGTATGACCACATTTACCGTGAAATAATACTGAAATCGCTGGAATCGGATGGTAAGAAGAAGCATGACAACAGACCATACAAAAAGGAAAACGGTCTGATTGGTTCTGTTCTTTGTAATAGAGTATACCAGAACCAGCAGTCCTCCAGCCATCAGGAGAAGAGCAATCATAAAATTTTCCCAGGCTCCTGACAGAGTCCAGGGAAGCGTCTCAACCACCGCTACAGAATACACCGAAAACCCGAATAACAGTCCTGCAACCTGATCCATGATCATCTGGAGCAGAGGAATACTCCGGATTAGTATTATCACTCCTGCCGCGAGTGTGACAAGACTGATAAAATATGCAATTTTTTTTCCCTGGAAGATTGTTGAAAGAATAAAAAGCACTATCGTTTCAAGGATGAGTGCGAAATGCACATACACAATCCCGATGGAATAGTTGGTGAGCGATAAGCCCTCATGTTTGAAACCAAAGAAGAAGAGAAGAATTATCGATGCCAATAATACTCCAACATTTACCAGCAATATATAGTTGGAATTATGATTTGAGATATAATCCAGGATATACTGAATGAGAGTATAGACTGCGATAATGATCAGAGAGATTACTACGGTAGTTGATGAAAGGAGTCCGAGGAAAAAAATTGTTCCCGTTCCCGTTGCGAGGGATATCGGGAAAATGAGCGTTTTCCATTGGTGAATATCGATCAGGTGATTTTTGACATAGATTAGTGTTGAGATATAGGCTAAGAAAAAGAGCGTACTGAAAAGAACTTCAAAGATATGATGATCTGCCCATCCGTAAGATGAAATGGAAAAATATTGTATTGAAACGACTGCTACTAGTCCGGCAGCGATTATCCCCGCTTTATAGTTCCATACGGTCTTTCCCAGTTGATACATCACCGGGACCATAATCATTGCCGTTAGAGGAACAATCCAGCCTGAAGTATAAATAATTCCGCTGCGTGTTGTCGCACCTGTTATCAGCGATACCATCGCTGCAATGAAAGGAAAGAGAGGCCCCCAGTCAATAACCTTTCCTGAGGGATATGCAGTCATGGGATCAAACCAGTTGTACTGGGGAAAATTCCTGACCATTACCTCAATCTGTCTCATAGTATACCAGGAATCCGTATCGTAAATATACAGAAATCCTGAATCTTTTATAAATAATGCAGGGATCATCCTGATGACAAGGGTGACCCCCATAAAAAGGAGGAGTATTGCGACAATAATGTAAGTCTGATGCTTTTTAAGACGAATCAGATCCATTATTACCTATTTATGAAGTAAAATTATAATAAACCTTCAACGCTTTTTGAATTTGTGTTTTTACCGGGAGATAGTTTTTTCATTCAGGATTAGATTCATGATAGATTTTTTGTCCGATTACCCAAGATATAGTATTTTCAGGATATATTGATTCCCGGAATTGAATTGGAAGGAACAAAGACATAAATCACAAATTTTTGGGCAATGGACAAATCCAACCCTGAATTTTTTTCTTTTTACGGCAGAATTCTCGAAAAAATTATGTGACCCAAACTGAAATGAAAAAAAGTGACTATGATTTTCTGGCATTCTTTTTCATGATGATGGCTCCTGCATCAGGGTCTATCGCATTGTGGGGGTCGCCTCAGTGGCTGGGGTGAAGGCTTTGCCGAAGTCCCCAAAAGCGTGATAACAATCGATGAGAGTATCATTTTCACAAGATTTTATGAAAAAATCAGAGGTTAAAATAACACTTTACCCATGTTTTTATTGAAATTAAGACATTTTTCTCCTGTAATGCAGCAAGAGTCATTTTAATACACCCGGGTTTTCTAGAACATGGTTTCTGTTCCAGCAGTGCAGAACCTTTTCAAAAACCCTTTTGAGGGAAACTCGTGGATGCTTGTTACGACAATTCTCCCATTTCCAACTTGTTTTTCGATTATGACATCTGACGATTCTGCAATTCCCACACATATTCCTCCATGCGATGGAAATGAGCCATCACACTCAATGCTCAGGGAATCATAATCGTCTAGGATAGTTACAGATTCGGAACACGAACTATATTCAATCTGTCTGAGGTGGCTGTCGTGGTGGTACTTTACCGGAAAGGGGAGCCAGTCATAGGCATCCGGCCGATCGATCGCTGCACCAAAGACAAGAAGATTTCCACCGTTTTCGACAAATTTTTTTATCCGCGGTGAAGCTGCGCGGAGTGCCGGAAGAAGGTTTGAATATACAGGATTTGCAAAACCCGTTGGAATGATAAGACAATTGAATTTCCCCCGGAAAAAAGGAGCTGCGAGCATATGGGGAGTGACAAGTTCACAGGCAATATCACATTCTTCGATATAACGGTTGAAGTGCTGTTTTGTCCCCCAGACAAAACCTGCACGGCAACTCATCCTTTGATCACCCCAAGTGGTGAAAGACGTGCAACAAGGCGGGATATCCCGACCTCATGAACTACATTTACGACTTCATCAATGGGTTTGTAGACCTCCGGAGATTCGTCAGCGATAGCGTTTTCACTGTGTGCTCTGACAATGATGCCTTCTTTTAAGAGATTCGCGGTGATTTCCCTGCCGCTCAGATTCTTTTTTGCCTGTGATCTGCTCATTATTCTCCCTGCACCGTGGCAGGTGCTCCCAAATGTTCTGTCCATGGCAACCTTTGTGCCGTGTAAAATGAATGATGACGTGCCCATACTACCGGGGATGATCACAGGTTGCCCGATCGAGATAAGGTCGGCTGGAAGATCCTCGGATCCGGGTCCGAATGCCCGCGTAGCACCCTTTCGATGTACGCAGACATTCATTCGCTTCCCATCCTGGAGGTGTTCCTCCATCTTTGCAACATTATGCGCTACATCGTAGATGAGTGGCATATCCTCGTATTCGATCCCGAACATTTTTGAGAGTACCTGCCGCGTTGTATGAGATATCATCTGCCTGTTCGCCCATGCATAGTTAGCAGCAGCTGCCATGGCACTGAAATATGCCGTGCCCTCTTCTGATGTTATCGGTGCGCAGGCAAGTTGTCGATCGGGAATTGTGATATGGTATTTTCTGGTTGCGTTTTCGAATATCTTCAGGTTATCAGTGCACACCTGGTGCCCAAGACCGCGCGAGCCGCAGTGGATCATGCAGCAGACCTGTCCAAGGGTAAGGCCAAACGCCTTTGCCGCAACAGGATTAAAAATTTCACGTACAACCTGGATTTCCAGGAAATGATTGCCTGATCCAAGGGTTCCTCCCTGGGGCAAACCCCGCAGTTTTGCCTTTGCAGAGACAGCACGGCTGTCCGCAGATTTCATGAACCCGTCCTCCTCGCACCGTATGAGGTCACGATCAACACCATATCCGGCCTTGACCGCCCAATGGGCACCTTTTACCATCATACTATCGAGTACCTGTGGGGAGACCCTGAGCGAACTCTTACCCCCGACACCTGTAGGGACCATGCGGAAGAGTTCTTCGATAAGATCCCGTCGGCCGGCAACATCCTTTTGCACGAGTGGAGTCGCAAGTAACCGGACTCCGCAATTTATATCAAAACCGACTCCCCCGGGAGAGATAATTCCTTCTTCAACAGAAAACGCCGCGACTCCTCCGATAGGGAATCCATAGCCCCAGTGGATGTCGGGCATTGCAAGCGAATTTTTCAGAATTCCCGGCAGGGTTGCAACGTTGGCGAGCTGCTGGATTGCACCTGGTTCAAGAGTCCTGCCGAGTGATTCTGAAAGAAAGAATTTCCCCGGGACACGCATGCCGGCCACATATCCGACAGGTACCTCCCATTCATTCACCCCGATTCGGTTTACACCTTCAAACATCCGTCCACCACTTTCCCCTGGTCTTAGACATCAAATATGATGTCCAGCATATATCCATTCGCATCATATGTGATAGCGAGTCCTGAATAGGAGATCCCTTTCACTTCAGTCCCTCCTGAATGACGGACAGGATCGAATGGTTCCCCTGTTAATTCGGCAGCGAGACACAGGCCGTCAATTCTGATTGAAGCTTCAGAAAAGACAAGGTTTTCCACTTCTGAAATAAAAAGCACCTCTGAAAGGAAATCTGCAAGCAGTGCTTCATTATCAGAGGATTTGATGATGATCTCCCGAGAAATACTACCGGAACGATCTTTTCCATATATTACCTGCATAAGGGCTTTGAAGGTTTCAGAAAAAAGTCCTTCAATCGTGGGTGCACGTACCCTGATCTTCACATCTGCTGTATGTGAAATTTCTTCAAAACTCATCCGAATTCATTTCCGAAAGGTCATCATCATCAAAAAACGGGACCATGTCCATTCTGATATTGTGCAGGAATCGAGCCTGATGTACGGAAACATAAATCATATGGTTCCCAGCTCTAAGGAGGAGATCGGTTTTTTTCGGTGGTTTTATACGGATCGGTAAAAGGATTGGCCCGCCACAGGATGTGCAGATACGAAAATCACAGTCCCGTTTTTTAATATATTCAATCACTTCCGGGACAATGGTCACCTCGCTTATGCATGTGGTGTCTTTGATAGGCATGATGCTAGTATACTAGGAATGTTTCAGTAAAAACAATTATGGATCGCAGTGGTTTAACAGGCACCAACGATCCGGACCACGATATCAAAGTATTTGTCTTTGAGTTCGTAGTTGTTTACACCGTCGGAATTTCGCATTGCGCGGAGGATCCCGATGCGGGATGCAATAATACCAACCATTGAGGCAATCGCATGGAATGTGACTGCAAACTGAGTCTGAAGTTCGGCGACAAGATCTGCAATCGTCAGTGATTTGCTTTTAACAAAAAGTCTGAGCAGTTCACGCCGGATTCCGGTCCTGTCCCGTGAAAGGTATGACCGCAATCGTCCCTCAACGACTCGTTTGATCTCTGAAGGAGATCTCATAGATTTACTCTCAAGGGTCTCTGTATATATATTTTCTCATTTTATGCGATAATCAATCCCTGAAAAGAAAATATAACTTCTTTATTAGATGAGACGTATTTTTCTGCGGACTTTTATTGTGATTCGTAAAAAAGCGGAACAGTGCACCTGATTTAATAAAAAGCATCTGTGTTTTAAAAATCCTTTTTCCTCTGATAAGGAGTGTATGTCCTCGTCATTGTAATTCTGCGCTCGCAGCGATTGTTAACGTAGCACATGTCCTTGAAGTTACCGCATTTTGATCGACCCGGAGCGGCGGGTTTAACCTCAGCATGAGTTCAGCTCGTTATTGCTTATTCTCCAGTGTCGATATCTGGTAACTATTTAATCATACGTAAACAGATGATTATGATATGGGTTTGTTCAACTATAATATCGAGAAATATTCGCCAAAACAGTTGGTGATGATTCCTCTCGCAATTCTTGCAGTCTCACTGGTACTGCTCGCCTTGAATATGGTTGCATCCGGAATGCCGGTAACCCCGGGTATTGATTTCTCGGGAGGTACTGCAGTAACGATAGTTACCCCTGACACCAAGGAACAACTGCAGTCAACATTTGCCGGTTATCCTCTGGTTGACATCAGTGAAGGTGTGAACAACGGGTATTTTTTGAAATTTGGGGCAATGAATGATGTTGAATTCCGATCTCTGACTACCCTGATTGCTGAGAAATTTCCCGATGCCAAGGTTGACCAGATCGGTGAAACCTTTGGGAAAACCCTTCAATCACAGGCAGTCCTCGCTCTGGTATTTTCCTTTATTGGAATGGCTGTAGTGATTTTTTTAGCCTTCCGGACATTCGTGCCAGCGGTCGCAGTTGTCCTTTCAGCATTTGCTGACATGGCAATGACAGCAGCTGACGATGAATATTGTGGGAATTCCCCTCTCGCTCGGCACGCTCGCCGCGCTCCTGATGCTGATCGGTTACTCTGTTGACAGTGATATCCTGCTCACGAACAGGGTACTTAAACGGCAGGGTAAGCTCAATGACAAGCTCACCGGGGCGTTCCGTACCGGTATCATCATGACTTCAACCACGCTTGCTGCTATCTCGGCAATGTTTATCGTCGCGTGGTTCGGATCTGTCCTGATCCTGATGGAGATATCCGCGGTACTCCTTATCGGGCTCATTTTTGATATCATGAATACCTGGCTTACGAATGTCGGCATACTCAAATGGTATGTCCTGAAGGGAGGCGGCAAATGAACGCAAAAGAAATAAAAGCCCTCCTTACCGACTGGAGGGTGGCAACTCTCATCATCCTTGTAGTACTCTCAGTGATTGCGATAAATCCACATTTCGATGATCAGGGTAATTTTACAACCAATCTCCAGTATGGACTTGACCTCCAGCAGGGTTCCTGGCTCCAGCTCGAGTTCCAGGCTGAGGTCGTGGGGTTCACTACTGATCTCCCGATTGATGAATTCGTCACGAATCTTACAAAGAATCTTGATGCAGAAGTAGTGCAGGTTGATTCCAATCACCTTGAAATACGGAAATACTATCCACAGGAAGATTTGGAATCGAAATTCGTCATATCCGGGGGGAAAGTAACCAGCTACCAGCCGGGTGTATCAAAAGCAACTGCCGAAGATGTAAAGCGTATCCTCGAAAATAAGATCAATACCCTTGGTACAAAGGATGCAAAAGTCAATACCCTCACCGGGTTGAACAATGTGGCACGGTATATTCGGGTCGAACTGGCCGGCGTAGATATGAAGCAGGCACAGGAAATTGTCGGTAAGCAGGGTAAGTTCGAGATCCGTATCCAGACAACCGGAAACCAGACAGAGCATGTGCTATCAGGTGAGACAATTACCAGCGTCCAGGTGCCAAGCCAGGAGCCCCCGGGCAGTGACAAATGGGGTGTTGGTTTTACGTTAAGTGAAAGTGGTGCCGACGCATTCCGCGCTGCTTCGATCAAATTCGGTGCAACGGCAGACCCAGCCAACCACAACCTTATCATGCTCCTTGATAATACGACTGTATATTCCGCTCCTTTGTCAGAAGATCTCGCAGGAAAACTCCAGAGTGAGAATATTCGTCAGCTCTTCGCTTCAACAGGAACCGGAAAGTATGGGACCGATCAGGCAACCAATCTTGAAATACACCTCAGGGCCGGTGCATTACCTGTTGATGTCACCATTGCAGGATCCGGAGGAGTAACGGCCCCCCTTGGTGAGCGTTACAAGACTACGGCGATCCTCGCCGGGATCTTTGCGCTCATCATGGTCGGATTTGTCATCTATTACCGGTACCGCGAACCTGTCATAGTGTTCCCGATGGTTTTGATCAATGCCTCAGAAATTATTATCCTGCTGGGGTTCATCGCCTTGATCAATTTCCAGATGGATATGCCTACAATCGCGGGTCTCATCGCGGTCCTTGGAACCGGGATAGATCAACTTGTTGTTATAACAGATGAGATATTGCACGAAGGCAAAGTTCCTTCACCAAATCTCTATCTGAAAAGACTCTCACGGGCGCTCAGTATTATCATTGTCGCAGCTGCGACTGTTGTAATCGCAATGGTACCTCTTTTATTGATGGACCTGTCGACGCTCAAGGGTTTTGCGATGATCACCATTCTTGGTGTACTCGTCGGAGTACTGGTCACCCGCCCCGCATATGGCAAAATCATCATGCAGATCCTCTCCAAATAAAATACCATACATTTATCTTTTTTTTAATCGACTATTCTTCCGGGTATGTAAAAATGAGCAAACCTGTTTTATATGATTTTTTTGCGACCTGGTGTGGTCCCTGCAGACTGCAGACGCCTATTCTGGAAGAACTCGGGAAAAAAATGGGCGATGCCATAGAAATTAAAAAGGTTGATGTTGATCAGAACATGGATCTTGCAGAAAAATATGGAATCCGGGTCGTTCCCACCCTGATAATCGAAAAGGATGGGAAGATTGTGCAGTCCATGGAGGGAGTTACTGACGCTGCGACGCTTGAAAAACTCTTAAAGCCACTGGTGAGTTGAGTGAAGATAGGTATTGTTGGGGGAACCGGGGACATCGGCGAGGGAATGGCAATGCGACTCTCCCCCGTTTTTGATGTAATCGTTGGTTCGCGGGAGAAAGATAAGGCTGAAGCAACCTGTGAATTTGGTATTGAAACGTTAAGAAAACGAGGTCAGAAGTGTTCACTTACCGGCGTTTCCAATCAGATGGCAGTGGATGAATCTGACATTGTTATCCTTGCCATCCCTTACAAACACCTTATCGGGACGTTGGAGACTCTGAACGGGTTTGATGGAAAGATTATTATCAGCCCGGTTAACCCGATAGAAAAAAGGGATTTCTTTACCTGCGCTCCTCCTCCGGAAGGTTCTGCTGCTCTCCTCATAAAAAGACTTCTTCCATCAAGTGTCAGGATCTGTACGGGATTCAATACCATTGCGGCAAACCGCTGGAAATTGCTCGATGAAGATCTCATTTATTCGGTGCCGGTTTGTGGGGATGATGATGCTGCAAAACAGCAGGTTATGGGAATAGTAAACCGCGTTTCAAAACTCCATGCATTTGATGCCGGACCTCTGGCGGCGTCTTACCTGGTCGAGTGTCTGACACCCCTGCTCCTTAATATTGCACGGTACAACAAGATGAAAGATGTCGGGATCCAGTTCCATTAAGATTAAGCATCTCATCAGTTCACTTTCCCGCTTCTTTGGTGAGATTGAGTGGTGGCCGGGATATGCAGATGAAGTGATGATCGGCGCAATTCTTACCCAACAGACGCGATGGGAGAATGTCGAACGGGCGCTTGCTAATCTCAAAAAAAGAGGATTATGTTCTCTCAATTCCATTGTTACAGCGGATATGCGGGACATCGAAGATGCGATTCGTTGTACCGGATTCTACCGGGTTAAGGCAAAACGTCTGAAATCACTTGCTTTGTATATCGTGGAAACGTACGGTGGAGCTGGTGGAATGGTCGATCAACCAACTCCTCTGCTCAGGACCGGATTGTTGAACGTTTCAGGAATTGGTGAAGAAACAGCTGATAGTATTCTTTGTTATGGTCTGGGTCGGACAAGTTATGTAATTGATTCCTATACTGAGCGTATCACCCGATGCATTGGGGTTTCTGAAAAAAAGCGGGAGTTAAAATATCTTTTTGAAGAATGTCTTCCAAAAGATAATTACGTTTATCGACAGACACATGCACATATCGTGGAATTTTCAAAAGAATTCTGTGGGAAAAAGAGATGTTCTGAATGTATTCTGGTGAATTCGAGCGGATAGGAAAGAGACTTTTTTCCGAGCACCTTGTCGGTGGAAATTTTGGGAACATCAGTGCCAGAAAAGGAGATGAAGGTTTTTTTATCAAACGAACCGGAGCATATCTCGATGTTGCGGGTGAGCTGGTGTTTGTACCGCTCCAGGGAGATGCACCTCAGGACGTCTCAAGCGAATATCGTGTACATCGCGAGGTTTACCGGAAAACAAAGCATAAAGCGATTGTCCATGCTCATCCTCCGTGCGCGGTAGCGGCATCACTTGTCAAGGATGAGGTGGTTCCAGAAGACAGTGAAGGGATGTTGCTTTGCCCAATTATTCCTGTTGTCCGGGGATCACCTGGTTCTCAGGAAATTGCAGATAATGTTACCCGGGCACTCGAATCTTCAAAACTGGTGATCGCACAGGGACATGGGACTTTTGCCGCGGGAAAAACACTTGATGAGGCATATGTTTACACATCGATGGCTGAACACTCATGCCGGGTACTCCTCCTTAAACAGAATTTATTCCGACAAATACCTGAATAATTGTCTCCGCCCCCCATTTTATTACAAAACCGGACAAAGAATGCTATTTAGGTGGTTTCTGGCCCTGGAGAATCTGAATTTCGCGTATGGTTTCCCTGTGGAAAATTAACAGCATATCACTAATCATACCGAACATGAAAATTTCAATACCGACGACAATAAGAAGCACTGTGAGAATGGTCAGGGGAATGTGATCGATTCCCTGAAACCATTCGTGCAAAACATAAATTCCTGTTATAATCCCAAGAAAAGAAGTGAAGATCCCGATCATGCCAAAATAGAATAGAGGATTGTTGACTCGTGCCAGCCGATATATCGTGCTAACAATCTTGAAACCGTCATGAAATGGTGAAAGTTTTGTAGTTGTCCCCGGGCGGCGGGAGTACGTTACCGGGACAACCACAACCCTTTGGCCAATGCGGACTGATTCCACCGAGATTTCGGTCTCAATTTCGAATCCTTTCTGTTTTAAATTCATTTGGTGAATCGCTGTTCGTGTAAAAGCTCGATACCCGGAGAGGATATCGTGAAGATCACGGCTGTGGGCGACCTTAAAAAGATAATTTACCATATGATTTCCGAAAAGGTTGAGGCGCGAAAATGAACCCTCCTCTGCATTAATGAGGCGGTCGCCGATCACCTGATCGAATCCTGAAAACAGGGGAGTAAGCATTTTTTCCGCGTCTTTCGGACTATACGTGCCATCCCCGTCAAGCATGAGGATATAAGGTTGTTCTATGATCTCAAAGGCTTCAATTATGGCATTTCCTTTTCCCTTTCCGGTCTGCGTGTGCACGGTGGCGCCGCTTTCGCGGGAGATTTTATCGGTATTATCAGTACTATTTCCATCAACAACAAGAATGTGGTTGTATCCTAATTCCTTGAACTCATGAATAATCTCTCCGATGGTGAGATCTTCATTTAATGTCGGGATTAAAATACAAACCTCATCTTTGTTGATGATCATTGATATAGTATTTTTAATCGGGTGACATAAGTGCTTCTATGCACATCCCGAAAAAAGGGCTTCGTGCGCTCGGTATTGCGGAGAGCTGATACTGGAAGATCAGTTTCGAGACTTGCAGGCGTGGTGATGCGAAAAGACCTCCGAATAGACGGTTTTATTTTTTCAACGGTGACCGTCGGCGGTATGGATGCTACCGCATCTGTTCTCCGAATGGTGAGGGAACTTGAACGCAGTGATATTAACGTGATTATGTTATCGGGTTGCGTAATCGCATGGTTCAATATCATAAATACATCTCTGATTGCACAAGAGACTGGAATTCCGGTAATCTGCGTTACTTATGAGGACTCTGATGGGTTAATTGCGGACATCCGGTATCATTTTCCTGCTGATTCTGCACGAATTTCAGCATACGAGAATTTGGGAGAACGCAATTCTGTTGACCTTCATACACATCAGACCATATTTATTCGATCATGGGGCATTGATCAGCGGGATGCAGCAAGGCTGTGTAATGACTTCACCCTTGAAGGGAAAATTCCCGAGCCTCTGCGCGTGGCAAGGCTCTGCGCCAGGAATGCACCCCCTTCAGAACCATAACAGCTGAGATAACCCTTCAGGCACCGTGGTTTCCTATTAGGAAGAATTCATATGAATACAGGTAAAAAATTTAAAAAAATATACCCTGCTTTATTTTGGAGTTGAAATGACCATGACAGCCCCGGAAAAGATGATACGATGCGTATGTCTCGAATGCCACTATATCTATGATCCCCTGAAAGGAGATCCCAAGCAGGGAATACCTGCCGGTACTGCATGGCAGGACGTCCCTGACACATGGCACTGTCCGGAATGTAAAATCCTCAAAGCAAAAAAAGGTGTTTTCAGACAAATTGATGAATAACTCAGTTTTATAATAAATTAATTTCTCACAATAATCCTTCTGATTTATTATTCATACCTGTATATATGCCGTGACATGGTTATGTTGGTACCTTTGTCGATAATATCCATTTGTACTATATCACCCGGAAGAAATGTTCCATCAGAGAAATCAATACATGTCCGCTCTCCGGGGCTCCATGTAGCCCCGGAACATCCGGAACCTCCCATCCACTGGACACCGGTATGTGATGTGCTGATGAAATCATGCCCATTCATTGTTGAGATACTGCAGGATACCAATTGTCCGTTTTTTAAAAATTTTGCCTTAAGATTTCTGTTCTGAATGTCTGTTTTACCGGTATGGACAATGAGCATACGACTATCGTAATTCAGATGCCCTGTCAGTTCATCAACACTATTTATGGAAGAAATTGTGAAAATAACCGGAATCTCCGTTTCCATATTCCATACCAATGGTTGCTGGAGCATCAGAAGAACAAGAACCGCGAGAAGGAATGTTATTGCTATCAACAGGATAATACCAATTTGATATGATGATGCATCATCTTGTCGGCTATGAAAGTACAATGATGTTAATAAATTGATAAGGAATATAATCCTGTTGGAATTGAATCGCCCCACCAAGATCTACTTGGCCAGATTTTTTTAAAGAAGGAATCTGATCCGTGACGGAATCTGGTTTTAAGAGATTTTCTTCAACGTATATTTTTTAATCCGCTAACATAAATATGTCATACACTAAGCATTTGCTGAGTATCCCGTCTCATTCCATGGATTCCTTTGCATGAGTGAATCACCTGAAATTTCAGAAAATATGCCGTCCCACGAGAAGGGCAGGGATTATTATCTTGAGGGTATCGCTCTTGGCCGGGTGAGAAGGCATGAAGAAGCCCTTTTGGCATTTTCGGAAGCGCTTTTAATTGATCCAAAGCGTGTCCTCGCGTGGGTCGGTAAGGGATTTACCCTCGGAAAACTGGGTCGGTATGAAGAAGAGATCGAATGTTGCGAAAAAGCGCTATTTCTTGATCCAAACTGTGTTGATGCATGGAATTTTAAAGGATTTGCCTTTGGGATGCTCGACCGGTTCAAGGATAAGGTGGAATGTTGTGAGCGGGCATTAGAGATCGATCCTGAGAACGCAGCAGCATGGAATAATAAAGGTGTTGCTTTAGGGATGCTGGGAAAATTCGAGGCAGAGATCCGATGTTGTGACCGGGCACTGGAACTCAGGCCACGCTATCTCTCAGCTTGGGTTAACAGGGGATATGCCTTTGGTAAGTTGAAGTGGTATGAAGAAGAGATCATATGCTACGATCGTGCCCTAAAAATTTATCCTTTTTATCTTTCTGCACTGATTAATAAAGGGATAGCCCTGATCAACTTAAAAAGATATCAGGAAGCGATCGATGTTCTTAATCGTGCCCTTTCAATCGAATCTGGCAATGCAAACGCTCTCTACCGCAAAGGACTCTCTCTCGGGCTTCTTGGGAAGCATGAAGAGGCCATCCGTTGTCTTGAGAGTGCTCTCGAAATTAATCCGACTATAGCTGATGCATGGGTCGTGATGAGCAATTCATGCTTTATGCTTGGCAGACTTGAAGAATCTGCCCGGGCTTTTGATCAGGCATATTATATCGACGTGAAGGATGCACGCGCAGGCATGGTGAAGGGGCTTTCTCTTTTAAAGATCGGAAAGTTTGATGATGCTCTAAGAAGTTTTTCTCATGTTATGGGAGTTCTTTTAAGGTAGAAATCAATTTTTTCCCAAGGTATCCCCCGCTTTTTTATGCCTTTCTCACGTACAGAAACCTATGGATGTTGAGGAATTTGTTCGCAGAAGACTAGCGGACGGAACAGATGAAGACGCCTTACAAAAAACTCTTGTCGACCGAATCATAGAAATAAAAAACGTACAACCTTCCTATGCATCCGCTTTTGCCCGTGCGGTGATTGACGAAGTAAAGAACGCACAGGGTCTGAAGGGCGATTTTTTTGACTTTGTGCCCGCTGGTGTGCACATGGGTGAGTTCGGCGTTGGATCCCGGGGGAAGGGGGATTTTTATGCTCATCGGCAAATAGCCCGTATAATCGGTAAAACTTCGGCTTCAGTCGGAGTAGATGAAATGGATGATGCAGGCGCTGTATGTGCCGCTGGAAACTATATCGTATGCACTGTTGACGGAATGCATTCCCGCCTTTCTGATTATCCGTTCCTCGCCGGATTCCATGTAACACGCGCGACACTCAGGGATGTCTATGTCATGGGGGCAAAACCGATTATGCTGTTTTCAGATATTCATGTTGCTGATGATGGCGATGTCGCAAAGATTTTTGATTACACTGCAGGCATCACAACCGTTGGAGAAGCGATGGGAGTGCCCCTTGTCACCGGTTCCACGCTCCGCATCGGTGGCGACATGGTTCTTGGGAACCGGCTGACCGGATGCGTGGGAGCAGTGGGTGTTGCTGAACACCTCACTGCCCGGAAAGCAACGCAGCCAGGGGACGTCCTGCTGATGACTGAGGGGGCTGGTGGAGGGACTATTGCAACTGCGGCAATCTATTCCGGATTTCCCGAGGTTGTGGAGCAGACCATTAATCTTAATTTCCTCGTTTCCTGTGAAACGCTCTTGAAAAGTGATGTATTCCTGCAGGTCCACGCGATGACAGATGTAACAAATGGGGGTTTGAGGGGTGATGCGTTTGAGATGGCAGAAACTGCCAAATGCCGTATCATTATTGATGAAAAAGCAATAGGAGGTTTAGTAGAACCCCATGTACGAGCCATGCTCGAAGCATTACAGATCGATTATCTGGGGGTATCCCTTGATGCCCTCCTCCTTGTCGCCCCTCCAGAAATATCAGCAGAGATCTGCAGGGTAGTCACATCTACCGGAGTGAGGATTCATGAAATCGGGTACGTTGAAAAGGGAAAGCCCGAATCGGTTCTTATGATTGACGGGAAGGAATGCGATTTCTCCCCGAGGTTCCGGGAATCCGCATATACTCCTGTCAAAAAGGTTGTTGATACGGATATAGGCGATTTTGAGGAGATGAAAAAGGGAGTTTTGCGTGCCTCGGAAGCTGCGATCCAGAAAAAAAAGCGTGTTTTGGAGAAACTCCTTGAGAAAAAATGATGCCGATAGTGCTCTAAGGAAATCCTTTTATCAGGGTATGAAATTCGAAGCACTGGAAAGAATGTAGAGGAAACAGTGTCGTTCCCCTATTGCTGACCCTGCGCCTTCAGATTAATGATGACGTATTACCAGTTTCAGGGTATCGCATTGGGGAAGCCGAAGAGGCGTGAGTAAAATCTGATGAGCATTTATTTTTTGAATATTCCCTTTAGGGAATCCCCAACTTTTTTAGTTTTTTCGGGATTTTTCCCCGCTCACGCAGATGTTATAGGCAAGCTGGGGAACTCGCGCCTCAACAAATGGTTCAATCTTCCGGGCAAGAAGGAAGAGTGGATCAATCATATCGATATGGGCAAAGGAACACCATTTAACCGAAATATCTGAAAATCCTGCATGGGTAAAGAGATCATCCATTTCCTCAGGATTATAATAGCGTTCCCCGAAGTCCTTCATAACGACATGATTTACTTTTATCTTTTCACTGATCTGATAGATGGCCGGGATTCCCTTGGTAAGGAGTTTCTTTCCAAGTGTGCAGATTGCAATTTTACCTCCGGGTTTTAAAACACGGTATGCTTCGTTCAGCATCGTTTCCGGATCTTTAATGTAGCTGAATACAAGCAGACTGGAGACCGCATCAAATGAATTGTCACAAAAAGGGATTTTCTCCCCGGTCCCGATGGCATAATCGCATTCCATGCACCGGCATCGTGCCTTTTCGATCATTTTGCTGCTGATATCGAGTCCTATGGCACTACCGCCAGACTCAATATATCTTTCAACAAAGAGGCCCGTCCCGCATCCGATATCAAGGAGTTTTCTCCCTTTCGGGAGAGAACTCATAATGGAAGTGCTTATATGGGTATGATAGCACCGTCCACGGGGTTTGTCATAATGGTGATCATATACCTCGGCAATAGTATCGTAGTGATCCTGGATTTTTTTCTGGCCGGATGCACTCATAGGAAGACCTCACGGATTCCTGAGACAAATGCCCCAATCTGGACAAACTCGTTATTTCCATGGCGTATACGGAACTCAGCATCGGCAAGTGAAATCGCGAGGAAGGGATCATTATACTCCCGCTGTGCAATGGTACGTATCTCAGAAAATACTTCACTGCCGGAAAGCCCGTAGTCAATCATCAGTGACTCAAGACGGCGGATCGCATTGCGCACATCCCCTTTTTTGAGAGCATCAATGGCAGAAGCGGTTACGTTTGCTGTTTCCGACTGGGCAATTGCAAAGAGATCCTGGCATCGTCCTGCTTCAAGAGCAACCTGCAGGAGCAAAATTGCCCGGCGCATGTCCCCCCTCGCAGCCTGTACAATCAGGTCAAGATCATCATCGGAACACGAATGCATCCCCGAATTTTCCCCTTCTCTGATCGTTCGCAGTTGGCGGACCATGATATCCTGGTCGACCGGCGAGAAGAAGAGTGGGAGGCAGCGGGATGTGACGGGAGGGATGAGAGCACTCTGGTTCGTCGTTGAGAAGATAAACCGGCATGTAGTGCTCGTACGCTCCATAATCCTTCGCAGCGCCTGCTGGGCATCCTTTGTGAGTGTGTGGGCATCTTCAAAAACCATCAGTTTGAATTCTGCATCAAGTGGACGGAGTGAAGCGTACCACTTTAAAATATACTTAAAATTCGTGATCAGCGACTGGTTTTTCTGATAGAGGTGGGAATATCGATCGTCCTGCTCCAGATATGATTTTCCCTGTAAAAAAAGGTCAGCTGTCTGGAAAACCGAGGTATTCAACTCCCAGTTATCGCCATACAGCACCTTAGCAAAGCATTCAATTGCAGCACTTTTTCCGGTTCCATGAGGTCCGGAAAGAATCAGGTGGGGGACACTTTTGTATGCAGCAAATGAGGAAAGATGCTGGATTACCGGATCCTGCCCGAGGATGTCAGTAAATTTTTCCGGGCGATATTTCTCAATCCAGAGCATGGGACAACCTTTCAGTCATCTCACGTATTGCTTCTGACAAAAGATAATGATTGTCAACCGAACTGATGAGACTCTTTTTTTCAGGCTCAGAAATCTCATGACAGGTTTTGGTTATTTGCGGGAGTGCGCGGGTCAGTTCGTCAACGATCGTAAGGGTTGCGGATCGAGAGGTGCGTGAGAGAGGGTTGAGATCGATAGCGATCACTGTCTTTCCCATATTGACAAGAGCTTCGCACCGGTCTCCATCTTCAAGAGGTACAAGTACGACATCAGCGGAGAATATCCCCCCGCGCCGGCACCATGCCCGGTCATGGGATAGAGGCAGCAACCGTTCTGCATCACCGGAGAATACATCTACTCCCGAATCATGGAGAATCTTCTCTATCATGTTCACTCGTTTTTCTGTCCGGTGAAAAAGATTCACTTCAACGCGGGCTCCACATGCCTTCTGCAAAGCAGATATTTCATTTGCTGCAAGTGCAGCTGTATTACCATTTACCGATATGACCGGACATCGGGCTGTCAGGAGTAGAGCAGCAGCAGTTCTTTCGGCAATGAGTGCACTCCGGGAAGTTCTCTCTCCAATCAGATAGTCAAATGCTTCTCCGCGTCCGTGGGCAGTTAGTCCCTCCCATGCAACGACTCCTTTTTTTGCACATTCTGCAAGGCGTTCCCGGGTCATAAGTGAACGATAGCGGGGGTGATCAACAGGAATCATGTCAGATCTTCCACAATATGAGCACCTTTATCTGATACATGAAATTCATACACATGCCCAAAGGGCAATAGTACATTCCGTGCTTTCCGGCCATAAGCAAAGACACCATTGCCAAGCATCGTCATGCTCGACGGTACTCCTGCAGCATCACAGTGCCGAATAACGTTTTTTACCTCATGAGTCAATAGACCGCTCTGATCGGCAAAATGGCGAGAGAGAAGAAAAAAATCCTCGACATTTCCCGGTGTGTTGTTGGGAAAAGCAGAGGATACACGTTCTATTTGTGCAGAAGATCCAAGGATATCCGGGGTATGGATGGGTCCAAAACTTACGGCATAGAGTGGATCAGGCATGTCAAATTTCCGTTCAATCAATCCATGGATCCCCGGGCCTGATCGTATGACTCTCCCCCCGCCCTGGCATGCTGCAACATCTCCAAGCCCGGTCCGGTGGGTAACCTCTGCTGCATGGGCACACTGTGCAATTTTCTCATCATTCATTCCCTGATCAAAAAGATGGTTAAGGGCTGTGAGTGTGGCAAGCAGTGCTGCAGCAGAGAGTCCGAATCCGGCACCAATCGGCAGGGTACATTCTGTGATAACAGACGCAGTCACCTTAAGACATTCCATAACATGCTCCAGTAGTGGTGATCCGGAAGAAACCTCAAAAGATGTTCCCGTGGAACTTCTGCGTTTGATGCTGATGGATATTCTATCCGAAGGTTCAACTATTGCTATGACTCCCTCACTAATGACAATCCCTGCGCCGATACTTCCCGTGGTTGCGACAGTATCACCTACTACTCTTTTGAAATAGCCGGAAATATGACCCGGACAGAATGCGGCTACGTGTGCTGGTTTCATGGACTGGTGCACAATTTTATTATGAAGATAGGGTGCTTTTCCTCTTTAAAGAATCCCGGCGAAGACCGGTACAGGGCAAATATGGGAATAACCCGAAACTTTCCTTTTAAGACGCCCCGAAGGTAACCCGAAAAAGCGATACAAGACATTATTTATGCGAAAAATGTAATCGGGAAAAGGAATGGAGTTTTGCTTAAATCACTGAATTACCGCATTCCAGATCGCATTCGCGATCTCTTCTTTTGTCCCACTCAATGGGAACTCCCCGTTCCGGGTCAGAAGCATATACTCACCACAGTTGCTTCCCATGCTTTCCGGCGGGTTCGTCAGAACCATCGTAATGCCTTGTGCTATCATGGCTTTTGCCATCTTTTTCGGTGTCCTTCCGAGTTTGAATGCAATGATCAGAGAATTGTAATTTTGAATCACTTCAGAAATTACTTTCGGAAGTGGTTCTAGTATAAGATTTACCGGTTTACCACTCGGTATTTTCCCTTTCACTCTTTTCGGTGCAAAATCAGAAATTGCTGCAGCACTGATATAGATATCCACGCCGCACTCTGAGAAACAGCGGTGCACCGCACATCGCATTTCATCCGCGGTTTCCACAAAAACATTGTTCACGCAGGGAAACGTATCCCTGTGGATTACGGTAACATCAGCGCCAAGCCTGAACGCCTGGAGTGCAAGGGCTCTCCCCATCTGTCCGCTTGACCGTGTTGTCAGTATGCGGATATCATCTACCGGTTCCTGGCAGGGCCCGCTGGTAATAATTACTTTTTTTCCTGAAAGTGCTGTTCCGAGGATGGCACGTTCGCAGCGGAGGACAATCTGTTCGATATCTGCAATTTTTGCTTTCCCTTCTTCGATCCGGGGATCAACAATCACCACACCCCATGCTTTCAGTTTTGCGATGTTTTCGATAACCGCCGGATGGCGATACATACTGTGGTGCATCGCAGGAACTACAAGGAGGGGCTTCTGGCTGCCCAGTGCTGTTGTGGCAAAGGTTGTAACCGGAGTATCATCGATTCCACAGGCGATTTTACTGAGCGTGTTTGCTGTGCAGGGAGCAATCAGTAAAAGATCGGCACTGCCTTCCTCCCCGCAATAGGTTATATGCTCGACACAACCGGACAACCGGGTGATGGTCTCTTTCCCACTTGCATACGTGAGCGCGTCCGGTTGGATAATACACGATGCGGCATGACTCATCACCGGCTGAACCACGGCTCCACACCTGCGAAGCGAGTGTATCATCTTAACCACTTCAACAGCAGCGATACTTCCGGTCACGGCTACTACTATCTGTTTTCCGGCGAGCGTTTTGACATCGGTCATGAAATAGTCACGTCCTGCACCACGTGCCAGGCATGTGGGCGGTATTTCTTGACTTTATGTACGTGAATGGATGCAGAAAAACCTGCGCTCTCGACCTGCTCTTTTATCTGTTCCTTTATAACACCGATACTGTGAAGATGAATGATGCTGTTTTCATGCACATGTAAAAGTGCTGACGGAAGCATTGAGATTGCATCAAAATGTCCCATCATGATCCGGTCATAGGTTCCCGTTAAAAGATCCCGGCAATCTCCCAATGAACTGGTGATCCGACCGGAAAGGCCATTTTCGCATATATTCCGGTTAAGGTATTCAAATGCGATCGGATTGATTTCCATTGCATGCACACTGGCGCCACTACCTGCCATTGAAAGGGTAAAATACCCGATCCCGGCAAACATATCTGCAACTCGTTCCACTGCTTCACTCCTGCGCACGAGTTCTGCAATCCGCAGTTTTTCGTTTCGGTTCCCCTGTGCAAACATCACTTTACCGGGATCAAGAAAATACGTATACCCGTTCTCGTGATGTTCTACTTCTCCGGCATCCCCCCAGAGGATTTGTGTTTTGGGGGTTCGTGTAACATCATGAAGGGATTCAATCCAGAGTACACCCCTGGGGTGACGGAACCGTACGATCTCATCGACTTCCTCCTTGCGGGGTTTTTTATCATGGATGACTGCAACGTCTCCAATCATAAAAAAACCTTTTCCCTGGTACCGGATTCGCGGAGGAATCTCACAGTCGCAGGTCTCTTCATCTCTGACCGGTACCCATGCAGTATTGCCCTCTGCATACGGTCTCCTTGTGTGGTCCACCCAGTCCTCGTTGCCGATCTCTCTGAGTTTATCCTTTGGGACTGCTCTTACCCGCATTATTTACCCGACCACAACGAGATGATCACCGTCTCGAAGGACAAGCACGTGTTGCCCGGCTTTGACATCAAGCCATTTCAGTTTCCTGAACTCTTTTGTCTGACATGTTTCAGGATCGAGTATTCCCATGATATGACCATCAGCATACGCTACCAATGCCGATTGCGTATCCCGCAGATTTCCGATAAGGCGCTCTACATCAGATTCACGGACAGATCTCTGTATGCCCTCAGTGAGATCAAGAGCCTTGAGATGGTTTGATTCAACCCTTATTACTTCAAGATAACGCCCGTGGCTCAGTACAACGTCCTGCTTCTGGAACCGTGGGAGGCGGACCGAGTAGGTGATGCGGTAGAGTTGCCTCCCGTTTTTCTCTCCAACCAGTTTTGGATGTGTGGTGAACCTTCCCCCAAGCTGGGCAGTTATTCCCTGAGAGATAAGTGTTCCGATATGCTGGGATCCAACGGTGATGTCCAGACCTTCCCGGGTTTCGCTCATGTCTACGATAAATGAAAGACGTTCTCCCCCTGCCTGCAGGGAGTCTTCGACCTGTTGCGCGATTCCTGCTGACATCTGAATCTCAAAAGCACCGGGGAGTCGACCGTCAGCACGGACCTGAACAATTCCCTCATAATAACTCCCACTGATCCTGTTACAGCGGTCGCACTGCTCTTTATGCCATATGAGTTCAACGCTGCATGCGCCTTCAACGGCTGTATTGTAGAGTAATCCCTTCAGGGCAATCGTCAGCTGTCGAGCGGTTAAGGGTATTATCCTCAACCTTCACAACCATTGATGGTTTCCGGACATCAGGATGAAAGTGGACTGCAGTCTTTGCGAGCTCAGGTGCCAGCTCGGCTCGTTCCCGGTTAGTGTCAGTCCACGTGTTTACCTGTTTTATTGCACCACAACTCGGACAATGGGTGCTCTTCACGCGCCGGTCACATTCAAACCAGGGAGTATTCCCGATCCTGCAATTGCTGCAAAGCCCTTCATGTTCTGTGGGCATTCCACATTTTGGGCAGAAACAATCCTGAATACTCATAACGAATAAACCTGTGCATGGGGTATTTCCCCGATCATAATACAGCCTGACTGAGTGACGAGCCCCATGTCGATAGTCTATACTTACCGAACGTTTGCCCATCAGGTTGATGTTACCTGCTTTTTTCAATGCGGCTCTCACCATTTCTTCACTGGCAGGAGAGTTGCCGTAGAACCATTCGGTGATTTGAACAGAAAGCTCGCCGTTACTGATGGTGGTGTTCAGCAATTCGCGATCGCATACGGCTACGATATCACCCGTACCCGGTGAACAATGAACCTTCAGAAACATTGAATACCTATTGGCTGTGGGGAATAAAAAAGGTGAGTTGGAACATATTTCAAAGTGTGATTCTCACACCATAAACTCTTGCAACTGTTTCGGCATGGATCCGGAAACAGTCCTCTTCGGTAATCAGGCCATCCCGAAGAAGCTGATAAGTATACCTGGGAACTGATTTTGGACCGATAACTGCACCTGGTCGTGAGTTCTCATCCATAAAATCACTTTCCATAGTAAACGCCCGCCGTTCGCGTGTCAGTCGTGGTATGGCTTCATGTTTTGCGATTAACGAGGGATGGAGCGGTGTATCGGGAGAACCATAGTGCTTCACCAACCGTTCTATCGGAAAACCGGCATTCCGTGCCATATCTGCAATATCGGTACACGGGCCACTTTCAGCATGGATCTGCAATGCGCACCTGCATTCGTTAGCACGGTCCAGGGCATGGCTGAGAATGTCATTGGACGCTGCCCAGATTTCCGGGCTTACTTCATAATGGGGTCTTCCGCTTTTCAGGGCAACTGCTTTTCCTTCCTTTACGTATGCTGCCGCACAATCAATCCCCGTTTTCATAATATCAGCAGCCTGTGGTAACGTCATGTGTTCAGAAAGTCTGCTGACTTCAGCGGGATGAACTCCGAGGACCGGATAAACAACAAGGCCAATCTCTTCAATCAAGCCAGCAACGCGAATCGTCTCATTAAAGACTACCTTATAGTCTTCACCACAAGTGGGATAGACAGACAGTGACCAGGAAGGTTTTGAGACAAGAAAGATGTGTGTCCCGCCAGCCCGCAAAAAGTCTTTTGCTGCCTCTATCCCCTTTCCGTTTACAGGGTCAATATGGATATGATCATCAGTGACAGGAAATTTCGGGGATTGCATAGCACTCCACAATCTGCATGAGGGGATAACTGTCCTGAGGAGCAAGTCGTGCCCTGCAATAAGTAAACCCAACGCGAGTTACGATTTCCACATCAAACATGAGCCCGGACAATTCACTGTATCCGAAGGTGTTTTCTGTCATCAGGTTACGAATAAGCCTGACCGTAATCTCCTCCACAAATGGCTGGAGGATCACCGACTGTTCAATTGCCATCTCAATACTTGCAGCGGATTTCCGTGAAATCGGGGTGCCGACCCACTGGTGGTAAAGTGCTCCCAGTTTTATCCCGGCTTCAAAAATTGCCCGATCAGAGTCAGATTTCATTATTTCCTCTCTCAAATCAGCTGCAGGATACCAAGTTTGGGTTCCATTGCCTCTCCGGATCGTACAAGCATATCGATTCCCGATTCAACTTTATCCCGCGAAAACCCTTTTGAAACAACGAGATCGACGACTTGATCTTTTGAAGCTCGTCTTCCTTCACCGCCAATGTCACGAATTGCATCCTTAATCACCCGTACGATATCGCGTTTCTCCTTGGATATTCCTGTTGCTATTTTATCAATATCAAAGCTTCCGGTCTTGGCATCGTATGCAATCTGGCGAAGACATGCGTCAACGATGTGGATTACCCGTTCAGCATCCCGCTGCTCAATGGTATTCGAAAGCCGTATACGTGCACTGGCCTCAGCAAGTCTGACAAGCGCTTCGAGTTGCCGGGCAGTTACCGGAACCGGCTTGTTCGGCTCGGCAATCCCCCTGAGCTTGAGGTAATAGCTGATAAGTGCCTCTTTCGCCTCGGTCGAAAGTATGGGGAAACAGGATCGTTTTGAGTAGGCGACATACTTGCGAAAGAGCGGGGGATCGATATCCGGCATGACCGGTTTAAGCTGTTGCTGAATGTATTCATCAGTAATACCCGGGATCGGTGTCTTACTGTGCTGAGCGATCAGTTCTCCTATTCCATGCGATTTGAGGATATGTTCGGCAATGGCGAGATCCCGCTTCTGTTCGGGCTGGTCGGTCATGATGAAAATAAGATCAAACCGGGAAAGCAGGGAGGGAGGCATATTGATCTGGTCGGAAATATCTCCATACATGTCGAACCTGCCGTATTTCGGGTTTGCCGCCCCAAGGAGGGCACAACGCGATTTGAGTGTGGCGGTTATCCCGGCCTTGGCGACACTGATGGATTGTTGCTCCATCGCCTCATGCAAAGCAGACCGGTCTTCTTTCTGCATTTTATCCATTTCATCAACCGCACAAACTCCCATATCCGCGAGGACGAGGGCACCTGCTTCCAATGTCCAGCGGCCTTCCCCGAATTCATCCTTGACTGCGGTGGCAGTTAAACCGGCAGAAGTTGAGGACTGACCACTCGTATAGATTGCCCGGGGTGAAAGTTTTACCACATACCGGAGCAGCTGACTTTTTGCAATGCCAGGATCCCCAATAAGTAATACATGGATATCGCCCCGAAGGTGGCTGCCATCCGGCATCTCCTTTGCAATGCCCCCGAAAAGCTGGAGAGCGATTGCCTCTTTGACATCCTCGCTTCCGTAAATGGTGGGAGCAATTGAGTGGGTGATCTTTCGGTAGATCATCGGATCGCTGCTCAGAGTTTTAATCTCATCTTCATCTTTCTCATCAATCTCCACCTCCTCAAACTCCTTTTCAGCGATTTCGATGGAATTGCACTCCAGAAAAATGTCAAAGACGGTACTCTTTTCCCCCCTTACTATCCGCTGCATTGAACGGAGAATACCATTAATTACCACCCGGTCACCGGGTGCGACCTTTCCGGACAGGTCATCAGTCACATCTACATCGAGAGTCTGAGGTTGCTCTCCACCACGGAGCCCTTCCGGAGACTCCTGTATCCGCAGTTTCTGGGAATCGACAAATTTCGAGCGTTTCGGTAATAATTCCAGTTTCTTGAACGTGCACCCGTCAGTTGCACACCCCTCAGGCTCGATGAATTTCCCGTATTTCTGCTTTTTAATAGTGAAATGTCCTGCAGGACATTTGAATGCCGCCTCAACAACACGCGGCCTGACTTCCGTAGTCTTACGAAGGATACCTTCAACGGACAGGAATTTGTTGATATCTTCTGACCTGATATTTCGGATACCTACTTTTTTTGGGAGATTGGTGAACCTGATGTTGATACCCTTGGGTTCTTTACCATCCTTGATCCTGATCAGCTGTCCGTTTTTTATTGCGTCCCATACATCTTCGAGAACCTTACCGGGATTATCCAAAAGTTCGTCAGCAAGTGCGATACCCGCTTTACCAAACCGTTCAACATCCCGGTAGTCTATATATATTGAACGTTTGTGAGGATATTCACGGGAGATCTCTCCAATCTCTTTTTTATATTTACTTTTTAATAACCTGCTCCAGTTTTCTGTCTTATCGATTTCGTGCGTGTCAGGGTTTTTATCCATATTTCTACCTTACCTGCACTTCCTCGAGGAGAGAACGAACCGGGCGATCAGTGCTTCCATCTGGATATCACTGCTCGAACCCTCAGAGAGCCTGAAATCAGTTTCACCGAGATGGTCAATCAGACTCCACTTTTAATCCGCGGTCCATATCCCGTTTGACAATCGCACGGTAACACTGGTTGATCAGTTCATTAGGAGCGATCCCTCTTTCATGAAGAAGACTTCCAAGAAGCGATTCGGCACCATCAAAGTCTCCTCCCAAAGAGAGTTTCAGAAGATCTTCAATTTCATCTGGCCGGGCATTAGAAGTAATTGCATACACCATCTTTTCATCTATAGTGGAACTGAGAATTGCAGAACCCTGGAGTGCATTGATGGCCTTACGCATATCTCCCTGCGCAATATAGACAATCGCGTCCATTGCTTCCTTTGTAATGGTGAGTCCCTCACAGCATGCGATTCGGCGTACTTCTTCTTTTACGGCATCCGGTCCCAGAGGCTTAAACCGGTAAATTGCGCACCTGCTCTGGATCGGGTCAATTATTTTGGAAGAATAATTGCAGGAAAGAATGAACCGGCATGTCTGTGCATAGCTTTCCATTGTCCTTCGCAAGGCTGCCTGTGCGTCTGTGGTCAGGGCATCAGCTTCATCCAGAAAAAGGATTTTGAAGCTTGCTTCGCCAAGGGGTGTTGTTCTTGCGAATTGTTTGATCTGGTTCCGCACCACATCAATCCCACGTTCATCCGAAGCGTTAAGTTCACGGAAATTCGTCTGCCATGAATCCTTAAAAAACTCACGTGCAAGGGTTACTGCAGCTGTTGTTTTTCCGACACCGGCATTCCCCGTAAAGAGGAGGTGTGGAAGATTACCGCTCTTTACATAGGACGATAATCGCTCCACAATCTCATCCTGTCCAACGATATCAGCGAGCTTTTGTGGCCGGTATTTTTCGATCCAGATAGTATGGGTTTCTTCCATGGGTATCCTCTTTCCCGGTATTACTTTTGAACTCCGGAACGGATAGAATCGGCGGTCTTTTCTTCGGTACCCCTGCTGAGGGAAAATCACGCGATCTTTTTAATGATGTCATAATGTTTATCATAAGGGTTTTGAAATTACTTTCCATGCAACGAAAATATTGTGTACTCGCTCTTATTGTCTTTTTATTGTTTGCTGCACCGGTGGCTGGCACTACAGGAAAAATAGCTCCAGGTGCTCCTGTCTTTATCGGTGAAAGTAATCTGGATATCTCTAAAGCATTGAATGGATGTCATACGATAGCGTGGTGGCAAAATGATACAAATACCAGCGCGCCACCAGAAAAAGCCATAACCCTTTATGAAATAAATACGTTATCGGAAATAATATACCATTATAACATCAGTCCCGAGATTTTTACCCGTTATCAGGGAAGATGGTATTGTGTCGATAAAAAACCCCAGAAAGTGGTTTTTGAAGTACTCAATCCGCAGCTTGATATCAAAGTATGGGATCTGGACCACGACCAGGATGTGAGCGGAAAATCTGTGCCGGTATCTACAAACATCACGTATCGTGTTGATTCGAACCTGTATCAGGCACTCCAACCATTAAACCGTCCCGATAGTACCCCCTCGGATTCATTTTTCACCGTTGAATTGACCGATTCCTATGGTCAGGGAATTAGCAATATATTTAGCGGAAGTGCCGGAAATTCTAAAACGCAGATTTTACCTTTTGATAATCAGCCCTTTATCACTGAATCTCCCTTTTACTGGAGAAACGGGAAGGACTGGAACCGTAATGCGAGAAATGCCAAGGGGGAACCCCTTTATCCAGTTGGTACGTATACGTTTACGATAAGTCAGAATCTGAATCACATGCAGGAAACCTACAAGAGCAGCGGTATTACTGACTTTGAAGGAAAGATAACTCAGACAAAATCAGTTACATTTGTTAAAGAGACCGAACCTCCTGCAACTCCGGTTATTACTCAGCAGGTCCTGACAACAATTCCAGATATTGCCACTATTTCTTCATCAGCTGCTTCCATTACTACTGTTCCGACATCATCACCAATTGTAAAGAAGACAACCTACACTTCCCTGCCGGGCTGGATTACGCTGCTCGGTATTGTTTTGGGGGGATTGTTCATTCTGCCCAGGTGTCGATAAAGGACAGGCATTCCACTTTTTTAGGTATGCCAGCTACCGAACTTGATCCGACCATATCCCCTTGATTTGACAACGGCGCCTCCATTTACATCAAAACCAATCCCAACAAAATCCCGGTATTATGGTGAACCGCTTTCCTGGCCGTCGGACTCGGTTCATTTTCTTGTGGTTTCATCCGTCGGATCAGGGATAACCCTTAACTTTTTTGTTCATTGTCAGTGTTTCACCCATAATGAAAGAATCTTATTGGTACGACGGTCTTCCCTAAGAGTATGTGGCAATTTCTCTCTTTTGCGTAGAGTGCGGGAATAAAGTACCGGTTTTTTTTTAACCCGGTTCACTTTGCTGAAGGAGGATTTACCTATCGTTTACTCTGATTCAGGTTTGGCACTGACTATATCTTGAATACGATTACCAGATCAATTCTAATACGACTTTATGGAAGGTGCAGTTCGAGTATTTGCCGGGGAGTATGGCGGTTCAACACTATCCGTACAGGATGAGGATTCCGGAAGTCCGGCCTGGGTGGTAACCCCGGGTGGAGCATGGTGCAGGTTTATGTTCCTTTCTGGTGCCCTCACCGAGGTTGCAGAGATCGGTGATATGGTGCGCACCCGCATTGCTGATCCAACAGGTGTATTCAATCTGGTGATAGGCGGCCGTAATACCGCGCTTGCTGAAACGTTCTGCAAACTTCCCGTGCCGGCATTCGTTACGGTTACCGGGCGAGCCCAGATGTACCTGAAGAATGGTCAGGCTATGCTCTCCGTTCGTCCTGATAACGTTGTGGTTGTGGATCGTCTGGTGCGTGATCAGTGGGTACTTGCAACAGCAAAATCGACCCTTGCGCGTCTTCGTTATATGCATGTTGCCATACAGGGCACTTGTTTGGATGAGCGCTTTCTTGCTGCGGTTCGTCACTATTCAACGACGAAAAGCAGCCTCAGTGACCTGGCAGGTATGGTTGAAAGTGCGGTAAAGACTGTTCGTAACCCCGGATTTGATTCACCTGCACTGCCTGATGTTCGCATCCTTGTTATGGAGTTCATGAAGGCAGGAAACGGGCCGCGGGGAGTCGCTGTAGATGATATTATCAGGCAGGCTGGGATGTGCGGTGTATCTCAGGAGGCCGTCCTCTCTGCCATTGAATTGCTCATCATTGATGACGAATGCTACCAGCCTCAGAAAGGATTTGTTAAACTATTATGAACCTGGAATTTTTTGGTGATGGCCCTGCTCTTGTCATTGAAGGTGACCAGCGGATTTTGATAGTTGCAGATCTCCATTTTGGTATAGAAGCGGATCTTGCTGCCCATGGTTTGCATTTCAGAAGCCGAAGTGCTGATCGGCTCGAACATCTGTTGAAAACTGTCGATGAGGCAGACCCGGATATGCTCATACTTCTGGGAGATGTTAAACACAGCATCCCTTCGCTCACCCGTCAGGAATATTATGAGATACCAGGAATTCTCGATACCATTCGCCGTCGAATTCCTCTGAAGTTATTTCCCGGAAACCATGACATCGGTATCGAACAATATCTTCTCGATACCGAGCTCCAGCCCCGAGATGGAGCAATTCTTGACGGTGTCGGATATCTTCATGGACATATGTACCCTTCCCCAAACCTTTCAGGACATCTGATTGTTATCGGGCACCATCATCCACTGTTCTTGCTGAAAGACGAAGTGGGATGCTCCCTTCAGGCTCCCGCATACCTGCGGGCCGGACTTGACACGGAAAGGCTGAGGATGGGCATACCTCTGGAAAATACTCCCCCCACCCGCGTATTGTTCATGCCATCTTTTAATGAGATTGCAGGGTATGATATCCTGCAGATCATTAAAAATCCGTTCTCGCCCCTTTCCAGATGCATGAAAAAAGAGGAAGCAGAGATTATCCTTGCTGATGGGACGTATATCGGCCCCGTCAATTCACTACAATCAGATGAAAGCGATTGAAGGGCTGGATCCAAAAGTCCAGGAATGTATTAAAAAACGCGGATTTTCCGTGCTTTCTGATGCCCAGAAACAGGCAATACCACTTATCCTCAAAGGCAACCATGTTGTCCTGATCGCACCAACCGGTACTGGTAAGACCGAGAGCGCGATGTTTCCGGTCTTTAATGCTCTCCTGTCAATGCCTGAAGGTGGAGGAATTAAGGCGCTCTATATTACACCTCTGCGTTCACTCAATCGCGATATCCTTTCGCGCATGCAATGGTGGTGCGGCGAGCTCGGGCTGTCCGTCGGTGTGCGACATGGCGACACTCCTATGGGAGAACGCCGTAAACAGGCACTTTCCCCGCCGGACCTCCTGATCACCACACCGGAGACGCTTCAGGCACTTTTTATGGGAAAACGGCTCCGCAAGCATCTCGCACAGGTCAGGTTCGTGATCATCGATGAGATCCATGAACTCGCCGGAAGTAAACGCGGGGCTCAGCTTGCTGTTGCCTTAGAACGGCTTCATGTCTATGCCGGCGAATTCCAGCGTATTGGTTTGTCAGCAACTGTGGGAAATCCTGAGGATATTGCCCGTTTTCTCTGTGGTGCCCGGTCGTTCTCAATTGTTTCAGTTCCCGTTGCAAAACAGCTGGATATTACTGTCAGGTTCGTAGGCGATAATTTTCAGCGGCAGACTGAAGCTCTCTCAAAAGCCCTGAAAAGGGAAGGATCTACTCTTGTTTTTGTGAACACAAGAGTGACTGCTGAAGCGCTGGGGCATGCTCTCTACGAACACGGGGACGTTGAGGTGCACCACGGATCGCTCTCAAAAGAGGTGAGAATCGATGCTGAGGAACGTTTCAAACGCGGCGAGATCCGAACGCTTATCTGTACTTCATCCATGGAGCTTGGTATCGATATCGGGAGGGTTGACCATGTGATCCAGTTTGGATCCCCCCGGGAAGTTGCCCGCCTCGTACAACGGATAGGGCGGGCCGGTCACCAGTTGAACACGATCTCGCGGGGTACGATTCTGGCCACCGGCTTTGATGACCTGATGGAATCCCTGGTCATTGCAAAGAAGGCCAAAGCAAACGAGATCGAACGGGTGGTGCCCCACAGGGATGCAGCGGATGTTCTTGCAAATCAGGTTGCTGCCATTGCCGTTGAGTACGGTGAGATAGAACGGGTAAAAATCCGTGAGATTCTGGAACGCACTGCCATTTATACCGGCTGCGGGACGCTCCTTGATGACGTGTGCCGGCAGATTGAGGAGCACCGGTTAATCCGGATCGATGGGAGCCGGATTATCACAACGGCACGCGCCCGGCGCTATCTTGCCAGCAACCTCTCCATGATACATGATGAACGAAAGGTGCCGATCTTTGATATGGTCTCCCGGAGGACGGTGGGGACACTCGACGAATCTTTTGTGGTCGGTTGGGTGCATACCGGGGTGGTTTTCATTACCAAGGGGCAGCTCTGGCGTGTAATTGAGATCGCTGATGGAAAACTGACGGTAGAACCTGCAAAGAAAGCACAGGGAGAGCTTCCCTCATGGGAAGGTGAGCAGATTCCGGTACCATTCTCGGTAGCTTGTGAGGTCGGGAGCATGCGGAGAAGACGCGACGTATCAGAATATACCTCAGAGCCGGATTGCATTAATTTTGCAAACAAGTTCCTGTCTGAAATGGACAAAAACCATTCCCTGATCCCCACTGATACCCTCATCACGCTGGAAAATACCGGTGACGGGGTGGTATGTAACGTCTGTGCCGGGCACAAGACAAATGAAGCCCTTGGACGTGTTCTTTCTATTCTCATATCTGCCCGATACGGCACGACGGTCGGCCTTGAACTTGACGCATATCGCATGTTTCTGCGACTCCCTTCCTCTATAAGGGCTGCTGATGTACGGGATCTGCTGCTCTCTCTTGACGCTTCACACATGCCGGGAATTCTCCGGCTTGCATTGAAACGCACTGCACTCTTCAAGTGGAAACTGGTCCAGATTGCAAAAAAATTCGGTGCCATCGATCCGGATGCTGATTATGAAAAGATCAGTATCCAGCGTCTTTTGGAATACTTCGATGGCACGGTTGTTCAACAGGAAGCATACCGCGAACTACTTTCAGAATATATGGATATCAATACTGCAGTGACAATTATCCATCAGGTAAAAAAGGGTGAAATTTCTGTGGCATTGGGACCCCACTCAGTTATCGGTGCCGGCGGACTGCTTTCATCACGGGATCAGATTCCCCCTCCAACTGCTGATCAGGCGGTACTCGCCACGCTGAAACGGAGGCTTGACCAGGACGATGTACTGCTCGCTTGCATGAACTGCCGGGACTGGAAGAGCCGGACCGTTGTCTCCCGCGTGCCCGATCAACCGCAATGCCCGAAATGCGGGGCACGCCTTATTGCGGCACTTAAACCTTATGAAGAGGAATTGTACACAGGTATCCGGAAATCCCGGAAAACGCAAGGTGAGCGGGTAATTGAGCAGCGGCTCTTAAAAAATGCCAATATTGTGTTGTCCAGTGGAAAAAAGGCAGTTTTAGCCCTTTCGGCACGAGGAGTCGGGCCTGAGAACGCATCCCGGATTCTTGCAACCCTGACCGAAGGTGATGCCTTCTATCGGGAGATAATGAAATCCGAACGAAATTTTATCCAGACGCACCGGTACTGGTCATAACAGCATAAAAAAGGGGGGGTTTTAAAAAATTACATAATACTTTCGAGTTTCTGTTCGAGGAAATCCAGACCCTTCTTGATGTCCTCAAGGTTCTTGCCTCCCGTCAGGATGATCTTTCCGGAAGAAAAGAGAAGTGCAACGATCTTGGGATCCTTAATCCGGTAGACCAGCCCGGGGAATTGTTCGGGCTCGTATTCGATGTTTTCGAGATTGAGTGTAATGACCACTTTGTTGAGGTTGATGTATTTTCCGATGTCATACGAACAGACAATATTCGTTATCGCCACTTTTGGTTCTTTGTAAGTATCAACACCAGCCTCCTTAAGAGACTTCATGATTATTCTGAGTCCTTCAGTAAGTGCTTTTTTGTCCCGGATACCGGTAAGTACAACCTTACCCGACGAAAAAATCAGTGACGCAATCTTTGGCTTCTCGATCCGGTAGACTGCGCCGGGAAATCGCTTTGTATTGAGTTCGCAGCTTTTAATCTTGCTGGAAACATCAACAAGATCAATGGAATCGGCGATAACACCCGATGCTACGATATTCTCAATCTTTAATGATTCGTACTTTTTATCTGCCATCCACTATACTATGCTTTTCCCTGAATCATAATACTAATGGACAATCTTTATGTCCTCTCGTTAGAGACGGTGGCCTTCTTGAGATTTCAATTTCGCAGTATGAAAAAAATTCATTCCTTTATCATGCAGAGTGATGGTTAGCCTTAATTAAAGAAAATTATTTCAGGGATCACGAACTCAAAACAGAACACCATCTCCAGGAGCATTCTCAAAGAAAATCTTTCCCTGGTGCACTTTTATTCACAAGCCCGGGAATAAAAAAACCGGTCCACAATTTTAAAATAAATTACCTTACCTGACCGGGTAATTAATCTATTAATGAATGATCGGGATAGTAAGGAGATGAAATTAGCTGAAGGTGGTGCTATAAAAGATCGAAATACTCATAAAGTGCACCATCAAACCGATCTAGAATGGTGCGGTATTCTGTTACAATGGACGATGCGCTTACAGACACTATAGATAAATCGTGTGAAAAGCGAAAAATGTCGAGGTCGGATTGGATTAGCGAGGCATGCAACAAGAATCTAGCAGGAAGTTTGGCGATAAGTACATCTGGTGCATCTGCGCTGCCATCTGCCGGCCCGGTGTTTGGTCATAATGATCATAACATGTCCAGTTACGATGAAACATACAAAAACTTCCGGATAGATGTTCCCGAGAACTTTAACTTCGGTTTTGATGTCATCGATGCTTGGGCGCATAAGGATCGGAACAAACTTGCGATGATCTGGGTAAACCAGGATGGTGTGGAAGTGAAATTTACTTTCTGGGATTTAATGCGCCTTTCCAACCAGATTGCGAACATCATGATCAAATATGGTGTCAACAAGGGTGACCGGGTCCTGATCATGCTGCCCCGTGTTCCTGAATGGTGGACATTTACCCTCGCTTTGATCAAACGTGGTGCAGTTTATTGTCCCGCGCCTACTATGTTAACCCCCCAGGATCTGAAATACCGGATAAATATTGCTGATATCAAGATGGTCATTACAAGCCAGGAGCATGCGGAAAAAATTGATGCTATTGCAAAAGAATGTCCGTCATTATCCTGTAAAATAGTGATCGATGGTAAGAGGCAGGGCTGGATCAGTTACGCTGTGGAACTTGACTTTCCGGCTCCGGTGTCAACGAAAATTGTCTCATTACCTGGCATGAAAAAGACAAAGAGTACTGATCCACTTGTGATTTTTTTCACATCAGGAACAACCGGGGAACCAAAGATGGCATTGCATGACCAGAGTTATGCGCTCGGACACATTGTTACTGCACGGTTCTGGCATGACATACGCACCAACGATCTTCACTTCACTCTTTCTGACACGGGTTGGGCGAAAAGTGCCTGGGGGAAGTTTTACGGGCAATGGATCGAAGGTGCGGCAATTTTCGTGTATGATATTCGTAGTAAATTCAATCCGACCGAGATCCTGCCACTCATCGAGAAATATGGCATAACAACGTTCTGCTGTCCTCCCACAATTTACCGGATGCTTATTCTCGCTGACCTGGACAAGTTTGATTTCACCGAACTCAGGCATTGTGTGAGTGCGGGCGAGCCACTCAATCCTGAGGTCATTAAAGCGTGGAAGGATGCGACCGGGCTCACGATCTACGAAGGATACGGGCAGACAGAAACGGTGCTCTGTATCGGTACGTTTCCCGGTATGACCCCGAAATTTGGGTCTATGGGGAGACCATCACCCGGATGGCATATCGAGCTGCATGATGACAATGGAAAAGAGGTTGGTCTGCACGAGGAAGGTAAAATCGCCATTAAACTCGATCCACGTCCTGTTGGTATCTTCCGGGAGTACCTCTACAACGATGATGAGAACAAGAAATCGTTTGTAAACGGATTCTACTATACTGGAGACAAGGCGTACAGGGACGAGGATGGTTACTACTGGTTCATTGGCAGGGATGACGATGTGATTAAAGCTTCAGGTTATCGTATCGGACCTTTTGAAGTGGAGAGTGCATTGATCGAGCACCCGGCGGTTCAGGAAGCGGCAGTTGTTGGATCGCCTGATGATATCCGGGGGCTTATCGTCAAAGCATTCGTAATTCTCAAACCTGGAATCAAACCGTCTGATTCACTCATTCGTGAGATCCAGAACCATGTGAAAAAGGTAACTGCACCATACAAATACCCGCGTGCGATCGAGTTTGTTGATGCACTCCCAAAAACCATCTCAGGAAAGATTAAACGCAACGAACTTCGCGACAGGGAGATGAAGAAATCCCAGAATGGGAACAACGCCGGAAGAGAGAAGTGACCCCTATCTTTATTTAATTTCATATATAATGTATACAAGCGCGAGGGTAGCCAAGCCAGGTCAACGGCGTCAGGTTCAGGGCCTGATCTCGCAGGAGTTCTTGGGTTCGAATCCCATCCCTCGCATATCTTTCATGGGTTATGATTATAGTACAAAAAGACACTATTTTCGCGTTCCTCGCTATTCGTGAGATTTTTTTTAAAAATTAAGAATAGTCCTGTATCTTATCATTATATGTTTTAAGGCGCCTCTCCTGACGCACCTTTTCCGCATCGTTAAGTTTCAGACTTTATAAGCTGATCCGGATCCTGGTTAAGCCATGTAAAGAGAGAAAAAAGTGAGCGAGGCGCCGAACCAGGTAAAATGCTTTCAGGTTAATGACCCGATCCTGCTGCAGTTCTTGGTTCGAATCCCATTCCTCGCAATATTTTGAGTCCTTGTTTTTTATTGGGAAGGAAAATACTTCCCCATTGATATTTTCTGGTTCATTGAAGTAAAAATTAAAAAAATTTTGAAGAAAGACAGAAAACTTCTGAAAAATCGTATGCCAGATCGCCTTCGAAGCTACTAAAATCCATTGGTTTCTTATCTCAAATGTATGGTAATACAAGTAAGATTTCTATGAAAAACGCGATAAAGGTTGAAAATCTATTTTTTTGATAAACAATTTTTTAATAGTAGGAACACGTCAATATTGAAAATACTTTATTACTATGAATAGCTGTACAATTAAAATATGAAAGAAAAAATAGTCAGAATCCTGTGCTGTATTACTATTATTCTTGTTGTTGCTGCAACCGGTTGTGTTGCACCGCCAAAAGATAATAAAACATCAACATCGGGGAATTTTTTTAATCCCGGTCAAACCGACGCGGCTACATCAGCAACCGCAACTCCGAACTATGTCACGGAAGTAACACCTTTTGTAACTGGTACTTCAGTCAGCGGTTACCATACAATACCGACTACCACCCAACTCCCCGAAGATAAATATTGTCGCATTTATACATCGCCAAAAGATACGTATGAATATAACACGACGGCTATAATGTTTGACCTGAAGAGCCCTCCGATGTATATTAACTATACTGTGAAACCGTCCAATATAACCGGTAAAAAAGTCGTTGATTCCAAGATAACAGGAGAGGGTGAAAAGGTAATTGCTTATGATACATACAGTCCTGTTTCATGGTTTGAAGTCACCGTCCGGAGCAAATCAACCGGGGAAATTTATCTTCAGGATGGATTCGGAACCGGGAAAGGGTATAGTCAGTATCTGGATCGGACCCTCAAAGTGCTGAAACGTGATAACATGCTAATCGAATTCAAGCGTAACAATATTACTGCAACTGCGATGGTATGGGTAAAACCTGCCGGGAACATCAATGATACCACACAATTCAATATGACAACCGAATGCGCTTATTTCGACCAAAACCCCCGGGATTTTGTGCAGGTAGGAACTACAGCAACGCCCCGTGTTACATGGACCGGATGATCAGATAGATAGATAATCAATAAATTTTTTCAATTATTTTTAATTTTGATTTTTATGTGGATTCTGTTGTCTATGCTCTTTTGTTTTATTGTTTGTGAGATCCTGATAATTTATCAACGTGATCCATAAACGGTGAGGTATTTATGCGATGAAGGCAATTTTAGTAAGGCAGACAGCCTTTAATTTCTATGTCCCGGTGGGGTAGTGGACATCCTAGAAGATTGCGGATCTTTTGACCCGGGTTCAAGTCCCGGCCGGGGCGTTTCGTGTAAACGATCTTCTTTATTCCGTTTTTATCAGAAGAATGGCCTTTTTTAAAAAAATATTGATATTAAAGTGCAGGTTTTTGTTTCATGGCCGCAACGAGTAATTTTACACCTGCTTCGATATCTTCAGTATCCAGAACTTCAACAGGTGAATGAATATATCGGGACGGGATACTTACTGTTGTGCTGGGTATTCCTCCTTTGGTCAGGTGTATTGCTGTTGCATCCGTAGTTCCCCCGCTCCCGACTTCCATCTGTACCGGAATTCCATGAGTATCGGCTGCATCCTTGAGCCATTTCACTACTTTCCGACTTGCGATGAGTCCCCGACCGCTACTGTCAACAATAGTAATAACGGGGCCTTTCCCCATCTCTACCGGGGCATCTTTCATTTCAATTCCCGGATGGTCACCAGGGATCGTGACATCAGTTGCGATGGCACAGTCGGGATCAAGGGAATACGCACTCGTTCGTGCCCCTTTGAGTCCAACTTCTTCCTGAACAGTAAAAACGCCAAAGATGGTAAGAGGTGAGTCCATCTCTTTTAAAGCTTTTATCAGCATGGCAACACCTGCTCGGTTATCAAACGCCTTTCCCGATACCCGGTTATAAGCAAGTTCGGTGAACTCACGGTCAACAGTAACTGGCGTTCCAACTTCAATACCGAGATATTCCACTTCTTCACGATTCTTGGCACCGATATCGATAAACATATCCTCGATTTTAACACCTTTCTTTCTTTCTTCCTCGTCCATCATGTGTGGGGGTTTTCCCCCGATAACTCCAAGGTACCTGCCTTTCAGTCCATGCAGAATTACCCGTTGATTATAGAGTGTCGGGCCGTACCAACCTCCAAGTGCGACAAACCGGATAAACCCTTTTTCATCGACATACTTGACCATAAGCCCGATCTCATCCATGTGCGCAGCAAGCATTACTTTGAATTTATTACCGTGTTTAATTGCTATCAGGTTACCAAGCGGGTCTTCATGTATTTCGTCAACATGCCCTTTGAGCTCCTTTTTAATAACCGCAAATACGCTGCTTTCACTTCCCGATACACCATGTGCATTGGATAATTTTTTTAAAAGTTCTCTGACCATATCAATCACTCATTAATTTTTGTATCCTGTCGAGAGCCAGGTTCAGGTTCTGCCGGGAGGTTGCATAACTGAAACGGGCATACTCGGGGGAATTTACACCAAACGCTGTTCCCGGAACGATAATAATGCCTTTTTCGATAATCCTCCGGGTGAGATCAGGTTTCATCGGTACAAACGCATAGAATGCACCTTCTGGAATTGGGAATGAAAATCCCAGTGTTGCCAGTCCATTGCAAAAAAGATCCCGTCGCACTTTATATTCGTCGCACATCATTGTCACCGGGCTCTGATCCCCCTCGTATGCTGCAAGAGCCGCATACTGGGAAATTGATGTAGCACATGCCTGGCAATACTGGTGTACTTTCACGCACTGTGCCACTATCTCTGCAGGAGCAGCAAGGTATCCCAATCTCCAGCCGGTCATTGCATAGGTCTTGCTTGTTGCATTGATTGTAATCACATTTTCACCAAACCGGGCAGCACTCCAGTGCTTTTTGCCGTAGATGAAATGTTCATATACTTCATCGGAAACTACCGTCACACCTGCGTCATTTGCATATTCGACAAGTGCCCTGACAGATTCTTTATTTTCAACTGCCCCTGTCGGATTGGCAGGGGAATTCATAATCATGATCCGTGCACCGTCCATCAGCGCTTTTGCTTTCTCCACATCAATATGAAGGTCCTGCGTGAGTGGCATACTTACCGGGTGACCCCCCGCAAGGGTCGCAAGAGCCGCATACGAGACAAATCCCGGGTCCGGGCAGAGAACACGGTCCCCTTCACCGACCATCGCCTGCATCACAATATGGAGTGCTTCGCTTGCACCGGCAGTCACAATCAGTTGATCTCTATCATAGGAGAGCCCATTCTCTTTTTTAAATTTTTTGCAGATTGCATCCCGTAATTCGGGAATCCCCATATTATTTGTATAGCCGGTTTTTCCTTCTAAAATCGCTTTAATCGCTGCATCCTTTATGTGTTGCGGCGTATCAAAATCCGGCTGTCCAAGCCCCAGGTTGATCGAATCAGGACCCGCAGCTTCAAATATTCTCCTGATTCCGGATATTTCAATACCTTGTACCCGCTCTGCAAATTTTAATTTCATATCATCGTTCTCCAGATTTATTCGATATTTGTGTGACGGTTCTTGAGTGCAATCTCATCCGTCTGGGTGATCTCCATCAGACGGGAAATAACCGCATCGGCAAAGATCATGGATGTGGTCTCAAAGAGAGTCCCCAACGGTGCGAAAGACTTGTGATCTCCCATCATCTGACGAATTTCAAATTCAATAGCATCGTCACCTACCTCGTCCCGGTGATGTTTGATAATCACGATGCAATCGGATATCTTTCCGATTCTCGATTCCGGGTTTGAAGTTATCAGGCAGATCTTCGCACCAATCTCCTTTGCTGTTTCCGCAATATCAGCAATGGTCTTAGTTCGGCCAGAACCTGAGAAGACAACCATAATATCCCCTTTGTTTAATGAAGGTGTTATCGTCTCCCCGACAACAAATGCCTGCAACCCAAGATGCATAAGACGCATGGCAAATGCCTTTGCAACAAGTCCGGATCGTCCCGCCCCCATTACATAGACACGCTTGGCTTTGAGCAGTTCTGCAATAAATTTTTCGACATCTTTGTCTGAAATTGTATTAGCGATCGCCCGGATATTTGATGCCATCAACCGCATCATATCCTGTACTCGGTGACTTTCCATGTTTCTCTCACAAAAGATGCAATCACAAAGTAGATGAGAATTTCGTAGTATTAGGCCTCTTCTAAAAAAAAAGTGTTACTGTTAATACAGGATAAAAAACCCGGAAATTGCTTGCAAATGCCAGTATATCACCGGTGATCCAGTTGTATATAAAAAATAAAAAAACCCAAATCGCGATTACCTTAATTATTCTCGTGGATTTCACCGATAATAGGGTTGATTCGCTCAATAGGTCCATAAGAAATAAGCCTGTTCTCTTCGAGAACCGATACCGCACCATGACCCCCGCAAATAAGACATCGTCTGCCCGTTGTTAACAGAGCCTTATCAGTTTCAGATGCAATTTCAAGAAGTGCTTTTCGCTCTTTTTTTGCCAGATCGCTGTCCACGTTAACTGAGGTAACAAGAAAAGCAGCAAGCGAACTGTAATCGGCACGCTCTTTTGTGAGACTTGAAAAATTGATCACACTATCTGCTGCAAACAGCAACCCCGCTTTTTGTGAATAGAGGTAGATCTGTCCATAGGTGTGTCCGCCAAGACCTTCGAGGATTTCCAGTTCAAGATCTCCGATACTCATCAAACCTATCACCGGAAAAATTCCCTGCATTGTTATCGCGTCACGAGAGAAGCATTCCACTTTGGTCGGGGAATTAAACTTTGAGAAAAGATTGATCATCTTGGTATAAAACTCTTCAAGAACAGAGTGTTCGCTCCGGGAACCAAACGCACGATTGTTCTTTTTGATGATTGCAAGAGTACCTTCATGCATGAAAATTGGTGCTGTGAAATACCCTGCAGCTCCACAATGATCCGCATCTGCATGGGTGACAATGATTCGTGATACCTGCCCTTCATCCCCGAGACCATACCGCGAAAGCATTGAGAGTACTTCCTGATGATAAATCCCGTAGCCGGTATCAATCAGGACTTTCTCATCTTTGGTGGCAATCAAGAAAATATTCCCACCGCACGGGACCTGGAAGCAAAAAAGGGTGCAGAGTTCAGTAATCTGAAATTTCTGGACATCTGCATAGAACCTGTCCCGGGTTGTCGCCCACATCGTCTGGCCGGTTTTAAGGACGCTCTCGAAGACTTTCCGGGGATCATTTCCCTGTGCCATCAGTTCCTGGACGATATGATTTGTATCTGCAAGGAACGCGAGTAAAAAATTTTCTTCCGATTCCCCAATGAGTTCACGAATTGCCTGTGCATACCTGACGTAAAAGACGGTATCATCAAGGTGTTTTCCGGTTGTGTCATATTCAAGGATTTCGAGACGGTAGCTTGATTTCAGTTGATTTAATAGCTGGTCAACAACTGAGCTCTGCTCAAGGTTCAGGCTGACGGTGAGACGATCTGGATGTCTTCCCTTATCATCAAAATCGATAAACGCTATGTTGGCTCCCACCGATGTGGTTATGTTCAGGAATTCATAGAGTGCCCCGGGCTTGTGCGGAAGATATACACAGAACTTTAAAAAGTTCAGCGGTTTTAAAGACGTCTGAAGGTACCCTATAAGCGCAAGATCCCGGGTAATTTTCCTGAATGCTTCTTTTGAAGCCGTAACTTCATAAAACACGGTTGAGGGGTCAATGCGCCGATCATACTGTATACGGTTAATATTACCTTCATATTTTTTGATGATCTCAGCAGCCCGGTGAAGCGACCCCGGAGTATTTGGCATATGGGCTATAAAAGAGAATTTTTTCAAAGATACTCACCGGATGTGCTTTTACCCTTGGATGGGAGTTCCGATATATATTACGGTAGAAATCGTTAAAATAACCTTAAAATATGCATATGTCTCTTTTCTTCAATTAATTAGAGAATTGTTACAGAGTTCATTTTTTCTGGATTTATGAGGTCATATGTGGTTATTGGATGCAGGCAGTTTGCCAATTCTTCGATTCTATACTGGTTGCACTGTACCATACAAATTTCCATGAGCCATCCTGATTTACCGGATCAGATTTCAGGAACCGGGGAAACCATTCAGATCATAACCCGGAACCCATGGAAAAGAAGGCCCCGGGCCTGAAATTTTCCTGAATGTAGTATTTCCGAAAGTATCCTTTCCATCGAAGGTGATGATATCTCCAGGATAGTGTCCCCCGGACTCACGATAGAAATTGTCATGGTTCCTTCTCGTGCAAGAACCGGCCGAATGATAACTGTCGATATCACAATCATGATAGTGGTGTAAAAAAGGTTAATTAAACGAAAAAAATGTCCAATTTCCGGCATTCTGTGAAACGGAATATCATTAATGAGGATAAAAATTTTTGTTACTTTTGTTACTTATTGCGGATGAACATCTTCGAGAGGTAATGTATACTGACTTACCTATTGACGAAACTATATCTATTCTACCGGGCAACCCATAATCAGAGGGAATACCCGATGACCGACGTGGGAACAGCGAAAAAAAACGGTGAAATTCATCTGAAAACGATGATCACCACTATAAAACACTCAGTTTCTTATGACGAAACTGCATATCACCTGCCCATCTCCTTTGCACTTACCGGAATAGCGGTTCATGACCAGAAGGCAGCACTTGACGTGTTTGGAAAGACTGACAGTAATCCCCTCGTTGCCTCGGAATGCATTCTTGCAGAGAAAACAGCAGCTGAAGGCAGGGAACCTGCACCCTATACCGGTTTTATCGATGATACCATAATCCGGAAACTCGGGTACTCCCTGGTGGATGGCAGTATTCTCGGGCTTGCCCTTGTTGTTGGTACCCCTTCAAGCGCAGACAGTGCTTCTGCCATTTGCCGGGAACTGCAGGAAAAATACATGCTCACATTCCTTGCCGGTGACATTGTCGCATCACTTTCCCATGCAGGAGTGAAGCTCGGACTCGAATACCGTCTTATCCCTCTTGGTTCGACACCGGCATACGGGATTCATTTTGTCGATATCATTGCAAGGGTTGCCATGATGTTTGGAGGTGTTACTCCGGGCGATATGTCCCGTCTTCTTGCGTACGCTAAAGAACGGGCAAAAGCGATTGTGATTGTATTTCCCGGGCTTTCTGACCAGGAAATTGCATTTGTTGATGGGATGAGAGTCCTTGGTTTCCCCATCCTTTCACTCGGCGATTATCAGGGAGGGGACTGGATACCCGCAACTTCTGAAGAGGTTGTCCGCGTGGGGATGGAGCAAAAAGGAATAAAGGTGAATGTAACTGCCATCCCGATCCCGATGGGGTGCTCACCTGCCTTTGAGGGAAAGAGCATCCGGAAAGAAGAGATGTATGTCGAATTTGGTGGGGGAAGATCCCCTGCATTTGAACTCTTACGCATGTGTTCTGCAGACGAGATAACGGATGGTCAGGTAACCGTCATCGGTCCTGAGATCGATGCGATGAAGGAGGGTGGTGCCTACCCGCTTGCAATCATGATCAACGTGGCCGGGAAGATGATGAAAAAAGATTACGAGCCGGTACTCGAGCGGCGTATCCATAACTTCGTCAATTACGGGGAAGGTTCCTGGCATGTTGCCCAGCGGGATATCATCTGGGTGAGGATCTCCAAAGACGTTGTCGCAAAAGGGGTAAAAATTGAGCATATCGGTAAGTTGTTGGCAAGCAAGTTCCGTATGGACTTTCCCAAATCTTCTTGATGCTGTTTCTGTAACGCTTATCACTGATGAAACGAAAGTCCTGGGAGCAAAAAATGATGCAGAGAAGGTATATGCAGAACGTGATGCACGCATCAAAGGAATGCGGGATTCAGATGTAAACACGTATTATTCCTGCACGCTCTGCCAGACCTTTGCCCCCAACCATGTCTGCGTCATAACTCCTGAACATCCCGCTCTCTGTGGGGCGATAAGCTGGCTGGATGGAAAAATTGCTTATGAGATAGCGCCCTCCGGTGCCAATCAGCCTATAGACAAAGGAGCGGTCATAAACCCCCAGAACGGGGAATTCGAAGGAGTCAACAAATTTGTTAAAAAAGCAAGTCATGGTGAGATTGACCGCTGCTCACTGTATAGTGTAATGGAATATCCGATGACGTGCTGTGGCTGTTTTGAGTGTATCGCCCTTATGCTTCCCGAAGTGAACGGGATCATGATAGTGAACCGGGAATTTAAAGGTATTACACCCTCGGGTATGACGTTCTCAACGCTTGCCGGAACTATTGGCGGAGGGGCTCAGACACCGGGATTTGCCGGCATCTCAAAAAACTATATTCTCTCTGACCGGTTCCTGCAGGGAGACGGGGGCATCGAGCGGCTTGTCTGGATGCCATCCCAGCTCAAAGAGGAGCTGAAAACCCAGCTGATAAAAAAACTTGCTGGTCAGAACAAATCGGATCTCTTTGAAAAGATCGCGGACGAGACAATTGCACCATCGATTGAAGGCCTGATCTCCTTCCTTGAACGAGTAAAACATCCGGCACTTACTATGAAACCGCTTGTGTGAGGAGATTGAATGGGATATGACCTTAATTTCGGCTGGAATGGCGTTATCGGTCAGGTTATTCTTGGAGCTACCAAAGCAGATGGGGGTACAAGAAACATATCCTACCGCATAGGAGGTGGAACTACCCTCCCGTTCCTTGACGGGAACCCGTCATCTCCCTCACCGCTTGTTGCATTAGAAATCTGCGATAATCCGGAATACTGGTCGCCGATCATCAAAAAATACTGTGGTGATCTGGTGTATAATGTGCCTGAATGGGCGAAGGCTGCTGAAAAGATCTACAATGCGGATCTGGTTCGCCTGTATCTGACCAGTACACGGCAGCGGAATTTTGCTGATATTTCCGCTGTCGGAAAAACGGTGGAGGCCGTCCTTTCGGCAACGGGTCTCCCTTTAATCATTGAAGGCAGCAATGAGCCTAAAATTGACAGCGAGGTTTATCAGAAGTGTGGTGAGACTGCCCAGGGAGAACGTCTTCTCCTTGGAACCGCCGAGGCAGGAAGGTACCGGAGCATTGCCGCAGCAGCTCTTGCCTATAACCACTCACTTATCGCCCAGTCTCCCATTGATGTCAACCTTGCAAAACAACTCAATATTCTGTTACGGGAGATCGGTGTGCAACGCGATCATATTATGATCGATCCCTATACCGGTGCACTTGGCTATGGGTTTGAATATTCCTATTCAGCCATGGAACGAATCCGGTTTTCTGCACTGAAAGGAGATACCGATCTTGCAATGCCCGTAATCTGTTCTGCTATCGATTCGCTGACAATAAAAGAAGTCAGGGAATCTGAGCCTGCCTTGCAGGATGAGATGGCCCTGCAGTGGGAATTTTATACGGGGATTGCCGCTGCCGTTGCCGGTGCCGAGATTATCTGTGTCCGTCATCCAATGACGGTCGGTCTGCTAAAAAAAGCGTTTGCCGGCATGAGAAGCGGTGCGGTTTTTTCGGAGATGAAATAATAATGGCACTCAAGGCACTTGATGTCTACAAACTTCTGCCTAAAAAGAACTGCAAGGAATGCGGTGATCCCACCTGTCTTACGTTTGCGATGAAACTCGCCAGTGGAAAAGCGGATGTGGATCTCTGCCCGTATCTGGACGAACAGGCAAAGTCCGTGCTGGGTGCAACCACGCGACCCCCCATACGGCTTGTAAAGATCGGTGTGGGGGAACGATCGTTTGCCGTTGGAGAGGAATTTGTCCTTTACCGCCATGACAAGACCTTCTATCACCCCCCGGGTATTCTCTTCAGGGTGTCAGATACCTGGGCACCTGAAGAGATCACTTCTGTAACCGTCAGGGTCAGGGACGAATCATTCACCCGTATCGGCACCGATCTGCGGTTTAATGGTATCGCGATTGAAAATACCAGCGGTTCGCCGGATGTATTTGCACGAGCTGTTGCCATGGTCGAGGAATCTGCAGATCTCCCCCTTGTCCTGATAGCTAAGAACATCGAAGCGTTTAATGCGGCACTTATTCAGGTCGGTAGTTATCAGCCCCTTATCCACGCGGCGACGAATGAAAATTTCAGGGAAATGTGTGCACTCGCCAAAAAACATAGTTGTCCCCTTGTCATTCAGGCTCATGGGCTGGATGAACCTCACCAGTCTTGTAAAAAACTGTGTTGCTGAAGGCGCAAAGAAACTGGTCATGGATCTTTGCCCGCAATCCCTTGGTGATTTTATTATTACATCGACCGCTGTCCGGCAACTTGCAATTACGCGTGCAGTTCCGGATCTGGGGTATCCGGTATTTATTGATGCCACGCATTCTCCTCTGCAGGATGCTGAAATCGCACTGGGCATCGTTAAATATGCATCGGTAATTATTACACCGCCGCTTTCCCCTGCATCTGCCAAAGCCGCCCTGACGCTTCGCCAGAACATTTACACGGATCCCCAGAAACCGATCCAGATGAACCCCGGCCTGTACCGTGTTGGAACCCCGGGAAAAGAGGCCCCGGTACTCCTGACGGTGAACTTCTCCCTGACATTTTTTACCCTCCAGGGTTACCTGGAGTCCACCCGCATTCCCTGTTTTATGCTGATTGTCGATACGGAAGGGCTCTCAGTCCTGACCGCGGTGGCTGCAGGAAAACTGAATGAAACACTGGTGCGTGATTCGATCAGGAAATTTGATGTAGAACATGAAGTATCTCACAAAACGCTGATTATCCCGGGCTATTCCGCACCGCTGTCAGGCAGGATTGAAGAAGCGACCGGCTGGAAGGTGATGGTCGGACCCCGCGACGCAGCAGAGATCGGAGAATACCTGCATGAGGAATGGAAGAAGCAAGAATCCTGAAAAATCCAGGATAAAAATTTCATTAGTTCATTTACGCCATATTCCAAAAAATGGCCAGGGATAATTACCGTAGCATATTTCTTATCTCTCTTACCAATGGTAGTGTTAAGGACAGATCATCATGCGCACGGTAACATTTCTTCCGAGTTATCGCAAAATTGACGTAGCACGTGGCAGCACCATTCTTGATGCTGCACAGAAAGCAGGACTGAACATCAATGTTGTCTGCGGTGGACAGGGCAAATGCGGCAAGTGTGTTGTCTATGTACAATCGGGAAAAACGGAATTTGACCGGCAGAAATATTCGCGTTTTTTAGCGAGGATGAACTGAAAAAAGGTGCCTGTCTTGCCTGTGAAACAACTGGTCCAGGGTGATCTGCAGGTACTTGTTCCCGAAAGCACCCTTATCCAGGAACAAAAAATTCTGGTTGAAGGCAGGGATGACGAGATTGAGTTCCATCCTTCTGTCAGGAAATATTATGTCGAACTTCAGCCCCCAACGCTCACCGATCCATCACCGGATCTGACCCGGCTTGTTATGGGGTATCCAGAAGAATGGTGGGCCTGTTGCGGAAAAGATCTATGTGCCGCTGGAAGTAATGCGTGAAATTCCCACGCTTCTTCGTCATAGTGACTGGAAAGTAACCGGTACAATTGCCCTTGTCCCGGGGGTTACCGTCTTATCGATCTCCAGGAGAATGACACATCAAAACGCATCTTTGGTGCTGCAGTTGATCTCGGTTCTACGACGGTTGTTGTCTATCTCTGGGATCTGGTCAGCGGCAGGGTTGTGGCAGTCGCTTCGAATTATAACAAACAGATTAGTTGTGGTGAAGATATTCTCGCACGCGTGAATTTCGCCCGGAAAAACGGGCTTATAAAACTCCAGGCACTTGCTGCAGAGAGCATCAATGCAGCGCTGACATCCGCTTCAAATTCTGCAGGAATCGACCGCGAAGATATTTACGAAGTGGTGGTTGCAGGAAATACCGTGATGACGCATATGCTGCTCGGGATTGATCCGGCATATATCATCGCAGAACCCTATGTACCGGTAGTCCAGCGGGCACTATCCGTTGCCGCAGAACAGGATTGGAATTGCCGGTAATCAGAATTGCGGGCTCTTTGTCTTTCCTGCGGTCAGCGATTTCATCGGGGGTGATATTATTGCCGATATCCTTTCCTGCGGTATGAGTGAACGTGAAGAGATCTCACTTTTGATCGATATCGGTACCAATTTTGAAATTGTGCTCGGAAACAAGGAATGGATGTTTTCCTGTGCCGGTGCTGCCGGACCTGCACTGGAAGGAGGAGAAGTGCTCTTTGGGATGCGGGCAAATCCCGGTGCCATTGAAAAGATTACGGTCGATCCCATGACCCTCAATCCTACGTACAGCACAATCAACAACATCAAACCACGGGGCATCACCGGATCCGGGTTAATCGATCTGCTTGCAGAACTCATCTCCAGCATGTGTCATTGACCGGACCGGCCGGATAAATACCAGTATAGAAAATAAGAGAGTCCGAACAGGGTCGCACTTCCCGGAGTATGTTGTGGTCTGGGCCGGTGAGACTGATATCGGGAAGGATATCGTGATCACGGAAAATGATATCAAAAACCTGATTATGAGCAAGGCCTCGATTCATGCTGCCTGTGTAACGCTGATGAAAGAGGCTGGTGTGACCCGGCATGATATCTTTACTATCTATTTTGCCGGTGCATTTGGTAATTATCTGGACAAGAAAAATGCAACAATTATCGGCCTGATCCCGGAGATCGAATTAGACCGGATAAAAAATATCGGGAATGGGGCAGTGACGGGCGCAAATCTTGCGCTTATTAACCGGAGAGAGCGAAAAACACTCGATGAGATCGCCAGTAAAATTGCATACATCGAACTCAATGCAGAACCTTCATTTATGGATGAGTATACCTCGAGTACATTTTTACCTCACACGGATCTCACATTGTTCCCCATGGTCCAGAAACTCCTGGAAACCTGTCGGCTCAGGAAGAGGTAACTCCATGGCAAAGATGATCCCTTCTCCCCACTCTCTGGCAACCGGTGTAGGTGCACTTCCCCATACGGATCCTGTGGCAGCATGCAGTGATGTTCTGGATATCTTCCCCGAGTTTCCGTATGTGCCTACCCTTCCGGATCGAGGTCAGCTGGAAAGTATTGTCTTTAATGATTCCGAGCAGTTGCCGGGAAGGATCATCAGGGATGACCGGCTTCTTTTTGACAGTACCACATGATCAGACAGAGGCGATGGAACAGGTATACATGGATTATGTTGAGGGCAATTATGCTCCCTACGGACTCCATAAGGAATATGCATCCGGTTTCATCGAAATGATGTCTCACACCTTGTCTCATGCGAAGGTTCTGAAATGCCAGGTCACCGGGCCGGTCACCTTTGGCATGCAGGTGGTCGATGCAGACAAAGCGACCAATCTACTATGATGCACAGCTTGCCGATGTACTGTCGAAAATGATTGCACTCAAGGCACGATGGTGCGAGAGTGAGATGAGAAAAAGAACCGGTGTTACAGAAACACTCGTTGTTTTGAACGAGCCGTACCTTGCATCACTGGGATCATCAGTGGTGCCGGTCGATAAAGAAACGGTACGAGCAGGCTGGGAGGACATTGCTGCGCTGGTTGAAGGTGGGCTTGGCATCCACTGCTGCTCGAATACGGACTGGGAATTTGTGCTGGGGCTCAATCCTTCAGTTGTCTCCATCGATGCTTACGCAACAGCAAAGGAGTTTTTGCTGTACGCTGATGCTATCGTAGCCTATATGGAGCAGGGCGGCGTTGTGGCATGGGGGATTGTTCCGGCAGAATACAAAATCTTTGCCACAGAGACTTCCGAATCCCTCTATCAAAAGTATCTTGCTATCAGGACCCGGCTCTGTGCACGCATGCCGGAACATCTTTTTGATGCACAGTCCCTCATCACTCCCAGCTGCGGGATACGGTTTGCAGACCGGAATGGATCCCTTGCTATCATGAAAACCGCAGCGGAGATTTCACAACGCATCAGGGATAAAGAAACGGAGCATGACCATGCGTCAGGATGAAACAGGAAATATCATGCAAAAACATCCCTTCACTATCGCATTGTCAGGAAAAGGAGGGACCGGCAAGACAACGATAAGTTCCCTGCTGATCCGTTCGTTTATTGATCTTGGGGAAATTCCCGTTCTCGCGGTCGATGCAGATCCGAATGCCAACCTGCACGAAGCACTTGGTGTACCTGTTCATGAAACACTGGGAAGCATGAGGGAGGAGGCATTTACCCGTCAGATCCCCCCGGGCATGAATCGTCATGACTATGTCAGGTTCCGGTTTCGTCAGGCTCTGGTCGAATCACAAGGGTTTGATCTTGTTGCAATGGGCCGCCCGGAAGGGAGCGGGTGTTATTGTTTTGCCAACGATCTGCTATCAGAATGTATGAGCCAGCTTGAGCGTGATTACCGTTTTATTGTTATTGATACCGAGGCTGGCATGGAGCATATCAGCAGGGGAACGATCGGGAAGCCGGATATGCTGCTTATTGTGAGTGATCCTGGTGCGCGAGGATTGCGTACAATTTCCCGCATTAAGGAGATCGCAACGCAGATGGGGCTCGAACCAGAACGAATTCAGATTGTTTTCAACCGTTTCAAATCAGGAACTGCACCGGTTGATACTGGCAATGATATCCCAATAGCCATTATTCCTGATGACCACCATGTTGAAGCGGCGGATCTCGCAGCCACGCCGGTTTCAAAGATTCCTTTGGGCAGTCCTGCCCGGGTTGCTGTACTTCATCTTGCAAAGGAAATCCAAAAACGAGTACATAAAAGAGAAGAAAAACCGGAATAAATTTTTTCATTGCTCCCTCGTTGTGCTTTTTTTTAACAGAAAAAAATTATCAAGTATAGGGAAATGTATAATAATCATTTTTTGTAAAAAAATATGTTATAGAAATACTGCCACAGCGATAGTTGTTGTCCAGAGACCGTTTTTGTCTCCCTCCGCTGACTGGCAGACATTCTGGGTTTTGATGATCTTACCGCTCGCTTTATAGGTCTGTTCTCGCTCTGACCAGGCAGCATTCACATCAAATTCAATACCGAGCGTTGTCGCAAGCATGGTTGCCGCAAGATCCTCGGCATATTCTCCGGTTTTTTCCTGTGTCTCCCCGAAGGCGTGGTGTTCAGACAGGTAACCGTATTCGTCGGAATCACTGGGGAGAGCAAGACCAATCGCGGAGGAAACCAGACGGTTGGGCTCGTTGGTTTCATTCCTTGCCATCACACAGAATGTTATACCCCCGGGTTGGAGGCATTTCAATCCTTCCGTCTTTGATGCCTGTTTACATTTCGGTGGAAAGATACTCGAAACGTAGACAAGATTACATTTTTCAATACCGGCCTTTCTCAACGCAAGTTCAAAGGATGCAAGACGATCTTTATGCACACCAACACCCTTGGTGAAAAAGATCCTGGTTGGAACATACATAATTTTTTATTATATCTTTTTATTTCTTTAAGTTTTTGTCAAAAACGACGTAATGCTCATGTTTAAAATGGAATTTATACCAATCGCGCCAGTTTTTCACTCCTTCCGGGATTTCTACGGTTTATAATAGGAATCCATAGCGAGGGATAGTCAGTGTCTTCCGTTCTTATCGAGATTTTTTTCCCCCTTGCTAAAACAAAATTTACGGAGCTGATAAAGAAAATACCCGTATTTCTCTTTTCTTTGCTCTGTAGAAATCATGCTCTTTAGAAAAACGAAGAGGGGAACCGGTATCGGATAGCGATGGGGCCACGGGCGCTCACCGCCTCGTCGGGGCTCGCCCCGTGGAGCATGGTCTGTGGATCGTACTTCAGCAGTAAAGAGAAAAATCCAACCGTAATGGGGTCAAGGGGGCTTGGCCCATTGGGCTGCCTCCCCCTTTGGGGGAGAGAGGGGGTCACCCTCGCAATTTCCACGCCAGCTCAAAAAACTAAGAAGGGATTTCTACAGAGCCCTTTTCTTTAAAGTCCATAAAGAATTTCAGGCAGATCAGCAATCGCGTCAATGACAAAATCTGCCGGAATTGTTGAACGGTCGTCAGAGAATCTGTCCCCATACCGGGCATATACCGTCCGGATGCCCAGACCGTGACCAGGCTCGATATCCCTCCGCGGGCTGTCACCGATCAAAACGGCCTCATCAGTACCGGCTTTCATCATCTCAAGAGCAAACAGGAATGGCTCACGTGCCGGTTTTTTTACTTTAACCATATCGAATGAGACCATGCAGCAGAAGAATGGCAGTAACCCGGTTTTTTCCAGACGAAGGGTCGCATCCCGGGAGTGAGCATCAGTAACAATTCCCATAGCATACCCACGAGCATGAAGCGTCTGAAGCGTTTCGGTAGCACCGTCATACGGGTGAATCTGCTGAAGTTTTACAGTCTCATAGAGCTGACAGGCTTCAAGGAATAAACCATTACCGGAAATATCCTTCTCGTCCATATACTGGCGGATATTTTCATGGGATTCAAATCCATGGGCAGTTGTTAAAAAATAGGAAAACAATCTATTCCCGTCCTCATAACCGAGGAGCTGTGTGACAGCATGACATGCAGCAATCTGGGCCCCGACAAAGTCGAACAAGGTGTTGTCCATGTCAAATATAAGGCATTTAATTGGTTTTTGAATACTATTTGTTCCCATTCTTACTTTGATTTTGTCCTGATTCTCTATGAGTATTTGGGTAATGGACGTAATAATTGAGGTGAGACCTGTCGCTTCTTGAATGGATAAATATTAATAGGAGATCATAATATTCAGTGATATGAAACTTTTACTGTTTTTGGTTTGTGCAGCGTTATTTGTGGGTATACTTGTAGCAGGATGTACAACAACACCGGCTCCAGTACCGACGACTACGATTCCCACACCTGTGCCTACAACGGTAGCAATGGTTGCAACTACGGCTCCCCTGACGGATCCGGCACTGACAGGGAACTGGAATTTTAAGGGAGCAACAATCGCGGGATCCATGCCCGTTATTCCTAATGTCCAGATTACTTTGACGTTTAACAATGACGGGACGCTGACTGGTTTTGGGGGATGCAACAATTACAATGCAAACTATGTCCTTACCGGAAAGACCACGGAATTTGGAAAGACCATTACCATCGGGCCAATTGCATCGACGAAAAAGTTCTGCGCTGATACCAGTGATCTCGAATCAAAATATCTTGCAAATCTTCAGGATACCAAAACCTACTCTATCACCAACAACAAGATGCTACTCAGAGGCTCCGGTATAAACGAGCTGTCGTACGATAAGGTCTAGATTCAAAATCACATTTTTTTGTTTTTATTCAGGAAAATCTTCTCTGACGTTCAAATTCCAATTTTTGACATTTCCTGCCCATGTCCCCACTACATCGATCGGCATCCCCATGAATTCTGCCTCTGTTACGATGAGGAACTGGAAGCATTCACACTTTTATGTTTCTGATATCTCCCAAAAAATACGAATACACGTTGAAATAAGAACAGGTACCCGGGCTGTAGCATTGTTTGCCATTTCGGTGTGCCAAAGATTCTGAAGTTCGATATTGTTGATGGTTTTTGTTGGCGATCCGGGGATTTTTTCGTAAAAAAAATATAAATCAAAGATTTAACCACAGAAGCCCTATAAAGAAAATAATAACAGGCTACCTTTCATGGACGATATCTATCTCATTGAGATCCGCCTTGCAATGACTAAATGGCGGATCACGGAAACAATTTCTTATGTCGGCCGGTTATTTGCACTGGAAGGTTTCCTTGAATCTCATCCGCATGTCACATTGTTTGGGCCCTTTACCCTGAATGAAGATATCAGCTCCCGTCAGCTCATTGACATTCTCGGTAAGGTGGCAGCCGGGTATGATTTCATTCCGTTCATCATTGACGGATGGGAAATGCGTCAGGGAATTCACGGTAGCGTGATTGCATTCCCGGTCAGACCCTCAGATTCCTTAAAAAAACTCACATCTTCGATAGCTGCCCTGGTATCCCCCATCGCCCACAGCCACAATATGTGGGACGCCCATCCTGACAGCAAATGGTTTCACGTAACGGTAGCAAACCGGATGGATCCCCTCCAGGCATCGACTGTTTTTTCTGTACTCACCGGCTCCCAAAAGGAGGAAAAACCCGGGGGAATTATTTTGAGGTTGAAACATCTGCTGCGGCGTGTGATGAGCAGCAGAACAGGGGACGCAGTCCGGCCGGTCACCTTGGATGACGCAGGACTCAGGATTACCGTAATGCGGGGGGAAGACATCCTTACCGAATATGATCTTCTGGAGAAACGGTGGATAACCGGTGATCACAGTCACACCAGTAAATCCTGGCAAAACACGCTCGCGCTCTTTCGGCAGCACTCGGGATTTGAACGATTGGATCCTGTTCCCTCACATCCTGAGGATATTTTTCTGATCGCCGATCTTCATCTCGGTCATACGAACATAATCCGGTACTGCTCACGTCCATTTCAGATCTACGATGTACGGGAAATGAATCATGTGCTGATAAAGAACTGGAACTATACCATTTCTCCCGCAAACCGCGTATATTATCTGGGAGATTTACGGTATGGAAAGGATGCATTGCCTGCTCTGGAGTACAGGAAAAAACTCAAAGGGCAGATTACGTTTATCAAAGGGAATCACGATGACCGGGAACTCGATGCAGTTCCCTCGAGCCTGCTTGACTATGGTGGTTTCCATTTCCTGCTTGTTCACGATCCCGATGACAGAGGAGCATTTGACGGCTGGGTGATCCATGGTCATCACCATAATAATAACCTTCGCAAATATCCGTTTATAGATTTCCAGCAACGCCGGATTAATGTAAGTTCTGAAGTAGTTGGCTATGTCCCGGTGAACCTGAAAGATATCTGCAAACTCATACACGCTCGTATGGACAGCGGTGATTTGACACCTGTACTCCTGAAATATCCCCCTTGTCCGGAATGATTGGCTTCAATCTTTTGTTTTGTCAGGTTCATAACATATTTACAGGCTGAACGTGTAATTCCACGATAAGGATAAGACTTATGTTGTTCGAAAGGATCGTTTCTGAAGGTATAGCCCATAATTCCTATCTGATAGGTTCAGGGGGCAGGGCAGCAGTTATCGACCCACGCAGGGACTGCGACATATATCTTGAGATTGCAAGCAGGAATGAACTGGTCATAACCCATATCTTCGAGACGCACCGGAATGAGGATTATATCATCGGGTCTCTCGAACTTAAAAGTCGGTGTGGTGCGGAAATCTTTCACGGAGCTCGGATGGCGTTTGCCTATGGAACACCAGTCAGGGAGGGTGACAGGTTCATCCTGGGCTCTCTGGTATTGTCGGTTCTGGAGACTCCCGGGCATACCGAAGAGAGTATCTCGCTTGTGCTTCGGGATACTGATGTTGCTGATCAGCCATACATGGTATTTTCCGGCGATACTCTCTTTGCGGGAGATATTGCAAGGACAGACTTTTTCGGGCAGGAGAGAAAAAGGGAAATGGCAGAAAAAATCTTCGACAGCATAGCAAATAAGATCCTGCCCCTGGGTGAGGGGGTGATCCTCTGCCCTGCTCACGGGGCAGGGTCGGTATGCGGAGAGGAGATTGCTGATCACCCTTTCACTACCATCGGTTATGAAAAAAAGACAAATCCCTCCCTCACATCTGGCCGTGAACTTTTCGTGTCCAGGCGGGCGACCGAATCCCCCTATTTCCCGCCCTATTTCCGGCAGATGGAAACAAACAACAGGGATGGTGCACCGATTTTGCACCGGTTACCGGACCTGCCTCATCTGTCGATCCAAAAAGTCAACCAGCTCAGGAAATCCGGCTGTCAGATTGTCGATATACGCTCCCCAACCAGTTTTGGTGCAGGCCATATCCCCGGGAGCATTTCTATCTGGCGGGAAGGGCTCCCCGTGTTTATGGGATGGGTCCTCGATTATCAGAGACCAATTATCATCGTCGATGATTTCAATCTGGATCTTGATCATGTACGCCGGCATTTTATCCGGCTTGGGTATGATACGGTTGCAGGGATCCTCTCCGGAGGATTCCCCGCATGGACCAAAGCCGCGCAGGATATCGGTACTGTGCCAACCTGTTCAGTCCAGCAGTTAAATGAACGCCTTAAAAAAGAAAATCCCTTTATTCTTGATGTGCGGGACATCAAAAACTGGCGTGCAGTCGGACATATACCCGGGGCTCACCATATCTTTGTAGGTGAACTTCCGCATCATCTTGATGAAATCCCAAAAGACGAACCTGTTGTTGTCTATTGCGATGCCGGGTATAAAGGAAGCCTGGCGGCAAGCATCCTTTCCGTTAACCAGTACCATGATTTGACTAATCTTCTGGGAGGAATGACCGCATGGGAGAAGGCAGGATTCCGGATAGAAAAATAAGTTTTCATTTTTATTTCATTAAAAAAAATTAATAAAGTTTATCAGGTCTTGTTGGGAATTCCAATGGTGTAAGTTTATGGACATCTTGAAAATCCCAAGAATGGAGAAAGAGGAATATGATCGATTGATTGAAAAAGGTTATGTCTGCCGGATCGCATTCCAGGGCGAGAAATATCCCTATATCGCACCATTCCTCTATGTCTTTGATGGATCATTCCTCTACTTCCTGTCAACAAAATATGGAAAAAAGATTGAATATTTCCGAAAAAGTCCGTATGTCTCTGTTGAAATCGAGAAATACACAAAAGACCTGTCATCGTATATGTTTGTTACCCTCCAGGGTTATCTCGAGGAAGTTCATGATTCGATCGAGAAAAAGGTCATTCGTGAAAAATTTGTTGATTTGATTGTCGAGCGGAATCTTTCCTGTAATATCCTCGCAGCACTTGGCCACTCCACGCAGGACCCCCCGGCTGCCATCGCCGAAGAGGAGCGGTCACTTGTCTGGAAACTGGTCGGGGTTAAGGATCTTGTTGCACTAAAAAATCTCTGATTTTTTTATTTTTCTTTATTTGAATACCCTAATAATTCAAGCATCTGGTGCGGTTCTGTAATCGGTATGGCACACGTATGACCACTACAGATGTACGCCGTGGCCTTCCCTCCGGTAATATCCAGATTGCTGGTGAAGGGCGCAAGGCTGGCCAACAGGAAATCCTTATCACCGGGTTGCCTGAAGACAATCAATACACAGGGAAGATAATGATCCCTGAGTACTTTGATCATAGCCCGTGTGTCCTCAGCATCCCGCTCCCCAATAATGACGACATCGTGAAAAGGCCCGATTGCACTATCGAGAGCGCACAGGAACCACGTATGCGCCGAAGGTGACTGACGCACGGATGATGCGAAGCTTCGTGAAAGTTCTGACGCCAGTTGTTCGTCTGATGCATCCCCCGTAAGATGAGCCAGTCTCACAAGATTTTCAAAAGCAACGGAGTTACAGGATGGGATTGCTCCGTCATAAATCTCTTTTTTACGCACCAGCAGGATTTCGGCAGTATCTGATAAGGTGAAAAAACCTCCCTTCCTATCATCCCGGAAATGTTTTACAAACCAGGCGTTTAGTTCGTGAGCTGATGAGAGGTACGATGGCTCGAAGGTGGATTCATAGAGTTCGATTAATGCTTTTATGATGAATGCATAATCATCACCAAATGCTGAGATCGCAGGTTCACCGGCACGATAGCGATGCAGGAGACCCCCATCTTCAGCACTCATGCGGTTTAAGATAAATTTCATAGCATTTCTTGCAGCTTCAAGATACTTCTCGCTGCCAAATGTCCGGGCAGCCTGTGCGAGCGCTGCGATAAAAAGACCGTTCCAGTCGGTAAGGACTTTATCATCGAGAGACGGGTGAGCGCGTTGCTCCCGGGCTATGAATAGTCTTGTCCTGATGGATTCGATCTGGATTTCAAGTTGGGTCTCTGATATACCAGACGATAACGCCAGCTCTGTAACGGATTTCTTCCGATAGAGTATATTCTGCTCCCTGCCGGTTCCTGCATCCTGATAATTTCCGTCATGTGTAATACCAAAGAAACGGGCAGCAACTCCAGCGTCATCCTTTCCCAGCACCTCCTCGGTTTCACCCGCTGTCCAGAGATAAAAAGCGCCTTCGCCTCCTGCGCTGTCAGCATCCTCGGCGGAGAAAAATGCCCCTTCCGGAGAGGTGAGGTTGCGAAAAACATAGGATATAATTTCATCGGCAATTTTCCGGAATTCAGGATTATGTGTTACCTGATACGCTTCTGTATATACCATGACAAGGAGTGCCTGGTCATACAACATCTTTTCAAAGTGTGGTACCCGCCATTGAGCATCCGTTGAATACCGGTGAAATCCTCCCCCAACCTGATCAAATATACCCCCACTGCGCATTGCGTCCAGCGTCTTTTCTACCATGGTAAGCGCCCGGGTATTGCCCGTCCGCTTCCAGAACCGTAATAGAAAAAGGAGTGTATGCGGGGCAGGGAATTTGGGTGCACGACCAAAACCTCCATACTCTGGATCGAATCGCAGAGCCAGTTCTTCATAGCCTTTATGGAGTAGTGAAATATCCGGAAAATCCTCAGCGTGTGGTTCCTGTTCCTGACGCAGCGCAACTGAAATTTCCTCCGAAGAAGCAATAAGATCGTCACGCCGGTCCCGCCAGGATTGGGTAATCCGGGGGAGCAGATCGATAAGGCCTGTCAGGCCAAACCGGCTTTCTTTGGGAAAATATGTTCCGGTAAAAAACGGTTTTTTTTCCGGCGTCAGAAAAACAGTGAGCGGCCACCCTCCCCGTCCCGTCATCATCTGGCAGACTGCCATATAGATGCTGTCAATATCCGGGCGTTCTTCACGATCTACCTTAATGCAAATGAAATCCTTGTTCAATAAGGCAGCAATCACTGTTATCTTCAAAAGATTCATGCGCCATGACATGGCACCAGTGACAGGTTGCGTAACCAATAGAAAGGAAGACAGGTTTTCGCTCCTTGGCCGCACGATCAAACGCTTCGTTCCCCCACGGATACCAGTCAACCGGGTTACCCGCGTGCTGGAGAAGATAAGGACTCTTTTCGTGGATGAGCCGGTTGTAGTGTTTTTCGGATTCAGAGGGATCTTGATTGGGCAATCGTTCCGGCGTCATAGCACCTCATAGGTAGTCAGAGGTAATGAGACTTTCAGAAGTACCTGCCAAGAGAGATGTAATTATGTGTGAGTTGATCCCAATGAGCATAGGTACTTTTTAAATGGACATTCATGCAGAGCCGTTCCTCATGGTCATCCTGACAGGAATAGGGATTGTCGGTATTTCCCTGGCACTGGACCATCTCTGGGCCCGTGTAATCCCCTTACGATCTTTTTATTATTTTATCCGCGCTCCCGGTGTTATCGTCCATGAATGCAGCCATATTCTCGGATGCCTCATCACGGGCGCAAAAGTAAAAAAAGTTGTGTTTTTTTCAGAAAAGGGAGGTTCTGTAACCTATACCGCTTCTAAAATTCCGTATCTTGGCGATGTTGTGATCAGTGCAGCACCTCTTCTCTGCATACCGCTTTTACTGGCAGGGTGTACGTGGGTGTTTTCGAAGTATTTAGGCTGTGTGTTTCCACCCCTGCCCATGGGTATTGCTTCTGCGGATGCCCTTTTTGGACTATGTACTGGCATCGTCGGCATGTTTACTCAGAATCTTATTGTCCTTTTCAATCCCTGGTTTCTTGTCTACCTTTACATAACGCTTACGCTTGTACTTTCGCTCGCTCCGAGTACGCAGGATATGAAAAATGCGGCCATCGGGATCGGTATGATTACCCTGCTGGGCATACTGATACTCTGGAGTAATCTGCACATGGCGGTTACTCTGCTGGAGGAAATCACCCTTTTCGTTGGCATTGGTTTTGCTTTTGGTTTCATGTCTGAAATTATCGCTGCTTGTGATCTCATTTCCGCTTATGGTCTGGTATATACTCAGGTCGCTCATGATGCTTTCCGGGCATAGCCATAAGATCGGTATTAATTGATCCGGAGGCAATTTTTCTGCATACATGACACATGAGTCTCCTCAAGGCCTTTCCGGTGATAGTGAAAATGGTGCCCGCCTCACCCCGGTGATGCGGCAGTACTGGGAGATCAAAGAAAAACACCCTGATACAATCCTGTTTTTCCGCATCGGTGACTTTTATGAGACGTTTGAAAGCGATGCGGAACTCATTTCTCGGGAACTGGAAATTGTTCTTACCTCGCGCTCAAAAAGCGGCGATAACCGTATCCCTCTGGCCGGTGTCCCCTACCATGCCGCAGACGGGTATATTGCCAAACTCGTCGGGAAAGGATACAAGGTGGCTATTGTCGATCAGGTCGGGGATACAAAAAACACAAAAGGAATCGTAAGACGCGAGCTGGTACGAGTAATTACTCCCGGAACTGTGATCGATTCCTCAATGCTTTCCTCATCAGCCTCTTCCTGCCTGCTCGCACTCTGCCCTGACAGGAAAAATAATCTCTGGGGAATGGCACTTCTCGATATCTCGACCGGGGAATTTTTTGTTACGATGGCAGATCACGACCCCGGTTTCCAGAATATCCTTTCCGAGATTGCCCGCTACCGCCCGGCAGAATGCATAGTTCCGCCAGCCGTTTCAGACGATCTGAAGGAATGTATCCGGAACAGGGGGGTTATTGTTACAATCTTTAAAGACGAGGAGTTCTCCGAACAGCGGGCCCGACGTACTCTTCTGGAACACTTTTCCGTTGCCTCACTTGCGGGATATGGCTGCGACGGGTTTCCTGCAGCCATCGGTGCGGCGGGAGCAGCGCTCTGCCTATGCAAAAGAGACGCAAAACTCCCCGCTCCCTCATATCAGCACTCTTTTTTTGCGTTCATCTGCACAGGAGCTGATGCTGGACGCTGTTACGCTGCGCAACCTCGAAGTGAAAGAGAGTATCCGCATCGAAATGAAGGGGGCGACACTTTTATCCAGTCTCGACCTGACAAAAACCCCGATGGGAAGCCGTCTGCTCACCCGTACCCTCTCCCGTCCGTTTACTGATATCGATGAAATCAATAAACGGCTTGATGCGGTTGAGTTTTTATTTAACTGCACTCCTGCACGACTTGAACTCAGGACCCTGCTTACCCGGTGCGCTGATATTGAAAGAATTGCAGCGAGGATTGCCTACGGGAATGCCGGACCCCGGGATCTTATAGCGCTTGCCGATTCGCTTTCAGCCCTTCCCAAAATCAGGAGTATAATACAGGATTGCCGGACCGCTGCTATCCCAAATTATATTCTCAATGGCCTGCAGGATCTCCGTGATTTGCCCGATAGTATCAATCTCATACGGAGTGCTTTGGCTGATGATCCCCCCGCGATTGCACGCAATGGAGGAGTGATACGGTCCGGCTATTCAAAGGAACTGGATGAAATCAAAGGAGTGCTGCATTCAGGAAAGGACTGGATCGTCGAACTCCAGCAAAAAGAGCGGGACCAGACCGGTATTAAATCCCTTAAGATCGGGTACAACAGGATCTTCGGTTATTACATTGATATCACAAAACCGAACCTTCATCTTGTGCCGCCCCATTACCAGCGCCGTCAGACAACAGCTACAGGTGAGCGTTATACGCTTCCTGAGCTGCAGGAGAAGGAGACTCTTATTACCCATGCAGATGAGCGTGTCCTGGCTCTCGAGCGTGAACTCTATACCGGGCTTGTCGAAGTACTTCGTACATCTATTCCCGATCTTCAGGCAATAGCACATGGTATTGCTGTTCTGGATGTCTCCGCCGCCCTTGCTGAAATTGCCCAGACCCGTGATTATATACGCCCGCAGCTGAATGCGGGCGATGCGATTGTCATCCGTGATGGACGACATCCGGTCGTCGAACGGGGTGTTTCGGGAAATTTCGTTCCCAACGACACTGACCTTACCAGTTCCGGCAATCAGGTTATGATCATCACGGGGGCAAACATGGCCGGAAAGTCCACGTACATGCGGGCAGTGGCGCTCATTTGTATCATGGCACAGGCAGGAAGTTTTGTTCCGGCCCGGCATGCGAGTATTGGCATCCTTGATCGCATATTCACCCGTGTTGGTGCTTTTGACGACCTCGCCAGCGGACAGAGTACATTTTTTGTGGAGATGCTCGAACTTGCAAACATTCTCAACAATGTTACCGCACGGAGTCTTGTAATCCTCGATGAGATCGGCAGAGGCACCAGTACCGTAGACGGATGCTCGATTGCAAAGGCGGTGCTCGAATATCTTCATGGACGGTCAGGTGCCGGGCCAAAGACCCTTTTTGCCACTCACTTCCATGAACTTGTCGAGGTGGAAGGTGTACCTTAAAAGGATAAAAAATTATCATTTTGCCGTAAAAGAGACAAAAAATGAAGTGGTCTTCCTGCGCAAGCTGATACCCGGTGCAACGGATAAAAGTTACGGCATTCACGTCGCACGTCTTGCCGGGATCCCAAAAAAAGTGACCGAGCGAGCCGAGAGTATTCTTACCGAGACCATGAACCGCGATGTCCCTTCCGGCACCCGCCCCCAGCGTTACACCCAGATCCTTTTATTCGATAATGACAGCACAACAAATACAGCAGCGCAGCACCCGGCACTTGACGAACTTCTCCGCATCAACCCGGATGAGATGACCCCCCTGCAGGCACTTGCAAAGATTGCCGAGTTGACGACATATGCTGGAGGATAAGGAAGAATAAGCATGAAGAACGGTAATACTGTTTCTGTTATCCACATCCTTGATCAGGCAACCGTCAACCAGATCGCCGCCGGCGAGGTGGTGGAGCGCCCTGCATCGGTCGTAAAAGAGCTTGTGGAAAATGCAATCGATGCCGGTGCCCGTTCGATTCGCATTGATATTACTTCGTCTGCAAAAGAAATTCTGAGTATCCGGATCATTGACGATGGATCCGGTATGTCTCCAGCCGATGCCCTGCTTGCTTTCACGCCCCATGCAACGAGCAAGATTTCACGAATTGATGATCTCCATCGTATCCATACGCTCGGATTCCGTGGAGAAGCTCTTGCCAGTATCGCCGCAGTGTCCAGGGTTACCCTGACAACACGACTTCGGCTTTCAGGGGAAGTTTCCGGGACGAAAATGACGGTTGAAGGGGGAGAAATACAGCAGACGGGAGAAACCGGGGCACCGGAAGGAACCAATGTACTGGTGGAAGACCTTTTCTTTAATACACCGGCACGAAAAAAGTTCCAGAAGAGTAAAAATACAGAGATCGCACATATCCACGCCATCCTGGAAGGCATCTGCCTTGCACACCCCGAAATATCGTTCCGGTTGTATATCAATCAAAACGAGCAGCTCGTGACAGATCGATCGCCCCGGATCCTTGATACCATTGCCCGGATCTATGGAAGTGAAGTTGTAGAGGCTCTTATACCGGTGAATCTGTCTCTTCCGTTCATGAAGATATCCGGGTACACGTCACGCCAATCTGTTGCACGAAAGGATGCTTCCCGGATTATGATAGCAATAAATCAACGTTATGTATCTTCGACAATTATCAATGCGGCTATAAAAGAAGGGTATGGTACCCTGCTGGCAAAAGATCGGTTCCCCGTTTCATTCCTTACCCTGGAGATTGATACAGAGCTGGTTGATGTAAATGTGCACCCGACAAAAAAACTGGTTCGACTCTCCCGGGAAAAAGAGATCGCCCGGGCATTGAGCGAAGCAGTAAAAACGGCATTACTCAGTCATGATTTGATCCCTGATGGGGCAGCCCCATCGCAATTATATCTGGAGGAAGCCTGCAGGGAAGCAGCAACTGTACCCGATCGTCGCTATGATTTTACTGCACCAGAACCGTACGGAATCAGTGAAATACGGCATTCAGGTACAAGTATGACTGACCGCCAGTTGCGGCAGACAGAACTCCCGACCGGGATGGTACCTGTCGATGCGAAACTCCCGGTCATGGAGGTTATCGGGCAACTGGGGGGGATCTACATCCTCGCCACAACTGATTCCGGTGAACTTGTGCTTATTGACCAGCATGCCGTTCATGAGCGTATCCTCTATGAACAGGTCATTGCCCGAACCGAAGGGGATCATCGCTCACAGGAACTGCTCGTTCCTTTTATCCTGCACCGGACCCTGCAGGAGACGGCAATTCTCCGCGATCTTTTACCGGCACTTGCACAGGAAGGGTTTGTTCTTGAGGAATTCGGCAGGGATACCTTCCTTGTCCGGGCAATCCCGGTTGTTTTAGGCAAACTTGAGGATACTACAATGATCGATGAGATGGTGAGTGATCTTGTCAGTGAAGAAGTGGTCCGTTCAGTAAACACCCGTGAAAGAATTACCCGCATTATCGCATGTCGGGGAGCAATCAAGGCGGGTACCGTCTGTACACGGGAACAATGCCAGCGCCTGATACACCAGATACGGTATGCAAAAAATCCGTTCACCTGCCCTCATGGAAGACCAACGATGATCAGGTTCAGCCGGATTGACCTTGATGCAATGTTCAAACGTACCTGAAATAGCCGAAATTTCCTGGCACAAACCGCACCTTTCTTTCGCTATTGTTGCCATTACCTGAATGATTATGAACGGTCATGATCATACGGTAAAGATCAAGGTCAGTAATTTTTGACCGGGCTACAGATGTGAAAACTTCAGATCAGCAGACTCTGGATCGGAGCGAACCACAATTTTCCTTTGATAATAGTTCCAGCCATGAAATTCTGGCATTCCAGGAGATGGTGCTGTCTCATTACAGGCAGCACGGTCGGGACATGGTCTGGCGGAATACCACGGATCCTTATCAGAATCCTCGTTTCTGAGATTATGCTCCAGCAGACACAGGTAGAACGGGTCACCACAAAATTTCCGGAATTTATCCGTGCATTTCCGGACTTTGCATCACTGGCCTCTGCCCCGTTGGAGGATGTACTCCTTGTCTGGCAGGGTATGGGATATAACCGCCGGGCGATTGCGCTACAGAAATGTGCCATCCGGGTTATGACAGAATATCAGGGTATTCTTCCGGCGGAAGTGGATATTCTTGTAACTTTTCCCGGCATAGGCAGGGCAACTGCTTCATCTATTGCAGCATTTGCGTTCAACATTCCCGTTGTTTTTATCGAGACCAATATTCGAAGGGTTTTTATTCATTTTTTCTTTGCAGGCTATGAAACAATCTCCGATGCTGAGATTCTTCCGGTCGTTAAAAAGACGCTATACTGTGAAAATCCCCGTATCTGGTATTGGGCTCTGATGGACCTCGGTTCAGCACTAAGAAAGACAATTACCAACCCTAACCGGCGGAGTGCTGCTTATACAAAGCAGGCACCGTTTGCCGGATCAGATCGGGAAATCCGGGGTAAACTTCTGAAAATTCTGCTCGCTGAAAAGTATCTCGTGAAAGATGAGGTTGCCATCCGTCTTAAGGAAGAGAAGCAAAAGGTAAGAAAGATCCTCAGGATGCTTGAAGCAGAAGGCTTCATTAAAACCAGGGGTAATAAATTCGTCCTGGCAGAATAATGGGAAACTTATTTTAGGGCAATTGAACAATGATTTTTTATTCTTATTCAGCGTCGAGAGATTTGATCTTGGATCTCACCAGTCCCAATCCGGCGTTCACTGACCTCTCGGAAAATTCCTTCGACTCCGAGTAATGAACCTGCATCATCATAATACATGTGACTGTTGGTTAAGACACAATGAGGACTACCATCCCTGCATTTTAAAACAACTTCATAGTCAGTAACGGAACCATTCCTGTATACGGCTTCGAGAAATTCTTTTCTGTGTTCCGGCTCAAAATAGAATTTTTCAGCGATATTGTAACCGATGCAGTCATCAAGAGAATCATATCCGAGCAACCTGGCCCAGCTCGGGCTTGCCATAGTAAGATTTCCTTTCTTATCGGAACGGTAAAAGACATCCTGGATATTTTCGATCACGCTCCGGTATAATTTTTCATTTTCTCGTAAGGTTTCTGCCGTTTTCTGCCTCAGGAGTGCGATGGATGCCAGCCTGATATAACCCTCGATTCGTTCTTTATGTTCGATTATTTCCCCCTTCCGAAGCATTATGGCAACATTTGCCAGAATCAATCCTTGTGAGACAAGTCCTATGGCATAAATATCTCCGATATTTAACGTTTCTTCAATCTTTGTGCATATCGCTTCGGGCATACTTTTATGCATGGTAATAAAAAGGTTACCGGGAACTTTGACGAGACTCCTGCTCATTACTTCCATCCTTTCTTTCTGTAATTCGTCGGGTTTGGGGAGATTCACACTCATGCCGATAACGTTTATACCGAACAAGGTACTGAAGACATCTCGTTCTTCATCACCAAGTACGCACCGGGTGATCGCTTTTTCTTGCTCTTCCGAGTCCACTTCATCAGAGTTCACTACTACGATGGCATTGGGCAGTATTGCCTTCACGTCCCGGCAGATACTAGCCGGTAAATATCAGTATCCGGTGACAGTTCGAGAAATTCTGAGGATTTCTGCGAGAGGTACTCAATATCAGCAATATATTGCCTGATTTTTGTTTCCGCCTCTTTTTGTTGGGTAATATCCCTGCCTACTCCCTGGAATTCGACAATCACCCCGTGATTGTCAAAGAGAGCTCTGTTTGTCCATTGTGTCCAGCGTGTGCATCCTGAGGGATGAAGGACACGGTGTTCCCCTGTTTGTACTGGGTTATCTGTATTAAATGAATGAAATGCCTCAATTAACTGGTCTGCATCTTCTTTTGGGATCAGGGAAAAAATCGACCGGCCAATCAATTCAGACCGGCCCATCTGGAAATATTTGCACACTGAATCATTCACATACGTAAGTGTTCCGTCCGGAATGAACCTCGTGACAAATTCGGTCTGATCTTCAACGATACCCCGGTACCGTGATTCACTCTTTCTTAACGAGTCTTCGGTAACCCTCCGGTGTAATACGACAGATGCCTGCCGGATAAACGTTTCGATAAGCGAAGAGTTTTGCAGGGATTCACCCTTCCCCAGCGAAAACGACACAACCCCAAAGAGAAGACCGTGACGGACCAGACCTATCCCGTAATATTTGTCCCCCAGATTGAATGTTTCCTGGATCAGGTCACAGGTTTCGATGGGAACCTGCTGGAAAAAAAAATCGTGAAGACTTACATCGGTGTTGAATAATTTTCCTTCCAGCAGCTGGTTCATGGCTTGCAGCCCTGAGCTGTTCAGGGTACTGTACGCAGGGTGAAGTAAAATCCAAGGAATTCCCTGCCGAAACATGCGGAAAGAATCTGGTGGTTCTGCTCTGAAAAAACTGCCCTCACCGTTAGAATTTCAGACAGCGGATCATAGGCGTTTACACAGATCAGTGCACTGGGAAGTAATTCAGAAAGGCCCTGTCCGATTTTTGTGAAAATATCTGCATCAGGAGAAAACTCAACAAACTCCTGCGATTTCCGGGAGAGGAATTCCATATCCCTGACATACTGGTTAATCCTCGAGGCGGCCTCACGTTTTTCTGTGTTATCTCTCCCCACCCCCTGGTATTCAATGGGCTTCTGGTTATCATCAAAAATGGCACGCACCGTCCAGAGATTCCAGCGAGTCTGTCCGCAGGAATGGAGGATTCTGCATTCAAAGGTTTTAACCGGATTTTCAGCAGTCAAGCGACTGGATGCACTGGTTCACGGTTGTAATATCCTCCTTTTCGATATCGGGTATATGCTCCATCCCAATGAGCTCCTCTTTCCTCTTCCCAAGATAGCGGGCATAGGCTTCATTAACAAAAACAAGCGTCCCATCTGGCAGGAATCTTGTGATAAACTCAGTCTGGTCCTCGACAATACCCCGGTATTTTGCTTCGTTGATCTCCAGCATTTTCCGGTACGAAACCTGATCCGTGATATCTTCGATGATGAGTGTGATCCCATGGCTCCCGTCTTCGAATGCGGTTTGCAGCTGTTTCAGTTTATAATAGTGTTTCGTCCCATCAAAGGTGGATTCGAATTCGCGTACCTGATCCATGGTCGGATCGGTTTCTTTGGAAAGTGCGGTAATTGGAATCTCGCTGAGGAAAGGATGAGAGATGTCTTTGATATTCCTGCCAATCAGAGTATCTTTCTTCACATTGACCTGAATGAGCAGGGGTTCATTAACCTGCGTTATTGTCAGCGCAGCATCAAGAACAATGATCATATCAGAAGAAAATTCGAGCATCGATGCGATAGGAACTCTTTGGGAGAGGAAGTAAACTTTGGCGGCACCGATTACCTGCATCTCCACCTGACCGGAAATCAGAAGAATATCAAGATATTTTGCAACCAGGTTTCGGTTAATTTCCATTTTTGAAGCCAGGTCAGAGATGGTGACACCTCTTGGGTGCCACTTCAGAATCTGTTTAAGTCGATCTACCCTCTCCTGATCGAAAACTGGCATTATTGAAAATTAGCATACGTTTTAATATATATATCTATTTTTGATAAATAACAATATTATATTGCAGAAAACACGTAGTAATTAAAATCCATGTTTTATAATAATATTAACCGATCCGTTATCCAGATATATTTCTCATTTTCTCACTTTTGTAAGTTATCTCTTTTAAACAGTGCCGGAAAAAACGATAAATTCTTCCCTTTGCATTTTTTTAGGAATTGAAGAGCAGGTTCAGAAAAAACCAGATACGTTATAAAAGGCAGCGGGGTATGATAACCAGGACATACGCCGATGAATGTCCTTAAACCTCATTTGACGGTCTTGAAATTTCCCAAGAGATGATACCCCGCCAGCCCTATTTTCCCTCCCCTCCACCCACTGGATTGAAAAGATCTTTTTTTACCAGACCTCAGGGAAAGCCATATTGGTATAGAGATCTTCCAGCCGGGCCTTATGACCACTTTCCATGTTTGCCAGCTGGTTGAAGAGGAATTTCTGCTCTGTGTCATTTGAGAGGTTTGCGAGCTGAGTGTACATCTGCATAGCTTCGAGCTCTTTTTTTATCGAAACGACTATTCCATCGAGGGGTTTCATATCGGCGGATAGTGGGGGGCTCGGGAGTGCGTTTACAACCTTATAGTCCTTTTTAGCTTCAAAGTGCATCTTTGCTACATCCTTGGTGAGCATCCCCTGAAGGAATTCCCGGTGCTGTTTCTCCTCACCAGAGAGTTCAGTAAAAAGTTTTTTTAGTGCCGGGTCTTTTACCTTTTCGGATACGGTACGGTAAAATGTATATGCCTCGACTTCCCTGTCGATGGCAGTTGAAATAATCTTCTTTGCATCTTCTGCATTCATTGTTTCATTCATCTCCTTATCAGCATTCAATTTAATTCAAACAGGTTAACCAATAACCTCGATCATCCGTCTTTTGCACAAACCAAAATACCCATCCGGAGCTTTTTGATCAACAAAAAAATTAGTTGGTGTAAGAAGCCTTACCCAGTTTTGGCTCGAAAGCAGCGTCACCTTCCACGCGGATTGCATGTGAAAAGAGTGCCATGGGAATATCCATCGGACAGAGCTCTTCGCATTGGCCACAGTTCACACATGTGTCTGAGATATGTGCAAAACGCCTGAGGTGGAACATTGAATTCGGCGGGAGTTCACCCCGTCTTACCATGAGTGTGTCCTTTTTCATCTCATCAGAACCAGTGAAACATACCGGGCAGTTCTCGATACACGAATAGCACTTGATGCACCTTGAGGTTTCTTTGTTAATCGTTTCCCAAAGGGTCGCTCCAAGTACTGTGAAATCTTTTTTCCGCCACTTATCACCGAGTTTCAGCATTGCGCCTTCCACTTTGCCCCGGATCTCAAGCCCCTTGGGGTTTGCAGCTTCAGTTGCAAGTATACCGGATTTCACTGCGCCGCTTACCAGGTCTGCACCTTTCTCGCTGCAGACTTCAACAAAGGTTGCCTTCCCGGCCTTGTCACCGATGACACCCCAGTTGCCGCAGGCAAGATCTGCCTGGCGGGGAATCTTATACTTGCAGCGGCGGCAGTTGGACCTGCGGCCGTAGCCGGCTTCTTCCAGCTCGTCGATCGAGATACCCTTGTGTCCGCCTTCGTACTCAATGATGAACTGACCCTTGTCGATCTCTTCCTTGTGGACCTTGTCCGGGTCAACACCGAATTTATCGGCAATCATTTTGCGGGCGAGGATGGGGCTGACCGAACCGCCGCAGTTGACGCCGATCATGATGACATTGTCCATATTGATCTGCTTGCGTTTTGCAAGCTCAAGGAAACCCATCACATCGCAACCTTTGACGGTAACTCCAATTTTCTTGGTTTTTGCTCCGTCCAGGTATTTCTTTACCAGTTTTGGCAGGAGCAGGGTTCCGCAGTGGAGGGAACCGGCAGTCCCGGCAAGTTCCTTGGGATCCGTAATTAATACGGGGCGGGCATCGTAGATGTCTGAGCCTTTTTTGACCGCAAAAACTGCATCAACTGCCTTTGATTCAAGTGCATGTTTCCAGAGTGCGGTTACCGCACCGCCGAGTTCTGCCTTCTTCTTGATCTCTGCATCATTGGTCCATGCGTAGAGCATATCGCCTTTTTTAACTGAAGGGGTACCCCCGAATAGTCCCATGTTATTTCGCCTCCGCAATCTTCTCTATCCGCACAGAACAGGCCTTGTACTCCGGAATACTTGCAACCGGGTCAAGTGCGTTGTTGGTCAGCGTGTTCGCTGCGCA
>CAWFHC010000019.1:0-212812 GCA_963815395.1 uncultured Methanoregulaceae archaeon
ATCGGCATGATCCTGGCAGCTGATGAGGAACGGCTGAGCGTCCCCTCGCGGATTGCATCATCCCGGGCCGGCCATGACGAACGCAAGGAACCGATAATGAGCGTACTATTCCCGCCCCATAGATAGCTTCACTTTCACCCCGTCAACCGGATTCCTTATCCTTGCCACACCCAACTTTGCAGTGCAGGAACCCGGACGTTCAACGATGAAACGAAATATCGCACATGCTTCGGCAACAGATCTCCCGGCAGGGTACACAGAATTCATTCTTGACCTGAAAAACCGGATCCGGTCAGCTCAACTCAAAGCAGCAGTATCCGTAAACCGGGATCTTGTTCTCCTTTACTGGCAGATCGGGGACGAGATACTGAGCCGGCAGGAGAGGGAAGGCTGGGGTGCAAAGGTCATCGATCGCTTATCCGCGGATCTGATGCATGAATTCCCTGCGATGAAGGGATTCTCAGTAAGAAACCTGAAGTACATGCGGAGGTTTGCAGAAGCCTGGCGTGATTCTCAATTCGTGCAGCAGGTTGCTGCACAAATACCCTGGTTCCATCATTGCGTACTTCTTGACAAAGTAGCCGGATCGCCGGAACGGGAATGGTACATTCGTGAAACTATCCGCAATGGCTGGAGCAGGAATGTTCTCATTCACCAGATCGAGAGTGGACTCAAAGAGAGGGCCGGGACTTCCGTCACCAATTTCCCGGCGACCCTGCCTTCTCCTCAGTCAGATCTCGCACTTGAGGTTGTCAGGGATCCCTATATTTTTGATTTCCTGGGCCGAAGTGCCGAAGTATCCGAGCGGGAACTTCACCAGTCGCTCATTGAAAAACTCCGGGATTTCCTGGTTGAACTCGGGATCGGATTTGCATTTCTCGGCAGCGAGTACCAGCTTGAAGTCGGGGACCAGGATTTTTATCTCGATCTGCTGTTCTACCATACCCGGCTGCACTGCTACATTATCATCGAGTTGAAGATCGGTGCATTTGTACCGGAATTTGCCGGCAAACTGAACTTTTACCTGTCAGCCGCTGATGACCTTCTCCGCGATCCCTCGGTAGATCAACCAACAATCGGGATTCTCTTGTGCCGGGATAAGAACAGGGTCATCGCGGAATATGCTCTACGGGATATGGCTAAGCCGATGGCCGTTTCATCGTACCATCTCGGGCACACACTTCCTGAAGCGTTCCAGGAACAATTGCCGGATGCTGACCGTTTGAAGGAAATAATCCTTAGCTCGACCATTAATTAATGGGCCCAGCCTACGCCGGCTGTGGGCCGGAGGCCCGATGAGCGTCAGACCTATCCTGCATAGACTCACTAAAAACACATCCCCAAAACCAGGTGCTCCCTCGCTATCAGGAGGTATAATTGGCCTATTAAGATATCCACAAACAAAACAGGTTTAAACAGGCCGGTTTTCCTGCCCTTAAAACCGTTCATTCCCACTAATAAGCCCAATAATCACAAATCCGGAAAAACATGCCCAAAACCGCCCCATTCAGGCCGGTCAGAAAATGCCAGGCCAAAATAAAATACGCCCATTTTGAGCCCAGATTGCCATTCCGGGCAATATTTGGATCATGGGTGGTTTGCAAGTCCAAAAAGGAGTGCTCACCGTCGGAGGTCTTCCGAACATAACATCCAGACGACATAAGGTTTACAGGCACGAATATGAAGTACATTTAACTTTTAATTGTTTTGGAAAATGTTCCGGTACCCGCCCGAAAAGATTCTATGCATAAAAAACGATAAAATACTGTTATTCCATGTCCTCCTCATCCGGGTCGGTCGAAGAAAAAATACGGATGCTCCCCCCCGATCTACGCGAGGAGGCAATTCACTACATCGACGAGCTCGTGAAGCGCTCGAAGCGATCTCCCCCCTCCCCGATCAAGTTCGCAGCTGAAGGTACCCTCGCTGAACTTGGCAAACGCTATTCATCGGTCGAGCTCCAGCACAAGGCACTGGAATGGCGGGAAGCCTGAATGTACCTCCTCGACACCAATATTTTCCTCGAGTACATTCTCAGCCGTACCCGGGTGGAGGAAGTGAAGGATTTTTTACACCGGGCAGATCCTGCGACACTGCATATCAGTGATTTCTCGCTTCATACAATCGGCGTAATATTTATGAGAGAACACAAGTCCCGCGAGTTTCTCACGTTTGTGAACGAAGACATCATAAGGAGCGGGATCCGGGTCGTCAGTGTATCCCCCGAAAATTTCTCAGGGATTATCGTGGCATCAGATCGGTTTCATCTGGATTTCGACGATGCCTATCAATACGCCGCAGCGGAGAAAGCCGGGCTCTCGATTGTCAGCTTCGACAAGGATTTCGATCGGACAGAAAAAGGAAGAATGGAACCTAAATATCTGGCAACCTGATTTCTGGAATCGCGTAAATCGCGGGATCGATGACGCTTTCGTGCCGGGATCCCGTTGTGCTTTACCCAGCTGGAGAAATGGAAGACCCCGATCCGGGATAGTCCTTCAGTAAGTGTTTCAGGTACGCTCAAAACGACATTGTATCAGTGCAGCAGAATCTTCGCATGGGGATTCCGGTCGTGCAGCCACTTCGCCCGGGCGATGAGGAGGAAGGTCTTGCCGGAACCGGCGACCCCGTAAATGATCCGGTGGCCCTACACCAATTTTGAGCCCAGATTGCCATTCCGGGCAATATTTGGATCATGGGCAGTTCGCAGGTCCAAAAAGGAGTGCTCACCGTCGCACGGTGCTTTCCCCCTGCTCCCTCCATGTCTTATTCGATTCTGGTCAGCCAAGAAACCCCTGTGATCGCCACCTGTTCCGGGCTCATGCTGCCGCAGGACCCAGCTCAGCCTCAATCTCATCCAGCAGTTTCCGGACCTGTGCGATCTTGGCTTTCACCGATGTACCGGACTCCATGCCGGATCCGGCGTCCTTTATGCCCGTTGTCGCCGCGCCACTGGGAAAGCACGTCCTGCAGGCTCTGTCCGATGAAGGTGGTGCCGCTCCTGGCTTCGACAAGACCTATCAGCGTCTGTTCACCGCTCGGCGTGATGACCGGGATGATCCAGATCTCCTGGCCATCAATGACATACATGATCGGCTGGACTACCTCCAGCTCAGGCGCCTTTGCTACTTCCGGGTGCTGGTGGACGTTCTGTGCTGCCCCCAGGTCGTTATAATAGCCCGGTGTTTCATGGAAGGTGAACTTGCCGGTCCTGACGTCGGTCAGCATGTACCCGACCATGGACGTGTCCGTCCCGGGGTTCGATACCGTGCCGAACCAGTAGAGATTGCCGTCGTTGCCGTTCACGAGAAATACATCAGGGCCGTCAATACCGGAGAGTATCTTGACATCACGCTGTCCCAGGATGGAGTTCCACCAGCCGAGCTGGTAGCGGCCCCACCACCCGATCCATTCTTCGGTGGTGATCTCGCTCCACACGCGCTGGATCCATGCAGGCTGTTCGCCGAGGCGGTAAAAGTCCACAGAACCGCTCACCGGGTCGATGGTGGCAACGCCGACCGGCCGTTCCCCGATAATCCCGTAGAGCATGGGTTCTGCCAGCTGGATAACATATTTCGGCTGCATCGTATCGTCAAGCTGGAACGAGGTTTCCATCTGCAGGAACTCCGGGTGCTGTTCCCACACGCGGCGGTTGACGTTGTTTCCGAAAAGGGCACCCCGGGTATAGATCATGTGGCTGACGGATACTCTCTGGGCTTCGGCTTTCGGGTCCTCGGCGTTGACAATAACGTAACCCCCGGTGCCTTCATCCGCATACGACCATGCTTTGATAAAAAATCCGGCGTAATCGAGGGGAGTGATCCAGACAAGGGTGCCGTTCAGGGTCTGGATATCAGGTTCAGCAATCTGCGACTTGTACCCGAGCGAGCCGATGACCTTGTCACTACGCCACAGGGCGGTCTCGTAACTGACCAGCCGTATATGGCTGCTGTTGATAATTTCAGACGGGCCGCGGGCAACCGTCACGTCCGGTGCCGCTGCCAGCTGGGTTGCCGTCATGGCAGAAAGAATGGTAATACAACAGATCCAGAAGAGGATGATCACTGCCAGGGAAACTCCGGAGACCACCGCTCCTTTCTGGTGGTTGGTAAGAGCGCTGTTCAGGCCAAGGGCTATTGCCGCGTTGACTAAGAACCAGAGCAGCAGATTGAACCCGGTGAACGGGAGCTGGATGGTATACAGCACGATAAAACTGCCGATGGCAGCTGCTATGGCAAGGCCCGCTCGTTTTTTGATATACCGGTTTTTGAATATGTCCGGCGAGACGAGGAAATAGAGGAGCCCGGTGATGATCACCACACCGAGGAACATAAGGTTCATACCGGTACCCCGCTTTCGGATGTCAGGTAATTATGCCCGGCCTGGAATTCCGGATTCGATCCTGTTTCGTTTGTGACCGTAAGGTGAACGGCATACGTACCTGTGCGCATTCTCATTGCTGAAAGTATGCTAAAACAGGGTATTAATGATATGTCCCGGTTTGACCGGATACCGTACAGAACGCTGTTCCATCAGGTATCCGTGTTCCCGGGAAGTATGGCAGACAGGGTTACCCGGGATTCTTTTTACGGGTGTATCCGGGGCCGTGAATTGCCCTGCATCCCGGGTCCAGGGCAACGGCCTTATCCTGCGAGACATCTGCTTCCTCCTGCCGGCCAAGACACCGCAGGGCCTGTCCACGGGAGTACCACGCGTCGGCATCACCAGGGTCGATGGCGATTACCCGGTCATACGAGGCAACCGCTTCGGCATACCGGCCAAGAGCCCCGAGTGCAACGCCGCGGTTGTACCACGCTTCGGCATATTCCGGCCGGAGGGTTGTCGCCACATCGTAGGAAATGACCGCTTCGTCCTGCCGATCGAGATCGCTCAGCGCGGACCCGTGGTTGTACCACGCTTCGGCGTACTCCGCCGGAGAGCGACTGCGGTAAAATACGATTCTGCCGCGTCGTTTGGGCGGCCGAGATGCATGCACGTGTTCCCGCGGTTGTTCCAGGCCTCGGCATACTCCGGCCGGAGCGCAACTGCCCGGTCATACGAGACAAGAGCCTCGGTATGCTGCCCGAGCTGTGCCAGGGTATTTGCCCGGTTGAACCATGCCCCGGGAAGATCCGGGCTGGTGGCGATCACCCTGTCGTACGAGCCAAGGGCTTCTGCAGAGCGGCCGAGGCTCATGAGCACATTCCCCCGCATGTTCCACGCCTCTGCGTCATCCGGGCTGAGCGCTGTTGCCCGGTCGCAGGAATCAAGGGCTTCCCGGTCCCGGCCAAGGTTCATGAGCACCCACCCCCGGGTGTGCCATGCCTCGGCAAAATCCGGGCGGAGAGCGACAGCCCGGTCGCAGGAGTCAAGGGCTTCGGCATTGCGGCCAAGATGCCCGAGCACCCACCCGCGGTTACTCCACGCCCGGAAGTAACCGGGGTCTGTCGCAATCGCCGTATCGCAGGAATCGAGAGCAGCAGGAAAAAGACCCAGGTTGCCAAGTGCGGCCGCACGGCCGTTCCATGCCCGGGTGCAGCCCGGATCAAGGGAAACTGCCCGGTCAAACAGGGCGAGTGCTTCGGAATACCTGCGGTGCCGGAACTGATCAACCCCCCTGGTGATGTAGTCTTCCGCCTGTTCTTCCATGCATTGCCCTGTCCTGTCCGGATTATCACAATTCCGATCCATGCCCGGACAAAAAACCTCTCTGCCACCGTCCAGCCCGTCACATGCAGCCTGTATAAGCACAAAGAAGAAGTACCCTAAACTTTTTATCGCTTTGGAAGAATCATCAGATTATTCTCTCACCATTCATGACAATGAAAATACTAAAAGAGGTAACCCATGAAAAAATCAGCAAACCCAACAACTCCCGGTCAACAAAAGCCCGACCCTGCACCCAGACACCTCAGACGGGGAAAGCGCCGTGCTCGCGACGATCGCTGCGATGCCGGAACCGGATCGCGTCATAGCCGAGCGGCTCCATGAGATCATCAAAGCCAGTGCGCCGGTCCTCTCGCCGAGACTCTGGTACGGGATGCCCGCATATGCAAAGGACGGCAAGGTAGTCTGCTTCTTCCAGAGCAGGGAGAAATTCAGGACGAGGTACGCGACGTTCGGCTTCATGCACGAGGCGAACCTCGACGAGGGGAATATGTGGCCGACCGCCTTTGCGCTAAAAAAGGTGACTGCTGCCGAAGAGGAAAAGATTGCAGCGCTCGTGAAGAAAGCGGTGAGCTGAGGACGAAACCGCCACACTGGTAGTGAAGCTGATATAATACCCGGCCGGTCTGGAATCTTCCTCAATCACATCTTTTCACTACATCGACTTAGTGCAGGCACAGTCTGATTCTCCTCAACTGTCCTCGGGAAAATCTGGTGATGCCGGAACGGGATCGCAAAAGCAGGTTTCCCCTGCTGCGCTTACTTTTTTTTTAATAGAACCGTATTACCTGAGGGTAGTGCGGGGAATGGCTGATTTCAGGGCAGCATGAATATCTGACTCCCTGAACGGTTTACCAATAAAACCGTCGGCAGGTATCTTTTTTGCCCGTTCAAGATCTTCTGCCCTGGTAGAAGATGTGAGAAATATTATCGGAATCGGACCTGACTTTTTCATTGCAATTGCTGCATCAATCCCATCGGTATGACCGTCAAGGGTGATATCCATAAGGACAGCATCGGGTTTCTTTTTTTTGATGAACTCTATGGCAGCTTCGCCGGACGCCACTTTACCACACACTGCATATCCCAAAGAAATAAGACAAATTTCGATGACCTGCTGGATGATGATATTATCTTCAACAATAAGGATCTCAAGGATTTCATTGATCATAAAAAATTCCCGCAGGGTCTCGTTGTTTACATTAAGATAGAGCATTTAAATTATTTTTTATTTTAATTTCTTTTGCTCATGAGAAAAATAGTAAAAATTTCACTTTTGGCACGATCGTCGGATAATGATGAAATGTATCCGGAATTCTCCACTGGAAATAAAGGGGTTTATATAATTTAAATAGAAGTCAGATATTTTGCATTATCTTACGATTCCAGGAAAAACGGGAATGGTACATCCACCGTACATTATTGCTTCGCAGGATCCCCAAAAACCAAAACCCTCAAAAAGCACTTTTTTTATTAAAAAGATGATGACTGAAGAGACGGAATACTACTAATCAGAAACGATTACGGAAGAGCGGGCTCGATGGCAGGACGCACACTGGAAAAGAAGATCCGGGAATCTATTTTTGCAATTCTTACCCGGTATGGCGCTGAGCGGATCGCTATCTTTGGATCCTATGCCCGTGGAGAAGCCGGAGGTCGCAGCGATATTGACATCCTGGGTCAGGTTTACCCGGCCAAAAAGCCTGATCCCAGCTTGTACAGATCGAAGACGAGATCAGGAAGTCCATCCATATAAAAGTCGATCTCGCGACCGAGAAGGCTGTCAGCCCCCATATCGCAGGTTCTATTCACCGCGATGAAATGGTGATCTTTGGATGAAACCTAAAAGACCCGGCATAAAACCTGTCCACTAAAAGCTCATTTATACTCTCCCGCATAAACACTGGAATGATAAGGCATGACCGCTATACCCCGAAAATATATCACAGATGCAAAAAACCAGAAACAGGCGGTGATTGTCGACCTGGAAACCTTTAACCGGATGGAATCCATCATCGAAGACAACGGGCTTGCAAAATTCATGGAAGAGGCAGAAGAGGAAGAGACCCTCTCGGTTCGTGAAGCAAAAAAGCACTACCGGTCATTGAAAAAAGGTTGAGATGACGGAGTTTGGATATAAGAAGATCTTTCTGAAGGATCTCGCGGCACTACCAGGACGGCATCGGTCTTGGATTTAGCGACATTATTTTACATATTCCACACCGGGCAGATCTTCAAACTCCCGGTCTCCGGTCAGGAAGGGGATAGTGAGTGATTCCGCAACAGAATATCCGACACAATCGATCAGCGAAAATTTTCGTCCTTCCTTTGAATATTTCCTTCGCATAGCAGCTGCACGAAGATACTCCCGGTCCCCTGGATGGGACAACCTCATGCTGTGCCGGACCTGTGAGCAGATATCCTCTGCAGTATCCGGAAAGTCCCTTGTAACTGCATAGGCGAACTCACAAAGATTAAATTCAGTTGTAACCAGCACCGCTGTTTTATACTGACGATATGCCGGTGAACCTTTCAGCAGTTCTACAACCGCGTAGGTATCAGCAAAAAATGTTGCCATGATCAGTCTTTGAGATCGTCACTGAGGGCCTGAGTATCAATCGTCCAGCCCTTCAATAGTCCGAAAATTCCTTTTGGAGATCGGCGGGATTTTTTTGGGGTCCCTTCCGGTTTCTTTGTTAATTGACGAGTTACAGTTTGAACCGGACGAGGGACTGATGATGGTGCCATTATAATCGTAATAACATTATGTGTCGGGAATTAAAAAGTATCTCGTAATACTTCTCCATTTTTTGACGGATTACCATAATTTCACCCGTCTTTCCCAATAATGACAGCAAACCAACCCGGAATCCAGACACACCCAAAACAGGTCTTTTTCCCTTCTTTCGTCCCCCAGCCTCAGAAAAGCGATCCCACCCCCAAACAGGTTTAAACAGGCCGGTTTTCCTGCCTTCAAAACCGTTCATTCCCGATTATAAGCTCAATAATCATAAATCCGGAAAAACATGATCAAAACTGCCCATTCAGGCCGGTCAGAAAAGACTGAGCCAAAACAAAATACGCCCATTTTGAGCCCAGATTGCCATTCCAGGGAATATTTGGATCATGGGTTGTTCGCAGGTCCAAAAAGGAGATTTCACCGCCGGAGGTCAAAAAAAGGGGGAGTATTTTTAATGCCTGGTGGCCGGTCCTACATTTTCAGTTCATGCTCATCGATCAGAAGGGGGGGGATCTTGTATTATCCAGGCACCGTCTCATCCTGCAGGACCGCCTGCCCGTCGCACCGGACCTCGACTATCCGGTCATCCGATACCTGGAAATACTGCCACGTTTTCCAGGGAGAGACTACCCAGATCTCCCGGGATACAACGGGAGTTTTCGGGACCGTGCGGAGCTGCTGAATGTCTTCGGTGAACATCCTTTCTATCTCCTGCGGGTTGCTGATATGCGTACGTATCCGCCTGACCCGAACAAATACTGTGCAACCGCCTATGAAGAGGATAAAATCATAGGGGGATCGTTGTATGGCAGTTTTATCCAAGACTGTTCCCCGTCGGCATGCAATCTCCTGTGCTCCTCGAATAGCCATGAGCGGCTGGGGGCCCCTTGTCATTCCCGCTCACCCCGGCTGCTATCATTTGTTCCCCTTTCTTCAGCATCGCCCTGGTGGCTTCCCCGATTTCCGGGACGGGCCCACGCACTCCTCAGCTCCTTTTTGACTCGCCGCGTCCGGATGCTGACGTTATAGAAATGATTTCCCGTCTTAGAAACGATCACCCGTTCCAGTGCCTGACCATGGGTGACGACTCCCCGCTTCACAATATCCGGGATAAGATAAAGCGGGATGTCCCGCTCGATCTTCGCCGGTCGCCGGGGCATCAGGACCGCCCCCGTGTGGAATGCAGGGGTTTTACCGGTATGGTTATCCTGTCGTCAGGTGAAATTCCTGCATTGCTTCTTACTTTCCGGGCGAAGAATCGGGCACTCCCGTTTCTTCCTGTCTGCTTTGTTGATGTCCCTGGGGATCTCGGTGTAGGTGTTTTCTGGCTGGTTGTCATGGGTAATCACGGGTGGGATGGTATCAATTGTTCTTTTGCCGGGGGTAATTTTTCTTAAAAAGCGGGAGTGGATATGCCCGCTTCATGGGGAGAGTAGCGCTTTAGCTTCTGCAGTGAACTGCGAGTGCCCTGGCCGGGTATCGTTCCAGGGTCATGCTGCACGGGATAAACGGCAGGTGACCTGCCAGGTACGCGAAACCACGGACTATGGCAATAGACCGGAATTCCGGCGCTTATTGACGATCAGGAAAAAAGGTATAGAGAGAGAAGACCGGGGAATGGTCGCTGGTCAGCCGGTAACGCCTGCTTATGTGCATTACCTGCACGATGTTGAGAGGGATACCGGTCAGGAGTGCTTTCTTTGCAATAATCGGGAGCTGGAGCTGTGTACCAAAGCAATGACTTTTGCTTTGAGGGCCTTTGCTGCCTTCTTTGCCCGGTCGAGCAGGTGTATGAAAAATTCCCCGATCATCGTTCCTCATCAGTCAGGCACTCGTGAGGATTTAAATTCAGATGACCCATTCAGCTCGAATAATGTTGTGTCTGACGAATTTATTTTTGAGGAATTGTTCCTGGGCAAATGGAACCGTTACCTGAGCCATAGAATAATTCTGCGATTTTACCGGCAGTAAAGATTGAGATTTATCTATCGCTCATGCCGGTGGTGGATATCCGGCGTGTGCGGGTGGTCGTGGTCCAGGGGTTCATGAACATGGGGATGTGAGTGTTCCTGGTCTCCTTCTCTCTCATGGTCATGCGTATGGTGTTTTTCCGGATGATGGTGGAGATGCTCATGTTCGATCAGGACATGGTGGTGAAGATGGGCATGTGTGTCGGACGCAAGAACCAGGGCACCAGCAATCATGAGACCGAAAGCGATCGCTATCTGCAGGTCCGGATACTCCGTAAACAGAACAAATGAGAGAGCTGCACCGATGAATGGGGCGATACTGAAGTATGCACCTGTCCTTGCAGCGCCGAGGTCCCGCAGTGCACGGATAAACAGGACCATGCTCACGCCATAACAAAAAAATCCAAGGAGCATTGCGGCCAGAATCAAGGATATCGCAGGTAGACTGTTGTTTCCCAGGAACGCAAGACCAAACGCCACACTCCCCGCAAAAAAACCCTTGAGCGTAACGATGGCGATCGGATCTTTTCCGGAGATATTCCGGGTGGCGTTATTGTCGATACCCCAGAAAACACAGGCAAGCAGTATCCCGACTGCACCGGCAGACAATCCATACGCGGCGTCAGAATTCCATGATAAGAGGATACTGGCGAGCGTAATGATTCCGAGTGCTAACCAGATCCGCTTTCCAACCTGTTCGCGAAACACCAGAAAAGCGATTACCATGGTGGCGACTCCTTCAAAGTTGAGGAGCAGGGATGCCGTTGCGGCAGGTGTTATCTCAAGGCTGGACATCAGCAGAATTGGCGCGATGAGGCCTCCGGCAAGGATCGCCAGGATGAGCCAGGGGAGATCAGGACCCCTGATTGCTGCTTCTCCTGATAGGGAAGTTTTCCCTGATTTTGATATTCGGCTCAGAAGAAACATCCCAACTCCTGTACCGAAATACAGGAAAGAGACGAGAAAAACCGGTGAGATATCTCCGACCAGGATTTTCGAGAGGGGAGTGCTAATCCCGAATAAGGTGGCTGCAAGGAGGGCATATCCTATGGGAGACCAGGAAATTGTTACCATATCAGAGTCTTCATTCAATGTTCTGACTTGTGTGACTTCAATTTTTGTCCTTCATTTCTTATAAGGAACATAAATGTTCCTTCCATTCCCCGCATTAAAACGCCCCGTTTTCTCTATCCTCATTCCAGCGTCCCCCGTTTTCCGGAAATTCCCGTTTATAATAAAAGACCTTACTCCCGTATGCCCCATAGGAGTATGTCAAAGGGCCCCGCGACACAGAAACAAAAAAAAGAACAAGGAGAAAAAACATGGCAGATTTCGTACAGAACTCACAGACCAAAAATGCGGTTCGCATGCTTGCGAGCCCGATTGCAGACGTAACGGCGTTCAACTCGATTGTCCAGTCGGTCATCACCGACAACCCGTTTGCCTGTGTATCGTATATGACCGCCGGGGAGAACCATGCCCCGGTAGAGAAGACCCGGGAAGGATACACCGCACGGATCAACTACGAGGACGGGAATGCAAAGAACGTCGGCACCTGTTCCCACCGGTTCAACACCCTCGCAGGGTTCAGCGCCGGGGTAACCGCGTTGCTGGCAGCCGCTGCCGTCACCACGGCACATACCGGTACCGCAGTCCACGACCCGGCGGATGATGCATTCAGTGCAACCCTCAGGTGCCACGATGCCAACGGGGAACTCTACCTGCTGAACTTCAGCCGTGACCGGGTCACCCTCACCTCCTATTCGGATGAGGCAATCCGGACATCGGTCGAGACCTGGGCGGACACCGTCCCGGCCCTCGCCTGAACATACCAGAGACGACAAGACCCGGAGGAGAGGAGACCCAGTCTACCGTCTCCTCTCTTTTGTGGTCCTCTCGTCAGATACTTCTCGGAGGACCGTTATGGAAACCGAAGTACTGGGAATCATCCTTGGGGCAGTGCTGCCCATCTACCCGATGCTGTTTGTTATCTACCAGAAGATTGGCAGGTACGATGAAGTTGTTGAGGAGTTCAAGAAACTCCGGGCCGAACATGATGCCCACCGGGAGAATTTTCATGGAAACTAAGATCATATCCCCCGCAGTTGCGCAGGTTATCGGCGTATTCCGGGGAAAATCCGGCGGGTTTGAACCGCTCGGTCACGATACACCGCTTACGGCTGAGGAGGTCTGCCGTAACCCGATCTTCTATATCCTCGACCTGAATAGTGACACCTGCACCGAGAACCTGATCATCGATGTGATCTATGATAACCTCTCACCCCTGCGGTTGCAGGACCTGCGGCGGGGAACCGATATCCCCCACGGGGTCCGGTTCTGGCCGGACTGGTTCGATATCCCCCCGTACGAGGAGATGCATGACACGGATGGCCGCCTTGTGTATCCCCGGGCACCGGGTCTCCACACGGTGCAGATCCGGACCGGCCGGCGGAAGTTTGCGCAGATGGGACGGGTCCGGGACTTCAGCCCGGAGAATGGCGGGTACACAAGCCCGCTCTTTGAGCTATGGATTGGAGGGAGAATCCGGTGTTTGAGAACGAGGTGCTGACACGGTGCGCAATCGGCGGGACGGGGATTGTGCTCGGGCTCATTGGTGTGCTGGCACATCTTCCCTTTCTTTTTCTCATCCTGCCGGTTGCGGTGGTCTTCCTGGGTATCGTTGCAGACCCGGAAGAGACCCATGCAGTGTGGTACGGGATGCTGAATACGCTGGGTATCTTTGATGGTGCTGCCCTTGACCGGCAGAGAGAGTGAACTATGCTGAAAAAAAACATTACTTCTGGTTCGGCGAAGTGGGTATGGCCGGCATGCACTGGCCGGGAGTTTGCTGTCCCGCTCGGGATCTTGGTTTGCAGGGACAGACCGAGATCACGCTGGCATTCATCGGGTGCTGCGGTACTGTTCCTGCCGCTCTTTGTGTTCCTGCCGAAGGCTGATCCAGCGGGGCATGAAGGCAGATGTCGGAGGCAGTGATCGATGCGTTCGGGAAGAATGGGCAGGTAAAAAAGGTGTTCTGGACCGTGTTCACCGCCGATGGCCGGGCTGGTGATGGCCCGGGTTGTGGATCCGGTGACAGCTCAGCAGGTGGTGGGGATTATTACGGGGATGGGGGTGTAAGCGACATCCGGAACGGTTCTTATCCTGTTGCGGGATGTGCGGATCTCCGGTTCATGCCTGCCCATAGCGGTACACGCATCCCGGGAGATCCGCCATTCCCCAGCACGGGATGACGGATGATCAGTGCGCACGCCCAATCCTGGCTGGTTCCTTATATGTTTTTTTTACCTGTGTCTAACCCGCCAGATCCTCCCCCCCCAAAGACTTCCCGCTTTCCCCTTCCCTTCCCCCAGCCCATCTGAGCGGCGATCTGCAAGCCAATAGGGAATAATAAGGCCGGTTTTCCTCCCCGCAAAACTGGCTATTTCGGATTCCAGGTCCGTATGCCCGGTATCTGAAAATATGGGGTCAAAAATGCACCTATAAGACCGGTTACCAAAAACCGGCCAAAAAGTGAATATGCCCAAATTGAGCCCTGATTGACATTTTGAACCCTGTTTCATAAATGAGTGGAGTGCCGATCCAAAAAGAGGGCTGAAGGGAAAAAATCTATTTCGTCACCACGTACTATCGGACAGCATCATTCTGCTTGTTTAATTCGTCTTTTTTGAGCCGCCATTTTTTCAATGAATGTCAAAAATCGCCGTTATTTGTACTAATGTGAAAAATACCGGCTTTGGAGAATTCCCCATGAGACGAAAGAAACAAGAACGGGGATAGAATCCGGGAAATGGTGTAAAGGATCCCATTGATTTTTTTTGAGAACCAGAACTTTTTACCGTTCGTTTCACCAAGTATCCATGATGCAGGAGCTGGTGCGAAAATTTATCCATCTAATCTTCGGCCTGGGTATTGCGGGGCTGGTCCTTGTCCTCGACCATACTTCTGCAATGGCAGTTCTTGCCGGAGGTCTCTTTTTTGGCCTGATCATTGTTGACCTTATCCTCCGTGGCTATACACTCCCCGTCTTCTCGGCAGTCCTGGACTATGTTGACCGGCGTGATCCTGTACCGGGAAAAGGTGCATTGTATTTTGCAGTGAGTGCGCTTACCTGCGTTATCCTTTTCCCGGTCGCGGTAGTTGTACCGGCACTTGTATCGTTAGCAGTCCTGGACGGGGTTGCAACCATTGCCGGTATCAGGTTTGGAAGAACACGTATCTATAACGGAAAAACCGTAGAAGGAACAGTTGCGGGGATTTTTGTCACCTTCCTTGTCCTGCTCCTGTTCATTTCGATTCCTGGGGCTGTTATCGTTGCTGTCATCGCAGGAATTATCGAAATGTTCTCTCCTGTTGATGACAACCTGGTCATCCCGGTCAGCATCTGTGTACTTTTAACGGTCTTTCCCGCGCTTATCTGAACATTACCTCTGGATTTCATGGTATTTTGTCCCACGACAGATATTCAATACCGGAGAGTGATCTGAAATCCCGACAAAGATTTCAGGATCCCCTGTCGTATGCACGTCAGTCGTCCATTAATCCGGTGGTCCTTTTGCGCGATACCAGCTGATATCCGAGGATCAGCACGAACAGCCACAGGATTCCGATGATATAACTTCCCGCTACATCACTTGCCCAGTGTGCCCCAAGATATACCCGTGAAGGACCGATGAGCATGACAAGGGCACTACAGATTGCAATAACAAGTATCCGGGCAAATCCGGTCTGGTGAAGCCATGCAAGATACGCGATAAAACCAAAGAAGACGACAAAAAAGAGGACATGGCCGCTCGGGAAACTATACTGGTTGATGGACTGCAAGATACCGGCGGATCCTGGAAAAAATACGGAGGACGCGGGCGGGCAACTGACACTTTGACAAATGCGATGAGCACGAAACTACTCAGGGTGGCAAGGATGAAACCAGCTTCCAGCAATTGGCCCCGGGCAATAAAAAAAGCCGAAACTGCAACGACTATCACAATTCCGATCCAGGTGTCCCCGATTGCACTCACCCCCTGCATACTTAAAGCGAACACCGGGTTTTTCTCTTCCTGCAGTTCATGGGAAATTTTCAGATCAAAGGGGAAAACCGCAAAAATGTGCGCAGTAAATGAGAGTGCAATTGCGCATGCAAGCATCAGGAAGAATGCGGTTATTATTCTTTGGTCCATCGTCGTATGAATCGTATATCGGCTCAGGTAATATAGTGCACGTTTTTAAAAAGGGAAAGGAATTTTTGGTTCTGGAGAATTCCCTGGCTTCAGGTTCGCTGATAGTACTTTTGTCTCGTTACATTTTGTCCACACACTCTAGTAAGGAGACATTGTACCGTTGATCTTCTGGTGAGATTTCTCCGTTGAACGACCATATATTTTCATATAGATGGTAATGGTGTTATCATTCGCGTCTGCTGGGTAAGGTTGTATCTTTTTGTGAGATTGTTTTATTAGCTGAATATCTTATATTCTCGTTTATGTCAAAGATAAAAACGGTTGATGGGAAAAGTTCGATTGATATTGATGAATTAACTCTACTTACTCCTCGTATAATAGAGACAGGGCTTACCGATAATGAATATAAAGGAGAAATATTGATTGATGTAAAGAATCCTTTTGGAACGTTAGGAACCGTTTACAAAATATCGTTTGATAAAGGAACAGACGAAAAAAATAAAAAAAAGGCTGAATTAGAAGAGAAAGTCTATAAAAAATTAATGCCAAAAATCGAAAAAATTATCGGGAATGCGAAAAAAAATGAAAAATCTATTACTATTAATTTAAGTACAAAAAAATATCATCTGTCAGACTTTTTTGAGGATTAGAATTCAATAAAATAATAACCTTTTACGTCTGGAGAATAGCTAAATATGTTCGATTATCCTTAATTTTTCAAAAGGAAAATTAAGGTCTCTCTAAAAATAAACTTTACCTGTTGAAAATGTGTACCGTAGTAGTCCTCATTCAGAATGTGAAATTATAAAATGGTCATATTCGCGTTCTGTTGGCAGATAGCAACGGGTCAGGACTTGTTTTGGATACCTCAATGTGCAATAACTCAGTTTTATCGCTTGTATTCAGTTGATTAAAAATCTCTTTTTTTTCTGCCTTGCCGGACTGGACTTATATGATCGCAAGGGAATCCCTTTTGCGGGATACAGTTACCGAAACGATTAATCGCAAAGGGATACCTCACGAAATACGGGGTTGACAACGTGTGGAAATTTAATTTTCATAAAAACTGGCGGCTCATGTTTTTTAGTTGCAAGTGATGGTATACAGGTCATTTCCCTCGTAATGGAATGGCTGTCGCATAAGGAATACGAACGACGGTTCAGGTATTGAAAAAGACACCTGAGTCCAAAACCCCCCTTCTTCTCACATTCCACCTCCTCCAGCCCCATTTCACTTTCGTTTAGCCAGTTTTATCCCGAAGAACCAGTCCTCCCACAAGATCTAAGCGTATTTTTCGCACCTGCAAAAACGGACGCTTTTACAGGGTTTTCCGGTACAAGACGGGAACCTGGGAAGGGAAACGGGGTCCGTTTTGGGCGCATTTTCATCTCCCTATCATGATCTCACCGGTGTAAAGACCGAACTTTCAGAGGTATTGAAAGTTTTAAGAGAGCACGAATATGAGCTACTTGAAGGATCTTAAAAAAGGGATTGAAGGCAACTCATTTAATTTCTATTCTTTCACCGGTCTCCATGTAATGGACATTCTCGGCGATCTTGCAGGCATGGTCGGCGCAGCGTTCGAGGTACCGGGCGACCATGATGTAGTGGGTGCAGCGGGAGATATTCTTCGGGTCTTCCATCATGTAGGTGATTCCTTCGCGGAAGATCGAATGACGCAACGCATCGATGGTATCGTCCCGGGCCGAAAATCCCTCGATCAGCGTGAGATTGTCAGTCTCGTAGGCTGCTATCGCATCATCGACCATGTCGATGACAAGCTCCGCCATGTGCGGGATGCTCATCATGTTGGCTATATGGGGCTTGTCCGCGATCTCCTTCACGATTTTTGCAATCACCTTGCCGTACCGCCCGATGCGCAACGACGCGGTGATCACCTTCAGCGTGCAGGCAATGACCCGCATATCCTTTGCCATCGGCTGGTTGAGGGCGATCAGCTGGTAACAGTGCTCTTCGAGGTTCACCTCCATGTCATGGATCTCACCTTTTCTCACAATCACCGATTCTGCAAGCGTCTGGATCCTGCCGGATCAGTGCATCGACCGCAGCCCGGAGCATGTCGCGCCCGAGGTGTGCCATTGCAAGAGTATCCTGTCTCAGGTTCTCGAGTTCCGTGTGAAATTTTTCTGCCATAGTTCCCTCCTACCCGAACCGACCGGTGATATAATTCTCGGTGAGTTCCTCGCCGGGGTGTTCGAAGATCTGGACGGTTTTCCCGCACTCGATCAGTTTTCCGAGGTACATGAACCCCGTGTAATCACTCACCCGGGCTGCCTGCTGCATGTTATGGGTGACAATGATGACCGTGTAATCCTGCTTGAGCAGCTCGATAAGGTTCTCGATCTTGGCCGTTGCGATCGGGTCGAGCGCCGAGCAGGGTTCGTCCATCAGGATCACCTCCGGCTCGACTGCGAGGGTCCGGGCAATGCAGAGGCGCTGCTGCTGTCCGCCGGAGAGCCCGAGCGCCGAATCATTCAGCCGGTCTTTCACCTCGTCCCAGAGGGCCGCGTGACGCAGGCTCTGCTCAACGATCGTGTCCAGTTCACTCTTGTCCTTTACCCCATGGACCCGGGGACCGTAGGCAACATTCTCACAGATGGATTTCGGGAACGGGTTGGGCTTCTGGAAGACCATCCCGACCTTTTTCCGCAGCGTGACCACGTCGGTCCCTGGTGCATGGATATTCTTATCATCAAGCAGTGATCTCCCCGGTGATCTTCACATGGTCGATCAGGTCGTTCAACCGGTTGAAGCAGCGCAGCAGCGTGGACTTGCCGCAGCCGGAAGGGCCGATCAGGGCGGTCACCTTGTTCTTCGGGATCCTCATCGATACGGACTGGAGCGCATGCTTCTCATGGTACCAGAGGTTGAGATTGGTTGTGGAAATGATGCGTGTTTTCAGACATATTATCCCCTCATCTTTTTCTGGAAATGGGTTCGTACGACGATCGCGACCGCGTAGAACCCGACAACCAGCAGCAGCAGCACGAGCGCGGTCCCGTACTTGTTCGCCGATGCGCCCGGCACATTCGTTGCCAGGATGAACAGGTGGTACGGCAGCGCCATCACCGGCTGGAAGACCGAGTCCGGCAGGAACCGGGACGAGAAGACCACCGCGGTGAACATGATCGGGGCGGTCTCCCCGGCTGCTCTCCCAATGGACAGGATCGCCCCGGTCACGATACCCGGGACTGCCGGGGGAAGGACGACCCTGCTGATCGTCTGCCATTTCGTTGCCCCAAGCGCAAGACTCCCTTCCCGGAGCGACTGCGGGATATTTTTTAAGGATTCTTCGGTTGTCCGGATCACGGTCGGCAGCACCATCAGGGCGAGCGTGATCTGCCCGGCGAGCATCGAGACGCCGACCGTCAGGATACAGCACAATGAACGCAAACCCGAACAGGCCAAAGACAATGGACGGCGTTCCGTTCAGCAGGTCAACACCGGTCCGGATGAGCCGGGTGATGCGTCCTTCCCGGGTGTATTCGACAAGGTAAATTGCCGCCCCGACACCGAGCGGCAGGGCAATGGCAATCGCACCGGCAACAAGGTACAGTGTACCGACAATTGCCGGGAAGATCCCCCCGGCCCTGCCCGAGATCCATTGGGGGCTGGGTCAGGAATTCCCACGAGAGTGCAGGAAGGCCGTTGATGATGATATCCTGCAGGATGATGACGAGGATGGCGAGCACGATGACACGCTGCTGCAATAATGAAACCAAACGCGATCGTCTCGATATGCTTCCCCGAGAGCCGGTCCTTGCCGAAGTACCATGCACCTGATACGAGCAGGATGAGCAGCAGCAAGATACCACGGGCATGGCGACAAACAGGAATACGATCAGCAGCTGCGAACCATGAGCAATCCCGCGAACCGTTATGAAGGAGTTCCTGTCACAGAAGGAGGGATGAAAGGTTTCCGGTCAGAACTGTGCATCCTGACCTTCTCTCAGGTGGCGCAGGATCGCAACTGCTGAGAGATTGATGACGAGCGTGATGACGAGCAGGACGACGGCAACACCGAACAGGGCATTGTAGTGATCGCTGCCGACCGACACTTCGCCCATCTCGATACCGAGCGTTCCGGTCAGGGTCCGCAGCGGCGAGAGAATATTCCAGATCGGGTCCGGGATGATCGCCGCGTTACCGGCCACCATCATGACCGCCATGGTCTCGCCGACTGCCCTGCCCGATGCCAAGGATGATGGCAGCGGCGATCCCGGAAAGGGCTGCGGGGACGAGGACCCGGCTGATCGTCTGCCAGCGGGTTGCCCCGATGGCAAGCGATCCTTCCTTGAACTCCCGGGGAACCGCACTGATGGCATCCTCCGAAACGCTGATGATCGTGGGAAGCGCCATGATGCCAAGCAGGACCGAGGCAGCAAGCCAGGTCTCACCGGTCGGGAGATCGAACGCGACCCGGATGAAATTGGTCAGCACGATCAGGCCGAAGAACCCGTACACCACCGAGGGGATCCCGGCAAGCAGTTCGATGGCCGGTTTGAGGATGTTTTTTACCCGCGGGGACGCGAGTTCCGAAATGTAGATTGCACAGCCGATGGAAAGCGGGACGGCAAAGACCATCGCCCCGATGGTGACGAGCAGGGTTCCGACAATGAGCGGGAAGATCCCGTACAAGGGTGGAACCGCGGTCGGGGCCCAGGTGTCCCCGAAGAGGAAAGGAATGATCCCAACCTGCATGAAAGATCGGGTACCCGTCCCGTAACAGGAAGAGGAGGATGAAGGTGACAACGATAACGGCAAAGAGGGCTGTGAAGAAGAAGACGGTTTTGATTGCCCGTTCTTTGAGGAATGATAATGCGGGCAGTGCCTGTCTGGTGCGTTCAGGGCAACCATTCATTTTTTTTAACACGTTCCCCGACCTTCCCTCTCAAGAAAAATTGTGTTTGTTCTTGTCCCTGTCAGGTTCAGTGAGGGTCACGTAGCCTTCATCTGCGACGATCTTCTGGCCATCCGGGCTGAGGATGTACTTGATGAAGTCACCGGCAAGTCCGCTGGGCTGACCGTTGGTGATCACGTAGAGGTCACGGGAGACCGGGTAGGTCTTGGTTTTAACATTGTCAACCGTTGGCGCAACGAATTTCTGGGCATTGTACCAGACGGGGAGGGCTTTGACATCCTTGCTGACAAAACCGATGGAAACGTACCCGATCGAACCGGGGGTCTGGGCTACGGTCTGGAGGACGGCACCATTGGAGTTCTTCTCGAGCATCGTCTTTGTCGGTGTTGCTTTGAGCAGCACGGTCTCATCGAAATACGTGCGGGTACCGGATGCACTGTCACGGCCGATAATCACGATCTGGTTGTTGGTGCCGGGAACATTAGCACCGGTAATCTGGGTCCACTTGGTGATCTTACCAAGGTAGATGCCCTTGATCTGGTCAAGTGTTATGTACTGGATCTCGTTTGCCGGGTTGACAATGACCGCAATACCGTCCTGTGCAACCGAAGTAACGACAAAAGCCGGGATACTTTGCCATCTCATCCTTGCGTCACTTCACGGGAGGACATGCCGATATCAACGGTCTTGGCACCAATTGCCTGGATACCGACACCGGATCCGCCACCGGATACCTGGATGTCTGCGTCCGGGTGGCTGGCCATGTACTGGTCAGCCGCTTTCTGGACAATCGGCAGGACGGTTGTTGAACCGCTGATCTTAATGGTCTGTTTCTGGCCGGTTGAGACCGGGGCTGTTGTCGTTACCGGTGCAGCTGTGGTTGATACCGGTGCCTGGATGGTTGCAATAACCTGTGGGGGATGCAGTCGGGACCGCGGTTGCAACCGGTGTCTTCGTTCCGTTGCCTGTACAGCCTGCAGCGAACGCGAGCATGACCACTGCGACGAGGCTCAGGGTAATGAGTAAATACGAACTCCTTTTTGCATTCATGGTGTTCACCCTGATAATCAACCGGAGGACATATACCCTTTTTCGACATAGACTATAGTTATATATATTATAATCAGAGAACAATAGAGGTATACAGAAACTATTGACAATCAGGTGATTGTTATGGAACTCCGGAAAGTCCAGTTTACCGGCGGATCATCGTATGTTCTTACGTTGCCAAAGGAATGGATCGATGCAGAAAAGATCAAAAAGAATGATTCACTCGGTGTGGAGGTCCAGCCGGACGGGACACTTCTTATTACCCGATCATACCGATCAGGAACCGGCCCAGAGAACAAAAGAGTTCGATCTGGCCGGTATCACCGAACCGGCCTACCTTTTCCGTCTGCTGATTGGTGCATATATCTCCGGCTATACCGTTTATTGTCATCCACTCACAACAACGGTTGCCACCGTTTGTTCGTGTGGTTGTCCGGGACTTCACCCAGATGACCATCGGGCAGGAAGTAATCGAGGAGACCGATACCGAGATCATGTTGAAGGATCTTCTGAATCCTGCCGAAATGCCGTTTGACAACACCATCAAGCGGATGTTCATGATCGTCAAGGCGATGCATGAGGATGCGATTACGGCTATCCGTTCACAGAACCAGACTCTTGCCAGTGATGTCACGGCACGGGACAATGATGTCGACCGGCTTCACTGGCTGATAGCCCGGCAGACAAATATGATCCTGTCGAATGCTACTCTCTCCCGAAAGATGGGCGTTTCACCGGTGATGGCGCTCCATTATTTTACCATCAGCCGGATTATTGAACGAATCGGGGACCATGCAGAAAGGATTGTCTTTATTGCGCAGCCGATTATCACCAAAGGAATAGATCCGGATAATCATCGGAAAAATTGCAAAAGCCAGTGAACTTTCCGTGGGAATATTCAACCGGAGTATTGTTTCATTTTTCAACAATGATATGAAAAAGGCGAACCAGAATATTGAATCGCTGCGTGTGCTCAAAACCCTGTGTGAGGAGATCAATACGATAGTGCTCCAGCAGGAAACTCCCGATGCGATAGCACTCGGGTATATCACTGAAAGTGTGAAAAGAGCCGGGGAATACGCGGCTGATATTTCTGAGAATGTGATCAATTACCTGGTGGAAGAAGATCGATCGCCAAAGAAGAAGAAATTGAAGGCATAGGTCATGAGTGTATCCCGGCTCTTCTTTTCATTCCCCCCTGCTCCGGCCTATCTGAACCGTGATCTTCCTGCAGGAACCGGGGGATCCTGGAGTCTTTTGTGGATTTTTGAAAGAATGCCTTACCGCATTATTTTAAAACCTCCCCCGAATTTCATAACCCCTCCACAGTACTCGTATGAACTATACCGGGGGCATATCCGGCGTTTCCCTGAAACGGGAAGGATTGGCGCCCCCCCGGGAAGAACCGCGTCCCTGTACTCCTGGCAACCCGGGTGCCGCCGGAGTTGACTGCGGGGAGCTGAAAGACCGGACCCGTGCAGACGGCCGGGACACAGTCCTCACCCGGGAACACAAAAGAGAACATAAAAAAATCCTTAAGGCCCGGGCTGACACGTATCACTACGAAAATCACCGCTCTGAAAACCGTGAACAAACCATGAACGCTCTGGAAGTCGAACACCTGGTGAAACGATTCGGCGCCGTAACCGCCGTGAACGATGTCAGCCTTACGGTGCCGGAAGGTGAGATCTTCGGGTTCCTCGGGCCGAACGGGGCGGGAAAGACCACCACGATCCGGCTGCTGACCGGGGTCCTCACACCGGATGCCGGGACGGTCCGTATCAATGGCATCGATATCCACCGCCACCCGCTCGATGCCAAGATGCAGATGGGCGTCATTCCCGGAGAGCAGCACGGTCTATGGCGACCTTTCCGCGGAACAGAACCTGCACCTGAGCGGAAAGATGTATGGCATGAGCCGGGCACTCCGGGACAAGCGGATTGATGAGATCCTGGTGCAGATGGGGCTGAACGAAAAACGACGCAACCCGGTCCGGACATTCTCCAAGGGAATGAAGCAGCGGGTGAGTATCGCGTGTGCCATCATCCACCGCCCCCGTGTCCTGTTCCTCGATGAACCGACCAGCGGGCTTGACGTGCAGAGCCGCAGGCTCGTGCATCGAGACGATCCGCCACATGAACGAACAGGGCAGCACGATCTTCCTTACCACGCACAACATCGAAGAGGCAAACACGCTCTGCCAGACGGTCTGTATCATCAACAAGGGGAAGATCGTTGCCCAGGACAGTCCCGAACGGCTCAAAAAAATGTTCGATACCACGCAGTCGGTCGAAGTCTCCTTTGACCGCGCCGTGACCCGGGACCTGTTCGCGGCAGAAGGGATTCTGCGGGCAGAACCGTGCGGTGACAAGTGGCGGCTGTATACCGACAACCCGGACCAGGTGCTGAAATACCTCGTCGGGCGTGCTGAACGCGAGTCCCTGGGCATTACCTCTCTCACGACATCCGGCCCGAGCCTTGAAGAGGCATTTGTGCAGATCACGGAGTGTGCCTGATGGAGGTCCCGCTGTTCCTCCGTGGCATCATCGTCATCACCGAAAAAAACATGAGGCTGTATTATACCAAGCCGCCCGTCCTGATGTTCGGGCTCCTCTTCCCGCTCTTCATGTTCTTTGCGTTCTTTGTCGGCCGCCACCTTGACCTGGCCACCTTCTTCCCGGCGTTTCTCGCGATGATGCTGTTTTTCACCGCGTCATCGGTGGGCCCCCTGATCACGCCGTGGGAGAAGCGGGAAAAGACCTATGAACGGCTCCTCTCGTACCCGGTGACCCAGGACAGTATCATCCTCGGCGATGTTGCAGCGGGTGCGATCTTCGGGATGGGGATCTCCCTGCTTATATGGCTGGCGAGTTCCCTGTTCATCCCGGTTGCGGTCACGAACGCCGGGGTTGTTTCTCCTCGCGTTCATCCTCGGCACGCTCTCCTGTGCCGCACTCGGGGTCCTGCTCGCATCACCGGGATCCGACAGCCCGCCCAACGTGATGATCTTCTCAAACCTGATCCGGTTCCCGCTCATCTTTATCTCCGGGATATTTGTCCCGCTTTCGCAGATGGAGGGCTGGGCGCTCACGCTCGCCTACTGTTCACCCCTGACCTACCTTGTCGACCTGTTCAATGCGGCGATGTCCGGGACATCGGTATTTTCTCCGGTTGTTGACTGCGGGGTCCTCTTCGTCCTCTTTGCCGGGTTTATCCTTGCAGCACGGGTCATCCAGACACGGAATATGATGAAGGGGATGTAGGAAAAATCAAAAGAGCGTCATAATAAGGAGACTTCCTGGCAAAACGGATTTTCGTCAGGGATCAAAAATCCCGGTCCTCTGTCACCGCCGGGTTTTGCATCTCCCTGGCAGGACTTCCCCCTGCCGGTCATATTCCTGAAACCAGGTTCTTTTTTTTGTCACCGTTAACCGCTACGTCCGCTCCCCGGGATCGTTTTTGAAACGTGACGCAAGGTATATATTCATTGTTGACACGAACATCGGCTAATCAGGCCGGAGATTTCCCAAGCCTGGTCATGGGAGGAAGAGGTAAACATGCCAACAATTGAGAAAAAGAGCCTGAATCAGCCGGAAGAAACCAACAAGCCCGAAAAGTTGAAAATGGAGGCGGTTACCATCAGGGGTCTTACCCTGCGCCGGGTCACAACCGAACCCGGATGGCAGTGGTCGAAGCACTTAAAACCTGTCCAGAAGACCGAAAGCTGTCAGAAAGACCATATTCTGTATGTCATTTCGGGCAACCTTGCGGTTCGCATGGATGACGGGAAAGAAGTAGTATTTGGCCCCGGTGATGTGGGCTCAATTCCTCCGGGGCATGATGGCTGGACGATAGGTAACCAACCGGTTGTCTGGCTTGAGATTCCCCACTAGCAGGGAATAAATTCAATAATCCCCAGTTTATCAACGGAACTTTTTTTTTATGGATCCCCTGCTTCTCAACCGGAAATAAAGAGCAATTTTATACCCTTACGGGTCATTCCCTGATCGTAGGTAAACCTGACAAGAAGCAAGAGGGATACTATCAGGATATTTGCAAGAATCCCGGCGGCAGATAAGCAGAAGCAACAGGATCTGACAACCAGTCATTGGGCGAAACTGGAAGAACCCGAAACCATGCTGACAGCCATCCTTGCATCAATACCCTTCATGGCACTCAATTTCACGATCACCCTGCTGATCGTGGGAATGTTCGTACCCGTCACGCTCCAGTACTTTGGCATAGCCGGGACCTCCTTTTCGTTCCAGATAGATCTGCTTCCCCTGGTGGCCGGGGTGGTGGGAATACTGGTTGCCCACGAACTGGTTCATTTACTCTGTATACCGGATTTTATCCGTTCCGATACCACCGGTGTGGGAATTACCTATGGTGGCGGATTTGTCTATACGGAAGAACCATTGACACGGACACGCTTTATCATCATCAGCTTCGCACCGTTTATCGCCATATCAGTAATCCTGCCCCTGATACTGGGCATGCTGCATCTGCTCTCCCCGCTGATAACCGGACTCCTGCTGGTGAACTCCCTGGGTTCTTCCGTGGATATACTCATGGCAGTCCTTGTGCTGATGCAGGTCCCACCACGGGCACATCTCGTTGCAAACGGCAGGGAGACGTATTGGAAACCTGATGGATGAGGTGCCGGCAACCGCTTCCGGTACCAGATTTTGTGTTTTCTTTATAAGAGAATCTCCTTCAGGATTCCGGATCGAAGTCACCATTCCGGAGAGTACTTATGGGGCCGAACCGAATGCCAGACCATCTCTGATTAAAATCGGATGATCCCCATGATTGCCATCACAATGATAGCTAATATTACTGCACCCAGCAGACCGAAGATAAACCAGCCTACAAGGAATGCTATTACAGCGCCTATTCCCATAGCTGCCCAGTTCACGGATAATGCCATTTTTCATCACCTGTTTTTCTTTCTCTTGCTCTGCTCTTGTCACATGACATCGATGTTTTTCGTCATCCGGGGGGGAGTAGCCCATGCTGACACGAACACCTTATATCATCAACTATAAAAAATCAACTGCCCGATACCAGGATCCTTGCCCGGTGACGGCCTGGTCCTTTTGTTTTTCCCGTAATTTCATCACATCGTTTCCCAATCAGATCTCTATAACCCCCCAATCATTTTTACCATTTCCCCCTGTTCCCTGTCGGAACCTCTCTGGCTGCTTCGGATTTTACAATACAAGGGCAAGAGAGTGGGGGAGGTATACCTGGAGGTTCTCTGTTTGAGTATTCCCTCAAAACCAGGGGCAGTTCATAAGATCCCTGCCTCCCGGTCCCTGACCACAAAGATTGTTAACCGTCATTCAGGACATTTTCCGCCGTGAAATGGCAGAATAACAAAAAGGGTTTAAAACATAAATTCCCAGTAACATTTTATAAAGTAGTGCACTCACCAGTCGCCCCATTGCGCTTTACCGGCGATGAGGAGTTTTTCGCATTACTTAAAAAAAAATGCCCGTGAAAAAAGGGCAGAACTAAAAACCCCCTGCAACCGAGGTGTATGATGAACCAGAAATACCTGAGTACGATATCCGAGCTTGACAACCTTGTCGGGCTCACTTCCCGGGAACGTTCAGCCATGGAGACGGTGAGTGCCACCTTCCCGTTCCGTTCCACCGAGTATTACCTCTCGCTGATTGACTGGAAAGACGACCACGATCCTCTCCGCAGGATTATCATCCCTCATGCCTCCGAACTCAACGGAATGGGATGTCTCGACCCGTCGTGTGAAAAGGATTTTATCCGGAAACCCGGCCTGCAGAGCACCTGCAGTCAGACCGGACACCTGCTCCTGACCGATGTCTGCGGGGATATCTGCCGGTTCTGTTTCCGGAAACGATTGTTCCGGGGGGACAACGAACGCGAGACTGTGAAGGATGTTTCTGAAGGGATTGAATACATCCGTGAGCATACGGAGATCACCGATGTTCTTTTGACCGGGGGAGATCCCCTGACCCTTGAGACCGGCAGGCTCGCATTGATCCTGCGCCAGCTCCGTGAGATCGACCACGTCACGGTCATACGGATCGGCAGCAAGATGCTTGCCTACAACCCCTACCGGATTCTCCATGACCCGGACCTCCTCTCTCTTCTGTCGCGGTACAGCACAGCGGAAAAACGCATCTACCTGATGGCGCATTTCAACCACCCGCGGGAACTGACCGCTGTGTCAGTCCAGGCTGCTGAAGAACTCCGGAAAGCGGGGGTCATTATTGTCAGCCAGACACCGGTACTCAAGGGTATCAACAGTGAGCCGGAGATATTTGCCGAGCTCTTCTCCAGACTTTCCTTTGCAGGAATCCCCTCCTATTACATCTTCCAGTGCCGGCCATCGCTCGGGAACCGGCTCTTCCAGATCCCCGTAGAACAATCGTATGAAATTATCCAGAAATCCTGGCAGGCCTGTTCAGGCCTCTTTAAAACGGGCAGGTTTGTAATGTCGCATGCTTCCGGCAGTATTGAGATTATAGGAAAGACTGCAGGTCAGGTCTTCATGCGCTACCACCAGTCAGCCGATCCCGGCAATACCGGGAAATTCATGGTGTTCCGCAGCAATCCGGTGGCACGGTGGTTTGACGATTACCGTCATATCCTGACGGAATTCGAATCAAAGAAGGCGTGGTTGTTCTGACCAGGACTCAGGATATCGTGCACGTTACCCTCCACAAAAAACGGCACAGCAACAATAAAAACCCCGTTTTTGGATGACACAAATAATCACGATTTGGCTCAAAAGGAGGCAGAATCGTGGTCTGTTTCCACCGGGCATCAGGCATAAGGCATATACCATCACGCGAACAATACACCACGTCATGTCTGATAATTACCATCAAACGGGAAACCGTCTATGAGCGTATACCACTTTTGCACCGGTTGCGAATTCGTCAAAACCAGACAGGTCGCAGGACATCATGGACCCGGGTCTGAAGAGCTGTCATGCCCGGCACGATTCAACCCGCGGGAGGGAAAGTGGCTGTTAACGGATGGCGTGAATCCGCACGAATGTCCCCGGAATGAAAATTTCCTGAAACTTCAGAATCAGAACAGCGAACGCAGGCTCCGGTAAGTGTGTGCTGGTGAAGGTTCACGGAGGTATGACTGCAATGAATATCTGTGAAAAGATTCTGGTTGAAATGAACCGGGAGATGCCGGCAAATCCTCCGACCCACGGGCTACCCGGGGATCAACCCCCGCGGGATGCAGAAGACCTGTACAGGCAATACCTATGCAACAACCTCGTAGAGGTTTGATCCCGAAGTGAGAGGAATTACCGGGTACCGGAGCAGTATCCGGACTCCCGTTCCGGAGAAATATTCTCCTGCATCTTCTTCTTTTCAGACTGGGGTTATCTGATCATCGGGTTATTTAAAACGGTTTTTGGAAAGATATTTGTTCTGCGGTACCTGCGGGCCTGTCCCGGAATCCATTTTTTCCTCTTCAGGTGCATAAATTCTGGTTTTTCAAGCACAAGGCTCCTGCTGTTATTGAGGATGTCGGGATGGACTGTTCGTTTAAAACGCATCGATCGACCCGGAATGAAATCGTGGGAAAATTTATCGATCATGCGGAATCTGCACATAAAATACAGGTATTATCAGCAGATGTTATTTTTAACGTACGGAAACGCGATAATAAAATACCGCTGAATAAAGCAGTTGATCGTCTGTCACAGGATACGGGTGCAATTCAGTGTGTGTTCGGGACACTACCGGGAACAATTTCCCGCTCGGGTTTCACAAAAATTCAATCTTGTGAAGGCCCGGACTTTACCTGTTCTGCCTCTTCTGCGAGTATTTTATACCCGGTCACGGCAAGTGCGACAAGCACCGGGCCAATAATGAAACCTGCAATACCCATAAACGGGACACCGGCAAAAATGCCGATCATCATCATAACCGGGGGAATCGCAACCCGTTTTCCCATCATCACCGCCCGGTAATAGAAATCAATCCATCCACTCAGCAACGGATATCCCACAAGCAGGGTGATAACTGCACTCCAGGTATCCCCGAGGCTTATAAAATAGAAGGTGAAGAAGAGGATCACGATCTGGGCACCGATCAGCGGGATCAGCATGCCTAAACCGATCAGGGTTGCGAACAGGAGTGGATCATTCACCCCCAGAAGGTAGAAGAACGGGATTGCGAGGAGAAATGCAATCAATGCTGCGGAAATCTGGACAATGATAAGGGCATAGATGGTATTGGCAGAAATTTCTGACATCCGTTCAACAGTGCGATAAAGCTTTGGCGAAAGGGTACACGTCAGCGTGTTCCATATCTGTTCCCCGTAATACAACAGCATTGACAACGAGAGAAAAAATATGATGATGGAAATTATGGACTGCATGATATTACCGCTCAACGACAGAAGGGATTGCAGCAGTAACTGGATGAGTGTGTCAGGCATATTGGATATCTGTTTTTCCGTGAATGTCGGCAGAAAAGCAGAAAACCCGGTATTTTTAAATCCGCTTGCCAGGGATGTAACCATGGCCCCGATATGGTCGATGCTGCCATACAGTATGTTCGACGCGATAGATAGGACAAGCAGGATTACAAGGAGAACCCAGAGAGTAATGAACGTGACGGAAACTGAGGGTTTTACTATGCCGGAAAGCCGTTTATGAAAAGACATGAGGGCAACAGCAATGGCAGCTGACCAGATCAATACAGTCATGAGCGGCCAGAAAACCAGGATGCAGAGAATATAAATCGCACAGATAAGGAGAACCACCTGCTTGTTTTCGCTTATCCTGATACGATCCATAAATATCAAATCAATATCATGAATTTTTTCCTTGCTGCCTTCGAGATAAGGCTTTCTTATTTGGCGTTACGATGAAATTTTCATTCATAGTACCAGGCAGACCGGAGTAAAAAAAATTAGTTAAAATGCCCCGAACAGGAACGTAATGACCGCAATAATTACGAAGATAATCACGAGGATCTTTGCTATTTCCATAGAAAACCCGGCTATCCCTCTGGCACCTAATATGTAGAACACCAATGCCAGAACCAGGAATACAACTGCGAGCCAGATTAAATCCATTCTCTTTACCTCCCACTACTTCTTCTTCAGATCGGATCCTGCCTTATGAACCGCAATTTTTGCATCAGAAACAGCTTTGTGGACACCTATTTTTGCATCATCGGATACATTCTGTGCATCCACACCTGCTCCCTTGAGGGCATTATGTACGACTACCGCTGCATCATCATACGCCGCATGGGCCGCCACGTTGGCGTCATCAGCGGCTTTGCTGGCCTTTACTTTGAGATTGTCTGTCATTTGTTTTCTGACTCCTTTTTCTGATACGATTTTTTAAAAAAATATTATAATAAAAATATTTCCATTCATATCAGGGTTTGTCCTTTCGTGGGAAAGTATATAAGTCTGCCCTAGTGTTGCAGAATCAACAACAATCAGTATCTCCGGTAAACAGGAGCAAAGAACAAAAAAAATCCACAAAGGCGTTCCGATGACCATCATTTTACAGGCTACTGGCCTTACCCTGCATGGTAACCCAACCCAACAGGTATCCGGATTCGCCCGCAGTTATGAGGAGAGATTTCTCTCCGCCGGAAAAATACCCTTTTTTAAAGCCCCAACATGAATAGCAATGTCTGGTCAACCATGAGATCTGCCATCCGACAGGTGCTATCAGGGTACAATTTAAACCCCTGGAATGAGGCATTTTTTAAAAATAACGCAAAATATTACGATTTTAAAAAAAATGGCCACGTGAAATTCTCTCTTCCTGGCCGGGACTAAATCAAAATCCCCGGATGCGTACCCTGTATATTTTTCTTACAGCCCGCAGGGAGCCTGTTACCCGATAAGGGGAACCAGTTGATCGTAGACCCGGTATGTCCTGCCATCGGACATCTGGGCAATGATCTCCACACGGTCGGTCTCTTTTGACCCGTCGAGGCTGATCTCGGCTATACCCTTCAGGGGTGTGATGATGCCCGAGGCCACCGATCCGTCCGGATGACTGACCTTGATATCTGCACTTCTGAGGCTGCCCTCTCCGGCACTCCCTGCGTAAATGACCGAGATCTTTGAAGTAACCGGGTTTTTCTGGACCTGGAAGTAGAGCTTCTGGCCGGCGGGCTGCTGCGTTGGCTGGGGGACGAGACCGCGGGAGGCCGCAACTGGCGTGATGGTCCCGATTCTGGTTGGTGTCGGCAGGGGTGTGATCTCCTCTGCCGGCGGATTAACAAAGGCACTGAAACCTTCATTCTTCGTGAGTACCGGCAGTCCGATGAAATACACGGCAGCAACTATGGCAACCAGCGCAATGCAGATCCCGATAATCCATACTGCGTTTCCCCGTGGTTTTGCCGCTGCCTTTGGCTTCTCCGGAGACAAAAACAGCACGTCATCGACGGTCTCTGATGATTCCCGCTCTGGTGGTGCATGAACCGTGACCGGTTTTTTTGCCCCGTGTTTTACGGGGGACGGGGGTTTTGAGGTATGGGAGGATTCCAGCGTCTCATCCTCATCGTACTCACTCCCATATTGTTCCAGTAATTCATCCGTATCCGGTTCCTGGATTTCCCTGGTAAAACGGTGCGGTGTCTCATGTTTTGCGGCTACTTCTTCATCATGATCTACCGGTAATTCATCCGTATCCGGTTCCGGAATTTCCTCTTCGTCTGGTTCCGGAATTTCCTCCTCATCCTGTTCCGGTGCCTGATCTTCAATCGCCCCGCTGTCCTCTTCCTCAGGGTATTCCGGTGAACTCTCAGGTTCCGGTCCTGTCTCCGGGACAACCAGGCCTCCACAGAGTTTGCACGCCGTTATTGGAGTTATGAACTGAGTACCGCATTTGCGGCAGGTGAACAGCACCGGTATCCTGGTCCCGCAGGTTGCACAGAATTTATTGCCGGGCTCGGCCGGCCTGTTGCAATGGGGGCAGGTACGCCTTTCTGCTGGTGATGAGGCCGGATGCTGCATTGAACGCAGTTTAGTTTTTACTTATTAAAAAGGTGGGTCATCCAACCTTGTTGTCCGTTGCCTTCTGATCCGATCGAACAGGCATCTTTTGGCCGGAACAAACCAGAACTGCGGAGATTTGATCAAAGGGGGAGAGAAAGGGAGCCTTAAAACCGCATCTGCCCCATCCGAATTTCATAAATCACACCTCAGCCAACACTACTCGTATGAAATATACGGCACGGCATATCCAGCGTTTCCTTGAAACAGGAAAGATTGACGCTACTCTCTGGAAGAACCACTTCCCCACACTCCTGCCCACCCAGGTGCCGACCTGCGATGACTGCGGGGAGTTGAAAGACCGGACCTGTGCAGGCGGCCGGGACCCGGTGGAGTGTTTCCTTGCAAAAGTTCCGGCAGAAGAGCCGGACGGGGAGCACCGGCAGAAGAAGCGGGATCCGATGCTCGGCCTTGGAGCAAAAGGGCTGAAAGTTCATGGTACGGCAAAGCCGAAGGACCAGTCGAAAATGTGAGGGGTGGCCTTTTTTTCCCCTACGGTGTGCACCGAAGATCAAATCGTTTTCCTGAGATATCCGGAGACATCGGGATCTCCCGTATTTTTTCTGGTCTGAAATCACCGGATAACCCTTCCCCTCCTTGCTATCCGGCGTGTAAAGAGATAATCACCGGTAGTGGTTGAATAAATTCATGGGCCATATGAGCGATCCTGATCACGATATGCAATCATACCTGCGATTTTAGAGGGAAGCAGTGCCCTGCAGATCGACGGATACTGTCAACGCCGCCAGGACTCATCTCTGCGCAGCAACACTACTCATATCCGTGGGGATCAGGTGGTGAACAGAGATTATTCCTTCACCGGGTAACGCAGAGGCGGTCGATGACAAGCCCGTGTTGTATAAATACATCACACCCGAGACAATAGCACTTCGTCATTTTTATTGGTGAGGGAATCTTCGATCTTCCCCGGGCGCAGAAGAGTGCACCGGGAGGATAGTCTGCAAGCCTGTTCTCCCTGAATGTCGGACACAGTTTACAGATGCACTTCTCCAGGTTTTCTTCAGTATCATCCACTATCCGGGTATCATCCCTGGGTGTTTTCATGAAAATCTCACAACAAAGGAATATCGCAGGAATAGAATAATATCCTTCTTTCAGTGTCATCTCCCGCCATTCATGCAGCGCTGTCATGCAATTCGTGATCAGGATCATGAAGAAAAAACGGCCTGGTAAAAAATGTTGTACACCCGGGAAACCTTGCCTGATCAGGCTGAAGAGCTCAGGGACGGGGTCTTGTTACCGTGCAATGGTGATAGTCTGTAAAAACAATAAAAAAATAATTTACGAACAGGCAGAAGGTCCAGGGGGATTTGAGATGGATCACGTACCTGAAAGACCTGAAGGGTTGATGACATCCCGGGTGTTTCAGCTAGAGCCTTCTTTCCTGTTCCCTTTCCTTGTATACGGAAGGGAGTACCTGTGACTCACGATAAAGCCCATTACCAGTGAGATGGCCATCGCCGGGATAAGCTCCTGCTCAAAGACAATTGCGATGATGAGAGCTATGGCAATCGGACTCCTGAGCAGAACAACACTGACTCCTGCAATCGCACAGACAAGGCAAACGGCAAGGGGAATGAAGGGAAAGAGCCGGAATACCAGGATTCCCAGGGTTCCCCCGATAAAGAAGGACGGGAAGATGTATCCCCCGGCAAAACCGGTGGAAAAGGAGAACGTTACAAGGACCATCTTTACCGCAACCAGGAGGAATAAAAGGACAAGGCTGACTTCAAGGGAGTTGTTGATGAGGACCTGGAGCTGGTCGGTGCCCATGAAGAGGGTGAGGGGAAAGAGCATCCCGGCAAGTCCCAGTCCCAGGCCGCCGATGAGGCCAAGAAGAACCGGACGGTGCTCCATCGGCTCGAAAACTGACCGCATTTTCTTGTACAGGATGATAAAGAAAATTCCGCATACCCCTCCAAGCAGACCAAGACCCACTGCATAGATGAGATCGATGTCCCTGAATCCGGGATATGCCGGAACGGTAAACGCACCACCAATAAAAGTACCTGCAACCAGGAAATACACGGCAAATCCTGCCGTGGCCGCGACAATAGAAGGAAGGACCGCCTTCCAGGTCATGGTTCCTTTCTCCAGGGTCGTCTCAATGAAGAGAAGGGCCCCGGCAAACGGTGATGAGAGGAATGCCCCAAAGAAACCGCTGATCGCAGAGAGCGATGAAAGAGTGATTACCGGGGGCGGCATGCGGGCTTTCTCCGCAATTGCGCCGCCCACGGCACCGGTGGAGACCGTAAGCGGGGCTTCCGGGCCAAGCGGGGCACCGCACACCAGGGAGACCAGACCCCGTAAGAAGAGCTCAATACCTTTTTTCAGGGTAAACCTCCCTTTCTCATTAAACTCGACGAGATCCTCTGCCATGATGGCGATCTCACCCTTAAAATAATGCCTGATTACTCCTGCACCCAGTCCCCCGGCGACACAGATAACCAGGATCAGGGGATTAAAAACCGGAGTAAGGGAGTCAACAGGAATGTCTTTCCACAGGATGGCAATCAGGGAGTCCTGGAGGAAAACAAACACGATCATCATGAGGGCGCCGATAACCCCGATCAGGGAGACAAAGAGCAGGAGTACATAGAATTTACGGGTATTGAGCGAATCGGCAGCTTGTTCGATCCTTGTACTGCTGGTATCTTCGGGCATTGCGGGTCTCCGGTATAGAATAAAAAACCAAGGCAGTATTAAAAACCATCACATTTGCCCGGCCATTCCGTCTCTATTTTCCCGGATTTTGTTATCTGCCTCCCGAACAGCTCCGGACCGGGCTTGTTTCTAACTCTTATAATGCTGTATTTTAACAAAATAAACCTGATAATCGGATATTTCGTGTATTTCACCCGCATGTTTTTGCAGGTAATACAAAATAATTGAACTCTGAAATTATCCCCTTCCTCGTATACGGTTGCGAAAGCCGCGATGAAAGGGTTGTCGCCCGGGGTGGAATGCGGATACCGCTATCCGTTTGTGAAGTGGTGCGAGGAACATGTTTTGCATCCGTCGTGATATTTTGCGTTTTATCCTGCTTGGAGGATAGTGAGGTATAGAGTTTTTTTGTTTGCTTTAATGGTGTTAGGTTCTTCCTGAGATATTTCCAAAAATTTCAGATATCTTTATTGATATTGAAGAATTATATACCGAATCGTCAGGAGGTTTGCTGACTATGGAACTGGTAAATGCTTTTATTGGTCTGATTCAGCTTATTATTGCCATTATTCTGGCAGTAGTTGCACTCTACATCGGGTATTCGACATTTTCCCGTATTACCAAAGGGATGGATGAACAGCAGGAACTTGCAAAAGGCAACGTTGCCGTGGGTATTATAATTGCTGCGATCTTCTTTGCGATCGCTCTCGTTATTCAATCCGGAGTTGCAGGCATCTCGTTGGGGATTTCCCAGGCGCTCAATGGTGACTGGATTACCCTTATTGCGGCATTCATTCAGCTCATCCTTGGTATCATTCTGGCTGTTGCTGCCATCTATATTGCCCTTAACATACTCGATCGCCTTACCAAGGGAATCGACGAATTTGCAGAACTCAAGAAGGGCAATGTTGCTGTAGCCCTTATGATGGCCGGGGTCATTGTTTCCACCGCAATTATCATTCAATCCGGAGTGATCGGGATTACTTCGGCCCTTATCTGAACTTTTTTTATAACCCCGGTTGCTCTTGTATTCTGTTTAAGGCATCCCGGTAGTTTTCTATGGATGAGTGTCCACTTTCGATGTCCCTTCAGTCCAAACCTCAAAAGAAAGCACATTTCATTGAGCCTGAGGACGACTGACGAAGCTGATAACCTCTTTTTTACCGAGAACGAATGAATTATAAAGGAACGAATCCGCATATTCATTATTGTCACCGTGTTCAACGGCAGGTGGAGGAACAAAAATGGTAAAAAAGAAGAAATTATCCGATGATGATGAGGCATTGTACATAGTTGATCACCTGTCCCCGCAGATCAGGGAATTTGTAAATGAGATCTTTGGTAACAGGCATTTATCAAAATTTGATGATGAGAAGACCAAGGAATTATTATTCGATCGGTTCTGTTGTGTCGTAGTTGATACCTTAACCGAGGTAAAATGCAGGTAAACTTTTTTCCTTTTCTCTCCCCTTTCCTTATATCATCCAGGCCACTTTATTCTGGCGATCTCACAAGAGGTCCGGTAGGATTCATCATGGCTCACTGTCTCATGGTGCAGTCGTGTTACATACAAAATACTCCCTGAATGGAGTGCTACTAAAAAAAGCAAAACAGCTGCCGGTATTCCCACAATTTTTCCACTGTTCTTAAAAGACTGATGTTTTAAAATTTGTTTCAAAATTTGATTTGAAGGCAATCTTTCATAGTATCTCCTTTCTATAAAAACAGACTACCAGGAGACGGAATACCGGCAGAATGATCCCGCTGTTCCTGTCCCCGATATTTCAGGTGAATCATGGTGATGAATGCGGCCCGGATGGCCGATAAATGGTTCAGTCCCCTTCCAAAAACGGACAGAACTACTCGTCTCATCGAAAAAATAACGGTTGAAAAGAGTCCGGAAGAGCGGATAGCAGCAATAAAGGAACTGGGAAACAGCGGAAATCATGGTGCAGTAGGATCACTCATAGACTGTTGTCAGGACCCGGACCCGGAAATCCGGCGCAGTGCGATTATGGGGTTGCAGAACATGACGAAGCGGCCGGGCGGTGGGTGTCCTTATCAACCGCCTCCTTGATAAAAACGAGTTGCCCGAAACACGGCAGCAAGCGGCCGCAGCCCTCGCATCGATCCGGAGTTACCGTGCGATGCAGGAACTGAGAACCCGGTACGCGGATGAGGCTGAAGACCGTGCACTCCGGTCCTTTATCGGCGGGGAACTGGACCGGGTTCAGACACTGGTGAGCGCTGATTCGGGACCTTTCCCTTCTTCCCCCAATGGATCTCACGCGTAATCGTGTCCGGGACTTCACGGGGAATACGATACATGGCGTGAAAAGTGAAGCATCCGTGATGGATAAAACAATCCTGGGCAGACACTTCACTCTCTTTTCTGGACGGTTGATGCACTGGACAGACAGCGGGTCTTTGTAATGTTGTCTGCAAAACAGGGTCCGGAGAAGTGGGCTCGGGTGGTTCTTCGTTGCCATGCCCTGGTTACTGTCTGATGATCGTTGTCTGTTTTTTTATCCGGACTTTTCCACAACGATTCCTGCTTCCCGGGTTGTTCCATGGATATCGTTACCGTTCCGGGTGTGGCATATTCCTGGCGCTTTATTCAGGGAAAGGGGTAGGATCGTGAAAGTTTTATAAAGTCGGGATGCGACGGGAGAGTTCAGCCCAGTCGTTCCCGATGGTCTTTTTTATGAGGACTTTTACGCCATCGAAGGCAGGAGCGGGTAACACCTGCTGCCAGATGCGGGTCATATTCTCACGATCATCGGCGCCGATCAAGGGGAACAGCCAGGCCACTACTTCCGGGAACCGATCCTGGGGAATCATACCAGCCATAATACTCATCGCCTTTCCCTGGTCGGGCAGGGAGATTCGTTCCCGGAAAATCCGGTAGAGATGGATGTCTTCCTTGTCCAGGTGCATATCCAGATGAAAACGAAATGCAGCCGTAGCACGGGCAGTTCTCAAAGGGTCGCGTGCAGAATACGATGCGTTCAATTCGTCAAACGCCGAGTCCAGACCGTGGTGATCTATCCAGTAGGCTTCAGCAACCAGAGGGGCGACATTTTCGACCGCGGGAAAAACAGACTGCCTCTTCTCCTTTGGCATGCCAGACCAGGATTTCGTTAAAGAACCGGAATCACCCGATGGTGCCAGCGAGACCTTCCTTTCCCTTTGCTGATTCCAATGCGGCGGAATCGATACGCTCCATATCAATCCTGAACGCATTATGAATCGCCCGTATCGCATCAACAGGTACTGCCATGTGAATGCATCCAGCAACGTTGTTAATAAAGATTACCCGTAACAAAACCGGGTGCCCGTCCCGGGATTAACAGGTGATCCAGGGATGTGGTTTTGTCGGAAAACTCCTGCAAAAGATCTTAATCGCTGGCATGGCTGGTGCCCCAAGGCATGTGGCAGTGTCGTGAAGAAATACTACATAAGCATTTCAGGTGTAATGGAGATGTATGGATTTCTTTGACGCTGCCTACCAGGGAACACCCCCCTGGGATATCGGCCACCCCCAGAAGGAGTTCGTTGAGCTGGTCCGGAGGGGAGAGATAACCGGATCGGTCCTCGATATAGGGTGCGGGACCGGTGAGCACGCCCTCCTCTTTGCGGGGGAAGGGTATGACGTGTGGGGGATCGACTCTGCACCCCTCGCGATCCGGAAGGCACAGGAGAAGGCTGCCGAACGAAGACTCACGGTGCATTTTCTTGTCATGGACGCCCTGGACCTCGCATGCCTCGACAGGAAATTCGATACCGCCACCGACTCGGGGCTCTTCCATACCCTGTCCGATGAAGACCGCCCGCTCTTTGTGGAAAACCTTGCAACTGTCCTGTCACCGGGCGGGAAATACTTTATGCTCTGCTTCAGTGACCGGGAGCCTGCCGGGTACGGTCCGAGGAGGATTGCAAAAAGGGAGATACGGGAGAGTTTCTCAACAGGATGGTCCATCAATTACATCCGGCCGGCGATCTTCGAGAGCCGCACCCGGGCAGAAGGACCCCGTGCCTGGCTCTCGTCGATATCAAAAAAATGATGAAGGATTGGGAAAGCACTCGACCGGTTATGATTACACCCGATACTGAGATCATACTCTACCGGTAAAAAGCCGCGGAGAAATCTCCCGGACTTTTCCCATACTTTGTTAATACTCCTTTTTCCTCCTGCTCCTGCCTCCCGCCCATATGACGGGAGTGTCGCCAGCAAAAAAAGGAAATAAATACGCCGGATTCTCTCCCCATAAAACCGGTAATTCCTGATTCTGCGCCCCATAATTCCCGATACCTTCGAAATTTTTCGCAGTTAACGCCAGATTGATGACCTCTCCTGCACATACTCTCGTTATAGATTATGTCACCCAAAAATTACCTCCTCATCGCAGGCTCTCTGCTCATCCTTGCTGCAATCCTTGCGACAGGCTGCATGAACACTCCTGCGATCACGCCATCCGCATCGCCAGACTTAAAGAAGTTCAACTCGACAGCCGAGATCGAGCAGTACGTCAGGGATTCGATGGCAACCGGCCAGCAGGACGGATACTATCGGACCATGGTCCCCACGGTCGGGACCGGCATCGGGGTAAATAGTCCGCAAAGTTCGGAACAGTCAAAGGGAGGTCTCACCGTCCCCGCTCCCGTGCCTGCTGCCCTGCCGGGAACGGCCGGCTACTCGCAGACCAACGTACAGGTTGCCGGGGTCGATGAACCGGATATCATAAAGAACGATGGGAAGTATATCTACACGATCTCCGGTTCAACGCTTGCCATTATCGACGCGTATCCGCCAGCGGGTGCATCGGTCATCTCAAAGACAGAAATTTCCGACACTCCCCAGGACATCTTTGTCACGGGCGACCGCCTCGTACTCTTCACCACGGGAATGGGAACCTCGGAAACCAGTCCACAACCGGCAACCGCTGCCGAACCGGCCATCGGGCAGGTCATGCCGATGCCCCCGTACCGCTACTACTCCCCGGCCACCCATGCAGTTGTGTACGATATCAGTGACCGGAAAAACCCCCAGGTGATGAAGGACTACTCGATTGACGGTAACTATATTGATGCCCGGATGATCGGCTCAACCGTGTACATGGTCACCCAGAACCAGATCAACCTCTATGCCGGGGACCATGTGGTTGTCCCTGCTCTCCGCGAAGGGACCACGACCGTTGTCCAGCCCGGATGTCTGGTATTTCGACAACCACGAACCCCAGTACACGTTCACCACCATCACCTCGTTTGACGCAGCCAGCGGGAACCAGAAAGATGCCCAGACCTACCTGCTCGGCAGCGGGAACATCCTCTACGTCTCACCGGATGCGATGTACGTGAGTTACCAGAAGTACCACCCGGTGATCTATACGATGCAGGGTGGAAGGGAGATTATGCCGCCCCAGCCCATTGCCGTCAGCGGGGGAATGGGTACCAGCGGGTCTGCCGGGGTTGCAACCGCGGCTGATATCGGCGTATCATCTCCTGCATCAGCGGTAAAAATCGCCGTCCCGCCTGCAGTCATCCCTGCTGATTTCAACACCCTGACCGATGCCCAGCGGCAGTCGATCCTCGATGGTCTCCGGACTGCCGAACAGGACGCGATCCGCAGGCAGGAAGCCGACCAGACCAGCACGGTTGTCCACAAGATCGCCATACAGGACGGCAGGATCACCTACGTCGGAAAAGGGGAAGTGCCGGGGACCCTGGACAACCAGTTCTCGATGGATGAATACAACAACAATCTCCGCCTCGCGACCACGTCCAGTGTCTACACCAACTCCGGTCAGTATACCTACAACAATGTCTATGTCCTTGACGGGAAGATGTCCACGATCGGTGCCCTGACCCATATCGCCGAACAGGAAACGATCTATTCGACACGGTTCATCGGCGACCGGCTTTACATGGTGACCTTCAAACGGATCGACCCTTTCTTTGTGATCGACCTTTCAACACCGGAAACCCCGAAGATCCTCGGTAAACTGAAGATACCCGGTTACTCAGATTACCTGCACCCCTACGATGCGACCCATATCATCGGCATCGGTAAGGAGACGACGACCAACGAGTGGGGCGGTGTCTCCACAAGCGGGGTCAAGCTGGCCCTCTTCGATGTCACCGATGTCGCCAACCCGAAACAACTCGACAAGGTGCAGATCGGCGATGCAGGCTCTGACTCCGCAGCCCTCACCGACCACCACGCGTTCCTCTTTGATAAGGCAAAGAACCTCCTGGTGATCCCGGTCCGTGCGGTAACCGCATCCCCGGTCACACAAGGTGGCATGTACTACAACCCGCAGCAGGTCTGGTACGGGGCGTATGTATTCGGCCTCACCCCGCAGACCGGGTTCACCCTCCGGGGGACAGTCCAGCACGGGACCGGTGACAACGGCTATTATTATTACGGCAGCTCGAACGCCGATGTGAAACGTTCCCTCTATATCGATAATGTCCTCTACACGATGTCACCAAAACAGATCAAGGCAAATTCGCTTGACGCTATCAACACGACGATCGCAACGATACCCCTTCCCGGTGTCGGGGATATCTATTATCCTCCGATGAAGTAGATGCGGTGTCAGCCGGATTCCGGCTCCTTTTTTTAAATAATCGGTGATTTCAAATCGGAGCAGGTATTTTTTTGCCTGATATACTCTTTTTTGTGTACGTAAACGTCTTTCAATCCCGGACTGTTTGATAAGGAAGAGAATAAAATTTTTTTAATCAACAGGCGGTTCTAATATGTCGGCGACTTCATAGTAGCAGTACGGAAAGTTCCCATGCCAAAGGAAATCAATCATACATCTCCATTTTTAACTATTCCCTCCGTGAATGATATATTTGCAGAATTTATTTCAGATCATCCATGGGCATTCTGGACCACGTATTACTTTTCCTTTATCCTGGCAGCATTTCTCTGTGCATTCGTTTTCGTGCAGTACCTCAACCCGAACCATACCGACGTGAACAGTGCCAGATTATTGTTAAGCGCTCTCATTCAGAGTGAAGCAACGATAATCGCTCTTGTTATCACGTTAACACTGGTCGCAGTTCAACTGACGTCTTCTTCATATACCCCACGGGTGGCAAATATTTTTTCGAATAGTCCTCACATGTTTCTGCTTCTTGGGATCTATATCATCTCTATTGCGTATTCGGGAATCCTTCTTCAACTCCTGAACGGGGTTGAAGGAAATGTCATCCCAGCCTTGGAGTTATGGATTTCCTGGGCTTACTGGCTCACCATATTTCTTGCAATTGCCCTGATTCCGTATATCTACTATATCCTTGAATTGTTCAGGCCGGAGACGATTATTAAAAGAATGTCTGCAAGTCTTACCAAAGAAACGATTCTCCAGCAGGTGAATAATGATTTCCTGATCTCAATATTCGATATTACTCACAATTCAATAATGAAATACGATACGGCTACCATCCGTTATGGTCTGAATTTAGTCACCATCCGGGTTAATAATCAGGTATCGGGAAAAAATACCACGGATGAAAACAGTGAGATCGTCACGGTATACTGTGCACATCTTGAACGATGTGCACGGCAGGCAATTGATCTGCACGATGAAGAAATTTTAGGTATTATTCTTGACCAGTTTGAAAGTGTCGGAATCCATTGTGCTGAAAGTTTATTTGATACTCCGACAGGGCAGATTATCACGATTATCAGTGAAGTTGAGAAATTAATTGCCGTGAAAGATATCCCGGGTTCTCTGAACCGGGTAAGAGAACTGATGAGATCCATCGGGGAAATTTCCATAGAGAATAAATTTTCAGAAACACCGCAGAGGATCATGGTTTGCCAGGAAACCATTGCAAAACATGCCATTGATAAAATTAATCCTCTTGATAAATTTTCGGTATATGCTGCTATTTTGGAAAACTCAATCCAATCCCTGGCGGAATTTACGAGCCTGGGTATAACGACCGGCCAGCCCAGGGTGGTAAATGGATCCCTGGAATATCTCAAATCCCTCGGGGAATACTGTCTCACCGAGGAGATCATATTTCCCTTATATTCCATAACCGACAAGGTATTCGACCTGTGGCTGATTGCTCTTCCAGTCCTTAACTCAACGTCGACATTTTTAGAAGTTTCTGACCTTGCGCTGGTTGCCAAAAAAGACACGATAAAAAAATATTCTGTCGAGAATACCGTTTTCGAACGGAAGATAATTGAGATTGGTATCCTCTCCATGGAAAAAAGTTCAGAACCGGAGCAACAGGGAGTTGCACGGTTGCTGGCGAATTTGCGGATTGTTGACGATAAAAATTTTCAGGACGAAATCCTGCGAACTTTTCCCAACATTCCAGCACAGCAAAAAGAACCATATAACAAATTTTTAACACTCCAGGAGAAAATCTACCAGGAAATCCTGCAGAAACAACCAGCTTAATCCCGTGCGTCCGGTTCTGCAGTCTTATATTTTTCCGGCAAACGACAGTTCCCGTCACAGATTACCTGCACACTATCTATCTCCAGGCTCCCTGCATAAAAACCGGTCAAGACAATCTTTTTCCCCCTGCTCTCCCGCATAAACACGGGATAATACCGGCATGACTAAAAAATACCTGAAACAAAAAGTATAAAAAGTTTTTTGGAATTGTTATCGAGTCCACACCGGACAACACCGGATCGGTGTATGATTACTTCAAAAGAATGAGATATATTCCGGGCAGGGAAAGAGCCGGGGGAAATACACCGGGATGCTTCCCTAGTATGAATCCCTCCTTTCACCCGCGTGGGAGGTGAGCAACCGTATTTAAGAGCAAGAATGACGATATTTATTGAGCAACAAAAACGGTTCTTCCATGCGTACGGTACGAGATACAACTTCCGGATTACGGCTGATCATTGTTGTATTCACCCTTCTCCTCCTCATGCCGGGTCTCGTCTCCGCCGCGATCGCAAGTAATACTACCCCTGCCGCGGGGATCCCGGCCGGCACCGCACTCAATGTTACCCCCCTGCCGACGACAGCGGTTCCCCCGGTTTTCATCTACGCGGAGAACCCGACCTCTGCCGCCAACCCTCCCCCGCTCCTTATCTTCGATCCACCGGTCATCAGGAGCCTGACCTCCACGATATACGGATTTGTCAATCCCGGGTCGGTAAACGTAACAATAACAGGTGTTCTCTGGGACTGGGGGGACGGCAGGACGCCGGAATACCATGGGTTCCCGAACTCGCATGTATACAATAGTCCTGGCACCTACACCTTTTCGATCACTGCCCGGCAGTCCGATGGACAGAATATCACCGGAACCACGACGATCTCTGTGGGGCAGTCACTCATCCCTGTTACGGTTCCCGCAGCGCAAAATACCCCGGTCCCTGAGAAAACCGGTGGACCAGTCACGGTGATGAATCCTCCGGTCCTGACACTCCATGAGCCGGCGATCGACCGGATGAATGTTACCCTGAACGGGAATCTCAACGCCGGATCACAGAATATCACTATCCAGTGGGTGAGTGTCGACTGGGATGACGGAAGCATTACAAAATCATCCGATCTCCCGGTAGCCCACCGGTACTCCGGCGAGGGGAGTTACTCCGTCAGTGTTACGGGAATCCAGTCTGACGGCCAGTCAACCACCCGGAAAATTACGCTGGACCTGAATAAGGAGAATTCCACCCTTCCCGGGCCGTCCGCTCCCCCCCAAAATGACCTGACTGCATATCTCATCATCATCGCCATGGCAATCACCGGCGCGGTAATCATCGCCGTTGTCCTGATCACCCAGAAGAAAAAGGAACTGCCCGCGGTGGCGGGAATCCCCAGGGCAACGAGGGCAGGTCCCCTGCGGGAAAACCGGCCTTCCCAGGAAGAACTCAAGGACATATGTTCCGGGACTGCTGTCGAGCCGGATATTCTCGACTCGGTCATCCAGGTCGCCATGGAAATTGCCCGGGAAGGGCGGGAGGGACAGGCGATCGGGACCGCGTTTGTTGTCGGGGATACAAAAAACGTCCTGAACTACTCAAAACAGTTTGTCTTAAACCCTTTCCATGGTCACCATGAGACCGAGCGCCAGATAACCGATGCCGGGATCCAGGGAACCATCAAGGAGTTTGCCCAGCTGGACGGGGCGTTCCTGATAACGGGTAATGGTGTGGTAGAGGCGGCAGGGAGGTGTATCACGGTTGACCTGAGCCAGGTGAACCTTCCCAAAGGAATGGGCTCACGGCACCTGTCGATAGCCAGCATTACCAAAGTCACCCGATCAATCGGGGTCGTGGTCTCGCAGAGCGGAGGCCAGATCTCCATTTTCCGGGAGGGGAAGATCGTGTATACCATCCGGTCGTGAGGGAATGGTCTCCTTGTGTCTTTCCGACCGTAAAGGTACGTTACGAAAGAAGGATACTATCTCCCGGAGGTTCTTCTCATGAAAGACAAAGAACCGCGGACTGCCACCGTGTAAAAGAGCATTATTTTTTAATGGCCATCTGCACCCGGTAGATGGTATCTGCGGTCAGGACCGGCATTTTGAGTTCAGTTTCGGCATATTCGATGAATTTTCTCATGACTTCCCGCTCATTTGTTCCCGTCATTTCATAGGAATATTCCATTCCGAGATCTTTGCAGTTCAGTGACAACATACTACAACATCATCTTCTTTTTTTTGTTATCCACACCTTTCCCCGTATAATAATAAACGCTGGCTAGGCATCGGTGCAAGGCACGGGTATTTTTTAACGATACGCTGCCATGCAACCCGTTTTTAGATCCCGCAAATTCTCCGGAGCGTGAAAAGCACCCCCCCTGAAATCCGGTAACGGAACCGGATTTTCGAAGAAATGGTCAGGAACAATTCGGAAGGTTTTGGCAGGTTTCTCAAGACCCGCGGTACTGTGGTCCTCTCCGGCAGTGCCTGAAACGACACGTGTCGTTCAAATGACAGAGGAGAAAAGAAAGGGAACGTAGCGTTCACTACGGATCAGTTTTGTTATCACATGCTGCTGACAGGCATCCTGCGGGAGCAGATATCCCGGGCAAAAGGTCAACATTTACGTGTGGCAACGTCGAAGTACTCAGATACCTATGGATTCAACCGATGACCTCCTGAAAAAATACTGGGGTTACTCTTCTTTCCTGCCCCACCAGAAAGAGATCATCGATTCGATCCTGAAAGGCCAGGACACCCTCGCGATCATGGCAACGGGTGGCGGAAAATCACTCTGTTACCAGCTGCCCGCCCTGTGCCTCGATGGCCTGACCATTGTCATCTCGCCCCTGATATCGCTCATGAAAGACCAGGTAGACGACCTGAATGCACGGGGGATACCCGCAGCTGCCTACAACAGTTCCCTGATCTACGATGATCGGAAAAAGATCGAGGCAGACCTGAAAAATAACCGTATCAGGCTCCTGTTCCTGTCACCTGAGAAATGCATGCAGCCGGAATTCCTCGGGTTCCTTAAAAAATCCCCGATCTGCCTTTTTGCCATCGATGAGGCCCACTGCATCTCGGAATGGGGCCATAGTTTCAGGCCGGAATACCGCCAGTTGTCTGCGTTAAAAAAACACTTTCCTTTGGTTCCCGTCATAGCATTAACCGCTACTGCCATACCTGCCGTGAGAACAGACATCTCCCCGGCAACTGGGATTATCTGCTCCCCGTGAATGTATCGGCAGTTTCAACCGCAAAAACCTGCAGTACCGTGTTCTCCCGAAGAAAGATGCATTCAATACCCTCCTTACGTATGTGCGTCACCACCGGGACAGCTCGGGCATTGTGTATTGCCTCAGCAAGAAAGAGACTGAAGACCTGGCGGAACGACTCCGGAAAAGCGGTTTTCCCGCACGGGCCTACCATGCCGGGCTCTCAAAAAAGGTCAGGGAGAACGTCCAGGATGAATTTATTCATGACAATGTCGCTATCGTCTGCGCAACGATTGCTTTTGGCATGGGTATCGACAAACCGGATGTCCGCTTTGTGGTTCACTACGATGTGCCAAAGAGCATCGAGTCCTATTTCCAGGAGACCGGGCGGGCCGGGCGCGATGGCGGGGACAGCGAATGCATCCTGTTCTACAGCCGGGGGGATGTAGGTAAGATCCGTTCGTTGCTGGAAGGTGACGGATCCGATGAGCGTTTCGTGAGGCTGGCACTGCACAAACTGCAGGATATGTCAGATTATTGCGAATCTCCCTCATGCCGGCGGAAATTTTTACTCAACTATTTCGGAGAAGAATACCCGGGTGAAAACTGCGGTTCGTGTGACAACTGCGATCAACCCGGTGAGATGATTGACGGCACTGCAGTTGCCGGAAAAATTGTTGCATGCGTGCAGCAGACTGCCGTCGCAGTATGGGGTGGCACTCATTGCCGACGTCCTCACCGGCGCAAGAAGTTCCCGGATCCAGAGCTGTCACCTGGACAACCTTCCTGCATACAATACCCTGAGGGAATACAGTAAATCGCAGATCAGGACCTGGATCGGGGATCTGATCCGCCAGGGCTACCTGGCAAGGACGGGCGATACCTACCCGGTCATTCGATTAACGCATAAAAGTGACGGCATAGGAAAGGGAGATACCCCCTCAGGCTCTCCTCTCCTGAACAGGCACCGCTGAAAAAATCCCTGCCCTCTCTGCAGGGTGTTGCAACAGATACCGAAGAAAAATTATTTTTACACTTGAAAATCCTGCGCAAATCCCTTGCTGACCAGGCCGGTGTGCCGCCGTATATCATCTTCCCGGACAAAAGCCTGAGAGAGATGGCCCGCATGAAGCCCCGCGATCCGGACAGTTTTTTGACTATCAGCGGGGTTGGCGAGATCAAACAGGAGAAATACGGTCTTGTTTTTACGTCAGCAATCAAAAGGTTTTGTGAAGAAAACGAAACGAAATAAAACAGTACGGCCGCAGGGAAAATTCAGGCAAAATCGCCGGACCCTGTCTCACCGCCATCAAAAACCCAGTTGTACAAGGTTAAAGATCGTGGAGAGAACCCGCACGATTCTTATGCCCTTCCCGGGAGCATCACCCGCACCCTCTATTCCCGCCGTCAATAACGTTGCGGGATCGGGGATTGATTCAATTTCTGCAACAACAGGTAAAAAAGATATACTTCTCCACCTTATGGTGGTTACGAACAGATTGAAAGTATACCTTCAATCTCACCCGATAGCATCTCGAATTAATCGTTTTTCCGCGGAATGGAGTTGAAACAACAATGACGGATAAAGGAAAACACAAAGCCGGCAAAACCGGATATGCCGATGCAAATGCCACCGCACAGAATATGACCAGAGATCCCGGCGTGAAAACACCGCAGGGTACAGGAGAGGGAAAGGTCATCCCCCACTACCGGGAAAAGAATGTTACTGAGTCGATCCGGCAGGAGAAGCTCATCTGTCCCCAATGCGGAGAATCAACCCTGCATGCAGAATTTCCCGATCAGTTTGAAGCCTGGGTCAAATGTTCGTCCTGCGATTTTTTTATGGGGATGAGTAACGAGGACTGGCACCGTATGGAGAACAGTCCCAATATCAGTGAAAAGATCAAAAAAATGGCATGGAAAAAAGAACTGGTGAAGGAGTAGCCCGGGACGATATTTCCTGATTATCGCTACCCGGAGAATTGCCGGGGACCTGCTATATCGTATTGTTTGTCGTATTCAACGAGGAAAGTCAGGTTGTCCGTTTCCGCGAAATTAAAAAAAATGCACGAAGCAAAAAAACATCTTTTCGTTTCAGGAGATTTACGGTAATTTGTTTTTTTGGCGGAAAAATCCGGCATGCAGGTTGCAAATTGGTCTTCACTGGTCAGGTCAGGTAAGTAAAAAAGATCCGGATCTATTTTTTTTCTGCGCGGACCGTGCTAAAAAAGAACTTCTGTCTTTCAATCGTCTTCCTCTTCCTCGGTCCCCGGCCATATATATTCCTCATTGGCAGGGTCCAAAAAGTCCTCCTCCCTCATCTCCCGGAAAGGATCAAGCTCCGGGTCCAGGGGATCCCATGGCTCATCCCTGCCTCCCCGGATACCCCGGTCCTGGTAACCTTCTCCCCAGCGGTGCCTGCCTTCTCGTTGTCCTCTTCCCGTCTGACTCACCGTGATCCCTTCTTAAAAGTCCTCTGAAACAAAATTCCTCTTTTTTTCAGGATAAATATTTTTTGGAGGAGGCAATAGTTCCCGTAATCCCCCCCTTTTTATCTCCGGGAACTGCCGGTAGAAAATTATTGCAAACATCCGCACTGATGAGAACCTGAGCAGGGGAAATTATTTGTGGATTTACCTGATTTAAAAAAAAGGCATAGTGACATTTCAAACACCATAATTGAGCAGTAATAACAAGAGAAAAATCGTATAAAAAAATGTTCCATGAACTAAAATGAAAACAGTTCACTTTTTATGTTTTACAAAAAAAATTCCGCCTGGCGAAACAGGCATGAACAGAGTGTTCGCACCCAAACCTGAAAATTGTAATGTATACGATGGAACCCCGCCTCAGGAGTCTCTCCGAGGCACGGCGGGCAGGGTTTTTTTTGAATCGTTGTTCCCGATCCGCCGCGGAGGGCGACTTCCGGGGGCGGCGGGAATCATCGTAAATGGAAGAATGTTTAAAACAATCTTGTATCATTGCGAATAGTTCAATCTTCTGCGAAATCATGGTTCAGAGATCTAAAGAGGGGACCGGTATTAGTTACCGTGGGGCCACGGGCGCTCACCGCCTCGTCGGGTTTCACCGCATCGATCCAGGCTGTCAATCGTTTCGGCATGGGAGAGAGAAATCCAACCGCTCAATAGGGGGTCAAGGGGGCTTGCCCCCGCAGCTGCTCCGTCCTTTGGGGGGCGGGGGGTATCCTAGCATTCCACACAGCTGAATAAACTAGAGGCATTATCTCCAGAGCCAAAAATCTTTTTTCCTGCGCAGTCAGGTTAATCCAGCCCGGTCATGCGGGTGGACTCCCTCACTCCCCAAAAAGGGGGGAGCCATCCATGGGAGACACCGATCTGACCCGGCTTTCGAGGAATTTATCAGTTGACGCTGAATTTCGGGGATTTGGCGGCGGGGGCAAAAATGAAAGCAACTTCGCTGGAGCCCCCACAACGTTTTTGCAGGGACAACGTTTTGTTCATGAATAAAATTAATCGCTGGAATGTGATTATACCCGGGAAACGACTGAAAGATGAGAAAACGGAGTATTCAGGTCAGCCGCGTCATCCAGGTGACTGAAATTGCGGTGAGCAGAAGGGAACCGGGTGGGCTGATGAGAACCGGGGTCACTATCCCGTCTTTGTCCCTTTCCGCCGAATATCCTCCGGGGATCAGGATCACCGGGGGATGCTCTGTCCACAAAAGTGATACGATGGGAAAAGAACCATGGTGTACAAAAATACCCGGCGATCCCGCTTGGGGGCGAATGGATCATGTTGACCAGCCACAAACTCCTGCAGCAGTACCTGGCACGATGACCGCTTTGATCCTGGCAAAGTCCAGGTCTGGTACAGGGATCGCGGCGCACCTCATGATCATTCCCGGGTGATCGGCCCTGATATCACCCTTGAGCCCTATTATATGAGCATCAGGACAACCGATGGTGAGAAACCCATCCCCTATCACCGGATCCTGCTCATCACCTACGATGGGAAGGTAACCTTCGAGAACCGGAAGGTCCGGGGGCTGGCAAGCCAGCTTACAGATGAGATCGCGAACCCGGATTAAAATGACCCTGGCACAAAGCCCTCACCACGAAGCCGTCTTTCGCCCGCCGGAGATAGCGCGTGGATTAGATATACGGGTTACGATTATTCCGGTATTCTTTCGTTGCTGACACTTTTTTATAAAACCGGGTTTGTATTTAAAAAAAAACGACCGGGGAGAATGGGTGAAAAGATGTATTTTTTGGAGGTTAATTCCTGCGTCGGGGCAGGTCTACGGCTTGAACCGCAGCCCGGGGAAAACAGTTCCCCGGATCTCATCCTTTGCGACCGCCACGCCGAACGTATCGCTGACGGCGCTGCGGAACTCTTTTTCGAGGATCAGTTTCGGAAATCCCGTTATCTGGCGACGGTAAGCCCGGACCCACTCGCTCCAGAGCAGCATGCACTGGACATCATAGAGCCCGTTTGGCCGCACATGCTCCGTTAAAAACTCATCAAACACCCTGAGCTCATCGATCTCTTCCTGACTGATACCGATCTCTTCAAGGTTGAACTGTTCACCAAACCGTTTCAGCATCTCAAGAGCTTCCTTATCCATGAAAGCGGGAGAAACACACTCTCCCGATCCCGCGGGTCTGCTCACGGTCTTATAGTATTGTTCCGGCTGGGGGGTCCTGAATGCGATACAGGTTCCTTGGCTTTGCGTAGAAGACATTGGGATACACCAATTAAGCATGTGAAGCGGGGGTTTATAGGTGGTTACCTGAAAACCAAAATTTGAAACAAATTTTGAAAACACCCTGGAGGATGGCATCTTCGTCAGGAAACAAGGGGATGAAATGGTTATTCACTTCCCGGCAGCACGGGAGAAATGACGACCCTGAATTAAAGGATAGGGGAGGTACTGGGGAAAATGCAGCAAAATTTAACACGAACCGGGCGAGAATGATCCGGGAAGGATGGCAGGAGATGACAACCCTCTTTGTTGACCCGGCACTCTGCACCCGGTGCGGTATTTGTCCGATCGTATGTCCGATGAAAATAATTGGTCCTGTGGACGAGCGCACGCTTCCCGGTGTACCCGAAGCAAAAGAGATGATGTGCATCCGCTGCGGCCATTGTGAGGTATCCTGCCCCTCACAGGCCATCACCCTTAACTTCCTGCCGGATGAAAAAGTTCCCCTTGCCTCCGCTCCCGGATCCCTTTCACCGGAAGACCTTGGCCTGTACCTCAGGAAGCGGCGGTCAGTGCGCCATTTCACCCCGGAACCTGTCGACCGGGAAACCATCAAAAGGATACTTGATGTAGCGCGCTACGCAGCATCCGGGGGAAACGGGCAGCCGGTCCAATGGCTGGTTGTGCATGATCCGGCAAAAGTCCATGCGCTCGCCGGGCTGACAATCGACTGGATGAAAACCCTGAGGAACAGCAACCACCCCATGAGCGGGATGGTTCCTTCGATCATCAAAGCATGGGAGCACGGGTATGATCCGGTCTGCCGGGGTGCTCCGCATCTCGTGGTCGCCCATATCCCTGAGGGCAACCCCGTCGCACCTGTCGATGCCATCATAGCACTGACACATTTCGATCTCACTGCACCGGCGTTTGGTGTCGGGACCTGCTGGGCGGGTTTCCTCTCGATGGCTGCCACGGTCTATGAACCCCTGCAAAAAGCCCTTGCCCTCCCGGCGGGACGGAAGTACGCCTACAGCCTGATGTTTGGCCACTCCCGCTACAAAACCTACAGTATCCCCCGGCGAAACCCGGCTCAGATCACGTGGCAGTAAACATCCAGGTGGTTGATTGCCGGCTTCCGGGCACGTCATGCAGGGATGGGAGTCCCGTTCATTTATGGCGGCGTTGTAAAAGGAGTGTCAGTCAGGGCCGCCCATGACCGGAATGCAGGTTACCGGGGATTAACCCGCTTCGAAATGTATATCCCTTTTCTTTCTGATGTATTGTCCGGAATTAAGGAAGAAGGGCGGTATGATCCAGGGATATGTATTCAGTTCTTTACGTCGATGACGAGCCGATGCTCCTCGAATTAGCCAAAATCTTTCTTGAGCGAACCGGAGATTTCACGGTAGAAACCCTCACTTCTGCCACGGCAGCACTAAAAGCCCTTGCCAGAACATCATATGACTGTGTAATATCCGACTACCAGATGCCGGTCATGGACGGGATCGCCTTTTTAAAGACCGTCCGTTCCCGGGGGAATACCCTGCCTTTCATCATCTTTACCGGTAAAGGGCGGGAAGAGGTGGTGATTGAGGCTCTCAACAGCGGTGCTGACTTCTATTTGCAAAAGGGGGGTGATCCCAAATCACAGTTTGCCGAGCTGGCGCATAAGATCCGTCAGGCCATACAGATCAAGATAGCGCAAAAGACCATGCAGGATCTCGTGCAGGGTTCGCCCATCCCGGAGTTTGTCATCGACGCCAGTCACCGTGTCATTTTCTGGAACCGGGCCTTGGAAGAATACAGCGGCATTGCGGCATCTGATATCGTAGGCACAACCGATCACTGGAAGGCCTTCTATCCCTCCCGGCGCCCGTGCCTTGCTGATCTTATCGTTGATCAGAATATCGATGGGATCTCACGCTGGTATGCAGGAAAACAGGCACAACCCATGGTCATGACGGAGAGTATTGTAGCAACAGATTACTTCCCCTTCATGAAAGGAGGAACATGGCTCTTTTTTACTGCTGCACCCCTCAGGGATCCTTCCGGAAACATTACCGGGGCCATTGAGACTCTCCAGGATGTTACCTCGATCCGGAAAAAAGAAGAAGAACTTCGGGGAGCATACGAACAGGTGCAGGTTGCGTTTGAACAGGCAAAAACCAGTGAAACCACCCTGAATATTCAGAATAAAAAACTGGAAGCCAGCGAACAGCGGTACCGTGATGTCGTCGAAGACCAGACAGAATTCATCTCCCGGTTCCTGCCGGACGGTACCCATGTCTTTGTCAACCAGGCCTATTGCCGGTATTTTAATAAATCCCGCGCCGAGATTATCGGAAGAAAATTTGTGCCCCGGATTCCGCCAGAAGATGACCCTCTTGTACGGGACCATTTTGCCTCACTGACACAGAAACATCCCACGTCGATTGTTACCCACCGGATCATACTGGCTGACGGAGAGGTCCGCTGGCAGCGCTGGAGCGACCGGGCAATTTTTGATGAGACCGGGGCTCTCACTGAGTACCAGTCTGTCGGCCGTGATGTCACCGAACAGAAACGGGCAGAAGATGCGTTGCGGGAGAGTGAAGCCTCACTTGCCAGCATATTCCGCGCCGCACCGGTGGGGATCGGGCTTGTGGCAGACCGGGTTCTTATACGGGTGAATGACCGGATCTGCGAAATGACCGGGTATTTCCCGGAAGAGCTGGTGGGAAAAAATTCCCGTATCCTTTATCCGGGCGATGAAGAGTACGAATACGTGGGTTCGGTAAAATATGCGTTGATACAGGAACGGGGGACCGGGACGGTCGAGACCCGCTGGATGCGCAAGGATGGTATTATCCGGGATATCCTGCTCAGTTCAACCCCCCTTGACCCTGCCACTATCGGGGCAGGCGTCATGTTCACCGCCCTTGATATTACCGATCGCAAGAATGCTGAAACCCGGTTGCATGAAGCCTACCGGCAACTCACCGGGACAGAAGAGATATTACGGGAAAAGTATGCCGAACTTGAGCATGCAAAAGAAACACTCAGGGAAGCCAACCGGAAGCTCCACCTTCTCTCCAGCGTCACCCGTCACGATGTCCTTAACAAGGTTTCTGTCCTGCTGGGGATACTTGAACACGCAAAAACAATGTCCCGGGATCCCACCATGGCAGGAAGTATTGAAAAACTGGAATCTGCGGCAATGGCGATAAAGGAGCAGATCGAGTTCACGCGGGTGTACCAGGACCTTGGGTCTCATGAACCCCAATGGCATAACCTGCACCAGGTTATATCACGGTTGCAGATCCCTCCATCACTATCCCTGGATATAGATCTACCTGAGGTTGAGATCCTGGCAGACCCGATCTTTAAAAAGGTCTTTTACAATTTCCTGGATAATTCTGTCAGGCATGGCAGGAAGGTCCGTGAGATTCACGTGTCGACGCGTGAAGGACCTGAAGGGCTGGTCATCTTCTGGGAAGATGACGGGGTTGGCGTTCCTGCATACGAGAAAGAAAAAATTTTTTCGAAAGATTACGGAAGGCATACCGGGCTCGGATTGTTTCTTGTCGCGGAGATTTGTTCTGTCACCGGCATAACCGTACATGAGACGGGTGAACCCGGAAGAGGAGCACGGTTTGAGCTGCTGGTGCCCCCCGGAGATTACCGGTTTGGCGGCAAACGTAAAAACCCGAAGCAAAAAGCCGGCTGATTACCGCTAAAAGTATCCTCAGACCTGCACCTGACTCAGGTTCCAATCGCCTCCTGACTTCCTGGCCCGATGACCGATCCGGCTATTCAATACGTTTAATAAATCTGCGTTCCAAACATCCGGGTTAATGGATAAACGGTCAGCCCTGATCGCTCTTCTCGTAATCTGCGTACTCGCCGCCGGCTGTACATTACCTCTCCCTTCCCGTACTCCCCGGGGACCGGCCGAGCTGACCAGTCCCTCATGGCACCTGGTCTCCTATTACGGGGGTAATCAGACCATGATCATGGTCGGTCCCTTGGTTAATATCACCCTGAAATTCAGCGAAGATGGGAAGGTGAGTGGTTATACGGATGGGTGCAGGAGTTATTCGGGGCGCTACACGACTTTGGGAGAGACGATTGCCGTCACCAACCTTACCGAAGTCAAAGAGAACACCTGCCCCTGGACCCAGGAGACCGAGGAGACCCGGGACATTGAAACTACCAGCTTCTCCCTGCTGCCGAAGTCTCCCCGGTTCAATATCAACGAGGACCGGTTGACCTTTGGGTATTTTGATGCCCAGAAGTATCTTGTTTTTATGAGAGCGTGAACCGCCAGAAATTTTAGGTTCCGGCCTGATCTTTTTGTCTTTGTCCCTCTCAGAAAAAGGTATTATATTCGATCCAGCACCGTCACATGAGAAACAGGTATTTTGTACCGATCCATGCCGGCCCCTGATCGGACCAAAAGATCAGGGTAAAGTAAAAACCGGGAGGGATCTGTTCCCGGAAATTGGTTTCTTCCCTTTTTGCAACCGCATCCCGCTTCGCTATCCGGTTGACTCTCTCTTCGTATGACGTCGGAATTAGTATCATACACATATTAAAATATCAAATCTGTAATTTTAGATTGTGGTGACAAACCAATGGTAAAGAAACTGGTTGTAGCGTTGATCATCGTTGCGATGCTCGTTTGTGGGACGGGTGTTGTGGCAAAAGAGGACAGCAGTGGAAGTGGTTCGGACTCTGGCGGATCTTCAGGCTCCTCTTCAGGAAGTTCCGGTTTGGAAACGCCGCATGCGACCGACACCCCGGGTCCGGATCGTTCCGGTTCGTCTGACAGTTCCGGTTTGGAAACGCCGCACGCGACCGACACCCCGGGTTCGGATCGTTCCGGTTCGTCTGACAGTTCCGGTTTGGAAACGCCGCACGCGACCGACACCCCGGGTTCGGATCGTTCCGGTACATCCGACAGTTCCGGCCCCTCCTCGTCAGATCGTTCGTCTGGCTCGGGCACAGACAACTCCACTTCGGGCAACAGCTCTTCGGGAGACGCTGCCGAAATCGAGATCGAACACGGCATCTCGACGATCACAGCTCATGAGATCGAGCACCGCAGCAACCTGAGCTTATCGTCTCCTGGCAATTCAGATCCGGGCCGTCAGTCCCGTGATTCGGCGGAGATTGCGACAACGAGCCTCACGGCACTCACCTCAGTGCAGGGAGCAACTTCTTCTCAGTTGGCGGAGCATGCAAAGACCATCGAGGACTCCCTCTCCAGCTTATCGGCAGCTGAGACCGCAATAAAGACCCGTAATGGGATCGTGATATTCTTCTTCGGCGGTGACAAGGCAGCGGCAAACGACATCGAGACCCATGTGAACGAGGATCTTGCGGCTCTCAATGCAATGGACAAAATCGTGAGTGATCCGACGACGAGCCCGGCCCTGAAATCGTTTACCCGGCAACGTGAAGCAACTATACGTGCCGAGCTCGAGCGTCTGAAGAGTATCGCCGCGGCAGAGAAGCAGAAGAAAGGTCTCTTCGGCTGACCTCTCCGGATAGTCCGGGATTCGCCAGAGAAATATGATTAATTCAGTTCAAAAAATTATCAATCTACAAAAAAAAGGGTAAAAATATGGAACAAGTACCAGACGTTTTAAAATCGGCAGCCAATGCCTATAAACTCCTCATGGAAAATGAGAAGGTCCGGGTATTGGACATTCACCTCAAACCCGGCGAAAAAGCACCGATGCATAATCATCCGCACAATCATGTCGTCTATGTTATGAAAAAAGCCAGATTCAAGCTGACTTTTCCCGATGGGAAGAGCGGTGAATTTGATCTCACGGCCGGCCAGACGTTATGGATGGAAGCAGGATCCCACGCAACTGAGAACACAGGGGCTTCGGAGGGACATAATCTCGTCGTAGAAGTAAAAAAGTAACACCCGGATATCCTTTCCGAAAGGAAAGGGTACCAGATTTGAGTTTCAGGAAAAAAATATTTCGGGAATATTCCCTGTTTTTTCACATTGTATCCCCTTTCCCGTAAAAGTGACCCTCTTTTTAAATGAAAACAGGAAACAAATTCCTTCCTCTGCTTTATTCACAGACCGGTGAAAGTTTTCCTTTCAGTTTATCTTCAATGTCAAGGTGGAGCATCTCTACTACATTTTGCGCCATCCCTTTGACTTTCACTATCACAAGGGGGTCGTTTCTGAGATATTCTGTATCGGTGTTCGTGTTGAACTGCGCCCCGTGGGTCCGGTAGGAAACACCAAACGGGGCGAGAATATATCCCATCTGCTGGAAGTAGAGGAAGATATCCATGGCGGTCTTTGTTGCCCCGTCTTCGTGCCCCGAGACTGTGATGCCCACGATCTTTCCCTCCGTCAGCCCCGGCTTTTTTAACAGCCAGAGGTTCTGGATACAGTTCAGGCGGTCGAGAAAATCCTTGAGGCGTGCGGCCATATTATTCCAGTTTATCGGGGAAGCGACGATGACGGCCTTTGCGGCGATGATCATTTCGTGGAACGCCGGCATATCATCCAGCTGGTCCCGGCAGGGGTACCTGCAGGCATTGTCCCGCATACTGTAGCAGCACCAGCAGTGGTTGATCATAAATTCATTGATGTTATAGCGCCGGTAACTGACGCCTTTTTCTTTGAGTACCTCCTCAACGAGGTCGACCATGTATCCCGTGTTGTTTGAGCGGTGGTTGCTGCCGTTGATGAGGAGGACATCGAACTTCTCCCCGTCATATCTGAGTTTCTTTTTTTCCCTGACCTCTTCAAACTCCCTGCCCGTACTGGCGCACTGCGGGCATTCATCCGGTGGACTTGCATTTTTATCGATGAACCCGCACACGTGGCATTTCCAGCCGTCAGTGGTGAGCGAGCTGGTCGGTTTCTGATCCCCGGGTGCAATAAAAGACATGTGAAAACCCCTCTGCTTCAAGCACCGGGCATGCCGGGCAAAGACATCCCTTCTCTTCCCGTATGCAGGTGCTCTTACCGCTCGACGCAAGGCAAAAAGCAATCTCCTCTTTACAGTCAACGAAACTCGGGCACCTTGGACACATGCAGAGCCCGATTCCTTTTTTCCTGTCCATTGTCATAGATTCTCCCCTTTTTTCTCAATTTATTTAAAGGTTTTTACCCGCATGTTAAGGACCGCCCCGGGAATGCAGATCATCGAATTCCTGTAGAGGCGGCAAGAGCGATGACGTGTTTTGAATTTTACCGGAGTGAATCTCCTGTTCGTCCGACATTTTGGCTCTGGTGATTTCTTTTCCCCCTGGTATGAAATCAAAATACCGGATGAAAGAAGAGACCTGGGCCTGTCTCCACCTGGCTCCCTGCATTTAGTGCGACGTGACGAAAGACCGTTTTGAAAGTTTATCGCATTTGGGAAGCCAGAACGGAAGAGGGGAACCCGTGAGTCTTCAGCAGGGTAGTGAGCATTTCAACAGGGGCATTTCCGGATACGTGGCACCGTCACCCGGTTCCCGGAGCAATTTTTTAGTGTTCATTACCTGTAGATGCCAAAGATTATGAAGCAAAAAAGAGAACAAGAGGTGAAGAATCCAGCAGGGAAGGTACGGGAAATAACAATGAAGACCAGGAAGAAAAACGCAGCACCGGCGACTGAAGAACAACAAAAAATTACCGTAATAAAAGATGGCCCCTATGTCGTTACCGGGAACATCCCGCTTTCCAGGATGATCATCTCACGCGATGAAGAAGGATATTCCTATGAATGGCGTGAGGGAAAGAAATACCCGTTACGGGAAACATACTCCCTGTGCCGCTGCCGGAATTCAAAAAACCAGCCGTTCTGCGATGGCATGCATGAAAGAACCGGTTTTGACGGTACCGAAACAGCGGACAATAAATCCTACTGTGATCAGGCCGACCGTATCAAAGGACCGGCTCTCAACCTCACGGACTTTATCGATATATGCGCCTCGGCCAGGTTTTGTGACCGTGCCGGCGGGATATGGAACCTTACCCGCCATTCTGATAACCCGGAAGCAAAGAACATTGCCATCACCGAAGCGGGAAACTGCCCCTCCGGTCGTCTGGCCGTCTGGAATAAAAAAACGATTGATGCGATCGAGCCGGAACTCGCACCGTCGGTCGGGCTGATCGAGTATCCCGGCAACACCGGAAAGGGTCCGGTCTGGGTACGGGGCAGGATCCCGGTTGAATCTGCGAATGGTACCGCCTATGAAATCCGCAACCGTGTCACGCTCTGCCGCTGCGGCAGATCCGAAAACAAACCGTTTTGTGACAGCAGTCATCGGGAATTTATGGTGAAATGAGGGTATACAGGCGGTATTCACGGTTCTTTTACCTTTACTGCCGCCCTTTCCCTTGTCTTCGTCATTTTTGAACTGACTGCCGCCCCGTTATTTCTTTTCCGGTTTCATGATGTTTTTTGTTAAATGCTCCTTTAATTTCTTCGGCTCGTTTATTGCTTCCTGCAGTTTTTTCTTCTCAAGCGACCCGGGGAGGAAGAGTTCTTCAAATTCCTTGTCTGAATGGCAGACTTTTTTTGGTTTTGTCTCTTTTTTTTCCATGGTTTGCTTCACCTCAATCCCGCTGCACCATGTGCAGGTTTAATTCTTCTTTGAAATAGTGCTTTTTCCTGATCCATACAAAACCGTCCCGTTTCGAAATCACTGCCACGTCCACCGGTCCGCCGACGGTTTCGGCCTGCAGGGAAACCTTTCGTTTCAGCGTTGTCAGGTTCACCAGCGATTCTGCCATCGCCGCAAGTTCGGTTTTCGGAAGCGATATAACCACGTTGATGACAGGGATAAGGTTTGATTCACGGTAATTACCGATATACGTTGAGATCCTTGTTACCAGTTCATCGCTTTTCGGCTGGAACTGTGCCTTTAAACTGGTTTTTTCCTCATCATTCATGGTTTCAATACTATCGATGATCGCCTTCGGGTATTCATGGAATATCTCTGACAGGCTGTCAACCAGTGCATCGGAAAGCCGCGGGTCAATGCCGGACATAAAAATATCGACCATTTCCCGTTGTGCAAAAGGAATAACATATGCACCCTGTTCGAGAGTGATTTTTTTATTCTCAATCTCCTGGTATTTCAGGGTGCCGGAGAGTCTTCCTTCTATTTCATAGGTAACCAGCGAAGGGAAGATCTCTTTTTCCCCGAATCCGGCAATGACAAGTCCGGAAAAATTATGAGCCTGCCGGATCGAGAGGTCCTGAAAATTTCCCGAAGTACAAAAACGGGATCGCCTTTAATTGCACCCGTGCCGGGTCCGGAATCGGGAGCTGTTCGAACACTTCGGAAATTAACCTCGTTGTTATGGCATCGTAGGCACGGCTGAGATCTTTTATCCATTCCTGGTCGATACCAGGAACAAATCCGGCGCCGGAAATTTTTGTATAAATTTCATTAATCTTGGCGGCGACGATCTCACCTACCTGATCTTCGGAGATCACACCCTGGAGCCGGATAATCTCCATGGAGTTCTGCTGGAAGATCTCCCGGAACGAGAGGTAATAGGCAGAGATCAGGGAAGTAAAATACTGCCTTTCAATATCCCCGGGTATCAGTTCCTGTTCGCTTTTTAAAAAATCGAGGAAACGGGCACCATAATCGGTGAGCGCCGGGAGTGGGGCGGGGCCGAGGGAATCGCCAAACCGGGTAATGAGAGGCTCCCAGGGAATCCCTAAAAAAGCAGCATTATTGTATATCATGAATGCTGCCGTGTGTTTGCTGGAGAGCCGGAAGATCTTATTTACTGATGTGAAGATCTTCTGTGGATTTTCAGCCGGCCCGGTAACAAGGCTTACGGCACTGTCTGCGGCAAGGGCAACTGCCTCTTTGTTCATGATAATGATTTCAGCGGTCATTTTTACACAACAATGAATAACTCATCCTAATTCAATCTTTACACTCCCCATAACTACCGGTTTTTACGGGGAGACCGATCATGAATCTTCCTGGTCTGAACCTAAAAAATACTGATCTATGGCAGGAACGGTTTCACCAGATTTTTTTCTCATGACAGATGCATTTTGTGGGAATTTTTTAAAATCCTCCGGCATTTGAGTCTCGCATCACGCATCGATAATGCTTTCCTTCACTCGTTCAAGCGGACCGTCCCGAAAAATCCGCGAATTATTCCTGTCAGTTTGGCAAAAACCGGAAATAAACAAAAGAATTATGCAACCTCTGGCAGGAACTCATACCATCGTCCAGAAAGGAGTGGAAATTGTTTTTGAAAATGGGAGTGCTTATATGAAACTCACACTAAACTAGGACTGGTGTCCATGAGCAGCCCAATCAACTCTGTCGTGATCTTCGGTCTTCCCCTCGCTGTATATTTCGGGATTATTACGTTTATCTGCCTTATTACAACCGCAACACTCGGCATGCTTGTGTTAAAGGGACTCTACCATATTCCTTTCAAATGGCATATGAGAATGGCAGCAATCACGATTCTTTTTGCGATAAGTCATGTAATGCTGGTTATATCGCTGTTTTACTTCTGATTGGGATAAAAAACGAACAGTTGTCACTTGGTTGACCGGTGGCTGCCAACAGAGTAAATACATTCTTTTTTTATATGAATGCCGGTTCTTCGCCAGTCGTTATCCGGGACGGGTTGATCCTGCACGCTTACTGATCTTTCCTGACAAGGTAAGACAGGCTCTTGTGCGGCGGTACAGAATTCATATACAGCGTTGCAACGTAGAGGCAGAAAATGATGCCGACGATATTTCCTATGGTATCGCCGATACTGTCATACATGCCCCCTGAGTACGTCGTCATCATCACGCTGTCGATTGACATCTCCTGGAACTCCCAGAACATACCTAAGGAGAAGGTGATCAGTGCGGTCAGGAACAGGACAGATCTCTTCCGGAGCTCCCATCCAGTGAACAGGATAACGGTCAGAATACAGGTAAACATCAAAAGTCCGAGAGCAAACCCGCTGACCGTATGGGCAATCTTGTCATAGTAGATTCCCGAGAGCTCCCAGTACCAGCGCATGATCCCGCCCGCAGCATGTAAAAAGAGGGCGAATGGAATCATACCTTTCACCCCAAACGGTAACGAGATCCGCAGCAGTTTCTCCGCGACATAGGGCAATAAGGTTATGAAAAATGCCGTTATCGCTATCTTCATCCGGGAGATATCATCGATATTATTTGCCTGGACAGCGAGTAAAATAAAACTTATCTCGAAAAGAACGACGATAATATTCTCGACAGTTCCCGGTTTGATTGAAAATCCCATGCCAGTCTCTCGCAATAGATTGGTTTTTATCCGATAAAAACCCTGCCGGACAAATAATTGTTTTAGTATTCTGGGGCCGGAAGAGTAAGAATACCTGCATGGAAAGAACCCGATTGATCAAAAAAGAATATCGTGGGCAGAGAATGTTTGGAGGAACTCCGGAAAAGACATTGGGGAAAATCTGTAACCTTATTACCCTTCATCATCCAAAGGAATGGTGACTCAATCATGGAGATCGTACCAGGAATTCACCGGGTTGATGATGTGAATGGCAACTGTTACATTATCGTCAGGGACAGGTTAACTCTCATCGATACCGGGCTGCCCCGCAACAGCAAAAAAATCCTGCGCTACATCGAGGATACGCTCAAGCGCACCCCTTCTGACCTCGCGACAATTATCCTGACGCACTATCATATCGATCATACCGGGAATGTCTCCGAGCTGAAAAAACTCACCGGGGCCAGTGTCGCAGTCCACGAGGGAGATGCAGATTTTGTATCGGGAAAAAAACCCCACCCTCTGCCGAAGGGAAGGCTGGGTCTGCCGTTCAGAATCCTGGGCATGTTTTTCAGACCTGCGTGTGTGGAACCTGACATCCGGCTTAAAAATGGTGACACTGTCGCCGGTCTTACCTGCACTCACACGCCCGGTCATACACCCGGCAGTATCTGCCTTTTTGATCCGGAAGCAAAAGTCCTTTTTGTGGGGGATATCCTGAAATATGACGGTGAAAAAATAACCGGTGCTTCCCCGCAGTTCTCCATGGACCTCGCTGAAGCCCGGCGATCGATTGAAATGATTGCAACACTCGATTTTGATGTACTCCTGTGCGGTCACGGGTTACCTCTCACCTCCGGAGCAGCAGAAAAAGTCCGTATCTTCGCACAATCATTGTCCTGAAATGGAAGGTGACCTTCAGGGATATGAGATCCTCATTGATTATCCCCTCCTTTTACACCAATAAATTGGTATTTCCGCATCAGCCGGGATAAAACCGGGGTGATGACAGTCTGGCACGTTCGGTGAAGCTATCGCATTTCAGGTACAGCAGAAAAACAGCACGTGAAACATAAGTGATCATTCAGATTTTTCTAAAACATTTCCCATGAAGATCGTAATCAGGTATGATGTGGAGATTGTTACGCCGTCAGAAGTACGATAATTACCGCTGTCCCAAAACAGGGCACCCCCGAGGTGGATGGGTGACAAAAATTTTTAAAAACTTTTTTTCCCGCCGTGCCTCGGAGAGGCCCTGAGGCGGGTGTCCGTCATATACGTATGATATTCGTGTTTCGGGTTTGAATTGAATCATTTATGCCTGTATCACCAGAAAAAAATTTATTTTTTTATCCGGACATCCATGTGCGGGTAGGGTATCTCAATTCCTTCCGATGCGAACCGTCCGGCTATCTGCAGGTTGACGGCGTCTTTTATCTCGTCGGTCAGATCGTATTTCCTTGCCCATACATACAGGGTAAAATTCAGGCCGGATGCCCCGAATTCATTGAAAAATGCCCGGGGGGCGGGTTCTTCAAGCAGATACCCGGTTTCCTGAATGGCGGAATGAGCGACATCGAGCAGCATTTCTTTTACCTTTTTTGGATCGTTTCCGTAGGCAACAGAAACAGGAATGGTAATGCGGAGTTTCTGGTCGGGTTCATTGTAATTGGTGATATAATTGGTGGTCATCTTGTTGTTGGGTATGGTGATGATCTGGTGGTCCGGGTCATGAGCCGGGTGCTGCGGGGCCCGATATCGATGACATCCCCATAATATTGTTCTACTTTGACACGGTCACCGACTTTGAATGGCTTGTCAATCGTGATAATGACCCCGCCATAAAAGTTTGAGATAAGGTCCTGGGCCGCGAGGGCAAACGCCAACCCCACGATACCTGCAGCGGCGAGGTAGGGGGTGATATCGACATCAAGATTGACAAGGACCAGCATGATCCCGACAAACCAGATGAGGTACCGGGCGGTCAGTTCCAGGAACTCAACAAGCCGGTCATCAAGCGTGCCCTCGCTCTTCTCGGCAATGGCATGACCGTAAATAAGAATAATATTATGGGCAAAAGAGCTGACTATCCATGTCCCCAGCAGGATATAGATGGAATTCAATACTTCATCGGAAATTGTCCATGCATACTGTTCAGGAACAATGCCAAAATATTTCAGCGCAATATAAACAGAAACTGCAATAATACCGACCTGGACGGGTGTGCCGATTGCGGCAAGGATAACGTCATCCCATCTGGTACTCGTGGTTTCCGCATACTTTTTCAGCAGGCGTACGATGCCCCGTGCAAGCCCGGCGATTACAATCCCGATAATGATTGTTAAAATTGCGTAGATCAAGCCGGTTTCCATATCACTACACATTGGTGATACAGCGGGAAAATACTTTTTAGGTAACGTTCTTTGGCCACCTGTGGTTGGGATTTCCGAAAACCCTCAGTCTCCGTGGCGTATCAAGAGTAAAAAATGAAATCGTGGCCCGGCAAAAAAGGGTAATTTGTTCACGATTATCGGGTATTTTTTTGCGGTCTCCTTTTTTGGTTTACCCGGGTGACAAATAAAAAAAGAGGAAAGATTTTAATATTTTATATAAAATTACCGCCTATCGGCAGGTCGCCGGCTGCGTTATCCCAACCAAGGAAGGAATCGGTAGCCGGATTCCAGGTGCTGCTGTTGTCCATCTTGAGATAGAACCCGGCACCCGGCCGGTATACCCGGTTCTCAGTTCTGCCATCCCCATTCCAGTCACCGGCAACCGGCAGGTCAATGGCTGCATTATCCCATCCCAGGTAGACATCGGTAGCCGGATTCCAGGTGCTGCCATTATCCATCTTGAGATAGAACCCGGCACCAGGCCTGTACACGCCGGTCTCATCCCGGCTGTCTGCATTCCAGTCACCGGCTATCGGCAGGTCACCGGCCGCGTTATCCCAGGGCAGGAAGACGTCCGTGGCCGGATTCCAGGTACTGCCGTTATCCATCTTGAGGAAGAACCCGGCACCGGGCCGGTAAACGCCGGTCTCATCCCGGCTGTCTGCATTCCAGTCACCGGCTATCGGCAGGTCACCGGCTGCGTTATCCCAGGGCAGGAAGACGTCCGTGGCCGGATTCCAGGTACTGCCGTTATCCATCTTGAGGAAGAACCCGGCACCGGGCCGGTAAACGCCGGTCTCATCCCGGCTGTCTGCATTCCAGTCACCGGCTATCGGCAGGTCACCGGCCGCGTTATCCCAGGGCAGGAAGACATCCGTGGCCGGGTTCCATGTGGAGCCGTTATCCATCTTGAGATAGAACCCGGCACCAGGCCGGTATACTCCGGTCTTATCTCCTGCATTTGCAGCTAAGATCAGGAGTAACAACGCCGGAAGGTCCGGAACTGACAATCACGTAGGGATACGTTGAATTGAGAACCGTACCCGAGCCCGAAGTGAGGCTATACTGCGTCGTATCTCCGACAACATTAGTGGCAAGCACCCGGTAATAATACGTGGTACCCGATGAGACCGTCATATCTGTGTACCTCGCTGTACCTCCGGTCTGCGGTCCGGTTGTTGAAGCCGGTACCGCAATATCTGTCCAGGGACCGGTAGGTGCAGGACCTCTCTGGACGGTCCAGTTCGTCTCGCTCACCGAATTGTCCACCCAGGCCAGGTTTACTCTTGGGGTGCTGTTCGGGCCTACCCAGACAGCAGTCAGTCCGGATGGTGGAACCCGGGGGGCGACAGCCACGGGCATGGCATGCATGAAATCGTTTTCCTCATGGCCGAGAATGTGGCAGTGCCAGACGAATTCCCACCCGAAGTTAACGAGATGGTTGGTTACGGGCGCCTGGTCACCCGACGGGGTAAGACCGGTGAAACGATCCGTTGATCCGATCGGTTGCGTGACATCGAGCAGGCGGATACTGTTGGGGAGCTCCCAGGGAAGATCCGGCGTCATCGGCCTCAGGGCAACAATGGTATCGGTCAACGGAGGTGTATTTATCGTCTCTCTCCAGCCAAGCTCACTCGGTTCAGGTGGCACGATTGTTCCGTCCCAGATGACACGGTTGATCACCTGGAGGTTAACCATATGCCAGTGAACAGGGTGGAGGTCGACATCGTCGTTCGTTATCCTCCAAATCTGGGTTCCGTCATCAAGCGATCCGATTGGTGTAACGTTGAGGGAGTTTTTAAGGACTTCAGTCGGGGGGTCGATATACCCGGCCGGGACCCTGCCCTCAATGGTATCGTCACTCCGCCGAATCTCAGTGCCGAGGACTGCGGTAAGTCTGCCATAATCCATCTCGAAATCCCCGATAATGGCTTTCGGCTGGAGGGGGATTGTCGTCGGCGATGATGCACCGGCGGGGGTGAAGGTTATTGAGGTATTGGTCAGGTTCACGTATTGTGTCGGATAGGACGCTCCGAAAGCAATGTTATACGCGGCTTCCGGAACAATCGGTTTATCCTGGAACTGTGCATACGCACCCGGCAGCTGTGCATTCAATGTCGCCTGACTGAACGCGGGACCGACCTGGCCGATAGATGAATTGATCTGGATCTGCAGGATGGTCCGCGTATTTGGCGCATATCCCGCAAAGGTAGTAGGAGCCCCTCCGATAAGGGTCTGGTCCGGGTCGCCGGTATAGTAATCATATCTCGAGTCCCCGCCGGGTGCAGGTGCCGGCGCATCATTATACAGGACCAGTTTTGCACCATTGGGAATTCCGGAGAAGTCCACGATAACATCAGCCCGCTGAGCGGGCATGAGAAGCAGCGAATGGTTCCTGATGTTGAGAACCCCATAGTTGTGATTCAGATCATAGTCAACCGGGCGGGGTGGGATCACTTCCGGTGCCGGCATAAACCCGCCTTCAGTTCCGATCTGTATCCACGAGGGGCCGGACATATTTGCCCATGGGACCCCACCATCACGGTTATCAGTCGGCCAGTTTGCCGGCTGACCTGGCTGACCCGGAATTGCAGGGGCGATGTTCACTTCACCGGCGCTTCCATTGAGTAATGCCGTCCCGGACCACATGGTTGCATTGGATCCCGCATAGTAGAGCTGCAGGTTGAGTGTGCGGTCGTTACAGGCGTTCAGGATACGGAAACGGTAGGCATGCGGTCCTACCTGGACATACGGGTACACTGCACCGTTCACGACCATGGTATCCATGAAGGATTCCGGGGATGTGGACGGGTTTGGGGTTGCCGGGTTCAGCCGCGGTTCCCACGGGGCACCGACAGGATCGTAAAAGGGGTTTGCTACCGGCTGGTGCAGGGCTCCGGTGAATGGCGGCCAGACCCAGGGCCCGTAATCCCATCGCCCCATCGCATTCGTATTGTTGGCATCGCCCGGATTCTGCAGGGGCATATACACATGGTTATACCAGAGTGATCCGGTATGCGGCCAGGGTGTACTCAGATTGCCCCAGTTCCAGGTCGGATCGGTCGCAGTTATCTGGGACGTATTCGGAACAAATGATTTGTCCTGAATGATGAGCGGAACTTCGGCAGTGGGGATCGCTCCACTGGCAATAAGTCCCTGTTCTGCAGTATCACGGATGATGTACCCTCCTGCTTCTCCGGCATACACGTTCAGGCGGGTAATTCCATATGCATGGTCATGATAGAAGACCAGCCGTGCTGACTGCTGGTTGGTATAATAGAACGTGAGGGTGCCGACCGGTTCATTTCCCCCGTCCATATCCGGGACATTTTTGACGCTTACTCCTTCCGGGTAGGGTGTATTCTCGCCAGCCGGAGTAGTCCACTGGTGGGGCGTCCCGTCACTGATCCAGGGAGTGGTTCCCCCGTGAAGATGAATGGTGGCACGGTTCTGGGTGTACATGTTCACCCCGTTGGGGCCAAATCCTGCCCCCATCTGGCTCGTGTCTACCGGGATGAAGAGGTTGCCGTCAGTCCCCGTCGCGAGATAATTATGGAACTTCACACGGACGGGCACATTCCTGTTTGCCACAATGAGTGGCCCAAGGTAGTGCGGGTTGTCATACGCGTACACCTGAACGCCGGTTGCATTGCGAATCGCGCTGCCATTGGGATAGGACAACGCTATATGCCTGCTTGTTCCTGAATTGGCTGTGGTCTCGAGCTGGACATAGCCCCTGAGCACGGTCGGATCAATGTCTGAATGCATCTTTTCGGTGTACTGGACGAGGCCAATCTCGTAGTAATCGGAACCCGGGTACGAGGAAGTGTCTGATTGTGCAACGGGAATGTACTGCCCCAGATTGTTTGCTCCGGTGGGTCCAAGTCCTGGGAGGGAATCAACGAACTTCCGTATTCCCGTACCGGGTATTACACTTCCCAGACCATTGTCTGTGGGCAGCTGGCTGTTGGCATAGTTGGAGTAGGGACCGAAATAGTCGGGTGTTCCCCCGGGAACAGGCGCTGCGGCAATCTGATATCCCGACCCTGCTGAACCATCACTGCCAGCAACAAGGCCCTTTGCGGCCGCGTCCCGTGCTGCTGCCATTCGTTGTGCGGTCGTGATATTGTGCATGAACATCACCTTGTGATCGGCGACAGCCTGTTTCATCGCGGAATTTTCTGCAGGAGCCGGAGAAACGGGTGCAGTGCTGAGGGCAGCAGTACCAGGAGCGGGTACTGCCGTCACATTCAGCGTTCCGGGCTGAACAGCTGCTGTATGCACAGTCTGCGTCGGCAGAATAGTGGTGACGTTCAGAGTCTGAATTGCACTTGCTGTTGCATCCCCGCTGCTGACGGCGCTGACGTAACAGGTGGTTAAAAGAAGCAGTATTCCGACAAACAATATGAACCGGGTAAATCTTATTCTCCCGTGTTCAGTCCTTTGTGCTTCATGGTTATCATGATATGGTTTATTCTGTACCATGTCTTACCTCTTAATTCAACATAAATGCAGACACATCAGAAAAGTACACAATAATGAAACCGATAAATCTGCATTAAATCCGTTCTTTACTGTCAACAATAAATAACGACTGATTCGTTCTAATTTTTGAAACATTTTTTAGAGAAAAAAGAAGAAATTACCGTTTCCTGCCTTTTTTATACAACCCATTCTCTTCAGATACCTTTTTTGCCACCAACAGAGTAGTCACGGTATACAAGATGTGGATAGAATGGACCCCCTGACAATTGTTATTATCATTCTTGTCCTGGTATTTCTCCTCGTTCTGTTAGCGTTAAGCATAAAAATTGTCAACCAGTGGGAACGGGTTATTGTGTTGTTCCTGGGAAGATATGTCGGGATACGCGGACCAGGACTGGTCGTGATCATACCGTTCCTGAATACGATCCCGTACATTATCGATACCCGGGTGATTACAACCTCGTTCAATGCTGAACAGACACTCACCAAGGACACCGTACCAGTGAATGTCGACGCGGTCCTGTTCTGGCAGGTCTTTGATGTCGAGAAGGCGGCTCTCGAAGTCCAGAATTACAAGGATTCCGTACTCCTTGCTGCGCAGACAGCGCTGCGGGACGTCATTGGCAAGACCATGCTCGCCGATATGCTGGCCGGCAGGGAAATAATCGACCACGAACTCCAGAAGGTTATCCAGCGCAGGATTGACGGCTGGGGAATCAATGTGTTATCGGTAGAAATCCGGGACGTGGAGATTCCGGCCAATCTGCAGAACGCCATGTCCATGCAGGCACAGGCGGAACGCGAGCGTCAGGCACGGGTGATCCTTGGGGATTCTGAACGCCAGATTGCGAAAAGTTTTGAGGATGCTGCAAAGACCTATGCAGGTAACCCTACTGCCCTCCACCTCCGGGGAATGAACATGCTCTACGAAGGACTCAAGACAAATAATTCTGTCCTGATCCTTGTCCCTTCGTCTGTCCTGAATACCATGGGCCTGGGAGACACGACCGGTATTATTGCCCTCGCCCAGAACCTGAAGAAGGAAAAAGAAGCGAGTGAGATCAAACCGGAAGAATAATTGTCCATCCCCTTTTTTTCTCATTCGCATATCCCGTAAAAAACCGATGTAGTTCACATTCCTGGCCGGTTTTGCAGGTACCGCGGTATTTCCTGACCGGGTGCTGCTGCTTTTTCCTCAGCTGTTTCGATCAGCAACGGTTTTTGTTGCTATCACAACCAACTACCGGCAAAGAACAGCCCTGACTGCGATGACCGGTTTCCCGGTAGAGAAGGAGAGATCGTGCTTCTGACTTCCCCGGCCCGGGCACCTTAGTGCCCTCCCGTTTTTCGTATCCCTTCTGCAAATGCGTCGACCGCAGCAGTAAATACCCCACTGTCAACATCCCGCTCAACGGTCGCTGCAGAGGAAATAAAACGCATTCCCTTCTGTTCCAGCTGGATCTTCACGGCAGCGACCGCACCTTCAGATCCGCGTCCCCCCATCTCCGCGATAATGTGGAATGGCTTTCCCTCCCCGCCGCTCACCGCGGACAGGTATTCGTTCACAAAGGGAGGTACCTTACCGGACCAGACCGGAGTAGCAATGATCAGGATATCAATGCCGGAAAGATCAGTTTTGCATGGTTTGATGGGCGATTTTCCCGACATGAATGCTTTCATCCCGCCAATTGCTATGTTGAACTCTTTGAGTGGTTCGATCCTGACCAGTTCGGCATCCACCCGTTCAGCAAGGGCAGTTGCAACCTTCTGCGTGTGCCCCTTCCATGAAAAATACGCGATACGAACAACCATAGGATATCCCTTCAGTAATTATGGGTTTCTCTGATAAATCAGGATTTTGGGAAACGGGAAGAATTGTTTTTGTACCCGCCGAAGGAAAACGGATCAATCTGTCCCGATTAGAATTTACAGCATTTAACAAGATTAATAGTTTGAAAAAAATATAATAAAACATTATGGCGTCCCATCTCAATCCTACAACTACGATCGGTTTCATTCTTACTGCATTTTTTATTGTTTTATTTTTTGGATCGTGCGCATCTGCGGCGGATGCAGTGCTTCAGGTCATTGTACCATCAGGGCGGGCGAATGTGTCTGAACTTCATGATGAGGGTGTGCCTGGAGCAGGCATCCCTGCTGATATGGCTCCCCTCAATCCGGATTTACTACAGTACCTTCAGGGTCAACAAGAGAAGCAGATGATTCAAACAACAAATCCCGGTGCCGGAGAAGCAGCACGTGATCAGAGGCATGCACTGGGGGGCGTCCCCCTCCCCTTTAGTCTGTCACATCTGAAGGGTCCTTTTGTTGTTCAGGACACAGGGTCGTCTGATCCTTATTCAATGTCTGCTCCGACAGGAGGAGCAGCTCCCTCGTATGATCTCAGGACGACGGGAAAGGTAAGTCCTGTGAAAAACCAGTTAACGAGCGAGACCTGCTGGGCATTTGCCACATACGGATCGCTGGAATCTTACCTTCTGCCCGGAGAAACTTGGGCTTTTTCCGAAAATAACCTGAAAAACCTGCTTTCCACGAATTACCCGGAGGGGTTCGACCGGGGATCTGAAGAGGGAGGACAGTTGCTGGAGTCAACTGCTTACCTCGCCCGCTGGTCAGGACCAGTCAGCCAGGCGGATGATCCATTCAATCCCTCATCCTCTCTATCCCCCACGGATAAATTGGTGAGAAAACATGTCCAGAATGTGTACTTCTTACCGGGCCGGACGGGTTCAACCGATAATACCAATATTAAGAATGCCATCGAGACGTATGGGGGAGTGGCAACATCCATGCGCTGGGAAGGGTCAACGCAAATTTCGTCAGGTTACTGGAATCAGAATACTAATTCGTACTATTACATGGGATCTGATGTCCTCAATCATTATGTGACGATTGTCGGTTGGGATGATACCTATGACAAATCAAAATTTTCTACCGTTCCTCCAGGCAATGGTGCATTCATCATCAGGAACAGCTGGGGTTCCGGATGGGGAGAGACGGGATATTTTTACATTTCCTATTATGATACCATAGTTGGGGAGGTTAACGACGTATTTACTGCTGAGTCCTCAACGAATTATGATCACATCTACCAGTATGATCCGCTGGGTATGGTTGCTCCGTTCTGGTTCTTCAATACAAAAACCGGATGGATGGCAAATGTATTTGCCAGCACCCGGACAGAGACATTGTCTGCTGTCAGTTTCTACACAACGGACACCAACACTGCATATCAGGTGTATGTCTACAAGAACCCGAACAATGGTCCCGTATTAAGCAGCAGTGGATCTGTATGGTCAGGGAACGGAACCTTTGGAAATGCAGGTTACCACACGATTGCCGTTTCTCCAGGAGTCCCCCTGGTGTCCGGAGACAAATTTTCTGTGGTAGTGAAACTTACGAATCCCACATATGACTATTGGGCAGCAGTAGAATATTACAACACCTCTACAGTATACAAATCAAGCAAGGCAACAGCAAGTGTCGGCCAGAGTTACGTCAGCACTGGAGGCACATCCTGGACTGACCTCACAACGGGGCTTCCGAAATCGAACATGTGCATCAAGGCGTTCACAAAGGATGCTGGCAGTTCTTCGTTCAATTCTTCGTCCATTACGGGTGTGTACCGACCAGGAGCCGGGTTCTATCTCAAGATGAATAATGGTAGCACGTGGACTCCACCGGGCGACGTATTTCTTGCCTGGGACAATGCCGTCATAGATTACCCGATCAGCCGGTGACTGGAATGGGGACGGGCGATCCGAGACTGGTGTTTACCGGCCCGGTGCCGGGTTTTACCTCAAAATGAACAATGGCAGCACGTGGACTCCATCGAGTGATGTATTTCTTGCCTGGGATAATGCACCCAATGACCTTCCGATCAGCCGGCGACTGGAATGGGGACGGGCGATCCGGGACTGGTGTGTACCGGCCCGGTGCAGGGTTCTATCTCAAGATGGATAACGGCTCCACCTGGAACCCGGCTACCGATGTCTTCCTGGGATGGGATAATGCACCCAATGACCTTCCGATCAGCCGGCGACTGGAATGGGGATGGGCGATCCGAGACTGGCGTATACCGGCCGGAGCCGGGTTCTATCTCAAGATGGATAATGGCGGTACCTGGAATCCGTCAACAGATGTGTATCTGGCCTGGGATAATGCACCCAATGACCTTCCGATCAGCCGGCGACTGGAATGGGGATGGGCGATCCGAGACTGGCGTGTACCGGCAGGAGCCGGGTTCTATCTCAAGATGGACAACAGCAACACCTGGAATCCATCGGCAGATCGATATCTTGCCTGGGATAATGCCGCCATAGACCGCCCGATTGCAGGATCCTTTGCTTAAGAGAACAGTTTCCCTATTTTTTTACGTGCCAGCCCGATGGATCCCTGAAATGGCAGAATTGCCGGATTGCAAAAATGGCATTGACACACTCTTCAGGAAGGAACAGACGGGGATATTCTGCCAGTGGCAGCACCGATCTGTCTGATTGCGGTGAAGTGGATCTTTTAAGTGTCCGGGCAGGACTTTACGGTAAAAGAAGAATATCAGGAAAAAGATGGTGTGTGTATTATCTCGGGAATGGATAAGCGTTATTAATGACCGTATACTGGTCTCCCGAGGTCATGGTCATGACCACGATAACCTGATCGGTCGTCGTTGTCCCCATCAGTGTCACGGTATCTCCCATTGAAGGATTATTCCGGGCACCCTGCTCCGTCGTACAATCCGGGTGGATGACCGTGACATTCATCTGTTCGACCATCCCGTTTCCCTGTCCGCCATTGAACGTAACGGCAATGGTGGGATTTTCGGTAATGGTATTCCGGTCAACGGTGACACTGACCGATTCATAGGGAGGAACGATCTGGGTTGGTCCCGGGGCAGGTGTACAGGTCTGGGGAGGGACGGCAGTTTGTGTCTGCAGGGTTGTTGCGACCGTGGCCGTAGGAACGGGAGTGACAGGAGATGAATTCTGGGTACATCCCGCGATGAGAATGCTGAGCAAGAGCGTGAGAGAGAAAAGGAGAAGGAACGGTTCTTTCATGGCAAAGAATAGGTACCAGTGCATTATTAACTTTTTTCTCCCTCGTTTTTCCCGGGCCCAGAAGAATGGCGGTGGTATACCTGAGCGGATCCAGCAGACTCTTTTTCCGGAAAGCCGGTTCAGAGGTGGTTTGCCCGAGGATGTCACGAAACGGGTTCATAAATGGCATGAAGCGGCGGCGCACGCTTGCGATGAGTACCCCAATCTTCCAAGGACCGATGTGTTAGAAAAGTTGATAGGTAACACCGGGAGACGGCTGAACTGCTACATTTCCTGTCGCTTCCGGATAACCATCAGACAACCAAGAACTATTGCGCCTATCCCAGGCAAGAATGTAAAGCCGGAAACGGAAAATTGTTGTCGGGCGATCTGAAAGTCGATAACATTGCTCTCGTTCTGAAAAGAAATTCCCGGCTCAGTATACGTTGTGTACCCCTCTTTTGTTACCGTGGCTGTCTGCCCGGTTCCCCACGCCACATTGATGCGATACCTGCCATCGGGGCCGGTTACTAGCCGTTGCATAAAGAGGAATATTCTCAACCGTCAGGTTTGATTCGAACCTGACGGTTGCATCCGAAACCGGACTACCCCCAGAATCAATTACCCTGCCACTGAGGAAATAGTGTGGTGTATCAGGTGCTTTGAACCCGGGGATCTCCATATACGCCATACGGTATCCCATCTCTTTTTGCTCATAATACAGGAGGGCAAGCCGCTGTTCTTCAGTGATCCCGATTGACTCCTTTAGATCTTCACTGAACCGTGAAAAATTACTGATACGAATCCAGTTTTCTCCCATCACGTAATTTTCTTCGAGATTTTTTTGTAGTTTGTCAGAATATTGGCTAATTTGTGTGTCTGAAAATCCCCAAAACAGTTTTTCATTGATATGTGTGAGATATTGTGACACAGTGATTGTGATTCCGTCATCTCGTTCCCGGGGGGTCTGGTTTGGATTTGGAGTAAAGGTGACGCGTATTATCTGGGGTGTCATCGGAGGAGGTACCAAAGATCCACCCCATTTCATAAGAAACGACCCGTTCTCAGTGAATTTCTGGACGCGGGAGTAGCTGAAATCCGTGACATAGACGTTGTCGTTTCTATCAACCGCTACATCAATGGGAAGCATAAACTCCCCGTCTTTCGTTCCTTTCGTACCCCATTTGGTGACAAATGTTCCGGAACCCGTGAATTTCTGCACGCAGTTGAGCATGGAATCTATAACATACACAAAACCCTTCCGGTCAACACTAATTCCGCGGGATGATAGAACTGTCCGTTGGCAGACCCCTTCGATCCCCATGAGGTCAGGAACGTACCATTGGCTGAAAATTTCTGGACACGGTTATTTGCAGTATCGGTAACAAAAATATTCCCTTCCCCGTCAACAGCAATGTCAGAGGGATTGTTGAACTGTCCTTTTCCGGTTCCTTCGGTTCCCCATTTTGCCAGGTATTTCCCATCAGGACTTGTCTTGTGGATACTGTTGTTGGAACTGTCAACAATGTACAGGTTTCCATCAGGACCTGCTGCTATTCCCCCGAGTGAATGTGTTTCGCCCCGGCATTCTAAGGAAGAATATACTGTCCTGGAACATTCGGTCGGACCATCCGCAATAAAATCCCAGTGTGAGATATAAATACCATCGGGAGAAAATTTTTCGATTCTTTTGTTATTAATATCAGTAATATAGATAAAACCCTGATTGTCAATGGTAATGTGCGCCGGCACACTGAACTGTCCTTCACCGGATCCTTTTGAGCCCCAATGAGTTATCACGTCGCCCGAGGGAGAATATTTCCATACGCGGTCTGCCCAGTTGTCGGTTACGTAGATATTACCCGCTGTATCCACAGCAATATCCGATGGATTCTGAATACCGACGTCCAACGATGGTGACGATTGTGTTATCTGGGAACTATTTTGAGCAAATGTGACCGGAACCATCACTGATACCATAAGCAGAACGGTAATAGTGAATAGGACTGTTTTTGTGATTCTCATCCGGATCATTCCATTGTTCAAATATTTTGGATTTTCTCGTATCGAACCTGAGATACCTAAAGGTAATAAATTACCTTTTTTATCTATTTAGAAAAAAAACTAAATCGCCCCGCTACCCTTTTCACTAATCACGACAATTCCGGGTACCAATGAACGTGATCGAAGTCTCCCACCTCTCCAAACATTTCGGGAAGCTGATAGCCCTCAACGACATCAACTTCTCCGTTAAAGAAGGGGAGACATTCGGTTTTCTTGGCCCGAATGGTGCGGGAAAGACGACAACCATCCGTATCCTGACCGGGATAACGGTCCCGACCGGCGGGAATGCGAAGATCTTCGGCAAGGATATTGTTACTGAAACGATCGCGGCACGCAGGACAATGGGGATCGTGCACGAGACCTCCAACATCTATACCGACCTCACCGCGTGGCAGAACCTGATGTTTTCCGCCCAGCTCTACGATGTCGGGAAGGCGGAACGGGAGAAGCGGGGCCGGGATCTCCTCGAGCTCTTCGGCCTGTGGGAGCGGAAGGATGACAGGACAAACGGGTTCAGTAAAGGCATGAAGCGGCGGCTGACTATCGCCATGGGCCTCATCAACAACCCCCGGCTCCTGTTCCTCGATGAACCGACGTCGGGGCTCGACGTCCAGAGCAACCTTATCATCCGGGATGTCATCCGCGACCTCACCTCCCGCGGGGTCACGGTCTTTCTCACGACCCATAATATCGAGGAGGCAAACCTTGCCTGTGACCGGGTCGCGATCATCAACCGTGGCACGATCGCCGCGATCGACTCCCCCGAAAAACTCAAGAAGACTATCCAGAGCGTCCAGTCGGTGGAGGTATCTCTCGATCCGGTCCCGGCGCACACGGAAGACGGGCTCCGCGGGATTGCGACCGTCAGCGAGGTGCGGAAGCTCGGGGATAAGTTCCGGCTTATCACGGAAGATCCGCCGGCAGTCATCGACGGGGTCATGGCATATGCGAAGGCACAGGACGTCCGGGTGATCAGCGTCAACACCTATGGTCCGAGCCTGGAGGATGTCTTCATCAGGCTCACCGGCCTCGAAATTCGCCACCGCGGGGTGAAAACCAGTGACTGAGTATGTGTTTTGGTACCGGGATACCGGGTCAACACTTGTTTCAGCATCCGGAAATTGCCCGAATTACCGGGGTGAAAACCGGTGACCGACCAGGATGAATGGTTCAGACAGCTCCGTGTCGAGTTCATCGCGGCCTGGGCTATTGCAAAGAAGGACATGATCATCTACTATCTCAAGCCGAACATCATCGTCTCGGGGATGCTCTTTCCCCTCTTCATGTTTCTTGCGTTCGCGGTCGGGAGACCCGGGACACCCTCGGTCATGATCCCCGGGCTCATCGCGATCACGATCCTCTTCTCGGCATCGTCCATCGAGCCCGTCTCTATTCCGATCGAGCGCAGGATGAAGACGTTCGACCGGCTCATCTCAGCCCCCGTCTCCCTGCACGCGGTAGTCCTCGGCGAAAGCCTGAGCGGGTTCCTGTACAGCATCGGGATCGCGGCCGTCCCGTTCATCGCGGGCATGCTCATCTTCGGGACCGCGGTTCTCACCGTCGTCCCTCTTATCATCGGGGTGCTCCTGACCGCGTTCTGCTTTGCTACCATGGGGACCCTCTTTGCATCCTACCCGACCGAGAGCCCGGGCGACATCATGTCGATGCTCAACGTAGTACGGCTCCCGCTTATCTTCATCTCCGGCATCTTCATCCCGCTCGAACAGATCCCTGCCATGGCGCATGTTCTGACGTATTTGTCGCCACTCACTTACGGCAATGACCTTATCCAGGCCGCATATTCCGGGACAACCTACCTCAACCCTGCCGTGGACATCGGAATGCTGCTGGTGTTCATCCTGCTCTTCCAGTTCACGGCAAACCGCCTCTACCGGAAGTTCAACGAGTGAATTTTTGGGAAATCATGTGAACAGATGCATTTTTTCCCTGTCCGGAACCGGAAAATAATACACGAATTGTCGACAAGTTAAAGAGAATAGAGAAAATAAAGGACTCTGTCATACTTGTGCCGAAAAGGCATGGAAGAGGAAGAGAGGATAAGATCATGAAAATAGTGCTTAACCGCGAGAACTGCTCTATCTGCGGAACCTGCTGGGAGACCTGCCCGGACATTTTCGAGCAGAATCCGGACGATTCATTCAGTCAGGTGAAAGAAAAATACCAGCTGAACGGAAACAAAGCCGAGGGAAGGATCCCTGCAGAATTCGGGGATTGCGCGGCCGAAGCTGCGGAACTCTGCTGTGCGGACGTCATCCGGGTTGAAAAGGAATGAAAAGCCTCGTTTTGTTGCTGTCTCATATGATTCAGTAACATCTCATTTATTTTATTTCTGACCTCGTCAATCACCATAAAATGTTTTTATATTCCCGAAGTCAGATCAGCCATTCCTCAATAAACAAAAATATACAACAATGGCTAATCATGAAACTCTTCTTGTTTCTCTCTCACTGAACCTCACATTCCGGTGTCGTATCCCAAGACAACCCAAATAAACCCGGAACCGATGGATAGAGAAAAGGAACAAAAAAAATTTAAAAAAAAAAGATTCAGGGACCATTCCCTTTTTTTACTATCTCACAACCCCTGCCGGATCTTCCGGGATTTGATGAACTGTCCCGGTACTGCTGTTTTGTCTGTTTACCCATGACAGAAGACCAGATTACCGGAAATAATCAACAGCATTCCGGAACAGCTGCATATTCATTGATTCAGATGGCAATGGCAGACCTTCGCGTTTCATCTGTTCCTTCCGGAGCGGCCAGTCATAGAGGTTCACAAACTCCATCGCCCGCTCAGGATGGGGCATCAGGCATAACACCTTGCCATCGGCAGACGTGATACCCGCAATATCTTCTACCGAACCATTGGGGTTATAGGGGTAGAGCCCGTCGGCCGGGCTCAGGTCTTCCCGGCAGTACGTGAATGCGATCATCTTCCGCTGCTTAAGGCGCAGCAGCGTTTCTTTCGAACAGGAGAAATTTCCCTCCCCGTGGGCGACAGGGCACCAGAGTTTCGTGATCCCCCGTGTCCAGTGGTTGTCGGCTGCAGGACGGAGGGTCACAAACCGGCATTCCAGCCTCCCGCCCCGGTTGGGCATCAGGGCGATTTCGCGTCTGTACTCCTTATCAAAAGCCGGGACAAGCCCGAGATTTGCCAGGATCTGGAAACCGTTGCAGATCCCCAGCACGAGGTTGTCGCCGTCTAAAAATTCCTCCAGATCTTCCCAGAGGTTGTTGCGTACCCGGTTTGCATAGGCATTGCCGGCACCGGTGTCGTCACCATAGGAAAAACCGCCGGGGAATACCAGCAGCCGGTAGTCAGAAAGCCGGTTGCGTCCCCCGATCAGGTCGTTGATGTGGACGATGTCAGCGGCCATGCCTGCCCGGGCGAGCACCTCCTGCGTCTCCATCTCGGAATTGATCCCAAAGCCGCTCATGACAAGGGCTTTTTCCGGTATCATTTCCCTGGTTGCCACTCCTTTTGCCGCAGCCATGCGTTTTATTGTCCTGCGGGAAACCGTCATCTCAGTACCCCCTGAACGGTGCCTTGTAGGCAGCCTCAAGTTCATCCACGGGCAGGTCCAGCAGGAGCTGGCGGGACGTGATCCGCAGGGTCCTGCCTCCCACACGCCCCAGAAGGACTGCATCATGCCCGGCGATCAGTTCGAATGCACGCTTGTGGTGCGGTGCGACGGTGACAACAAACCTGCCAAGCGACTCGGAAAACAGGTAATAATCGGGTCTCATCTCACAGGGGATAGTGATTTCCATACCGAGCCGCCCGGCAATGGCAATCTTTGCAAGGGCAGTGCCGAGACCCCCGTGCCCGACCGGGCAGGCCGATGCCACAAGTTCCCTTGAGATCGCCTCAGTCAGCCGTTCGTAACGCGCTATCGCCGCCGGGGTATCCAGGAGCGGGACGGTATTCCCGATTCCCCCCAGATGCGCAAAATATTCTGAACCGCCCAGTTCCTCGCGTGTATCCCCTATGACGTACACCAGGTCGCCGGCAATTTTGGCATCCATTGACACCCCTTTGAGCACATCCGGGTGAATTCCGATTGAGGATATCAGGAGGGTGGGTGGCACGGAAATCTTGACCCGGTTGTTCTGTGCATCATACCCGGAGAAATCATTGTACATGCTGTCCTTGCCGGAAATAAATGGCGTGCCGAACGCGATGGCAGTATCATGGCACGCCTGTGCTGCCAGTTTCAGCTGGCCGAGACGTTCCGGTTCATCAGAAGAGCACCAGCAGAAATTATCGAGGATTGCGATGGCATCCAGTGGGACGCCGATGGCGATCAGGCCACGGATCGCCAGGTCGATCCCTGCTGAGGCCATACGGTAAGGATCAATCTCTGCGTACGGGGGAAACAGTCCCTGCGATAACCCTACCCCTTTTTTTGAGCCTGGCACGACTTTTGTCAGCGTAAGCTTCTGCCTGAACGCGGCCGACACCCTGCAGCGGTCCCAGCACATGGCCTCCCTGGACCGTATGGTCATACTGGATAGAGATGAACTCTTTTGAGCAGAGATTTTTTCTCCTGATCATCGCCAGCATCGTTTCGTCAAGCCTCTCCGGGCAGGGGGTGTCTGGTTCCGGATAGGTTTTCTTCGAAAAGGTGGTCCTTAAGTGTTTTTTCGGAAGTCCGTTGTGGAGGAAGTCCAGGCTGATATCCATCACCATACTTCCCCGCGATTCGACTACGCACCTGCCGGATCCGGTAAACACGCCGATAACGGTTGCCTCGACTTCCCGCCGCTGCATCAGCTCCATGAACGTATCGAGTTTCTCCGGTGGGACGGCTAACGTCATCCGCTCCTGCGATTCCGAGATCCAGACCTCCCAGGGAGCCATCCCGGGGTATTTCAGGGGCACCCGGTCAAGATACACGTGACAGCCGTTGCACTCCTTTGCCATCTCGGCAACCGAACAGGAGATCCCTCCTGCCCCGTTGTCCGTAATGCTGCGGTACAGGCCAAGGTCCCGGGCCTCCTTCACGATCACATCAGAGAACTTCTTCTGGGTGATCGGGTCACCGATCTGGACAGCGGTAACCGGGCTCTGCGGGTCCAGGGCTTCTGAAGAGAAGGTGGCACCATGGATGCCGTCTTTTCCCACTCTCCCTCCGGCCATCACGACGAGGTCACCGGGTTGCGCCTGTTTCTCGTAGAGTTTCCTGCTGTCATGTTCCAGCGGCATCACACCGACAGTACCGGCAAATACGAGCGGTTTACCCCCGTAACGGCTGTCGAACCAGCACCATCCCTGTGGCGTAGGGATTCCTGAACAGTTGCCCCCGACACCAACGCCACGGACTACGCCGTCAAGGATCTGGCGTGGCGAAAGGATCGGATTTGAGCGGTTTTTTCCCCGGAACAGGAGCTGCTCCGCATCCGGGTCACCGACGCAGTATCCATAGACATTGATGCAGGGTTTTGCTCCGAGTCCGAATCCGATCGTGTCGCGGTTTACCCCCACAATGCCGGTAAGGGCTCCGCCAAACGGGTCGAGGGCAGAGGGGGAATTGTGGGTTTCGACCTTGTGGGTCACCAGGTAGCGGTCATCAAAGATGATAGCGCCGGAATTATCCGTAAATACCGTCACGCAGATATCATTATCCCCTTTCTGGTGCCGGATTGCATTAGTAGCCGCCTGGATACAGGTTTTATAGAGCCCGTCAGGAACATCGTCATCCATTGGCGATGCAAAGATCGTGTGCTTGCAGTGTTCGCTCCAGGTCTGGGCAAGTGACTCGATCTCCACATCCGTCGGTTTCCTGCCATTCCGGGAGAAATAGTCGCGGATTGTGTGCAGCTGGGCAAGGTCAAGGGCAAGCGGCCCCCGCCTCAGGCCGGTCAGGGGATCGATAATTCCTTCTTTTCCGAGTCTCGTCAGCTCCCCGTCATCAAGATCGAGATCAACAGTTTCTGCGGTCGCAAGTTCATGCAGGCAGACTGAAGGAACAACAGGATCCATTCCTTTGCTCCCGTATTCCTGCCGGGTTTTGATCAGGACACGGTTCACGAGGGGATTTGCCAGCGTTGAGGCAAGTTTCTGCAGGGATGACGGGGGGAGACTCCCGCAGACAAAAAAAAGCTGGGATGTATAGACGGCTTCCCCTTCGCAGAACGTCATTGAGAAATAATCTTCGATGGTTTTTTGGGCAGTTGTCCCGGCATTGTCGGTCACACCCGGCAGGAAACCGACTTCGATGGCATAATCAAAAAGGATGTTTGTTGGCTTGTCAACAGTATATTCCTGGACAACGGGATTGATGAGCTGGCCGCCTATCTGCGAGAGCTCGTCGGGAGTAAAATCCCGAAAACAGGTAGCCAGGGTGTAGACATCGACACAATGCAGTTTGTCGACCGAAAAGCCGAACGAGCGTATCCGGTCGGTCCTGACGGTTAACCGGGGATCGACGGTATAACGGACTTCTATCCGGTGGACGTACGAAGGCATGTATACTGATTAAACGTTCGGTATCAAAATAACTCCCGTTTAAAGATGACGAAAATTAAAAAAAAGGTCGGGAGAATTCCTTACGCCATACTATGAAATCCTCATGATTGTTATGACGAAGGAGGGCGGGTCCTGTCCCTTTGGTTTCCACGCAGCGCTGAGCGTTGAGACGTAGTACCTGTTCGGGTTTTATCGTTGCAGGGGTAACGATAGCGGAGTTGATGATATTATGGTGATCTCTCTTGTTTTCCTTTAAGTATCCTTGAGAAAACGGATATCCTGGATATTTTTGGAACATTGCCCTTCCTGGTCTAATTGCGATGAACGCCGCGGCCCCTGAAGGGATCGGTAAGTAAATTGAAAAACAAGCTTTTTAACCGCCGTGCCCTGAGGAGGCCCTGACACGGGAATCCATCAAAAGAACTGGTATTATTCCCGTTCTTATTCCCTGTTCCGGACAGGCATCGAATCAGTTCCCAAATAATTTTCCAAGGCATTTTTTTCAATCTTTTTATTTCGGAACACCTCTTTTTGCAGACCGTTGATACGATCTAAAAACTGCCTCTGCGCCAGTCCCCCGGGAAACCCTTACGCAGGCGTGAATCACAGGTTACCCCTTTTCACTGCTCCGGAATGAATTGAAAACGATTCATCTCCTTCTGCAGAGCCAAAAAAGAGTGAACTCACGGGAAAAAAGAAGTGTTACCAGGTCACTTTCAGTGCATCTTCCAGTTTCATTATCGGACTGACATGGGCAACACCAAAACCGCTGAATGGCCCGACAATTTTGATCAATGCCTCTTCATCCGGCGCGTCAAATATCGCTACAGAAATATGTCTGCCGATAACCAGGTACCGGTTGATAAGTTTCACTTCCTGCGGATACTTGAAGTGCTTCCAGAGCTCGATAACCTTGTGGGTATTTTCCGGCCCGAATTTGAACCAAAGAATAAACAGCATGTCCTTTTCACCTCACATTCTTAAATACCCCGGACTGCCCTGAACTGCGTGAACGGATTTTTCGGGGGAACAATAAATCACTCTGAACGTTTCAGGACATTGACAGGTAATTATTATTCGATCGGATATATTTTTCGCACAGGAATTTTTGCCGGCAACAGGAACCCTGACGGCATTTCCGATAAAAGGAGCCACTCATGATCCACAAAATACTAAGATATTTCATGACAACCGGCATTTCGGAGAATTCACGGTAAACTTTTGAACAGTATTGATAAAATTACATCACGTTTTTTTAACTGTCATCGGGGCAAAGGGGAGTGACGACAGGTAGTCGTCCTGCTGACTGAGCTGGGCGATCACCGTACTGACGAAGGCGACAGAACCTGAAACCGATCTGGTAGAAGGATCCCATATAATTATATAATTCGAGCAGTATGTATTGATTTAATTACAGGTGGTTAGATCTTTCCCGTATCTTAAAAAACCCGGTTGAACCGCACCATAACCGGGGTGAACTATGTTTGAAAAAATTTTATTCCCGACAGATTTTTCAGAGCCGGCAAAGACCGAACTTGAATGTATTACCTGTATCCCCGGCATCCGGGAAATAATCCTGCTCCATGTTATCCGGCAGTATCCAATTCCGATGGGGGCCGAGACGGTCGAAGGCATGGAAGCCCAGGCAATGGAAGTCTACCTTCAGGAGGCAAAAACCTGTATTGCGGCACTTAACCCCTCTATCCGGGTAACCCTTGATGAAACAATGTCGACTGACATCCCGGGAGCGATTCTCGAAACGGCAGAAGAACACCCTGCTGATCTCATCATTCTCCATGCAAATATCAGGGGTATTCTTGCCAACCTGTTCCTCAAAAGTGTCCATACGCAGGTTCTCTGCCGTACGAGCAAAACCGATGTCATGATTATGCCCGGCAGGCTCGTCAGGACTCTGACCGGTAAAACCTATGAAAAGTTCTGTCCGATGATATTCTCCCGTATTCTCTGCCCGACAGATTTTTCAGCGTCCTCATTGAAAACCGTCGCGCTTGCACTCACGATGAAGGGAGCAGGTGAGATCCTGCTCCTGCATGTAGTCCGGAACAGTGAAAAAAACCAGGACCCCTCTGGATCTGTCAGGACCGCGGAGTTCCGGATCAAAGCGCTCTGCGACCAGAAGAGCCGGAAAAACATCAAATCCCGGGGTATCGTCGTGACAGGAAAACCCGGAGACGAGATCACACGGATCGCAGAGGAAGAAGACGTATCCCTGATCTGGATGCGCTCGGGGGGAAAGGGCTGCCTTCACGACTTCTTTTATGGCAGCACGGTGCATGACGTAGCCATGCACTCGTCACGCCCGTTGATCATCATCCGTTCCCCTTAAATAAAGGGCTTTCCGGCAATCAGATTTTTCTCTCATGACTCATGGCGATAGTATATTTACCGGGAAAATAAATTACGAGATTATATGTCTCATGCGGATGCACCGCCGTTGTGGGCTGTGCTGGGGTGTCTTGGTAATATCATTCTGTCTGTCGGCATGGTATGGTACCTCATTCTCTTCTTATCTTCATGCAGCACCTGCGCAGCACGGCCTTTCGTGTTTGTCTTTATCGGGGGATTTGGTATAATCCTCGCGCTTACGGGCTTTGAATTGTTCAGGCTTCTGTTTTCCGAGAGAAAAAAATCCTGCCCGGCATGCTCGCTTGTGTCAAAAATGATAGAAATTGACGGTAAGGTGTCCTAGTTTTTTAGCGACCCCCCTTACTTTATTCGTCTCAGTCGCTTTTGCCGGGGGAAAGTTCCCGGACCAGGCTTTCCTGCCATTCTCCGGTTATACAAGGGAGTTGAAGGACGGCGTAACCTGGTGAATGAAGAATGAAAGATATATATCCCGCTTCCATGAAAAATCAATCAGAATATGCATATCCGGTCGCTCACTCTGCTTCATGATACCTTTCCTGCGACTCATTGTTACCCTTTTAACCTCAAAGTTTTCCGGAATACCGGACAGATTGTGTTCAGCCGGCCCGTGACGTTTTTTATCGGGGAGAACGGGACCGGGAAATCAACGCTTCTCCGGGCCATTGCCCGCAGCTGCTCCATCCATATCTGGGAAGAGCACGAGGGAGTAAAAGATCGTCACAACCGGTATGAAGATCGCCTCCATGAGTCTGTCCGGATTGCATGGACAGATGGAAAAGTCCCCGGATCGTTCTTTGCTTCGGAAATTTTCCGTCATTTTGCGGAGATCCTTGACCAGTGGGGTATGGCCGACCCCGACTCCCTGCAGTATTTCGGTGACGGAACTCCTGTGGTTAAATCCCACGGTCAGTCCCACATGAATTTTTTTGAAACCCGTTTCCGGAGAAAAGGACTCTACCTGCTGGACGAACCGGAAAATGCCCTGTCACCTAAGATGCAGCTCGAACTGTTGCGCCTGTTGCGACAGCTCAGCATGCGGGGAGACGTGCAGTTTATCATCGCCACCCATTCTCCCCTGCTCCTGGCCTGCCCGGACGCGGAGATCTATAGCTTCGATGGCAGTTGCATTCACCTGGTCGCTTACGAGGATACGGATTATTACCGGATTTACCGGGATTTCCTCAATAACCGGGAGAAATACCTGGACGAGCTCTGAGTAAGACGATCTCTGTTTCGCACTACCAGCGGAATTTCCGTTGTTTCTTATTCTTTTCTTCGAAGGTTACGAGCAGGTAGCTGTGCACGCAGCGGTTTTCATCAAGGCTGATCTCCAGGTAAAGTTCGTCGCGGCGGTGTTCCAGTGCCAGAGTGACGGGATCTGCGCCCAGCTGGGAAAACCCGATATCGGCGAGCTCTTTTTCGATACGATACAAAGGAAGATTGCAGCTGCCCGAAATGAGCCGCTCGGTCTTTCTCCTGGCCCTCAACTGGTTGCCCCTGTTCACCATGGTATACCTGCACTCCGGATACACCACAGAGCTGATAAAGGCTTCATTTGAACGGGGGATAGCTGCGCAGGTTCCGGTTTATTTTAAAAAAGACCGGGAGTCGTTCATCCGCTCTTTGTTATCTTCCGAAGAAAAGGCAACATCGAATACCCAAAAACGGGATACTAAAAAGGGAGAAAATGGATCGAAAACTGTTATCTTCGGTAGTCTTGCTGATGAGCTGTGCAGTTATACTCTCGGTGGCAGCACATCTTTTTATAGTCTTCCCGTTTGATCTGAAAATTACCAGGGAGATCCAGGAGCAACAAAACCCGGTATTTGCCGGGACAATGCAGCTGGTAAGCGAACCGGGAGACATTCGGCTTGAGGCTCTCCTGATTGGGACGGTGATGGCAATCTTTCTTGCGCGGCGCCAGCGGGTTGAAGCGCTTTTTGTGCTCGCAACGGCAAGTGCCATAGTACTTACCGGAGTTCTGAAAGTGCTTGTCAGCCGCCCGCGTCCACCCTCGTTTGTGGCGAATCCGTCTACCTTCTTCTGGTCTGCAGACCAGTAGAGCTTCCCCAGTGGTCATGTACTGTTCTATGTTGTCTTTTTTGGTTTCATTGCATTTCTGGCATGGTCACTCCTCGCCGGATACCGGCGATGGGTTGTCATTGCCGCCTGTGGCCTCCTGATTGTGCTCATAGCCCCTTCCCGTGTTTATATCGGGGCCCATTGGGCAAGTGATGTTATCGGGAGTTACGTCATTGGCATGCTGTGGCTTATCATGATCATTCTTGGGTACCTGATGGCGAAGACACGGGTCTCAGGAGAATGACAAATAGGTTAGGGATGAAAGTCCTGACTTCTTTTAGTGCCTCGATCTGCCGTCTTATTTTTTTATCGCATCCGGGAAGTAAAGCGGTGGAAGGAGGCAAAATCCTGCCAGATTCATAAGGGAGCAAAACTATTTTTGAGACAGAACATCAACTACTCTCAAATGGCAGGGAATATACCCCGTGGCGGGAAAGAACCCTCACTCACCGATCTCACCCGCGTCAACCTGACCAATCTGAGCCGGGAAATGTACCCTGCCATCCACGCGACCAAGCAGGATATCATCACCTACTATATCCGGATGGCACCGCGTATCCTTCCCTTTGTTCATAACCGCCCGCTTACCATGCACCGGTACCCCTCGGGCGTGAATGGAGAAGATTTTTACGAAAAAGACGCGCCGCAGGGAACACCGGACTATGTGGACATATTCCCCCGCTATTCCGAATCTGCCGATCGCGAGGTCCATTTTGTCCTGTGCAACAACCTTGATACGCTCATCTGGCTTGCAAACCTCGCATCCCTGGAACTCCATGTTACCCTTTCATCGGCAGCGACCTATGATTCCCCCGACCTCTTACTGTTCGATATCGATCCTGAACCGCCCGTTTCCTTCGATGACACGATCGATGTCGCCCACAGTGTCCATGAACGACTGGAAGATGCCGGGATCCAGTCGTATGTGAAAACGTCCGGGAAAAAAGGACTCCATATTGTAGTCCCGCTGAGAGCCGGCTACCGTTTCGAAGAGATCAGGACATTTGCCCACAATCTGGGAAAAAAGATTGCCCGGGATATGAAAAACGTGGTCTCGGAGTTTCCCCATTCGCAGGACCCCGGAACGATCTTTATCGACTATCTCCAGAACGCACATGGGAAGACCATGGCAGCCCCCTACAGCCTCCGGGCAACCGAGCTGGCGACAGTATCTGCACCCCTCGCCTGGGAGGAGCTGAAACATGGGGTGCGTCCCGAAGATTTTAATATCAGGACAATGATTTCAGGAAGTAAAGACCCATGGAGGGGTATCTTTGACAACAGGCAGACAATCGGCAGATAAATCAGGCACACGTTCACCTCACAGCCGGACAAAAAAGAATGTGGCAGGAGCAACCGGGACAGAACAGGTCCTTGCACCAGCAGCCGCAAAAGAGCAGCCACAGAAAAAAGACCAGCCCAAAACCGTCGTCGTCCCCAAACCCCATCCTGATGAACCTGTTCATACAGGTAAAGCGGGAAGGCCGTTCTGGAGCGGCAGCATCACGATCGGGCTGGTCAATGTGCCGGTCCGGTTGCATACCATGGTGAGGGATCGGTCATTTTCATTTCGGCTGCTCCACCGGGAAGACGGGCAGCCCCTCAGGTATGACCGGGTCTGCACAAAAGACGGGCGGGTTATTCCGTGGGCAGATACGGTAAAAGGATATGAGGTGCGGAAAGGAGAATATCTGGTCTTTGAGCCCGAAGAACTCAAAGCCGTCATGCCGGAATCTGACCGGAAAATAAGGATCGATAAATTTGTGTATTATCTCCAGCTCGACCCTGTCTATTTTGAGACCCCGTACATCCTTGTTCCTGACCGGAGCGAGGAGGCATACAACCTGCTTGTCACCGCGCTCCAGGACAATGGGAGGGCTGCAGTCGGGACAATAACGCTCCGGACCAAAGAGTATCCCGTTGTGGTGCATGTGTACGGCGGTGGTCTGGTCTTAACAACCCTCCGGCACGCAGATGAAGTCACCTCTCCTCATGCGTTCGAGGAACTGACCAGCCTGCCCGCTCCAAAAGAGAGTGAACTTGCGCTGGCAAAACGGATCATCACCGAACTTTCCGGAGATTTCTCCATTACGGATTATCCTGACCATTACCAGGAAGCAGTGATGAGCCTGATCGAAAAGAAGCTTGCCGGTGAGAAGATCGTGCGTGAAGAACCCCACCCCGAAGAAGCAAAAGAACTCATGCAAGCCCTGCAGGAAACCATTGCCACGCTTGGCAAAAAATAATTTTTTCCCCAGCTCATGAAGTCCCGATATACCCCGATGCTTGCACAGTCCGCACCAGCACCGTTCAACAGCGATGCCTGGTTTTTTGAGATCAAATGGGATGGTGTGCGGGCAATAGCCTATGTCAGCGATACGCTGTCCCTCAAGAGCCGGAACGACTGGGAACTGGGCGGGCAGTTCCCTGAACTTGGCGAACTTGTAACCCTCGCACCCGGTACCGTACTTGACGGGGAGATTGTTGCAATGAGCAGCGGGAGACCGGATATGCAGGCACTACTTTCCCGGCTGCAAAAAGGAAGCGGGAGAGTTCCTCCTCGAAACGTGTCTGTTCCGGTCACCTACATCGTGTTCGACATTCTCGAAAAAGACAAAAAACCGTTGATCGATCTTTCGTTTCTCGAGCGGAGGGAGATCCTGAAAAGGTCAGTTACCGAAGGCCCGCACGTTATCCTCTCTGTCCCGGTGGAAGGGAAAGGAGAGGACTACTACCGGGCGGCGATCGAAAAAGGTCTCGAAGGGATCATGGCGAAACGAAAGGACAGCCCCTATGAGCCCGGGCAACGGACAGGAGCATGGCTGAAGGTAAAGGCGCTGAAGACCTGTGACTGCGTGATCGCCGGATATACGTTGGGAAAGGGAGGCCGCAGCCCGACCTTCGGGGCACTCATCCTGGGACTGTTTGAAAACGAGAACGGGAATGTTTCCCGAAAAGGTGATACGATTTCACGTTCTTCCCTTCCCGCCGCGTCTGCCGGGAGATCACTGCTTTATATCGGCAAAGTCGGGACAGGATTTTCGGACCGCGACCGTGAAACGCTCATGGAAACATTCTCACCACTCCGGACAACCATTCCTCAACTGCAGGGGACTGAACGCACTGACACAGTAGTCTGGCTCGATCCGGTGCTGGTAGGAGAAGTGGCCTACCAGGAAGTGACAAAAGAGAGGAAACTGAGAATACCCCGGTTCATCAGGATCCGTTCGGATAAAAAATCTGAAGAGTGCACAACGGACCAGCTTGCCGGCGTAAAAGTACCTTCACGACCGGCAGGCATGGCGATAAAGGAGCCGGCTCCGATGAAAGCTGCTGCTGGAAGCACCTCAGGTGACAGTTCAATAAAGATACCTGCAGGAAAAGAGGACAATCACCCGGAGGCCGCGGGTGGGGATGCACTGAAAGCCTACCAGGAGAAGCGGAATTTTTCCGTTACCCGGGAACCGGAAGGGCCGGTGACCACACCAGGAGGAAATTCGTTTGTCGTCCAGGAACACCATTCGCGCAGGCTGCACTATGATCTCCGCCTGGAACGTGACGGGGTCCTGAAAAGCTGGGCGGTGCCCAAAGGTATTCCCTTGGAACCCGGCGAGAAACACCTTGCCGTGGCAGTAGAAGATCACCCGCTTGACTACGGGCATTTCGAGGGTACCATCCCCAAAGGTGAATACGGGGCAGGCACCGTTGCTATCTGGGACAAGGGGACCTACGATACCAAGCACTGGGCGGGTGATAAGATCGAAATCACCCTCCACGGGAACCGGTTGAGCGGCCACTATGTGCTGGTAATGTTCAAACGTGCGGGAAAGAACGAATGGCTTCTCTTCAAAGCGGGGGGACAGGTCCCCACCGCTGGTCCTTCATGAAAGATTCAACCCGACCACCTGCCGTATTCATCTCTGCCGGTAACCAGACAGGTGGCGGTGGGATCAGGGAGCATGCAGGGTATTGCTGCGGGCGATCTTCGACTTTACCTTGTCCCAGGTTTTCGTGATCAGGAAACTCTCGTCCATAGCATCAATTATCCGCTCAAACTTCTTCATCGGGACGGCAAGGGTAAGGACATCCACCGGAACACAGGGACGTGCCGATGGATCGAACATCCCGAGCACGGCGCGGGGGGTATCACGTTTCTGTTCGAGCCGGGGATGGTGGATGATCGAAGAGCACCCGGAACCGAACGGACAGATAACGCCGTCCGGTTCAGCCTGGTCGAAGTTGGCAAGGGTGAACAGCCCCGAGAGCACTTCAGGGCGTGCAAAGAAGATGACCACGTCCGGATTGTCCTCCGGCATGAGCTTATCCCAGCGCCGGAATGTATAGCACCTGTCAGTGGCGGGAAGGGAAACATGCCGGGCATCGAACTCATCGACGATTTCCGGGGTCTTTTTGTAACGCTCACCTTCGACTACCCCGGGTTTTCCCGATGAGAGAAAATACCGGAAATGTTCACTGCGCTGTGTGTCATAGCCCAGGTAAAACCGCCCGCCACCGCAGGTGACGGAGGTGTGGTCAAAGACAAGCGAGGTCCCTTTCCTCACCCGGGCAAGGTCGCAGATGATGCATCGCCAGCCACCCGGTGTTTTTGCTCTCTCTGCTGTTGTGCCCCCTTCGCCGACCTCAAAGGTGATGGGCAGTTCTGCACCCGGGCAATATTTCTGCCAACGGGTTATAAACCGGTCACGAATCGCCGTATCCATGTCATGGTGTTTCTTTCCAGGATAGATATATAGGGATCCTAGTGCTGTCAGGATGAGCGAGATGGATCAAAAATACAAAATGGGAAAAGAGCGGGAGAAGTGATGAACAACGTCAGGGTATGAACGTCAGACAGTCCTCTCATTCATTTCAGGTACTGGGCATACTGGAATGCAAACTGGAGAAGAACAACAATCCCGACCGTTACTGCCGCCTTTCCCCGCGAAATTTCGTGCGTGTGCAGGGTAGCACAGAACCAGAGATACCAGGACCAGATCGTAAATGCCCATAAAACGATGGCAACGAAGACCGTGGCGATCATCGGGACATTGCTTCCCTGGAACAGGATCGTTACCGGCAGCCTGACCCCGGCCGCAATTGCCAGAGGGAACATACCAAAGCCGATATTCTGGAAGGTTGCCGGAAGAGAACCATCCCCGGAAAATGCCCGGGCAAACGTGAATATCACCAGCGTCACGAGGGCCCATGTTATGAATGGAATGACCAGCAGTCCGATCACCGAATCCGAAGAGAATCCCACATCAGAAAAATCGAGCGTGTAGTGTGTTGCAAAGAGCAGGAAATCCATGATCCCGATGGTAGCAATGATTGCCACGAACGCAAAGGGAAAGAGTAAATTTTTGTTCCGGTATTCGATCTCTTCAAAAAACCTATCCGGGTGGAAAACCAGATCTTTTAAATTGACACTCATTGGAAATCCTATAAAATTTTATTCTATATCAATTGTAATACCACAAATCCTGATCCTTATCACTGAAAGGTTACCTTCCATAAGCAACTATCAGGAAGTGACGAAGGATTGGGATGGTGTTGGTCTGCCGCCTAATCGATGCCTCCGAATGGGTTGATAATCCAGAAAACATACAGGAGGATAGCAACGCTGCCGACAGAAACCGCTGCCTTCATGCGCGAAAGCTGGTGTGCATGCAGGATACCACAATACCAGAGATAGAAGCTCCAGAGTGGTAATAATATCCAGGACAGAAAAGGAAGAAGCGAGTATTCGGCTAATGTTGATGGGCTCCCATTTATGACTGCGACAATACGAACAGACCCAGCAACAGCGAGAGTCAGAGGGAATGTGCCAAATCCAATGTTCTGGAATGTCGCAAAAAGTGAACCCGTCCCGGAAAATATCCGGGCTACACTAAAAATCACCAACGTTACAATCACCCAAATGATGAATGGAAACGCCATCATCTCAACAATATTAAAGAGAGAATATCCGAACGTAAAGCGCCAGAGAAGCCAAATCCCGGACAGGCCCATGAGTGCGACAAACACAAAGGGAAAGAGTAAATTTTTGTTCTCGTAGGTAATCTCTTCAAAAAAGGTATCCGGGTGAAAAACCAGATTTTTTAACGAGATGCTCATTGGAGACCGGTAAACTTTTATTCTATATCAATTACATGAAATACAATTCTGATCCTCCTCATCAGGGTACCATTCCATAAGCTATTCAAGAGATCCGGTACGATTACTACGATCAGGAGTGGAGAAAGATCGAGACGGTAGTGGTCTGGGGAGCAGCAGCATTACCCCTTCTTATCCTGATCGCACGAATTGTCGAGACCAGCCTTGAAACGGTCAGGACCATCTACATCAACCGCGGGCATGCAAACCTCGCCGGCTGGATAGGTATCGTAAAAACCGGGATATGGCTGCTCTCAACTGGTATTGTCATCACCAATCTTGGGGATTACTGGAACCTGTTTGCCTATCTTGCCGGTTACGGACTCGGGACCCTGCTTGGCATGCAGATCGAGAACATGATCTCACTGGGTCACGTGATCGTCCGGCTCATCACCCCCGCTGATCCCCAGCCGCTCATCACCGAGCTCTCCACGCTCGGGTACGGGATGACACGGATCGAGGGTTCCGGGAGTTTTTCTTCTACCGTCTCGATCATCTTCATGATTGTTCCCCGCAAGGAACTCGGGCAGTTGCTGGGGGTGCTGTCAAGCCGGCACCCGGACATTCTCTACACGGTCGAAGATGTGCGCAACATCAAGGAGGGGGCAAAGATCTTCCACAAGGATGCAAAGAGCAGGATCCTGGGATTCTTCGGGCTGTGATCCTTTTTCCTCACGGGATCCTTTCACCCCCTATCCAAAGGTCTATGTTCCCGCTGTGCTATCACTCTTGAGGACAGAAGTATGGCACCAGAAAAAACGGGAACGCTGATTCCTATTTACAATGCCCGTACGGGTAAGACAGAAGATCTTACCCCGGTTACAAAAACCGATGCGGAATGGCGGGCTCAGCTGACTGCCGAACAGTTTCAGGTTGCACGAAAACAGGGTACGGAATACGCATTTACCGGTAAATACCATGCATCAAAGGAACACGGCATTTATTCCTGCGTCTGCTGTGGCACCGACCTCTTTTTATCGGACACCAAGTTCGATTCCGGCACCGGCTGGCCCAGTTTCTTTGCCCCGGTTTCCCCGCTCAACGTCAGGACCCATACCGACTCTTCGGGCGGGATGGTGCGGAATGAAGTGGTCTGTGCCCGCTGCGGGGCACATCTCGGCCATGTCTTCGATGACGGTCCGCCCCCGACCGGCAAACGTTACTGTATGAACTCGGCTTCGCTGGACTTCCATAAGACCCCGTGATCTCCGGGTGCATACGTGCACAAATACTTTTTATGCTGCCATTCCCATAGCAGAGCAGGTGAATGGATCTATGGGAAAAATTTCTGCAGGGAGGAATATCTTCATGTATCCCATGCCGGTTACCTTACTCGGCACGATGGTGGATAAAAGACCGGATTTCATGACACTGGGATGGATCACCCGGGTCAATGCCAACCCCCCGACCGTGGGCTGTGGTGTCGGGAGGCACCACCATTCAGCACGGGGGATCGAAGAAAACCAGACGTTCAGTATCAACTTCCCGTCAGCGGAAATGATGGAGAAAACTGACTTCTGCGGGCTTGTCTCGGGAAGGGATATTGACAAGTCAGCGCTCTTTGATGTATTCTATGGGGAGTTAAAAACGGCCCCGATGATAACAGAATGCCCGCTTTCGCTGGAATGCCGGCTGGATGCAGTTGTGGAAAATCCCACCAATAATTTTTACATCGGCGAGATTATCGCGTCCTACACGGAAGAAAAGTATCTCACCGATCGTAAACTGGATATCAAAAAGATAAATCCACTCCTGCTCACCATGCCGGACAACCGCTACTGGACCGTAGGCGCAGTGGCTGGCGACGCGTGGAACTGCGGAAAAAAACTGGCAGGGAAATAAGAGAGAGGAGCCTGACGCTTGTTCTTATGCCGGATGAACCGGACGAGCCCCATCCACCCGGTCCCCGGTTCCGGCTGTGTGTCGGAAACCGAAGCCACACGGTTGCGGGATCGATGAGGTGAGGGAAACGGGGATTGCGTACTACGTGATTGACTTCTGGATGCGAAAAAACCCCTGTCCCCTGCATCTCCCGATAAGAAAAAAGGTAAAAGAGGGTCCTGCGTTGTTGTTTAGTCCCTGATCCGGGAGTCTCCCTGTATGCGAATCGGCTACCCCTGTATCAACCGCTCGATCGGATGCACTGCATCACGCACCTTCCGGTTAGCATCCTGGTCCGAAGAGAGGATGAGAAATACCGTGAAGGGAAACCTTGACTGTCTGGAAAAGATCCTTGCCTTTAATGCTGCGAACGGAATCCTTTTCTTCCGGATAACATCCGATCTCGTGCCGTTTGCGTCGCACCCGGTCTGCACCTTTCCGTGGCAGGAAGAGTTTGCAGGGGAATTTGAAAAAATCGGCGCCTATGTCCGGAGATACGGGATGAGGATATCCATGCACCCCGACCAGTTCGTCCTCCTGAATGCACAGGATAAAGGAATACTTCAGCGCAGCATTGATGATCTCGAATACCAGGTGCAGGTACTCGAACTGATGGGACTTGACAGTTCGGCAAAAGTCCAGGTTCATGTCGGGGGTATCTACGGCAACAAACCGGCGGCCACCGACCGGTTTGTGAAACAGTATGACCTTCTTGACCCGGCAATACAGGAACGGCTCGTGATTGAGAACGACGATCGGCTCTACAATCTCATCGACTGCCTCACCATCCACCGGCAGACCGGTATTCCCGTCATCGCGGATACATTCCACCATTCCCTCTGCAGTAACGGGGAGCAGTTTACATCCCTGATAGATCCGGTCCGGAAGACCTGGAAAGCCCGCGATGGAATTCCGATGATCGATTACAGTTCGCAGGAACCGGGTAAACGGGCAGGGGCACATGCCGTGCACATCGTTGGAGAAGACTTCCGGGAGTTCCTCGGAAGAACCCGGCAAGCGGATTTTGACATCATGCTTGAGATCAAGGACAAAGAGAAAAGTGCTCTGGCAGCCCTCGCCATTGCCCGGGATGATCCCCGGCTGGTGTCCCGTCATCCGGCTGATGCGTGAGCTTATCAGATATCACCGCTCACCTTAGAGGCACTCATGGATCTCCTGACCCCGGCCCTTATTGGTATAGGCCTCTCGATGGACTGTTTTGCCGTGTCGCTTGCCATCGGCACGACCACAAAGACCCGGCTTATCTATGCTGCCGCCATCATCGCCCTCTGCTTTAGTGCATTCCAGGCCGGAATGACTATTATCGGCTGGGCAGCCGGGGTTTCCTTAATCGGGTTTATCTCCGCATATGATCACTGGGTTGCGTTTATCCTGCTTGCGATTGTCGGCGGGAAAATGATCTGGGAGGGTATAAGGGGAAGTGAAGACCAAGCCCCGATAGAAAGAATCCGGATTGTCCCGTTGATAGTTCTCTCGTTTGCCACCAGCATCGATGCCCTGGCCGTGGGCATAAGTTTCGGGGTTCTCCAGACGGCAGTCTTTATCCCGGCGATCATTATCGGTGTAGTCTGTTTTGGGATCTCATTCGCCGGTGTCATGCTAGGCGAGCGCCTTGAATCTTTCCTTGGCAATAAAATGGAGATTTTTGGCGGGGTTATCCTGATCCTTATCGGTCTCAGAATTCTCATGGAGCATATGATTACCTGAGCAACCTCATTGGAGAGGACACTTTGTGAACGATGGACTTGGTGACACTGCCTGTCTCCCTATACTGCTCCGGTGCTTAGCGCGATGACAACGGATTTTTGCGTTCCGGAGATTATCGCGTCCGGGGGAGCTGAACCGGCGGGCGTGAAACCGCCATGATTATTCGGTTTTTTACATCTTCTGTGTAAATCGCAAAAATCAGATACGATTGCAGATTGTTCCTTGATATTCCCTCAGTTATGATGAACGGCTGCCGCCCCCTATGGGACTCCCCCCTCGGCAGAGCGATGATTACATCCCATAAGATTCAGTTCCCGCCGTGCCTCGGAAAGACTCAAGGCGGGATCTCATCATAGGGAAAGATTTTTGATGTGTATCTTACCTGGATTTTGTATGCACGTTTTCATGGTGATTGAAAAGCGATGCTGTTAATTTTTTCGCATTCCGACGAGTACTGAAAAACTCATCTTGTATTTCACCGGAAATGAATGAAAAAAGAGTGGATGCAGATGCATCCCATGTGCGTTTTAGATCTGTCGGCTATGTTACCAGACTTCGGGGAAGGCCATGTTGGTGTAGATGTCCTCGAGCCGGGCCTTGTGACCGCTCTCCATGTTTGCGAGCTGGGAAAAGAGCAGCTTCTGCTCGGTGTCGGTTGAGAGGTTCGCAAGCTGGGTGTACATCTGCATCGCTTCCAGTTCCTTCTTGATCGCAATAACCAGGCCATCGAGAGGTTTCAGATCTGCGGACAGTGGCGGGCTTGGCATTGCATTGACAATTTTATAGTCCATCTTTGCATCAAAGTGCATCTTGGTGACATCTTTTGAGAGCATTCCCTGTAAAAACTCCCGGTGCTGTTTCTCTTCACCGGCCAGTTCGCTGAACAGTTTTTTCAGTGCCGGGTCTTTTACCTTGTCACCTACGGTACGGTAAAATGTATACGCCTCGACTTCCCTGTCGATGGCAGTTGAAATGATTTTCTTTGCATCATCTGTCTTCATTTTTATGCTCCTTGATAACGTAAATTATTACCAATTACCCTATATAAGAGCATTGGTTTTGGCACCGCAGATGACAATCCCTCACAAAAGACTGGTGAACAATGCCCGGAAGTAAAGGAAAAGGATTTCCTGAACCATCCTGAAGAATAAAAAAATGAAAAAGACCGTGTAATTTAATCAGTATCTCTTTTTTTCCAGACATGAATCACCCAGAGCAATGAAACGGCTGTCGCAAGGATGGTGGAGATAACAAGCAACGGAAGGTACCATGACTGCTCGCCCATTGTCCCTCCCATTACGCCGCTCCCTGCAATTGTTGCGATGGTGTTGGGCACCAGCAATGCCGTACCAAGAACCGTAAGATACGCTGTAACGAGTGCAAACCTGTTATTCACGCTCTGCAGCTGATTGTTATAGATGCTCTGCATCACCTCAAGCCCGGATGAAAGCACGTTGGACATCTGCTCTGAAAGCTCGATGTGGCGGTCGATATTGTCAGATAATATTCCTATCCTCCCGAGAAGTTTCTCGTCATTGGTGATCAGGTCCGAGTCCCCGTAACGAAGCGAATCGACCACGTCTTTTGTTGCCCAGAGCACGTTTAAGTAATCGATCAGCACGTGTTTCATGCGGTAGATGTCATGGGCGATCTGTCTCTTGGCTAAGTTCTCTTCGATGAGTGACTTGCTGATGGCATCCCCATGCATCTCGATCTCACGGAGGTACTCAAAATTGCGATCATTGTTCTCATCAATAATCCGTTCCAGGACCATCGTGATTTTATCCACCAGGGGTGTTTCTGTAATCTTTTTGAAAAACTGCGGGGCATAGCGCGAAAATCTCAGGAGCCGGTTGATCTCCTGGGTATGGACGGTGAGGATAAAATTTTCGCGGATAAGAATAAAGAGCGGGTGAACTGACATCTTCTCAACCCGCACAGTTGCCGACGGGAGCATGATGCCCAGTTCTGTATCATAATCCTCGTACGCCGAATAAAAACCTGTGGTCAGTTTCGGGACCGGATCCGGGTAAAACCGGCGACCTGGGCGATATTCTCGATCTCTTTATCATCATCTTTGGTGCTGCAGTCTATCCATGCGATACTTGCCTCGCTGATGGCAGCAAGATATTCTCCCAGTGGGCGGTCCATCAGCCGGTCGATCCTGCCGTCTTTGTAGAGGATGATACAGAAACTCAACGGGATTGGCCCGTTATCCTGGGATTTTTGCGGGGTAATTTGCATTTTCATGACGGCGCCTCATGAACTACGGCTGCCATTTTTGTGCCGTGTGTTGCAGGAGCTATTGATACCGGAAGTGTATATAGGTGGTGGGAATATCTGATTTTTATGCGATGGCAGGGAGTGTCGGAACACTTATTATCCGGTATGCACCTTCCCGGTTATGCATAATCTCAGGCTTGTACTCCCGGCAGCATTCATCATTGTTGTTGTCCTTGCAGGTGGGTGTATATCGCCTGCCCCTTCCTCTCCGGTATCTCCCGCACCAACACTATCAGCGGACAAGCCGTTGTCATCCACCGCTACCCAGGGCGTGTTTACGATCAGGGCAGCCTCCCTTGCCCCGGGATCAGCACTTCCTGATGTCTATACCTGCAAAGGTTTGAGCGAATCACCTGAGGTTACCTGGGACGGGGTTCCTGCCGGAACAAAAAGTCTCGCCCTGATCCTTGATGATCCCGATGCACCGGATGGCAGGTTTACCCACTGGCTCGTATTCAATATCCCCCCGGACTCCAGCGGGATCCCCCGTGCACAGCCGAATGCAAAAGTGCTCGCCAATGGGGCACAACAGGGTGAACACAGCGGTGGATCCCGTGGATATTATCCTCCCTGCCCCCCTATCGGATCAACGCACCGGTACGTGTTCCGGTTGTACGCTGTAGATATGGATATCACCCAGCCGACCGCTGACCGGGATTCCATCGACTGGGCGCTGACCGGGCATACCATCGCACAGACGCAGTTTACCACAACGTTCAAACGCTGATAGGGTTGATCCTCATCGGATTTTATCCCGAATTTGAAAAAAAATACGGCTCTGGAATTCCTTTTGCTATGATATGGGATACCGGTGTATGGCACAATGAAGGAAATGGACAGTGCTGTCCCCTGTTCCTCGTCGATGTTTAGCGATGATGAAGTTATACCTGTCCAGGTTTTTTCGTAAATTAGTGAGCTACAGCGGCTTGGAGGTGAAACTCCCTTGGGTGGTTAGCTTTTCATTGAGCATTCTCTCTAAAAAAAAAGGATATATCTGGAGATTTCAGGGAAATAGTCCATTTTTTCCCCTACGATGTATGTCGTTGGTCCCTAAGGGACGCCCCCGCGACGGTTTAAGGGACTAAAAATACTAAAAATCTTCTTGCTCCGCTGTACCTTAAAGAGGCCACGAGCGTGCCATGATGAATACTCCGACAAATCAGGATTTTTCTTCTTGAATATATCAGAGTTACCTTGTTAGTCCCGTTTCCGCACCGAAAGGACAAAAACAGTGGTGACTGCAATGGCCAGAAGGAAACTCGCAAAAAATCCTAGTGCAAAGCCGACGGCGGTAATGATTATTCCTGTGACGAGTGGCCCGGCCGATTGCCCGATATCCATTATAGAAGAGAGCGCCCCCATGGAAGCCCCGATCTGCTCTTTTTGCGCGATATCTGCGACATAGGCACTGGTTGCCACCGTGGAGAGGGACATTCCCAGCCCGAGTGTGGCGCTCACCAGGAGAAAGAGGGTAAATGATGCCACGAGCGGAATTGCAGCAACCGAACAACCAATGATGATCAGCCCTGCTGCGATCTGGACGCGTTTGTCGAACTGGTCCGCGAGTTTCCCAAAGAACGGTTTGGTGCCGGCGATGATCAGTACCTGCACGGAAAAGATGATCCCGGTCTGGAAGGCATTGAGACCATGAGATGCAAGAACGAGAGGAAGGAATGTCTCAAACGCCCCGAACGCAAAATAGGTTGCCATATCGACAAGGGCCGTGGCACGAAGTCCGGCATGGGAAAAAAAGATCATAAAACTCTCGCGGAAGCGGGACAACGGGACAAAGTCACGCGGTTCCGAGCGGTCCTCGCGGTACATGAGCGTCATGATAAGGACGGGAACAGCAGCGAATGCGGCTACCAGATAAACAATACGGTACGCTATAAGCCCCGGATAGAACACGAAATATGCGATGATAATCCCACCGATAAGGGGTGCAATGGATCTTCCTATCAATGTCGCCGAAGAGAACTGTCCCAGCATTTCACCTTTGTTCCCCGGGAACCGTTCCGCGATTGCCGCTGAGATGACCGGAACAAGAATCGCGGTAGCGGTGCCATGGAAGAACCGGACCGGGATAAGCCAGAAAGGTTCTGTGATGAAAAGATAGAACAGCGGGGCAGACAAAAACACCGCCCCCGATGTTATGAGCAGTCTCCTTCTCCCTGAATTATCCGAGAGCACCCCGACCGGAAACGAAAACAGGATCCCGGCGAGCGGTGAAACTGCTGCAATCAGCCCTATCACCGAATCATTTGCGCCAATGGCCTGCGAGAAGAGGGGAAGTACCGGGTTTTTTGAAATCGTGGTGGAAAATATCGCAAAGAAACCCAGCAGGGACAGGTACCAGACCCTCCTGTAATAAGGGGAGAATCGTCCTCCTGCCGGAATGGTCTTGGGTGACATGGATATTCCGGCATTGGGAGGTAAGGAAATAAAAGTATGTTGATAAAGGCGGGATTTTTTAGTATCCTTATTTCCTCATTCCAGAGTTCTCCGGTACGTGGCGATACCCAGGATAAACATTGCACCGGAAAATATCAGCAGCGCAACAAGGTCCGTCCAGATGACATCGAGACCCTGTCCCCTGAGAATAATACTTCTGAGTGCATCCACTCCGTAGTACTCGGGATTGATCACCGTAATCCAGCGCAGCCATTGAGGCATCCCGAGTACGGGATAGAACGCCCCGGACGTCATGAACAGGACAAGGTTAAGAAAGGCTACTATCGACGTATATTCCTGCTGGGCAGAAAACCGGGACGCAAAGGATACTACAAGACTCGTAACGCCCACACACGCGATCAGGATCACGAGCATCACCAGCATAAAGTCCTGCATGCTCTGGATCACGATGCCGGTGATCAGGATATCGATCAGGAAGATGGCAAATCCCGCAATAAATGCCCTTACGGTACCGCTGGAAATGATCCCGGCGATGATGCTGGTGCGCTGCACGGGAGTTACAAGGTAACCTTCGTGGATCCCGGCCTCACGATCCCTGATGAGAGCGATTCCTCCCCCGAACATGGTAGAGGTAAAAATAGCCATCATGATGACACCAATACCGAAAAACTGCAGGTAGGTGATATCCCCGTAAATTTTATAGACTATAACCGGATTGTCTGTCCCGATGAGAGCTACAACCCTGCGCACTGCTGATTCGACGAGAGCAGGGATTACCGTGTTCGAACTGTCAACATACAGCCGGACGGCATGATCATTTGATACCGCAGAGGGAAAAACGACCACTGCAGACAGCACACCTTTGTCAAGATCCTGTTTAGCCGCATTTTCATCCGTATAAACGGTGACATCCAGTAGTTTCCCGGCATCTTTCTGGGGGATATGGTTGAGTAATACCACGGACTGGGTAAAAAGCTGGGTATCCTCATAGGGTGGCATTTCCTGGACCGCCCCGACAGGAATATGACTGATGGTGCCTCCAAATGCGTTCCCAAAAATGACCAGGTACATGACAGGCATCATCAGGGTCATGACGACAACAAACGGGTTACTGAGGAATTTTTTGAAGTCCCGTCTGAAGATTGCGACAGCGCCGCGGATCATGACGGCTCCCCTCCAGAAGGTTTCTGTTCATGGTTCCCGCCATCGTCCAGTTTTTTACCCGTGAGGTGGATGAATACATCTTCCAGTGATGGTGACCGGATCGATATGGATGTCATGGGGGTTGAAAATTTTTCAAATACAGCGATAATTTCCGGTAACAACCTGCTCCCGTCTTTTGCAGAGATGATGATCTTTTGTGCCTTGACTTCAACCGAATTGATATGGGTATTCTGGTTTAAAACGGGCAGCAATCCCTCGTTAAGGGCATCAAAGCCAATTTCAATCAGGTCCCCTGCGGGAATTAACTGCTTCAGGTTTTCCAGTACATCCAGGGCAATAAGCCGTCCTTTATCCACAAAAGCGATGCGGTTACAGAGTTTTTCCGCTTCATCCATGTAGTGCGTGGTCAGGATGATGGTTGTCTTTTCATCGTTCAGTTTTAAAATCTGCTGCCAGACTTCGTGGCGGGCATCCGGGTCGAGCCCGATAGTCGGTTCATCAAGAAACAGGATGAGGGGATGATGAATAAAAGCGCGGACAATCTCAAGTTTCCGTCTCATGCCCCCGGATAACGTCTGGACTTTCATGTGGGCACGGTCGGTCAGGTCCGTCATGGCAAGGAGCTCCCATATCCTTTTGTCCAGGATGCTTTCGTCAACGTTTACCAGAGTCCCGTAAAATTCAAGGTTGTCGTATGCGGTTAGCTCGACATCAAGCGTGCTGTTCTGCGGGCAGACCCCGATGATACTCCGGATCTTTTCAGGTTCCCGGATGATATCATACCTGTCAACGCATGCGGTACCCATCGTCGGGCGGAGCAGGGTAGTGAGTACCCGGATAAGCGTACTCTTTCCCGCTCCGTTGGGACCCAGAAGACCAAAGATCTCTCCCCTCCTGACCTCAAGAGTGATATTATCGACAGCAGTCACTGTACGATTCTTCTCGTGAAAGATTTTTGATACGTGGTCAATTCTGATAATACTGGCAGAATCCGTTTGAGTGCTGCAGCTGGTGACGGGAACCGGGTCCGGATCCTTTTCGTTCACTGCAGGCTGAATCATGGAGCACTAATCTGATGGTTCGTTTCGGCAGGTGATAATCCCTGCTTTGTTTTGCCCGGTAAAATTCCTGTCATCAGGGTATCAGTATAAGGCAGGGGGAAATACCGGAGAATGCAGCGCATGTCCCTTTATTGTCCTTATTGAAAGAAGAGATGATGATGTAATACTTGTATTCGAGCCTCGCATCGGGATGGACCACAAACTGCGGGGGGTAATCTGTTAATGTTAAGCTCTTTTTTGAGGGATTGTTATCAAAATCGTATCTGTCAAATATGATGCGGGAATGTTATCCCGCTGTCCATCATTATGATGATTGCCGCCGCCGGCGGGCACCCGCGGTGGATCGTTGGATCAAAATCCAGAAAGGCCCTGCCCGCCGTGCCTCAGAGAGGTCCTGAGGCGGGGACTATTCACCGGTTGGGATTTTCATGAAGAGTGTATGATCACATCACTTCAATCACTTTTCATCCGGTGTCCTTTTTTTCTTCTAACAATAGAGTGTGGAAAATAATTATCCATCATCAACGACAATGCTGCTCAACAAGGATCAATCCTGGAGAAAAGAGCACCATGATTACACTCCGGTTTTACCGGATTTATGATATCGGCAGAGAGATAGATCTCGACTGGCTGGAACGGGCCCTCGCCCAGAGCTACTTTACTGCAAGAACAAGTTTCGTCCGCGTCAAGCAGAAGTCCATCATGATAGAGGACCCCCCGCTTATGATCCAGATGCATCCCATACGGGTAGAGCGGGAAGGAAAACCGTTTGAGTTCTCTGTGGTTGCCCGTGTCTATGATATCGGTGCCATCAGTTTCTGTTTTATCTATGAAAACAGGGACGCACATTACTCCACCCTTGAGGAGATCGCGTTCCTGTTCGCCGGCCAGGAAGGATTATCCGAATTCTATGTCCAGTACTTAAAGACACTTGGCGAGATCATCAAGCCGCACATAAAGAATTTCGCCATCAACCCTGAATTCTTTGAGGACTACACGGTCTACGTAACGGACCGCAGGGATGATTCCATCGATCCGGTTCCCCTGTTAATCGGGGAAAAGGCTGACACGTCGCCCCAGATGCGGGAGGAGATCATCAAAAATTCGCTCAGCTATACCAACGCTGATCTTGCGATACTCTCCTGGGATTCAGCTCTTCTCTGCAACCCGGAAAATCCGACCGACCTGATTGACCTTATAGAATTTGCCAATGTCCAGGTACTCGAGACTCCGGTACTATGACCGGGAACTGACCCGAGAAATGGAGGAGATGTATGATGACATCGAACACGCTGACCGGCTTTCATCCTTTCGCCGGAGTCGCCAGTACCATGCAATCATGGCAAAACAGATGGAGACCTATGCAGAGATCTCCGAGGTCATTGAAAAAGTCGACAACCTGATCAAGGTCACAGAAGATGTCTATTATGCCCGCGTGTATGCAACTGCGTTAAAAGTGCTCCGGAGCAACCAGTGGAGTGAGAGTGTGACAAGGAAGATCGATGTGATCCGGGAAAACTACTCCATGCTCTCCGATGAAGTCCGTATCCAGCACTCAAACTTCCTTGAATGGGTGATCATCATCCTGATTGCCCTTGAATTCGGGCTTGCCATCTGGCAGAGCATCCGGTGATCTGTGAGAGTGGCTGCAAATGGTTTTTGAATGCCAGCAGTGCGGGGAGTGCTGCCATCATATGGGGCAGGTCCACGCAATACAGGAAATTCGTGGCGAATTTGCGTTTCTTGTCAACAATGAATATACCGGTGAAAAAACAGCGGTGATTGTTGATCAGGATAAACGCAACCTCTTTCTGGATAAAAGCATTTTTCGTGAGCAACCGGAGGCATGCTCCTTCCTGAGGTACCGGGGGGAAGACGGGAAAGCATATTGCACCGTTCACCTGACACGCCCGGAGATCTGCAGGGATTACGGGTGCTGGCGCCTGCTCATCCTGAATTCCCGCGGATCGCGGGCCGGGAGAATCATGTACCAGCGTTCGTTTTTCTCTGAAGATGCTGACCTGACCCGCCTCTGGGAGATGTGTATCGATCCGCTGAACGAGCCGGATGATGCGATATGGGATGCAGAGGTAACAGGAATTCTTATAAACGCCGGTTACTCCGTTCGGAAGTAAAAAAAAAAGTGTACCCGTTTTTATTGAACGGGGGGGATCTCTTTTGGAATGGCGCACAACTGACCGAATTTGTTGATACCATAGGATGCCAGAATCGTTTCGTCATCCATTTTTTTCTCGCCGATGCCGATCCTGCTCAACTTGTCACGAATTATTCTGATATTTTTTTCAGTGGGCTGCATAACGGTGGTTTATATTTCTTTTATGACACGATAAAGAGATGTTTTTTAAAAATACGGGTATTTTCTACTATTTTTAAAAGAAATCAGGTATCTTACCCTGGTATCCCGTACGGTAAAAACATGAGAGGAACTAAATAAAATGTGCATTTTACCTGCACTGCATGAAAAAAGAATTTTTTTTACAGGTACCGGTTCTTTCGTAACCAGTCTGCCTGTGGTGGCAGATAACGGTAGATAATATCACACTTCTCGTCCTGGAACGACCAGGGGGTTACAATCAGGATATCCCCTTCCCGAATCCAGACTCTTTTTTTGATCTTCCCTTTGATCCGGCCCATGCGGGTGACCCCGTCATAGCAGCGGACGCGGATATGATTTGCCCCCATCATCAGGTCTGCAAAAGCGAACTGTTCATTGGCCCATTTCTTGGGCAGGCGGACGCGGACAACCGGTGTTCCGTCCGCATTTACTGCGTTTGGATCAGCATCATCGTTATTATTGGGTCTAATTCAGGCAACTCCGTTAATGTATATATCTATGACGTGGATGACAATGAAGGTATGTATTGTTTGTGTGACAACAATCCGGACCAGAATAGAAAAGAAAGAAGAGGAATGAGAATAAATTCACCCCTACAACCATTCTTCACCAGAGGTCTGCAAACTGCAGCAGAGATTTCGGTGCCGGGAATAAAAAACGCCACATGATGAAAGGTCTTGGGCGGGCACATGACGGTTCTGGAAGGAAACAGGATGGAATACCCGTGGATCTGCAACATAATCTGGCAAAACGCGACCTCGTCTGGGACATTCTGATAGGTGCATCGGCTTTTGCGGTCCTGTTGTTAAACCTCCTCGGAATTCTCAACGGTATTTTTGTTGCACTTCCTCACCTCCTTTATATCCCGGTAGTGATTGCCGCATATCGATACCCGAAGTGGGGAGTATTCATTGCAGGGTGTATCGGCGGTACATATTTTCTGATGGTTCTTCTGACTGCCGGGAACTCATTCAGCACGCTTATCGAGGCATTTGTCCGGACCCTGGTCATTGTCGGGATCGGGTGGCTTATTGCCGCCCTGTCGTTCAGGCTCCGCGAGCGCCAGGACCTCTACCAGGGGCTCTTTTACCATTCAGAAGCGGGCAGTATCCTTGTCAGGGAAACTGCAAATGGGAGGATAATTGAGGAAGTAAATGACAAAGCCTCCGGACTCCTTCAGCGGAAGACTGCTGATATTATCGGGGCCCCACTGTCCTTATTTTTGAGCGGGGATGCTGAAAGGGAGCTGTTCTCACAGCTCACAAGGGAAGGTGCAGTCCATGCAGAAGAGACCGGATTCATGTTGCCGGACGGAGGTTCTGAAACAGTCCTTGTCTCAGGCAGCGCTGCTTCCGGAAAAACGGGTCATACTCACTTTTGTAGAAATCACCAGGCGCGTCCACGCTGAGAAGGCACTGCAGGCCGCAAATGACAAACTCAAATTTCTTTCACGCATCTCGCACGATCATCTTCATCGCACGGCTGACCAGATGATCCAGATAATAAAAAAAGCGGATGAACATTGCGGCGATGCGAAAGCACGGGGGCTTTTTGACCGGATGCGGGTGCTTGCAGTCAGCTTAAAGCGCCAGCTCTCCCTTACCCAGTCATATAAAAATCTCGGGCTCTCTCCTCCGGTATGGCTGGGTGTCCAGCAGATACTTGAATCCGGGAATCCTGCCCATGCAGCTGAATCCGTTTCTGCAAGGTTCTGGACAGAAAGACTCGAGATTTATGCTGATCCTCTTTTCAGGGACGTACTTATTCAACTCGCCGAGAACGCGATCAGTCACGGGGTCAAAATCAAAAACCTCATTGTTACCTACCACGAGACCCGCGAAGGGCTCGATCTCATCATGGAAGACGATGGTGTCGGGATCCCGGCAGACAAAAAACAACAGATATTCGGGTATGAAGAAGAAGAGCATGCCGGAATCGGGTTATTCATCTGCCGGGAGATTCTCGGGGCTACGGGGATGACTATTGCCGAGACCGGAACAGAAGGGAAAGGCGCACGTTTTGTCATCCATATCCCCCCGGAGGACTACCGGATAGAAGGTACAGGCGGGGATGCCCCGCCACGTTCTCTTCCGGCAGACGCTGCAACAGCGGGTATTCGCGGTGCAAAATACCCGGGAGGTGTGCAGGTCAGGGAACTGTCTGCAGCAGAATTTCCGGTTGCAGAAGCACTCTGGACGGATTATCACCAGACGAAGGGAGATCCGCGGAGTGATCGGATATTTGCGGGATTTTCCCCGCTAGGAGCCGTCTCGGTTGCACGGTGCAGAAAGCATCCGGATGGGTTTGAGGTGGATGGAGTGTTTACCCCCTCTGTCCACCGTGGTCAGGGGTACTCACATGCCGTAATGTGGGGGCTGGTGGAGGCATGTGGGCATGATACGCTCTACATGCACTCCGTGAAAAACCTGACCGGGTTCTACCGCCGGTATGGTTTTGTCCCCATTCCGGAACGCGATCTGCCTCCGTCAATCCGCGAGAGGTACGCATGGGCAGCCGGCGAGATGGAGGGCGCAAATGTCGCTCCGATGAAACGATTGGCCGATCCATGAAACAGAGGCATAATATCCTCCACACCTGACTATTATTTTCTTTTATGTCGTGCCCTCCGTTTCAGCCGTTCCACTGCCGGTCACTTTCTCGCCGCATACCCCAATCCTTTATAGGCAGCTCATCAATTCACTCATGAACAATGATCGGCAAGGGTGCGTATCTCAAACAACTGACTGCGGCTACCTTTCAGATGAAATCGGTAAATGTAGGTAAAGAGCTGGAAGGCAGCTCGCCCCCTTCCGTGTTCATCGGGAGCTGGAATTATCCGGATGTCTATCCCGGTCCGATGATTGCTCCTCTCCATGGAGACACGGCAATCATGGATATGCCCGAATCCTGGATTTCCGGTCACAAGACCCAGGAGGAGATCATTGGTTACCGGCTCAATCTTGTGCGGGGGAAGCACAGGGTACATGCAGCTGATCTTGACAACCGGTTTGTTGAAAAACTCCAGGAGATCTCACTATCGGACACCTCAGTGGAGAGCGAAGTTTCATTCGAGACCGTCCCGACAGGAACCTCATTTTCCGAAGAACACACACCTTTCGGGCCCAGTGCAGCGATAGAGCGGTTTGAGATCGGGAGCGGGAGGTGGGACCGGAACCTGGAGAAGGTGTACTACGACACCGACCTGAAATCTTCAGATGCTGTTGTTGACCTGCACAAAAAAGGGGTACCGTTCTCCAGTATCCAGAAGGCATTTTCCGTCGGAACTATGGGAAGGGACAGGGGCCGTCATCTCGTCCCGACCCGGTGGTCGATCACCGCCTGCGACACCATGATCGGCGACCGGCTTCTTAACGAGGTAAAAAAATGCCCGGTCCTCGATACGTGGCGGGTGCATGAATACTCGAGCCTGAACAACAATTACGCAGTAATACTCATGCCGACCGGGTGGCAGTATGAATGGTCGGAAGCATTCCTTCATGTGCTCGGGAATGAGGAACTGGTGTTTTCAGACCATGAGGGCACCCGGAAGAAGACAGAATATTCCCCCCTTGGCGGGTGCTATTACTCCTGTAAGATGGCGGTTCTCGAAGCGCTCGCGAAGGAAAAAAGACAGGCCGGGGCGATCATCCTGCGGGAGGCACTCCACGGGTATGTTCCCCTGGGGGTATTCAATGTCCGGGAGAACGTGAGGAGCGCCATGCTTCAACCGGCACGGGAGTTTGAAGACATCCGTTCAGCCCTCTCCCACATCTCGGAAAAATTTACGCTTCCTCTCCAGCGGTTTGTTGAAGAAGGCGAGCTGCTGAGGAGCACCCTCCGTGAGCGGCAATGTACATTCCGTGACTTTGCATCCCCTCAGGCACGAATTTTGAAAGGATCTCCCGAATAATGTAATGAGATGGTGAGCGATGGAACCGGATAGAGTTCAAGGACCATCCCGGCGGATCATCCTGCACCTCGATATGGACAGTTTTTATGCATCAGTTGAGATGCGGGATCGACCGGAACTCCGGGGAAAACCCGTAGTTATCGGGGCTGACCCGAACCATGGAAAGGGGCGCGGGGTTGTGGCTACCTGCTCATATGAGGCACGGGCATTCGGGATACGGTCAGCAATGCCTATTTCACAGGCATTTGTTCTCTGCCCCCACGCGGTATTTCTCCCCCCGGATTTCCCCCGGTACGTGAAAGCTTCTGCCGACGTTATGGGTATCCTTAAAACCCATGGTTTTCCTTTCGAACAGGTAAGTATCGACGAAGCGTTTCTGGATGTAAGCAGGCTGGGGACGTTTCCTGCGGCATCTGATCTTGCGGAGCGGATCAGGGACAACATCAGAACACACCTCGGGCTGACCTGTTCGATTGGTCTTGCACCGACTAAAGTTGTGGCAAAGATCGCTTCTGATGTGCACAAACCGGATGGCCTTACCGTTGTTGAACCGGAGAGCCTGTTTTCATTTCTTGCACCGATGCCGGTGCGGAAAATTCCGGGAATCGGGAAGAAGTCCGAAGCAGAACTTTTCGAAATAGGTATCAGGACAATCCAAGATCTTGCAGCGTGTGATCCCCGGATGCTGCTCGCACGGTTTGGGCGCTCTGCCATCGCATTGCAGGAGATTGCATCCGGTATTGAAAAAAGCGAGGTCAAAGAACGGGATTGCGTGAAATCCGTGTCCCGTGAAATGACGTTCAATGAAGATACCGATAATGAGCAGATGATCGCCGCCACAATTGATGCCCTGGCAGAAGAAGTATGCAGGAATCTTTCTGATGAATCCCTGCACTGCAGGACAGTCACGGTGAAGGTGCGCTACCAGGGTTTTGTCACCAGAACGAAAGCGCGGACACTCCCGCATTACACCAGTGATCCAGCCGCCGTTCGTACATGCGCCCGCGCCCTGCTCCGCGATATTTTCGATGGCCGGAAGATCCGGCTTCTCGGTATCAGGCTCTCGTCATTTGATACGTGCGAAGCCCGGCAGACGACACTTGGGGTGTAGTGATCAGGGCATCAGCTTACAAATGAGGGGAACCGGCTGATTTTTTTCCGGGTCTTGTTATCACAAGATCCTGAATTCATGAGATGAAAACCATGATCCGGCCCTGAAGAATCAAAAAAAAAGTTTCATATCGAATATTGTATACAGGAGGAAACGGCCAGCCGTTCTCGCGTGTCGGCTGGCTCAGATTGTGTTTCTGGTGATTGTTCTTCGCAAGGGAAAATCCCGTACCTTTTTTTTATTAAAACCTCCTTCAGATTTTTTGGTAAATCTTAATTATTTGTTATAATATTTAAATATTATCTTTAAATAATAATTAGAAATAGCAAATTTCGCAGAATTTCTCAACTTATTATCTGTCTGATCGTAGAAATCTATTCGGTTTTCAGAATTGAAATAAAAGGAAATAATCCTCAAAGTCCTGGTACACCCGTTTCAGCAAAAATGGCGACCGGTCCGATCCTCACTTATATGCAGCCTGGCACGACACCCAAAAATCCGGAACCGGAAGCGGAAAACTAAATCAACAGCGGGAGGTATAAGCTCAATAGAACGTTCCATGAGCTCCCAGCCGGAAGTCAGAAATATTTTTGAACAGGTAAAAACCGCCCGGGTTGATCCTGTCGTTGGCATACGTATAGTAAAAGTTACCGGGGATGACTCCGTGGGACTATACGTAGCCGAGCTGGGGGTTCATTCCCGAATTACTGCCCATTACCACCGGGCCGGCGGTGAGATTTACCAGCTCCTGAACGGTGAAGGTACCCTCCATACCGGCATCCCCTTATCCGGTGAAGGAGTCGCCTGGAACAGGCCTCTTAAGGTGCAGAAGCGGGGATTGTTTTATCGTAAAGGAGGGACAAGTCCACCAGCTGGAAAATACCGGTTCATTACCGATGATGATAACGATAGTCTGCCCGGCTGCCCACCTGGGGCATGACCGTTTCATTGTAAGAGAAGAAACTCCCCAGTAATCCGGAGGGGTACAGAGTGCGCCGCTTTCGTTTCAAAAAAATTGATGCGTTTGTAGAGGGACAATCAGGCGGTAATCCCGCCGGTTGTGTATACCTGCCTGACCAGGACGCCCTGTCGGCTGCGGATATGCAGCAGATAGCCCGTGAACTGGCCGGCTTTGTCAGCGAAGTTGTCTATCTCTATTCGGATGAAGGCTATACTGCCCTCCGGTATTTTTCTCCGGAACGTGAAATGGCATTCTGCGGGCACTGCACGGTTGCCGTTATGCATGACCTGATAAAAAATGATCCGGACCTTGCCCGGAACCCGATCATCCGCATTCATGTTCAGGGGCATGTCTTCCTTGTCCGGAACGAGATAGCCTCGGCAGATTCAGTTTTTGTAAGTACACCTCTGCCCCAGTATATCAGCCATGACCTGACACGCGATGATGTTGCTGCTTCCCTGAAAATTCCACCCGGTGAAATCACGGAAAAAAAACAGATTGTGCTGGTCAATGCCGGTCTTGCAACGCTGATCGTACCCTTTACCTCCCTCAATACCCTCCTGTCGCTCTATCCCGACCAGAAGAATTTACGGGAATTCTGCCTCGCACATGGAATCGAAATTATCCTTGTCTTTACTGATGAAGTCTCATCGGATGACAATGCCTTCCGCACCCGGGTTTTTGCCCCCATCTTCGGCTATCTGGAAGATCCTGCAACGGGTTCGGGCAATGCCGCCCTCGGGTATTACCTGCTGAATGACAAAACCTGGGACGGTCATATGATCAGGATTGAACAGGGGAGGAGCCGGGAGAATCCCAATATCATCCGCCTGGTGAGTGATGCTTCAAAGGTCCAGCGCAGTGTTTTTTTCGGAGGAAATGCAAAAGTGAGAATTGAAGGGGACTATCTCCTCTATCCGTAAATTATCTTTTTTCACGGTATTGCAGGATAGATGGTCCGGAAAACCGGATTGGCAGATCAATTAAAAGAATCTTCAGGGAATCTGCCTCGAATCGCGGGCAGACTGTTTTTGGCACGGAGGAACTACAGTATAATGGTGCGGGATTTATGGTAAGAGCAAGGGGGATTCAGCCGGAAAAAAATGAGGAAAATACAGCCCGGCTGATCCAGGAAATTGCCAATAGACTCATTAACGCACAAACAAAGGGCGAACTGGGTTTAATCCTTGTCCAGGAGTTCCAGAGCTATACGATGTTCGATCTTCAGATCATAGGGGGCAGGCTCAACAGCGAGATTGACAATCTGCCCTCGCCCTACCGTGAATCGATCCGCCCGTATTTCCGCGAACAACTCTTCGGCAAACACCACCAGCTCGCTTGCAATGCACAACTCCAGGGCATATACAAAGATGACCGAACCCATCCGTGACCTGGAAACATTCCGTAAATTCTGCGGGATGCTTCATGAGGGTGTTTTTGCCTGGAATGACGCGGGTGAACGCAACCCTTACTTCCACAACCCGATGAACCGCCTCTTCTATTACCTGATAGCTACCTTCACCATGTTTGTCCTTGACGAGCCCGGGCATCCGGTAGGTATGCCGTTCCCCGGCGGTTTTTCAGTTGAACAGCGGGGGAGGGATTATTACTGCCTGATCCGGGACAAGGAAAAAGAGGTCTTCTATTCCATCTGCAATTTCTGTCCGGCTCACCAGACAGAAGAGAACAAATAAGAAAGAGAGAAGATATTCTGCAGGATTTCTTTTTTATCAGGAAAGGAAATAAGGCACAGGATAAGAGGCAAAGATCGTGCCTGCCCTTTTCTCTCTTCCCCCGCAAACGGGTGATGAAGACGGAGTTGTCACGTTTCACAAAACCACCTGGCAGGGATGAAACCCCATGAGCGTTGAGCTGGCATAATAGAGTATTTAACCAGAGATATTTTTTTAAAACTTTTTCTTGTGAGAATTTTTCACTCCGTAACGGTGAAAGATTGTTCCTTTGCTCCAATTACGATGAATACCACCGGCCCCGACGGGCGCCTCAGCGGGCGATCGAGCAAAATATAAACCGCCCCTTCCCACCGTGCCTCGGACAGGCCCTGAGGCGGATCCATCCTATGGAGAGATTTTCATGGTTCAGGGGTGAGTAGAATTGATTCATATTTGATAAAATCCGGAAATTTCTTATGTTTTACTGGATCCACAAAAAAAACCTGCCTGCCGCCATCCAGAGATCAGCACGCACCTGATCAGAAACTGTATAACATAAACCGATGAAAAAAGGATAACGGGAATATCATGCCTCCAAAAAAAGATCACAAGACCCCGCATCACGATATGCAGAAGATCACGGTGAGCAAAGATGGTCCCTATATCGTTTCAGGAAGCGTACCCCTGAAAAAGAAAGAGATCCGCAATGATGCTGAGGGATACTGCAGTACCTGGCATGAGGTTGAGACATACCCCCTGCAGGAACGTTACTCCCTGTGCCGCTGCGGACATTCAAAAAATAAACCCTTCTGCGACGGCACCCATGCAAAAATTCATTTTGACGGAACTGAGACGTCTGAAGACATTCCCTATCTCGACCGGGCTGACAGGATAAACGGTCCCACCCTGTCGCTGACTGATGCTGACGGGATGTGCGTCCATGCCCGGTTTTGCATGCGGGCCGGGGGTATCTGGAATCTTACGAGGCAATCCGGGATTCCTGAGGCGAGGGAGATTGCCATAAAAGAAGCGGAAAACTGTCCGTCCGGGCGCCTGGTCCTCTGGGATAAGAAGACCGGAAAGGCCCTTGAGCCCGGATTTGAAAAATCCATCGTGATCATTGAGTATCCCCCGAGGAATGAACATGGTCCTCTCTGGGTACGGGGAGGTATTCCGGTAGAGTCGTCTGATGGTCATGTCTACGAAATCCGGAACCGTGTGACCCTGTGCCGCTGCGGGAAATCGTACAACAAGCCGTTCTGTGACGGCAGTCATGTCGAAAGATGATGGTTACATCTGTCGTTCGGGCATGGAGATACAAGTTTTTTATTTAAGCCCGGAATTTTCCTCTTGCATCATCTTTTGCGTACCGATTGTTATCCGGCGTATTTTTTCGATTATTCTGCCGCAAAGATTAAAAGTTGTGCCTTCCCCCAATTTTTTTAATTCAGAACCCTCCCGGGTCCACCGCATCCCAGCGAATCTTCGCCTTCCTTACCAGCAGCCACGTCGGGATAGCGAGGATGACTGCAAAGAGGGCAAAGTTTGGGTCTGCAAAGGCAGCCGCGGTGAAGATTGTCAGGACAATACCAACAAGGATGAGGTACCCAAAGAGAACCCTGACATCGTAGACCAGCACATTGGGGGAGAGCCCGCAGAGCCAGGCCATGACAGCCACCGCGTAAAATGAGACTGAGATCCCGAGAACAACGGCAGGGATGAGATACCCGGCTTCCCCTGAAAAGATCGCAACCGCCGCGATGAAGAGTGCCGGGATCACCTGGAGGACCGCAAACGTGGTGAGTTTGCTCGCGATCAGCGTACTGACTGCGACCGGCAGGCAGGCGTACGGACCGAAGGAGTCGAACATCGTGACCCATGTATACATTGTCGAGGCAATTACTCCCGTGGTAATGGCAACTATGAAAAGGAGGCCATGGGGCGGAAAGTAAGGGCCCAGCAGGGATAAGAAGAACCAGATCACCGCGAGGGGGAGGAGGAACGAGAAGATCGTCTGCCCGACAAGGCTCCCGCTGCGGTACAGGTCAAGGGTGTCTTTAGCAGCGAGTGGGGGGTTTGGAAGGAATGAAAACCGCTGCACCAGGGAAGCAAAGGAGTCCCTGTACGTCTTTTCCGATCCAACCGATTCAGGATTGAACAGCAGGATCGCGACCCCGAAGAGGAGCACGAGCAGGGCGCAGGAGATCAGGAAGTTTGCCCAGGTGAACGCGCTGTTGAGGAGCAGTGGAGGGAAAAAGAGCACCGGGTTCATGCCGGTTACGGCGGCGAGACTGCCCACGCCAACAACAATGGCCAGCAGGACGAGCCAGAGTACGAGGTGTGAACGGGCATAGACTGCCGAGAGGAAGAAGACACCACAGAGGCCGAAGAGGAATGCGAGTGTCATCGTGAGGAGCAGGAGCAGGGCATTTGTAAGCGGGACACCGGTAAAAGGCGATGCCAGGATATACCCGAAACCAAAGGGCAGAACCCAGAGGAAAAAGTAATAGACCGTATCCTTGATGACAAAGTTTGCAAAAATGAACTTCTCGGAGAGCGGGAGGCTCCGCGCAGAGTAGGCAAGCAGGCTGGCCTGGCCAAAGCGCCGGTTCATGACCTCGTTTCCCAGCAGCCCGAACCCGCCGACCATGATCCCGAGCATAAGGTAGGTCGCATGGATGATCAGCGTGAGGTTGGCGGCCGGGATGGTGGTCCGCATCAGGGGGATGAGGAATGACCCCATGAACGCGATCCCGAAGATCATGACCGGAAAGAGGGCAAAGGAGAGGCTGCCGAACATCGTGGAATGGACCCGCCACTCCTCTTTTACCATACTGGTGAACAACTCAAACATGGCGATCCTTCCGGACGAGCGAGAGGAAGAAGGAGGGCAGGTGTTCGCCTCTGGCGGTCAATTCGGTAACGGGGCCGGTATGGAGCAGTGTTCCTTTGTGGAGGATCGCAAATCCCGAACAGATCTCTTCAGCCACCTCGAGGATATGGGTCGAGATGAAGATCGTCTTACCCTTTTTTACATATCCCGCAAGGTAATCCTTGACGAGGTCCTGCATAATGGGGTCGAAGTTGATCAGGGGCTCATCGATCAACGCGAGCGCCGGCTCGTGGATGAAAGCCTGGGTGAACATCAGTTTCTGACGGGTGCCCCGTGAGAGATCCTTGCAGAGTACATTCTTCTTGTCGGTAAAATCAAGAAAGTCGAACCACCAGTCTGCTTTCGTCCCGATGTCCGGGATTTTCCGGACTGCCGCAACGAACTCAAGGTACTCCATCGCGGTGAGGAAACTGGGCGGGGTCTCCTGTTCGGGGATGATTCCCACCTGCCCGCGGACACCGACCGGATCCCTGACAACTTCGACCCCAAGGACGGTCGCTGAACCGCTGGTCGGCCGGGTTTGCCCGGTCAGCATTTTAATCATCGTGGTTTTCCCCGACCCGTTAGGGCCAAGCAGGCCGAACAGTGCACCTTTCTCAACCGAGAGGTTCACGTTGTTCACGGCCTGGACTTCACCATAGGTTTTGCACAAATCCCGTGCTTCGATAACTGTTGTCATTCCATCTCCCGATATCCGATGTTTTCTTCGTTCTCATCTCTTTTGTTCAATCTTTCTGTCATGCTTTCATCCCGTTAAAAATGAAATCCAGACCCTCTTTTACGATCTTTTTGCGCCGGGCCGGTTCTTTTTCAGCGTACGCCCGTGCAATAAGGCCGGAAAAGGAAGAAGCCATCATGCAGAACAGAAGATCCGGGTCAATATTCCGGATCGTGCCCTCGCGGATTCCATCCCCTACCAGATCTTTGAGGAAAAGGAAGTGGGACATGCCTTCCTCGTGGGCGTTTGTCGAGACGAACGGGGAATAGGCGAACTGTTCCATGAACCTCTGTTTGGCAGGATTTTCTATCCCCCATTCGATAGCATTGAACCCGATATGACGGAGTTTTGCAATTGCTGTCTTCTCCCTGCCGAAATCCCGGCACATCACCTGCGCTGCCTCGCTCTTGATGTGTCGGTAGAGTGTGTCGATCAACTCCTCTTTGGTGGTGAAATAAAAAAAGAGCGTGCCGGTTGCCACACCGGCCTCTTTTGAGATCAGTGAGGTCGGGGTACCGAAAAATCCCCGTTCGGTAAAGAGGGTGAGTGCGGTTGCAAGAATTTTCTCCCGGTTGTCGGATGACTTTCCAGCCTCATCGTCCGATCTTCTGGCAGTTCTCGGGCGATTCGATCGTTTTTCCTCAGATTTTTTCATACTTTTTCATCTCTGCCCGAATTATTTTCTTACCTTATGCTGCCCGGATAGTCCGAATCCTTCTGATATTCTTTCCGCAGCATGAAACCGATCGGATTATTCCTTCACCTTCGGAGAGAACACCAGCCTGATCACAGGGAGCATGAGTTTCGTCCGCAACCCGCCGAGAGTCGTCCTCACTTTTTTGAGCTCTTCCGGGATGGCAATATTCTGGGGACAGGACTTTACACACTTCCCGCAGTTCCGGCAGAGCGATGCATCGGCGGGCGTACCCATCCCCCCCATCAGGTGCATGCCATAAAACCCCCGGCTCATCATGCGGTTCAGGCCCATATGGTAATCGTTGTACAGGGAGAAACACTGGGGAATGTTCACCCCGGACGGGCAGGGCATGCAATAGGAGCAGCCGGTGCACCCTACCTTGATCAGCTTCCGGTAAGTCGCTGCAACCTTCTCAATGGTTGCGAGTTCCCCGGTTGTCATGGAGCCGGGCAGGGCATCTTCGCAGGTCCTGATGTTCTCGGCAATGTGTACCTCGTCATTCATGCCGGAGAGCACAACGGTCACTTCCGGGTGGTTCCAGACCCAGCGGAGCGCCCAGGCCGCTGCGGATCGTTTCGTTCCTGCCTCGCGGTATACCCGTTCGACATCAGCAGGGAGTTTTCCGGCCAGCATCCCTCCCCGGAGTGGTTCCATGACCATGACCGCGATATTTTTTGATGACGCATAGCGGAGCCCTTCGGTGCCGGCCTGGTTTGTTTCATCGAGGAAATTGTACTGGATCTGGCAGAAAATCCAGTCATAGGCATCAATAATCTCTTTAAACGTCCTCCGATCGCCGTGGAAGGAGAAACCGGCATTCCTGATTTTTCCGGTAGCCTTTGCCGAGTCAAGGAATTCCAGGACCCCAAGTTCGCGGAGTCGTTTCCACTGACCGGCCTCAAGAGAATGGAGAAGATAATAGTCAATATGATCGGTCCGTAGTTTTTCAGCTGGATGTCGAGGATCCGGTCCATGTCCTCGCGGGTTTTGACACTCCATGGCGGGAGTTTGGTGGCGAGTTTCACCTTCTCCCGGTATCCTCCCGAGAGTGCCCGTCCTAAAAACCGTTCGCTCTCCCCGCCATGGTAGGGAACTGCAGTATCGATATAATTGATGCCATTATCGATTGCTTCACGGATCTGCCGAGTGGCTCGTTCTTCATCTATCTTCATTCTCTTGGTCGCAAGACGCATTGCGCCAAAGCCGAGTGCTGATAATTGATCCCCGTTCTTAGGTACTTGCCGGTATTGCATGGCTATCACATCATTTCTGCAGGACTTCTTTGACCTGGCAGACTAAATTATTCTAGACTGACTAGTCAATTTATTTTAAGATATATTTAACCTCTGTGTTGCCGGAAATCGGCTGTCCGGGTCCTTTTCACATTTCCGGGTAATTTTTTTATTAAATACACAGGCAGGATAAAAAGAGATGAACAGATAGCTGCCGGTTTCTCCTGCATTCCCGTAAAATAGATTGTAGTAGAAAAAAATCGGATAACCTGGTTTTATCTGGAGTGCTTCTTTCTTCTCTCCAGACGTTCTGTCAGGTCACCCATGACCGAAAGAATTGCAGGCATTATGAAGATCGCACCTGCCAATGAGAACCCGACGGCGATCAGGGTTGTGATACCGAAGTTGCTGATGATAGGGAAGCTTGAAAGACAGAGGGCGGAAAACCCGAAGAAGGTTGCGAGCCCGGAAATCGTTATCGCCGTACCTATCTTGTTAACACTTTCCTGGATTGCAGCAATATGGTCATGCAGGCGTTCCTCCTCCTCCGCATATCGTTCCATCACAAGGATCGTGTATTCAGCCGCTACACCTATGGTCATGGATCCCAGGGTTGCCGTGAGGGGGGTGTACGCGATTCCCAGCACATACATCGCCACGGCGTTCCATCCGACAATAAAAATAATCGGGACAAGGGGGGTAACTGCATGAAGGTGACGATATACCAGTGCAAGAAATACAAATACGAGTATGAACCCGAGCAGGGTCATTGCCTCTTTTGATGATACGAGACCGTTGATAAGGGAGGTGAACAGGTAAAAAGAACCTACGGGTTCAAGGGTGATACCTGTCGGCGGCTGGAGGAACCGGATATCTTTTTCCATCTGGACCTTGAGGCCGTTCATCGAGCTCATCTCCAGCTTGATGGTGCTGAACCGGATGACACCCTCCATCGAACCGCTCAGGTAGGGCTTTTTAACCTCTTCCGGGATTCTTTCAATTACGGCGTTGAGCTGGTTCTGATCCATGGGCATCACCCCCCCGTTATATGCAAGGATGTAGGTGACGATGCTCGTCGCACGGGTAAGTTCAGTGTGATGGTCGAGCTCATAGTCCTGGAATTTCTTCATCCATAGTACGGTATCGAGGTCGGTGACACGGCTTCCCTGGACAATGAAGTCAGCGGTGCTTGTCGAGCCGAGGATGCCGGTGACTTTATCCATCTGGACTTTTGCCGGCATATCGCTGGGAACAAAAGCATTCTCGCTTGTTTCTATGGGGATCTGGGGATCGATCTGGAAACCGATCAGGGCAATCATCCCGGCAATCAGGAGGATAGGGATGGGATTTTTAGCAATTTTTACCGAAACATCGGTGAGGAACTGTCCATACGACCATGAACTTTTTTTCTTTACCCTTTTGTTAAGCACGCCCTGAGTCTGTGAGGGAATGTAATCGCATGCTTCTTCACCAACCGCATAACAGACCTCCGGTTTTGGTTGTTTAGGTGTGTAATTGAGAAGATGGGCGACCGTTGGTATCCCGATAAGCGAAATAATAAAGCAGCTCATAACCCCGATCATCGCCACGAGCCCGAATGAGCGGATCATGGGAACTGTCGAAATGAACATCGCGGCAAATCCCATACAGGTGGCAAGCATCGCATACAGAACGGCGGGGCCGGTACGGGTTACCGTGACTGTCACGGCCTGGTCAAGGGATCCCTTCCTGGCTTCCTCATCCAGCCTTGCATGGAACTGGATACCATAGTCGATACCAAGACCAATCATCACCGGAAACGCTCCGAGCACCGCCATATTGAGCTGGATGCCGGCAAGTCCCATGAAACCAAGTGCGGTAGTCAGGCCGATTCCCACAAAGAGCACCGGGAGGAAACGGTGACTGGCATAGGAAAACAAGATGCCCAGGACTATAACCATCAGCACCATGGCACCTCCTATGAGCACGCCCATGGACGATCCCATTTCGGTCTTCATCTGTTCTGAAAATGCCGTGCTTCCTGACACCGAGATCTTTACCCCGGGAGGCGGAGTGTTGTGATCTATGAGCGACTCTACATTTTTCAGTGTTGCACTCTTTGCATCCTCAGATAATCCCTGCGAAAGTGTGATCTGCACCAGTGTCAGGACATTTGACGGGACAGCCGTTTCTCTGACTTCGGGAGGAATTCCGGCAACAATCCGGTCGATTTCGCCTTTTGACCGGGGCAGCGTGCCCCCGTTTGCACTTTTTAACAGACCTGCGACACTTGCAGACCCCACCACATTCTCCTGCTGCTTTATATCCCGTTCGAGTTCGTCGATATAACTCAGGACCTGCGGGCTGAGCGGATCGCTGGTCTCTACGATAAGGATGAGAGCGTTTGATGAGAACGTATCAGTATAGTGTTTATTGAGGATTCCTTCCGGTGAATCCTTATTCAGGTAGGTATCATTGCCCGTCTCCATGGTGATGAGCGTCATCCCATAGAGGGCAACGATAAAAATAATCCCGATGAAGACAGCCACCCTCCGGGGATTGCGGTTGATGACTTCTGCAAGTTGTTTGAAAATCCGGTCAATCATGAGATATCGTTCCTGCCTGTTGCCGGGAGCGGTCTAGGGTCGTTGAGGGAAGGGAGAATTCCTTCCCGCTGCAGTGTGGCAGTGTCGTGAAAGAACACCGCAGGGTGCTGCTGACATCAAGCTGCTCGTCACTGTTTTTTCGTTCTCTGGCGGTAGACAAAGTAACCGACCAGAATGACAACCAGTGCAATACCTGCAAGGACGAGGGGGTTACCCAGCAGGGAGCTTTCTTTTTCGACAGTAATCCGGACTTTCATAGGGTCTGAGATCAGCGAATTATCCAGTGCATCGCGGTACCGGACTTCGGAATCAAGGGCGTACTCCTTGACCGTTGCAGACTTGTCTACTGCGATCTCAAATGACGCTTCAATTGTGTCATTGGGTGCAAGCGTTCCGAGAAATGCTGTATCATCATTGCTGGTGAAGGGATCAACAGCACTGATCCGAGCCTGTGCATTATATGCCGTGGCACCACCGGTATTGGTATACTGGACGGTAATCACTTTCTTCTGGCCTGGAGCGACTTTTGTCGATGCAGAGGTAATACTGAAATCAATTTTTTTACCGACCGGAAGACCGATAGTTTCCACATCTGAGGTGACCTGATCCCCTTCACTGTTCTCGTAATTCACCAGGACATCGAGCGGATATGTCTGGTCTTCTGCATCACCGGAGACGGATACCTTGAACCGGCTGCTGACGACCTGGCCGACTGCAAAGTCACCGATATACATGCTACCTGTTACCGGGACAATTGGACTCATGTCATTCCGCACAATTTTGAGAATGGCATTTTTCCCGTTTTCGTGGCCGACATTTTTTACTTCAAGCGTGGTGTAACCCTCAGAACCCGCGTTCAGGTGCTCCGAGGTTGCTGAAACTACGCTGATTTTCAGTTCCGGTTTAATTGTTATCGGGAGGCTGAGCGTCTCATTTTTTTCTTTGTAGTAGTATTGAATGGTGTCTGTCCCGTACTGCTCTGCTTCTGCCAGGTAGGAATATTTCAGGATGAGAGGGAGGTTAAAGGTACCCGAAACTGCATCTGGTTGTATCTTTGTTGTGAATACGGAGCTTGCGATGCTGCTGCCCTTCAGGTCACCGAGCATTTGTGGGTCAGATTTGATGGTGAGGGGTGCATCCCCGGATCCGAGCGATACTGTCAGGAATTTTGCGGTATTGGGCAGATCATCGCGTTCAATAATACCGGACTGGATAAATTTGAACTCGTTGACCCCTTTATTCTCGATGATTATTTTTAACTGAACGGTATCACCCGGGCTGACCTCATTCGAGCCGGATATATAGGCAGATAGTTCAGGGCTTCCCGCCATGTATTTCGTTCCTGCGGCCTGTGCAGGAGATATGATCATAACAGCACATGCAACTATGGCGAGGCTGAAATACCATGCCATTTTGTAGTGCCGGCTCATGCTGGCGGGATACGGTGTTATTTTCCCCTTAATACCTGCTGTTTTCTGGTGATTTGTGATCATGGATATCCTCTTGACAAGGGATGTTTGGTATAGGTTGAAACCAATTATATATAAACATATCTTTTATAGATTATACATATCAATGATAAATAGGATCCGTTTCCGATACAGCGATAGCCGTAGTAGTACCAGAAAAATAAAAAACCCGGCAAATTTTTAAAATCAGTGCAATATTCAACCGATAAACTTCTGGAGTGATGTAATCCGGTCGCGAAGTGCCTGTTCCCGCTCTGTTGATTCGGTAATATCAGTCATGGTAATATAGGTGGATACGGTAGTGTCATGAAGGGCTGCAGTGACCCTGCCGAGAATACAGCGGCGGTTGCCACCTTTCCGGTTGATCCAGACGGTAAACTCCCCGGGTTTTTCTGAATCCGGCCGGATAGATGTCACTATGCCTTCGATCTTTTCATGCTCTTCAGGAGAAACCAGATCAGCAGATTTCATTTGGGAAAGTTCTTCTTTTGAATATCCGGTGATGTCTGCAATTCGATGGTTGGCAAATACAAATTTTCCGTTTTCCACAATAATGAGCCCGTCCTGGATATTCTCAGCCATCATCCGGAATCTCTGCTCACTTTCTTTGAGTGCGGCTTCATTTGCCTTAAGTTCCGTGATATCGGTCAGGATGATAAATGCGTAATGGGTATCTGCATGCTGTACCGCAGATATGCGGGCAGAGGTAAACCGGCGTTCACCGTCTTTTCGCAGTATCCACATCCGGAGTTCAGTAAGTCCCGGATCCTTCAGTCCCATATTCCGGATCTGACCGGCTGCTGCCTGCTGATCCTCGGGATCAATGATCGAAAGATGGTTCATCTTCCATAATTCTTCAAAGGAATACCCGGTGATCTCTGCTATGCGCCTGTTCACAAAAACAATTCTGCCGTTTTCCATAATGATCAGACCATCATGAATATTCTCGGCCATCATCCGGAACCGTTCTTCCCGTTCCCGGATTTCCCGCTCGGCAAGAACCTGGCGGGTGATATCCTCAAGGATGAGCGTGAAGCCTTTTCTGCCGTCCTCAAAAACAGTCGGGACTGATTTCTGTTTGAAAATACGCTCTCCCCGATCTTTTACCCGGAAGGTAATGGTGTCTTCCTTTTCTTCGTACCCTGCCGTGAGTGTCTCAAGTAATTCATGGACGTCGACATCGGGTGGACTGAGATACGTGACAGTCTTCCCGATCGTATCCTTCCGGGAAAGGTTAAGGAGTGCCAGGAAGTTGTCATTCACCTCGATAATCCGGGACTCATTATCCAGGACCATTATCAGCTCTTTTGAGTAACTGAGCATAGCGGAAAGGGGCAGACGCTGGGAGAGCGTGAATACCTTGGCTTTTCCGTAGGTTCGCATGTCCACTTGTCCTGAGATGAGCAGGATATCCATATATCTCCCGATGGTGTTCTTGTTTCTGTTGAGTGCTTTGGAAATATCCGTTACACTCATCCCTTCGGGATTCTTTTTGAGAAGATCTTTAATCAGCGAAAGTTCGTGCTGGTAATCCTGCATCATATGCAAATCACATCGTATCCGGATGATAAACGGAATGAGGATGGGGATATTTATAATCTATATGTATAATTAACAAGATAAAACTATTTATAAAAGATTGAAAAGGCTCTTTTTTTACGGGGGTCCATGATCAACTATTGGTCAAACATTATCTTCATAACAGATTCATTGAATATGCTGTATCATTCTTCACCCTGGAGATAAGTTATGGGGACGATGAACCTTGAGTTATTTGATGGTATGACCGGGGACGATAAACACCAGTACCTGGAATTTCTTCTCTGGCATTACCGTGTCGTTGATGCGTTCTGGTTTATCTATGTTACCGAACAGAACGGTCTGCCTGCTGCAGAAAAACTCAATGAACAGGTATGGGGTCGGGTAGCCGGGATGGCGGCAAAAGATATTGTGAAACGGTTCACCATCACGGAAAAGGGATTACCGGGTTTTGTCAGGGCACTCCGTCATTTTCCGTGGGCAATGATCGTGGGATATGAAATTGATGAAAGGGACGATGAGGTCATCCTTTCTGTTCCTTCATGCCCGACGCAGGAAGCCCGCCTGAAGCGGGGTCTGGGGGAATATGTCTGCCGGGAAATGCACCGTGCAGAGTTTATGGGTTTTGCCCGGGAGATTGATCCGGATATCGTCGTCGAATGTGTCTTCGCACCGCCTGATATCCACCCTCCGGATATGTTCTGTACGTGGAGGTTTTTCCTGCGGTGACAGACAAAAAAGATCCTTGCAAGGGATTTTTCACTTGCCATAAGAATTCAATTCCTCTTTTTTAGAATCTTATAAAACCTGTCCTACTTTTTTCAATTCGGATACCTGTCCGATAATTGTCCGTTTTAGTCTTGAATGGCTCAATAACACCCTGCGACCGGGATATCTTACGAGCTGCGGCGGCCCATCCCGCCAGCTGCACCCGGCCCCCCGTGGATAACTGCAACGGTGAAGGGTGCCTTTCCCCGGGTTCTGAACTTTTTCATCCTGTTTTAGTTCTGGTCAGATCTGGGGATAAATTTGTCACTTCTTTTCGTTATTTTCCTGTACAACCCCCATAGAACGGTCCTCCCGGATATTTTTAAAAGACTATTGATAAGTGTGAATGAAAATACCAGTAATGAGAGATGATATCGGCACCGGATTTTGTAGTGTTCGTTCTATTCTGCGTCCTGATCAACGGGTTGGTATTTTTTATCTATGCACATGACAAGATGAAAGCGAAGAAAAACTCCTGGAGAACTCCGGAAAACCTGCTACTTTTTTTTGCCCTGATTGGACCCTTTGGAGCCTGTGCGGCGATGCAGATTTTCCGGCATAAGACCCGGAAACTGAAATTTTATCTCGTGCCGGTATTTGCAATTTTTCACATTGCCATAATTTTCTGGCTTATTATGTACTTCATGCATTGAAAAAGGATTTTTTTCCCCACGAATGCAATCGAAATGAAAAAAGAAAAGGAAAGTGCAAAGGGTTCAGCGGACCAGCACAGAAATCGCGTTGATGATCTGATATAGTCTGCTTCAAACCATGGTTCTTTAATACCGGGCTTTGCCATACACTCTTTGAATGCGAACCAACAGGCATCACTATTTCCTGGATCTGGCAACGCGATGTGCGCACCAGGGCACCTGTCTGCGGCGTAACTTTGGGGCAATAATCGTGGATGAATACAATACGATCGTGTCGACCGGATATACCGGTGCCCCGCGAAAACAGATGGATTGTACGGAGCTCAATACCTGCTGGCGAAGGGACCATGCTATTCCTTCAGGGTCCAACTATGAGCGGTGCCGGAGCGTCCATGCCGAGATGAACGCCCTTATCCAGGCAGGTAAGAACGCACGGGGGTGCACGCTCTACCTCGCCGGATTTGACGTTGAGACTGATGACCTGACACAGATCTGGCCCTGTTTCCTCTGTTCAAAAATGATCGTAAACAGCGGTGTTACCAATGTCATCCTGCGGACTGCACGGGATACCTACAAGGAAATGGACCCGATGGTTTTGTACCAGATGCGGAGCAGGGAAGCTTTAGGTGAAGATGCAAAGTAACAGCACTTGTTTTTACGATTGTACCTGTTCCTTTTTTAAAAAAAAGGACCGGAAAAGCATGGATGCGATCTACCGGACCTGGAATGCCGCTTTGGTCCGATGTTATTTTGTAAATGCACTTCCCATCGGACCTAAGGGGGCCTTTTGAATCGTCGAAGACGTCTGTAATGCATCGGACCGGATCACCTATCTCGATCGGTTTTCCCGGGATGTGCTCCAGAGAGAGCAGAAAAGAAAAGAACTGCTGGTGACCCATGTTCACCGCCGTCTTGAAGCATTGATCGTATTTTGTATTGTCACCGTGAATGCCATCTTTTTTGTGTCCTTCCCCAAATATGTGATCTTCTGGATCATATGCTCCCTCTTCGTCATCGGCTTTTCCCCGCTCGTCCAGATCTTCGAGGTCCTGGCAAAAAAGATTACAAAAAAGCGGGTGCCTGATGAAGAAAAATATGTGAAAACGCTCCAGGCCCTCAAAATGCTCAGGAAAAGCGAGCAGTTCTTCCATATCGAATGGAGTATCTTTTTTATCAATATGCGATCGGTGGCCGTTGCTCTCGTGCTCTTATGCAGTTCAAATATCTTCGCTGCGGTTGGCTACCTGCTCATCGTGCGGCATGATGCCGCCATTGGTTTTTTTATCGCTATCCAGTTCTTCCTCTTTTTCCTTCTCTTTTCCGCGGTTATCCTCCTGAAGCCCTATAACAGGACCTTTGAAAAAGTGATTGGAAAGATTGCCGCTGTCATGAAAAGGCAGAGGCTTGCCATCCGGATCCTTGTCCTCCTCCTCGGTGTCGCGGGGTTCTTTACTGCATTGTTTTTCCTGGCAGCTTTTCTTTCCCCCCCGGCGACCGCACTGGGGATGCTCGAACGGGAAAAGATCAGTCTTCTTAATTATATCCCGGAATTTTTTATTATTCTCTTTTCACAGTTCACCCTCGTCCGGTATATTCATTCCCTGGAGAGCCGGAGGATGACCCTTAAAGTAAGCAATGCCATCGTACGATCCCTGCAAAATGACGTGATCTCTGTTCTGCAGAAGGTTCAATCCGGCAGCATTGGTGAGAAGGAGATGGACTGCACACACCTTCGGACCATGATGACCACTCTTCTGGAGGCAAGGATGTTTATGACCGTTGTTTCAGATATTTTCGGGCTTTTTCCCCTCTATATGTTCAAACCGGATCTCACCCTCATCACGGACGATGAAACGCTGAAGATTCTGAGAGGTCATATGAGTATTATGGCCTGAATTTTTTTAAGAAGGAAGACAAAAAGATCCGTTATCCCTTGTATTTTCGAAAAAAACCAGGTCAGAAGCAAAAACGGTACGATACCGGAGCGAATCAGCAGGTGAGTCAATAAAGTCTGCCGCGTTGTCCTATAAAAGAGTTATGCAACCTGTATGATACCTGCAGACTGGTAAACAGCCGATATGCAACCTCGCGGCTGACGAGATAAAAGATCCGGCAACAGCGCAAAAATCAGAAGGGACAAAACTCAGGAATGGGAATGAAAATGAAAAAAATGAAAAAAATTTTGAATTCAGAACCGGGGTTTCCGGTGTTTCGGCAGGCAATCCCTGCAATATACTGGCCTGCCTTCGGTTGGCTTGAATGGCACTTCGCATTCTTTGCCACAGTCTGAACAGGTTACTTTCGTCATTTCTCTTGGACCGGAGTCCCTTGGGCCGCCATAGTTTCTGGAGCCGCCAAAATTGTTTGAACCATACATGGTATTACTCATACAGTATAAAACTGTGCAATTATATACGCCGCTCAAGCATAAGAACTTCTCTATTGTGCCAGTGTATGTCCTGCAGGAATTCCGGGGAAATGTCTGCACACTGACATAAATCCTCTCATGTAACCGATATTTCCTTTGTATTTTCCCTTGTCCCCGGATTGTGTGAGGAATAATCGTGTCTGATCTTAATAATGATAACAGGTGATTTTTTTTAAAGCTCTTTTCGATTCAGGTCTGTTCAAGGTGATTTTTCCGGATTAAGATAAAGTGATTGCTGAATAACAACCCCGGGATTTGCCCCGCGTAGCTATCAGTCTGGCAAATGCCTATGGCTTCATTATTATCAATGATCACCGGGGACTAGTCCTGGCCGTCAGCGGTTGTCATTATTCCTTCCTTGTCTCATGGTAGATGGATACCAGGGAGAGGCTGATCAGGTTCAGGGTTGTGGCAGAATACCACAGGAATGATTCAAAGGGTGTAAGTGTTGTGATCCATCCAGACCAGAGCATGGCACAGATTATCACAAACGTGAGAAGCGTATCGATCGCAAGAAAGAGCATCGGCTTATGGAAAATCTTACCTGCCTGGGCTATGGTGCAGTATTCGAATGGAGCAGGGCGGTCGAGGAGATCAAGGATTGATCGACCGATATTCAACAGGAGATCGGCCACCGCCAAGAAAACAACCAGCCACCCGAAAGCTTCAAGAAAGAGGTGATCCGGTGCACCTGCCCGGATCGCAGTTATACCAAAAAGCAATTTAAACAGACAAAAGGGAATTCCGATAGTAAAACTTAAGAAAACCGGGCGCCGGAAGAATCTCTGCAGAGTATCAGCGTCGTTTTCACGATTACTTTTTTTGGTTTCGCTGATCTTTAATGCCATGATATCACGGGTATCTGGAATTTTTTTTTATCCTGGTACATTGTATTCCGTACGATATTAAGAACGGAGATAGTACCGGTCCCCCTCTTTATAAAAATCTTTGTCGGAAAAGACTTTTATCATGAAGAATAACATGATAAAGAAATTCAGACAAAACGGTGAACACAATGGGAATTTTTGACAAACTTACCGGAAAACCGGCGACACTCACGCCTAAGTCGGCACTTGTACTCTCCGCCATAACTGTTATTGCAGCCGATGGCGCGATCGATGAAGCAGAACTCAATGACCTTGCCAAAATCGTCCGCGGCGACCGGAAATCCGTCGATACCGCGATGCAGGTCATGAAAGAAAATCCCTTCCCCGGGGTTATTGATCTGGTAGTGAAAGCTCTCGATGAGAAGCAGAAACTTGCAACGCTTGCCATCCTGTGCGACATTGCCATGTCCGACGGGGTCCTTGCCGGAGAAGAGAAGAAGATCCTCCAGATGTATATGGACAAGTTTGGTGTCTCTGAGGCAAAGATTTCGCCGATCATTGAAGCAATTTCAATCAAGAACAACTTCTCAATCTTCGCCTGATTTTTCTCTTTTTTTTAACGGTATTTACTTTCCTGCATCATCATCACGGTGAGCGTGAAAGTGTTGGTACGGGTAAGGACTCTCACCGGTTTTTAGTAAACCTGGTCTTTATTTCATCGTAAAAAAGAAATCCATCAAATGCCGGATATGCTCCGACATTATATCTTTGACTGGTCGTACCCTTTTTGTATTCCTGTCGGGTGCGCCTTGATATTGCCTCTGCTGCTGCGGTAATATTTCCGGTTCTTCTCTGTCGGGGTTTCAGTATCCGCAAGTACTGCAGAACACTGGTTTTTATCGGTTTGTAGTGCAAGGAAGCAGTCGACCGGATTCTTACTCCCTTCACAGGCACCGGCTTTAAAATCCTTACAATCATTGCAGGTTGGCACATGGGACACCAGCACCAGAGGAAAGTGCTCGGTCCAGAGCGCAGCATCAATTTTGCCCTCGCTCAGGAATTTCCGTACGTGTCGTGCAGTATATTTCATGAATAAGAATGGACCATTACGTATCTTATCAGTATGTAATGAGGAATAGTCAGCGGAAAAATTTCTTCCGGTTCCCTGCAGGAAGTCCTGCCAGTATCGCTACAAAACAAAATCCAAAATCAGGAGAGGATTGTGGTGATGGTGTCAGGACCGGAGGGGATATGGAAGTCGAAACGGTGATCGGAGGTATGGACTTTTTAGTCGGGTTTACTGCTACTGTAGTGATAGGTTCCGGTGTAATTACCGAAGATTCCCTGAGCGGGAAAACCGGGATACTTGTCGGCGATCCCCGTTCGATGAAAATATCACTCCTGGCCGCAGACTCATGATTTTCGACCCTTACGGAATAAGACTTTGTTGCCATGCCTGAAGATGTCTGAAATGCAACTACTGCGTGTCCATCAGCGTCGGTAGTAACAGGAGCATGGTTAATTGTATCCGACATATCCGGACCAGAAGGTGCAATATCATCGCGTATCGTGCGACCATTGCCATTGTTGATTACATACGATCCGATAGGACAGGGACCTCCAGGAGTATCTGTCTGAATTTCATTCCGGAGGTACGATAACCGGGGTTGATCGCCGGAATTTCCTGTCATGGAAGAAGTTCTTTTCAGCCAGATGTGGTAAGGAGTACCAGGGGATCCGGTTATATGTATTGCAGATCCCCCTACGTCAGAGCATCGCCCGATGGCCCTACCGTTACTGGTATCGAACTACCCTGCCTTGAATGTGTGAACGGCATTACCTCCTTGCCGCGCCCGTGCATTCAAAGTCGATGAAACCATTATAGGGGTCCGTTTTTAACAGGCGTACGCGTACCTTCTGACCGACAGCAAGCCCCCGTTCCCCTCGTAAGACCCGGCCTTCAGCAGGCGGGGTTATGAGTCTGACATAGGTCCCCTTTTCTGATGCGCCGGTAACCAGTGCATCAAAGGATTCGCCAATCCTGCCCTGCAGGAGTACCGCTGCTGCGGCTTTTCTCATGAAGCGTTCAACTTTTTTGGATCCTTTTTCCCGGTCTGACAACCAGGTAGACAGGTCGACGAGTTCTTCTTTTGTGTAAGGGCTTGATACCTTGTCGAGGACTGATTTCAAGAGGCGTTGATTGATAAGGTCAACATAACGCCGGTTTGGGGCGGTTGCGTGTGTATAGTCTGTTACCGCGAGGCTGAAGTGACCGTATGGCTCATTGCCTGGCTCGAGCATCATGTATTCCCCGGGTCCCAGGAGTTTTATCACTGTCAGGGACAGGTCAGGAAAGCGCTCGGGATCAGCTGCTTTTTGCCTGATGAGAAATTTTGCAAGTGCTTTTGAATCCGGCTCAGCAGGCAGCGTTTCACCGTAGGACGCAGCCGTGTTGACGATCTCCTCCCAGTATTTTGGTACGCGGACAACCCGCTGTATCATGGGAATACCGGCCTTGCCAAGGTAAGCTTACCATAGTTCCGTTGGCTGCGACCATCACCTCCTCTATCAGGCACCGTGCCATGTTCTGCCTCTGGATGACAAGGTCTTTCACCAGCCCCCCTTCATCCACAACAGCCTCGGCTTCAATGGTGTTTAATTCAAGCGCGCCCTGCTCTCTCCGGTTTTTCTTCAGTCGCTTGATTGCCTCGGTTTGCAGGAGAATCTGGTCTTTCAGCCCGGGAACTTCACTTACTATCCGGGGCAGGGGGGATTTTCCCTCCAGCCAGTCTCCGGTCTCTTCATAAACGAGTTTTGCCTTGTTGGATACAACTGCCCTGCAGATCTCCCCCGGCCGGAAGTTTCCATCGGGGAGTACGGTATATTCAATGACTGTTGCCAGATGGTCCTGTCCAGGAAGAAGGGATGTTATACCTTTTGAAAGTCTGTCCGGCAGCATCGGGAAAGTCTCAACACCCGTGTAGACAGAGGTCCCGTTATGGGCAGCATGCTTGTCGGTATTCGATTGTCTTGGTACATAAGCATCGACATCGGCAATTGCGACCTGTACCTGTATCTCCCCGTTCTGGCCACGCTCGCAGTATTCCATCTGGTCGAGGTCCATAGAGTCGTAGTTGTCGATGGAGGACCATAGGAGCATGCGCAGGTCTTTGGTTTCTTTCTGGTTGGCCGGGAGCGCTTTTTCCGTTAATGCATTTACCTCCCGGATAACGGTATCGGGGAACTGAGGTTCAAAACCGTATTTTCTCATCGCGTTTACTGCGATGGCCCTCAGGTTAATGGGGTTTTTGGCTTTCATTTTTCGTCCGTTAGGGATTCGTTTCAGGGTATAAATATCTCTGGGCAATTTATCAGAAAACTGAGTTTTAGCATTTGTAAAGGATTCGACAGGAAAGGTATTCCTGACGTCTTTGAAAAAAAGTCGTAGCGGATTGTCTGACGGATTATAAAAAATTAATCTGCACATTCGATTTCCTGGATATGCCACCGGAAATGACGCATCATGAACGCAGGACCCGGGTGGAATGACAGGCACCCGGACAAATTCCTGATACTTGCGACTTGGGCGATGTTCAGATCCGACTGGCGGCCTGCAAATACGAAGCCGGGGTGAAAAGACATTTTGAAAAAATGCTCGTTTTAGTAAACCTACCGGGAGTTTATATCGATAGTTTGCCCTCATTTTTTATCCTTCGCAGCACTACGCAGCTGCCTTATGACTCATGTTTTTTTCCGCCGCTCTCATTTTTCCTGCGATTGTGAAGGCATGTTTCCCTTGATTGTGAACCTGTGCTGAATGTTACTTCCCTGCTATATATTGTCATAAAAAAAAGCCTGACATGTCCATCCCGGTAATCCGGATCAGGAGGCCTTAAGTCTGGACAATCTTGTCGTAAGAAACGGGCACGTAACGATGAGATAAATTCTGCTGTCGGCACTTTGTTTTGGAATATTATCACACTATCATGTTTTTTCAGTCAATCCGGCAATTTAGGAATCCTTTTATACCCCTTTTCTTCCACTGGAGCGGATGATATATAAAGCCCCAATCGGTCTGAAACCTCAGTATTCACGATTGTTAAAACCAATGGTCCAGCTTTAAACCGTCTTATGGGATCTGGAGGCGAAATCACACCATAGCCTCTCCGCGTATCAACATATGAATATGGATTATTTCGTCCGAAATCAAAATCTATCAATTTTAAGGCATATCTCCAGTTGAAATTAAGGGGTCGTTTTTATCAGGCGCGCCCAGCGTTTTTCATTGTAATAAAGCCGTATTGATCCTGCGGGAAAACGGGGACTTTTTTATTCTTCTTCTGTTATCCAGATGCATTAACCCAAAAAAAAGATAATGAAGGTCAGGCTGGTGAACCGGTGTCCTCAAACAGATATTTCCAGAAAACTGCTGCGATTACTGCTCCGATGACCGGTGCAACAAGGAACAGCCAGAGTTGGGCCAGCGCGGTACCCCCCGCAATCACCGCAGGTCCAAGGCTCCGAGCGGGATTCACTGAAGTACCCGTGATGGGGATACATACCATATGGATCATGGCAAGCGCGAGCCCAATCGCTATCCCCGCAAAACCGGCAGGAGCTTTGCTGCTTGTTGCCTCAAAAATGACCATAAGGAAAATAAAAGTTATAACAACTTCAGCGATAAATGCTGATCCCAGAGAATACCCCCCAAGGTAATCAGTTCCATAACCATTCGCTCCCAGGTTACCCGGTGCGATTTTCATACCCGGGAAGACCGGTCATGATTGCGAGGAGCAGCGCCGAGGCAAGGATCGCTCCAAGGCACTGCACAATAATGTAGACCGCGGCATCCCCCGAGGCAATTTTCCCATTGAGAAACATTGCAATTGTTATTGCAGGATTGATGTGACATCCTGAAATCTTACCGATGGCGTATACCATTACAAGGACGGATAGGCCAAAAGCCAGAGCAATACCCAGATAACCGATATTTTTTCCTGCAACAACTGCGCTTCCTGTTCCAATGAAGACCAGGACAAAGGTTCCCAGCAGCTCGGCCAGGTACCTCTTCTTGTCACTCATACAAAACTCCCAAACGTTTTATTAATAGTACCGATGCGATATTTGCAACATTTATATTAATACAGATATCACTGGACAGCATTCAGAATCCTCTAATGGCAGGAAGATAACAGTATGCAAACGAAAACGAAATAAAAAAATTCTTCCCATGACAAAACTATTGCAATCAGTTCCCCGCGCAAAACCCTTCATGAAATGGGCGGGTGGTAAAACACAATTACTCGAACAGTTCAGTAAACGTCTTCCGCCGGCGATGAAAAACGGGGAGATCACACGCTACGCAGAACCGTTCGTTGGTGGCGGTGCGGTGTTTTTTTATCTTGGCCAGAGATTTGCGTTTGACCACAGCTCAATTTTCGATGCCAATGAAGAACTTATTCTGACGTATCGCGTTATAAAAAAGTCAGTAAAAACACTGATTACCGAATTGGGCTCACTCGAAACAGCGTATTTATCGAAGGGCAATAAGGAGAGAGAACGTCTTTTTTATGACGTGCGGGATTCCTTCAATACGAAAAAGCCGGAAATAAATTTTCATTCTTATGGCGGGGAATGGGTAACGCGAGCTGCCCAAAGTATATTTCTCAACCATACCTGCTACAATGGTCTCTTTCGTATGAACAGGAGAGGGGAATTCAATGTTCCGTTTGGCAGGTACAAAAATCCCCGGATCCTGAACAAAGACAATCTTAATGAGGTTGCCGCCCTGCTAAAAAACACATCAGTTATCCAGGGTGATTTCTCCGGATGTAAAAAATTTGTTGATGACACGACATTTGTATACCTTGATCCACCCTATCGCCCGCTCAATGATACGTCTTCCTTTACTTCCTACTCAAAAGACGGTTTCTCTGATACGGATCAGCGCCGGCTTGCAGAATTCTTCAGAGAACTCGATAGGAGAGGGGCAAAAATTATGCTCAGCAACTCCGATCCCCGGAATGAGAATCCCGATGATTCGTTCTTTGACGAGCTGTATGCAGGTTTTACGATCGAACGTGTTCCGGCAATGCGTAGTATCAACTGCAATGGTGCCCGTCGTGGGGAGGTCAATGAATTGATAATCACGAACTACCGGTAATTGGGTCAGGATACCACCTTTATTGCATATTTCCCGCTCTTTATTCCTGATCATCATGCACTGCAAAGCCGGGGCGCAAAAGCGATCTTTTCCTGATTGTGAAAAGGATCGAACTCTGGAGTAACCTACTCTTTAGAGAATCGGTGGCGGTTCTTCGGTCAAAAAACAAAGAATGAAGCCTGCATCTCACTTCTTCATCTGGAGAAGCACCGCTTTTACTTCTTCCGCGTGTCCTTTCGGGCTTACTTTGCGCCAGACTGCGACTATCTTTCCTTCCGGATCAATCAGGAATGTGTCGCGTTGCGTGCCTAAAAACTCTTTACCGAATATGGTTCTGGGTTTCCAGGCATCATATGCTTTGAGCACGGTATGTTCCGAGTCTGACAGCAGCAGGATGGAAAGGTTGTGTTTCTCAGCAAACTTCTGGTGACTTTCCGGTGAGTCTGCACTTACGCCGATAACCTGTGCTCCGAGATCTGCAAATTTCCCAAGAGCTGCGTTGAACTGCATGGCTTCAAGAGTGCATCCCGGAGTGTTATCACGCGGGTAAAAATACAGTACCACCCATTTTCCTTTGAAACTGTCAAGGCAGATGCTGATTCCTTCAGCATCCGGTAGACAGAACCCGGGAGCGATTTTACCATTAAGTGGATCATCAGTTGTCTGAGCCATGGTTATCAGGAAAAGGATTGGCATTGTAGCTCATCAAAGCATCTCTCCCCTGCACGAAACTAAAGCATCTCTGGTCCAGAGTGCAAGGAATATGAACCGAGGAATGTTTTATTAAATCCTCAATTTTTTTGGTTTGAAAAAGCGTATCGATCGAATCTTTTCATACAATCTTCCTGCACTTTCACGCTACATCCGCCATGTCCTGATATTCCCGCTAACGCTCTTTTTTTAATATGCTGACACAAGCCGGAATCATGGAAAGACCGATGACAACCGAAAGCAGGAAAACCGTTCAGATACGGAAAAAAATTAAAGAGATATTCGGTTGGGATTGTGCAATGAATGACGAAATGCTATTGGAACGCTATACCATAACCAGTGAAGGTGAATTAATCGTCATAATAAAGTGAACCGTATTCAAATGGAGAAATCTGTTCATTTATCAATGATTTGACGTTCCCCTTCTTCCTTCAGGGACACACACTCACTGATCAGACTTTATTGTCATCCGGATGGTGTATCGCGGGATCTTTGTTTCTCTGAAATTTTTGCGGAGGCGATGATGGATCAACCCAAATGTTAACAAAATCTGCCGGCATATCTTCATTCGCTCAAAAAATGGTGAAAAAGATCTACCCGTTCCTGATCTCAGTTCCTCATGGAGGGACAGAAGTTCCTGATAGCGTCCGTCCGCTTTTACTTCTCGACAACAAAGAACTCAGTTTTTATTGCGATCCCTGTACCCGGAGTATTTTCGGATTTGAAGGCCATGTGGCAGCTTATATTGATACCCCCATCTCCCGGATGGTTGTCGACCTCAACCGACCCCCATTGCCGCTCCCTCCCCGCGATCCTGACGGGATTATCAAAGTGAGGACGATTGATGGAAAAAATGTCTACCGGCCAGGGATGGTGCCGGAAATGAACCTCATCCATCACCTGCTCAGGACCCATTATTTTCCCTACCACCAGCAAATCGATGAGCTCATCGACCGTCAACCCGTCAGCATTGCCTTCGACTGCCATTCGATGCTTCCTTACGGCTCTGCCGATCAGAAAGATGCCGGTATATTACGACCACAAATCTGCCTCGGGAACAACGGCGACCGCCGTGGCAGGGCCAGAAAAGGAAGTATTGCTACCTGTTCAGTGGAGTTGATCGCAACTCTCGCAGGTGTGTTTAAAGAAGAGTTCTCTTTTGACCGGGAGGTGGCGATCAATAATCCTTTCTCCGGTGGTTTTATTACAAATGCCCATTTCTGGCACAAAGGAATCCCCTGGATCCAGATTGAAATAAATCGTTCGCTCTATGAAGACGAGGGATCCTCTGGTCAGGCCTCCCCTGAGATGCACGATCGGGTAATTCGTCTCAGGGAAAAGATCTGGAGGGTATTAACAACCTTTTCCGATCGTATTCACTAACCTGTCAGGTTCCGACGTTTTTAAAAAAACCACGGGCCGGCAGCCGGCGGGTGTTCGGTTTAATTGTACCTTGATCCCGGGAGAAGGAATGTCAACATGGCAGAACCCTAAAAAATCCAGCAACGGTCGAAGGTAATGAAGTATTAATTCCGTATCCGGTGCTTCTCGAGGAGACCTTCAAAATATACCATAACGGTGATCTCATCACCTCGTTTAAACCGCCTCAACTGGTCGTCATATATCTTCTGCACATGACGGAGCCGGTGACTTCTGAAATATTCAAGCATGAATTCGAGAAACTGAATCTCCTGCATAAGGAATGCATTTTCATACTCCTTGGTCTCGCGTGCAAGATCAAGACTCTCCTCATCAGAGATGACAGAACCATGCTCTCCGTGCTGGTCAAGCCCGGAGAACTGCCGCCAGTCAAGGTTCCCGTTTTCGTCAGGTTCGCGGTGGAGCATATACGGATAAATGCGGCAGATGGCAAAACGACGATCATAAATCCGGCACCTGCCGTTTTCCAGAAACCAGCAGGATCCGCTTGTATCATCCTGTGTCCGTAATGCGTACCCGGAAACGTAGAAAATGCCATTCTGGTCGCAAAATTCAGGTGCGGGCGCAGGCTCGAGTGCTGAAGGATCAATTGCTTTTACTGCGGTCACGTCACGATCGAGCAGGAATACATGGTCGTTGAATGACCGGGTACAGCACTTCGCGCATGACGTGCACCGGAATCCTATGTCCCTGATAATCGCCGGCGAGACGTTCTACGGGATATTCAAAAAGGCTGTTGCGTTCCTGTGTCAGCGCCGCGATGCGCAAAGGAATCGGTATTAAGGAAATAATGATCACCGGACCGGTTTACCGGAAGCTAATGGCGGCACACCTTATTGCTTTTTCGAGAGTGTCATGGGCGTCACGGTTACCAGAATTAATTCCGGACCATACCCCGTTAAAAGCCTTTAATCAGCGCAGCATTTTAGTCTTTACACGTGATAGTATGCCTGATGGAACCGGTACGGGAACGTGTTCGCAGTGTTGAAGTCAATGCCGGAAAAGGGCAGTATATTCTGATCCTGGATTCCGAAGATTTTTCTGCTCTTTATCCCGGGATGATAAGGTTTTCCCTGACCGTGACGGAAGGGGATCGTATAATTTCAGTATTCCGCACGAATTCATTTGAGTATTCTCCGCTGGTCCCGCTTGCGGCAGAAACTGTGGCAATGCAGACAGCGGATGAATGGGAACGTGAAATCCGGAATAATGCCCTGGGATTTGTCCTGAATCACCGGCACCAGGTACCGGTATACCCGACTGCACCGGTATCGGACCTTGTTGTAATCCAGGGAAGTCCCCGGGCATTGGGAAACTGTGGTATTCTTACAGGCTGGGCCGTTGATGCAGCGCTTGAACTCGGCCTGACTGCCCAGGTACTCTATCCGCATGATATGGACATTCATTGCTGCATCGGGTGCTACCAGTGTTTTAATACCGGCTCCTGCATCTTTGACGATGATATGGGAGGTATCATCGCTGCGATAAGGGAGTCATCGCTTCTTGTTGTATGTGCCCCGGTCTACACCAATACGGTTCCCGGCGGGCTCAAACTGCTCCTTGATCGATGCCAGGCATATCATGCCGAGCGGGTATTATACGGCGGGAGGAAAGGCCAGAAGGGCTTGATCTTCTCTGTCGCGGGAAGGAAGGGGGAGGAGAATTTCACCTGCGTCACCCGGGTTATTTCAGCGTTTTTAAGCAACCTTGATATTACACCGGTCGGGGAGATCCTTATTGACCGTGTTGATTCGGTAAGGGATATCCGGACAATTTCCGGAATGGAAGAAACCATCCGGAAAAAAGTAAAAGAGTGCCTTATTACGAATAAAATTACAGGAAAGTAGGGAAAAAAAAGACCATCCTGTTCCCTTCCCGGTCTTTTTTACCCTGCCTGACGCCAGAGCAGGTTCACAGGGCTACCGGATTTGCACTCGTTTTTTTTCAGATCCGGATTGTTGCATACTATTCCTCTGTTCAGGCTCTCTGCTGTACGAACATATGAGAAAAGAGACCACGAATCCGGGAGGTTTTAAAAAAAAGATAAACAATCAGTTGTACGTCCGGAACGGCACGTATGCATCGTAGATCTTGACTTTAGTTCCCTGAGGATCGGTAGCCCAGACTTCTGCCCGGTCAGCGTACCCTGGAGCGGTAGTGCTGGCCAGGGAAACGGAATCTCCGACTTTAAGCGGTTTAAGAATATTCCCGTTTTCTACTATACCGTCAGACCTTGTGACTCTGACATCAATCTGCTGGATAAAGTTAAGCCCTTTTCCGCCCCGCACGGTAGTAATTATCTGCGGATCCGGGGCAAAGCCATTGCTTTGGACCTGGACTTCAATGTTCCAGTTTTCCGGCAGGGTCTGGGTCGGTCCTGGCGTAGAAGATACCGATGTTGACGATGCTGTCGGTGTTGCTGCTGCTGTGGTTGCCGCTGCTGTTGGCGTTGGTGTTACCGGCGTCGCGGGCTGCGTGCAGCCGGCTGCCAGAGCAAGCACAGCGCAGAGAACGAGTGCTGATATAATTACCAGTGTCTTATTCATACCGGATAATTATATGGGGCGGGTATTTGATGATTGTGTCAAAAGATGCAATTCAGGAAGTGTTCCAGTGCGCAAAGTTGAAAAAGACATATCTTTTCGTTGAATATTGCCCTGATAATAAGCCGGCTGGTGGCTAAAAAAGCTGATAAAAAAATGGAGACCCGTGATTACGCCCGCTTCCCGGATGCCGGCTCGATCCCGGTTGGCTGATTACGGATCGTCCGCTCTTTCATGATCGTATAGACTTCGGTTGCATGCTCACGGGGGACCTCGACAAACGAATAGGAGTCAAGGATCCGTATTGCACCGATGGCTTTTCCCGGAATTCCTGTCTCACCGGCAATCGCCCCGACGATATCCTTGGGTGCGACATTATGCATCCTGCCTACACCTAAGAAGAACCGGACCATACCAGCTTCTGCTCCGGTATCAGCAAAATCCATATCCTTTAATTTTTCCGGCGATTCCTCAACGCCCTGCTCCATCTGCATCTTGAGGAGTGCTGCAGCAATATCAATTGTGCTCAGATCGTCACCTTCCGTCTCGTGTTCAATGATACGGATGTAAGGCTCCACTCCTCCTGCCTTGATAATCTCACGCACTTTTTCGAGCATTGTGCGGGTACGGGTTTCTGCCACGTCGCTCTGTGTTGGTATCGGCATTCGGGGGATCTGAATTTTTGCGTAATGCTGGATCTCCCGGAGTTTGGTAAAATCCTTTGGTGCGACGAACGTCACTGCCCTTCCGCTCTTGCCTGCCCTGCCCGTCCGTCCGATACGATGGACGTAATATTCTACATCCTGAGGTACGTCGAAGTTGATGATCATATCGACATCCTCTACGTCAATACCACGGGCGGCGACATCGGTTGCGACCAGGATCTCGATTGAACCTTTTCGGAAACCGCCCATAACCCGGTCACGCTGTGACTGCTTCATGTCTCCATGGAGCTCTTCTGCACGGTAGCCTCGCGCCTTGATCTTCCCGGCGAGTTCCTCAGCCCGGCGTTTGGTGTTACAGAAAATAATCGACAGGTGCGGGTCGGCGATATCGATCAGCCGGGCAGAGTACATCGAGCTTTTCGCGCTCTTTAACCTCAATATACGATTGTTCGATCTGCGGAACGATCAGATCGGCATATTCAACCTTGACAAACTCAGGCTTATTCATAAACCGTTTGGAGATATCGACGATCGGCTGCGGCAGTGTTGCTGAGAAGAGAAGGGTCTGGCGTTTCTGCGGGATCTTTTTTAAGATAAGTTCAATATCGTCCCGGAATCCCATGTCAAGCATCTGGTCTGCCTCGTCAAGAACTACCGTTGATACCTCATCGAGCGAGAGTGTACGGCGTCTGAGATGGTCCATAACCCGTCCCGGCGTACCAATCACGATATTGACGCCGGAATGAAGCGCCCGCAACTGGCGGTCGATCGGCTGCCCGCCGTATACCGGAAGCACCGTGATACGCGGGAGATGCGAAAGGAGTTCAGAGAACTCTTCTGCGATCTGGATCGCAAGTTCACGTGTCGGGCAGAGTACAATTGCCTGGACAGTTCTGTGGGTTGCATCAATCTTCTCAATAATGGGAATGCCAAATGCGGCGGTCTTACCTGTTCCTGTTTGTGCCTGTGCTGTGACGTCACGACCGGCCTGAATGAGAGGGATAGCGAGTGCCTGAATGGGTGTGGGCTCTTCAAAGCCCATGTCTTCTATCGCTTTACCGATTTCACGCGAGAGGTGAAAATCGGAAAATTGCATACGAGTATTCATATCGCAACACCATTTGCTGTGAGGGCTCTTAAGATGGTGCTTCCAGACAGGAATAATAATAGCTGAGAAAACAGCATGCTGCGGTTTTTTTATCTGTTCGTGAGAGAATGGATTAGTAAAAAGGTGAAAGAAATGAAGGTTGTTGCATTCAACGGAAGTGCTCGCAAGGATGGGAATACTGCAATTCTTGTGAAGGTGGTGTTCGGCGAACTGAAAAAAGCGGGTATAACAACCGAGCTTGTCCAGCTGGCAGGAAAGAAGATCCGGGGCTGTACTGCGTGTGGAAAATGCTTTGAGAAGCAGGACTACCGGTGCGCGGTCAAAGGAGATATTGCCAACGACTGTATCGAAAAGATGATTGATGCTGATGGGATCATCCTTGCATCGCCGACATATTTTGCCGATGTCTCATCGGAAATGAAGGCCCTGATAGACCGGTCAGGTTTTGTGGCCAAGGCAAACCAGGATATGTTCAGGCGAAAAGCCGGTGCTGCCGTTGTCGCCGTCAGAAGGGGTGGCGCAATTCATGCATTTGACACAATCAACCACTTTTTTTTCATCAACCAGATGGTGGTTCCAGGGTCATCCTACTGGAACATCGGTATCGGGCTTGCTCCGGGCGATGTAAATGGGGATGACGAAGGAATTGTGACGATGAAGACTCTGGGCGCCAACATGGCATGGCTGATGAAAAAGATCCAGGAATAGTTCCTTTTTTCAGACATCAATAGTCATGTCATCCATTGCCACAACCAGACCCGGGTATTCCTTTTCAAAGAGATCTTTCACTTCGCGCCGATCGTCCAGTGTCCTGTACACTTCTGCGCCAAAATGCATGAGTGCAAGACGCCTGGCATGCGCTTTTTTTGCAATGTAAATTGCATCTTCAGGGTTGAGATGCGGCCATCCCGGGCTTTCCTGTCCAGGTTTCAATCCACATTCAGTGATGAGAAGATCCGCATTTCGGGAAAGCGTGACGGCGTTGTCGCAGACACCCGTATCAGTACAGTAGGTGATTACCCTGCCGTCAAGAGTCAGCCGGTACCCATAACAGGGTGCCGGGTGTACGAGCGGAAGGCACTCGACTGAGAACGGGATGGTGTGCACTCCCTCTTCGAGCTCCACAATGCTGACAGGATACGGAAGATGTGCAAACGGGACCGTGAAAGGCTCTGCAACAAATGTGTTCAGGATGGCAGTTGTCCCGATCTGCCCGAAGATCTGCAAACCCTCCGGGAATCTGAATTTGACCAGCGTGTGAAGTCCTGAAATATGGTCAATATGAAAATGGCTGATAAACAGGTATGCCGGCTTGTCCTGGGAGATATACTGATCCGCTTTTGCGATGCCATTGCCGGCATCAAGGATGATGTCATACTCTTTTGACTGGATCAGGACCGAGCAGGTATTGCCGGTCACCGTGTCATACCAGCCGTTTGTTCCCAGGAACGTGACCTTCATGATTACCGGGTTGTCGTTTTCAGGGCAAAAAGGTTCAGCTATGTCTGTTTTGGCGATCAACTCTCGCACAGGGAAAGCCGTTATAGTATTTTGAACAGAGACTATAGCTCTATGAAACCAACAGCCGTTTTTATCCTGAGTGCAGTGCTGTTCCTCTGCTCCATTTGTTTTCCGGCCGGGGCGGTCATGCAGGAAGTAACGGTCAAAGGACCGGTAGCTACCATGAATCCGACCAGGAATACCCTGACGGTTGATTATCCGCTCCGGTATGGTTGCAGCTATCCGGCAACCGGAGTGCCGGTTTGTTCCTATACGCCTACCAACAAGACCGGGCTTACCGGCACGGTCCCGGATGCAGCTGCATTCACTGTCTTTAAAAATGGTGATCCTGTCGTTGCCACCAGTAGTGACGCTACCGGGGAGACGTGGATTACGCTTGCAAAGTTATACGGATCACGGCCAAACGAGGAGCTGGTAACGGATATTGTTGGGGATATCAACACGATCCCGACCCCGCTCATTGCCAATTACGCTCTGGATGCAACAACGGTCCCGGACTGTTCGGCATGTGCCGGAACTACATGTACAGCCAGGTCTGCCATCGTGATGGTAAAGAGCGAGGGAACCGGAGTCCTGGGAAGAACACTCATGCCGGGGGAATCGTTTTCCTATAATGAAAGGAACGATGGCTCCGGTGTGACCGTCACGTTCGTCAAAGGACAGGCATTATCCTCCACTTGTCCGGATAAGTCAGGTGAGACCGGGCCTCAGGCAATCTCTGTTTACATTGTCAAAGTAATGCCACCCATCAGTTCAGCGCAGACAAATATCCGGACGGCAACGACAACCCGGCCTGATGAGGCACTGCCACCGCAGCAACAATTGCCCGCGACATTCCCGACAGGTTCTTCAGTGCCGGCAACCACCAGGGCAGGCATGGTGCCCCTTGCAGTGATCGGAGCGATCGGGTCAGCAGGTTTTATTCTGGTGATGAAACGGAAATAATTTAAAAAAAAACCTTTCTTGTAAGATGAGGATCTGTCTCCCTCTCTTATCTCTCATTTTCAGGGCTCTGGAGAAACAGATATCAACCGGTTCAATTTCCTCCCCAAACTATGAAAATCCGAAAATATACGGTAGATACCCGCGTCAGGGCATCTCCGAGGCAGGGCGGGGAGGGATTTTCTTAAATATTTACCCGATCCCCGCGGAGGTGCCTGTCAGCGGTGGCAATAATCGTACCTGATGGAGAGTGGGTTACAATTCCCGCATTTTATCAGAAAAAAGTGATTTTCATGAACAATGCTAAAAAGATCCAGATGTTTGTGGTGTTCCTCCTGCCGCTTTCGCTCCCCAAAAATGTGATAATTCCTGTTCGTTTCAGTACGTCATCATCGTTTTAAGCAAAGGGACGGTCAGGAACGAAAGGCACTGTTTCTTCCATCGTCCGGAGGGCATTCAATTTCATACCGAAAAAGGAATTCTGCAAAAGTCCGGATGCAGGTCTAAAAAAAAGACTGCAACCTTCTAAATAGATCCGCTCCGAATTCCAATACATACAAAACGGTGTGGGTAATGGTTCGTGTTGGTGTCCATGTTTCAATCGCAGGTTCGCTGGATCTCGCCGTTGATCGGGCAAAGGAGACCGGGTGCGATGTGTTCCAGATGTTCTCGCGCAACCCCCGGGGCTGGGGATATAAGCCGCTGTCAGATCACGATTGTGCTGCCTACCAGGAGAAGATCCATGCAACCGGAATAATTCCCGTCGACCACATGCCATATCTCCCGAACCTGGCCTCACCTAAACCGGATATTTACGAAAAGTCGGTTGCAGCCCTCACTGCCGAACTTGACCGCTGCGGCCGCCTTGGTATCCCTTATCTTGTTACCCATCTCGGCCATCACCTCGGTGACGGGATTGCCGGAGGAAGGACCAGGGTCATCAGCGCGATTAATACAGCTCTCACTAAATCTGACACTACGGTACTATTGCTGCTTGAGAATACGGCAGGAGAGAAGAACAGTGTCGGCAGCAGTTTTGAGCATATCCGGGGAATCCTGGACGGGATTGAACACCGCGGTCGTACCGGTGTATGTTTTGACACCTGTCACGCGTTTGCTGCGGGATATGAGCTGCGAACAGAAACGGGAATCGAGGATACACTTGCACAGTTCGATGACCAGATTGGCATCACCAATCTTAAAATTATCCACCTGAATGATACGAAAGGCGACCGGGGAAGCGGGCTTGACCGCCACGAACATATCGGTATGGGATTCATCGGTGAAAACGGGTTCCGGAACCTCCTCCACCACCGCGTTCTTTCAGCCGTCCCGCTTATTTGTGAAACACCTATAGATGAACGACGGGATGATGCCGGAAATATTGCAAAAGTGCGTGAGCTTGCGGGATAATGTATCCGGGTTTTGTTAATATGTGCGAGAGTCTACCCGGGCCATTCAAGGCAGAAAACAAAAAAGCAAGACGGGTTTCGGGTTCTGCAAAAACACTCAATAATAATCTGACGCATAAATGGGTTTTCTCCCCTTGCCGCTGCGGCTCCTGCGAGTGCGATAACCCCGGCAGATAATTGTAACTTATTGTCCGAGCCCTGGCGCAGTATGGGGGACAGGAACTGTCCCCTCCATCATCGTATACTGTTTCTCTCTAAAATGCCCGGTTGTGAGGCACTTAGAGAGAAATGTGCGGAGCTGCTGCCACACAGCTTCTGGTGTTCACCCGCTTTTCCGGTAGGGAAAATGTCATACAAAGTGAATCCGTGAATCTTTTTTCAGCGATTAAAAACTTTCATTTACGTTTTCCCGTGCGCTTATTATCCTCTACACACAATAGATCCGGTAGTGAAGGCAACATTCGATGGCACGGTAGTGCGTGTGGGGAAAGAGGGCCGCGTACTCTACGAACAAAGCGGCTACGGTCGGCTGGATCAGGACGGCGTGAAACTCTCACACCAGGAAGCACTGTATCTCCTCCACCGCCAGAAGATCGATGTGGCCGGGTATACATTCAACACCCTGTTTTCTCAGTTTGCTGACCAGGCAAATTTCCTGCGTAGTTTCCTCGTGTATCGTGACCTGCGCGAGCGGGGATATGTTGTTCAGGCAGGGCCGCATGATTTCCGGGTGTTCAGACGCGGTGAAAAACCCGGAATGGGAGAGTCACTCTATCTTGTCAGGGTCCTGTCCGAACGCGATCCGATCCGGTTTGTAAAACTCATTGAAGAGGTTGTTGCCTCGAGAAACATGCGCAAGCAGTATGTTCTCGCTGTTGTCGATGACGAGGAAGAGCTGACCTATTACGAGATCAAACTCCAGAAACTGGCAGAACCCGGTAATTATGCACCGGAAGTTTCCGCTCAGGAAGCGTTACTGGTGGGAAAATCCGCGATGGTAATGGTGCCGGCCCTTTCTGATCTTGAACGGTCAGGATTTGGCAAACGGCTTGACACTGAACGTTTAATGCTCGCCCCTGTTGAACTCCTGTACCTGATGGGTACAGGAAAAATTGTCCTCAAAAAGGGAGATAACCTTGTCGGGACTGATGAGTATTTTGCCCTTGCCCGCGAGACAGACGGAGAACTTGCCGAAAAGGATAAGGTATATACTGAACTCAGAGGCCACAATTTCACCCCACGGACCGGCTATAAGTTCGGTCACCACTTCCGGGTCTATTGCGGGAAAAATGTGCATTCAGATATGCTGGTGCATGCCATTGAAAAAGAGGTGTCCCTCCCGATGAGCGTGATCTCGCGATCAGTCCGGATGGCACACAGTGTCAAAAAGAAGATGTTGTTTGGCGCTGTACATACTACCGGAATTCAGTTCGTCGAATTTGCACGAATCAAACTATGAGCGCTCACCATGCAGGAACCCCGGATTAATCCCTGGTCAAGCAACCAGTCTGTCGATGTTGAAAAATTATTCTCAGATTTTGGCATCGAACCCATCGCCCCGATAATCCCTGATCTCCCTAATGTCCCGTATTTTATGCAGAGAGGTATCGTAGTCGGGCACCGGGACTACCGCCCGATCGCCAGTGCAATCCGCAACCACACACCTTTTCATATCCTCACGGGGTTCATGCCAAGCGGCCACCCGCATCTCGGTCACCTGATGGTCATGAAGGAAGTGGTCTGGCACGTATCCCAGGGCGGTAATGGCTACGTGACCATTGCTGACCGTGAGGCGCATGCAGTCCGGGGGATGTCCTGGGAAAAGTGCAGGGAGTACGGGAAAGAGTACCTTGCCTGCCTCTATGCCCTCGGGTTTGAAGGACAGACCTATTTTCAGAGTAAAAATGAGCGGCTGAAAGATCTCGCTTTTGAAGCGGCAACCAAGGTGAATTTCTCCGAGCTGACGGCAATTTATGGTTTCTCTCCCGAGACTGATCTCGCTCACGCCGACAGTGTGATCACGCAGGTTGCAGATATCCTGTACCCTCAGATCGATCGGGAACCGGCTCCTACCGTTGTACCTGTCGGTATCGACCAGGACCCGCACATACGGCTGACCCGGGGAATCGCCCATAAACTCCGCATGTTTACTGTCGAAGAGCGGCATGGCTGTATAAGTGTCCGGTCCAAGAACGCTCCTGAGAAAGCGCTGGAAGCGGTAAAATCTGCATTCCCGGATGCAAAGAAATACGCCGGGCATGTAGATATCAAAGGCGCGCCATGCTCTGATGTCAGTGCAAAGGTCCGCCAGATAGAACGTGACCATGGGGGGTTTGCCTTCTATACGCCATCGTCTACCTATCATATTTTCATGCCGGGACTTACCGGGGGTAAAATGTCCAGCAGTATCCCCGAGAGTATCATATCATTTTATGAACCTGAAGCAACGGTAAGAAAGAAGGTTATGAGCGGGATCACCGGCGGAAGAATGACACTTGAAGAACAGAAGCGTCTTGGCGGTGAACCGGACAGATGCTCCCTGTACCTGCTCAACCTTTTCCATATGGTGACTGATGATGTGGAGCTTGCGGAGATTCGGAGAAAATGTGTGTCAGGTGAAATAAGGTGCGGCAACTGCAAGAAGGAGACAGCAGAACGTGTGGTTGCGTTCCTGAAAGTGTTCAGGGAGAAAATGGACGCAGCGGCAGATACGATCGAGGTGTAAGATGGCGGAACTGACCCAGAACGAGAAACGATTGCTTGCGACGCTGGTAAACGAACACAAGGCAGATGCCCCGCATCTTGCTACGATGCTGGATACAACGCCGGAATCCGTAGTACAGTGGGCACACCTTCTCGAGGACAAGGGACTGGTCAGTCTCGAGCGGATTGTCGATAAATCCTTTGTCTATACGGATGAAGGAAAAGAATATCTCAACAAGGGACTCCCCGAGACACAACTTCTGAAATTCTGCCGGAATGATACACCGATGGCCGAACTCCAGAAACATGCAGCATTCAGGATAGGTTTTGGGCAGCTGCGCAAAAAAGGGCTCATACAGGTAAACAATGGTGTGGTATCAAAGACAGATGGCGCTTCGACAATTGAAGATGAAACCGCACTGAAAATCCCGCCGTCCGGTGGGCAGCGTACAAAGGACCTCATCAAACGCGGGATCCTGCTGGAAACAGAATCCGTCCGAAATAGCATAGCAATAAAACCAGAAGGAATAGCGCTGGCAAAGCAGGGTCTTGATATGCGTGAAGAGACCGGGACACTTACCCGCGACCAGATCCTTTCCGGGGCATGGAAGACGTTAAACCTTCGCAGGTATGACGTGGCCACGCTCCCAAAGAGGGCGTATCCTGGCAAGATCCACCCTTACCAGAGGATCATCGTCGAGATGCGGGAGATCCTCCTCGAGATGGGGTTTGAGGAACTCTACGGGGGTATCGTCCAGCAGTCGTTCTGGAATTTCGACGCACTCTTCCAGCCCCAGGACCACCCGGCCCGTGAGATGCAGGATACCTTTTACCTCCGCGAAACCCTCCCGCTCCCGCCGGGATACGAGAAGGTAAAGGCCATGCACGAGTCCGGTGGCGAAACATCCTCGACCGGCTGGGGCGGGGTATGGACGGAGGAGAAGGCCGAGCAGTGCGTGCTCCGGACCCATACCACGAGCGTATCGATCCAGCACCTGGCAAAGAACCCGAATCCCCCTGTCAAGGCATTCTGCATCGGCAGGGTTTACCGGCGCGAGACGATCGACACCACTCACCTGGCCGAGTTTGAGCAGCTCGAGGGGATCGTGATGGATAAGGGTGTCACGTTTGGGAACCTGCTCGGGATCCTCCGCGAATTCTATCACCGGATGGGTTTTGAGGGTGTGCGGTTCAAACCCTCCTACTACCCGTATACCGAGCCGAGTCTCGATGCCGAAGTGTATGTCGAGGGCATCGGCTGGATCGAGATGGGTGGTGCCGGCGTCTTCCGCGAAGAGGTAACCGCTCCGCTCGGGATCAACTACCCTGTCCTCGCCTGGGGTCTCGGCGTGAGCAGGATAGCGATGCTCCGCCTCGGTCTGAAAGATCTCCGTTACCTGCACCGGAGCGATGTGGCATTCCTGCGGGAGACCCCTGCCCTGCGCTCTACGAAGGGAGGTATCTGAAATGGCCGTTATCACCCTCCCCTACAAATATCTCGAGCGGCTCACCCGCACCGATAAAAAGACGATCCTCGACAAGGTCGCCCTCATCGGCTCGGACGTGGAACGAATTGAGGAGGATCATGCAGACGTGGAGTTCTTCCCGGACCGCCCCGACCTCTTCTCACCTGAAGGTGTTGCACGGGCAATGCGGGGATTCCTCGGGATCGAGACCGGGCTGCCAGCGTACCCGGTGAAGCCCTCCGGGATCTCGTTCACCATCGACCCGAAGCTTGCGGATATCCGCCCTGTGCTCGGTGCAGCGGTCATCCGCGGAGTCACCTTCGATGATGAATCCATCCAGAGCATCATGTCGCTGCAGGAGGCACTCCACTGGGCTGTTGGCAGGGGCAGGAGCAAAGTAGCGATAGGTATACACGATCTCAACACCGTCAAACCTCCGTTCCGGTATATTGCCTCGCCGCGGAGCAGGAAGTTCATCCCTCTCGATTATACCGAAGAGATGACGATGGATGAGATCCTTGAGAAGCACCCAAAGGGCAGGGATTACGCCAGAATTGTCAGGGACTTCCCGCTTTTCCCGTTAATCGTGGACAAAGACGACCATGTCCTTTCGTTCCCCCCAATTATCAATGGTGAACGGACGCGGGTGACCATCGATACGAAGAATATCCTTCTCGACACAACCGGCACCGATAAGCGGGCGGTCGGCGTTGCCGTCAACATCCTCTGTACAGCGATGGCAGAAGCAGGCGCAGGGATCGAGAGCATAGAGATCGGCGGCGTACAGTCCCCGACACTTGCTCCAACACAACGCGTCGTGAGCGTTGCGGAATGCTCGAAGCTGCTCGGGATCGAGCTGACCGCATCATCTATGGCAAACCTCCTCAAAAAGATGCGTTTCGGAGCTGAACCTGCAGGAACGGATACGGTTAAGGTGCAGGTGCCCTGCTACCGGGCAGACATCATGCATGACTGGGACCTCTTCGAGGATGTGGCAATCGCGTACGGGTATGATAAAATCACCGATCTCCCGCCTGCAACTTTCACGGTGGGGAAACCGCACAAGGTACAGGTCTGTGCCGCCCTTGCCCGTGAGGCATTTTGCGGGCTTGGTTACCTTGAAGTAATGCCGTTCACCCTTACGAGCGAGGATATCCTGTACAAAAAGATGCAGCGTCCTGAGAGGGAGGGAGTCCTCCATGTTATGCACCCGATCAGTATCGAGAATACCGTAGTCAGGACAGATCTTCTTCCCCTGCTGCTTGAATTCCTGACCCTGAACCGCCACCGCGAACTCCCCCAGCGTCTTTTTACCGTTGGAGATGTTGTAGACTCATGTCTCACCTACCAGCAGGCAGCCGGAGTAAGCACACACCCGGATGCGGATTTCTCGGAAGCCTATGCATCTGCCGATGCGGTACTTCATGAGCTCTCAATTGCTTATACAGTGAAGGAATCAAAAGATCCGGCATTCATCGGTGGACGACGGGCTGATATTTTTGTTGCGGGAAAAAAGATCGGGGGTTTTGGCGAGATCCATCCCGCAGTCTTGAATGCGTTTGAGCTTGAGCACCCGGTTGCAGCGTTCGAATTCGATCTCAGAGCCGTACCGGGATACCCCGGTCTTTAAGATACTCTTTTACATCGCGGACAGTGAAATCACCGTAGTGAAAAACGCTTGCCGCGAGGCATGCATCCGCTTTTCCCCGGGTAAAACCATCATAGAAATGCTCAAGGGTACCTACCCCTCCGCTCGCAATAACCGGTATTCCTGCAGCGTCAGAGATGGCCGAGGTAATAGCAATATCAAAACCATTCCGGGTGCCATCGGTTTCCATACTCGTAAGCAGAATTTCACCGGCGCCGCGTTCCTCGGCTTCCCGGGCCCATGCGACAGCATCGATACCGGTTGGTTTGCTGCCCCCGTAAATTACAACTTCATACCAGCATGTCGATCCATCTTCAAGAATTACGGGAACAGCTTCTTTATTATCAGAAAAATTCCGCCGGACATCCATCGCTATCACGATGCACTGCGTACCGAACGCCCCGGCTCCTCTTGTGATAAGCGAGGGATCATGCACAGCACTCGTATTGACACTCACCTTATCGGCACCTGCCCGGAGTATCTGCTGGATATCATCAAGGGACCTCAGACCTCCTCCAACGGTGAGCGGCAGGAAGAGCTCGTCTGCAGCCCGTTGAATGAGCTCAATAATGATTCCCCGCTTCTCTTTGGAGGCGGTGATATCGAGAAATACCACTTCGTCAGCACCCTGCTCGTTATACCGCCCGGCAAGCTCCACCGGGTCCCCGGCATCGCGAAGCCCCAGGAAGTTAGTGCCTTTCACCACCCTGCCATCCTTGAGATCAAGACAGGGAATGATTCGTCGCGTCAACACCATTGGATACACTTTTTAGCGGCGGATACTATCTACATTTCCTATCGGGTCTGCATTCCCGGAGTTTTTATGTAACTTGCCGTGCCTATTCATAGGGTAGTCAGTTACCGGGCGGCTGGTTTTTCTGCCCTCCCGGATGAGGATGTTCATGAGCTCAGGAAAACTGAAGATCGAATGGGCTGCGCAGTACATGCCGGTGCTCGCTGCCATAAAAAAACAGTTTGAGAAGGAGAAACCGTTTTCCGGCATGACGATTGGCATGGCGCTCCACGTTGAGGCCAAAACCGCAAACCTGGTATCTGCACTGGCTGCCGGGGGCTGAGGTGTATATCACCGGATGCAATCCGCTTTCCACGCAGGATGACGTGGCCGAAGCCCTCAACGACGTCAAAAATGTCCACTGCTTTGCGAAGCGTGCATGCTCGGTCGACGAGTACTATGCCGCCATTGACCGGGTGCTCGATGCCAGTCCCGTCATCACCATCGATGACGGTATGGACCTCATCCATTATATCCACACGAAACGCCGGGACCTCATACGGAAGGTGATCGGTGGCTGTGAAGAGACCACGACCGGTATCCACCGCCTCCGGGCGATGGCTGCTGAAGGTAAACTCGAATTCCCGGTTATCGCCGTCAACGACACGCCCATGAAGCGGTTCTTCGACAATGTCCATGGTACCGGGGAGAGTGCCCTCTCATCGATCATGATCACGACCAACACACTCATCGCCGGGAAATACTTCGTGGTCGCCGGCTATGGTTTCTGCGGGAGGGGGCTTGCAAAGAAAGCCCATGGGCTCGGCGCAAAAATCATCGTCACAGAGATTGATCCACGGCGTGCCCTCGAGGCCCACATGGACGGGTTCATGGTCATGTCCATGGACGAGGCAGCAGCAACCGGGGACATCTTCGTCACCACAACCGGGAATGTTGCAGTAATTGCCGCCAGGCACTTTGGGAAACTGAAGAATGGCGCCATCCTCGCGAATGCCGGACACTTCAATGTTGAGATTGATATTGACTGGCTCCACAAGAACGCAGACAAGGTCATCCAGCGAGACGGCATCGAGACGTTCATGCTCAAGGGAAAAGCGGTCCATGTCCTTGCCGAGGGCCGGCTTGTCAACCTCGCCACACCAAAAGGTATGGGGCACCCGATCGAGGTCATGGATCTGAGTTTCGCCCTACAGGCCCTCTGCACCCTCTATATCGCAAAGAACGGTAAGAACCTGAAAGGTGGTGTATACGAGGTCCCACAGGCGATCGATGAACAGGTCGCTGACCTGAAACTGAGGTCACTTGGCCTCTGCATTGACGAGATGACAAAAGAGCAGAAGAAATACCTCTGCAGCTGGGACATTGGGACGTAGGATTTAAAAAAAATGTCAGTATTTTTTTTGAATTATCCGGAATTTTACCCTTCCCTCGCTGCATAGAGATATTCCTGCGCATAACCGCAGTATTCTCCAAAATGCTGCCGGGCAAAGCGTCGGACTGCATCATATTCTTGGGATGTCAGATGAGAACCGGCACACAAATCCGGGAGATACTTCTGCTGCATTATCCGGCGTATCCAGACATCGACAGGGAACGCTTCGTATTTCTGGAAGGCAAAAAGAAGAATGCAGTCAGCAGCCTTGGGCCCGACGCCCTTCAGTCTCATCAGTACCCGGCGTGCCTCCTCAAATGACAGGGATGTTATGGTATCCTCCCATTTTTTCGCATCGGCAATTTCAGCGGCCGTATCAAGGACATAGGGAGTACGGTAACCAAGATTACAGCGGGTACGGAAATGTTCACCGGAACATGCGATAGATGAAGGATCGGGAAATGTGTAATAGATTTTGTCTTCAAAAGTGATTTCATTCCCGTACTGCTGTGCCATGGTCGCTACTCTGCGTCGTATCATGGGAATATTGGAATTGGTTGAGCAGATATAGGATATAAGGCACTCCCATCCAGGCTGCCGGATCAGCCGCAGACCGTTGTTCTGACTGATAGAAGTATGGATAATGGGGTCACGGTCGATGGAAGACAGGATGGATGAAAGATCCATATCCAGGGAAAAATAGTGGGAAATGAATGACGCGAGCGCGCCTTTGAAGATAAGACGCCTGCCGTCCTGCCGTATCCTAATGACCCGATTCCCGACCACACCGTACCACCACCCGTCATCTGTGCGATCCCACCGGAATACCTGACCGCAGCCAAGTGTCTTGTCAAGCGAAAACTGCTGGGAACGGGACAGAATTATAGTGGGCATGATCACTTTCTGGCTGATAGAAATTATGGTGCTCAATCCAGTTGGCAATGCAGGAATTCAAGGTCTGCTGACACAGGGACCTGATCAGGAAGTCGTGCGTGGAATAGTGTATGGTTTACAATTAGTCGGGTGAACGAAAATGTTACTTTCGCATCATAACGAATAGCCTTTTAATATATAAATCAATAGTTCTTTTCATGGAATTGACGCAAACACTTAAAACCTTTATTGAAGAGGGGCAGGATTGGGAGCGTAAAAATACCTCAGTAAAAGGAGTTTCCATCATCAGGCTCCCCGCAACGAAGAACAGGGCAGCATCTCTTGCCATCGATATCAACCCGATTGGTGAGCATGGCCTTCCCATGAAGAAAAAAGGAATTATGATCATGAATGCCACGGAACTCGCGGCATTCAGGGCTGCTTTCACGAATGAAAAAGTTGACGGTCTCATCAAAGCTCTCGAAGAGGTCCTCCCGGAGCGCAAAGCCGCAACAAAATCTTCAAAGACAGATGTTGTTCAGATATAACAGGGATATCACCTGTTGATTTCTAAAAAAAAAGGAGAGATCATTATAAAAAAATGGCGGGGTATTTACGTAGTCCTGATCATGGTTCTCATAATGACAGCCGGCTGTCTCGGCTCGAAAACCCCCTCCGTTTCTCGCCCTCAGGCACCTGCTGTGCTGGTTGATTATTACAGGACAGGCGGCTTCGCTGGATTCGATGACCGCCTGGTCATCTTCGATAATGGTGTAGTCTGTGGTTTCGGGTAAGATGGTCAACCAGGAGATTGAAATAAACAAGACAGATCTCGACAGAATAATTACCCTCTTCAATCAGTCACAGTTCCCGATGCTTGAAAGGAATTATTCGGCACGCCCCGGTAGTGCGGATCTAATACAATACACCATCAGTTACCATAACAAGACGGTAAACGTCGAAGATACCGTGATACCCCCCTCTCTGGAACCTGTTATCAATGAACTGAACCGGATCCTGACCATGACCGCCGGTGTGAAATCAGCCTCCGGGCTGGCTGCAAATATGCCCGGGTAAAAAATCTGCACTTTTTTTCCCCTGGTTTTCCGGATTTATTGTCAGATTCTTTCAATTTTTAAGACTATTAAGACCGGTCCTTAAACTTCGTTCTTCGGAGAAAAAAAATTCTTTATTAACTGTGTGATTCAGCATTCTGTCCATCAGTTACAATAAGTGCCGCTGCCTCCGACGGGGCACCCCACCGGAATCAGTCTTTCTGTACCCTCAAAGAGGCCATGGGGGTTACCTGAAGAATGTACGAACTATCCTTAAATCCGACCGAGAACCGGAACGGTCATTTTATTTCACCTGCTTTGAGAAAAAAATCTGCATAAAACGGAAATTCAGGTCACACACAGTTATCTGCTGCTGGTTAATTGCAATATCGGCGAACGGAAAACGTGTCCGGTATCACGATTCAGGAAAACAGTGTTGTGGAACGGGAGTATTCATGACCCTGAAAAAAAATGGATTATTTTTTTTCGTACAGGCACGACTGAATGTCATGCCCCAGTTTTCCGATTGCATCTGCCCGGCACCGCTGGCAGTGACGCATCTGCTTGACATATTTCCCGCACTCATCCTGCATTTTGCGTTTCATCTCCGGTGTTGGCGGTGTTATATTGGCAAACTTGTATTGTGCAATCAGAGGGATGACGTTGAAGGTATACACACCCATCTCGCCAACCTTTTTTGCAATCTCCGGGATATGATCTTCATTGATGCCCGGGATATAGACCGTATTGATTTTGACAATCATGTGTCGCTTTACTGCTTCTTCAATACCTTTTAACTGCTGGGAGAGGAGAAGTTTTGCCCCTTCAATCCCCGTATAACGTTTACCTTTATAATCGACAAACTGATAGATTTTTGCGCCGATCTCAGGGTCGATTGCATTCAGGGTCACGGTAATATTACCCACATCGTATTTCTGGAGCAGGTCAATCTTTTCCGGGAGTAAAAGCCCGTTTGTACTGATGCATTTTATGACATTGGGATACTGCTCATGAAGTCGGCGGAGCGTTTCAAAGGTTTCTTCATTTGCAAGAGGTTCACCCGGACCAGCGATCCCGACGACTTTGATATAATCATATTTATCCACGACTTTTTTGACCATGTCCATGGATTCATCAGGATTGAGTACTCGTGTGGTGACACCCGGGCGGCTCTCGTTCACACAGTCAAAGTCACGGATACAGTAGTTGCACTGGATGTTGCATTTGGGCGCTACCGGAATATGACAACGCCCGAATGTGTGGCATGCTTTTTCTGAAAAACAGGGGTGTTCCTGGATCTTGCGCATCTGTGCAGGGTCCCACTGGACTTTCTTACCGGCAACATCTGCAATTCTCACTTCATCAGACATATTCAACACCACTACTGCGTTGTGAATGTATAAATACCGTACAATCGTGATAGTGCGTATCACTCCTGCTCCTCGTACCTGCCCGACACTCCCGGAGACTGTTACAGCACGTGTCACTATAGGTAAAAGGCTTGATCGTATCTCAAATAAGCCCGTAAAACGCTCCTTTTGGCAAACGGACGAAGATGTTTTTTTGCTCACTGAAACCAGTGTCCACGCTTACAAAAAATACGGATTAAAACGATCATTTTCCTTATTAGCTGATTTTCAGGGATTTTGACCTTGCAATTTAGCGGGCTTACAGCAGCCCCTTTTTGGTGGGTCAGGGTAATACGGCCACAGGGAAAAGGACCCTGTTTTCGGGATCGATTGATTCCGTCCCGGGACCGCTGGCGACATGAAATCCACTCAGCTCACTCATCCGTCGGAGACTACCTTCCAGTGCTCGGATCACGGTCCTCATTCGGTGCCATTTTTACGGAATTCCAGCACATATATTTTCGGAAGCTTCAGAATGGGCTCCGTTTGGCTGGATTCCGGCGATAAATAGGGCTCAGAAAAATGCACTAATGGCTCCTTTCGGATGACAAATCGGTGCAACATGGGCTAATGGAAGAGAAAAGGATAGAAAGGCCGTTTTGGGCGTGCCGGGAATTTCCACAATCTGCTATGAGGACATACATTTTCCTCAACCTATTTCTCCGACGGAGATTATTCTCTATGAGGTATCTCCAGCACCAGAAACAGCACTAATTCGCAAAAAAACAGCACTATTGTTTGGGGAATCCTGCTATCCTTTGTCCATTCGGCTGTCGGGGGCTGGATCGAAGCTGAAAATCACCGCTAATAGCACCTATCGGGAGGCAAATCTCAAGGTCAGCTGAACAGGAGTAGGGAAAAGTGGAAGAAACACCGTTGGTGACCTTTTCCCGGATTGTGTTGGATCCAGAACCTGCAGGAATTTTCTATTCCTGCCGATCCCGGGGGACTGTACCGGGGTTTGTGCCGCCGCAGTCGGATATCTGTCAAAAAGTGAGTCATTCCTCCTCACACTTTAGTAACAACTGCCAATCAGCAACCACATGGAAACATTTCAGGTAATCTTTCAATAGTAAATGCAATAAATTCTGTTTTGCATTTTCGATACGAAATAATCTGAGGTATTCATGTGAGGGAGTACGAAATCACCACACTTTTCACCTCACGCTCAGTCGCAGCCGCACATCAAACAGGAACGAATATTGTGGACAATCGTGGTTCCCGGCAATAAATGAGGACTAATTATTTCGCTATAGAACCTGTGCAGATGGCAATAATGAAGCATATTTTTGAAATTTTTTTAAAAAAAACAGGTTGAGAATACCATGGGCCCGGCCGGATTCGAACCGGCGACCTCCGCCGTGTAAGGGCGACGTCATAACCAACTAGACCACGAGCCCGGTCTCTTACTAATGTTTCCCTGCACCCTATTAACATTGTTGATGCAGGGATACGTATAAGGACAACAGAACGAAGAATAACAAAAAAAGATTTGATTTTTTACTCTTTTTTGAGTTTGATATCGATCCCATATTTTTCTGCATTCCTGTCAGCAATTGCCTGGATAGCTGCAATCTCTGCATCCTGGCGTTTTGGCTTGAAAAGATGGCGGAACCGCTTCTGGGTCTTGAGATATTCTTCAACCGGTTTGCGGACGACCTTTTTTGCTTTTATTACCTTTCCGTCAACCATTTCGTAATTAACCCAGAGTCCTGTCTCTATTGCCAGTTTTGCAATAGCGATAGTCTGGTCTCCCTCAAAACCCCAACCGGTACAGCAGGGAGCATGAACCTGGACATAACACGGGCCGATGGTATTTATTGCCTTCTCAACCTTCTGCATGAGATCAGCGGGATAGGCGATCGAAGCCGTAGCAACGTAGGGTGCACCATGTGCTGCCAGAATCTGCGGCATATCCTTCTTTGGCCGTTTGTTCCCGAATGAGCATTTCCCTGCCGGGCTGGTTGTAGTGCTGGCATCGTAGGGTGTGGCACCGGAACGCTGGATGCCGGTGTTCATGTAGGCTTCATTGTCGTAGCATATGTAAGTAAAATCATGACCTCGTTCGAAAGCCCCGCTGATACATATCATACCAATATCGAAGGTGGCTCCGTCTCCTGCCATGATCACTACTTTTTCTTTCCTGCCTTGTTTTTTAAGCGCTGCTTCAACACCGGATGCAACTGCTGAGGCATTTTCAAAGAGGGAGTGAATCCAAGGTACCTTCCAGGCAGTCTCCGGGTAGGGGGTGGAGAATACCTCCATGCAACCCGTGGAGGAAACAACAATGGTATCCGTGCCTGCTGCTTTTGTCACCAGTCTGGCGGCGAGTGCAGCACCACATCCGCCGCAAGCCCGGTGTCCGCAATCAAACAATTCAAGGGATTTATCGACCATCTCAGAGCACCTCCGTGCGCAGTCCATAGAACATATCGCCCTCTCCTTTCTCAGCGAGTCCGACGATCGCCTTAATGTCTTTCTTTCTGACGTCTCTCCCGCCAAGACCGATAATATAGTCCTTTACCGGAATGGCGGAACCATAAAGTGCATCCTTGACCTCCAGGGCAAGTGCACCTTTCGCACCGAGTGAAATGTTCTTGTCAAGCACGGCAACTCTCTTGACCTGAGCAAGAGCCCTTGCCACATCTTCCGTCGGAAACGGGCGGAAGACACGGATCTTGAGCAGGCCGACCTTTTTGCCTTCACCACGCATCTCGTCAATTGCATCCTTGGTTGTACCGCAGATAGAGCCAATTGCAACGATCGCCGTGTCAGCATCTTCAAGCCGATACCCTTCGACCATCGCACTATAATCCCTTCCGAACATCCGGGCGAATTCTTTTCCTGCCTTATGAATGATTGCCTTTGATTCCTTGAGGGCACGATCCATTTCATACCTGAATTCAAGGTAATAATCCGGTGTAGCATACATTCCGAAACTGATCGGGTCTGCTGCGTCAAGCCGTTCATAGGGTGTGAATTTCGGAAGGAATTGATCAATATCCTCCTGCGAGAGCATATCAATGGGTTCGTACGTATGGGAAAGGATGAATCCGTCAAAGCAGACAAATGCGGGGAGCAGGACGGAATGGTCTTCAGCAACACGGTAAGCAAGGTAGTGCAGATCAGTTGCTTCCTGGTTATCCTCCGCATAGAACTGCAGCCAGCCCGAGTCCCGGAGAGATATGGAGTCCTGCTGGTCATTCCATATGGAAAGTGGTGCACCGAGTGCCCGGTTGGCAATGGACATCACAATCGGGAGGCGCATACCGGATGCGTTAAAGCATACCTCAAACATCAGGGCAAGTCCCTGTGATGTTGTGGCAGAATAGGTACGGGAACCTGCCGCACTCGCACCAACACAGGCAGAAAGGGCAGATAATTCATTCTCGACCGTAATGTATTCCGCATCGAGCTTACAATTTGCAACCATATCGGCGAGAGCCTCGACAATATGAGTCTGCGGCGTTATCGGGTATGCAGAGATCACCTGCGGACGACAGAGCCGGACTGCTTCTGCCACTGCATGTGACCCTTCAGTTATCTCCATCATCTACTTCTCCTCCTGTTTCATCTCAATCGCGTCACCCGGGCATTCTTCGGCGCAGATCCCGCATCCTTTGCAGTATGTATAATCAGGGGCCACGAATCCCTCTTCAGTTTCATGGACACACCCTTCCGGACAAAGCGTCACACACAATCCGCACAGGGTACATTTCTCCCGGTCAAAGTTCGGTTTGAATATGCGCCACGAACCGGTTTTGTTGTCACGGGACTTCCCCGGCCTTGCCCTGCATCCCACTGCCAGTGACATTATGCCCCCTCCTTTATTTTTTCGAACGCCTGACGGGCAGCTTCGATATTCTTAAGGGCGAGTTCCTTTGGGAAACGGTGATTGAGAGCATTTTCCAGCGCGGAAAATTTTATTTCTCCCGTTGCAGCAGCGAATGCCCCCATGAGTGATGTGTTGGTGATGGGGAGTCCGATTGCCTTCAGCGCAATGGATGTTGCATCGATGGTGATCAGTTTTACACCATCCGGCACCTTATAGTCCGGAACCTTTTCCGTATTCACAATTACAATACCCCCTTTCTTTACCCCCTGGAACACGTTCACGTCCTTGATCAGGGTGCTGTCCTGCACAATGATATAATCCGGTTCATAGACCTGACTCCGTTTGCGGATTATTTTGTCATCAAACCGTACGAAAGCCTGGACTGGTGCTCCCCGCCGCTCGACACCGAAAGCCGGGAAGGCCTGGGCAAAAATGCCTCCTTCGAATGCAGCGACGGCAATTAGTTCAGCAGCGGTGACGGAACCCTGACCGCCCCTGCCGTGGATACGTAACTCTCTCAAGAAAAATCCCCAATAATCTTACATGATTAATCGATATAAATCTACAGATCTACATCCAGCCCGAGAATTTCTTTCTTTCCGTGGAATACGTCCCGGGCGATCCTGACCAGACCCTTTGATGCGCACCATTCGTCAAATACTGCCACATCACGGCCAAGAAGTGCTTTTACCTCAGGTGCTATGACCGGCGCAAGGCTGCCGGCGAGGGCTACCGAAGCAGTGGGGTTTAGCAGAAGGAGCGCAGTACATTCCATGGCAGTAAACATGGCAACGGACCGCATGCGCTCTTTTTCCGGAAGTGAGAAATTTACTCCTGCATGCTGGAATGCCTCATTGGCAGTACATTCTCCGGCATCGATACGTCGTATCGCATCCACGTCGAGTGCACCGTGAAGACTACCCGGTGCAAAGATACAGGCATCAAAAGCTCCCACCAGTTTTCCTGCGGAGATAAGGAGGGTTACGGTGTTGGAACTTACATCAGAAACAACAACATCATCACCAAGGGTGCAACCGACTTCGTAGGCAATCCCGATTTTTTCAGGGCTTGACTGATGTGAATATGCCTTGAACCGTGGATCGGTGGGAGACCCGCGGTGGAGACCAGGGATGACTATGGCAGGGATTTGGCTTCCGGCAACCTGGTCAAAAACCTTTGTCCCGCCCCCAATATGCTGACCGGCGCCATCACGGCTGACGATTCCACGGTTTTTCACTTTTCTGATATGTGTGATCGCCGAAATATTGTCTCCCATTGAGTAACTGAGAGCAATTCCTTCAATTTTATCGACCGGACAAATCCTCGAAAGATCTTCTATCGAGAACTCTAATGCATCCTCCCGCGAGATCTTGAATTCTCCCGACTCTCCGGCAAAGCGCATGGCAGTTGTGCCGTGATCGATCCCTATGAACATAACAGTAATCCTATAGCATGGATGACATATTATGTAGTGATGTTTGATGTCGTGACAGGCGGAGCGGGGTTCATCGGGTCGCACCTTGTTGATACTCTCGTTGCACAAGGTAACGAGGTTCTGGTTATTGACTCACTCTGTTCCGGGAAGAAGGAGATGATTTCCCGCCATATCGATTCCTGTAATGTCCGGTTCGTGCAAAAAGACCTGCTTGGCGACGGTTGGCAGGATACCATCCAGGGAGCGGATCGGCTCTTTCATCTTGCAGCGGATCCTGATGTCCGACAGAGTGCAGTGAACCCTGACCCGACTATGCAGAACAATATTCTGGCTACGTACAGGGTCCTCGAAGCCATGCGACTGCATGATGTTCCCGAACTGGTGTTCACCTCTACATCAACGGTCTATGGAGAGGCAACAGTTATTCCGACTCCCGAGAGCTATACCCCCCTCGAGCCCATATCAGTGTATGGTGCGAGTAAGCTTGCCTGTGAAGCGCTGATCTCAGCTTACTGCCATTCGTTTGGTATGAAAGGCTGGGCGTTCCGGTTTGCCAATATCATCGGATCGCGGAGTGGCCATGGCGTGATCAACGATTTTATCCGGAAACTTGAGGAGAACCCGGCAGAACTGGAGATCCTCGGCGACGGAAAACAGACCAAATCCTACCTTGAAGTGCACGAGTGTGTAGCGGCGATGCTCTTCGGAGTAGGCCATTCCCGGAATACGGTCAACACGTTCAATATCGGCTCAGAGGACTGGATTGATGTGAAAAGTATCGCTGAGATTGTCACTGAAGAGATGCAGCTCCCCTTAACGAAGTTCAGGTTCACGGGTGGAGAACGTGGGTGGATCGGGGACGTACCAAAGATGCAGCTCTCAATCGAAAAGATCAAGGGGCTGCGCTGGAAGCCTCAGACCGGTTCACGGGAGAGCGTGAGGGTCGCTGTCAGAGCAATGCTCGCGGAACGGCAGCACCTGCAATGACAACGCAGAGGAGTACCAAAGATTCGCCAACAGCTGTGATTCCTATGAAGTACATGGTCATTCTCGGTGATGGCATGGCGGATGAACCGCTCGTGCAACTGGGCGGTAAAACTCCCCTTGAATATGCAAAAACCCCGAACATGGACAGGATGGCAAAAAATGGTGCATGCGGAATGCTCCGGACAATTCCCGATGACTTTGAGGCAGGAAGCGATATCGCCAATATGTCTATTCTCGGTTATACCCCGGAGAAATATTACACGGGCCGGGGACCACTCGAAGCGATGAGCATGGGAGTCGATCTGGGTGCAGATGATGTTGCATACCGCTGTAATCTGGTGACCGTGCAAAACGGGATAATGGAAGACTTCTCAGCGGGGCATATCTCCAGTTCCGAAGGTGCCGAACTCTTATCCTCGCTCGGAAACAGGATCAGGGGGGTGATGTTCAGGCCGGGAGTCAGTTATCGGAACCTGCTCGTTGTTCATGACGGAAAGGGAGCCACCTCCACCCCGCCACACGACATCGTGGGGAAGAACATTGCAGATTATCTTCCGAAAGGAGGGGATGCCGGCCTGCTCCTGCAGTGTATGGAGAAAAGTACGGAGATTTTTTTCGAACACAAGGTGAATTGTACACGACAACAATCCGGCAAACCACCCGCGACCCAGGTCTGGCCATGGAGTGGCGGGCACAAACCAGCATTTCCCCCCTTTGAGAAAAAGTACGGGAAGAAAGGCGGGGTGATATCAGCCGTGGATCTTTTAAACGGGATAGCGAAGTGTGCCGCAATGGAAGTGATTACCGTACCGGGTGCTACCGGCTACCTCGATACAGACTATGACGCGAAGGGACTCTATGCCCTCGATGCGATCAGACACCTTGATTTTCTCTATCTTCACATAGAAGCACCGGATGAAGCCGGACATCTGGGGAATATCGAAGAGAAGGTTCATGCGATTGAACGGGTAGATGATGTCATCGGCATGATCCTTGAAGAGTTTGACGGTATACTCGCAGTGCTCCCCGATCACCCGACCCCGATAAGTGTCCGGACTCATACGAGAGATCCCGTCCCCTTTGTTGTTACCGGTAAAGGAAAGGATGCGACTGAACAATTCTCCGAACAGGCAGCCAGGTACGGCGGACTGGGAACAAAGAATGCCGTGGACTTCCTCGACTTCCTGTTTTCATAAGCAATGCGGCATCAGACCCCTGCTTCATCACATAATTCAGTGGGGGTAACTTTCATCATCTGCCGCACCTTGCTCCGTTCTTTTTTCATGAAGATATAGATTTGCCCGAGTACTACCGAACGGAAAATCTATCTTTCAATCCGGAAATAATCCAATGCAGTTAATACCGATGGCGTAGAGGTTAGTGAGATGAAAAAGAACCTGCTGATGTGGGACGAAACACTCTTCCGCGACCCTGAGGTGATGGAGATAGATTATGTTCCCGAGCAGTTCGAATTCAGGGATACCCAGATGCGCGAACTGGCTTTCCAGATCCGTCCCGGCCTTCGCGGGGGGCGACCTCTCAATACAGTCTGCAAGGGCCTGCCCGGAACGGGAAAGACCACAAGTATAAGGAAACTTTTTGCAGAAATCGAGGATACAACAAAAAAGCTTGTGCCGGTATACATTAACTGCCAGATCGACAACACCAAATTTGCGATCATATCGCAGATTTACAAAAAGCTCGCCGGTCATCTCCCCCCCTCCTCAGGCACATCCTTTAAGCAGGTGTTTGATGCCATTGCCCGCATCCTGGTCAAAGAGGAGATTGTATTGCTTGTTGCACTCGACGATGCGAATTATCTCCTGTATGAAAACGAAATAAACAAGGTGCTCTACACCCTGCTCCGGTCCCATGAGACTTATGAGGGGACACGGATAGGAGTTATCGTGATAGTCAGTGATCTTGATGTGGACCTCACCCGCGCAGTCGATGCCCGCGTTGCATCCGTTTTTCGTCCTGCTGAGATCTATTTTCCCCCTTACGATAATATCGAAATCCAGGAAATAATGAAAGCAAGGGTCATGCAGGGTCTTTTCCAGGGTGTTTTAAGTGAAGAACTGCTCAACCTCGTTGTTGAACAGACACTTAAAAGCGGGGATCTTCGTGTGGGAATTGATCTCCTGAAACGGGCGACGCTCAGTGCAGAACATGCCGCCAGGCGCTCTATCGGGCGGGAGGATATCTGCGGGGCTTATGAAGTGTCAAAATACCTTCACCTTTCCTATACATTAAAAACACTCAAGGATGAAGAGCGGCTGATTCTCAAATCGTTTGCAGAAAGAAGCGCAAAAGAACATGAGATGAACGCAGGTGAGGTGTATAAATCCATCAGGGAATCTCTGACCATCGGTTATACCCGGTTCTATGAAATTATAAAAAAAATGGATGCGATGCGGCTGATAAACCTGCAGTACCGTGACGGGAAAGGCAGAACCCGGATTATCACCCTGCGGTATGACCCGGTAAAGATCCTCGAGTATCTCGGTTGACGCCGGATCAGTTTGAAAAATATTATCTGTTCTCAAAACCTCTCTTATGATGCAGGGGTTTTTGTAAATGTTGAGTGTTAATGAACTGGCACTGGAAATATTTGAGAATTTAGCCGAAATACCGGAGGAATTCAACTGTACCTTCCATGAACTGGATAACGGGGCACGCATTGTAGACTGCGGTGTAAGTACCCCGGGGGTTATGCTGCCGGCCGTGCATTCACTGAGATTTGTATGGGTGGACTGGGAGAGGTCAACTTCCGGATGGGACACATCAGGGAATTCCCGATGCCGTTCATTGAAGTTATGACAGATTTTCCCTCAATCTCATGTCTTGGTTCCCAGAAAGCAGGATGGACTGTTAAAGTCGGCAACTATTTTGCGATGGGCAGCGGACCGGCACGGGCACTCTCTCTCAAACCAAAGCATACGTTTGAAGTGATAGAATACGAGGATGATTTTGACTGGGCTGTTATCTGCCTTGAGAGTGATCACCTTCCGAATGCAGAAGTCATGAAAAAAATTGCAGAGGACTGTAATGTGGATGTGGCAAATGTCTGTGCTGTTGTAGCTCCTACATCTTCTATGGTCGGCTCAATCCAGGTTTCAGGACGGTGTGTAGAGACTGCAATCTATAAACTCAACGAGCTCGGATTCGACACCCGCAAGGTCATAGCCGCCATGGGAACTGCACCCGTCCCCCCGGTCAGAGGTGCAAAATCTGCAATGGGTGTCACCAACGATGCTACCATCTATCACGGCAGGATTAATCTCACGATGAATGCCCCTGAGATCAAAGACTACCTTGAGAAGATCCCGAGCAGCAAGTCCAAGGGATACGGCAAACCGTTCAATGACATCTTCAAGGAAGCCGGGTACGACTTCTATAAAATCGATACTGCCCTTTTTTCACCGGCAGAGGTGGTCATTAACGAGCTGTCTGATGGCGTTGTGTATCATGTAGGTGCCGTAAACACGGATGTGACGCTGAAGTCGTTTGGATTCATGAAATAAATTTTTTACCAATTTTTTGTTCCATGTTTTTGGCGTGGTTAACCGGATCGCTTTTTCACCGGCACCTTCACACCGCTAACCGTTTGCCGTATAACACAGGAGCACTATATATCTGTCCGGGAGGTTCTGCGGGATGATTGTTATAGGGATCGACCCGGGACTTGCACGACTGGGATACGGGGTAATCGAAGTTACCAAAAGGGACATACGAATGGTCAGTTATGGATGTATAGAAACATCCGGTAAGGATCACCGCGCTTCCGAAAGATTATTAAAAATATATACTGCCGTTGAAGCACTTTTTGAGAAATTCCAGCCTTCTTATGTTTCTCTTGAAAAATTATTCTTCACAAAGAACATCTCCTCAGCAATGGGGGTAAGTGAAGTTCGCGGGATCATCCTCCTTGCCGCCGAACAACGGACTATCCCGATTGCAGAATACACCCCGAACCAGGTAAAGCAGGCAATCACCGGATCCGGGCGTGCGGATAAACGCCAGATGCAGGAGATGATTAAAAGGCTTCTCCGGCTGGATGAAATTCCTACTCCCGATGATGCGGCTGATGCCCTTTCGATTGCCTTATGTCATATCCATATCCTGAGATAGTACAATGATCGCACATCTCCGTGGAAAACCGGTCCAGGCGGGTGACAAGTGGGTGGTAATCGATGTCGGCGGCATCGGGTACCAGGTGCAGGTAACCCAGCCCGCACTTCAGTTACTGGTACACACTACAGAGCCGGTAAAACTCTTCACCTATATGGCGGTCCGTGAAGATGCGATAACGCTCTACGGTTTCATGCACCAGAGCGAACTGGAGATGTTCAGGATCCTGATCGGGGTGAGCGGAATAGGTCCTCAGATTGCGATGAACCTCCTCTCCCAGATCGGAATCGAGGATTTTGTCATGGCGATCCTGAACGAGGATGAGAAGGCGCTTACCCGGATCTCCGGAATTGGCACCAAGAGTGCGAAACGGCTCATCCTTGAACTCCGGGACAAGATGAAGAAAGTCAGCGAGACAATGATTGCAGGGGACTATGGCAGGGCCAGCCAGCCTGTTCACGATGCAGTGAGTGCACTTATCTCGCTTGGTTTTTCCGAAAAAGAATCAAGAGAAGCAGTCAGTGCTGCAGCCCTTACGATGAACACTCCCACAGTGCAGGAGCTTATCAAAGCCGCACTCGTAAAAATGAAGGAACGCTAAAGCCATGACCGGGAGGATTATCTCACCCGAGCCACTCATGGAAGAAGGAGACGATCTTACGATCAGACCGGCCCGGCTTGATGAATTCGTCGGGCAGGTGCAGGTTAAAGAGACATTGAAGATCGCAATCGAAGCGGCCCAGAAACGTGATGAGCCCCTGGATCATCTCCTGTTCTCCGGGCCTCCGGGACTCGGCAAGACCACACTTGCGCATATCATAGCCCACGAAATGGGTGCTGATATCCGGGCCACAACCGGTCCTGTGCTGGAAAAACCTGGGGATATTGCGGCCCTTCTTACCCCCTTGAAACGCGGCGATATTCTGTTTATCGATGAAATCCACCGGATAAACCCGGTTGTCGAGGAGGTGTTGTATCCTGCAATGGAGGATTTCTTTATCGATGTGATGATCGGGGAAGGGCCGAGTGCCCGCTCGATAAAGCTGGACCTTGAACATTTCACTCTTATCGGGGCAACCACGAAACAAGGTCTGTTGGGAGCCCCGTTCCGGGACCGGTTCGGCATAATTTCCCGGCTCGATTTGTATTCTTTTCCAGAACTTGTAAAGATTGTTACGAGGAGTGCCTCTATCCTTAAGATCCCGATTACTGCTGACGGAGCAGATGAAATAGCCAGAAGGAGCCGGGGAACACCAAGGATTGTCAACCGTCTGTTGCGGCGCGTGAGGGATTATGCTATTGTCAAGGGGGATGGCACCATCACCCGCGAGATAACTGCAAGAGCGCTCCAGATGATGCAGATCGATGAGCTGGGACTTGACGAACTGGACCGTCGTATTCTCTCAGTTGTTGCCAAAGATTTTGACGGAGGCCCTGTAGGTGCAAAGACCATTGCGATATCCGTTGGAGAGGAGGTACGGACCATCGAGGATGTGTATGAACCCTACCTGATCCAGATCGGGTTTTTAAAACGCACCCCTCAGGGGAGGGAAGTCACACCTGCTGCAAAAAAGCATCTCAATAATCCGCAGAAGACGCTGATGTAAACTGGATTTAGTCCATAATCGATTCCGGGTGATGAGGTTTTTCTCCTCCGGTTCTTTTAACCCGATCCCGGAAAGTCTTTTTCTTCACTCTTTTTTTCTCATAGTTAACAGGAATGGCAGCAACATGACGACAGCGATGATTCCCAGGAATTGCAGGAAAAAAAACAGGAGCATCTCGCGATCCTGGTCATAGAACCTGAGATCTACTGAAAGCGTCTTATCCCACTGGATCAGGGTTGTATTATCCGGGTAATGTGTAATATTAGCGCCAGGACTGATTCCGGCAAGCAGCGGATTCTGCACATTGAATTCCTGCGGGAGGGTGATATTGACGTGATAGGGGCTCTTGAAGGATGCCTGAATGTGATTATCGCGAAGAGGTGAGACATACGACACGGTATAATTTCCCCTTTCAAATGTTAATGCCATGACATTGCTCGTAAAAGAAGGACCGGTCTTGTTGAAAAGGCAGGGAGAACAATTTCCCGTCAGCTGTATTTCTCCTGCTGTCAGAGGTGTCGGTTCACCTAACATGCCGGTATCGACAAACTCATACCGCGACGAATCTGCGATCTCAATCGTTGCCCTGTAGGCAGTTCCGTTGGGGAATATCAGATAATCGGCTGAGAGCGCTCCTGCTGAGGGGACGGCTGCCAGCACTATTATAAGTGCAATGCAGAGAGCAGAGATGGCAGATCTGCGTCGATCTCTATTGGGGGTTCGCATTGTTTTATCACCGTATCCGGGTCCTTGAGCAGATGTCCGGTAACGACGCAGACAATCCGCTCATTCCGGTCAATCATACCTTGTTCCACCAGTTTTCGTACACCTGCAACTGAAGCAGCTGATGCAGGCTCAACACCTATTCCCTCTTTTCGTGCGAGATCCCGCTGCATCTGCAGGATTTCTGCATCGGTGACGGACTCGGCAAGTCCACCCGTCTTCCTGATGGCAGTGAGGGCCTTTTCCGCATTGACCGGAGCTCCTATACGGATCGCCGTTGCAACCGTTTCAGGATTTTGCTCGGGGATGACTTCGGGAAGATTCTCACGGATTGCCCGTACAACCGGACTTGACCCCTCGGCCTGGATACCGGTCATCATCGGTAACCGTTCCATGAAACCCAGTTCCTGCAGTTCCATAAATCCCTTGTAGACTGCTGATATATTGCCTGCATTTCCAACGGGGAGAACAAACCGGTCCGGGACGTCACCAAGCTGGTCGAGTGCCTCAAAACCGATGGTCTTTTGTCCTTCGAGACGATAGGGGTTGATGGAGTTCAACAGGTACAACCCGTGGGACAGGCAGAGATCATGCACCATCTCAAGAGCACGATCAAAGTTACCCCGGATTGAGATCACTTTAGCGCCATGCATGAGTGCCTGTGCTACCTTACCCACCGCCACTTTTCCAGCCGGGAGAAGCACAACAGCCGGGATTCCTGCTTTTGCTGCATAGACCGCAAGACTTGCAGAGGTATTACCTGTGCTCGCGCATGCAACACTCTTTTTTCCCAGCTGAAGGGCCATGGAGACACCGACAGTCATACCCCGATCCTTGAATGAACCGGAGGGATTCATGCCCTCGTGTTTTGCGTAGAGATGTTTAAGACCCATTTCCTGCCCAAGCTTTTTTAAGTGGTAGAGTGGTGTCCCTCCTTCCTGCAGCGTAATAGGATCTATCCGGACCGGGAGCAGTTCACGGTACCGCCATACCGAGAGAGGCCGCTTTTCCCACATCGCTTTTGTTACGGTTATTTCGTCAAGGGGATATTTCACGGCAAGGAGATGACCGCATTGTTTACAATTATACAGGATCTCGTCAGCGGGATACGTGGTTCCACAGTTGACGCACACGAGATGATACATGGGATAGTATTGGTCTTCTGATAACATATAGGAGTGCGTTTTTATCAGGATAACCGGCGTTCTCCGTGAATTTTATCTCCGGCCATGAAAAAAGGACAGGGAATACTTTTTTTCTACTCCTTTTTCTCAGAAAGAAGTGAACGATAAAGTGCATCTTTCCGGTCTTTTTCTACCGGGAATAAATGTCTTGTATTCTTCACTTCTGCCGGATCGATCTCTGCGAAGAGCAGTTGCTCTGCGTCACCAGCCCGGCTGATAATCGTCCCCTGGGGATCTGCAGTCATCGAAGCACCAGAGTATCGATCGACGGGGGTTGTTCCGGTTGTATTTACCCCGAGAATATACATCTGGTTTTCTGCGGCCCGTGCCATGATAAACAGCTCCCAGTGCCTGATGCGGCTTTGAGGCCAGGCTGCCGGGACAAAAACTGCATGAACCCCCTTTTGCGCATAAATCCTGAAGAGTTCCGGAAACCGGAGGTCATAACAGATCGCAATACCGCAGGAAAGCGAATCAAAGGTAAATATTCCCAGATCTATGCCCGGAGAGGTCGCCTCATGTTCATGGCAGAAAGAAAACAGGTGCATCTTTGCATAGTTTGCAAGAATCCTCCCGTCCCTTCCGATGGCGACGGCAGTGTTTTTCGGAAGCGGGTCATGTGCTTCCCGCAATGATCCAATGATACCAATCCTGTACTCTTTTGCATATGCCTGAAGAGAAGAAATTATACTCCCGTGAATATCCTGGATATTTTTGCAGGGCCGGGGATCCCATCCAGTAGCAAACTGTTCAGGAAAACAGATCAGTTTTGCGCCACAATCAGCAGCATGCCGTATGAATGTTTCCGCTTTTCCCAGCGTTTTTTCCGGGTCTTCCCAGACACTCGCGATCTGTGCACTGCATACTCTGATACTGTGGTTGTTATTCCGGGTTTTGCCTGCGTCTGATGGCATTGATATTGCATCCCCCTAAAAAAATTGAAACAGCAATTTTTGGGTAGTATTCCTTAAGCATAGTGCGGTGTCGGAGAGTATTAGTTATTTTGGTAGCCTGTAACGGTAGAAACCCGCTCTGAAAAACAGGACACGAATTGATTTGGGTTATATTGATTCGTGAAGAACGGTCCCTCTTGATGCACCCAGCTTCAGGCCTGTTCGAGGCAGGGCAGGAAGGCAGGAACATTTCCCAATTTTAGTCACCGATCCGCCGCGAAGGCGCCCTTTTTTGGGGCGGCAGCATCCATCGAACCTGATAGACAGGAGGGTAACTATTCCTGTAGCAAATCGGAATAATGCGATCTTCAGAGAAAATATTTCTTAAAAACCTGAACCTCAATAAATTGCAATTCTCCGCTTTGGCTCCCCCGAAAGTGATAACTCCCAAACAAGCAATACATTGCTTTTCAGAACTGGCATTATTAAGGGACAGACACTGTCGAGAGCCAAAAAAAAGAGAGACTTTAGTATTCGTAAATCACGGATTCATCTATCCGCGTGTACGTAACAAGTTCATTTTGCTTAAAGTGGATCGCAATCTCGCGGGCTGCACTCTCCGGCGAATCGGAACCATGAATGACGTTCCGTCCTATATCAATGCCGAAATCGCCCCGTATTGTACCGGGTTCTGCTTCCTGGGGATTGGTTGCACCGATTACCTTGCGGGCAATCGAAGTAACACTCCTGCCTTCCCAGACCATGAGAAAACAGGGTCCTCCCATGATATAGCGTTTCAGAGAAGGAAAAAATGGTTTTGCGAGATGCTCCCGGTACTGTTCTGTTACACGCGTTTCAGGAAGTACCTCAAACCGCGCTCCCACAAGTTTCAGCCCTTTTGCTTCGAGCCGGGAAACGATCTCACCCACAAGACCCCGCTGAACCCCATCCGGCTTAACCATAACAAAGGTGCGGTCCATCGATGATCTCACTCCTTGTTTGCAGCCTTCTTTCCCGCAGCAGTCCACTGGACCCGTCGGGGAACTCTTCCGAGCTTGTAATTGTTCTGGCACTTGGTGCTGCAGAAGTAAAAGATGGTTCCATCTTTTCTGACATACATCTTGCCGGTACCCGGTTCAAGCTGAATGCCACAGAAACTACAGGGATGATGTTCAACCATATCCCTTCACCGCCTCGACATTTTCTTTGCTTCGCGTTCGGTCTCAAGGAGCATTACAATATCTCCCTCACGGATTGGACCGACCGTGTTGCGGGTAATAATCCGTCCTTTGTTGTTACCTTCGAGGATGCGGCATTTTACCTGCATTGCCTCACCGTGCATACCGGTCGAGCCAACAACCTCGATCACTTCGGCTGGCGTTGCATCGTCTGCCATGGGAGAATCCTCACGCCTTCAGCGCGGTCAGCTGCCTGGTAAGATCTTCAATCGTTTCTTTTGCCTTGCCGGGTTTTACAATTGCAGCAGCAGCGGAGCCTACGTCAAGACCACTTGCAGCGCCGATGTCGTTCTGCTTGTTGATGAAAATATACGGAACTTTCTTCTCATCACAGAGAGGACCCAGGTGCATCACAATCTCTTCGGGTTCCACATCTGCCCCAATCAATACGAGCAGGGCGATGCTGCGCTCAATGGCTTTTGTGGCTTCATTGGATCCTTTCTTGATCTTGCCTGTATCCCGTGCAACTTCAAGGGCTTCAAGCGCCTTGTTCTGAAGCTCGTCCGGAGCCTGCGTTTTAACGTAACCTTTTGCCATAACTCACCTCATTCAGGAGTAGAATGCTCCTTCATTACTCATCAGTCAGCAATGATGTAGCCATATCATTTTATCAGGAGCGGAAATAAAGGTTTGTGAAGGATGGCCGGAGTTTTAAAAAAAACCACACCTGGCTTTGTATTCCGGTCTCTTATTCTCATTATCCTGACAGCCGGTATATTTCCGCTCCATCAGCAGAATATATTTTCTCAAGACTACCTGCTGAAATATTTACCTGATAGCGTTCGCGCTCACTATCCCCTACATAGAGAAGTGTGGCATTGTATTTTTTCATAAGCTCAACAGTCTTCTCAGGATCTTCATAGATTGATTTTATATCTCTCTGTCGCGTGCTGAACCAGCCTGTTTCATCACCGCGCCACATGTACTCGTGAAATGGCATGCCGATAATTGAAGGAATCCCGGTGAACGATGAAATCCGCGAGTAATATGTATAGTCCCCCCCTTCAGCTTCGACAAGCCTGTAGTCACCCTGCAGTGTCCGCAGATAGGTTACTCCCCCGGCATCCCCGGCATGCGAGTCTTTGAGATACGCAAGCCCATCGAGGGTCCCTGTTCCATAACTCAGATTAAACGGGATCACAAACGGGAGGGTGAAGAGCATACCGATAACAATGGCAGTGATGATGGCCGTATTCCGGGTTGAAATAACCGGCATCCACCTCTTTTCAGAAAGCCATTTCCCGACCATTGTTGTTGCTGCAATGCCAAGAATGATCCATACAGGCAGGTAACACTTGAAGACGGTATTCATCCGGAAGTAGGTATCGCCCATGTTATCTTTGAGATAGAACAGCTCACAGAAGATCAAAATGATGAGTCCGATACTGGCAAGGATATCAGAAAGATCCGGGTGTTTTCGTGCGATGAAATAGATAAGAGGGATCACAGCGATTGCGGCGGAGACGTACCCGGTCAGAACGAAGGGAATTACCACAAGGAGAAGATATGGCCGCTTCACCATGTCGCGCCAGAGAACAGCGAAAAAAATGGCAATGAACAGTCCGTTTACCAGAAGGAATTCGAGGGGGTCAGAGGGGATATGTACGATCGAGATACCCCCGGTGTTTGTCTTCAACTGGAGGTAAAATGGCAGGTAGAAAAGGATAGCAAGGGGAGGGACGGTTATCAGGTACCAGACGGACGAAATACCGGATGTTTTTTTTCTGATCCGCTTTATGATCAACACTCCGAACAGGAGTGTGACAGGAGCGTAAATCAAAACGTCCCAGGTATTGATCAGAGGCATGGAGCCAAGACTGAGTGCACAAAGAATACTGAGAAGCCATTTTGCATGGTTATCCAGGGATTCCCATTTTTTATAGGCAAAGAGAAGTAAAAAGATTAAAAAAACCTGGTTGAAGATTGAGACTACATGGGCATGGACATCGCCCCAGATGAATGAGAAAAGGGGATATTCGTTGATGGTATTGGCAATAGTCCGTGTACTGTCCCATAAAACCGTATTCAGTGTTTTTCCCTGAATAATCTGATAAAAAAAAGAAGGGTTAGGGATAAAAAGAATTGTGAGGGGTAACCACCGGAATTTATCAAGCAGGAGGGTCCCTGCCGCGTACAGGTTAATTGCAGCAAGACCGAAGACCGTTGGCAGGGCGAGGTTGAAGGCAATATTCGACGGTACTCCTGAAACAATTCCAAGACACCCGAACATCCAGTAACCCAGGTAGTAATAGACATTCAGGGACTCTCCGGCAAACCATGGATCCAGCGGCGGTACTACCGGATTTCGCATCACTGATGCAAGAAATGCATGGTCCATGAATTTTTCCGCGTACGATATGGTGGGATTGACAAACCGTACGTCAAGCATAAGGAAAAAAAAGATGAGGAATAACATCTCCCAGCGCCATTCCGACTTGAGCTCATCAAAGGAATAGTGGCGGTAGTAAAGATGGTAGAAGAACAGCGCCAGAAATGGCAGGACTGCAATCTGGACAGGAATCCGGAGAAGTCCGCAATACCAGGAGATAAGGGTGAATACAAGGAGTGATGCGGAGAATGAGACCGGAAATGCAAAGATCTTAAATGTTTTTTTTAGCGACGGGTAGAAAGAGAGCTGGAGCAGGGTAAGGACAACGAGCCAGCTTAAAACGGAAAAAACCTGCTGCTCAACGGTCAGGATTATCACCTCCTCCGAATTTTGAATCAAGGGCGGTCCGGATGCTTGGGATGACCCAGTCCCCGAAGTAATAGATCGAGACGATCCCACCCGCAAGGGTTACAAGGTTTTTGAGCAGATGGTCGATAACGGCGATGAGTGTTGCGACTGCAGGATCAACTCCTGCAAGCCCGAATGTTATTGCAAGAGAAATTTCATAGGTTCCCACGCCACCGGGTGTGAGAGGAATAGCTTTTACAAGATTCCCGATGACAATGGCAAGGACGATAACGGCAAAAGGAATCTGTTGCTGGAACATCATTACGACGGTAACGCAGACAAGTATATCCAGGAGCCAGATTACCATCGAAGAAATCCCAAGTACTACGATCGCCTTTGGTGAAAGTGACGCTCGTTTTATTTCATGAAGGATTGTCAGAATTATTGCGATATAGCGGTTTTCCGATGAAAATTTGCCCCCAAAAAGTAACAGGACAAAAAAGATCACACCAGCAACAAGCGGCAGTACAATAAGTGAATAAAACCATGCCGGTACATTGACCACAAAGAATACTGCTACAGCACCAAGAAGTGCCACCGTGAATATGTCAAAAACCCGTTCGACGACCAGCGAAGAAACTCCTTCTGAATAGGTAACCCTATATTCATGCTTCAGGATGAAGACCCGTACAAAATCTCCCAGGCGGGCGGGAACTATCAGGTTGACCGTCTGGCTGATAAAAATACAGGCAGTGGAGGCCATAGTGCTGACCTGGTAACCCAGGTTCCTGAGAATAATGTGATAACGCCATCCCCGTAGCCACCAGGCAACAAGGCAGATCAATGTACCGGCAACCAGATATGCTGGAATACTATTCTGGAGGGCGATGAGCAGATCATCCCAGACCCTGTAAAGCATCCAGACGACGATGCCAATGGCAATAATGGTCGGAATGACGATAGCACTAATTTTTCGATACATTGATCTGCCACCATAACCTCATGATCGACGAGCCCATTTCAAAAACGTCTTTGATTTTCACTGTTGTCCCTTTACCGGCCCGCCACCGGACCGGAAACTCACGGACACATGCTCCGTTACGCTGGGAACGGACGAGAATCTCGGTATCCCAGAACCAGTGGCTGGAGCGTATGGCAGGGAGAACAGGCAGGATATGTTCTTTGTTGAATGCTTTGAAACCACACTGGTGATCGTAGATACTGCTCCCCAGAAAAAATCTGACCAGAAAATTGTAGGTACGGCTCGCTATCTCGCGACCCCCGGTACGTTCGGTATCGCTTCCCGGCATCAGCCGGGATCCGGTTGCAATATCTGCCCCTTCGCGGATAGCACTTATGAGCTCAGGAAGATGCTGTAAATCGGTTGCGAGATCAACATCATAGTAACACACAATGTCCCCTCCTGACTCATAAATCGCCCGGTTGAGCGCCTTACCCCGACCCAGTCGTTCATCGCTATGGAGAAGACGAATGCGGGAATCATGTTGTTCATACTGGCGCACAAAGTCAGCGCTTCCATCGGTGCTGCCATCTTCTGCGACGATCAGTTCAAATCCGTTCGTTATCCGGGACAGGAGTTCAACAGATCGGGGAATAGCGATCCTGAGTGCCTGGATGTCATTAAAAACAGGAATAACGACTGTCACATCAGGTCCGGCCATGGGAACTCCGGTTCCTGATGCAGTCAGCTACCTCGGATCCTGCACATATGGATCCCTCCATGCTTCTTTCGGGGTAATTTGTCCGGGAGAACATCCCTGCCATAAATAATCCCTGCTGTTCATACGCAGGAATAAGACTGCGGTAACCCGTTGTGTATACCGGACCTGCCAGAGGATCGACTGCCATTCTGTGCCAGTGGATCTCATCCATGGTGACAGAGAACCTGAGGCAAAAATCCTCGAGCATCCGGAAGTCAAGCCGTGGTGGAACTGTTCCGGTAAAGTAGGACGCCAGATACACAATATGTTCGCCATATCTTTTATACGGGATAAAATTTGTATGGGCTACTACTGCACCGTAAGGAGCGGTATCTTTCATGTTCAGCCAGTAAATACCTCCGGTCACCTCACGTCCGAGGGCAAGTGTCATACATGCAGCACCCTGGTACGGTACCGGGGAGAGTGCCGGACCCCCAAGGGTCTCAAGGCTCTGAGGAGGAATTGTAGAAAGAACCGCGTCGTAGCGGATGCCATTTAACTCCCATGCTCCGTTCCTGCGGGAAATGGATGAGACCGGGGACTGTTTCCGGATCATACCTCCTTTCGCTACAACCGATCGTTCGAGTGCATCAATAATCTGGTGAAACCCGCCGTTCATGTAACCCAGGCGTTCACCGGAAACACCACGGTCTGAGCGGATCGCTATCCGGCTGAACAACCAGGCAGCTGAAACTTCTTTCCGCCGTTCCCCGAATTTACTCTTTAACAGGGGTTCAAAAAATGATGAATATATATTTTTTCCGAGATGTTTCAGGATATACTGTTCTGCCGGGATATCATCAAGAGTTTTAAGGCTGGTTTTCCTGGCCCTGAAGGTGAGTCCGGCCAGTTTTATTTTATCGATAAAGGAGAGGTGTGGATACAGCAGGATCTGCAGAGGCGTATTCAGGGGATAGATCCTGTTACCGGCAAAATAGCCTGTTGTACCCGTTTTCCATTCAAGTTTGTCGGTAAGGCCCAAATCATTGATTAATGCAAACAGACTGGTGTCCCCGGAAAAACAATGGTGATAATACCGTTCTATCCAGTAATCGTTTACGTTATAGGATGACAGGCAACCCCCGAGGCAGGGCATTTTTTCAAAAAGGTCCACCTCGTTATCCCGCACAAGTCTGTGGGCAGCAACAAGTCCTGTCAATCCCCCCCCGATTACGCCGATCTTCATGATGAGTATTCTATAGTATTTTTCAGGGCGAAATGAAAAAGGCTCCGTATATTCATTGCAAATCGGTATTATCCCCTCGGAGAAATTATAAGAAAGTTTTTGTATTGTCGAAATAAACGGGTATAACAGCAAAAGGTCTTAAAGAGAATTAAAAGAAAGTAATTATCTCTCAGCCCATTGGAGGGTGTCAATAAGATGCGCGTGTTTTTCATTGGTTTTGGTCAAGCGGGCGGTAAAATTGTCGATATGTTTATCGAGCAGGATAAAAGACTCGGAACCAACAGTTTCAGGGGGATTGCCGTCAATACCGCGCGAACCGACCTGATGGGGTTAAAAAATGTCGATATGAAAGACCGTATTCTTATCGGGCAAACCATGCTGAAAGGTCATGGTGTAGGTACTGACAATGTAACCGGAGCCCGTGTAACGGCTGACGAAATTGACAGTATTATCAGTGCCATTGACATCAGGGGCACACATGATGTGGACGCGTTCGTCATTGTAGCCGGCCTGGGTGGCGGTACCGGATCCGGTGGATCGCCGGTACTTGCCCGACATCTTAAACGTATATACCGTGAACCGGTCTATGCGCTGGGTATTATTCCTTCACCGGAAGAAGGACGTCTATACTCCTATAATGCAGCCCGAAGTCTGACTACACTGGTAAATGAGTGTGATAACACTTTTATTTTTGACAACAGCGCCTGGAAAAATGAAGGCGAAAGTGTAAAAAGTGCATTCCAGCGCCTGAATAACGAAGTCGTAAGGAGGTTTGGTGTCCTCTTCCGGGCGGGTGAAGTAAGTAAAATGGGCGTTGGTGAGATGGTTGTCGACTCCAGTGAAATTATCAACACGTTACGCGGAGGAGGAATCACCTCTGTCGGATATGCTATCAGTGAAGTTGTGAGCAAGCATACGAAGAAGCAAAGAGGCATCATCAGAAATCTGAAGGACAAGATAGGCAGGAAGCGGGAGGCAAACGAAGAAGTCCTGCTCGGTGAGGATAAATCCGCAAAAATTGTTGCTCTTGTTCGAAGGGCGATGCTAGGACGGCTCACCCTGCCCTGTGACTATTCGACAGCAGAACGTGCCCTGGTTCTGCTGGCGGGACCACCTGACGAAATGGATCGCAAAGGTGTTGAGAAAGCGAAGAGCTGGGTCGAAGAGAACATTGCGGGTGTTGAGGTACGGGGTGGAGATTACCCGGTCAACAGCGAATATGTTGCAGCAGTAGTAATGCTCGCAACTGTTGGAAATGCACCGAGAATCAAGGAGCTTCTCGATATTGCAAAAGAAACCAAGGAAGATGTTCTCAAGTCCAAGGAGAAAAAATCAACTATGTTTGAAGAGGGCATAGATCCTTTATTCGAGTGAGGTTTACCATGAAGGGATTAATGAAATGGACTGTTCTGTTGCTGTTTTTCATTGTGTGTATACAGGTTGTGTCTGCAGATATTGCTGTAGAATCGATAACGGTTGATCCTTCAGGGTCATTGACACCCGGTACTCCCGTAACGGTTCAATTCAAGATTGATGCCGGATCTTTTCCTTCCGGTGGCGAGATACGGCTTTTCACGGATCTCGATAACCCGAAGTGGACGTACACGATCATTGTAAATGGTGTTGAAAATATCCGGCCGGTTGAGGGTGGACGTACCCTTGCGATCAGCGGTTTTGAGCTGAGTTACAAAACAGCTGATGAGGTGTCTGTCCGGACTACCCTCGAAGGAGTCGCTCCGACGGTGACCGAGACTTCCAATAAAACGATGGTCAGAATTACCGAGTATGATTCAAATGGCAGACCTGATACCGCTTCGGAGGTCGAAAGAACTACACTGGTCATCAACACCGGAGAAGTAGCCTCAACGATCGCTTCTGCGGATGCGGATCTCCAGGTCTACAGGACGCATATCGACGAAAAGGCTGCACTCGGTATTGACACTTCCACAGCTGAGGCACAATACAATGAAGCACAGCAGAATATTGACTCCGCCCGTTCCCGCCCATCCAATGAGTATGCGGGTGCACAGGCTGATCTCACCGCAGCAACAGCTGCCATCAAGAATGGGGAAACCGCACTTGACAAAGCATGGGCAGAATTCGAAGTTGCCGCAGCCCAGGTCCCCATCACCAATGTCGATGGCATCATCACCTGGTTCAAAGGAAACTCCAGCACCGCAAATGACCAGCAACTTCCAACTATTATCACCAAACGTGAAGTAGCAGTGAGTTACGTCTCCACCGCAAATGACGATATTGCCGGGGGTAATTATGCGCAGGCCCGCCAGAAGGCCCAGGATGCATTTTTAAAGGCGAATGAATCCTACACCGATGCACTCGCACGGCAGAAAGAACTATCTTCGGGATTCAGCCTTCCCATCCCCAAACTTAACAGCACAATGTTTATTATTCTGGGTGTAGTCGCGGTCATTCTGATTGTGGTGGGGATAATTATCTACCGCAAACGCTCCCGATGGGATGAACTCGGTTAATTCCTCTTTACACCCATTTTTTCCGTTCATTCTTTCAGCAAATGTTCTTTTGCCCGGGTCTTTTAAGAAAACTACGCGAATCACGCCTTTGCATTTGATTGAGGTAAGTTTTGTATGCCCGGTGTTTGCTTTTATCACCCTGCATTATCCGATGGCATGAGATTCGCACCACCCTGTAACCCTGGCGTAAATTGCTGGCGGGGATAACACGAGGATATTCATAATCCAAACCCAGCAAGTTACCTGGGAGGATTGACTAAAAAACAACAACAACTCCTCCTGCTATGCCTCTGAAGAGCCTGAGGAATGGTCCTTCGTCTGCAATGCGATTTCCATGGTTCGGATTTGAAAAGGATAGATTTATTGGTGTTTCTCTCAGGAGCCGGGATTTTCAAAAATTGATCGTTCATGACCCCGGCTGCCGGGTAAAAACATCGATATTTATGCTTCCCATCCTGCCATCCCGATGAAGATAATATTCAATTAACCGGTCTTCATTGTCATAAAACGAGAACCAGTAACTCAATTTGTAGGTCTTTTTGTCATATCCAAAAATGGAAGGGTAACTGGCATCATCGTGAAGAATGATCACTCCCGGGTTATCCTGGATAAGTGTCTGTTCATCAGTGATATCGCCATAAAATTTGATTTTATTCCACTGATCACCCCGGTAATACCAGGGAAGCGGCCAGTAATTTTTTGATGCGACAACGACATGGTCGGAAGCATCGATGAGACGCATGACCTCACGCATATCTTCGGAATTCTGCACCTGAACGATTGGTTCATTAATATCGGCCGGAATGAACGCAACATGCCACGTCATAAGAATGAGGAATAGGCATCCAGCAAGGGCAAAAACTATTTTTTGCCAGTTCAGTTTATAAACTGCGACAAAGCACATCGGGAGCAGCTGGGGGATGATTAACCATGGCACTTTCTCGCCGACGAAGGCATAGAAGGTCATCATCATGATCATCCAGTAGATACAAAATCCAAAGAAAGTGTCAGATTTGGCAGGCACGGGTTTTTTGATCTTAATCTGGTGCAGGCTTATTGCGGCAATTTCAGACGTAGGCAGGGGTGAACCACGATAGGTTAACCAGTTTTTGACACGCCGGCTGAACAGATATCCGTTGACATCTTTTACCAGGAACTGCACTGTCCCAATCAATGCAAGGACAAATATCGGCAATTCGTACAATAAATAAAGCGGAATATAGTAAAACCATGGCCCTCCCAGGCGTTGCTGGTTATGCATCGCTGTCCAGTGTTCAACCGCTTTATACCAGCCTGTTGTATTCAGGGCAAAGTTCTGACCGATCAGTGTTTCGATATGGAAACCGAATGAGGAATAGAGAATGCTCAAAACCACGATGACGATAAATGCACCCAAAATGCAATCATATTTCCAGTCATCGGGAAGTTTGAATTTCCCCCGCCAGATGGCAAAGATGAAAAATGCCGCGAAGATGATCAGGATGACCGGCATCTCTTCCTTGCAGGAAAGACCCCCGGCCATGGCAAGTGCTCCAATGACGGCATACCTGGTCTGTCCATATTCAAAATAATAGAGAATGGCGACAAGAAGAAGAAACGAAAAAAAGAGCATAAAGATATCATGCCGGAGGAAACGGGAAAAATAAACCATATCCGGAGAAAGAGCAACAAGGAGAGCTGCCAAAAGAGTCTGTTTCTTATCAATATATCCGATTCGAAAGATACAATATACGAGAGGAATCAGCAGGACCCCAAAAAGAGACGGGAGGAACCGGGCAACCAGATCTGAATCGCCGAAGAGAGAAAACATACCTGCGGTCACATAATAGAGGAATGGTCCATGATAACTCGGATCATACACCCAGGCGCCTTTTGTCAGAAGCTCATAAGAAAACCATGCGTGAATTGCTTCATCATGGTGAAGCAATTTGAGATCCAGGTGCCAGAAACGAAGAAGAATTGCAAAGATAAAAATTAAGAGAAAAACTCTTTCAAAAGTAAAAAAACGTTTGATTTTCTGAGATAAAAAAGCGGCTTGCTGCACGCCGCACCTTTAACTCTCTAAAACAATTTCAATACCAATATCTTTCGGCACCTGAATGCGCATGAGCTGACGGAGTGCCCGTTCATCAGCATCGATATCGATAAGACGCTTGTGGATGCGCATCTGCCAGCGGTCCCAGGAGGCAGTACCCTCGCCGTCGGGGCTCTTTCGAATCGGTACAACCAGCCGTTTGGTTGGGAGCGGAATCGGACCGGCCAGATTTACGCCTGTGCGTTCTGCAATTTCGCGGATTTTATCACAGACCATCTCTACTTTATTAAAATCAGTTCCTGTCAGGCGAATTCTGGCTTTTTGCATGTTATTTTCCCCCCAAAAAAATTATCTCATTTGTTTTGCCTGAATGGCGATACACATTCCGGCTGCAATCGTTGTACCCATATCCCTGACGGCAAATCTGCCAAGTTGCGGAAGCTCCTTGACCGTCTCAATGACCATCGGTTTTGTTGGTTTGACAACAACAATTGCTGCGTCACCGGTCTTAAGAAATGTCGGATTTTCCTCTTTGGTCTGACCTGTACGGGGATCGAGCTTCTTTTTGAGCTCCATGAATGTACATGCTGTCTGCGTTGTGTGACAGTGAAAGACCGGAGTGTATCCAACGGTGAGAGCGCTCGGGTGCTGAAGCACGACTATCTGGGCAGTGAATTCTTCTGCAACTGTGGGTGGTGCTTCTGCAGGCCCGCACACATCTCCGCGGCGGATATCTCCTTTTCCGATACCACGGACGTTGAAGCCTACGTTATCTCCCGGTACTGCCTGGGGGATTTCTTCGTGGTGCATCTCGATGGACTTGATCTCCCCATCCTTGTTGGCGGGCATGAATGACACTTTCATTCCCTTTTTCATAATCCCTGTTTCTACACGACCTACCGGAACCGTGCCGATCCCGCTGATGCTGTAGACATCCTGGATTGGCAGACGGAGTGGCTTATCGGTTGGTTTATCAGGTGACTTGAAGGTGTCAAGAGCAGTGATGAGTGGCAGGCCTTTATACCAGGGAGTTTCAGAGCTGATTACCTTGATATTCTGACCCCCCAGTGCGCTGATTGGTATGAAAAGAGTCTCGTCAGGTTTATAACCCACCATTTTGATGAGATCTGAGAGGTCTTTCTTGACTTCATTGAAGCGTTTCTCATCGAATTTTACTGCATCCATCTTGTTGATAGCAATAATGATCTGGGTGATTCCAAGAGTTCGGGCAAGGAAGACATGTTCCTTTGTCTGTTCCATAACCCCATCAGGAGCCGCGACGACAAGAATTGCAGCATCAGCCTGTGATGCACCGGTGATCATGTTCTTGACGAAGTCCCGGTGTCCCGGGCAATCGACAACCGTGAAATAAAATTTCGGTGTATCAAATCGCTTGTGAGCAATATCAATAGTGATACCCCGTTCACGCTCTTCTTTTAAGTTGTCCATAACCCAGGCAAATTCAAAGGTTGCCTTTCCCTTTGATTCAGCCTCCTTCTTGTAACCTTCAATAATGTGTGCAGGTACTGCACCAGTCTCGAACATCATTCTTCCGACGGTAGTAGACTTACCGTGGTCAATATGTCCGATAACAGCCAGATTCATATGGGGCTTTTCAGATGCCATTTTGTTCCTCCAAATGTAATGGGACTGTCCGCTTACAGTCAGTTTATGCGAGTATTACATATATGAGACCCATCTATATAAATTATTTCGATTCGGAACTCCTGTTCTCCGATGAAAATAGCGTATCGACACTATGATATCAGATGCTTGAATACCTTCTCATATGAAGACCTTGCCATTCCAGCGGGATGAAAAAAAGAACCGGGTTACCGTAGCATGTGCCGATGGCAATATTTCAGTGTACAGTCATTGTGCATACTGCAGGTATTGTAAAGGGATCGGGGTGGGAAAACGACTTGTCCCCTCCCCCCAGGTGCAGGTGTTGTCAGAACTCAAGAAAGGAACTGCGAATGATGATTCCCTGATGAATGCCGCGATGATGTTTAATACTCTTATCCGTGATGGATCGTCATTGGACTGCGATGATGACGAGAACCAGGGGTTCAGGGGTCTCTACGAATAAAAAGGATGGATGGGAAATACCACCCCCACATCGATTTCCGGTTTCTTTAGATTGTTACAATTATTGACCCAAAAGAATACCTTCAATTTTACGAAAATGCGGGATTGGAATGAAAAAACTTATAAGAGTATTTTTTCTCTGGCTGTCAGGGTGCTTCAGCATACTTTGAGGGTGTGAGAGAGTTTTTCACTAAAAAAATCTTCAAAATGGTCGGATTTCGGGAACAGATGTTTTCATGGAACAACGGCTTTTGTATAAACTGTCGGCTCTGGTGGATTTTTTTAAAAACTGCAAAATAGATCAGATCTTGCCGGTTTTTTCCGAGATCTCGTGTAAAATTTCCTGACGGAATTTTTCAAACTGGAGATCATCAAGCTGTTCAGAGAGCAACCTCCCGCTCCATGCGCGGCGATACACCCAGTTTACAATTTTTTCAACAACATGGATAACCTGTTCTTCACTTTCAAGGGTAAGGAGTTCCCTCCCGATACGGGGGTGTCGTCCCCGTCTTCCCCCGACAAGAATAAGGTAATGACGGTGTTCTGCTTTCAGGAGATCGAAAGGACATGACTGTATGCAGACACCACACTGGACACATTTGGCAGGATCGAGAATTGAGATGCCGTTTTTTATGATGATGGCGTTTTCCTTACAATATTCCACGCATGTACCACAACCGGTACAAAACCCCGCGGTTCTCAGGGGGCGGATTCGTCCCATTATTCCAATCTCGTTCAGCATCGGACTTGTACAGGCATTCGGGCATCCTGATACGGCTATTCGCATTTTTACCGGCATTTCCTTACCAAACAATTTGTGATCTATCTTTTTTGCCAGACCAATAGTGTCGATATTGGCAAATTTACATCGTTCACTCCCGGGACATGCTATGATATTGACAATCTCATCTCTTTCTGAACCAACCGGGGTACCGTTTTTTTCCAGAGATTTTTCGATTTTTTTTAGTAATTTTGGATCGACATGGGGAATCTCAATAGTCTGGCGGGTAGTGCAGTGAACACTGCCCGATCCATATTTTTTTGCGATGGATGCAATCCCACGCACCTGCTCTACGGTCAGAATACCTGCAGGTGCTCTTATCCGTACAGTACAAAAATCTGCATCTCTCTCGGTGATAATCCCGCCTTTCATATGAACGCCAAAATTCGTACGCATCAAAAGTAATGAGGGGAATCTGGTTATAAAAGATGATGTTGTGACAGGAAAATCAGATGAGGGTAATAGTGATGATTACACACGCACGGGTAATCTCATTTGAGGCACCCACGATATCGCCATTAACCCCGCCAAACAACCTTTTTGAAATGACAGAAAGAATTGCCGGGCATACAACCATCGCGATGGCAGCACCGGCAAGTTTGAGAGGGGATACCGGAAGAAGGACAAGCGGCAGACAGAACAGCGCTGCAATGAACGGGAAGTATGGCTTCGAGTACTGGTGGAGATAACTATGCATACCCTCCCTGAACGGAGTGCCATATGTTGTGAGAAGCGCCATAGAAAATTTTGCACAGACCTCGCCGATGATTATTGCAATAATGATGGATGAGGAGGCCTGAAATCCTGCGAACAACAGAATTGTTACGGTTATTCCTGCGGCAATACCTCCTGCTCCGACCTGGCGGTCTGTCAGGGCTCTGATTCTTTTCTCCCGGTCTCCGTGAGCCATCAGGCCGTCTCCGAGATCAAGTAATCCGTCAAAATGATGGGCACCTGAAATCAGAAAAATGCAGGCTATAGCAACAGCTGCAGCAAGTGCCCGGTCTGCAATGAAAAATACCGGTATGGCTGTAAGCCCGCCAATAATATAGCCGGCAAACGGGTAGATGTAAGAATGCCGGGCAAAGTTCCCGAGATCCTGTGGTTTGCCGAGCGGAAGAATAGTAGTGAACTGGAGCAGGGAGATGAGAGCTTTCATACGCATTCGCTGTACAATCGTGAGGTGCAGCCAGCAATCAATCCTGCTATGGCATCATCGAGGAATGGCCCGAGTTTTGATAATATTCCGGGCTTTTTCTGGTCGTACCGGGTAAACTCAAACCGGGCATACGTCCCGCCAATGCACTCTGCGATTGCCATTCCGATAATTTCATCACTCAACAGAAAGACCGGGTCATCAGCAATTTCTGAATCTTTTCGTTTAGTATAAAGGCTCATCTTCAAGGAGGATTGCCCCAAGGAGCAAAGAAGATACATTTGGATCGTTCAGATATTTTATTATCTTTCGCTTGATCTCCGCTGCTGCCTGGTCCTCGGGCATCCCATGGGAGACATATAACCCCATAGCTGCTTCGACAATCTCCTCAATCGAGATCCCTTTATCGAGTAATCGCTGTTCAATTTCAAACATGTGCATAGCTGTTCTGGTGACTGAACTATTATACCGTTGTGGAATTTTTTTAAATAACTGCCACCTCAAACGTATATGAAAAGAAAATATATGAGTTGATCACTATGGAATTCCTTTCAGAAACACCGTATATTGCCTTTGACAGTCCCCTTTTTTGTGGTATTCTTGGCAATACGATCCTCTCTACCGTTCCCGGAGTTTCCGGTGCGGGGCAACCCCGGAAAAGACCCTTCTCACACCGGTACTTGACGCAGAACTGGTTACACGGGGTGCTATTACCAGCCATCCTGTCAGACCAGACACGCCGACCGGATGCCCAACCCCGGCATCGATTACACGGGCAATGATGGGTCTGTGCAGCATGGAGCCATTATTCATCAATGCCGGACTTCGTCACACCCCAACCGTTCCCTGTCTTGACGTGTATGGTGCTGTGGGTGACGATCCCCGGTTCCGGGATGCGGTCCCCCATGCGCAGGACCTTGTTCTGAAGGGAGAAGTCATCGGCAGATTCCTCTCAAAAACCAGCGATCTTCTTGTTCTCGGGGAATGCGTTCCCGGAGGTACAACCACAGCACTGTGCGTATTGCGGGCACTGGGATACGAAGCATCGGTGAGCAGCAGTTTTGTAAACAACCCCGTCACGATAAAAGAAGAGATCTGCCGGGGAGCGCTTGAAAGGATCAAATCTGACGCAATTACACTCCCTCTCGATATAATCCGGTATACCGGGGATCCCATGATGCCGGTTGCTCTCGGTATTGCAAAGACCTATTCCGGAACACTCATCCTTGCCGGGGGTACTCAGATGCTCGCGGTGAGTGCGATCATAAAAGCAGAGAGAAGACCTCTGCCGTTAGTGGTCACCACATCCTATGTGCGGGACGATCTCTCTGCGAATGTCCGGCAGATTGCAGCAGACGTCGGAGTTAAGATCATCTTTGTTGATCCGGGTTTTGGAAATATCGGCCATTCAGGACTTGCCCGGTACTGTATCGGTGAAGTGAAGGAAGGGATGGGTGCCGGTGGTTCGATGTGTCTGGCAAATCTCCTTGGACATTCACCTGATAGTATAAGAAAAACAATCCTCGCCGCGGTGAACGCCTATTGTTGAACAGTCTTATAGGATTAAAATACAAACCTTCTTGTAATGCTTCCCATCTACGTGGTCAATAATTTCGGTCAGTTCAATCATCTTATCCACCGGGCATTACGGGATCTGGATATCGATGTGTCCATGATCTCAAATTCAATCCCACCGGAACAGATATCAGGTGAATGCAGGGGGATCATTCTTGGAGGGGGACCAACAATAGAGCGGGCAGGGAATTCCTTCAGATATCTCGATCTCGGGATGCCGGTACTGGGTATCTGCCTCGGGCTGCATATAATCGCAAAAAAATTCGGCGGTGACGTTCACCAGGGACCCCGGGGGGGATATGGCCCGGTTGAGGTAAAAATATGCGAGCATGATGATATTCTCACCGGCTGATCCGGATAAGATCAATGTCTGGGCTTCCCATGCTGATGAAGTATCAAGGATACCGGAAGGTTTTACCTGTCTCGCGTATTCCTCAATCTGCGGCGCTGAAGCGATTGCACTTCCCTCCCGGCAAATTTATGGGCTCCAGTGGCACCCGGAAGTCAGCCATACCTTTGAGGGAAAACGCGTTTTCGAAAATTTTGACCGGATCACTCGTGAATGTCTGAGTTAGGTTCGAACAAAATTACCCCAAAGATCGGGAACTCCGGACAAATCCCCACAACACACTCTTTAGTGGGACCGTGGCAATAACCCTTTACCATCGTTTTGACCGTGATAACCGCCGCTTAGAAATGAACGCCATTAAACCCCGCTTTTTGACAGGTTTTTTTCCTGGTTAAAACTCGCATTTCCTGAAACACCAGATTATAATACTATTTTCCCCTGGTGTTGACGCGATTCCCGTGGACAAAAACACAAGATACTCCGTTTGTCAAACGGAGCCTTCGTTTTGCACCTGGAATGGATTATCTTTTATAAAATTCCAAAAAACGTCTGGATTCGACCATGTTGACATTTTCCCTGCTCCAGTTACTATCGATACCCTGGAATATTGGATCGCAGTATGCTAAAAAAATATCACTATGTTCAATTTTAAATATGAGGAAGAAAGATGGATGATTATGATAAAAAAAGGTCCGACGATCCTTATCATTCTTGTTTGCATCTCTCTCTTATGTATAGGCCCGGCATCTGCAGCTATCAACACGATCAGACAGGGTAATACCGTATTCATCGGTGAAGAAGGGCTTGATATATCAGCTGCAATGGGACCGGATACCCAGATTGGGTGGTGGGCTTCGGCTGCTGATCTCTACACAACTTCGCCGACACAAACGATTGATCTGAACGGCAGAATCACCAGTTTTACGGTCAGCCCCTCCGAGTTTGGAGGCTATGTTGGCAACTGGTACCGGCTCAACAGTACCCGGAAAAGCAGATGGCACAGCATTTCTTGTTGCTGATCCCCAGCTCGCGTTTAAAGTTGAAGATAATACTGTAGACGTTAATGTTGAAGTGCTTAAATGGATCCCATCGGGAGATGATATACGGTTCAGGATTGATACAAATCTGGCTCAGATAGCGTCACAACGTGGCACACCCGCTCCCATTACCATAAAAGTGCAGTCACCGGATGGTGCGATCTATTCTTCGTTGCGCAATGCAGGAGGAATGCCAACCTCAATTGTAGACATCCCCGTTAATACCGTCCCCTTTTATACAGGTTCTATCTGGAATATGGGCAATCCTGATGTCTATCCCCCGGGAACCTATACAATCTGGGCTGAAAGCAACATAAATAACATGAAGGATAATTACCAGGTGGTAGGCAAAACGATAAGTATACCGTTCAATCTGCTCAACCAGGGTCAGAACCCGCTGATTACGAAAGCAACAACCATCTCAACTCAGATCACAAGGACACCGACGCAAACGTCCACCCAGGCAACGACGCAAACCATTACGAGCACAACCGTGGCAACACCTTTGCCCACTGAACTCCCGACTACGTCACCGACAACAGCAGCCACTCAGGTCCCCTCACCCAGCCAGACAAAAGCCCCGGGGTTTGGCGCACCCCTGGCATGTGCAGCATTCATTTTCGGCCTGGTGCTTTACCTGAAGAAAGGATAAGTTTACCCTTTTTCACAGCTCGCAATCTTTTATTACCTCCGTTCCCCATTCCAGAGTATGAACGTTGTAACAACAGTTATCAAATCCCGCCATAGTGTGCGGAAATTCAAACCCGATCCTGTTGATGAAATTATCATCCGGGACGCCCTCGAATGTGCTGCTCATGCACCGACCGCGATGAATCATCAGCCGTGGCTGTTTGGCGTCATCAAAAACAAGGAAATGCTGAGCAGGATTGCCCAGACAACGGATAATGGAAAATTTATTGCCGAAGCTCCATTATGCTTTGCAGTTTTTGGGGAAAAAAATGAAAAATATTATCTTGAGGATTGTTGCGCAGTTACGGAAAATCTGATACTTGCTCTCCAGGCGCATGGAATTACTTCCTGCTGGGTTGCGGGGGAAAAGAAACAATACGCAAAAGCGGTGAGAGACCTTCTTAAGGTTCCTGAAAATTATGGATTAGTCTCACTTGTGGCAGCCGGATGCCCCGCTGAGATTTGTATTGTCAGGAAAAAAGAGACGAAAAATCTGGTTTTTTCTGAAGAATTCAAGGAAAATTAAATTTTTATAAAGATGACCTTACGATGCACCAGAAAATATCCAGATAATTCAGACTTATTTTAATGAATAAGTGAATAGTTTTCTCGTAATGATTAAGAATCTGGCCCGTCACATCATTGATCATGAAAAAAGCGGTTCTGCAGGTTGCACTGGATATTCTTGAATTGAAAAGAGCCTTGCAGATCGCCCGGGAATCTCTTGATGGTGGTTCTGACTGGATTGAAGTAGGGACTCCGCTTATTAAAAGCGAAGGAATGCAGGCTGTCCGGTTGATGAGGGATCGTTTTCCCGATACTGTTATTGTCGCTGATATGAAGGTTGCCGACACCGGGACTCTGGAAGTGGAGATGGCCGCCAAGGCAGGTGCAAACATTGTTTGTGTTCTTGGAGATGCGGACAACTCAGTGATTGAAGAGGCCGTGCGGGCTTCCCGCCTGTATGGTATACGGTTAATGGCTGACCTGATCAATGTCAAAGATCCCGTCTCCCGGGCCTGCGAACTTGAAAGGATGGGTATCGATATTCTTTGTGCCCATGCAGGTATCGATCAGCAGATGACCGGTAAGAGTTCCCTCGACCTGCTTGCCTCCTTATCTGAACAGGTTCAGATCCCTCTCGCAATCGCGGGAGGAATTGACGCTGCAGGCGCTGGAGATGCTGTACGCTCGGGTGCGGACATCGTTATCGTGGGAGGCTGGATTGCCCGGTCCGCTGATGTAACCGCATCAACAAAAAGGATTCGTTCAGCAATGGATAATCCCTCGATACGATCGATCGAAAAAAAATTACCCGATGAAGAAATCCGCTCTCTTCTTATGCAGGTATCTGCACCGAATATCACGGATGCGATGCACAGGAAAGGAGCAATGTCAGGAATCGTTTCGATCTGCGGCAACGTAAAGATGGTGGGAAAAGCGGTAACTGTCCAGACATTTGCCGGGGACTGGGCAAAACCTGTGGAAGCCATTGATATTGCCGGAAAAAATGATGTAATTGTGATCAACAATGATGGTGCGACCCATGTAGCACCCTGGGGAGAGCTTGCTACACTGAGCTGTATTACAAAAGGAATATCCGGTGTTGTCATTGATGGTGCAGTCCGGGATGTCGATGATATAAGAATAATGAAGTTCCCCGTGTTTGCAAAAGCTGTTGTGCCAAACGCAGGAGAACCCAAGGGATTCGGTGAGATCAATGCTGAAATCCGGTGTGGTGGCCAGTATGTTCGTCCCGGTGACTGGATTTCAGGAGATGAAAGTGGCGTGGTTGTGATACCTGCTGAGCGTGCGTATGAAATTGCACGCAGGGCATTGGAGGTCAGAAAAAATGAAGAAAGGATCCGGGAAGAGATCCGCAGAGGGAGTACTCTTTCTGAAGTTTCGGAACTGATAAAATGGGAAAAGAAGTAAATTTTTTGTTTAGTGAAACACCGAGCGTTCCAGAAGTGTCGCACCTGAATTCCTGATCTTTTGAATTGCCTCTTCAATCTGGTCAACACGGAGAATGAGCACTGCTCCTTCTTTCCCGGAATAAGCATAGGAATATTCGATATTGACCCCGGCGTCTCCAAGAATCTTTGCAACCTCATACAGTCCGCCCGGCTGGTCTTTCATCCGCACTGCGATAACATCAGTAAACGCGACATTAAATCCAAGAGAGAAAAGTTTATCGTGAGCTCTTTCCGGGTGATCCACAAGCGCCCTTACTACTCCAAATCCATTTGCCTCGGCGATACTGAAAGCAAGAATATTGATCTTTTCCTCACCTAATGCATGCGCAATTGCCGCAAGCCGCCCCGGGCGGTTTTCGGAAAATATCGAAATCTGCCTGATCACAAACTTCTGTGTGTCCATTTACAACGACCTCTTGTCAATAACTCTTTTCGCTTTTCCCTCAAATCTGGGTAATGAACCTGGCTCAACGAGTTCAACACTGACGTTCACGTTCAATGAATTTCTGAGCCGGTGCTCTACATTCTCCCGTACATGCATAAGATCATTGATTTTATCACTGAATGATCCCTTGGTTAACTCGACGCGGACCAGCATGTCATCAAGGGATCCCTTTCGTTCAACCACGATCTGGAAATGCTGGCCAATTTCGGGGATTCCCATCAGGGCGTACTCAACCTGTGAAGGGAATACGTTGATACCCCGTATGATTAACATGTCATCAACTCTGCCTTGTATTCTCTGGATTCTCGGGTGCGTCCTGCCGCAGGCACAGATGGTATCATCCATGGTTGTTATATCCCCGATTCGATACCGGATCATCGGAAGGGCTTCTTTCTGAAGAATGGTAATAGTAAGCTCACCTTTTTGCCCGGATTCAAGAGACTCGCCCGATTCGGGATCAATAATTTCAACGAGGGCAATGTCTGACCATATATGAAATCCCTTCTGTTCCAGGCATTCGGTAAACATCGGTCCTGACAATTCACTTGTGCCATAGATATCATATGCTTTTATTCCAAGCCAGGCTTCGATTCGTGTACGCATTCCATCCGTCCAGGGTTCAGCCCCTAAAATCCCCGTGCGGAGCTTTGTATCTTTTTTGATATCCACTCCCATCTTCTCTGCCACCTCCCCGATATGGAGGAGGTAAGAGGGCGTGCAGGCAATCGCAGTTGCACCGAGATCCTGCATCAGTTCAATCTGGCGTTCGGTATTTCCTACACTTGTCGGCAAAACGGTTGCGCCAATACGTTCTGCCCCATAGTGCATACCAAGTCCGCCCGTGAACAGACCATACCCATAACTAACCTGGATCACATCTCCCCTGCCAAGTCCGATGGAAGTCAGGGCACGGGCAAGCGACGTTGTCCAGGTATTCAGGTCATTCTGAGTATAGCCAACGACGGTCGGTTTCCCTGTAGTCCCCGAAGAAACGTGGTAGCGGACAAGTTCCTCCTGCGTTGCGGTAAAAATTTTATCAGGGTAATTGTCCCTCAGGTCACGCTTGAACATGAACGGGAGTTTTTTTATATCGGACAGTTCGCGGATGTCATCCGGATGAACCTTCTGTTCTTTCATCCTGTCGTGGTAAAAGGGTGAGAAACTGTAAAGCCTGTAGACAAGACTTTTTAACAGTTTATACTGCATTCTGTGGAGATCTTCTTTTGGCATCTCCTCGATTCGTGGATCCCAGCTCTTCATTAAATCGCCTCTCTTCGATCAATTACTCTTTTCGCCTTTCCTTCAAACCGTGGCAGGGCACCCGGCTCAACGAGGTTAACTGTAGTTCTGAGTTCAAGTGCATCCCGGAGTTCTTTTACGACTTTTTTCTGGAGTCTCGCAAGATCCGCAAGTTCACCGCTGAAATATTCACGGTTGATCTCCACTTCGACAGTCATCTCATCCAGATGATTAATTCTGTCGATATATACCATGAACTGATTGCCAACCTCGGTTATTTTAAGAAGTACATGTTCTATCTGAGACGGGAAGACGTTGATTCCGCGGATTACCAGCATATCATCACTTCTCCCGGTGATTCTTGCGATTTTTTGTCCCCGTCTGCACAGGCAGCCATCCTCCATCTTCATGGTGACGTCTCCTGTACGGTAACGCAACAATGGCATTGCTTCTTTGACAAGCGGGGTCACTACGAGTTCCCCGCGTTCGCCATCGGATACCCGTTCTCCGGTCTTCGGATCGATAATTTCGACATAAAAACAATCATGCCAGATATGAAGTCCGTCACGTTCGGGACATTCAAATGCAACACCAGGGCCGAAAAGACTCACTTAACCCGTATGAATCATAGGCGGTTACTCCAAGGCGTTTTTCAAGTGTCTTACGTACGCTTTCCGACCAAGGTTCTGCCCCGAAAATACCGGTCCTGAGACTGTCAAGAGTTGCACCCATCTCTTCTGCTACTTCCGAGAGGTGCATAGCATAACTCGGTGTACAATGGATTGCGGTTACCCCAAAATCCATTATCATTTCGATCTGGCGTTTTGTATTTCCTGTGGCACTTGGTATCACCGTCATTCCAATTTTTTCTGCCCCGTAATGAAATCCAAGCCCTCCGGTGAACATGCCATAATTAACCATATTCTGGAAGATATCATTTTTACCGATACCAACCATGGTCATATTCCGTGCAATGAGATCTGCCCATGTATCAATGTCTTTTTGCGTATAGCCAACTACGGTTGGTTTTCCCGTTGTTCCGGATGTTGTATGAATCCGTACGATTTTTTTCATGGGAACGGCGAAGAAACCGAATGGATATCCCTCCCTGAGATCCTGTTTTTTGGTAAAAGGAATTTTATTGATATCCGCCAGGGTTTTTATTGATGAGGGTTCCACGCCGGCGCCAGAGAGAAGATTCCGGTAAAACGCAACGTGCTTTACCTGACTGAGGGTGTTTTTCAGACGTTTGAGCTGAAGCGATTCCAGTTCATCAGGTTTCATGGTTTCAATCTTCTTATCCCAGAACATATACTTCCCCTGTTACGCGAGTGTATGACAGACAATATATGGCGTTTGTTACTCTTTAAATTCACCGAATTTGTGTAAATGATATTCGAACATAGTACGCCTTCAGAAAATTGCGTAATTAACCCGGTATAGCCTGTTGGCTAAGAACGATGAATTAATCAGGAGGAAATGGCGAAGTAAATAGATTGGTTAGTAAAATATTTTTCCGAGGTGGATGGTGATGGATTATCCCTGGTTACTGGTGAGCGGCTTTGGTGTCCACATAAAATCCACACAGAAAAAACTGATTATTCAGAAAAAAAACAGTGTTGAGGAATATCCTCTCGATTCGATAAAAAACCTGCTGGTTATGGGGGGTCACACCATAAGCTCGTCAACAATTGTAAATCTCGTGAAAAATGGTGCATATATTTCTTTTTTTGAACCTGATGGCAATCCTGCAGGAATTATCCGGCCCTTTGGAGACCGGAGTGATATGGAGATTCACAGGATACAGCAGGTAATTCCCCGGCATCGTTACGCTATTACACTTGCACAGGCAGCAATAAAATCCCGTCTCTTTGCAATTCAGTATGTTCAGGAGAGCCAGAATACCCATCTGTTCTATGAAGGTGAACAGGATTTTCTCCACAAAGCCCAGGAAGAACTGCAGTATTTGATCAAGCTGGATGAAATACAAAGATTACACAGGCTGACTACAGATATGTATTACGAGATAATGTCACGGAATATCCCCCCGGATTTTGGATTCAGGAGGAGAACAATACGTCCACAGTCAGATCCAATCAACGCGATGCTTTCTTTCGGGTATGCAATGTTGTTTGGTAATTGTTGTGTGTCTCTTATTGGAGCCCGGCTGGACCCGGATTTTGGTCTGATACATGAAGGGAAAGGATGTCTTGTGCAGGATCTTATTGATCCTCTGAAAGCAGCAATGATTGACGCGGTGGTATTTGAGACTGCAAGGGAATCTCTTTCATCCTCCGACTACGAACAAACACCTAACCGGTGTATTCTGTCTGATGAACTCATACAACAGCTGATCGGAATATTTCATTCAACAATAAATAATGAAAAAATTGATGAACTGGTATACAGTTTCTCTCGTGCAATCACCGACAACGCTGAATTCAGAGTCCGGGTACCTGAGCCGCCCTTCACCTTTGATGATGGAAAAGTCATTAAATGTCATGTAAGAAATATCAGAGGTTCGCAAATCACGTATCACTGCACGGGGACAGACTGTATATCATTGAAATAAACTTTTCAAGAATCATTGACTCAGCGGACGCATATATATGAACTCTTCCATCGGGAAGATTTATGACTGTACCGGTAACATGCAAATCGGTTGCAATCCTTCTCACACATGCCCTGAATCCAACCTTTTGAACCCTACCGCTGATAAAAATTTCAACGGTCTTCACCATTACATCCCCTGCATGAGTTTAATTGCAAGACCAAGTTCGTCGAAAACTTCATCGCGAAGGGATGACTGCCGGATATTCGTTGCTGCGTCGATTGCAAGATCAAGAACCTCCTGTGCGGTCTTCTCAGACCCGGAATTATGAGTCTTCATCGCAATATCACACATGACAAAAGCTCTTCGGGAAAGGGGTCGGATTATCCGCGCCTCTTTTATCGCACTTTGCAGCAGGCGGTTGGATATTTTTTCCGCCCCTTCTTTTCTGAAGAGCGTTGCAATATCACAGAAAAGAATCGCTTCTTTCCCGCGATCCGTTACTGAGCGAATCAATTTTTCCAGTGAAGTAATCTGGTTCGGATGGGCACCATCTTCAATTATTTTTTCAGACAGAGCCCTGATTTTTTCATATTGAGCTGGTATTTCATAGGTATCTTCGAGTCCCATCTGCGTGAGGCGATGGAGCCGTATTTCGTTATTTTCAATAGTGTTTGTAACTTGTTTTGCATTCTGCAGATATTTGGTATTGTTATGTTTATTGTAAAGCACAACATACATCTGAGCAATTTTATCCCGTATTGTATCAGCAATCTGTGGAATGTTTATTTTTCTTGTCAATGCATCAGCCTTCTTAAGCAAAATTACCGGGGTATCGTCATCACTGTTCTGCAGTGCAAGCGGAATGATATCAAGAAGGGCCGAAGCTTTTTCATAGGGTGAAGGAATTCTTTCGACAGCTTCTGACATTGCGGTTACTATTGTTTTGCCGCGATCCCTGTCATTACCGGTCATGCTGAAAACAGCAATAAGTGAATCTACATAATCTACAGGCTCGGTGATTTTTGATGAAACCTGTAAGGCAACATTGATCAATCCGCTGTCCGGTTCTATAACATGCATGCGGACAATTGCCAATACAATCCGTTTGCTTGCCATCGGATTTTTGTCAGCCTCAACATTGCTTAACCGTTCGATCCCCTGTTCAAGGCACTTTTTTGCTTTTTGTGGATCGATAGTACTATAGAGCATGGTAAGATCGGAGAGGATGAGAATTTTTTTGTATTCGGCGGGAATTTTCTTGAGTGAATGACAGACATCGTTTAAAATTTCCCGTGCATGATCATAATCGTGTAATTTGATGTACGTCTCTGCGAGATTGCACATTCCGGAAAGTTCCATATAGGGATCATTAATCAGCTGGAGAAATCGGAAAATCAGAACAATCATGAGCGGGTTTGATGTTGAGTGCTCATTTCTCTGGAGGAGAAATGCCATAATTTCGTAGGGATCTGTTGAGTCCGGGTATGTGACGTTATAGTTAAGATTTGAAATAATCCTGGACATCATGGCATCTCTTTCCAGAGGATTTTCGATTTCAACGGCGTACATTGCCAGAGGTATGATATAATCCGGGTTATCGCTGACAGATGAATATGATATGAGAATATCAATCATTCCCGCGATCTTCAGCGATATCCGCGGTTTTTTAACAGTCTCTTTTATTATTGACAATCCTCGTTCAAACGGGTATACTTCTGATGAAAAAATCTCCGCATCAGTCCGGGATTTCGGCTCTGTTAAAAGGATACATCCAATTTTTACGAAACATTCGGCAATTCTCCCAAATTGCTGGGTTTTTAACCCGGGATCGCCGATATCTTTAGCGATTTTATATGCCTGTTCAAGTGCAGCAGGAGAATGTTTGTCAATTGCATATTGTATTACCCCGTCAATTATATTCACCATAGCACTTTCGGCGAGATTTTTTTCAAGTAAAGAGTTGATCCATTCTCTCATCCTGAGGAGAAGATCCAGGTCACCTTGTTGTGCAGCAAAAATTGAGGCCTCGTCTATTATTCCGCTGAGAGCTACAGAACGGATGTTTTGACCATTAATATCGCAGGTGAGACCTACCGCTCTTTGGAGATAGTCGCGGTTTTTTATTTTAACCCCGATTTTTGCAATCTGCAGGGCAATATTTGCTATTGCTTCTTCCTTGAGGTGATGTTCCTTGATGAATTCGGCCATTCGTATGAGGATATAGGGATCATGCAATGCGAGGAATCCCCGGTTGATAAGAATTGTAATACTTTCGAGAAGCAGATGGTCCTGCTGGGGATGAAGGCGGATAAGGTCAGTAATGGAATGAATGTGAGAAATTATATCATTAAACGGGTCATCGGTGCTCAATTCTGTTACTGCCCGATAAATTGATTTATTAACTATATCCTCATTCAATGGTTTGAGGATCACCTCGTTGACAAGCGGTATGCTGTGCCGAAAAATTCCGGTTTTAAGAAGGAGGGTGAGATTGTCCTCATACTGGGGAAGAGTTTCTGTCTCGTGGCTGATTTTTTTAAATATTTCGATTGCAGAAGTAAAATCTCCGGAAGAAAGCATAATCTGGGAAAATTGAAGGTATATTCTTGATAAAACGACCGTATTACTGTGTTTATCAATAATGGGAATCAGATCCGAGAGTACGTGCATATTGTTTGAATGCCCGGCAACAGAAATTCCCGCACGAACCAGTTCCCTGAGAGGATAACCCTCGGTATTCAAAAAGAGCTGATGAAGGTTTATGGCAGAAGAAAGGTACCATAATTCTCCTGACAATTCTGCTTTTTTCAGAAGATCGAGAACAAGGGTACGGGTGACAAAAGGTTTTTTTTCACACAGAATCCGGAGGATGGTTATAATGTGGATTTTATCCTTCTCCCTGTCCAGGAGCTGTTCAGTCAGTGTGTTCACAATTTCAAGTTGTATCTCCGGTGAGAGGGTTTCAAAATTCTGGATAAAGAGCGAAATATCCAGAATTTCTTTTCCGAAAACAGATTTCACGCCCTTTTCAATAATAGATGAAATACATGCCTGTCTTCGGATCTTCTGGTGGATTTTTGCTGCACTATGGATGCTGTCAAGGAATAAAATACGGTTTTTTTCAAGAATGGCGACTGTGGCCAATGCTTTTGCAAGTTCTGCGTGCAGTACTGCACGTTTTGATATATCGCTGATCTCTTCAATGATATGATGTGACTGATAGAGGAGTTTTTCATCGCGGGTTGTTATCGCCCAGTCAATCAGAAGTGGAATTATATCGATCATGATGTCCGATCGATATTTCTGGAAACTGATTCGTTCGAGCAGGATTATACCATGATCGATGAATTCCGCGTTAGATTCATGAACCCCGGCGCTGATGAGGGCTTGGGCAATCATAGCGATTACCCGTGACTGGTGACTTTTTTTACTCAACCTGTCCGAAAGCACATAAACTGATTTCAGCCATTTTTCATCTTTTGTTGTTATGAATTGCTGTATTATCTGGGAGAACAAATCATCGATATCATTACCCGGGAGATCCGGAAGAGCAAGCAACAGTTCAGGTTTATTTTTTTTAAATGCAGTGGTCGTTATCAGTCGGTTAATCTCTTTTATGAGGGTTCTTTGGGCCCGTTTTCCTTTCTCCTGATGTATTTCTGCTATACTAGTCTCAACAATTTTCCAGTCTTCAGCTGATAATGCCTGCTGAACTTTTTTGATAATTTCGGCAGAGTTGACCATTCTTATATCACAGATATGAAACTATGGGTTAATAAACACAATTTAACTCAAATAGTAATTAAATTTTTTGTTTTTATTTACGCTTAAATTTAATTTTTTTAATCATAATTGAAGAAAATTTCCCATTTATTTCAAAAAATCTCCCAAAAAAATTATTATTTTTTAACAATCGGCAAAATTATCAATTATTTAGCAATTTTTCACCCGAAAAATGATTTTTTTAAATTGAATGCTCATAATATCATTTTTTTACGAATGTCCAAAGATAAGAATATAAGTTTATTTATCTTTGGTAATTTTAGCTATATGGTCCATCAGTTCTTTATAAATAATCTGACCATGAGTATGTGAATCCGAATCGATAATAATCCGGATTATGGGTTCAGTACCTGAAGCACGGACAAGCGCCCACGAATCCTTCCTTAAAATTTTTACGCCGTCTGTCAGATCGAGTGACTCATGAGAATATACCTTTTTGAGTGATTCAAGTACCTGTGTTCCGGATGAGGTGGTGATTTTATCCTTGATCATGGAGCGTTCCGGTAATGCGTTTATCAGTGTCGAGAGTTTCTGACCAGTCGAAGCAAGGATGAAAACCATCATTGCGGCTGTCATTCCACCATCCCTGCAAAACTGGTGATCGGGGAAAATAAGTCCCCCGTTGCCTTCGCCCCCGAAAACGACCTTATTTCCATTCTCGATAATTGAACGCATGGTTCGTGCAACATAGATACTTCCAACCGGTGTATAGGTGACCGTGCAGCCCTCCTTTTTCACCACCATCTCCACGACGAGCGATGTACTAACCGGAGTAACCAGTGTCCCGTTCTTCTGGTGACAAACATGCTGTGCTATAAGGGCGAACTCTTTATTTTCTTCAATAAATCGACCATTCTCATCGATGAATACAGCCCGATCAGCGTCACCATCGTGCGCAACGCCGAATGCTGATCCACTGCTCACTACGAGTCCGGCCAGGTCTTTAAGACCCTCAGGAGAAGGTTCAGGTAACCTTCCGGGAAATGTCCCATCCATTACTCCATTGACAGTGAAAACCCTGCATCCCATTTTAGTGAGGATCCGGGGAGTTGTAAGACATGCCGGACCGGATCCTGGATCAACTGCAACGGATATTTCTGATCCCACCTTGTCAGGGAAATGATCCACAATTGCCTGGATGTATTTTCTGATGAGATAAGGGGCATATATTTCCTCGCCCATGTGTTCCCAGGATTCAGAAGAAAACGAATGTTCAAATATCAGGTTTTCGAGTTTTAGTGTTTCTTCATCTCCCATTTCCGTGCCATCGGCCTCAATGATTTTGACTCCATTGTACTCAGGCGGATTGTGTGATGCGGTTATCATTGCTCCCCCCTCGAACTGCTCTTTGACGAGGTACTGAAGTGCCGGGGTAGGCAGGATCCCACAATCAACAACATTACAACCTGTTGCAAGCAGGCCTGATTTAACCGCCTTTACGAGCGTTTCACCCGATGTCCTCGTGTCTCTTCCGACTGCGATGCATCCTTTCCGCATTGTTCCGAGTGCTTCTCCAATAGTAAGTACCAACTCTGGTGTCAGATCTTTACCAACAATACCCCTTACTCCATTGGTACCAAACAAACGTTTCTGAAATTTTGTGGGTTGCATATATTTTTACTCCTTTATTCTCTTTTTAATCTGCAAAAATCTTCGAATAGATTGAGTGAAACTATGACCTCATGGACTGAAGGATTTGCCAGGATACAGGTATCAGCAGGTAAATTACCGATAACTATTTTGGGAAACGATCGTTGTTTAAAACCTTCAATTATGGCAAAATCCATCTCCTGATCGAAAAGTATTCCAAGAACATCGTCGAGAGTGTTCAAACGGATAGCAGCAACTGTCTTATCAGAGTCTACTCCTACCGAAATGTCTGCACCGGCATCAAAAAAAACAGTGGTATCTTTTCCTTCATTCATCGTGTAAGTATGATCTCCCAGATGTTTGATCACTGCCACGTTTCCTTTTTTTTTGAGTTCGGGAATCAGGTTTTTAATAAATGTTGTTTTACCTGAATTTGAGTTTCCTACAACCTGGATTATTTTCATAGGTTTATCTCCTATATCAATCGATCTGAAACACTAATAATTTGTACTATTATTTTCCATTTTTTCCCTGGATCCTTGTTACCTTTCTCCTGCTTTGGTATCGGGACTCTTTTCCTTGCGGGTATCCGGGACAATTCCTGAAATAAAATTTATTGATAGAGATCCTTCCAATGCAATTTTTTTATCTATGTCAGGTAGAATTTCTTTTGTCTGTGATGTTTCAAAAAAATGTACATCAGATGAGAGAGCATGGCCTTCTGTTGTTTTATCCAACGTTTTACCAGATGCGTTATTAAGAGAAGAACTATTAACCGGTACTGGTTTTTGTGGTAAGGGAGCGAGCAATTGATCGTACGATTCCCCCTCTTCTGCCCGTGATTTTAGAATGGTCTTAGCTGCTTCACCTACGCTTCTCATCACTTTGGTGATCCGATCCTCGATATCAATCTCTTCATCAATATCAAGAGTCGTTCCTTCAACCTCGAGAAGAAACCGTGCAACCTCGCTAGCTTCAAAGAGCAGGTCATCAAGTTCATCGGTGGTAAAAAAACCACACATTGCACCGTAGAAAAATGTAGCACTTGCTTTTCTCACTTTCTTTTTGAATGAATTGCGTGCCTGATTGACAGCCTGAGGTGTGTAGGTTTCTTCCATAAACGGGACCAGTTCCGGGAGATGTTTTCCAATAAAGGTCATTTCTGCGCCCCCGGATGTGCGGAAATCCGTGCATAACCTTGCCAGTGCCCACTCCCGTGCTGTTATGTAGGTTCTCTTACGAAGAAACTGGTTTACTTTTCGGTAGGTAGCCCCGTCAACTTTCTTAAATTTTTTATACTTATTAATCTCCTGGCTGGTACGCGACTCGTCCATTTTTTCACCTGCATAATTTGTTGTTTATCCAGAAACCGGGTATATGAGATGAATATATCAATAATTTACCTGCTTTGTGTATAGCATTATATGGTTTATTGCTATTAAAATTTAATAAATCTATCTCAATTCCTTGGGGACTATTACGTCTGAAAGCAGGAGATTTATCGCTAAAAGCCTTTTTTTGTATTTTTTTTATGTCTTTACAAAAGAAAAAAACACAGAATATAAATCATTCTGCAATATGTAAGAATAAAAAAAGGACTTTCAAATCTATTTCCTGAGAATATTTGACTTGATCTCATTGATGCCCTGATTCTGCAAACTTATAACGTCAAATTTTTCTGATCATTTTGTAACGTCAGACGGGATCGGGAAATCCCGAAATTTGATCATATATCCAAGGGGAATGTCTGTTATTTTCTTAAAGCAGCTTACTACCTTTTGTTCAATAAAGGGCTGTATATTGTAGAGGAAATAATATGAGGCCAGAGGAGATCTTCCCTATCTTCCATATTAAGAAAGAAGGGTAGTTTTTTTTCGTGAACCCCATAATCTTTTTGAGAGATATTCTGTTGTTACTTATCCTTGTTTTTTTCAGCCAATTCCAGGATTTTCGACAATATCTTTTAGTAAAAAAATGTTAAAACAGGAAAATCAAACGTTTTTTTTAAATTTCCCTGTAATTTGATTCTTTAAATTTTTTAAAGGTCTTTTCAGAATCAGGTTCGATTTAAGGGGAAGATGATAGTTGGATTTTTTCAGTCATTTTATGCCTCGATAATTTAAGATGTGAAATGATAAGAGCCAAAACTGCAAAAAATTGTCGTTTGTGTATAGCATCATATGGTTTATAAGAGAGATCTGCCTAACAGAAAATTTACAATAAAAACCTGAATTCATTGTTTTTCCGGGAAAATAACACATTATCATGGGATTTATGAATTTAAATTTAAAAAAGATTTTCAATAGAATTAGCATGAAGCTGAAACCAAAATTAAGAAAAAACTCCTGAATCTGGTATTTTAATCCTGTTTATCCGATGCGATTTTTAATTGTCTTTCTTTTAAGGGATATCAGATTGAATTACTTTAGGAAAAAGACTGTCTCTGAGGTTTTCAACCAAAAAATTGCAGTTAATTCATCAAATGATTTTTCGTAAGGAGCTCTTCGGGTAAAAAATATATAAAATGTTTCTTTTATCATACTCGAATATTAATTAAACCTGTATCATTCGAGATTTTTTGCAAATGCACTGGTATTGCGAAAATTGGCAACAATTTTTCCGGTATACTGATGGATTTCCGGGTAATTTTTTAGTATATCATATGAAATATCTGATAATTATGTGCCTTGGATAATTTCCAGTTATTTAACGGTAAAGTTTTAATTTTTTCGCATGTAAACAAATTACTAAAACAGATTTCAATTTGTGGATATTTTCCGGTATTTAGGTTTCAGGTGTGAATTTCCCGGCGTTACGTTTTTTTAGAGTGCTGTCCACCTTTGAATAGAAAAACTAATTTTTAGCTTGTGACACAGATGACAGAATTGACAAAAAAGTGGATTTAAAATGTGTGGAACGAGAAAAAAATACCAGGAAAATCCGGATTTCTCTACCGATTCTCGTTACGTTGTGAGATCATCCTGGTATTGATAATACCTGATGTGCGAATGAATTACCATAGAATCTTGTTATTCTTTTTGTCAAAAATAATCCATTCTTTTTTTTAGATCAGACAATTCAAGCGATATTTTTTTACGCAGGTTTTAGTTGTAGCTTGTTCCGGTTGCTTGACACCGGGGGTCTGTTATTTCTCCGACGACAGAACGTAATAGCGGGCTTCTGGCAGCTCTTTTGACAGGATGGGTATGGATCCAACCCCTCACAACGAAAAAAACCCCTGTTTTGATAGTTCATAAATCTCATAAGGAATGTTCCTGAAAAAGTAAAAATACGTTCAGAATATGCGATTATCTTGATATAGTGATAAATATTGTATAAGACTTTGCAGGTTGGCATTCCAAGCAGCATCGAGATATGGCGATTTCAGACTTGCGCAGAATAGGTATTCTGCGCAAACCTTTATTTATTTGAGATAAGATAGATTAGACCATGGAAAGCGGGTATTTTTCAGAGTGGCTTAAAAGTTACCGCACCTACCTCAGGATGCGCAATTACTCTCCCCGCACGCTCAACAGTTATGAGCAGGTAATCAAACATTTTGCTTATTATGTCTGGTTGCGTCGTCATACAGATGTAACAAAACTTGTTATCTACTGGAAAGATTTTGGAAATGCCCGCCTTGATACTGATGTTGAAGTAACGCCAGTAATTATTACTGATTTTCTCTCATTTGTTTCGTCGATGCAAACATACAAACCCAAAACCTTTCACCGCATCATATCGACGCTGAGTTCGTTCTATCGTTTTCTGTTTACACAGGGGGCAGTCACCTCCAACCCGTTAACCGGGATCGATCGACCACGGATTAAACAACAGGATGTAAAATATCTCAAGCATAACCAGGTATTGCGGCTCCTTGATTCGATTGAAGATCCCCGGGACAAACTCATCGTCAGAACTATTTACGCTACGGGGGTTCGTGTATCAGAGCTCTGCAGTATGAATATCGAAGACATCGATTTTGATGAACATACTATCAGAATCCGGGGGAAGGGTGACAAGATAAGAACTGTTTTTGTCGATGATGATACCCTCGCAGATATCTTAAAACTCATCGGCAACAGGATCGTCGGACCGGTTTTTTTAGGTCAGCAGGGTAAAAATATTTCATCACGAGCCATACAGCATATCTTCAAGAATTACGCACCTTCCGGGATAACACCCCATAAAATACGGCACAGTTACGCAAGCGAACTTTATAAACGATCAAAGAATCTCAGAGTTGTTCAGGAAAATCTAGGCCATACCTCTATTAAAACAACCGAAATTTATCTCCATACCGATATTGATGAACGAAGACAGGTTTATCAGCAGTTTTTCCCGCTTTCCGATAACGATGAGAAATAATGCATTTAGTTCCAGGACCTTTTTTTTAACCTGTGATTCAATATTCCGGAAAAATCCTGGAAAAAAAACTTCATTCCGTTAAATCGCAATTAACGATAATTCTGCCCTTTTATTAGTTTTAACCCGATTTCTCTCGTTAATTGTCTATATCAATGTTAAAATTTTAAAAAAAAATCATGTAAAATCCCCTTTTGTTTTATTAAATATAAACCATATGATGCTATACACAAAACAACCTTATTTTCCCTCTTGTTTTTTCCTGTTAATGGAATTTCAGGTTCCTCTCTGCTTCTGTAGCAATAATTATGGAGAACCCTCATGAAAATGCGATTGTCATGGAGATCACTTCGATGAATCATATCAATGTCACTCATGGAACGTTTCTTCTCTGATATCAGATGATGTCAATTGTCTTCGGTATCTCATGAAACTTTGATATGAATCCAAGCAAAAAGACGAGGCGTCAGTTCCAGGATAAGGGGTCAGAGAAATAAAACCAGCCCATAATTGACAGCCGGATAATCATCGACGAATTTCTCATGAAAATCAAGATAATTCCAATTATATCCTGTTATCGAGAAAGAACTCAAAATATTCAATCATTTGAATAAGTTAATCTCTCCCCGAATTCCCCATAAAAATCCGAATAAATCCAATTATCTCCAATTATCGAGAAAGAACCCGAATTATCCAATCATTTGAAAATATTAATCCCATGACGAATTTCTCATAAAAATCCAGATAAATCCAATTATCTCCAATTATTGAGAAAGAACTCTAAGTATCCAATAATTTGAATAAGTTAATCTCTCCCAGAATTCCTCATAAAAATCCGAATAAATCCAATCATCTCCTATTATCGAGAAAGAACTCGAAGTATCCAATCATTTGAATAAGTTAATCCCATGACGAATTTCTCATAAAAATCCGAATAAATCCAATCATATCCTATTATCGAGAAAGAACTCTAAGCATCCAATCGTTTGAATAAGTTAATCTCATCGACGAATTTCTCAAAAAAATCCGAATAAATCCAATCATATCCTATTATCGAGAAAGAACTCGAAGTATCCAATCATTTAAATGAGTTAATCTCTCGACGAATTTCTCATAAAAATCCGAATAAATCCAATCATCTCCTATTATCGAGAAAGAACCCGAAGTATCCAATCATTTAAATGAGTTAATCTCTCGACGAATTTCTCAAAAAAATCCGAATAAATCCAATCATCTCCTATTATCGAGAAAGAACCCGAAGTATCCAATCATTTAAATGAGTTTATCCCTCGATGAATTTCTCAAAAAATCCGAATAAATCCAATCATCTCCTATTATCGAGAAATAACCTGGAGTCTCGAATTTTGAAAAGGATCAATCCCTCACCGAACCTTTCATAAAAATCCAGATAATTCCAATTATTCCTGATTTCCGGGGAGATACACAAGCTGAATTAATTTTTTAATCAATTTGAAGGAATTATATCTTTACATAAACGCGAGATCCACTAATCGTTTAACCACAATTCTTTATTCCACGTTCGCAGACATAATGTAGGAACAGTATGCCAAAAGTCCAGAAAAGAAAATATGAAAAAATTGATGATCTGGAAATTGACCTGGTTATCCAATGTACTGATAGTCACGAATTTTACGAACGCTACCGCCAGGTCTTCCCTAACAAAAAGAAAGGAATTGACAGTATCAGTAAAATATGGAAACGAAGGAGTGAATTTATAAAAAAACAACAGGGAAATTCGCAAGCGGACGAATTCATTTCCGGATCCTCACATGAGTTCGAAGAACTCATGATTACACAGAATAAAATACTGTCCGAATTTTCTTCCCTGATGAAAGAACAGATCAGGGTGAGTAAGGATATCCTTGCGTGTCTCCCAAAGCATATCCAGAAATCCGATGAACTGGTTCACAAAATCGGAGAGACCAGAATACCTGATCATAAAGGATCCGAAAAAGAACCTGAAAAGAAAGTCAGCGGGGAAAAACGTAAAGATATAATGATAGGATCCTGATCCGGGAAGCAATGAGAAACCTTATTAAAAAATCAGATTCGTGAACTGTGAAGGGAACGGATAATTACAATTCGCGTTATTATTCCCACATAATCTTCACATATATAAAAAAAAATAATCAGGGACAAGGTAGCCTTATAGTCCTGAAAAACTAATAAATCCTAGCTGCCTTTCCGAAACGAAGTAGCTGAATCTCTTTACAGCAGTATTATCAAAACCCCCGTAGTGTAGCGGTCAATCATGCAGGACTTTGGATCCGGCGACACCAGTTCGAATCTGGTCGGGGGTATGCAGAGCGTAATTCGGGCAATTTGCGTTCTTTTTTCCAAATTAAGACTCAAAAGAACTCTATTTATTGTCTAATGATACTTTGGACATGCTGATTCTTACTAAAAATGAGGTATGAGAAGAACAAGCTGAAAAAGATCTTCTGGACGGTGTCCGTTGCATGGGCTGCATTAATGCTGACCCGATAGTTGGCCGCTGATAGATTTGCAGGTGGTTAGGGTCTTGAGAAATGTCCCCAGCACCTTGAGATACCAACGCTTCTCGAATGCGTCGTAAAAGAACTTGAGGAACCGAACCTGAAAGAGAGACTTGACATGATAAAATCGATGTTCAGGCAGACGTAACTCCCGATGTTTAGGAGCGGAGTAGAAAAACAAACCTGGTCCGAGAAAAACTGACAACAACGGCTCTTGATGGGCTAAAAAAAGATAATCATTTATACACGGTCCCGTAGTCATTGCGATGTGCAAACGTGTTTATTTCCCGCCGGACCCGAAGGGCTTCCGATCGCGTGAAGGGGTATCCAAGCCTGATCGCAAACAGGATGGCCATGTGATCGGGAATTCCCAGGATCTTTTTTACTTCCTTTTGCACCGGCGAGCCGAACATGCTCAGTATCTGGAAACCAATGTCCAGAGACTGAGTCACGAGCCACATATTCTCCATAACGGCCCCGAGGCTGACAGTCCCGAGCAGGTCGCCTGGCGAGGCCGGTGCACGTTTCCGGGTATCGTACAAAAGGATAAGGATCGTCGGGGCACCGTTTATCAGCCGCCCCAGACTTAAAGGCATCTGGTCCTTAATAGCCGAATCGAGCTGCGCTTTGTCCTGCCAGGAAGGGGGGAACTGATTCCCCAGTATCCCGACTTTTTTCCTGGCCAGCTCCTCCTCTGTCATCGAGAGTTGCTCATAGTTTTCCCGGATGAACTCCGGAGAGGGGATAGTGTTCAGATTGCCGAGCCGATTCAGTAATCTTTCGTCATCGACGACAACAATCTCAAAATTCTGCATATTGTGGGATGTCGGCGCCCAGCGTGCCGCTTCGAGAATCTTTTCCACATCGGCTGTCGGTACCTGTCGGTCGGAATCGAATGGTTCCCGTTCAGAATATCTTTGCCGAATAATCGTCATCAGATCATTCATCATATCAGTCTCCTTTGTTTTTCCCGGCCACGTCTTTCCAGATCGGGCCATCGAAGACACTGTCGGTTGCCCCGGCTTCCATTTCAAGGAACAGGGAGAACGGCACTGCGAAGGTGAACATGTGCCGGGGAATCAAATCACCGACGTTTTCCCGTGCCGCGATATCGGTGTAGCCAAGCACGGCCCGGGGCTGCTTCTCCTTTGCTTCCGCGTATACCGCCGCCCCGATCTGCTGGCATGCCGCCATCCGGGCAGGGAATAATACCGGGTCCGGACGGTCGCGAAGCGTTCCTATAAAAATAGAGAGACCGGAGAGCTGGACAGGATCAACGAGAAATACGACCGAAACCGGCTTATCATCCGGATTGATCTTCCCCAGTGGCGTGAAAATCACGTACTTTTCAGCAATATCCGTGATCGCGAGATCTTCAGTCATGAACCGTTTCGCGCTCTCCACATCCGGGAAGATGCGTTCCCCGTGGATGAACTTGTCCCGTTCACGTTCCGGGATATGCTGTACGATTGCATTGTATGCTGCCGGATCCTTGCTGCTGGCGACTCCCCTGACAAAAAAGGCAGACATGAAATCTACACCGGCTCCGCCGAAAGCAGTGAAGTACCCGTTCCCGAAACCCAGCCCGGCCCGTGCTCCCGTGCAGAGACAGGTCTCCCGATCAAAGGCCACGGTCTTTCCTTTTGTCAGTGCCTGTGCGATGAAGTTCATTACGCAGCCGACTGCATGCGGCTTTGGCTGGAGCGCCCCTTCGGGTTTTGTATTGCTCCAGAGAATGGCAACCGGCTCGAAAGCGAAGACCGGCTTTTTGTGCAACGATGCTCTTCATAATGTAATCTCCTTTTTTATTTCATCCGGCCCATCTGTTCATACCATTCGTAAATTATGGGCAAACCGATCTTTGTTGAATTTGATCATCTGGCGGAACACTTTCTCTCTTTGGGTGTGAACCGCATCCTGATCGGGATACGAAATCTCTCTGCGTATGGATTGCACAAGTTTTTTGCCAAGTACCCGGGCATCAATCTCTGCCCTTCCGAGAGCGGACGGATCACGCCCAATCGCAACACCTACCTCGCCGACAATATTTGCACCTAATGTCGAGAGGGTCTTGTTCATATACCCGACAACTTCATCCTCGCCTTCTCCCCCGGCGGTACAGACTGAACAGCCAAACTTCCCGGTGAACATCTGGCAATGAATCGCGTCTGACATCCGGTCGAAGAACGCTTTCATCGGGGCCCGTACGCTGTCGATATAGTTGGGAGCACCGGGAACGATTCCCTGGGCATTCATCATCTTATCGAAGACGTCAGAGAAATTGTCGAACAAGGTTCATCCCCCCGTAGCGTAGCAGGCCTCGCAGGCATTGCAGAATTCGATTTTCAGGGAGTAGAGATCAATCAGTTCTGTTTCTGCCCCCTCTTCTTTTTGCCCCGGCGAGCACCGCATTTGTCAACCTGAGTGTGCTGCTCTTCTCTCTCCTCGGGGGTTCGCATTTATCCCAATAATTT
>CAWFHC010000020.1:0-20419 GCA_963815395.1 uncultured Methanoregulaceae archaeon
TCGGCGTGATCAAAAAAGAGGCAGGGCTGGGCGCCCCCACATCCAAGGGTATTCATCCGGTCTGGGAATATTCCATAGTACCTGGTGGGCTTGAAGCCATCATCAGAAATCTGGGACTCTTTTCCAATACGCGTGTGCAGATCATGGGAAGCGATATTTCCCGCCGTTTGGAAGAAGTAAAAAACACCCTTTCAAAAGAGGTTCTGGGAAATATACCCACTGCTATCGTACTTGGAGGTCCTGATGATGGTAAAGTGTTCATGCTGAAACACGATCAAATCCGCATCGGAAGAATCGATCCCGAAAACCAGGGAGCATTCTCTCCTGACACGGATATCGTTTTCTCTGATGGCTACACTGCAGTGACCCGGGTATCAAAACCTCATGGCAAATTTCTTCATAATAACGAGGGCTGGTTCATTGAAGACTGTGGGAGCACTGGAGGTACCAAGGTCAACACCCGGCGTCTTGAAAAAAATACACGCCTGTCCATCCATGACGGAGATCTTATTGAGTTTTCCAAAGGAGTATCTGGAGTTAAACTTCTCATGATTATCCCGCAGGGTAACTGACACTCCAATAATTATTCTCTGCTCATAACGGATGAAAAATACCCGAACTTCAATTTCACCGGGAAAAAATCAAAATCTGCTGCCTATGATTCCGATACACCGCGTTGTCTGCTCTCTTGCCATCTTGGCTCTCATAATAATAGTCAGCATACCAGCAGCCGATGCCGCTGCATATACCATTGCCCCGGCTGGTGCGGCATTTACCAGCATCCAGGCGGCGATTGATCAGGCGTCTCCGGGGGATGCGATACTTGTGCAAAGTGGCACCTACCAGGAAAATATCCTGCTTGATAAAAAAATAGATCTTATAGGAGTTGATATTGGGGGCGGAGCACCTGTAATAGATCCGGTAAATAAAGGAAACGCAGTGGAAATTCGTGCCGATGGCTGCAGAATCGAGGGATTTACTCTCCAGAACGTTGAGTCACTCAGTGGAGTCCACGTCAGATCCAGCAATAACACGATCATTAGCAATACATTCCTGAACAATGGCAAAGGAATTTTTCTTGAATCGGCGATGAAGAATATCATTTCCGGCAATGTTATTTCCAACAGCAGCCAGGTCGGAATTGCACTTGAATCTTCGAATAATAACGTGATTGAAGAAAATTTATTCTCAAAAAATGCCATCGGAATTGAGGTTGATGAATATTCCCTCTCAAACCAGATCTACCGGAACGATTTTGAAAACCCCCAGAACGTAGTCTCCAAGAGCGCGACTTCCGTCTGGTCTTCTCCGGATCCGTTTATGTATACCTACCTGGGCCTTCAATCAAAAAGCATTATGGGCAATTATTGGAGTGATTACCATGGAAAGGATACGAATGGGGACGGGATTGGGGATACACCGTATGGTATCATGATCGGGGCAAATCCGAAAGCGATCCTTGAATCCTACCAGAACATTAATGATGCATTTCCTCTGATGGATCCACCGCCTTATTATTATTTTGAGGCGGTCCCGGTTGTGGTGGGTGGAATTACAACACAACCAGTTGCTTTGCCAACACTTCCCGCGGTATCCCCGACAACGAATCTCACGAACTCTGCCACTACTATTGCAACAACTACTACGCCTGTTTCAACCCAGCTGCCCTCAACGACCCCCCCTGCGGAAAAAAATGCTAACGGACAACCTACTGACCTGCTTGTATTCGAACTTATTGTGCTGTTGCTCGCAGGTGCAGTTGTTCTGATCATTTTCCGGCAACTGAAGCATAAAGAACGCAAACAGGAGGTGCTGACCAGTCAGGAAGCAACCCTCCCAAAAAGACCTTCAATGACTTCTCCGCCACGGATCATCATCACTAGTACAAGCCCTGGAGCCGGAACCTCGGTTCCCGGAGTATCCAGGACATTTACCTCAGTTGCGGAACAAATGAACTTCTTCCCCAATGAACTGGAGAGCAAATACACTGAGATTAAATATATCGGACGAGGCGGTATAGCGTGGGTTTTCTCCGCTCGCCGGAAATCAGACGCTCTGATGGTTGCAGTTAAGATTCCGATAAGTTTCGACGAGATGACCGGGAAATCCTTCTTAAATGAGATTGCGGCATGGGAGACCCTGCGGCATCCTAATATCGTAAAAGTAACAGCCGTCAATATACTCCCCGTCCCCTTTGTCGAGATGGAGTATGTACCCGATGCGCTCGAAGCAATCGAGAAACCAATCCCTGTCTGGAAGGCAGTTCATCTCATCAGAGGTGTTGCTGACGGTCTGAAATATGCTCATGAGCAGGGTTTCATCCACCGGGACATCAAGCCCCACAATATCCTTCTCGATAAGGACTTCGTTCCAAAAATCACCGACTGGGGGATGAGCAAAGTGCTTGCCAACGAGGTAAAAAAATCCAGTATTGCAGGTTTCTCCCTTTCCTATGCGGCTCCGGAACAGGTTTCTCCTTCGGAGTTTGGCAGGACAGATGAACGGACCGATATCTACCAGCTGGGTGTGGTCTTTTATGAGCTGGTTACCGGTTCGGTCCCGTTTGGCGGTGAGAGTATCGTTGAAGTAGGAAATGCGATTCTGAGGGAGCAGCCGATTCCACCGTCAGATTTTAATTCTGATGCAGCAGTAGTGGAGAAGATTATCTTGAAGTGTCTTGAAAAAGATCCGGCAAAACGCTACCAGTCAGCAGCAGAACTCCTCGATGCACTCCAAGGATATCTTCATGAGGAGAACGAATGACCTTGTTTTTGGGTGGATATCTGAATAAGAAGTCACATCAGTGGAGATTCTTACTGTGAGTCCGCCACAAAAAACCTATGAATCTGCGACATGTGCTCATTGTGAGGGAATAGGGTGCCTCTACTGCAATAAGACCGGCTGTGTCCTGGTAATGGCTCCCAAACGGCGTTGCCATTATTGTTCAGGTGTCGGGTGCATATACTGTGGATTTACCGGATGGGCCAACCCGAAGGGTAAGTTCGACTGAGTGCAAAAGAACCCGGGTTTTAACGAAATCTCCCCTCAACCCGGCGGGGAATTACACATTCTTCGAACCTTTTTGCAAAGTACCGGTCGGTCATTCCGGCGATAAAGTCCCGTGCGAGCTCGGCACAGGTTGCTGACCGAAGGTAATTCCGGCTGATCCAGCTGGTATCGATAAAATCCGTAAATATAGCTGTGTCCCTGGCATTTTTTTCAAGGTCATTGAGACAGGTCATGTACAATGTAATGTACATCTGCTTCACCTTCTCCCGCTCTGTAGTAAGTTTTTCATTCTCATAGATATGGATACGGGAAAATGTGCGCAATGCGATGAGGGCTGCCTCCACATCCGGACTATACGAGATATAACCAGCATCTTCGGTATCACTGTTTTTTAGCAGGTCATAAATAAGGGTGTTAATGATCTCCTGGTTAGAGTCACCGAGGATTTCCCTGCACTTTTGGGGAAGCGGGGTTGCAGTGCCGATCAACCCTACCTCCCTTGCATCCTGCAAATCCCTGCCGATAAAAGCGATTGTGTCAGAAAACTTGACAACACATCCCTCCAGGGTCATGGGAGCCATTGTTCGTCTGCCTTCGGCATTAGCCTGAACTTTTTTGTTAAATTCCAGCCAGGTCCGGCAAGGTTCAGGAGAGATCTTTACATCGTCAGCTTCCCCGTTGTGGCACAGAATACCGTCAAGCACCTGCATTGTCAGGTCACAATCTTCGATCCTGTCAAGGAATTGAATACTCTGAACGTTGTGGAAGAATTTTCCCAGCCCGAACTGCTCGCAGAGTGCTGATAAGCAGGCTTCCCCGTAATGTCCGTAGGGGATATGCCCAATATCATGGCCCAGGGCAATTGCCTCAATGAGATCTTCATTCAGGCGGAGGCAACGTCCTATCGTTCTTGCGATTTTGGAAACAAGCTGGACATGAATTACACGGTGAGTGATATGGTCGTTCTCAACCAGGGAAAAGACCTGGGTCTTGTCGATATATCTTGTGTATGCCCTCGTGTGGATAATACGGTCAGTATCCCGGGAAAAAGGTGTACGGATATCTTCGGGTTTTCTGTTGTATCGTCGCACAGCATCGGCACTGATCGAGGCACGTGGTGAAAGGAGCGATTCCCGCTTACTGATATATGCCCGAATTGATGATTCCTGTCCGGAATTGAGTGAATGCTTACGATCGCGTTCGGGGTTCATCTGCAGGACATCTTTCCTTTATTATCTTATTTATACTGTGTAATAAAAAGGTGCAGTTTTTTTAACAGTACATCATTCTGAAGAGAATAAAAAGTCCGCTGTTTTCAGATCAGAGGGTAAAGTGTTATTTCAGCCCTAATTTTTTCATAAACTCTTATGAAAATGATACTCTAATCGATAGTTATCACGCTCTGGGGGCTTTTGCAAAGTCTCCACCCCCCACCGCTGAGGCGACCCCCACAATGCGATATTCCTGAATTCAGGAGCCATTAACACGAAAAAAAGAATGCCCTGAAAATCATCGTCACTTTTTTTCATTTCAGTTTTAGTCCCATAATTTTTTTTAAAAATGCCGTCGTAAAAAGAAAAAAATTCAGGGGCTGGATTTGTACATTACCCAAGAACTATTTTGTCCTTTTTCAAAAATTTGGTATTCACCCGTCATTACCTTGCTGTGTCAGAGTGGGTGTTGAGGAGATAACCCTGCGGGGAAGTAAAAAAAGAAAAAGATTATCGTCCGTAGGTAACGTACGTCTCCCCATACTGGACGACATGTCCTTCCATTGCCATGAGAAGCTGGTCTTTTGTTGCACCAGCGCCGAGTGTAAGTTCTGTGTCAAGGCCGTATACTTTGAAAAAGTAGCGGTGAGTCTGTCCATGGGGTGGGCAGGGACCATTATACCCAATCTTTCCGAAGCTGTTTTTTCCCTGCACGGCGTTAAGAGGGAATGAGACAACCGGCGTCTTTGGGATCTTTTCTGGTATTCTCCTGACCAGTTCCATGTTCCAGGCGATCCAGTGAATGAATCCTCCTCCCCCAGAGGCGTCCGGATCGTTTACGATGATTGCAAGTGATTTTGAGATTTTTGTATTGACTCCCCCGATCTCGATCTCCGGAGAAATATCATTGCCATCACAGCTGTAGTCGCTGGGAAGAATTTTCACAGAAATTTTAACTTTGAGTTCCTCCATACTGTTTTTCCCTCCTTTTAAATGGATGATACACGGTTGTCTTAATAAAATTACTGTATCACCCAATTATCTTGAGGAGATCGCAACCGTTTCGCCAAACTGGATCACGTGCCCTTTCATTGCTGAGACAGAGCTTATGTTTATCGGACCCGGCAGTGAGGTCAAGCATTGAATCAAGGCCATATACCTTGAACTGGTATCGTATCATCTGTCCATTCGGGGGGCAGGGACCTGTATATCCTATAGTTCCATAATCCGTGATACCCTGCACCGCCGAAACGGGCACAGTAACGATACCTTCCCGGGGAATACCGGCAGGAATCAACGATAGTGGTGGGATGTTCCAGGCTATCCAGGGAGTGAATGAACAGCAGGATTTTTCAAACGGGTTGAATACCATAATTGCGACTGATACGGCATTCAGTCCCCTGAGGGTGATCCTTGGTGAGAGGTTTTCACCGTCACAGGTATACATTGGCGGGAACTCCAGGAAATCCAGTGAAACGATGAGGCGCTCCATTACTATAAATCGGACATCAGTACAATTAACTTTTCTTTTTCTGCAGAGATCTCCACATCTTTATTGTATGCGAAAGATAACTGATGAGAGTACAGAACTACATTTTTTAGAGGCATCCATGACAAAAAAAGATACAAAAAAACAGACAGCAGATGAAGAATGCACAAGTGAGTGTTCCAGCTGCCCGACTGCCACTACCTGTTCAACAGCAAAGAGCGTGCCTGCCGGTCTTCCCCCTAAAGCAAAGGTTGATGTCCGGCATGTCATCATGGTTCTCTCGGGAAAAGGCGGTGTTGGCAAATCCACCGTATCGGTCAACCTTGCCTATGCACTCTCCAACCATGGATTCAGGGTCGGGCTTCTCGATCTTGACATGCACGGCCCCAACATTCCCAAGATGCTGGGTATCGAGGATCACAAGCTCGCAATTATGGGAGATATGATTGAACCCGTGCATGTCACCGGGAAGCTATCAGTCATATCGATGGCGTTCCTCCTGCCGGACACAAGCACACCGATCATCTGGCGTGGCCCTATGAAGATGGCTGCAATCCAGCAGTTCCTCAACGAGGTGAACTGGGGCCCGCTGGACTATCTGGTTGTCGATCTCCCCCGGGAACCGGTGATGAGGCACTCACCCTTGCCCAGCTCGCCCCCAATCTCCGCGGAGCAGTAATCGTCACAACGCCCCAGGATGTCGCGACACTCGATGCACGGAAATCTGCAAAATTTATCCAGAAACTTGACGTTCCCGTGCTGGGGATCATCGAAAACATGAGCGGGATGGTCTGTCCCCACTGCGGAGAGGAGATTGATCTCTTCGGTAAAGGTGGCGGTAAAAAGATTGCAGAGGAACTATCAGTCCCATTCCTTGGTGCAATACCCATTGATATCGAGATGCGCAAAGCAGGAGACGAGGGACGCCCGTTCATAATACGGCGCGGTGATAGCCCCACCTGGGCGGCTGTTGACAGGGTCATGGAAGAGCTCATCAAGGTTGTTGAGGGATAGTATGGACTACCTGCGGATTCTCTCCGGCAAGGAATTGCCGCTCCCGATTTACAGTGGCGTTATTGCCTGCCTTGATAATCCGCTCTCATTTCCTGATCGGCTTGAACCGATTTACCGTGAAGCGATGAAGCTTGATGATGACACACTTGACAGGTTCCGGTTCTCGCTGATGCGGCTCCAGGTATATGCAGATGTCCACAGGAACGAAGACCTTGAAAAAGCGATGCACATCAAGTATGTTGCACAGGTGCTTGAAAAAGTGATTTTCGGTTCTCTGGTCATGGAGCCTGAAGAACCCTCAGCTGACTGATATTTTCAACAAGACCAGAAAATTTTTATCGGGGTGGACATGCAATGGTGATACCTATATGTGCAGACCCGATCAATACTAGCACCAATTACTACTGCTGCAACGGTTTTACAAAAAGTTCCGATGAATATCCCTAATCTTTCACGCTTCAGGAGATACGAATGACATCACGCATGCAATCCCCGCACACTACATGTCCAGGGTGCCAGGAAGAGGTTTTTCTCGACGAGCTCGTTGGTGGAAAATGCCCGCTTTGTGGTTGCTCACTCGAGGATTTTGATGAGTCGTTCGGGGAGTATGAAGGAATCCTCGATCGGTCGGATCTCTCGTGGCTGATCTTTAATTATTTTGTTTTTAAAAAATTTGTCGATCTTGGTGTTCCTCCTCACCAGATCATGGAGTTTGTCGCAACTTACGAACAGAATGCGGAGAAACCCCCCGAAGAGTGGATAAAAACGGAGTTCACACTCGAAATCCCTATGAACCGGTTGGATCAGATCAGACCCAAGCACTGTTCAAAGTGCAAAAAATTATTTTTCCGGGGCGGTAAGAAGACAATCCGTGGCGATATGCGCAATACACAGCTTACCAGTGAGTATGTGTGCGACTGGTGCTGAATTTTTGTATCAGTCAAACGGAAACCTGCAAAATCCGTGTTAAAGAAAATAGTCTGAACAAACCTTTCGTTGAATCCATATTATTCCGGCATCACACGGTGCCGTCAGAAAGGGGTAAAAAACGGTTAGTGCTGGTAATAAAAATCGAGGATATTTCCTGTCTGAATATCAACCCATCCAACTGCTGGTGAAGACAACGGTTTTGCCCGGATAGTATCATCGGTAAATATTACTTTCCATGCCAAGGGGATACTACCCGGGCGGGGAATGCTTCCTTGCGACAGGTGGTCTTTCCATCTGATTTCGGAAGAGATGACAGAAAGCCCTTCAACATCAGACGGGAATGTCTCCTGAGCCTTTTTCACTACTGCAAACGTTGCTCCGGTCCGTGTAACAAGGGGATCAACGGCCAGAGAAAATGCGCTTTCCGGAGTATTCCAGCGACGGTCATATCCAATAACGTCTCCCGTCACTGAATCGACTGAAATGGTGAATCCATCCCGGTCGCAGGGTATTTCCTGGACGATCCTGTTGTAGATAAAAACGTAGCGCCCTGCAACAGTTTTCTGGGGAACCTGCAGCGGGAAGTAATGAGATTCAGTCATATTAAGGGAGAGAGAGCCCCCGTTTTTATCAAGAATGTAACGATCTGCAACCTTTTGTGCGGCATTGATATCAAGCAGCGGATCTGCCTGCCGCCCTTCCCATGGTATTATGCGGGTGAATGAAAATATCTGGCCGGTCTCGGGGTCCATTGTTCCGGTGAGGATAGATGTGTTGTCCCGGAAGATTGTAAATTCCCAGGACCTCACAGAATCCACACCATTGCTGTATCTCATCCCGACCCTGTCGGCACGAAGCAGAGGAAAGGCTTCGATGACGATATTTTTTGCCCTGTCAGCAGTTATTTTCGCGTTTTCCTGTCCAGGGGTGTAAAACTCTCCGGTTTTGGGATCGACAAAAACAGAAAATCCGTTACTCTCCTGTGAGATATTTTCCTGTCTGATTTTAAACTCGTAGAGTGAACGGTCTGCGAATAAATCTGTTACATTCACGCTAATGATAGTAAATGCCGGTGCGGGATATGCCTGACGAAGTGAAGCAGTTGCATTGTCAAGGGACTGCAAATCATGGATTGAGCTGAGATGACTTACCCTCTCCGGTGACGATGTCAGTATGTACCGCTGTGATGTCCGGGGTCTGAGGGATTGTGAATTCTCCGGAAGGTGACGCGGGAGAAATTTCCGGGGCGGATACACTGGATCCCGGAATCATTGTCTGAGGTTGATTCTGTGAATTTGATAGTGCTCCGGTTAATATCAGAAATAACACGCTGCATAATACGAAACCAGCGCAGACCATGATAATTTTATTAATAAGACGCCGTCGCTTTTTTGCTTCAATCTGCTGCCTGTACCTTTCGGGAAGATATATTGGACCGGAGTCCTTTGGATTTTTATTCACTACTGCGCCTCTAAATGCTTATGTATTGTTATGTCCTTTACCCGTAAAAAAAGAACGGGAAAAAAAGGTGTCCGTCATAACGAAATGAGTTATATCGCGCTGTTTACCAACCCTGGTAGAGCAAAGGCAAAGAAAATAAACAGGATGCAGTTTTTTTATGGTCCGTCATTTCAGTATGCTCTTCCAACCAGTGTTGGTTTTCCCGGTTTACCGCACACTATACATGTTCCAGCTGCGGCAGGAACATACGGTGAACGTACATCTGTCCCAAGAATACTCGCGCTTGTTTGTGTTTCAACCGTGTCTCCACACTCCCTCTGCTGACACCAGTTGATTACTGCAACGTTACCCTCGTCAAGGATGGTATTGAGAGTTTCTATAGATCCAGCAGAACAGAGGCGAGATTTCGTATTTTCTTCCGCTCGGACACGTATTGTATCCGTGATCTCGTCAAACACGCGGGTTATTCCTGCTGTTAGTGTCGCGAGATCGATTGATGTTTTCTCACCCGTCCGTTTCACCGCAATCACCTTTCCTGCATCAAGGTCCCTTGGCCCCAGCTCAAGCCTGAGCGGAACACCACGGATCTCCCACCAGTAGTATTTCGCTCCAGGACGCATATCACGGGTATCGAGTTTTACCCGGAAGCCTGCTGCTGTGAGATCTGAACTTAGTTTCTGCGCTGCAGTCATCACATCCTCATGGCGTTTTCCGATCGTAATCGGGACAATCACAGCCTGAAGACTGGCAATTGCGGGCGGGAGGATGAGTCCTCTGTCATCACCATGTATGCTGATCAGGGCTGCAATTGAGCGTTCTGATATGCCGTAACAGGTCTGCTGTGCGAATTTCTGCTCACCATTTTTATCCTCATACGTAATGTTGAATGTCCTTGAAAAGTGATCGCCAAGATGGTGCACGGTGCCGATCTGAAGTGTTTTGCCATTTGGCATTATTGCATCCACGGCTATTGTATAATCAGCGCCGGGAAACTTGTCCCAGTCCGGGCGTTTTGACACGAGTACCGGTATGCAAAGCCCGGCATAGAATTCACGGTAGAGCCGGATTGCATCCTCGACTTGTTCTTCTGCCTCTTCCCAGGTCGCATGAACGGTATGAGTTCCTTAAAGGAGGTGATCTCCCTCAGGCGTATAAGCGGACGGGTCTGCTTCGTCTCATACCGGAATGTGTTGACAATCTGGTAATATTTAATGGGCAGATCTGCATGTGAGCGGACCCAGAGTGCATACATAGGATAGATGGCGGTTTCACTTGTGGGACGCAGTGCCAGTTTTACCTCAAGAGGTGTTGTACCGCCATGCGTTACCCAGTAGACTTCCTCTTCGAATCCCTTTATGTGCTCGGCTTCCTTCATAAATTCCTGTTCAGGAATAAGGAGGGGGAAAAGAGTTTCCTGGTGGTCACGGTCGAGGAGATCGCGCAGTTTCTGGTATACGTATTTTCGCAGAGCAAATCCATAAGGAAACCAGACATATAATCCCTTGACCGGATAGCGGACATCCATGATCTCCGCCCGCCATAGAATCTCGTTATACCATGCAGAAAAATCTTCTTTTAACGGCAGGGTCCCCGTGTCATCGTCCATGAATCAGATCCTTTAAACTACTAAATGTATGATTATTGGTGTAATAAAAGCCTCGACAAAAGCGGCAATTGCCACAAGTGGAAGCACGGCAAGAATGAACATACGGGCGAATTTTTTTGTATCTTCTGCGGTATCTGTTCCGTTATACCACTCATTGATCAGGGACTGGGCGAGCAGGATGCCGAGCGCTCCTGAAATGATAAATGCAGGAATTTCGAAAATACCATGTGGCAGTATTGCCGCGGCGACAAACGCAACAGAGTGATCTTTATGAACGATCTCCATGATTGCTCCGATGAGAATGCCATTCAGAGTTATGATGAATATCGTAAGAATTCCAAACGATGCTCCACCTAAAAAGAGCAGGATGCATGCCTCAAGATTGTTGAAGAAGAGCCTGACAAATATTTCCGTGGAATCTTTTCCCATTATCTGACCTGAAACCTCTTTTTCAAACAGGTTCATCAGGTTTTCACCGATTGCCCGGATTTTGCATTGTTCCGACCCAGCCTATCGTAATCGTGGCACAAAAAAGGAGAAGTATTACAATTATCGCGTTTGTCAACGGGGAATTAGACATAGAGTTACCATCCGCATCATATCCCGGATTCCCGGTGCAAGCCCCACGACTATCATGGCGAGCAGCACGAGATGCCAGAATGCGGGATTTGCCTCTTTATGAGCTCCATAATATAGATTGCCGGGAAGAGCACGACAAGTTTCAACGGGAACATGACAAATGCGGTATGGGTCAGTTCAATAAGACCAGAACCGACGACATGCTGTTCGATATACCGGACTGACGGGTGAAGGTCTATCCCGTAACTCGTTGCACTTGCATCCAGCAGCTGACCGAAAATGAGTATCAGGTAAAGCGGATCGGTGACGTATTCCCAGCGGAGGAGGTAGCGCATACATGCCCAGACCAGGAAGGTTGCGGTGATAGCCATAAACGGTATGATCGCGAGGATAAAGAGATCAACATGGGCATTGTTGATGCCCCATGCAAACAGAACGAGTAAAACGACAAATGCAGACATGACGCCTGCAATTGTATAAAATGTGAGAAAATTTTTCGTAAACCCCTGAAGAGTAATGTAGCGGGAGAGAAACAGCATACTAATGGTGAAAAAAAAGAGCACAAAATAGATGAGGGGAGTAACGAGCAAAAACTGAAAATTTCCCTGGATCATCCCTGCATCCTGCACAACACGCAACAACCCTCCGAGAACTACGTAGGGGAGCGTAGCAAGAATAAAACCGGAATCAATTTTGAATCCGATATCAGAAAGCCAGGTCGATTGCGACATCCATCGATATAACAAATATACACCCAGAACCAGGATTATCGCATAGGTGAGCGTGTCAACTATGTTATAGGGTTGCCCCATTCTGATGGGATCGATGTAATATTTGTATATGAAATCACTAATCATCCATGATCAGAATGAGTGCAGATGCAATAAAATTACTCAAACCGAAAGTTTTTGACAAATCCAAATGGATGCAACTGCCACGCGATGTCGTTATCGGGCATGACGTGTTCACACAGATCCCATCGATCTGTGAAGAATCTCGGGCTCGGGACTTCTGCGCTCCTGATATCGGGAAAGAGTACCATGAACCTTGCCGGAAACACTGTCCGGCAGATTCTTCAGTAAAGACTATACGGTTAAGCCATTTATCGCAGAAGAGATCAGTCTTTCCATCATCAAGAAGGCGCAAAAGAGCTGCGGCCGATATGGACTTTGTGATAGGTATCGGTGGGGGGCGGGTGATCGATACAGCGAAGATTGTTTCGTAAGATCTCGATATCCAGTTTATTTCGGTCCCTACAGCGGCATCGCATGATGGTATTGCCTCCTCGCGCGCATCCGTTCCTACTGTTGAGGGACACGCATCCCTGGATGCCCAGCCCCCAATCGCAATTGTCGCAGATACGGGTACTGTTACCTCAGCTCCACACGGCTCCTGGCTTCCGGATGTGCGGATATAATATCCAACTATACTGCTATCCTTGACTGGGAGCTGGCCCACCGGGTCAAAGGAGAGCCTATGAGCGGGTCCGCGATAGCGCTCTCGAAGATGACAGCCGAGATTCTGGTGAAGAATGCACATCTGATCAAACCTCACCAGGAGCAGTCCGCATGGTTCGTCACAACGGCACTTGTGTCCAGTGGAGTTGCCATGAGTATTGCAGGGTCATCCCGCCCGGCAAGCGGTGGCGAACACAAGTTCTCCCATGCACTTGATAAGTTTGCACCCGGCAAGGCGCTTCATGGGGAGAGTTGTGGGATCGGGACTATTATTTCCATGTCCTTGCATGGTGGGGACTGGAGGGGAATCCGGGACTCATTAAAAAGCATTGGGGCCCCGGTAACCCCCGCTGAAGTTGGAATTGATGATGAAACTGCAGTTGAGGCGCTTCTTCTGGCAAAGACTATCCGTCCGGTACGCTTCACCATACTCGATATGGGAATAACTCGCGAATCAGCACAGAATACTTATAAAGATGCTTTACCAGGATTGAGGTATAGTCAGATGGCAGACACAAAAACGAAAGTGACTCTGGTGGGTTGAGTTCTGGCCAGACAGGGAATCGAGTTTATTTACGAAGGTGAGGTTGCCGGCTGTGAATCCTGTAAAGTAAAAAAGGCGTGCAATAACCTGCAGACAGGGAGAAAATACCGCATTGTATCGGTACGGACAACTCACCACGAATGCATGGTCCATCTCGATGGTGCCGTTGCCGTTGAGGTTATGGAAGCCCCGATCACGGTGCTTATCAATGCAGATATGGCCATGGTCAATTCAAAGATCAAGCTTGAACTGTTCCTGCTCCAGGAGCAATTGCCGGAGATTCCCGCTTTGCCACCCGGATGGTGTGGTGGAAGAAGAGAAGTACATTGTCTGTGAGGTCCTGGGCAATGCTTCGGACACCTGCGAGAAGGGGCGGGTGTTGAAGCTCGTCAATATTAAACCGGCTTAATCCCTCTTTAAGAAGATACGTGTAAAGTGTTATTTCAGCCCCTGATTTTTTCATAAAATCCTGTGAAAATGATATTCTGATTGATGGTTATCAGCTCCTTTTGGGCTTTTGCAAAGTCTCTACCTGCGCCCTGAGGCGACCCCAGCAATGCGATAGATCTGAACGCAGAAACCATCAACACGAAAAAGGATGCAGGTAAATCATTACCCCTTTTTTTTCTAAATTTAGTTTCAGTCACATAATTTTTTTTGAAAATGTCGTCGTAAAAAGAAAAAAACTTGGGGACTGGATTTGCACATTGCCCAAAAATAACTAAAAAAAGACGGATTCCGGTCTTTTTATCAATCTGTCCTTAAACCTTTGCGGAAAAAAGATACTTATACGATTATTGTCCGGGTAATTGTTCCGCATATTGCCAGAGTTGTTCTGCGCAATGCAGGACGACTTGATAGTCCTGAAGATCCCGTATCCACCTCTCCGGAATTGCATCAAACCCCCAGAACGCCCCGGCCAGCGCACCACAGCAGGCACCAACGGTATCTGCATCCCCGCCCAGATTGATCGCTGAAAGGATGGCACCTTCAAGAGATCTGGCGTCCATAAAGCAGGAAAGCGAGGCGTGTGAACAGAGCACCGCGTCGAGCGAGGGAACTGGCAGTGATTCAGAGTAATTTCCCAGTATCGAATGCACTTCCGGGTTCGTGACACAGCGAGCGTGCATGACAGAATGCTGTATCCCGTGAAATTCCGCGGCACATATCGCTCACCATCACGTTCAGCCAGGCAGAACAGTGCGCAGGTACCAGATCGAAGTGGGTAAGCTGCGAGCACGCAAGACTTACCTCATAAGCGTTTGATGAGGAATAAAAAATGCCGACAGGAAATCCCCGCATGACACTCCCATTGCTCCGGCTTCCCTGCAATCTTTTGTGCACGAGCCATGCGGCCTTGTGCGGCAGGGTCCCGGATTTGACCAGTTCAAAGAAAGCAGAAGATGTCGGACCATACCATTCCGGATATTTCTCGTACCCGCGAAGTAACCTGAAAATAAGGTCATTTTGGTTAAATCCCCTGCATGCAGCGAGCGATTCGGCAACTGCCATTGCCTGTAATGTATCGTCCGTAATCTGTCCCTTTTTCCGGGAATGCGACCCTCCGGGAAGCATTTCGGTCACCCGAGGTTTACAGACCGGGCAGATCCTTCCAGGGGCGCACCCAATGCATCCCCAATTGCCAGCGCAACGAACGATCCTGTAGCACGAAGGTTTCCTGTTATAAACCTCACCAAAAAGGTATATGTGTATCACAGGAAATAGAATCAGCTTGCAGAAGGTGATAGTGTGCAAAAGGAAGAGTTGCTGCATTTACACATGTTAATGATTCACATCAAGAAGTAGCCGAAGGCGTCACCAGTGAAGAAATCGGAACCAACCGTTATAATTCTCTTGAAATTTCTCCGGTCCACATTCATAAGGACAAGAAAGCCCACAAAGACGCTCTTCTCACACTGGGAGATGAGATTGTGACTCATATCCACGGGCATCAGATTCCTGTCGTGAACTATTCTTCAGAGACTGCATCCGCAAAAGTTGCAGCCGAACATTAAATTTTGTCATGGATGAGGAGATGGCGTTCCGGGAGATGATCTCCCGCATCCTCACCCTTCAGCCCGGTGATGCTGCTATCGTAAACGTGAAGATCGATATCTCCCGGAAATACAGGCTGTCTGCGGTTCCCAAAAATTCTGCCATTCTTGCGTTCGCTCAACCAGCGGATCGGGAGATCCTCCGGAAGATCCTCCTCGTAAAACCTACACGAACCCTCTCGGGAGTGGCACCCGTTGCGGTGATGACCTCTCCCGCCCCCTGCCCGCACGGCAAATGTCTGCCATGTCCGGGTGGACCTGACCACCCGTTCAAATCCCCGCAAAGCTCTCCGGCGAAGAGCGGCAGCCTTGCGGGCACGGGAGCACTCGTATGACCCGTTTTTCAGGTGCATGCCCGGCTTGAGCAGTTCGAACTCCTCGGTCACCATGTAGAAAAGGTGGAACTGATCGTGATGGGGGGTACTATGACGGCACGGACGGCGGGATACCAGGAGCAGTTTGTATCGCGCTGCATTGAAGCGATGAACACCTGTCCGGGCGGCACCGGTACTGAGCCGCGATGTATGGTTGCTATGCAGGCAAAAAATGAGACCTCATCGATCCGTTGCGTTGCAATCACGTTTGAAACCCGCCCGGACTGGTGCCGGCGGGATCATGTGGACCTGATGTTGCGTCTCGGTGTCACCAAGGTGGAACTTGGGGTGCAACACGTCGATGATACAATCCTTTCCTATAACCGGCGTGGATGCAGCGTGGCAGATACCGTCGAGGCTAACACGCTGCTCCGGGCACCGCCGGGATGAAAGTGGGTTTTCACATAATGCCCAACCTCCCGGCTCGACTATAGAACGTGATAAAAAGATGTTTGAGACACTCTTTTCCGATCCCCGCTTCATCCCGGATTTTCTCAAAATCTATCCTACTCTTGTTACACCGGGCTCTGAAATTGAAGAACACTGGAAGCGGGGTGATTACCTTCCCTATAGTGAAGAGGACATGATCGATCTTGTGGCCTATGCGAAGTCGCTCATCCCCGAATACACCCGTCTCCAGCGTATCCAGCGTGACATACCTGCAAAACTGATCGTTGCGGGTTCTAGGCACTCAAATTTCCGACAGCTTGCCCAGAACCGTCTCAAGGCAACCGGCAGGCGTTGCCGCTGTTGCGGTCCGGGAGATCGGGAAGACCCCCTTCCCTTGCAGAATCAGAAATCCGTGTCTTGAAATATGAATCCTGCGGTGGGCAGGTTATTTATCTCTGCAGTATCCGACGATTCAATAATCGGGTTTACCCGGTTCAGGTTCCTTTCCCATGGTTGCTGCTCCTGAGCTTGAAAATGCTGCAGTCCTGAGGGAACTCCACGTGTATGGAAGCCTCGTCCCGATAGGGAAGGGTGCTGAGTGAGAGGAATGGCAGCACAGGAATTTTGGAAAAGTGCTCATTGCCCGGGCAGAAGAGATCGCCCTGGATGCAGGTTTCTCCTGTCTGGCGGTTATGAGCGGTATCGGGGTCCGCCCCTATTTTACCGGAGGCAGGGCTATGAACGCAGAGGAACGTATATGATCAGGATATCATGAACCCGGCGACAACCGAATTTTCTCAGACAACGCTTCACAGATTATTATAAAAAAACTGTTTTTGTTGCTCCGTCATCTCTTGAACAGCGGGAATGGGGTTTTGTCCTGTTTAATCCCCAGTTGCGACTTCCCTCAGGATGCGCAGGCATATGGGTTTTTCCGGAAGGAATAAACTTTCCAGTTCATAAAAGAACCTCGTGCCCAGCATCTTTACTACTCTACAGCATATTATCGAAGAACCGGAAAATACGGGTCCTATGGCAGAGAAAGGCTGGTGTGGTGCAGATCTGATCTTTGATCTTTGATGCAGACCATATCGACCCGGGTCCCTATGACCAGATGCTCGCCAGAGTGAAAGAGGAAACCGAGACTCATAACCATGCTCACCGGTGAGTTTGCAATAAATCCAAAGACTATAGAACTCATCTTTTCCGGTGGCCGCGGGTACCATGTTCATGTCAAGGATATCGCGTTTCGCGGATGGGGAAGTGCCGAAGCACAGGAAGTCGTTGATTACGTCTGTGGTATCGGAATTAATTCGGCCGCGATGCTATCCGGAAAAAAACCTGCGTCTCCTGGCTGGCCGATGAGATATCGTGAAACGCTTGTTGAATATCTTCACTGGATTGGAACCCTGACTGACAGGGAAGCCTTGGCGTATCTCACGGGAATTGAGGGAATTGGTAAGGATTCAGCAACCACATTCCTGAAAAACCCCGGAAGGAGACTATCACTATGATCGAACACCATCCTACAAGCATGATCAGTGAAGAATAGCGTCCTCCAGGCGATATTCCAACAACAGGAAGGGGAGTTTAAGAAACGCCTCCTTTCTCGTGCGGCTCTTGCAGATGAGCCGGTCACTACTGATACAAAAAGGCTGATAAGGATGCCCACCTCGCTGCATGGCGGGAGAGCGGAATGCGGGTTCAGCCTTTGAAATCCGTGATCTTCAGGATTTTGAACCGCTTGTGGATGCTGTTGTCTTTTCACTGCGCGATGTCAGGGTTGACCTTTTTTCACCCGGTTACGATACCGACGCTCGGAAGTACCGTATGAACTCCAAAAAGGCATCACTACTGTTACCGGAAGCGGTTGCAGTGCTTCTCTGTTGCCGCGGTATGGCGGAAATCGGCTAAAGGGAGAAGACAATGGGGCCACTGGGGCTTGACGATCTGCGCAGTATCCTACTTTCAGAGCGAGAGAGTAGGGAAAGCTTACCGCAGTTGCCCGGATCTTTTTTGACGGGGACATGCGGAACTTGCATCTCTAATCAGCAAAGTTTATGCTTTTTGAAGACCCTCTTCCGAAGAAGCCCGTTCACTTATTGAGGAAACGCTCGCGATAAAGAGACCCTCCGTGGACTATTTGCACTACGGTCGCGCAAAATTCTTGCACTTACTATCATGCATGCGGAGGGGAATTATTATGACCGCGAAGAAGTGAAACGGATGGTCCCCGTAGAAAAAGAGATGTTTGAATCGGTCACTGCCAGTATTGAACAGTGCAAGGGAATCCTCCTTCACAATGTGCCCCACCCGCAAAAAACCAGTGAAATGCCTGTAACTGTCGAAAGTGACGAACCCGAGATAGAACCAGATGAAGATTCAGGTGCGGAAACCGTTCTCTCCACAACCCCAAAGAGAGATGCTCCCCTATCACAACAATGCGTACGGGTACGGGTACTTGAGGACATGGAATCCTTTATGGGGATTGATGGGAGGATTTATACTCTTTCAAGGGGAGATATAGTGACGCTTCCTGAGCGGAATGCTGCGGTCTTAAGGGAACGCAACATAGTCTTAAATATGAACCTTTGTAAATAATATTGGTATTCCATATCCAAATTATCGGTGAAAATTTTATGAAAATGCCAGCAAAATTCAACACCTATTGTCCTCACTGCAGGAATCATCAGATGCATGAGGTCGAGAGGGTAAAAAAAGGCAAGACAACCGGCCTTCACTGGATTGACCGCCAGAAGGCCCGCAGAGGAAAAGTAGGCAATATGGGAAAATTCTCAAAGGTGCCCGGAGGCGACAAGCCTACGAAAAAGATAAACGTGCGTTACCGCTGTGTCACCTGCGGAAAAGCACACCTGCGCAAGGGTTACCGGGTCGCAAAATTTGACTGACGGAGTGAGCGCATAATGGTACGCGAGATTCGGGAAAACCGAAGTAAATTTTTCAAAGTAAAGTGTCCAGACTGTGAGAACGAGCAGACGGTATTCGAAAAGGCAAGCACTATCGTAAAATGTGTCGTCTGCGGGCACGATCTTGCACTCCCCACGGGGGAAAAGCGTGCATCAAGGCTGAGATCATCTGGAGGCTCAAGTGATTTTACCCATGCTGGACAGAGAGTGGCCACAGGAATCGGAACTGGTTGTCTGTACCGGTACAGAATGTCAAGGACTTTGTAGCGTTTGTATCGCTGGATGAGTATGGTGGACGTCAGGGGCTTATTCCCATCTCTGAAATTGGCAATCGGCTGGATCGGTACATCCGTGACCACATTCGTGAAGGACAGAAGATTGTCTGCAAGGTGCTCAACGTCGACAGGATTCGTGGTCACATTGACCTTTCCTTAAAAGATGTCAACGAACATCAGCGCCGCGAAAAAATCCGCAAGTGGAAGAACGAGAGCAAAGCACAGAAATGGCTGGGTTTTGTCCAGAACGAAGAACGGGTGAACCCGTTCCGGCTCTTGAGAACGAGATCTTCAGTAAATACGGGGCTTTATTCTGCGGTCTTGAAATATTTGTAGTTGACAGCGAAACAACACTGGAAAAAGACTTAATCTCTCAAAGAAGGTCGCAGAGACCCTCCTGCATGTAGCACAGGAGAATGTAAAGGTACACCAAAGTCGAAGTAACCGGCCATCTTTACCTTACATCCACACTTCCGGATGGCATATCAGTAATCAAAAAAGCATTGAAAAGTGCCGAGCCCAAAATCACCGGTGTCGATATTGAGATCCTGTATCTTGGAGCACCGACCTACAGAATCAAAGTGACCGCTCCCGATTACAAGAAGGCAGAAAAAGCGATTGAGAAGGCAGCCAATGCGGCGATCGCCGATTATGGAAAAGTTCCGGTGGCGAGGGCAAACTCGTCGAGAAAACCGAAGATCGGGAAGAGTCGATGAGCGGTCGCGCATCCGTTTTCTCGCAGAAGATCAATCTATACCCTTTCTGCCTTATGCCCGATGTGTGGCAAACCTACTTCATTGGCCCATCCGGCACGCTTTTTCTCCTGAAGAACCGGTCCCAGAAATCACCGGAGGCTGCTGAAAAAATGATCGAAGAAATCTCTGTCCGGTATCTCGATGGTTTCAGGGAAAAAGACCTTGTGAATCCTATTATGATCGAAGGACTTCCCAGATCGGGCAGGTGGGCAAACTTGTTGCCGAATACATGATTCACATGCTGGGAGCTGAAAAGATTGGAGAGATTCATTCGATCTCTTTCCCATCAGGTAGTCCTTGAAGAGAATGGTCTTGCCCGACTGGCGCGAAACGAACTCTATTTT
>CAWFHC010000021.1:0-178126 GCA_963815395.1 uncultured Methanoregulaceae archaeon
AGTTTCCCTGTACCCCCCAGCAGGTGATTGTTACCTGCGGGGCCAAGGATGCCATCTACGAAGCGATGGAGGCTGTCATGAACCCGGGTGACGAGACGATTATCCTCACCCCGGCATGGGTCTCCTATGAGCCCTGCGTCCAGATCGCCGGCGGGAAAGTCGTGAAGCACGCGATCAACGTAAAAACCTTCCAACTCGACGACTCTCTTCTCGAACGGGTCAATGCAAAGACCAAGATGATTGTGGTCAACTCCCCGTCGAATCCCACGGGTTCCGTCTTTGATAAAAAGTCCTTAAAGCTCGTTGCGGATCTCTGCACGGATTATGACCTCTATGCAATGTCCGACGAAATTTACGAGAAGATGGTCTACGGCAAAGAGCACATCTCGCTCGCGTCTATCGGTGACATGGCCCACCGGACCATTACCATCAACGGCTTCTCGAAGGCCTATGCCATGACCGGCTGGCGGCTCGGGTACGCAGTTGCCCCCAGGGAGATCGTCGCGGAGATGTCCAAGGTGCAGCAGCATACCATCAGCCAGGCCACGACCTTTGCGATGTGGGGCGGGGTTGCCGCACTCAAAGGCGACCAGTCCTGCGTCGAGGAGATGCGCAAAGAGTTCGATCGGCGGAGAAAATACGTCATCTCCGAGCTGAACCTGATGGGCTATGAGACGGCACCAGCTGACGGGGCGTTCTATGCTTTCGTCAAGGTTGCCGGCGATGACATGGAAGTTGCTTCCCGCTGGCTGGAGAAGGGCCACGTGGCGGTAACCCCGGGCAGTGCGTTCTCTGCGCCGGGATGGATCCGGTTATCGTATGCGACCTCGATGGAGCGGCTGAAGGAAGCAATGGGCCGGATTAAGAGGGTTGGGTAATTTTTTTAAGACACTCAAAGTAAAAAAGTCTCTAACTTTGTCTTTTTGTATTGTAGTTCACAAGAACGCAATTAGTATTTTTTAAGCACTCTATTGGCGATTACTTTTTTACCCTCGAACCTATCGTTAAGTTTGAATTTAAATTTGAATAAAACGCTTTAAACAATTGTTTGTTAACGCTTGGAGTGGCGCGGCGTTTTCCAATATTTATTGATAATTTTATTAGCTCGAAAAAATCCTCCTTATCATTAACAGAAATTTGTAAAATAGCGCCTTTTTCTTGTTTTATTGTTGGGGTTAGTTCAAATCTATTGTTTTGCTCATCAAATTCGACACGAATGTGAGTTGCCGACATCATTGTCATATCATCACTACTTTCGTCAACATCTTCAGAAATAAAAAAAACCTTTGAAAAATTTGTCATTGATAATGAAGTAACCGATAAAAAAAGTTCGGCTATTTCTATGCCATCTTTGACTCGATTTATATCTGGTTTTTTGTAAAAATGCTCAAGATTGACTCTAATTTGATTCATCCGATTAAAAATTTTTGAGGGGGACATCCCCATTTTTTGTAAATTTTCCATTTTTGTTGGAAAATTTAGTTTACTATAAGGAATGCCAAAAGAGAAATGGATTATATCGCTTTGACATTCAATTGATTTTTTAACATTTGATAACGCATTGATACAACCCCTTTCATCAAATGATAAAAAATCCTCTTTAGCGTAATCTAAAAACGTTTCTGGATTTATCTCAAATCGTTTTGGATCAATTTTAAGGATAGATTCTCCATATACCCCGCCATAATCGCGGTCGACACTATATAAATTTACATCAATCCCAATTTTCTCAAAAAAAGTCAACAATTTATGTGCCATTATAAGCAAATAAAGTTGAGAACTTATTTACTTTTATGTTGCTCCCCTCCTGACTCATTCGAATTATTGTAAAAAGACAAAGTGAACATTTACTTTCCTTAAAATTTTTACTCTGTTGACATCATTCAGAAAACTCTAACGCTCTTGGAGGCGTCGCCCCCGCCGCTGTAGCATCCCCCGTTGCGATAGTGACGCTGGGAGAAATCACCGAACACGAATAAAGAGTGGGTCACCATCTCTAAGAGAATTTGGAAAACCAATCAAGGAGATTTTCTGCGGAGGACATTTTATTTCAGGAGTCTCTCTGACTGACCCCGATACTGGATCCCCCGGATCCCTAAATCACGGCCAAACACTCAATCCCCAGCACGATTTCAGGGACTTTTTCAACCCAATTGATGCTAATTAGTTATTTTTGAGTCTCCGACGTTCTGAAAACCAATCCGGGCCCGTAACGCAGAGAAAAATCTCCTCATTGTACCGTTTTTCCCCCAATTCGATGCATTTTCGGATGCCCGGAAAAATGGGTTGGATAAAGTCTGTTATAAGGGCTCTGATTGCCAATCCGGGCATTTTGCGAAGAGTCGATCCTTACCTCCCTTGACCCTTTTCTGAGGGATACTCTCCGACGGAGGATTCCAGCAGGTGTGCCTGGACAGGGGGTATGTTCTACGGTCCGGGCACGGCAGGCAGTGCCGGAATTGCCGGCTTCGGTTTCTCCGGCATCTACCGCCCCGTCGCGACTGAGCTCGATAAGCCCGGTGTCCGTGACGCGGAAGAACCGGAATGCCCCGCGGGGCAGGAAGACCCAGAGCTCGCGGGAGATCCCGGACCCGGACGCGATGGCCCGGAGTGCTGCGAGTGCATCTGCAGCTTCACGCTCGATCCATGCATGATCGCAGTGGACGCGGGTGACCCGTTTGATCCGGACGTGGGCCACGAAACCGAAACAGTAGATCACGAAGTTGCAGATCGTGCCTGGCTCGTGGATGAACTGTCGGGTCTCGCCCCGCTTCTTCGCGATCAGCACGGCCTCGCGGAGGGCCATGAGTGGTATTCGGCCGCGGGTCATGGCCGGCCTCCACTATTTCCAGCCGGAGTTTTGTGCAGCGGCCGGAGTTCCTCTGCTGTACGGTTTTTGTTGTGTTCCTGATAGATTTCGATAGCAACAGCTCCTTACTTTGTTGTGAATATACTGGTGGCAATACCGTGAGTGCACAGATCTGTTGCCACACTGCTGTTCCACGCGTTATTCTCAAAATTATATACGCTTTGTAGTATGAGTGCTCATCAGAGCCGCGAACAGGAATAGAACTCTCCAAGGAGTTCTTCGATTTACAAGGAACCGCTTAAGGATTTTGTCGTTCTCCATCGTATATGAGCAAATGTTGAGTTGCCCGAGATTAAGACCGCATCCCGCTCTGTTCGCATCATCGGCGTGACATACTCATCGACTACATTTTGCTCTTCGGGTGTCCTTGCACCGAACCGCTTCCGGAAGAACCCGAGCATTTCCTCCCGGCTCCTGAAGCGATACTCCTTTGCGAGTGGCAGCATGGTCACGTCCGGGTAAATTCCCATCTGGTAGAGGACCCCGAAGAGACAGTCGGCTTTCGGCCCGGCATGGTACGGGCTCCCGTGCAGGGGCTCCCAGAGATCGGCATACATCCGCTCCCAGAAGGGCATATCCACGAACCAGAAGAGGTGGACGGAGCCTGATGAAACAGCATCCATCTTTCGGAGTGCCAGCCGTATGTCTTCCATCGTAAGAGAGAGCGAAGCAATCACGACATCATATTTTCCCGCAAGATCGCGGTCCGGGTCGATATCTTCCCATCGTTTACAGATTGTGGTGATATTGGCAATCTTATCTTTTCTTATACGTTCTTCGAGGACATCCACCATCCCCTGGCCGGGTTCAACAGATGTGATCTCTTTTGCCCGTGATGAGAGTGGTATCGCGAGTGTACCTGGTCCTGCACCGATATCCAGTATACGCGAATCTTTTGTTATTTCAAGCCCGGCAATCGTTGTCTTTACCCTGTCATCATAGTCGGTGACAGATGTTGAATGATAACGTTCTGCATTTTCCCGTTTATTCCAGTCATGTGATGGATCGTCAGAACGCTTTGAGGACTCATGCCGTTTTTGCCGTTCTTTCCATATCTCATTCCAGTCCGGATCAATACACGGGGGTTCTGGCGAGTGGTCCATAGCATTGAGTAAGCATGAAACCGGTTAAAAGCTTCGGTCTGCAGATCTCTCAAAAAAAAATGGAAATTATTCGTGCCTGAGTGCATCGATTGGATTGAGATTTGCCGCCCGCCATGCGGGATATATGCCGCAGATCAGGCTGATAATAATACCAAACGACATGCCATAAACAATATGGACCATACTTGAAGGAACGAAGAGGTACTTTGTAGTTTGTAACATAACGCTGCTGATTGCATACCCTCCAAGGAGACTCATGATCCCTCCGATCAGGCTTCCGACTACACCAAGTATCAATGCCTCATAAAGAAACATTGACATTACTTCCTTTCGTTGCGCTCCGATGCTGCGCATAATGCCAATCTCCTTGATCCGCTCGGTTACTGACATCATCATGATGTTAAGAATGGAAACACCAGCGACCAGCATGGATATACCCCCGATAGCTGACACGAATGTGGTAATCTGTCCGAATGCTGAAAAGATGGTTTCCATCGTTTTACGGGTATCCACAACGTCAACGATTTTATCCCGTTTGTTCATCTGATTTTCGATGGCGGTTTTAACGGCCGGGAGATCATCCAGATTCTTCACCTTGACAACCACTTTATCGTAATCGTTGCGATTGTACGTCTGGTCGAACCAGTTCTTTGTAACAACGATTGCTGAATCGGTGCTCACATCAAAGGCCATCCCGCGCTCTTCGATGATCCCGGTCACCCGCAGTGTTCCTTTATTTCCATCAGTTCCGATTGCAATCCGGGAACCCACCTTGATGTTGTTGTCTGTCGCGAACGTTGATCCCACGAGGACACCCGAATCACCGCGGCTGTATCCTCCCTCTTTTAGTTTCAGGAGATCAGGGACATCATCCGGGTTAAGGCCGTAGATGGCTGCAACGATCTCATCACTCCCCACACCGAGTTTCATGCGATCAGAAGTCTGAAGTACGGGGATTGCAATATTGGGGGCAGAAGCACGTTTAATCTGTTCGAAATTTTGTTCTGTTATTTTGAGTGATGATGCTCCCCCGGCACCCCCGCTGAAACCTCCCATAGTACCCCCGACGTGAGGTGTTACAATAACACTGTCACCGACCGTTTTCAGGCTGTCCGATACAGTGAGTACGAGACTATTGCCGAGAATTCCCATGGATGCAATCGCAACCACACCGATCACGATTCCCAACATGGCGAGGGTTGACCGGAGCAGATGGATCCTGATATTCCGTTTGGCAATTTCCCAGAAAATCATTCCACAATTCTCCCGTCAGCGATACGGATAGTCCTTTTTGAATAAGCGGCAATATTAACGTCGTGCGTGACCATGATGATAGTCGTACCTTTCCGGTTAAGTTCCGACATCAGTTCCATTATGCCTGCACCGGTCTTTGAATCAAGGTTGCCGGTAGGTTCGTCGCAGAGAAGAATATCAGGATCATTAATGAGTGCCCGGGCGACAGCAACCCGTTGTTGCTGGCCACCCGAAACCTCCATCGGCGTATGAGTGAAGAGGGAATCATCCAGCTGTACCGATCGAAGCATAGCACGTGCTTTTTCCGGGTCTACCGTTTTTTGGGATTTCAGCATCATGGGGAATGTTACATTCTCGATGATGTTCAGAAGCGGGAAGAGGTTAAAATACTGAAATATAAATCCGATCCGGTCTCTCCGCAGTTCAGTGAGTTCTTTATCGGACATATCCCCGGTACGTGTACCGCTGATATAAATGTCTCCGGAAGTAGGAGTGTCAAGGCACCCCATCAGGTTCAGGAGTGTTGACTTCCCGGAACCTGAAGGCCCCATAATGGAGATGAACTCACCCCGGTCTACTGTGAAGCGTACACGATCAAGCGCGGTAACATCTCCAGAAGGGAGCGGGTACACTTTGACTACGTCTTTGAACACCATGACTGGTTGTTCATTCATGGCAGTGGTCACTGCTTGTTCCTTCTCACGTAGAAGTACCATCCCCCGATACATGCCAGGAGGACAATCACCACAGCGATGAGAGGCAGGGTAAGATTCGATCCCCCGATATTCTGCGGGGTAGCTTCCGGATTTCGTAATATTTACGTCCTGTAAAGAGGTGTACATATTGCCATCCGTATCCTTGTACGATAGCTGAAGCGGGATGCTCGAAGTGCTATTTGAGGAGAAAGTAACTTCAAAGCTCCCAAAATCATCAGGTTTGAGCGCCCCAACGACATAGGTCTTATACGGATCCTGCGGAACCGCCGGTGAAAGTGATGTCACCATTACGGTATTAGCCGTTTCAAGCCCGGCATTGTTCACATCACCGGTGATGTGATAGATGCCACTTTCAGATTTCACCTGAACATTGCTCATAACGGGGTTTGCCTGTTTTTTATCGATTCCAAATGTTATCGGGATATCTACCCTCTCTTTATGGGGATTATTTCCATTATTGTATGTTGCCGTGATCATAAGGGTAGTCTCCTGCTCCGGGGTTACCGTGAAGTTTACCGGCATTTTGGCACCTGAAGCAAGGTTCCCGACGAAGGTTTTTGCCGGAGTTGCTGTAACACCGGTGCCTGAAACCTCAAGAATGACGTTCCTTATATCATTTTTACGGGGATTTGCCACTTGCATGAAAATTGTCTTTTTCTTCCCTTGGGCAAATGCGTCGGGTTTTTCAACAATTGTCAGCTCAAGTGGGATGTTATCTACCTGGACTGTTGCCCGTGAGTAAAGACTGTCGGCATCACGGAAGCTCATGGAGAATGTCGGATAATACGTTCCATCAGGGGCATCGGCCACAACAGAAAAAACGAACGATTTGGTCTGGAGAGGACCGATATTGGATGAGGAATCATAGGGCGTGCTTGTGAGTCTGATATTTTCGTCACCGATGGTTACATGATTTACCACGACACTTTGGTCAGGATTGCCATTGGTGACATATGCGGTGACAATACCCGCATCATTAGTAAAAAAAGATCCGGGATCAAACGTTATATTGGAAACATAGACATTACCAGCGGTAACAATAGATTCCGGCGTCGTGAATGCGGTTACCGCACCAATCCCTGTACTGAACATCAGGCAGAGAGCTGTAAGAATAATAAATCGTGCGTTTTTCATTTAAATCCCTGTCATGGTATAGATCAAATAGAGTATATAAACAACAACCGGAATCCCGACACAAAGTGCTGCATCCCTTTCAGAGAGTTGTCGGGCATTTTTCATGCCAAAGATCCAGATATTTGCACTCCAGAGAAGGAATATAATAGAAATAATTGAGATGATCTGGGTCATCTCCATCATTGAAGGATCATGCATCAGTGCTTTGACCGCTTCCTGGATCAGTCTGGGGATCCTGTCCTGCTCCCGCAGGAATTTCGGGAACAATGACTTTTGGGATATACAGGATTGCAATAATCATGGTCAGCAGCCCCCCGAAAATCTGAGGGAGATAACCATACCCGATAAATTCCAGCGATCTTTTAAACGTTCCCTTGCCCTTGAACAATGAAGATATAAGGTAGAATACCCCGGACCATATCCCCCAGAAAATGAATATTCCGAATAAAGCTCCAATAATAGTTGAAATAGCAATTATTGATTCCATACCGGGAATCAGTCCTGCCATCATCTTTCCCGTTAATTCCTCCGATTAGATACGCATACACTGCTGAGACAATTCCCAGCACGAGTACGATAAAACCGGGAATTTTGAGACTTTCTTTTTCCGCAATCGCTATTCTGGAAAAATGCACGGGGTCTGATGAGTATATCAAAAATTAAATTTTTCATCCCATAATCACCATTTTTGCTCTTGGAACTTTTGTTGTTGCAGGAATAACAACTTCATTACAGATTTTCTTCTGAGCGTATTAATGGTATTGAATAAGGACTCAGTGAAGTCCAGGATTGTAACGATTTTCCTTCAGTGTAGTATATCAAAAACCTGGCGCTCGTTTTCTCCGCAACAATATTCAAATTACGGTCAGAAGTCTCCCAAATAATTATTTGATTTTCTGAACCGGTGATAAAAGAATTCAATTTTATATAACCAATTTCTCCATGAGTAATATCGCCCAAAATGTACGATGATTAACAAATTCCAGCATAGTGTACAAATTTGTTGCACAATGTATATATTTATACAAAACAAGTACTTTGTATGCAGACAAAAATCCTCCTCGATGAGGAGCAGATGCCAAAAAAGTGGTATAATGTCCAGGCAGACCTGAAGTCACCGCTCGACCCGCCACTCCATCCCAAGACCCAGAAACCAATCGGGCCCGAGGATCTTTCAGCCATCTTCCCGATGGAGCTGATCCGTCAGGAAGTGACAACTGATCGTCATATTGCTATCCCCGAAGAAGTGCAGGAAGTAATGCATCTCTGGAGACCAAGCCCCCTGTACCGTGCTCACCGCCTTGAAAAATTCTTAAAGACACCGGCAAAAATTTACTACAAATGGGAGGGGGTTAGCCCGGCGGGAAGTCATAAAACGAATACATCGATCCCGCAGGCATATTACAATATGAAGGCAGGAATCGAGAGGATTGCTACTGAGACCGGGGCAGGTCAGTGGGGTTCAGCCATGTCCTTTGCTACGATGCTTTACGATCTTGAGTGCACCATCTACATGGTCAGGTCGAGCTATACACAGAAACCCTACAGAAAGTCGATGATGCACGTCTGGGGGGCCGAATGTGTTCCCAGTCCGAGCACCAAGACGAATGCAGGCCGGGCAATGCTCGAAAAAGACCCTGATACCCCGGGAAGTCTGGGCATGGCCATATCTGAAGCGGTCGAGGATGCAGCATCCCACAGCAACACCAATTACGCTTTGGGTTCGGTGTTGAACCATGTCTGTCTCCACCAGACCGTGATAGGACTTGAATGCCGTGAACAACTCGCAATGGTCGACGATTATCCCGATGTTGTCATCGGGTGCGTTGGTGGAGGGTCAAACTTCGCCGGAATCTCGTTCCCGTTTGCCGGGGACAAGCTTACCGGGAAGCATAAGAATGTGGATATAATCGGTGCTGAACCGGCATCCTGCCCCACGCTGACAAAGGGGTTATTCACATACGACCTTGCTGATGAAGCCGGTTACACCCCCCTTCTCAAGATGTTCACGCTGGGCCATGATTTTGTTCCACCTTCCATGCATGCAGGAGGCCTCCGATACCATGGTGATTCCCCGATTGTTTCCCGGCTGGTGAATGACGGTGTGATGCGGGCTGTTGCCTACCATCAGAGCGAAGTTTTTGACGCAGCCCAGACCTTTGCCCGAACAGAAGGGATCATTGTCGCCCCGGAGACTTCTCATGCAGTAAAATGTGCTATTGACGAGGCACTCAAATGTAAAAAGACAGGAGAAGACAAGACAATCCTGTTTAACTGTTCCGGCCATGGCAATTTTGATATGTCAGCATATGATGCATATTATGAAGGTAAACTGGTGGACTACGAGTACCCCGATGAGCTGATCAAAGAATCACTTGCTCGGATACCGAAAATCTCTTAAAAAACTTCCTTTTTTATGAAACATATCGGTTTTCTCATCAACCCTGTTGCCGGTATGGGAGGAGCGGTAGGGCTCAAGGGGACCGATGGTAATGTTGAGGAAGCCCGCCGTCGCGGGGCATCGCCGCTTGCAAAAAACCGGGCTCGTATTACACTTACCATCCTTTCACACGATAAAATGCTGGATTTTTTTACCTGTTCAGGTGCAATGGGTGAAGATGCGCTCAAGGAAACAGGAATACAAAAGTATCAGGTAGTTTATCATTTCAAAGGTGAAAGCAGTGCTCAGGATACCCGGCAGGCCGCACTGATTTTCCTGAAAGCCGGTGTTGATCTGATCTTATTTTGCGGTGGTGATGGGACTGCAAGGGACATCTTTGATATAGTTGGCAGGAATGTGCCGATTCTTGGAATCCCAGCAGGTGTTAAGATGTACTCGGCCGTCTTTGCCATCGATCCGGTAACCGCAGCAGAGCTCGTGGCAGGATACAAGATAAAATCCCTGAGGGACTCTGAAATAATGGATGTTGATGAGGATGCGTATCGTGCTGGGGAGCTGAAAACCCGATTACATGGTATTGCCCGTACACCGGCTCTTGAAGGAAAAGTGCAGCTCCCTAAACAAATGTTTGAAGAAGGAGATGAAGAACGTGCAAAAGGGGAAATTGCTCGTTTTTTCCACGAGATCATGATCCCGGATATGCTCTATATCCTTGGGGCAGGGACAACCACTGAATCCATTGCCCGCGAAATCGGGGTAAACAAAACCCTTCTGGGTGTTGATGCGATAAAAAACGGGAAAACCGTTGCCACGGACGTCGATGAAAAAACACTCTGGGCCATACTTGAGCAGGAGCAGGAGGCAAAAATTCTCATCAGCCCGATCGGAGCACAGGGATTCATTCTTGGGCGGGGCAACCAGCAGATAAGTGCCCGCATTGTGAAACAGGTAGGAATTGGCAATATTATTGTGGTTGCAACCCCGCACAAACTCCGGGAAACACCGGTCCTCTACATTGACACGGGAGATCCAGCGCTTAATGCGGAATTCGGTAATACAGTTCTTGTGGTTTCCGGCTACCGCATGGCCCAGAGAAAGCGGATCTATCAGCCAGAGCGAGGATAAAAATTAGTTGTTCTGGGGGATTTGCGGCGGTTTTAAGAGAACAAATGCAATCCCAAGCCCGATTACCGCAAGTACAAGAACATAGGGGAACACACCCATGTATGATCCCGTCGATGTTTTTATGAACCCGGCCAACTGAGGGCCGACAATGCCACCTGCACCATATGCAAGAAACATCAATCCGTAGCACTGAGGGTAATCGCCGGTTCCGAAATAACTTGCTGTTGCAGTTGGGGCGATAGCCAGCCAGCCGCCAAGGCAGCCCCAGAGAACGGCAAAGACAAGAATGTACACCGGCACCGAAGGGAACTGCCATATGAGAAGTGACGCCAAAGCGATCAGTACAAAGGATAGCATTGCTGTATTTCGGGGAGTCAGTTTGTCCGTCAGGCTGCCAAAGACCGGGCGTCCAAAACCGTTGAAGATAGCAAAGACCCCAACGAGCATTGTGGCAAGTCCCGCTTCAACACCAACATCGACGCCAACAGGTTTTGCGATTCCAATCGCCATAAGTCCGGCGAGGCAGCCAATGAAGTAACAGGCCCAGAGTGCATAAAATGTAGATGTTTTGAGCATCTGCCCGCGTTTGAACTCGCACGTTCCTTCCTGACCGGCTGCCGGAGCAGGGGGTGTCCATCCGGCAGGTTTCCACCCCGCTGCCGGGAATTTGAGTGGCAGTGCAAGTACGACAATAAGGATGATAAATGCAATACCAAATGCCCTGAATGTGTTCATGACTCCGGTGGAACTGATGAGCAATCCTGCAATATTAGCGGTCAGCAAAGCGGAAAACCCGAATCCAAGCAGTGTCAGACCAACAGCAAGACCACGGCGATCCGGGAACCAACGGGCTGCAATAGAAACGGGTACTCCATACGCAATGCCAACGCCAATCCCTGCAATCACTCCGTAAAACAGGTAAAGCCACTGGACAGAGCTGGCAAATGACGAAAGAAGCCAGCCGAGCCCGGTAAGACATCCGCCAAGGATTGTAATGTTACGAGGGCCATATTTTTCAATGTATTTTCCGGTAAACGGCATTGCTATGGCAAAGAATGCAAGGAAGACGGAAAATGGCAACAGGATCTCACTGGCGGATACGGATTGACCCAGGCCTTTGGTGAAGTAGTCGGTAAGCGGTCCGACAAATATGCTCCAAGAATATATCGAGCCCAAACACAGGTTAATCCCCATTCCAAGTACAACAAAGACCCAACGCCCTTTTTCCGGTTCCATTCCGAATAGTTTTTCCTGTACTGCTTCGCTCATTTTTCCCTCAATTATTAAAAATTTGGATTATTCCTCAAGTGTAGAGATATCGCCCGGGTCCATACCCATCTCCTTGGCTTTCAGGACCCGGCGCATAATCTTCCCGCTCCGGGTCTTGGGCAGTTTATCAACAAACTCGATCTCCTGGGGGACTGCGATCGGGCCTAAAGTCATGCGCACATGATACATCAGATCGTGCATGAGTTTTTCGCTCGGGGAATTGCCTACCCGGAGGATAACGAACGCTTTGATGGAATTACCTTTCATTGCGTCAGGTTTTCCGATGACTGCCGATTCTGCCACGGCATGGTGGGAGACGAGCGAGCTCTCAACCTCTGCTGTGCCGATATTGTGGCCTGCGACCACGATAATGTCATCAGAACGGCCAAGGATCATAATATACCCGTCTTTTCCTTTTACTGCAAGATCGCCAACTGTATAGACCCCTTTGATCGTCTCCCAGTACTTCCGGTAACGTTCATCATCCTTCCAGACTGTCCGAAGCATGGATGGCCATGGGGATTTGACCACAAGAAGTCCTCCCGTTCCCGGTTTTACAGAGTTCCCGTCCTTGTCAACAACATCGGTTTCAACACCGGGGATGGGTTTTCCGGCAAAACCCGGGCGCATGGGTTCTCCGATCATCGTCGTAATCATGTGCATACCGGTTTCGGTCTGCCACCAGGTATCAAGGATCGGGATCTTGTCTTTACCAATGACATGGTAGTACCACTCAAATGCCTCGGGGTTCAGTGGCTCCCCGACCGATCCGATGATCCGAAGTGAGTTTAAGTTATACTTGTTGGGCCACACCTCACCCATCTTCATAAACATTCGGATTGCGGTTGGCGCTGTATAGAAGATGGTAATCTTCTGCTCCTCGATCAGGTTCCAGTAACTGCCCGCATCGGGATAATCCGGAGTCATCTCAGAAATAAAAACTGTCGCCCCAACGGCAAGCGGACCATAGACGATGTAGCTGTGGCCGGTGATCCAGCCAGGATCCGCCGTACACCAGAAAATATCGGGATCTTTCATATCAAAGATGTATTTGCTGGTGTAGTAGGTTCCAACCATATATCCGGCGCAGGTATGAACAATCCCTTTGGGTTTGCCAGTGGATCCGCTGGTGTATAAGGTGAAAAGCGGGTCTTCTGCATCCATGACTTCAGCCGGGCATTCCTGGGATGCACTATCCAGAATCTCGTTAAAATCTAGTTCAAGACCTGGCCTCAAATCAACCGGGGGATCCTGTCGTCTGAGCACAATTACATGTTCTACTGATGGTGCATTGATAAGTGCCTCTTCGACTATCGATTTCAGCTGGATAGTTTTGCCGCGCCGCATACCGATGTCAGCAGTAATAACGACTTTGGCAGAAGCATCCTGGATACGCATGTTAAGTGCTGCCGGACCAAAACCCCCGAACACTACGCTGTGGACAGCACCGATACGGGCACAGGCAAGCATTGAGATGATCTGTTCAGGTACGAGTGGCATATAGATGCAGACACGATCACCCTTCTTAACCCCAATTTTTTTGAGTGCGTTTGCAAACCGCATCACTTTACTGAGCAGCTGCTGGTACGTAAAGATGCGTTCTGCACCCTTCTCCCCTCTCCAGATGAGTGCTGCCTTGTTGCGCCGCTGGTTTTTCACATGGCGGTCAAGACAGTTTGCGGTGATATTAAGCTGTGCGTTGATGAACCATTTCGCATACGGGTATTTCCACTCCTTCACCGCATTCCAGGGACGGATCCATTCCAGCTCTGAGGCCATTTTCGCCCAGAACCCATCCGTGTCAGCCAGAAAATCGTTGTAGGCTTTCTGGTAGTCTCCCATCCATGCATTTTTTTTGTACTGTGGGTCGGGCGTGTACGTTTTGACATCCTCGACGAGTCTGACATTAAAATCCTCGGTCATTTCCCACCTATTTAACATTATTAATCATGTTAGTAACTTATTTAAAAATTCTGTTTGACTATTTTGCAAGTTCATGAAAAAAGAACAGTTCTACAAATCAGCGATGGCATGAGAAGAATTATCTATCAGGGTTTTTCAATATAGGGTTGATGCTTAAAAAGTTCAAAGGGTGCCTGCTTGGTGCTGCAATCGGCGATGCCCTCGGCATGCCCAACGAAAGCACTTCCCCCAATCTCAAAAAAATGAAGTACGGATACCGTCGCCCATACAAAAATCATCCAAATGAGGGACTAAATCCCGGACAATATACAGACGACACCCAGCTGATGATCCTTGTAGCGACGCTACTCGCTGATGGAAAATACAATGAGGAACGATACTTTGCTGCACTTCGTGAGCTCTATGATCGGGGTAAGCTTCGCTTTCCGGATGGATCTCTTTCATCTGTATGTGAGCACCCGGTAAAAGAGAACATTCCCCAGAAAGGAGTGAAATCCACTACCTCCGGATGTCTTCCGGTTGCGATCCCTTTCGGGCTGACATTTCCTGATATGAATGAAGGATGTGAACGGGCAGTGCGTGCGTGCAATGTCACCCATACTCATCCTGCAGTGCATGCTGCAGTATCCACTTTTGTAACTCTCCTGTACCATGCGCTTCATGATACTTCTCATCCCCTTGAAAGCGCTCTGGATAAAGCGCAGGTTGAAGATGAGGTACTTGGGGGAAAAATAAGAAATGCACTTGTACTGGAAAAAGAAGGAATGGATACCGAAACAGCATTGCTAAAAATTGGCAATGATGTGTCTGTTTTCCAGACACTCCCTATTGCGATCTTTCTGATCAGCAGGTATTCCAAACCATCCGATCTTCTGACGGTAGCAGCCAATGCGGGAGGAAATACCGATACTATTGGTCTTATCTGTGGTGCATACCTTGGTGCAGCTAAAGGTATCGATGCACTTCCTGCAGATTTATTGGAAGGGCTTGAGGACAGGCAGAGGATAGAACTCCTTGGGCAACGACTACACACCTTGTATTTACATAAACTGGAGCAGATTTAGTATATTTTCTCCAGTTTTGTGTATTTATAAAAAACCAGACCGGCCATGCTTTAAAAAGCATTAAATTTTTACAATCGGATACTCTGTTATGAAAATTGCGATTATCGGGGCTTCCGGTTATGCCGGTGGCGAGCTGATTCGCCTCCTCGTTCACCACTCCACCGCAAAAGTTAGCTGTGTCACATCCCGTAAACATGCGGGAACCCCTCTCGACCTGGTTCATCCCCATCTCAAAGGGTTTACTGATCTCAAATTTGAAAACCCGGATATAGATGCCATTGATGCAGATGTTGCATTTCTCGCAGTTCCTCACACAGCTGCAATGACCTATGCAAGCAGACTTTTATCGAGAGGAGTAAAAGTCGTGGACCTTAGTGCCGACTATCGTTTGCCAAAAGAGATTTACGAGAAGGTTTATGGAGTCACCCACTCGGATTACTTCCCGGCACCTTACGGTATCCCTGAACTTCACAGGAAGGAATGTATCAATACAGAATTCGTCGCAAACCCAGGATGTTTCCCGACAGGGGCTACTCTTGCAGCAGCCCCCCTTGCAAAATATGCTCACACGGTAATATTTGACTCAAAGACCGGTGTAAGCGGTGCGGGGGACAATCCCTCTGTAACTACACACTATCCGAACGTAGGGGATAATATCGGACCTTACAAATGGACATCCCACCGCCATCTCGCTGAAATGAAACAGGAGCTTGGCCGGCTCGGGTCAAAAGCGAAATGCTATTTCACCCCGCATCTCGTACCGGTTAATCGTGGTATTCTCACAACAGCCCACATTCTGCTCAATGAACCACTTGAGCAAAAAGAAGTCGAGAAAATTTACCGGGATTTCTATAAAGATGAATATTTCGTACGGTATCAGAAGCCCTCACTTGCAGCTGTCAGAGGTAGCAATTTCTGTGATGTCATGGTTGAAAGTGAAGGGTTGCGTGTAGTGGCAATATCCGCCATAGACAACCTCGTCAAAGGGGCGAGTGGACAGGCGATTCAGAATATGAATATTATGTGTTGTCTCAAAGAGCAGGATGGATTAATCGGGGCGGGTATGCTGCCGTAGGGGGAACAGTAATGTTAGTAAAAGATGCAATGACAAAAGACCCTGTTGTGTGCACTGCGGAAACATCCCTCCGCGACGCAGTAGGTTTAATGAGGAAGCACCATATCGGAGGACTTCCGGTTATGGAAGGTACAGAACTCGTCGGCATGCTTACAGAATCTGATTTGATTTCGCTCCTTGAATCCGAAAGGATCTCAGATGACCTCTGGCTGCCATCTCCCTTTGAAATTATCGAGATCCCTATCCGTGAGTACATCAACTGGGAGAAGACAAAACATGCACTTCGCAACATTGGGGATATGCAGGTAAAAAAAGTAATGACACATCACGTAATCACTGCGACAGAAGAAATGGAAATAGAGGCAGCTGCGGCATTGATGCTTAAAGAGGGGATAGTACGTCTGCCAGTTGTAAGGGGAAAAAAACTGGTTGGTATTCTGGCAAGAGCAGATATCATCAATGCAGTTGGGGCATCCTATTCTGACAACGAAGAGGGCTGATGGATAAATGACCTTTCAAAGTATCTGTGCCGTCAAGGGTGTAAAAGCATATGGTGTCAAAGAAGGAAAGTTCGGGTTGACACTCATCCGGGCAAGCGGAACAGCAGCTGGGGTATTTACTGAAAATCTTGTCAAAGCAGCCCCCATTGAACTCATGCGCAAACAGATAAAAAAGGGAACGATGGAAGCTGTAATCGCAAACAGTGGTTGCGCCAATGCCTACACCGGAAAAAGAGGATATTCAGATGCTGTTGCGATGACCGGGTTTGCAGGATTTGCACTGGGTATCGAACCAGACCTTGTCGGTGTGGCGAGTACTGGTGTTATTGGGCGGTATCTCGATCTGCCTCTCATTCAACGTCAGTGTGAGACAATTGCACCAAAAATCGAATCTTCCAAGGAAGCTGAAAACCTGGCAGCTCAGGCCATTTTGACGACAGATACGTTTCCCAAACACGCCCTCATAAAGAAAGAAACGTTCACTATCGGAGGCATTACAAAGGGGAGCGGGATGATCGCACCAAACATGGGGACAATGCTTGCATTTATTTATACTGATGCGGACATCGGTGCAAATCCTCTGAAAAAAGCTCTTACACTGGCTACCCGTCGAACGTTCAATCGTGTCGTCGTTGATGGGGACATGAGTACGAATGATATTGCGCTTTGCACAGCAACAGGGGAATCCGGAAAGGTAAATAACGCTGAGTTTTCTCGTGCTCTTGAGGAATGTTGTCGGTCGCTTGCTCAGCAGATCGCAGCAGATGGTGAAGGCGCTACAAAGTTGCTGGAGGTGACCGTGAAGGGAGCTGACAGGGAAGACTCAGCCGCAAAAGTTGCCCGCACTATTATTGAGTCGCCATTGGTAAAGACGGCTGTCTATGGAGAGGATCCAAACTGGGGAAGAGTGATTGCAGCGGCCGGACGTGCGGGTGTAGAGTTTGATCCGAATGCAATTTCACTCTGGATCAGCGATGGTACTGAGATGCATCCTCTGGTCAGGTTTGGTGAGATTATCGCAGATCTGAAGAAGGCAAAAGCTGCGATGAACGGGAAGAAAGTCGTCTTTATTCTTGACCTTGCAGCGGGAAAAGAAGAAGCGACAGCATGGGGTTGCGATCTGACTGAACGCTATGTGGAGATCAATGGGAGGTACACCACATGATGAAGCGGGAGGACGTTCTCATGGAGGCGTTGCCCTACATCCAGCAGTTCCACGGCAAGACTATCGTGATTAAGCTCGGCGGGCACGCGATGGTAGACCCGGTTGTGCTCGAAAATGCCATCCGGGATGCGGTGCTTCTTCACTACGTGGGAATACGCGTGGTACTTGTTCATGGCGGAGGACCGGAAATTTCAGAGAAGATGAAAGCGATGGGCAAAGAATCCGTATTTGTTGGTGGACTAAGGGTAACCGACCAGGAAACCCTCGAAATCGCTCAGATGGTTCTTGTCGGAAAGATCAACAGCGGAATCGTTTCACTGATCGCAAAATGCGGTGCCCGTGGTGTTGGGTTGTCGGGAAGTGACGGGAACATGATCATCGCCAGAAAAATGGATCTCCAGCGGGTGGATGTCGGGGGTGTACAAAAAGAAGTTGATCTCGGGCACGTGGGAGAGATAGAATGGATAGATCCAGCGCTCCTGAACACCCTTCTTGACAAAAGCTACATTCCGGTAGTTGCCCCGATTGCAATCGACCGGTACGGGGGTAGTTTAAACATCAATGCAGATACCGCTGCCGGGGATATCGCAATCGCACTCAAAGCATACAAGCTGGTCAATATGACCGATGTTGATGGTGTGATGGATGCAACACGTTCAAAAGTTTATCGCAAACTCACCATTGATGAAGCGAATTCAATGCAGAAATCAGGGGCGATTGGCGAAGGCATGATCCCAAAGGTGGGCTCGGTGATTAAGGCAGTAGAAAATGGTGTAAGTTCTGCTCATATTATTAATGGCAATATTGAGCACAATCTCATTCTCGAACTCTTCACCCGTGACGGTGTTGGGACGATGATATCATTAAAATAACCGTTTTTCCCAAAAAATGGAGACAGGCATTTTATTAAAGCTTAAAACCAGATTTCTACAGTGGTTGAAGAATGGACAATACGCTGAAAATTGTTGCAGGAGTGTTTATTGCGATACTGGTCGCCTGCGTGGTATTTCTTTTGGTCATACCTCAGCCATCAGGAGTATCCTCTTCCCCTGGAGGGGTGGACACTTCGGGTCAGGGAAATGTTACTGTCTATTTCTTTTACGGGGAAGAATGTCCACATTGTCATAATGTGATGCCATTCATCCAGAATATTTCGAAAAAATATCCGGATGTAGATTTCCGAATCCTTGAAACCTGGCATAATGAGACAAATCAGGCACTCTCGCTGTCCCTGCACCAGAAACTGGGGATACAAAGTGCCGGTGTTCCTGAGGTCATTGTGAGCGGGAATAATACTCCCCTTGTTGGTGATCGTGATATTCCTGCTGAACTCGAAGGTGTCATACTGGAACAATTAAAAAAAAAGCAGTAACTTATGAGACTGAATTAATAGAGACAACCCGCCCCTTTTCCGCTGTCAAAACAAACAATACGACTATCAGTGCCTTTTTTTTTATGGTGATGGATGCAGCCATTGCGAGAAGGTAAAACCCCTCATTGATGAATTAAGAGTGAAGTATCCGGAACTGGACATTCGGATGCTTGAGGTTTACCACAATACCACAAATCAGGAGACCTTTGCGAGAATGAGCCGGCAGTATGGTATCAGCAGTACTGGTGTTCCTGCCATGTTTATCGGTACAACAGCCATGATCGGTGATACCGATATAAAAAACCGTTTTGAATTAACCATCATTGCCGAAAAAGAACGGATTGCTTCCTGCACCTCCACAACACAAGAAACGGTCATTGTTCCGGATGCCGGTTGTTCCACCACAACCCAGCAACTGACGATACCACTTGTTGTGGCTTCTGCACTTATTGATAGTGTTAACCCCTGTGCATTCTCAGTACTGATCTTCCTGTTGATCTCTATTGTTGCGCTTGAGAACCGGCGTCGTATCCTGATGGTCGGAGGCGTGTACATTGCTGCAGTCTTTACCTTCTACCTTCTGTCAGGGTTCGGTCTGTTCACTATCGTCTCTCTGTCCGGATTCTCCCGTGCTCTTTCCCTCATCGGAGCAACGGTCGCAGTTGTGCTTGGCGTGATCTCAGTTCTGGACGTGCTGAGAAACCGGGATGAGTTCCTCTTTGCGATCCCCTCCTCGAAAAAAGAGAAGATTGAGCGTTATATCAGTTCAGCTTCCCTGCCCGCAGCATTTGCGCTGGGAATTTTTGTAGGGATATTCGAGCTGCCCTGTACGGGGGGTATCTATCTGGCAATCCTTGGGCTTATGAGCAGGAGTTACACCCTGATGGAAGGACTGCCGTATCTAATCCTGTACAATTTCATCTTTGTCCTGCCGCTCATCCTGATTTTGCTGTTAGTCGCCTATGGTGTCTCTCCTGAACGGGCCAATGAATGGAGAGTCCGGCACCGGAGGACGCTACGCCTCATAGTCGGGCTTGCAATGATTGCAATTGGGGTTATCATCTTTTCAGGCTGGATAGGGTGAAAAAAACCATAGTCCCCTCATTCTCTTTTACAGACTATCAGGGAAGATTTCCTTCTCCGGAAAAGTCCCGCTGCCGGTCCTCACTCATGGTGATGAGAATTTCAAAAATTTTCTGAACTGCGACGGGATCAATTTTATATTCGACTGCCAGATCAAAGACCAATTCAAGCACCTTTGCGGTCCGATGTTCATCGTGGACAGGCATCCCTGCATGAATCTTGATCTTCGCTATTTTTCTGGCATAGTCCTGCCGTTGTGCAATGAGACGGATAATCTCCCTGTCACCTTTGGTGATATCAGCTCGTACCTTATCGAGGGACATATGATGTATATATCTGATTTTTCAAAATAAACATAATCCTAACATCTCCAACACCAAAGCAGATAACAGAGAAACACCCTATCTAATCAGGTGGTCTCATGCTCGAACGCATATCCCGACGTGAAGAATTTGATCTGTTCATTGCCTGGATCGCAATCTCTCTTGCATTTGCGATTATTTTTATCCGGGAACTCGGCCGGGCAGATCCGGTTATAGCCCTTATATTTCTCGGTCTGTCCCTGTTTACCGTTGGAATCGGTTTTATTCTCCACGAGATGGCTCATAAATTTACCGCAATAAAATATGGTTTCTGGGCAGAGTTCCGAAAAGATAATATCATGCTGGTCGTGGCCGTAGCACTTGCCGCTCTCGTCGGGGTTGTCTTTGCGGCTCCTGGTGCAACTGTCATATACGATACAACAGGTCGGGGAATCAGCCGTGAGCAGAACGGGAAAATTTCTGCTGCCGGACCTGTTGTCAATCTTCTGCTTTGTATCCCTTTCGCCGGGTTGCTGATCTATAGCGGCGGCGGACAGTCATTTAATGGAACCATCATACCAATTGGTATGATTGGGCTTCAGGTCAATGCGATGATTGCCGCTTTCAATATGCTTCCCGTAAGTGTTCTGGATGGCAAAAAGGTATGGGCCTGGAATAAAGGAGTCTTTCTGGTACTGATTATCGCGGCTTTTAGTGCACTATGGGCATCTTTTGTTCTTTGAAGCAATTTTTTTAATTTTTTTGTGTTAAAGATTCTAAATTGAAAATTATTCATTGCATGAATCTTTCTTCATTCAGGGTATTTAGCCTTTAATTTTTCAAGAACCCCTACTAGTATCTTACCTTTTTCAAGGGCATCTTTTAATGCGGTCGGATGTTTGTTGATCCCTCCGTAAGCATCCATATTATTTGCAATCACGTTATCATAGTACTCAAACCCTGTTGTGTTGAACAGTGCCGTGATCACGGGGAATGCCCCATCAAAAACATTCTCCCATCCAAGACCTGCAGTCGAGATAAAAATCCCCTTATGACGTTTGATGTGGTCATCAGTAAAGTACAGAGTTTTTAAAATAAATTTGCGTGCCCAGAGGTATTGCTGACGGTCAATAAACCCTTTAAGCTCAGCCGTGATCCCCATCGTGTAGATCGGTGAGGCAACTGCGAGGCAGTCTGAAGCCAATATTTTTTCATACAGGATAACTGCATCATCATTTACAATACATTCCCCGGTTTTGTGGCAGGCATTGCATCCACGACATGGGGAATACTGCAGCGTTTTGAGTACAACTTTTTCAACAGTTGCCCCGGATGTATGAGCCCCATTGAGGAAACTGTCCAACAGGGTTTCTGTATTTCCATGCCGATGGGGGCTTCCCGATATCCCAAGAACTTTTATTTCCATAAACCCTCATTGAGAAAGGCGCTTTTTAATTTCGGCAATCAGCGATTTTCCAAGGTTCTCTGCATCTGCACGGGCGGTTGGATGCAGATCGATCGCCCCTTTTTCGTCTACCCCGTTGATCATCAGGTAGGAGATGTCAGCATCTTTAATATCAATAACATGGAAAAAGCACTTGACAGAAGGAACCGCTGCATCAAATACATAGACCCAGTGCTGCCCGGCCGTTGCCAGAAATACCCCGAGACGTTTTCCCTTTCGTTCCGGAGGAACAATCGGGAGCTTGAGCACATATTTTCGTGACCGGAAGACCTGGGCACGGTCTATCAGAGCTTTTGGCTGTGAGGCTATACCCATGCAGTAAATAGGTGAGGAAAGAAGAATGATATCAGCGGCAATGATCTTGTCGTGGTAGATATCCATCCCATCATGCTGTATGCATTTATTGAGCGTTTCACAGGCATTGCATCCCCGGCAGGGATTGATATCTGCTTCAGTCAGGGGGACTTTCTCTATGACAATATCCGGGTCAGTGATCAAACTTCCCAGCACCCAGTCCAGAAGCGTCTCGGAGTTACCAAATCTGCGTGGACTTCCGGCAAAGGCAAGGATTTTGATCGGCATAGCAGTTTCTTGTGGTGGCAATGCTTTAAAAAGGTTGGTTTTTGATCAATATCGGGAAAAAAGGGTTTTAAATTATCAAATTTTCCTGAAACAGAGGTACCAGTCTTTACACTCGTACCCTTCGGTCATCCGCTTTTCCATCTCTGCGGTCGTTTTGGGTGGGGGAACCACAACCTTATCCCCCGGCTGCCAGTTTGCCGGCGTGGAGACCTTGAACTTATCTGTGGTCTGAAGCGCCTTGACAAGCCTGATGATCTCGGGCATAAATCTTCCGTTCTGGAGGGGGTAGTAAATCATCGCCCGCATGATGCCCTTGTCATCGATGAAAAAGACACAACGCACGGCAGCCATCGAAGATTGCCCGGGGTGGATCATGCCATACTTTTTGGCCACTTTCATGTTCAGGTCAGCAATGATGGGGAACGGGATGGTTACACCCATCTTTTCTTTTATATCATGCACCCATGCAAGATGCGCTGAGATACTGTCCACAGACAGGCCAATAAGGTTGACATTGAGCGATCTGAGTTCATCATAAATATTTGCAAACGCCATGAACTCGGTTGTGCATACCGGAGTGAAGTCAGCAGGGTGAGAGAACAGCACCACCCATTTTCCTTTCATATCAGAGAGCTTGATAGGTCCCTGTGTGGTCTCTGCCTCAAATTCCGGCGCTGGTTCCCCAAGAACAGGAAAGTTGATACAGGTATCGTCTTCCATGATCCTTCACTTGCCGATTTTATGTTATGGCATGACCTCATCGAGCTGTGCTTTTCCATAAACATACGCCGGCATACCTGATAGGAGGAAGGTAACGCGGAGAGCCTCTTCTACCTCTGCTTTGGTTACACCAAGGTTTTTTGCACCGGCGAGCTGGGCACGGACAGCATGCTGGTCACGCAGAGCTGCCGCAATTGCAATGGCGATCAGTTTTTTTGTCTTTCTCGACAGTTTGCCGTCGTCCCAGATATGCTGCTCAAATCTCATAACGAGATTGAACATTTCGGGTTCTTTTGTCGTCAACTCCCGGAAAAATTTCGGCACTTTTCCGATCTTCTTCTCAAGAGTATTGAGTTTTTTATCAGTTCCCTTTTTTGCTGCGGATATTTTCGCAGGTGTTTTTTTAGGTACGGTTTTTTTTACTGCCATAATTTAAGCACTCTCCAGTTGCATCGGTTCACCGCAGCAGACAAGTTCGCCACCGCCGGCCTCTTTTACAATAACAACGTTACCGCAGATCTCACACCGGAAGACCTGTCCTTCTTTTGAGACGTTTACCATATAGGGATCCTCCTTTCCTGTCAATAAAAACTGGGAGAGGAACCCTGCGAGCATTTTTTTGCAGGAACTCCCAGGAGTCACATTTGCTGTACATTGTCTGAAAAGAAAAATGAAAATTTACTGGTTGCTTTTACCGCGTTTTGGCGGATTTTTAGCATCCTCCGGAGTCTTGATGTCCGGGCGGATGTGCGTCATGGGGAAGCACTGGTATTCTTCGCAGGCACAGGAGGGACATTTCCTGAGATCCTGTTCGCTCTTGTCCAGTGTAAGTTCCTTTCCGCAATCAATGCATACATATTTGCCCGCGCCGACTTTCTGTCCCGCGGTATAAGTCTTCTGTTCAGTCAATTAATTCACCAAAACTTTCATGCACGTCAAAGATATATATGAGTTGCGTTCGTGCCCTAGGATTTGCTTTGATCTCCACACATGCCACTCTATCCAAAACTATATGGTGGTTTTTCGCATCTACTGTTTTATGGGAAAAAAGGTGATCGGACTACTCGGGAGTCCTCTGTCAGATGGAAACACGGCAAAATTGCTCGACAGGGCGCTCAAAGGAGCCGAGGATGCCGGCTGCATTGTTGAAAAAATTGTAGTTGCGAACCTTGATTTCCAGGCATGTATGGAGATGATGTTCTGCAAAGACCATGATACCTGTATCCTTGATGATGACATGCAGCTGCTCTACCCGAAGTTCAGGGAGATGGACTCCCTCATCCTCGCTACGCCGGTTATGACCATGGGAATCCCCGGCAACCTCAAATCATTGATGGATCGGTTTCAGGTCTTTTTCATGGCTAAGTACGTGCGTAAAAAATCTTTCATATCAAAGGAACGGAGAGTGGAACGAAAGGGACTGTTCATCTGTATCTCGGGTATGAAGATCCCCGAGGTTTTTGTGGGTGCAAAACTGACCGTAAAGGCCTTTTTTGACATCATCGACTGCCAGTACACCGATGAATTGCTGATCAGCGATATGGACACGCTCGGTGACGTTACGGCACACCCGGAACTGCTTGATGCTGCCTACCAGAAAGGATTTGCCCTTGGAAAATCGCTCACTTCATAATCTCTCCCGCAACAATCTTTTTTTTACCGAGTAAATTCCTGGTATTTGCAGGAACGCTACATTTTCTCTCGCCAGCTAGAGCAACCCCCGTTCCTTCATGCTCAGGTAACCGGTTTTTGTGACAATTATATGATCGATCAGTTGGATACCAAGAAGCGAGCCCGCCTCTTTGAGCTGTGTAGTGATTGCAATGTCCTGCGGGCTGGGATCAAGTGAACCCGAAGGGTGATTGTGAACGCAAATGATAGATGCGGCTCTATCTGTAATTGCATCGGCAAACACCTCCCGCGGATGGACAAGGCTGTGGTTAAGCAGACCCAGCGTTATCGTTCTGTTGCCGAGAATCTCTCCCGCCCCGTTGAGGGTGATACAGATGAAATGTTCCTGTCGCTTTTCTTTCAAATAGGCAATATGGGGAAGGATATCTTCGGGTTTTGTCACGTGTGTATCCAGACCTCCTTTCGAGGAATATCTCCGGGAGAGTTCAAAGCATGCCGTGATCTGCGAAGCCTTTGAGGGCCCGATTCCTTCTATGGCTGCCAGATCATCATACCTGATTTTCTCCCTTTGTTTCTGGATAAGACTGTATATCTCTTTTGCAAGCATTCGGACGTCTTTATTTTTTGTACCCCGCCCGATGATAGCTTCGATCAGTTCGGTGTCTGACAGGACAGATGCGCCTTTTTTTGCGATCTTTTCACGTGGCCTGTCATCTGGCGCAATATCTTTCATTGTTTTCATAAAAAAATCCGGTAATCAGGAAACGGAAAAAAGCCGGTGATCCTGTGGTAAGACAGGGTACTTGTAGTGAAACAAAAACCTTTCTTTTTGGTTTTAATGGTAATGCGACCATGAAGAATCTTTAAGTAAAAATTGAGCCATACAATTCCTTCATGGCAACAATGGAAAATACAAAGGAAGCGTTTGCCGGAGAATCTCAGGCAAATCGAAAATATCTGGCATTTTCTGAAAAAGCTGCGGCCGAAGGCTTTAATGGCGTGGCAACTCTCTTCAAAGCAGCTTCTGAAGCAGAAGCAATTCATGCAAAAAAATTGCTTAAGGTCCTGGCAGCAATCGAATCAACCGAAAAGAATCTGGTAGGGAGCATAGCAGGAGAAACCTACGAATTTACAAAAATGTATCCCGATTTTGTCAAGCTTGCGGAATCAGAGGGAAAAAGTGATGCTGTGCTGGCATTTACCTATGCAATGAAGGCTGAACAGGTACACGCAAACCTCTATAATAAAGCACTTATTGCAGTAAAATCCGGAAAAGATATGGGGAGGGAGAAAATTTTTCTTTGTCCTGTCTGCGGTAATATCGAAATTGGAAAACCCCCGGAAAAATGCCCCATCTGCAGCGTTTTTGGAAAACAGTTCCAGGAAATTACCCTTTAACTTTTTTCCCAAACGTTGAGCAAGTTCATTTTTTTTCTGTGGGATAACATTATTTTGCTCTGTGTTTCCGCCGGTGCAGCCACACCATCACAAGGATGATTGCGATCAGAGTCACCCAGGAGGCAGAGTAAATTACAATTATAGGATAATTTAGTATTGTCTGTGGGGCTATTGGTGGAGATTTGGGTGCAATACTTTCAAACTGGATGCCAACCTGGGCGGGAAACCTTCCTTTCCCGTCAAAATATTTGATGCGAATAGTAGCGTTCCCTGATGGTACAACCCCTTTTACAGGTGCGTTATTGGTATTGGGGAATGCGATAGACCGTGTTATTCTTTCTTTTTCATCAGACAATTCAATATACCATGCGTCAGGGTATGAAACAGAATTGAAGTCTTTTGCCTTTACAACCAGTGTTGAACCCGGGGGCATCGAAACATTCCATGTACCGGTTCTCAGTCTGGTTTGAGAAAGTAAGGATTCGGGAAGTTAATTCGTTTTGGCCGATTATAATTGAACCTGATGCAACTGCACAGGAAGAAAAAGACTGAGTCGGAACTAAAAAATCCTTCGAAGGAACGACAGATTCCTGTGAACAACTGAACCTGTCATCCATTACCTGGCCGTAGGTCAACGCAACGGGGTAAATCCTGACTTCATCCAGCCCCCCCCGGAAATACTGCGGACAGTTCTGATCCGTGAGGTTGTAGACACCTGCATCGGCCCCGAGCATAACATAATTGTTGTGTTCATAGTGTATCGGACCCGTTGCATTCAACTGGTTTCTGAGAACACCATCGAGGTATACCTTGACTGTCTGCCCATCATAGGTTCCTGTAACCTGATGCCATTGGTGAAGCAAGATTCCTTCATGCTGAATCGGTAATGAAACCTCCCCGCGTTTTTCCAGATTTATAGTCCACCAGAGATCGTTACCATCATCAAATCCCAACCTGTATCCCCCGTCTTCATACGAAGAGATTAAAACCTGTTGTTCGAACGAGTCAGTATAAAACAACAAAGAAACAGTTATTTCCTTTGTGGGGTGATTCTGGGAGGTAAAGGGTATTTCCCCATAGTCGTTAATTCCGTTGAAAAATACGGCCCGTCCACAACCCCCGTTTTCAAGTCTCGATATACCATGCAATGTTCCTGCGTTGCCATTACCTGATGCATCAAGGGCATAATCCCCGCTTCCCTCATTGAAGTTGAAATACAACCCCGGCTCTCCCTGAGAATAAGTATTGTCTGAATAGGCACATGCCCCACTTAATAAGCAGAGGAGAATAAGACAAAAAAAAATGTATTTTTTCAGTCTCCCCATTCCAGGCAGTACGCTCATGGTATCCTATCAAAGGTGTATTGGGGCTTGTCCAAAAAGAAAGTTGCTATGATAATATTAGAAAAAACTCTTTTTTCCCGTATCAATATATTTATAAGACACCGCACCATTTTCGAAATGATGAGAAAAGTCACCGTCTATTCAACAAAAAATTGCCCCTATTGCCGGATGGCAAAGGCATTCCTCGACAAACATGGCGTTCCTTATGAGAGTATTGATGTCGGTGAAAATTCCGATGCTGCAAAAAAAATGATAGATCTCTCCGGACAACGAGGAGTCCCGGTTATTCTTGTTGACGATGAGATAATTATCGGGTTTGATTCACAGAAGCTGAACGAACTTTTTGGTGAAACTGTATCCGGTGAAGTGTATGATGTTCTGATAGTTGGTGCCGGCCCGGCAGGACTAACAGCAGGTGTATATTGTGCCAGAAAAATGTTGAATACAATTATCATCAGTGAAAACATTGGTGGCCAGGCGCTGGCATCTTGGGCGATCGAAAATTACATGGGCTACCGGATGATTACCGGTGAAGATCTGATGAAGAAATTCGAAGAACAGGTCCATACACTTAACATGAGACTTGAACTCGATCGGATTGTCAGCATCTCTAAAGAGGACGACGTTTTTATTCTCCGGACAATTTCAGAAAATTTGTTCAAGGCGAAATCCCTTATCTTTGCCCAGGGTAACAGGCCGAAAAAACTTGGTGTTGCGAATGAGGAACAATATCTTGGACGCGGTCTTTCTATCTGTTCCACATGCGACGGACCGCTATATAAGGGAAAACGGGTGACGGTTGTGGGTGGCGGCAATTCCGCGCTGCAGACTGTTGTTGAAATGAGTGAAATTGCACAATCTGCACGTCTTATCGTTCGGAGTAGTATAAGAGCTGATCCGGTGTATGTAAGGATGCTCGAATCAAAAAAGAACATCACTGTGCATCTGAACACACAGATAACAGCGCTTCACGGCGATAAATTCCTCGATGCAATAACTATACGGAATGAATCTGGGGAAGAGCAGAAAATCGAGATCGACGGGGTTTTTATCGAGATAGGCTGGTTACCCAACACGGATATACTTGATGGTTTTGTCGCGCTGAATGAGAAGAAAGAAATTATTGTTGACATAAACTGCCACACGAGCATGGCTGGAGTTTTTGCCGCCGGGGACGTCACTTCAATAAAAGGCAAGCAGATAATTATTGCCTCCGGAGAAGGTGCAAAGGCTGCACTTGAAGCCCATGAATATTTACTGAAATCTGAATCCCGATGAGAAAATTTCATCATTTTTATGATTTTCAATTTTAGACGGTAAAAAAATCAAATTAAAGAATCCTTGTAGTCCCTGTAATTTTCTCAGAGGACTGGCAGCTTATCTTTTTCCGGTCTTTTTCCTTATATCCTTCGAGCAGTAAAGTAGTGATATTTTTGACGGGTTTATCCGTGTGCCCAGCGATATGGAATTCACAAAACGGGCAGGATGAAATCACAATATCAGCCCCGCACTTTTTGATCTCCTCCCCCCTTCGTTTACCCAGCGCTGCTGCCTCTTCCGGCATTCCGGATTTCACCCCACCCCCTGAACCACAACAGATGGAAGGCATATCGACAAGATACGCAACCTGCCGGATCAGGTCACGTGGTTGTTCGCGAATCCCCTGCCCGCGAAGGAGGTGACAGGGATCGTGATAGGTGGCCTTTATGGGCAGGCGTGCCGGAGGTTCAATTCCGTATTTTGTGAGCACTTCATTGATATCCATTACGACAAAAGGTGTTTTGTAGTCATTTTTGAGAGTCGATCCGCATCCGGCACACATGGTCATCACTGTATCGAGGTTACGGAATCGGAATGCATCGATATTTCGCTTCTTGAGCGTATCCAGATAGGCCAGTTGGCCAGTTCGGATGAGCGGCGAACCGCAGCAGACCTGCTCCTTGGGAATGATAACCCGGATTCCGTTGCGCCTCAGAACTTCGATTGCGTCAAGCGCTGTTTTGGGCAGGCGCATGTTGTACATACAACCGACAAAAAACCCGACCGTAGCCTTAACGGGAACAACGGGCTCGATTATTACGGTGTCCATGAGCTCCATGAAGGTTGGCTCGGTTCGTGTTAAGGATCGCCCGGTATCCTTTATCAGCGCGGCTACTTCCTGGTGTCGTGGGAGCGTCAGTCCTTTTTTGTTGGCAAAGGACCGGAGCTTCTCTATCGCTTTGCCCGGGATTTGGATATCTTTCGGGCATACCTTCCAGCAGGCCTGGCAGCTTGTGCATGTGAAGAGGCCTTCCTCAATAGCAGCGGGGATTCGATCATCGATATTTCGCGGGTCAAGTGCAAGCCGCATTTCCTGACGCATGGCAGTTGGCCCGAGGAACTTTGTAACCTCCATCGCAGGGCAGACCGACATGCAGGCAAGGCATTCAATGCAGTCTTTTAATGGCTTGATCTCATCGATCGCAGATTTTGTAACCCGAACCGGTTTTCCAGCGGGTTTCAAGGGTGTTATGGCAGCAAGTCCGGGAAGAAGATCAACGACGAGATCTTTTTTTACTGGTAAGTTGAGGGGTTCTATAGTGATTCGATCCTGTGCCTCTTCCATACAGGCAAGGACTGGTTCCCCGTTAACCTTGACAGCACAACTACCACACTGGCCCGAAGCACAGGAGTACCGATAAGAAAGTGTTGGATCCAGCTCATCATGGATGGCATGGAGAACATGGAGGACTCGTGCACCTTCGTTGACCTTCACCGTATAGGTCTCGTAGTGCGGCTCCTTGTCCTCCTCCGGGTCAAAACGTCGAATTCTGACGGTAAATGTCTTCATGTAACCCCCCTGTTCTGTTCAATACCTTCTTTACAGAGCGAAATGAATGTGTGACCGAAGGGGGAGTGATGTGCATCATGTATCTGTTTTACATCTGTCCTGACATGCGCACCTCTCGACTCCCCCCTGATCAGCGCACTCCGGCAGATAAGCGATGCGGTCAGGCACATGTTCCGAAAAATACAGCATTCCGTAAGGTTTCTGGCAGATTCAGCACGTATGTTTGCATGAGACAGGCTTCTTATAGTCTCCAGGGTTTTATTGAGATCTGTTGCGTTCCGGAAGATCCCCGCACCCATCCACATTGCCTGCTGGAGTTGTGTTCGAACCTGTGCCGGACTCTCACACCCCCTAAATAAGGAAGCAAGAGAACCGCGAAGATGTTTTATCTGTTCTTCATTTACTTTTTTAATCTTTTTTTCCGTTTTACCTGCAAATTCACCAGCCCGTTTTCCGAAGACCTGTGTGTCAGCAAGGGCATTTCCCCCCAGACGGTTTGCCCCGTGAACGCCCCCGGCGACTTCGCCACAGGCAAATAACCCGGGAAGAGTTGTCCGGCATTCCGGTGTTATCCGAAGACCGCCCATGATATGGTGAGCCGTGGGAGCTACCTCCATAGGTTTTTCCCTTATGTCAACACCGAATTTCAGGAACTGTTCGAGCATTACCGGGAGTCGGGTCTCAACCTGCTCTCTGGGAAGATGTGTAACATCAAGATATACACCGCCGTTTTTTGTCCCCCGCCCGGACTGTATTTCCGTTGCGATTGCCCGTGCAACCACATCCCGCGTGGAAAGTTCCATCCGTTCGGGATCGTAGTGTTTCATGAACCGCTCGCCGATGTTATTGAGCAGGAGTCCTCCTTCGCCTCGCACTGCTTCGGTCACGAGTCTTCCCCGTGCATCATAGGGGAATACCGCCCCGGTCGGATGGAACTGGATCATTTCCATATCGATCAGCTCGGCACCGGAACGGTAGCCAATGGCAAAACCATCACCAGTACCGCTCGAAGAATTTGTGGAGATATCATACACTTTTGTTCCGCCGCCGGTAGCAAGGATTGTACTGTCCGCCTTTAACAAGACAATATTGCCTTTCTCGTCCAGAGCCATTGCACCGATGACCGCCTCACCACTTTTAAGCAGGTCGATAACAGTAAATTCCTGAAGTAAGGAAACATTCGAGGAATCGAGCCGCTCGACTAATGTGGTCATTATCTCATGCCCGGTCCGGTCGCCTGCATAACAGGTTCGCGGGAACCGCTGGCCGCCAAACGGTCGTTGAGCAATTTCATCCGTATCAGTGAAATCAAACACCGCTCCCCATTGTATGAGATCATCCATCCGCGAAGGAGCTTCCTGAACAAGAATACGTACCAGATCGGGATCGTTAAGGTACGCACCTCCTTTGAGAGTATCCTCGAAATGTATCCCGCATGAATCCTGCTCCCGGAGGACTGCATTATAGCCGCCTTCTGCCATCGTGGTACAGCCACCTTTACCAACGATAGTTTTTGAAATGAGCACCGCGTCGCCATATTGTGATGCCTCTATGGCGGCTCTTACGCCTGCTCCCCCGCTCCCGATCACCAGAACATGGCAATCTACAACCTCCCCTGCAAGCATCTATTATTTTGTGGATCGTATAGTTACATAAACAAATGGCACAGCCAGAGTGAGAGCGAAATGAGATTATTGATGAAATTCGGTGGGACTTCAGTTGCCGATGCGCAATGCATAAGACGCGTCGTGGATATCTTGGAAAAACATCACAGAACCGGAGACGAACTGGCAGTTGTTGTATCCGCACAGCGTGGAGTCACCGATCAGCTTATTGAAATTGCCAGCAGACTGCCGACGGCAAAGGATGATACCACCATTGCACCACTCATCCAGGGGCTCGGAAAAAAGCATATGTCTACCCTCGAAGGGGCTGCACCCGATTATATTGCAGAAACCGGCGCTGTTATCGAGGAACGGCTCATCAGTCTCCAGAACATTCTCTTTGCGGTATATAATCTGCGGGAACTCACTCCCCGCTCAAAGGATTATATCATCTCATTTGGAGAGCGTCTGCTCGCCCCGGTCCTTAGTGCAGCTCTCCGCCAGCGCGGTATCCCCTCCACCGTGCTGGATGGCTGCGATGCCGGGATCATCACTACACTTCAACATGGAGAATCCACAGCACTTCTGGAAAGTGATGAACGGATAAAAAAAAGGGTTGGTCCAATACTGGAAAAAGAAATTCCCGTGATCATGGGGTTCATGGGCTGCACCAGAAACGGGATAGTGACAACACTTGGCAGGAGCGGTTCCGATTACTCTGCGTCGATCATTGGTGCCGGAATAGACGCTGACGAAATCTGGATCTGGACGGATGTGGATGGTATTATGACCTGCGATCCAAGGGTAATACATGATGCACGGGTCATGCCTTCACTGTCTTATATCGAAGTAATGGAACTCTCCTACTTCGGTGCAAAAGTTATGCATCCGCGATCAATCGAACCAGCAATGCGGAAGAATATCCTTGTCCGGGTAAAAAATACCTTCAATCCCTCCCATCCCGGCACGGTGATTATACGGAATGGGCAACGAGACGATCGCGTCGTTAAAGCCCTTACCTACATCGACAAAGTCGCTGCGATAAATATCAATGGGGCCCAGATGATTGGGAGACCGGGTGTAGCAAAGGCAATTTTCACAATCCTTGCGGATCATGAAGTTAACGTGATGATGATTTCGCAGGGATCCTCAGAAGCAAACATATCGCTTATTGTTGATGAAGCGCACCTCAATGCAGCGGTGCATGCGCTCGCTGATCTGGTGAAACAGGGAATCGTGCGTGAAGTTACCCACAATCATGATGTTTGCGCAGTTGCTGTTGTCGGTGCTGGTATGGCTGGAGCACCTGGCACGGGTGGACGGATCTTCACAGCCCTGGGAAAAACCGGTGTGAATGTTATGATGATTTCGCAGGGATCCTCTGAAGCGAATATCTCATTTGTGGTGAATCAGCAGGATGGCCCCAGGGCGGTACGAATTCTTCACGATGAATTCAGGTTATCGGAGGAGTCTGATGAGTAGCACCTCGTACCGCGACGCAGGGGTTGACATCGATCTCGAGGCAACCGCAATCAAAGCCCTGATAAAAAATCTGACCTATAAAAGGAAAGGCAGAGGGAAGATGGTTGGGAGTGTAGGTCATTTTGCAGGACTCATTGATTTTGGTGAGATGGCACTTGCATTAACCACTGATGGTGTCGGTACTAAGATGCTGGTTGCTGATCAAATGCAGGACTGGAGCACTGTAGGAATAGACTGCATTGCGATGAACGTCAATGACCTTTATGTTATGAATATGGAACCTGTTGCATTTGTGGATTACATTGCCACTGATAAGCTCTCAGTTGCCAAGATGGCTCAGATAGGAATAGGGTTAAACGAAGGCGCCCGCCAGGCAAATATCGATATTGTCGGTGGTGAGACAGCGTCTTTGCGAGGGCTTGTCAATGGTCTTGATCTCGCAGGTACCTGTCTGGGAATGCAGAAAAAGGATAAAATCATCACCGGCAGTTCGATACGGCCAGGGGACAAAATCATCGGAGTTCCTTCTACTGGGATCCACAGTAACGGACTTTCGCTTGCACGGGCGGTTGTAGAAAAATATGCAAGTTACGATGAACGACTGAAGAATGGCCGGACACTTGGTGAGGAACTCCTCATACCTACACGAATCTACCATGAAACCCTGAAGGCAGCCTCAGCCTGCACGGTGCATGGTATGTGCCATATCACTGGTGGAGGACTGCTCAATTTCAAGCGGCTCAGTCCGTATGGTTTCATGGTCATTACCCCAATTACACCCCCGGAAATTTTCTCATGGATCCAGAAAACCGGGGATATTTCGACGGTCGAGATGTACCGTACATTCAATATGGGAATGGGATACGCCTACATAGTGCCAACAGATAGTGTTGCCGGTGTGCAGAAGGTTGTCAAAGGTGCGAAAGTCGTGGGTGAAATTACCGAGGAACCCGGGGTTTGGCTGAAAGATCTCGAAATTACGTAATAATTTTTTTAGGGTATAGTCACATTCTAGCGACTAAATTTTTGAACGATTTATCTAAAATAGGGATTGATAACGCTCTTGGGTGCTTCGGCTTTGCCTCCGCCCCCGCCGCTGTGGCACCCCCCAAAATGTGATAAAACCAATATCATTAATGAAATCTAAAAAATCTATTTTCCAAAAAATGAAGCACCCCGTTCTATCTCGAAACCAGTAACTTATATTTTCATATTTTTACGTCGTGAATAAATTTTATTTTAGTGGTTTAATTGGGACTATACTCTTTTTTTATTTTATTGATCCGGTTCTGGTGAATACCAACTCTTCAACGCCTTATCCGATATAATCTCGCTGTTGCCACAACGATCTTCAAGGATGAGTGTTACGGAGATCTCTCCACTTTTCACTCCCTCAATTTTCTCCAGAAGCGCTCGTGCATTTCCCCGCTCATCCTCGTCTCCCCAGAGCAAGGCTCCTTTTACGATTTGTTCGATACGATCAAGGACCCCCTCAATGTTGGACACAAAGCCCTGGCAGGCCGGTCCAGGATCTATTCGCACACCAAGTTCGGGAATTTCAAGACTCGCACTCATGCTCCGGATCACACGGATCGCAAGATCCTCCTCCGATTCGACCGTCACGGTGTACCGTGCCGGATCACCGTGTTTCAGAAGCTGGGTATCAACATACTTGTATCCGCATGAACTACAGATAGCAGAAATGATCAGAATATCAGAAAAATAAGGGATATTTTCTGTCTGGTAAATATATTCGATTTCGGTATTGCAATTGGGACAAGGACCTGGAACGACCGTTCGCAATGCTAAACTCCACCAATCTTATCACGGGAAATTTTCACCGACATTGGTGTAAGAACTACATATCTCTGGTCCCCAAGACCGATGATGTCGCCATTGACATCCTTCGCTACTTCTTTTAAGTCTTTTAAAACCCGCTCATAGGATATCTTGTCCATTTTGAGCCGGGAAATGTCAACAATTACTATGTTGCCACTGTATACTTCGTCCTTAACCCGTGGTGTATCTTTGAGATCCGTAATGGTAGCGATCTTTACAAGCAGTGCCGGGGCAGAGGCACCATGCTCTTCATATGATGCAAGATCCAGCTCCATATAGTCGTCGTCCGAGCTTGCGGAACTCTTTCCAAGAAGGGTATCAATGATTTTAACCATAAAAAAACTGTATGATGAAACTTATTTAATAGTATCTATTTTGAAAGCATCTGCCAGGGTTTTTTTACTATAAAATAAAGAAAATGACCGATTTTCCGCACAATCGATTTGGACTGGTTCTTGTTAGATTTCAATGTTCCATATCTCATCGCTGACGTGATGAAAATTTTTACACATCTTTCCTGAGATTCTGGCACGCATATCGGGCGCATCAAGAAGCGCTATTCCGATCGCAAGGGGTTTGCCATGCCGCTCATCAACGATCTGTACCGGTTTCTGGATCTTTACGTCATCCGATACAGAGATGATACCCGGCCGCATAACATCTGCTCCGTTGACTACGAAGGGGATGGCCCCGGTATCCACAACTATCCTGCGTTCCGGAAAGGGAAACTGGATCGCACCCTTCAAGGTAGGGAATACCCATTCCCCTGTGTCCATCAGGAGCGGTTTTTTGTCAACCAGGAACAGCGAGACATCGGCGTTTGTCTCAAGAACTTCAATCATATCCGCATGAAAAAATTTTGCTGAATTCCCTATCTGGTCAAAAAGTCGGGACAGGAGATCCTGTGCATGGCTTTTTCTGATAGAATGACGTTTTTTTACAACAATCTTTTTCATCGTTACAGTTCCTACATTCATATCTCTCTCTTGAAAAAAATTTGCATTGGAAATTCTGACGTTAGTTCGGAAACCTTTCCTTCATTTCAGCAATAGAAACACTTTGGCCTTTGCAGATCTACGGTATGTTTAAGTAAGCAGCTCACACACATATATTACTCCAGAGCGATGGTGAAAGGTAGTATTATGACCAAAAGGCCGTTGGATATTTTGGATCAGGTGCTGAACAGACAACCCGTTATTGTATCTCTCAAAGGCGGGAGAGAAATACGGGGAATTCTCCAGGGATATGATGTTCATATGAACCTCGTGTTGGATAAGGCGGAGGAAGAGGAGAATGGGCAGGTTCAGAAGGTAGGCACGCTCATCGTACGCGGGGATAATGTTATCTATATATCCCCATCGCTGGAACAATAAGGTGAAGTTACATGTCAAAAGGCACTCCATCAATGGGAAAGATGAACAAGTTCACTCATGTCGCCTGCCGGCGCTGTGGGAAAATCTCGTTTCACGCCCAGAAAAAACAATGCTCTGCCTGCGGGTTTGGCAGAAGCACCAAAATGCGCAGCTATAAGTGGACCACAAAGAGACCAAAAATTCCAACGCATTAGAGTTGCACCATGTGTGGTATCGTTGGCATCGTCGATGCTGGCGGTGTTTCGATTCAGCTCTACTACTCCCTGTACGCTCTCCAGCACCGGGGGCAGGAAAGTGCTGGAATTTCTACCTATGATGGCACTAACCTCCAGAAATTTAAGGGGCACGGTCTCGTCGCCGATGTTTTTTCCCCTACTGTTTTAAATGATCTGAAAGGGAATGCCGGTATCGGACATGTCCGGTACCCCACCACCGGGTCCAATCTTCCTGAGAATATCCAGCCTCTCAATTTCCAGTTTAAGGATCATTTCATCTCAATTGCCCATAATGGCAACCTTGTAAACACTGCTGAACTTAGAGCTGAGTATGAACAGGCCGGCCAGATTTTCACTACCACTACTGATACGGAAATCATTGCAAAGATCCTCATTGATGAGATAAGTAATACCGGGTGTGTGGAGGACGCAGTTAACCGCTGTATGCGAAAACTCGTGGGATCCTATTCCGTTGTGATGATGATTGACGGGATACTCTATGCCTTCCGGGACCCGCTGGGAATCAAACCATTCTGTATTGGTAAGACTGAAAACGGGTACATGGTTGCGTCCGAGAGTGTGGCGGTTGATGCACTCAAGGGAAAATTCATAAGGGACATCCGCCCCGGGGAACTGGTCAGGATAGATACTGAAGGAATAAAATGTAACCAGGTAGCGATTGCAGGCAAGCATGCGCACTGCATCTTTGAATATATTTACTTTGCACGTGCAGATGCGATCATCGATGGCGTGCTTGTCTATGATGTACGGCGTACTATCGGTCAAAAACTTTATGAAGAGGATCCGGTGGTTGCGGATTCAGTCTGTTCCCTTCCTGATTCCGGAACAGCGTATGCTATCGGATATGCCGAACGCTCAAAGATCCCGTTTGTTGAGTCACTGATGAAGAACAGGTATATGGGACGCACCTTTATCATGCCGACACAGAAGGAGCGGGAAAAAGCAGTACGAATAAAACTCAACCCTATTCCCGCTCACCTGAAGGGAAAATCCGTTGTTCTTGTCGATGACAGTATCGTACGGGGAACCACTTCGCGCAGAATTATAAGCATGATGCGGGAAGCGGGTGCCCGGGAGATCCATATGCGTATCGGTTCACCGGCAATCAAAGCTCCCTGCTATCTTGGCGTTGATATGCCAACGAGGGAAGAGCTGATCGCGAGCAACAGGATAGAAGAGGAGGTCAGGCACAGCATTACTGCTACAACCCTTCATCATGTATCGCTCTCTGCGCTCATTGAAGCAATTGGTTTTGACCGGGAAAACCTTTGTACCGGTTGCCTCACGGGATGCTATCCTTTACAGATCGAAGGTGAGCAGGCAAAGATGCGACAGGTTGATTTTATCGACGGGACTTACCAGTCTAAACTGATATCGTTTGATGCTGAAAGCGCATAAAACAGGACCGGCTGGTTCGTCCCTAATATAACGGAGAACAATTCCTTCTTTGCCATCGAAATAATTATCGGTGTTTCATTTGCCCAGATGAAGTTATTCTTTGGATTTTTGCATTCAGATAGTGGCGGATAGATAATGGAATATATAAAAAAGGCATTTGATGCTAATGCAACAGAATACGATTCCTGAGTGAGTATATCATTCCGGATATGCAGCAGTTTTATACTACTGAAGTATGGGCGGCAGAATCTTCAGAACCAGAGCCTGCAATCCTTAATATCGGGGCAGGTACAGGTTTATTGAGTGCGCTAATACTGCAGAAATTCCCCGATGCACAGATGTCCCTGCTCATTTCAGAAAATATGCTGGAAAGTGCCAGGCAGAGTTTCACCGGCAGAAAAAATATTACCTACATTGTGAGTGATTACAGCCAGGAGATTCCTCCGGGCCCTACGATCTGGTCTGCTCAGCACTTTCCATCCATCATCTCACTTTGAGGGACAACGCTCCCTGTTCAGGAACGTATTTTCTGCACTAAAACCGGGTGGGTTGTTTGTAAATGCAGATCAGGCAGATAGTGATTCGCCATATTTCTGGAAAAGGTACCTTGAATATTGGAATGAATTTCTTAACAACGGTTCGATGGATGATCTTGAGCAAGCGGAGATTCTCGAGCGTCGTGATACCCTTGACCGGAATGAGAAATTATCAGGTCAACTCCACTGGCTGCATGACTGTGGTTTTTCTGATGTTGAAGTGGTTTACCGGAATCGGATATTCATGTCCTTGTGGCACGAAAAGGATAAACGCATACATCTTGCCCAAATGTGTTGACTGATCGTACCCGTCAAAGACAAAAATGGTGGAATAATATGTTTTAGTGGAAATATTGCCATATGTATTTCGTCTGGTTTGGATTCGGTTATTTCCATAACCCTTTCCAGGTCTGGCCAGCCTCTTCAACTATCAAAAAGGCAGAAATTCAACAACAAAAATTCACCAAAAAAGCAGTAGCGAGGGATGGATTTGAACCATCGATCTACGGGTTATGAGCCCGTCGGGATATCCTGACTACCCTACCTCGCTCCAATAATCAGGGTAATAATATAGTTGGCTTGCGCTGATATACTTTACTCAGTTTTCCCGTATACTGGTAACCTGTCAGGGACATTTAATTACTCTTTTACCTACAGAGAATTATGGATGATGAAATCAGCCGGATACGAGAGAAGCGGATACAGGAACTGAAAGAAAAAATGAAACACACGACCAAAGTGGATGTGACACATGTGGACGAGACGCATTTCCAGGAATTCATCAAGACTCATCCATTTGTAGTCCTGGATTTCTGGGCAGAATGGTGCGCTCCGTGCCGCAGAGTTGGGTTGGTGATTGAAGAACTGTCTCAGGAATTTTCCGGGAAGGTTACGTTTGGAAAGTGTAACACCGAGGATAACCGGCTTCTCGCCATGCAGTTCAACATTACCGCTATACCTTCCATCATGCTATTTTCTCATGGTCAGCTGGTGGACCGGATTATTGGTGCTTATCCAAAAGAAGCAATACGGGAAAAAATTGTCAGGAAATTTAGGCTGAAATAAATTTTTAAAAAACAGAATTATCAAACATTTACAAAACGAAATTATTGTTCTTGTTTGAGTGTGTTCAGTTTAGCTGCCATAATAAAATCGTTGGGTGTTAACCCGCCGGCAAGATACGTATAATATGAAATTTCGATAAATCGTGACTCTTTCATGAAAATATCCGGAATATGTCCCTCCTGTGATGAAAGAGCCATCACCTCAATAAAAAATTCAACGCACTGGTCGCTGTCATCAAGCTCAAATATACGGGTAAGGTGACCGTTCTCGAGCGACCATCCGGGCACTTCACCGAGGAGCTCAAACGTCTCCTTTCTTGTCAATGGAGGAGTTCCTACCCGATAAGTAGCGCATTTCTGCTGTGCGAGTTCCATGGTTATTTTGTCGTCTCTCTGAACAAAAAAAGGTTCTCTTGAGCAGGAGTCAGATTCCCGTCCAAGAGGAGTTTCACGCTGATTCTGGCCTTCACTAAAACACATTTCACTTAAATGACAAAATGACCCGGAAAGAACATAATGCGTCAGGGACTACGCTTTAGGTAGAAAAACGTGTCATCAGTATTTTCAACTCTCCACGAATCCCTTCAGCTCGTGCTTTCTCAACGACTGGATTGGACCGAGCTCCGTGAAGTACAGGAGCGGACATATGCTGCAGTGACGAAGGGGGGCGATGTGCTTGTGATTGCACCAACCGCCGGCGGGAAGTCTGAGGCAGCCCTGATTCCGGTTATGGACGATATCCTGAAAAATGGGAGGATGGGAGTGACCTGTCTTTACATCTCTCCTTTAAAAGCACTGATCAATGACCAGGAGGATCGTTTCAGGGATTTCTGCATACCGACGTCATTGTCCGTCATGAAATGGCACGGTGACGTTCCGAAAGGGGATCGCTCCTGGAAAGACGGCGAGCCCCCACATTTTCTCATGATTACTCCTGAATCGCTTGAGGTCCTTCTCCAGGAAAAAAAGTTGTCCTCAGATCTCCGGCGGGTTCGAACCATCATCATCGACGAGCTCCATGCTTTTGTAGAGTCCGAGCGGGGGGTTCATCTTAAGGTGCTGCTCGACAGGATGGACCGTTTAACAAAAAAACAGGTCCAGCGGATTGGACTTTCAGCGACAGCAGGAAATCCCAGGGAAGTCCTTGCATGGCTTTCTGATGACCGACACACAACCGAACTCGTGGCAGTCCCGTCATCCCCCACAGAGAAACAGTTCCTGTTTATTGTCGAAGCAGAAGAAATGGACCGGATCAATGCGCTGGTACGGATCGTGGACGGAAAGAAGGCTCTCGTCTTTGTTAACAGCCGGAGTGTTGCAGAGAAACTTATGAAGGCGGGTGCCGGCAGGATACGAAATCTTCACATTCATCACTCATCGCTCTCTCCAGCGACGCGAAAAACGTCGGAGGAAGCATTTTCTTCACACGATGGTGCCTGCATCATCTGCACAAGCACACTGGAACTCGGTATTGATATCGGCGACCTTGATGTGGTGGTACAGGTAGGCCCCCCAAATTCCGTCTCCTCATTCCTTCAGCGAATGGGCCGGAGTGGTCGGCGCGGGAAATCGGCATATGTGGCCTGGGTGCTCCAGAACCCTTGTGAACTGCTTTGCAGTCTTGCCATCATAGAATGTGCGATCCATAAGGAAGTTGAAAATCTCGTTCCCCCAAAAAAACCATACAATGTCCTGCTCCAGCAGGTTTTCCTGTATTTGTATACTCATTCGAGGGTCAGTCGCAAACAACTGGGAGTATCGGTACTTTCCCGGCCGGTATTCAGAGATATAGAGCCAAAGATCCTGGATCAGATTGTCATCCATCTCGTGGAGAAGGGGTATCTGACACCTGACGGAGAGATGCTGATGCTGGGAACCGAGGCCGAGCGGATGTTCGGACGTTCAAACTGGAAGGATCTCTATTCAGTGATCAGCGGTGGCGGGGAGTATCGTGCTGTAACTCCCGATGGTGAAGTAGTGGGGAAGCTGGATGCGCGGTTCGTTAACAGCAGGAACTCAATTGAGATCACGCTTGGCGGGCGCAGCTGGTCGATGGTGAAGTGCGATGAGGGACATAATATTGTAGTAGTAGTTCCAAGCGGATCGGACACTTCCCGCACCTTCTGGACCAGCGCAGGTGAAGATGGCTTTTCATCCCTTATATGCCGAAGGGTTCAGAAGATATTTGCACAAGGGGGATCAGTGCTTCCCCTGAGTGAGCATGAAAAGGAGGTGATGCAATCCCTTATGGCACGGATTCCGGAAAGTATTGGGAGGGACGGGTTGCATGTTATCGAACGAACCGGGACAAAAGGGGTTGAGGTTCTCATATTTTCTTTTTCCGGTGGCAGGTTTAACCGGTTGCTTACCCTCCTGCTTCGGGATCAGCTTGGCGACAAGGCCCAGGTGCGGTATAGTGATTTTATTATAAGGGTAACGCGAGCTGGTAAAGAAGGAACCGATCAACGGGTGATGCACTCATTACAGGAAATCCGGAAAATGGGAAAAGACAAAATTCGGGCAGTCCTCCCTTTGCCTCAGGCAGAAGGCTGGAAATTTGCCCGTGCTTTACCGGATGCACTCCTTTCTGATCTTTCCCTTTCTGACCGTTATCATGTAGAGGAGTTCATGGACACAATGAGGAATAAACCAGTTTTTATCCTGAAAACGCCGATCCCAGGTATAACCTCTCATGATCATTAAGTGATCATGTCCTCCCGTTTTTTGGAGACATCAATTTATTATACGGGACTGCTGGAAGTTAATCTATGAAAACTGGTCTTATTCTTCTTGTTATTATCATCATCATGGTTGGTATCTGTGGATGCACTCAGTCAACACCTCCGGCCCAACCCCCGGTCACCGTATCTGTACCACTTCAAACGACCCAACAAATGACAGTGACAACAATTCAAGTTCCCCAGACAACTTCTTCTGTATCCGATAATACTATCAGGATCAAAAATTTTGCATTTGATCCCGCAAGTATAAGGGTGAAGATGGGATCAACAGTGCGCTGGTTGAACCAGGATTCAGTTCCACACAGGATATTATTTTCGGATGGCGCTGATTCAACTGTGCTCGCAGGTTCGCAATCCTGGAGCAGGAAATTTGACAGAGCCGGCATCTATGATTATGCCTGCACCATCCACCCGTCTATGCAGGGAACCGTAATCGTGGAATAATGGAGTTTCAGGTAAATTGCACACGCCCTTTTTTTTGGAAATTGTCCATTCAGTACTCAGGTATTTTCCATCCGGGCTGTTTTTTTGGGGGCATAAAATGCAAGAGACTAAAAAACGAATCTTATCTTCTATTTTCCATGGATATCAAAAACTCATAATCCTGTCAATTTGTGGTATATGAATTTCTTTGAAAGTAATGCTTTTCCAAATATAAAATATTTAAAAAAAATGTGGATCATTAAAAGAGAAAAAAAATCTGCGAAAAAATTATAACCCGGCGATTCGGAGCATCGCTCCAAGCAGAATTCCGAACATGGATGTAGATGCGGATAACATCCCTAAAAGAATATATCCGACTATTATTCCGATTTTCAGCGGAATGTAGGTCCGGTTCAGATTAAGCCTTCGAACCTGGCGAAATGATCTTGTATCCGGAGAAATCTGTGGTTTATTTTTCTTGATACGGATCATTGTGGTTTCCTCCTTTTTGTAGGTTTTCCCTGTCGATTTTTAGCGCCCCGGTACTGACCATGGGTATAACAAACTGATGTTGTATGATATACTATGGAGTGGTATTATATATAATTTATTTTTCTTTATAAAAACAGAAAAGTTCAAATTTTTGGTGCTTTTTTGAGAAAATAAGTGCTTATTACTTGTTTTTTTCGCAATCGAGTTGCAATATTATTTTATTGTTTTTTGAGGTTTTTCATCTTTTAACATTTTAAGGTCCTCTATAAAAAAATGGATTTTGGTGGAAAGCAACACTCGATTATGATAAAAGGTGAAAAAAACCAAAAATAGTAATTACGCCGAGGGGGAGATTTGAACTCCCGAGGCGCGAAGCGCCAGTAGCTTTCGAGGCTACCGCCTTCCCGGGCTAGACTACCTCGGCAACCGGTTCTGATATTTTTTCTCTCAAACACTCTAATAGTTATCTGATGCCAAAATAGTCCTGATCGATTCTTTCAGATATTGGCCACATTGGATCCGCTAATGAAAGGTGAAGTCATTGCAAATCTTCTCCAGAATTACATGCATCCGGTCAGGAATTTAAGAAACAGGATGTGAGATAAATGATCCCTGTCAATTTTGATAGATAAAAAAAAATATTTTTTTAAAATGCTGCAGGAGCACCGCCAGAACCTGGCGATTTTGACTGGGTGACCATCATGTCATCAACGCGGATGAGCATGACTGCAGTCTCTGAAGCGCTCTGGATAGACTGGCGTTTTGATCTCAGGGGTTCAAGTACACCTGCCGCAAGCATATCCACAATAGTGCCGTCATACACGTTCAGACCTGCGTTCTTCTTCCCTTTTGAATGGGCGTTCTTGAGTTCTACCAGTTTGTCAATAGGATTGTATCCTGAGTTCTCTGCAAGAGTGCGGGGAATGGATTCATATGCTGCTGCATATGCTTCGATGGCAAGCTGGACGCGTCCCCCGACAGTTGAGGCGTAATCCCGGATTTTCATTAAGAGTTCAGTCTCTACTGCCCCGCCCCCAACCACATAGGTACCATCTTCCATGGCGTCCATAACCACGCGGGTTCCGTCAACTACGGCGCGTTCGAGTTCATCAAGGAGATAATCAGTTGAGCCGCGGAGCAGGATTGTGATTGACTTGGGGTTCTTGCACCCGGATATTCGGGTTATGTTGGCCTCAGTATCCTCTTCGACAAGGTCTGCAGCCCCGAGATCCTTTGCCGTAAGTGCATCTGGTTTGTTTACAATAGTTGCATGAAGTGATCGTGCAGCATATTTCATATCGCTTTCCGGAACATCCTCAATGGCAAAAATTCCGTTCTTTGCCAGATAGAACTGGACCGGATCTGCAATACCTTTCTGGCACAGAAGAACATTTGCACCGCTTTCGATGATAGCATCGGCAAGTTTTTTGAGGGTATCGCGTTCCTGCTCAGAGAAGGCATTAATCTGCTCAGCACTCGTGATCTTGATCTTGGCTTTTACCTGGGTTTTTGTGATCTCGAGCGGGGTTGCAATCAGAGCGACTTTGGCTTTTGTAACCTTTTTAGGCATCCCTTCACTTATGCGCTTTTTGTCAATGACAATACCGCGGATCAGCTCGGCATCGTCCATTGCCTTTCCTTTCTGTTTCTTTATCATCACGTCTTCTTCGTCGACAGTGATCTTCCCGTTGGTTTTTTCAGCAACTGCCATTACGGCATCAACAATAATACCGTCAAGTTTGGTTTTTACAGACTCGATCGACTTGCCGGTTATGGCAGTGTCCACAATTTTAAAAAGGGTTTTACGATCCGTGGGGTCCACTTTGAGAGAGAGGCTGTTGACGATCTCGAGCGCTTTTTCCATTCCCATGCGGTATCCCTGTGCGATCACGGTTGGATGAATACCCTGTTCGAGCATTCCCTCTGCCTGCTCCATGAGCGCGCCAACAATGACAACAGCGGTGGTTGTTCCATCGCCGACCTCTTCATCCTGAGTCCGTGCGACTTCAATCACCATTTTTGCGCCGGGGTGCTGCACAGCAATTTCACCAAGAATGGTTGCGCCATCGTTGGTGATCACAATGTCCCCGGTTGAATCTACAAGCATCTTGTCCATTCCCCGTGGACCAAGTGTTGACTTGACAGCACCGGCAATTGCTTTTGCTGCTGCGATGTTCGAGCGCTGGGCTTCTTTCCCGGTATTACGCTCTACATTTTCTTTTAAAATGATAATTTGTTGTCCAGATTGCATAATGGATCCTCCGATGATGTAAAAGGTGGAATTGAACTTCTATATATAGTCTGTGTTTAGCGCTAAAAAAAAAGAAATATTCAGTCTATGCGGGATATTTTAAAGAGAGAATAAATTGGCACACCATCAATATCCTTGATGCCGCGCTTATCAAATATTACCCAGATGGCAACCGGGATTGCGTTATGTTTCTTCAGATATTTCACCACTTCCCGCATGGTATTACCGGATGTTATGGTATCGTCAACGATTATACAACGCTCCCCTCCGATAGCGGCAAAATTTCCGCTGATTGATCCCATCGGTCTCTCACTCTGGTTCTGTTTAGCCGGGTGATAGATTGCAAGTTTTGCTGCCTCCTGAACTGCAATGATGGTTGCCAGCGGGATACCAGACAGTGCAATACCAACAAAAACCCCCGCAGCTGGTGATGAAATGCTCTCATCAGACTGGTTTCCATAATACCTTTGAAGGAGCATCAATGAAGTTTCTTCGAGCAGAGGTGCCTGACTGCTGACCGCAGTCCAGTCTATGTGGACATCCTTCGGGGCAGTCGTACCTTTCCCCTGCGTAAGCAACCACGTCACGGTTTCCATAGAAAGGGAGAGTTCATCTGCAATCTGACCTGGACTATGTCCCTCTGCTAGGAGCAGTTTTGCCCTGCCAACCAGATCGTCAAGGGAAGACATGGGAAAAAGATTCTCCGGTATCTATTTAAGTTTTCTTTTAATTATCGAACCGCAGATAAGACATTCTCCATCATGATCGGAATATCTGCCACAGCCACTACACCGGTATTTCCAATGAATGCGTTTTGCCTTTCGCTGGTTGATAGGAATAGTTTGCACCCCAAGGACACTTGCGATGTTCTGAATAGCGAAATCATCGGTATGGAGAACTGCATTGAGATCGAGAGCAAGCGCCAGAAGATCGCAATCCGTTTCAGAAATTACACACGTATCCCGGGTTTTTTTGGCAGCAGTTGTCACTCTCTCTCTACTCTGGGCACTCGGAGAAACAACGCGTAAGCCATCAGCGGAAAATTTTTCGAATTTCCCTTTTGAGCAGATATCAATCAGCTCTTCACAGACAGAAGGAGTTGTGTAAAGGTCCCCGGTGACTGAGCGAGTCTGAGAAAAAAATACTGGAATCAAGAACGGCTTTCATAAGGCAATCTACGAGAATCTACATCATTCATTCATTTTTTAAGATCTTGAGAATCAGTTTTTTTAATAGTCTGGGCGATCCGGCTTGCGGCCGATATTTTACTGCACCCTCGTTCGATGGTATCACTGCAGACAACATCACGGATTCCTGCAGTCATAAGGTGGACGTATGCACCTCCCGTAAGTACCCCATGAACACATGCAGCGAATACGTCTTCTGCCCCCTGCTGATAGAGCATACCCGAAGCGGTGGCAATTGTCCCTCCCGTTGATATGATATCATCAACTATAACGACCGACCTTGAGGCAGCACATATCTGCTTTGGAGCCATCTTCACCTCAAGGCCGTTGAGTCGGGTCTTCACGAGATGATCAACATCCCATCCCCCCGCAGATGCGACCTGCTCTGCGAAAGTGAGGGCTCCCTCATCAGGAGAAAGAATCAGGGGGTTGTCGAGATTTAAGGATTTTATATAGGAACCGATGTCGTGGGCAAGTGAGATATTTCTTGCTGGCATCCCAAAATACTTCAGTACTTCTTTTTCATGGATATTGACGGTAATAATTTCCAAAACCCCTCTACTGAGTACCTGAGCAATGGCACGTGCACTTACAGGCTCTCCCCGCAAGAATCGCTTGTCCTGTCGGGCGTATCCCATATAGGGTAAAACAAGCTGATTATCAGAGCCGTCACAGGCATCGATCAACAGGATTAACTGGACGAGTGAGTCATTATCCACGACGCTTCCGACAATAACCGTCTCATCATCGAGTTCACCGGTAATCAGGTACTGTTCCCCATCAGGAAAACGGGAATATTTTACTTCGACAACTGAGGTCTTCAGTGCCCTGGCAAGGCCTGTAGCGAGTATTTGGGATTTTTCAGTACAGATTACTTTCATTGCATCTATCCTAACCCCTTGGTGGTGGAGTTTCTTTCTATTCCGGATTTATTGTACGATTGTTGCTCTTGTAGTTTATGCGCATTGGTTTTTATTGATTTTTTTATATGTTTCATACCAATCCTCAAAAAAACCGTCCGATGTAATCAGCTGAAAGTACTTAAACTATCATGCAACAATTGATATGAAAACTCTTAAGTGATAAAGAGGTATATTCCGCAATGGAAAGTTCCGAACAATCTTCACCCCCGAATGTGCAAATAGAAACCCCGGTGACAACACCTGAGGTTGCGCATACTGAAAGTGTGATAGCCACCTCCTCCCAGATCGAAGTTCCAGAAAAGCTGATTGATCAGGTAATCGGTCAGGAGCACGCGGTCGAGGTCATTAAAAAGGCAGCAATCCAGCGCCGGCATGTCATGATGATCGGGAGTCCGGGGACAGGAAAGTCAATGCTGGGTAAGGCAATGGCCGAGATATTGCCAAAAGAAGATCTTCAGGATATTCTTGCATACCCGAATTCTGATGATCCCAACAACCCGATAATCAGGACAGTCAGCGGGGGGCGGGGCAAGCAGATTGTTGCAGCTCATAAAGCAGAGGCAAAGAAAAAAATCCAGTTCCGGAACACCCTGCTTATGCTCCTCCTTATAGGTATCATTGGCTATTCATTCCTTACCTATCAGTGGCTGATGGGAATCATTGCCGCTGCATTTGTATTCATGGCTTTACGGTACACCACCCCCCGGGAGGAGGCAATGGTGCCAAAACTTCTCGTTACCAACGATACCAAAAATATTGCGCCTTTTGTCGACGGGACCGGATCTCACGCCGGTGCGCTTCTTGGTGACGTACGGCACGATCCTTTCCAGAGTGGAGGACTTGAAACCCCTGCCCATGACCGGGTTGAGGTGGGTGCTATCCACAGGGCACATGGTGGCGTGCTTTTCATAGATGAAATAAATACACTGGACCCGCATTCCCAGCAGAACCTGCTCACCGCGCTCCAGGAAGGAGAGTTCCCGATCACAGGCCAGAGTGAACGATCGAGTGGTGCAATGGTCCGCACCGAACCGGTTCCCTGCAAATTTGTGATGGTTGCTGCAGGAAACCTTGATGCTATCAAGGGGATGCACCCGGCACTTCGTTCTCGTATCCGCGGGTATGGGTATGAAGTGTATATGGCAGAGAGTATGGAGGACAATGAGGACAATCGCCGTAAATATATTCGTTTTATTGCCCAGGAAGTGAAAAATGACGGGAAGATCCCCCATTTTGATCAAAGTGCGATTGATGAAATCCTCCGTGAAGCAAAACGGCGCTCGAACCGGAAGGGACACCTGACATTAAAACTGCGTGACATGGGGGGACTGATCCGTGTTGCAGGAGATATTGCGCGGCAGGAAAATGCTATCCTGACGACATCTGTCCATGTAATAGCGGCGAAGGGTACAGCACGATCGATTGAAGATCAGGTTTCCGATGAAATTACCGAACATCTCCGGGAATATGAGATGACTATTGTTGAAGGTACCCGCGTCGGACGCGTGAACGGGCTTGCAGTGACAGGCAATGACGCGGGATCAGTCCTCCCTATAATGGCGGAGGTAACCCCGGCACAAGGAGAGAGTGGCCAGATCATCGCCACAGGTGTTTCAGGAAAGCGCCAGGAACCCTGGCTGAAAGATGAAGAGTCAATTGCTCAGCAATCCATCAAAAATGTCAGCGCTTTAATAAAAAAGTTCACAGGAAAAGATATCAAAAACATGGATGTCCACATCCAGTTTATCGGTACCTATGGTGCAGAAGGAGATTCTGCCTCGATCAGTATTGCCACCGCTGTAATCAGTGCAATTGAGGGAATTCCGATACGGCAGGACATTGCCATGACGGGCTCCCTGTCTGTCCGGGGAGATGTACTCCCGGTTGGTGGAGTGACCTATAAAATTGAAGCTGCTGCCAGAGCGGGAATCAAAACGGTACTTATCCCCCGTATGAATATTGGGGATGTTTTGATAGAAGAGCGGTATAAATCCGTTGTTACGATCCTTCCGATGGATACTATTAATGACGTCCTCAAGTTTGCGCTGGTTCCGGAAAACGCAGATGGATTCCTCACCAAACTCAAAAAGATGGCTATCAGGTCAACAGTAATAATTCCGGAACTCCCTGCAATTAAGCAGACGATGGCCTGAACTTGATGCCCGGCGTTCAATATTATGATCTGAGGCATGTAACCGGGGAGGTTACCCATATTGATATCGATAATGGTGTGGTGGAATCAGCCGGATCCTCATTTTTCAACAAAGCCGTGATCAGGGTACTCAGCGAACCGGTTGGGGAGTTCTCCAGATCGATAATTACATCCCCTGTACAGGTCAAAAATTTGACGCGATTCTCGAATCCGCGTGCAGGCTTGCCCGAATAACCCAGGAAACTGTTATCCTTGGAGATGCCCCCCGGGGGATGCTCGATGTACCGCCCATGAAAGAAGATCCCCGTGGGGTAAGTATTGAGGAGAAATCTTCACTCCTTTCGGGAATAGAACTAGCTGCGAAACACCCTTTGATTGTGAACAGGAGAGCGAATTTCATAGAAAAAATCGAACATGTCCGGTTCACTGACAGCTCTGAAAATGAATATGCTTATGAGATGTGCCGGTCCGGGTTTAATGTAATGGCAGTTGCTTCACGGAACGGTAACGCCCAGATGGGATACGAGCGTGAGCATTCGATTCACGGATTCAACCTCCGGCACCAGCAGACCCAGGGAAAAAAAGCTGCCGAAATTGCAGTAGCCCTTCTTGATGCAGGGGCGGCAAAATCCGGGAAAATGCGAGCGGTTCTTGACCCGGAATTAGCGGGGGTATTTGCCCACGAAGCAGTTGGCCATGCAAGCGAAGGTGATCTGGTCAAGGAAGGCAACTCAGTACTTAAAGGAAAAACAGGGCAGAAGATCGGGAATGAAAACCTGACCATTATTGACGACCCCGGGATTTTTGAATTCGGTTTTGATCCAGTCGATGCCGAAGGTGTGGCAGTTTGCCGCACAGAAATAATAAAAAAAGGTGTCATCAACGCATTTCTCCACAACCGCGAAACACTTTACTCTGTGGGGAATGGTGTGGCCGGACATGCCCGTGCCATGCCGGGTGAACCCCCGCTGGTCCGGATGAGTAATACCTTCATCGAAGCCGGGGATGCGAAGGATCAGGAGATCTTTGAAGAATGCGGGAACGGGATCTTTCTCAAAGGTTCCCGGGGGGGTCAGGTTGATCCCGGGCGGGGAATATTCCAGTTTAATGCGGAATATGGGTACCTGATTGAAAATGGGGAGTGTACAACTATGGTCAGGGATGTCTCTCTCTCCGGTGAAATCCTTATAACGCTCCATGGAATCACTCTCTGCGGAAAAAATCGTGTCATGAGTCCGGGATATTGCGGGAAGGGTGGCCAGAGCGTTCCGGTGAGCGACGGAGCACCCCATATACTCCTGAATGATGCGGTGGTGGGTGGCAGTGGCGTGGATTGATCAACTGATAGAGGAAGCGGAAAAAACCGTCGATGAAGTTGAGGTCTTTTATGTTGAGGGAACCTCAATCTCTGCTGACCTGAATCTAAAGAAGGTGAATCTTGCAACAACATCAGAGGATTGCGGACTTGGCATCCGCACTATTCATAACGGAAGAATAGGATCCTCGAGCACAAACAATATCGGAGAGTGGCGGGAATGCCTGAACGCTGCCATAGCCAGTGGAAAACTTGCAACCCCGCAGGATTGGGAAGGACTGCCCGGCATTGTACAACTTTCCCAGAGATCGCTTTCGTTTGATGACTCAATCAGGGTTGAACCCGACGTAGTAATTGATCTGATCGATAAGATGCTCGAAGGAGCAGCGGAGCACTCTGCAGATGTGGCTGCCGGATCCGCTTCACTTTCTTCATCAACAGTGACACTTGCAAACAGCAAGGGTGTCCGGTATACTAACCAGCATACTGGAGTCTCTCTTTCTTTAGAAGCAATTCATGGGCATTCTACCGGCTACGAGTTTGATCATTCCTGTTTCTTTGACAAGGTGGATCCGGTTTTTGTAGGAGAGAGGGCGACATTTTTCGCCACGGAATCGGATAATGGGAAAGATATCGCTACAGGTGAGTATGATATCCTCCTCTCACCCCTTGCCTATGGAGAGCTTCTGGGGAATGTATTTGTTCCTGCGCTGAGCGGAAGAAATGTGCATGCAGGAAGATCCCGGCTTGCACAGTCCCTTGGTAAAATCGTTACTGATCCGCTGATCACCATGTATGATGACCCGCTCCTGGAAAAGGCAAACGGAAGTGTCCGGTGGGATGCCGAGGGAACACCGACACGAAGGGTGGATTTTATCAGAGAGGGAATTCTTGAAACTTTTGCCTATGATCTCAAAACCGCATACCGGTTCGGCAAAAGGAGTACCGCAAGTGCTGTGCGGGGAGGCTTTGGAGGTTTACCGTCAATAGGACATCATAATTTTGTTGTTGACGGGAAAAGAAACGAGATTGCCGACGAACGGGTAATCTATGTGCACAATGTAGTCGGTGCCCATACTGCAAACCCGATGAGTGGTGAATTTTCAGTCGAACTTTCCAATGCATTCTGGATGGAGGGAGGAGAGTTTGAGGTACCTATCCGGAGTGCAATGCTTTCAGGAAATGTATTCGATCTGCATCATACAATCTCCGGATTGAGCAAAGAATCCAGGGCAATCGGATCGATGATTCTGCCCTCGGTAAAAATAAACAAGCAGCATATAATCGGAAAATAGGCAAGAAGAGGTAAAAAATCTTGAGTGATCTCCTGATAACAATACTCCTTGTTGTTGCAGTTATTGCGATCGCCTACTATCTTGTAAAAAATCTCACAGTTCTCATAGTTAATGCGATTCTGGGAATTACAGCATTGATCTTCCTTAACACCTTTCATGTCATGCAATGGATCGGCAAACCCGATCTTGGCTATAGCCTTGCGACAATAATTATCAGTATTCTGGGCGGGCTGCCTGGTGTCTGCATCCTTGTTTTACTTGATATTTTTGGAATAACAATATAAAATGAATTTTTTGGTTTATCCTCCGGAAGACCCCTTCCTTTTAGTATGATTTCAGGAAGATTAGCTATCACTTAAGAGTGTGGTTATTCCGCATCTTTTGCATATTTTGCATAGTTCGGGACCGGATAAAAATTCTCATGGCCAAATAAGAATAGACCGTGTATGAGATAGAATTAAATAATGTCGCACAGATTTCGTAGTGAGGTGACCTGAATATGTGTACTGTTGGTGGACCCGTAGACATTGATCTTCCCCCGGATCGGGTACAAGGGAAGGATTACCGCTGCAAAGAATGTGGGGAGCGGTTCAAAGGGATCGGCAAAAAACCCATCTGTCCCAGCTGCCAGTCGGATGATGTGGCTCAGGCATGAACTATCCCCTCGATGATGAGATTCTGCTTATAAGGGGAAACCATTCTTTTTTACTCATTGCGCGGGTGAAGAACAGACTTTGGACTTTGTATTGAGACTTCTCACGATGAATATTGCCAGGGTGTTGAAGTTGGGGACCTCGTTGTTGTTTCCGCTCCGGATGACGGAGCTATTGAGCCTGCCCTGATGCTCATTGACCTTGTGAGGACCTTCCATGTACCATTGTTGGTATTGCCAAAAGATCATCCCGGATCACGACGGATTTCCTATGTGGTGTCTGTAGGACCTGAAATTTTTACCAGCTGCTCAATCAGGAGAGGAACACATCCGGATCAACACCTGATCTGTTCAAGTGATGAGCTTGCAGGTATTACCCTGAAGAGAAGCGAATATGGAGTCGATATATCCTCATTTCCCAAGGACATAATCCCCAGGAAAATAAAATACGAAATAAAAACCAATCTATCCTGAATTGTCCAGTTTTATAAAAAAATTCATCTATAAGGGACAACAGTTTGAGCGTAAATAACAATACATATATTGTTTTTTTCACCAATTATTGTATTGCCGTGAGAGGAGGGTTGGATGAAGACTGAGGTCCTACGAGACATTAAAAAAACTGAAGAGGAGTACCAAAAAACAATCAGTGCAGCCCATGAAGAGAAAAAACACAGGCATTCTCAGGTTGAGCTGGAGTCTGATAATCTGGTTATCAAAGCGCAGAGCAATGCTGAACAATACAAGAAGCTGAAACTGGAAGAAGCACGGCACCAGGCGGCAATCAAGCACGCCGAAATTATAAAAAGTGGCAATCAGCGGGCAGCGGCAATCCGGGAAAAAGGGTCAAAGAACCTTCCAAAAGCAGTGCAGCTGCTGGTTATGCGGTTTAAGGAGCAGCTGCATGTTAAAGCCTGAGCAGATGAGCAGGCTGCTCATTGTCGCTTCGAAGGATCAGATGGCTCCGGTTATTTCGGAATTGTATAGTCATCACGTGTTTCATATTGAGGATTTTGTTGAAGCCGGGGCAAAAGGCTATGAAGGCTTTAAGATCGGCACACCATTATCGGGAGCGAGTGAAGCATCCGGTGATCTTGTAAAGATCCGTGCGATTCAGAATGCATTTTCAATCAGCAGCGAAGATTTTGAAGTAAAGGAACGACACAATCAGTCAGCACTTCAGGGTCTGATTGAACGCGAACTCCCTGCAATCGAAAAGGAAGTTGAAGAGCTTACCCAAAAACGATCGAAACTCGACACAAAAGTAAAAGAGTTCGAACAAAAGGTTGCCGAAATCGCTCCCTTTGTTGGAATCCCGGGAGATCTCGATCTCTATCGCGGGTATTCGCGTTTTGTCGTTTTTGCCGGATTTGTCGAAAAAGAGCCATCAATTTCCGTACCTCATGAAATGTTCTTTGCCAAAGGGAAGGCGAAAAATTTCATGGTCGTCGTTGTCCCGTCCGATCAAAGGAACGTAGTTGAAGGAGTTTTACAGGAAGCGGGATACCAGGCAGTTCCAGTACCTGAAGAGTCCGGGTACTCAGGAGCGAATTACCTTTTACACCGGTCAAATCGCCCTCATAAAAAAAGAGATTGAGGAAATCAAGAGGAAACTGGAAGCGATAAAAGAGAAACATGCTGAATTCCTTGTTGCATGTGAGGAAATTTTAAAAGTCAGGGTCGAAAAAACTGAGGCACCATTGAGGTTTGCTACGACAAATCAGACATTCGTTGCAGACGGCTGGGTTCCTTCAGGCAGTGTCGAGAAAATACGCCAGGCACTTGTCAATGCTACTGGAGGGAAGATCTTTGTTACAGTTCTTCCTACAGATCCTGAACATGATTCAGTGCCGGTCGAGTATGACAACCCGTCGTTTGCTAAACCGACGCAGATGCTTATGGATGTATATTCCCGTCCGAAATACACAGAACTTGATCCGACGCTGACGCTCTCGTTCGTGTTTCCCCTCTTTTTTGGGCTTATTCTGGGAGATGTCGGGTATGGGTTGATTCTCCTTGCGATGAGTCTGGCGCTTCGGAAATTCCTGAAGGGAGAAGAGGGTGCACAACTGCTTACCGTGCTCCGGAATGCGAGCATATCAGCCATCATCTTCGGTCTGCTCTTCGGGGAGTTTCTGGGATTCGCGCTCCCGTGGAGGCCTGTCATATTCAGCCGGCACTTAAACATTGGTGAGCATTCAGCCGGACATGGTCCCAACATTCCTGAACTGATGATGCTTGCGATCTGGATTGGTCTCCTGCATATCACGCTTGGGCGTGTTCTGGGAATGATCAACCATGCACGCCAGGATCACGGAAGTCACCGGACAAAAGCGGTTATGGCAAATTTCGGCTGGCTTGCTGTGATGTGGGGTCTTATGATGGTGATATGGTCGATAGCAGCTATGCCGCTTATGCCAGACCTCACTTCATTACCCCCAATAGTCATGAATCTGAATGGTGCAGCAGTTGCCGGTGCTGTACTGCTGGTTATCGGAGTACTCCTGATTGCCCGGGATTCAGCGCTTGAGATTGTGGAACTTCCAACGATTATCAGCCACGTGCTCTCATACACACGTCTTGTTGCCGTAGGACTTTCTTCAGTCGCAATTGCAATGGTGGTGAACTATATTTCCATTGGGTTGCTTATTGAACCTCAGCTCGGGAACATCACGATTATCGGGGTTCTCTCTATTATCCTGGGTGTTGCCGTTTTTCTGATCGGGCAGGCACTGAATCTGGCGCTAGGCATTCTCGGGAGCGGTCTACATTCAATCAGGTTGAATTATGTTGAATTCTTCACCAAATTCTATAAGGGTGGAGGCAAGAAGTATAATCCGTTTGGATTTAACAGAAGATTTACGGAGGATTAATAATGGCAGCAGAAATTGTAGCAGCAATTACAGATATAGAATTGATGAAGGCATCGCAGATGGGAATGAAGGCACTTGGTGCAGGATTAGCCGTTGGGTTGACCGGCATCGGAGCAGGTGTCGCTGAAATGGCGATAGGTTCTGCCGCAGTAGGTGCAACTGCTGAAAACAAAGACGTGTTCGGGCTTGTCCTGCTCCTTACAGTCATTCCGGAAACCATTGTTATTTTCGGACTGGTCGTCGGTCTCCTGCTGTTGTTCTAAATCGGGGCAGACAATGGGACTGGAAGCCGTTGTTGAAGAAATCAGGGAAAAAGGCAAAAAGGAAGCAGATAAGATACGTGCAGAGTCAAAGCAGGAAACTGATAAAATCCTTGCAGCAGCCGGGAAGCGTGCCGGCGAGATCAAACTTGCTGCAGAGGCAGAATCTGCCAAGCAGACAACCCATATCATCGAACAGGAAGCGTCTGCAGCCAACCTGCTCGTCAAACGGGAGCTCTTAAACACGCAGAAGGCACTGCTGGATAAGGTCTACGAAACAGTACTCATCGAGATTGCCGGTCTCCCTGAAAGCTTCCATCGTGAAGCCATCAAAAAACTCCTCACCGAGGCGCAAAAGGAGATCTCACAGGGTAAAATTTATTGCAATAAACGGGATATGGCAGCAGTCAAGGCTGTTATCTCCGAGACTCCAGAATTTGCCAAATTCAAAGTCGGGACACCTGTCGATATCGACGGGGGAGTTCTCGTGGAAGGTGAAGGAGGAGAACTGCAGATTGATTACAGTTACCGCACGTTCCTTGCAAAAGTGTGGGAATCCGGGTTGAAAGATGCATCTGACATCCTGTTTGGTTAAGGAGGTAGAACGATGGTTGCAGTGAAAAGTGTCTTTGCACCATACATTTACGTTTGTACCAGGATGCGGGTGAGAAAATCGAAGCTCATTCCCCGTGAGGAGTATATGCGGATGCTCAATATGAGCCTCCCGGAAATAACCCGTATTATCCAGGAAACCGAATATAAAGAGGAGATCGACGAGCTGAGTACAGTCTTTAAAGGCATCGACCTTATTGAAGTTGCACTTAGTTGGAACCTTGCGAAAGAATATCAGAAGATCCTGGAGATCACCCCGGGAAACTTAAAACAGTTCACGCGCTCATATCTCCGCCGCTGGGATATCCAGAACGTTCTCAACATACTACGGGGCAAGACCCAGGGAGAAAAGATCGGGAAGATCAAAGAAATCTTAGTACCTGCAGGCAGTCTGGATCGGGGCATTCTTGACCGTCTTCTAACTGAAGACAGTGTCGAAAAGATAGTTGAATCACTCAAAGGCAAATGGATCTACAAGGTAATTTCCCGTGAATTACCGGCTGCCAAAGAGAGTGGTTCATTCTCAAGGATGGAAAATGAACTCTACAAACAGTTCTTCTCGGAAATTATCGAAGAGGCAGAAAGCGGGATCAAAGGTGGAAACCAGTTCCTCGATTTCATCAGGTTTGATATTCATATACGGAATATCAAGACTCTGTTCCGCTTACGAATGGATACTTTTGAGGAAGACGCCAGTGAGATGTATATTGCCGGGGGTGTTCTTTCATCCGCGGATTTTGTTAACCTGAATAACATCAGGGACCAGACCGAGTTTATCGATCAGCTGAAAGCAAAGATCCGTAACAATCTCTTATTATCACTCCTTGAAGAGCTGAAAAATGAGAAAGTGATACGCGATGTTGAGAGCAGACTGACTCGTGTACAACTGGAACAGATGGAGCACTTGTCGAAGCGTAACCCGTTCTCGATTCATCCCATCCTTGTTTACCTGGAAAAGAAAAAGTATGAAGTGTTCAATCTCCGGGCGCTTGCCAGAGGAAAAGAATCGAAACTTCCGTCCGAAAGGATAGCTGAATATCTGGTGGTGTAAATGGAGATTGCAGTCATTGGTAACAGCGAGTTTATTCTTGGGTTCCGGCTTGCAGGCATAAAAAAGACATACGCTGCAGAAAATGACGAGAAACTCAATGAATACATCAACAATGTTCTTCATGATGGAAACATTGGCATTCTCGTCCTCAACAGCAGCGATATGGACCGCGTTCCCCGGAGACTTCGGACTACCCTTGAAAACTCCGTGAAACCCACCGTGATCGCGATCGGTGGCGAGGAAGGGGGATTATCTATGCGAGATAGAATCAAGAGATCGGTGGGTGTTGATTTGTGGAAGTAAAAACCAAAAAAGCAAAAGAGCAGAAACAAGGGGTTCTCAAAAGAATCGCCGGCCCTGTCGTTACGGCAGTCAACCTTGACGCCCATATGTACGATGTGGTAAAGGTAGGTAAAGAAGCGCTGATGGGAGAAGTCATCAAGATCCAGGGTGACAGCATCATCATCCAGGTATACGAAGATACTTCCGGTATCCGGCCCGGCGAACCGGTGGAAAACACCGGTCTTTCGCTCGCAGTTGAACTGGGTCCGGGCCTTCTGACCAGTATCTACGACGGGATCCAGCGACCCCTCGCGGTTCTTGTGGATAAGATGGGCAATTTCATTGAGCGCGGTGTTTCGGCACCCGGTCTTTCGCATGAAAAGAAATGGACATTCAAGCCTCTGGTAAAATCAGGGGATATGGTCGAACCGGGAGCAATCCTTGGTGAAGTCCAGGAGACCAACATCGTCCATAAAGTTATGCTCCCGCCCAATGTGAAGGGAGGTACGGTCAAAACGATCAAAAACGGGGACTTCACCGTTGACGAAACAATCTGTATCCTTGATGATGGCCGCGAGTACCCGATGATTCAGCGCTGGCCGGTCCGTGTTCCCCGTCCCGTGAGAGAAAAGAAGAACCCGACGATTCCGCTGATCACCGGGCAACGTATCCTTGATGGTCTTTTCCCGATCGCAAAGGGTGGCACAGCAGCCATTCCCGGGCCGTTCGGGAGTGGCAAGACCGTTACCCAGCAACAGCTGGCCAAGTGGTCGGATGCCGAGATCGTGGTCTACATCGGCTGCGGAGAACGCGGCAATGAGATGACGGAGGTCCTTACGGAGTTCCCGCATCTCGAGGACCCGAAGTCCGGTAAACCGCTCATGGAGAGGACCGTACTAATTGCAAACACGTCCAATATGCCGGTTGCGGCCCGTGAAGCGTCGGTGTATACCGGTATTACGATCGCGGAATACTTCCGTGATATGGGCTATGATGTCTCCCTGATGGCAGATTCGACCTCCCGTTGGGCAGAAGCAATGCGTGAGATCTCCTCCCGTCTTGAAGAGATGCCGGGAGAAGAAGGGTATCCTGCGTACCTCGCCGCCCGGCTCTCCGAGTTCTACGAGCGTGCCGGTCTTGTCGAGACCCTGAACGGAGCATCAGGATCAGTATCCGTAATCGGTGCGGTCTCACCGCCCGGCGGTGATTTCTCCGAGCCGGTCACCCAGAATACCCTGCGTATTGTCAAGGTCTTCTGGGCACTGGATGCAAAGCTCTCCCAGCGCCGGCACTTCCCGGCCATCAACTGGCTCAACTCCTACTCCCTTTACCTCGAGGCACTCCACGACTACTATGACAAGGAAGTATCCCCCGAGTGGAACAAGCTCCGCTCGTGGGCTATGGAAGTCCTGCAAAAAGAGGCTGAGCTCCAGGAAATCGTGCAGCTCGTCGGTTCCGATGCCCTGCCGGAGTCAGAACAAGTCACTATCGAAGTCGCCCGTATGATCCGGGAGATCTTTCTCCAGCAGAACGCGTACGATGCTGTTGACACATTCTGTGACATGACAAAGCAGTACGACATGATGAAAGCGATCAAGCTCTTCGCCGAACTTGCCTACGCCGCCCAGATTGCCGGTGTCAGCCCGGCGCAGATCAACGGGGTCAAATCGAAGAACGAGCTGCCCCAGATCAAGTTCATCAAGGACTACAAGCCCGAACTGGCGAAAATCGAGAAAGAGATGGACGCTGAGTTCAACACCCTGAGGTCGGCAGCATGAAGGAATACAGGACGATCAACAAGATTGCCGGTCCTCTCGTTTTTGTCGAGAAGACCGAGCCGATTGCCTACGGGGAGCTCGTGCACATCATTCTTTCCGACGGCACAACCAAGCGAGGTCAGGTTCTCGACACGAGTGACGAACTGGTAGTGGTCCAGATCTTCGAGAATACGACCGGTATCGGCAGGGACAGCGGTGTCCGTTTCACCGGTGAGACCATCAAGATGCCCGTGGGACGTGAAATGCTCGGCCGTATCCTGTCCGGTGGCGGTAAGCCTATCGATGGCGGCCCCGAAATTGTCCCGGAAAAACGACTTGATATCACCGGTGCTGCAATTAACCCGTACGCCCGGGGCATGCCGGCGGATTTCATCCAGACCGGTATCTCGACCATCGATGGTACCAATACCCTTGTCCGTGGTCAGAAACTCCCGATCTTCTCTGGAGCCGGTCTCCCACACAACAAAGTCGCGCTGCAGATCGCACGACAGGCGAAGGTGCCTGGCTCGACCGAGAGTTTCGCTGTGGTCTTCGCTGCGATGGGTATAACGAAGGAAGAAGCAAATTATTTCATGCAGGACTTCGAGCGTACCGGTGCACTCGAGCGAGCGGTAGTCTTCCTCAACCTTGCAGACGACCCGGCCGTCGAGCGTATTATCACTCCGCGACTAGCCCTCACCACCGCCGAATACCTTGCTTTTGAGCTTGGTATGCACGTGCTTGTCATCCTGACGGATATGACCAACTATTGCGAGGCGCTCCGGCAGATCGGTGCGGCCCGTGAAGAAGTACCAGGACGCCGTGGGTATCCGGGATACATGTATACGGACCTTGCCTGTCTCTATGAGCGTGCCGGGATGATCAAGGGCCTGAAGGGTTCGGTTACCCAAATCCCGATCCTGACAATGCCCGGTGATGATATTACCCATCCGATCCCTGACCTGACGGGGTATATCACCGAAGGTCAGATTGTGGTCAACCGGGATCTTCACCGTAAGGGTATCTACCCGCCTATCAATGTGCTGCCCTCCCTCTCAAGGCTGATGAACCTCGGTATAGGGAAGGGACACACGCGGGAAGACCACAAGAAGGTCTCCGATCAGATGTATGCCGGGTACGCAGAAGGTAACGATCTCCGTGGCCTTGTTGCCATCGTCGGTAAGGACGCACTCTCTGAGAGGGATCGCCTGCTTCTCGAGTTTGCTGATATCTTTGAGAACCGCTTTGTCCGCCAGGGTTATGACGAGGACCGCACGATAGAAGATACCCTGAACCTCGGCTGGGACCTTCTCGCGACGCTGCCGGTCGAACAGCTGACCCGTATTGACCGCGAACTGATCAACAAGTACCACCCGAAGTTCAAGGCCGGTGCAAAGAAGGAGTAGGAGTCCATGGCGCTGCGAGATATAAAGCCGACCCGTTCAGAACTGATCAACCTGAAGCGGAAGATCCAGCTCTCTGAACGTGGTTACAAGATCCTTAAGATGAAGCGCGATGGATTGATCCTGGAATTTTTCAAGATCCTTGCCAATGCAAAGGATACCAAAGGAGAACTTCTTGCGCGGCACCAGCGGGCAGTCGAGATGATGGCACTTGCCAACACCGTTGAAGGTGCAATTGGGGTAAAGTCTGCTGCGTTTTCGGTGAAGGAAGTCCCCGAGATCACCCTGAAGAGCAAGAATATCATGGGAGTCATCGTCCCCCAGATTGAGTCATCCAAGGTGAAAAAGAGCCTCGTGGATCGCGGCTATGGAATACTCGGCACGTCAACGGTGATTGATGAGACGGCGTCCGCATTCGAGGATCTTGTCGAATCGATCATCCAGAGCGCAGAGATCGAGACCACGATGAAGCGTCTGCTTGATGAGATTGAAAAAACAAAAAGGAGGGTAAATGCCCTTGAATATAAGGTAATTCCCGAACTCACCGGAGCCCGGGACTTCATCAAGATGCGTCTCGATGAGATGGAGCGTGAAGAGCTCTTCCGTATGAAAAGGATCAAAGCGAGGAGCACATCGTAAATCGACAGGGTGGTCTGGATGCAGATTGGAACCATCAGGGAGTTGGGGTGTAACGGGAAAACCGTCCTCCTCCGGCTCGATCTCAACTCCCCTATCGATCCCACCTCCAATATTATTCTTGACGATAAGCGATTCCGTGAACACCTTCCTACAATCCGGGCTCTTTCAGACAGCCGCGTTGTGATTGTCACTCACCAGAGCAGACCGGGAAAAAAAGATTTCACCACTCTCGAAGCACACGCGGAAAAGCTCGAGCAGCTTCTGGGTAAACCGGTCAGGTATGTAGACAGCATATTCGGGCGTCATGCACGTGAAGCCGTTCATGCCATGAAAACCGGTGATGTGCTGATGCTGGAAAATGTCAGGTTCAACGCTGAAGAGAACCTGACCCTGAAACCAGAAGAAGCAAAAAAGACACATCTGGTAAAAAAACTATCTTCAATGGCCGATGTTTTCGTGAACGATGCATTTGGAACTGCCCACCGCTCGCAACCAACCATCGTTGGTCTCCCGCTTGCCATGCGATCAGCGGGCGGACTGCTTATGGAAAAGGAAGTTTCCACTCTCTCGAAAGTATTTTCCGGTGCGCCTCGCCCGGTCTGTATGGTTCTTGGTGGTACGAAAGTGGACGACTCTATTGATGTCGCTCGCCATGTGCTGGAGAATGGCATTGCGGATCAGGTTATAGTGATCGGAGTCGTTGCAAATGTCTTTTTGATTGCTGCCGGCTACAATATCGGCAAACCATCCACCCAGCTGATCGCCCAGCTCAAATACCAGCCGGAGATCGAAAAGGCCAAAGAAATCCTTTCGCAGTACCGGGACCGTTTGGTAATACCGGAATCAGTTGCAGTAAGGCAGGATAATCATCGCGTTGAATATCCGATTGACAGGATTCCTGAAGATACACCCGTTCTTGACCTGGGCATGGACGCTCTTGCATCCCTTGTTCAGGCCCTTAAAAAAGCAGGTACTGTCGTCTTTAACGGGCCCGCCGGCGTCTTTGAAGATCCCGACTTTGCAACCGGTACCTATGAACTGCTCAGGGCTGCCTCGCAGGTTGAGTTTTCCGTAGTCGGTGGCGGGCACACAGCAGCAGTCATAGAAAAACTGGGCATCGAACAGGATTTCACTCATATTTCTACGGGAGGAGGGGCTTGTATCGAGTTCCTTACCGGCAAAAGACTCCCTGCAGTTGATGCACTTGAACAGTCAAAAAAGATATTCGGATAATATTCTTTTGGTATGCGGGCAGCAAAAATCCCCATTGTTTCCCTGCGGAAAAACCCATGCAGATTCTCATAATCGCTGTTGGTAAAATCAAGGAAAAATACCTGCAGGAGGGTATTGCAGAATACCAGAAGCGTCTTCGTCCGTATGTAAAAATGAATATCCTTGAACTTACGGAGGAGAAACGGCCAGCACCAGCCACATCATCGATTGAGTCGGCCGCTACGGAGAAGGAAGGGAAACGGATTCTTGCTGTTATTCCTGAAGGCTCCTTTGTCATTGCCCTTGATGTGAAGGGGCAGGGCTGGTCCAGTGAGGAGCTGGCCGAATCCTTCCGGCAGTGGGAGCTTGCCGGGAAGAACCGGATTACGTTTGTGATTGGCGGGGATCTCGGGCTTTCAGACGCGGTTATCGCAAGAAGTAATCTCCGGCTCTCACTCTCGCTGATGACATTTACTCATCAGATGGTCCGTCTCATTCTCCTTGAGCAGATCTACCGTGCATGTAAAATCAATCATGGTGAGCCGTACCATAAGTAAGACGATTTTAAAATAGAAAAATAAAAAAAATTAATGCTCCTCTGTTTCCGCAGAAAGTTCAGCGTCATCCTCACCCGGCTGGATCTTTTTCATGGAGGGGAAGAGGATAACTTCTTTGATGGAATTATTGTTTGTCAGGAGCATTACCAGCCGGTCAATACCTATACCGACCCCACCGGTCGGGGGCAAGCCATAGCCAATGGCATTGATGAAATCGTAATCAATCATCTGTGCCTCCACATCGCCCAGCCGCCGCTTCTCATCCTGTTCCTCGAACCGGGCCTTCTGGTCGACCGGGTCGTTCAACTCCGAGAAACCGTTGCCCACTTCCATACCGCTGATGAAGAGCTCAAATCGCTCAGTGAAACCTTCCTTGGTGCGGTGACGTTTCGCGAGCGGAGAATTCTCGACCGGGTAATCGTAGATGAATGTAGGCTGGATCAGCTTCTCTTCAACAAGTCCTTCAAAGAATGCTACAAGGAACTCCCGATGAGTCCTTGGTTTTTCCCAGTCCTCGAGCCGGGTACTGTTGTGCGAGCTTCCTGAGGTCTTCGACTGAATGGGTATAAATGTCGATGCCGGCAACCTCCCAGACCGAATCTGTCATCGAGAGTTTCCTCCATGGTGCCTTAAAGTCAAGAGTGGTCTCGCCATAAGGGATCTCGTATTTACCGTGGACTTCGAGGACGATAGATGAGATGATGTCCTCAGTCAGGGCCATCATATCCTTGAAGTCCTGGTAGGCCCAGTAGATCTCCACCATTGAGAACTCGGGATTGTGATCGGTGTCTACCGCTTCGTTCCGGAAGTTCCGGGCGATCTCGAAGACCTTCTCGAACCCCCCAACGACGAGGCGTTTTAAATAGAGTTCCGGAGCAATCCGGAGGAAAAGTTTCTGGTCGAGGAAGTTATGGTAAGAGGTGAAAGGCCGGGCATTGGCACCCCCGTATACCGGTTGGAGAATGGGGGTCTCGAACTCGAGAAAGCCGTGGTTGTCCAGGAACCTTCGGATGAGGGATACGATCCGGCTCCGGTTCCGGAATGTCTGCCTGCTCTCCTCGTTGACAATCAGGTCGACGTACCGCTGGCGGTAGCGCTTCTCGATATCGGTGAGTCCATGAAACTTCTCGGGCAGGGAGCAGACTGCCTTGCACAGGAGAGTAAATGTATCTACCCAGATTGTGATTTCGCCAAGTTTTGTCCGGAACACATGGCCGGTAACCCCAATGATGTCTCCCCGCTCGATGAACTGGTCGAAGAGCTCGAACTGCTCCTCGCCGAGATCGTTTTTACGGATATAAAGCTGGATCTTGCCACTCTCATCCCCTATGTCAGCAAAGATGGTTTTGCCATGATTCCGGACAATGTAAATCCTGCCTGCAGTGGAGACAGGATCGACACTCTTTTCATGGGTAATATCTGCATAGCGGGTCTTGATATCGAGCACCGTGTGCTGCCGGTCAAACGAGGACGGGAAGACAATGATACCTTTGTCCTGGAGTGCACGAATCTTGTCAATCCGTGTCTGGTCAAAAGATGTATTTTCGGTTGGACTGGTCATCGTAAAACGCTCGGAATCTTGGGATGATATGTATCGTAATTATTCGATCCGTATCGTAATAATACCTTCATCCTTCGTGCCGGAAAAAATGAACCGGACAGTTACTCTCATTCCCCGGTATACCAGATAACACAAAAAAAAGTCCGTTTATGATTTTTTCTGTCTTTTAAGCATCTCTGATGCATATTTCACTAGTCCATAAACTCCGTCTGTAGAAGGGTGGACTTCGATAAACTCCTCAAAATCATGAACGGAAAAATGGCGCTTCATAAGAAATGCCATGTAACCGGCAATGAGTCCCCCGCCAGGTCCCGCAACGCAGATTCCTGAAAGTGAACCGCTATCCGGATCAACCATAACCTTGGCGAGCCCGGTATCTCCGGAGGGGACAGACCAGAACGTGCCCGGTCCTGCAGGCCCGGGAATCGCAAGTGAAGCTGCAGAATCCGTTTCAGGAGTGCAAAATGCAAGTTCGTGGGCAAGATTAATTGACTGGGGGATATACTGCATATTCATTGTGTGAGGCTTTTTCAGGATACTATCGGCTGCAATTATACCCTGGTAACGGGCAACAGGAGTGAGATACGGCGGACCAATCACATCTCCACAGGCATAGACATCCGGGACACTTGTCTGCATATGGCAATCAACGATAACCTCTCCAGCAGATCCTTTCTTTACCCCGTTCAGCATTTCGGATCGCGGGACAAGACCTGCAGCGATGAGGACAGCATCAGTATCAATATTTTCATTCCTGTTATCTGCTCTCACACAAACCGAGCGGATATTCGATTCCCCGGATATTGATTGCACGCAGGTATCTTCGCTGATAGTAACCTCCTTAAGTTCCCTGATAGCAAGAGCACGGAGATGTTTATCGGTGTTTTTCAGAAAAGTACTCCGACAGAGAATGGTAACCTCGCTGCCGAACATGGAAAAAATATACGCAAATTCAGCAGCCATCACGCCCCCCCCGATAATAACCAGTTTTTTTGGGAGATCTTTCATACCAGAGAGAGATTGGGAAGTATATACTCCCCTGAGATCGATCCCTTCGATATCAGGAATACTGGGTCGTGAACCCGTTGCGGCAATGACCGCATCCGCTTCCATCAGTTCATCTCCGGCAAAAACCTGCCTGCCCTCGAGCCTGCCGCTCTTCCCATAGATGATGTTTACACCAGCAGATCTGGTCTCGGTATCCAGAACAGAAGCGATCTTTCCCTGGATTGCGTGCATCTCTGAAAAAATTGTTGAAAAACTGATAGCAGGAACAGTATCTATAATCCCAAGATTCTGAAAAGTGTGTGACGAATGAATAAAGCGGGCAACATCATTCAGGGCACATACGGGCATGCAGCCGGAATGGAGGCATTGCCCCCCGATCCCCTTGTGTTCGATCAACCGGACATCCTGACCTGCGGACGCGAGACGGATGGATGCAATCCTTCCTGCCGGCCCCCCCCCAAGAACAACAATCATGGGTAATTCTTCCTACAAACAGGGAAATTCGGTTTCTCGAAACGCGGGAGAGGAGAACTGGACTGTAATCCTCATCCCGGGTAATCCCATACCTTAGAATACCTCGACTCCCTCATCCATCGGTTCCGAGAGCAGCTCTCCGGTGAAAGCATTAACCTCGACAATCTTTTTGCCCCGTATCTGCCAGATCGGGATATAGACCTGCCTTGTGTCGACGGAGATATTTTTCTTTTCGGGTTTGAGGATCTTTTCTTCGTAGAAGATTGCGTCACCTTTCTCCTGCTTGATCCGTACCTTCTGGGTAAGACGGTCGATCAGCTCATTGACAATTCGCTCTGTTGCCTCCTCTTTCCGGATATGGGGATCAGAAACTTCAGCCCCTCCGGGAATCTCCGATTCCTCAACTAACTTATCGTCAAGGTCGATCTTAATGCCGTTGATTGCATTAATTGCCCCCCATCCATCAGCATCAAAGGGAATTCGCCTGTCCTTATAGACCTGTTCGCCACTGCTCGTGTAATGAAAAAGGTAATACGGTATGAACCTGAGTTTTGCGGTTCCCTGGACACCCCCGGTTCGCATTGCTGCCTGTTCGGTGATTTTTACCGGATAGTGCGGGATAGTGATACCTGAGGACTCCTCTTTCCGGGGTATTTCCTGCCCGGCAGATGCTGCAGTAATTGAAGTTTTTTTACCTTTGGACGGAGTGAGATCAAGCGCCAGTTCGCGGTTTAGAATGTCGGCCAGCACTGCCTCACCGGTAAACCGGACAAATTCGTCAATACCCCAGTGGATACAGTTCTCCGTTACAATTTCCTTGTCTATAGAAAAGAGAAGTTTCTTGCAGCTCATCTCATGATCGTCGATCATAAGATTGTAATTTGTTTTGTCAAACTGCCCGACAAGGTCACTGTCATTTGAACAGAGCACCAGAAGGCAAGTGCTGTCGCGTACCGCAGAAAGATCGAGAGGTTCATCTACCTCTTCGACCTCAAAACGGGCTGCCTCAAGAATGAGACGCATCGCATTCTTGGCTTTTTCCCGCATGTCGTGTTCCATCATAAATAAATTGCCATGGTCTTATAGAACAATTTTTCTATTGCGATGTCTGAAATTACTGTAATGACCGTCCCGCTCAAATTCGTCAACCATAGCATTGAAGATTTTGCCATGCAGGTGACTTTTGATCCGGTGTCGGGTGAAGGCAACGTTGTTTATAATTTATCAATGATTAAAAACGAGGATCTCGATTTTGCAATATCCACGTTAAAAGATGCCTATAAGACCGGTATAACGGTGAGTGGTCGTGTCAGATTCTTCTCATCCGGTGAGAAAATCGCTGGTTATACTGTACCCAAAGGATTAACCGGAATCTGTACGATTTGCAGTATAACATTCGATGGTCTCCTGATCCGCAGGGGAATTCCGATCACTCCTATTGGTGGGGGAATTGTCGAAATAGAAAAACGCACCCCCATGCGGTTTACTCATATCATTCTGTACGAACATACGACAATCGATCCCCTTCAGGTGCTCTTTTCCCAGAAAACCACATCCATTACCAGTGTGATGCGTACAGGAAGCGGATCAATCCTTGCAAATATCCGGGAGTTTCATATGGAAGCTGAACATCAGGTCGGTACGGTACTTGACGAACTCTCCAGCAGCAGCCTCACCGGGATTCTCGAAGTGGGGATACCGAATCTCCCACTTCTTGGCGTTCCCGTCAGCCCCCAGTTCGTTGCAATAGCAGCAGTTGGTGGCACGAATCCGATGGCTGCAATACGGGAGGGTGGTCGCTGGGTGCAGACGCAGGCAATGAAGGGACTGATGGAAATATCGCAGATGAATGAGATCAGGGATTATTAAAAAAAACTTTTTTCATCCGGTTTTTTTGGCCCAGTCGAAGATCAGGGTGTAGTATCGCACAAAGAAACGGACAAATCCTTCGGATTCTGAAAACAGTGCAACTGCATCCTCATCACCCAGTCCGACGATAACCATCACACTCCGATTGTCAATAATACAGACTCCGCCGGCCATCATATCCTTTGCATTATCAAGCTCTTTTGGGATTTCGGGATGTTTTATAACGTATATTCTCATCTTTTGGGGTATCTCTGCAGCCCAGTGAGGTGTGATGATTTCGACTTTGATATGATCTGCCGCAGAGATAAGTTTCTGTTGAATATCAGGAGATAAAAACTGGGGGTGGGCAATAATTCTGATCTCCTGCTCCGCACGGGAAATGGCATCGGTGAATCTTTTTCTGATATTTTCAATACCGTAGATGTTCCAGATGAGTTCCTCACTCGGCGAGCCCGGGCCTGCCCGTTCCTGATACATCAGCGATAAGGAGTCGCGTGCAAATCGTGCATCCCTTTCAATATGCTCCATCAGTTTGGAAATGGCGTCTTCCGGGGAAAATGCAGCAAATCGTTTGGGTGCCGACTGAGAGACAGAGACAAGTCCTTTGTCAAGAAGCTGATCAATAACCGTATATACTGAAGCACGTGGAACCCCGGAGATTTCATGAATCTCGCTTGCCGTAGCACTTTCCAGCTTCAGGAGTGCAATATAGACGAGTGCTTCATATTTTGTCAGACCGAGTGATTTGAGACATTCAATCACCCGAACTGGATTTTCTGACGGCAATTTCATTGGAACATCACTTTATATCCTGCAATAATAAATGTTGTTATAACAATAACAACAAGTGGTATTCATGAAATCTTTCAAAATGATAATTATTTTTTTTGTTCTTTGCCTCTGCTGCACTTTGCCGGTAATGGGAGTGACAACATATCTTGGAGGAAGCCCCCGGATGGCTGCAGCATTGTCGGGTACCAATGAGTTTACCCCGGGTCAGGACGCAATAATTTATGTCACGATACAAAACAGCGGCGTGAACAATCTTGAATTCACAACGATAGGAACTATCGAACGAGACGATAATCCTACAACAGCAAAGTTGGTCACTGTCGTTATTTCAGAGGGTGATGCCCCAGTTGTTGTTAAGAGCGACCCCCAGATAATCGGCGATATAAAAAGCCAGGGAGTATCTACCCTATCATTCCATACAAAAATACTGTCTGATGCCGCAGAAGGAGAATACCAACTACCTCTGACTGTCACGTACACGTATCTCGCATCGTCAGATCAGGGTTCATCGGATGTCCTCCAGAACAATTACAAACAAGTAAGCGAGACCCTCCCGATCACAATAAAAATCAAGCCCCAGGTCAGGATAGTGGTGCTTGAATCGCTACCGGCAAATCTGTATGTCGGAGCGGAGGGTTACCTTAATCTGAAGATAAAAAATGCTGGTATTGAGGATGGAAAAAAAGCGGTTGTAAAACTAATCCGCAATGACGCAAGTCCGATCATCCCCTCCGATAACAGCGTATTTATTGGAGATTTCCCCCGCAACGGAACGGCAACCTCCCGCTATAAGGTAGCGATTTCCAGCGAGGCTGAAAAGCAGACATATCCGGTTGATGTTGTGGTTATGTATGAAAACCGGGATGGGGATGTGGTTACCACGGTACCTGAAACAATTGGAATTCCTGTCGGGGGGAAAATCAGGTTTAATATAACATCGGGAACGGTTCAGGTTCTGGAGGGAACACAGGGCGTTTTCGAAGTTGAGTATCAGAATATCGGTGATACGGCAGCCTACAATTCCCAGACACGGTTGTCTGTTGTCGAACCATTTCAGAGCAGTGATGATACAGCTTATCTTGGTGATCTGAAACCCGGAGAAAAAGCAACTGCGCGTTATCAGGTCAGCCTAGATGATGCAGCGGTTGCCGGGGTTTACATGCTCGACACAGAGGTAAGGTATCGTGACGCACTCGACAACAGTCAGGTCTCAGATACATTTAACGTCACCGTACAGGTTCGGGCAAAACCGGCAACGAGTGGATTCGTGCAGGTCGTAGGCGTATTGGGTTTTATCGCTCTGGTTGGTATTGGCGCCGGGTATTATTTACTTGTAATGCGTAAGAAGAAATGATGCTTGGATGGGATGGCGAGCTGCCGCAACCTGCTATTCGGACTATCGAACAGATGCGTTCTGTCCTGGCTGATCCCTCCTGCAAAACCAGCGGTCCCCTCTATTACATGTATCGGGACCTGGCCAAATCCAACGAAGACTGGAGCTGGTTGCACCACCACAACCTGCGGTACGATCTTACGGTAATACCCCCCCGGACTCTCTGTCGCGAATGGGTGAAGACCAAGGGGCATTTTCATCCGAAGAACCCGGCTGGGATCGGCTACCCGGAGATTTATGAAGTTATCGAAGGTCAGGCACACTACCTTCTCCAGTCAAGGACACTGGATGATGCGGTGATGATCTCAGCACGTGCCGGTGATCTTGTGATCATCCCTCCGGACTATGGGCATATCTCCATCAATCCCTCACATGATTCAACTCTCGTTATGGCAAATATTGTCTCTACAGCATTCGAAAGTGAGTATGGAGAATATGAAAAATACCATGGTGCTGCGTATTATGAGATGAGTTCCGGAAGTATGCAAAAAAACTCCCATTATCCTTTTTGTCCCCCCATAAGGTATCTCGGACAAGGCTGCGGGACCGGGACACACCGGATATGCAAGGCACCACTCTACAATCTGATCGGTAACGAGGATGCGCTCTCGTTTCTCAATTTCCCGGAAAAATTCCTTACAGTATTTTCTGTTCTGCTAAAAGATTAGGTGCCGGAATTCTTTTGTGCTCACTTTTTTTCACGAGTCCGAGAACCTTTTCCTCAATCGGTGTAGCTGCCTGCCACCCCTGCATCTCAAGTGACTGGAGCGAATGATCAATTTCTGCGTAGGAAAGACCGATCTCTTCTTCGTCCTGCTGTCCTTCCCATAGACCGGCCGAAGGTGCCTTTTTGATAATCGATTCGGGAATTCCTATCTCATGGGCGTACTCGTATACTTCGGTTTTATACAAGTGCAGCAAAGGCTGGAGATCGGCAGCATTATCGCCATACTTTGTGCAGTAACCGAGCATAAATTCACTCCGGTTTGAGGTACCACAGACTATCTTCTGGTCGCGGTTGGCATGATAATAGAGAACAGCCATGCGGGTCCGGGCCATAAGATTACCGAGCAGGTAGCGTGACTCTTTAAATTCCGGCATGGATCTGAATCCTTCAAGCATTGGTTCTATGCTTATTACACGATGCATCATACCCATCTTCTCACAGAGCGCTTCAGCATCCTTTATATCTGCCAGGCTGCTTATAGAGGAGGGAAGTGATAGTCCCAGGACTTTTTCGCCTCCGATCGCCCGGCAACAGAACGCTGCTGCAACCGCTGAGTCAACACCCCCGCTTAATCCTACAACAATTCCTGTACATCCGCAGGTCCAGTATGCGTACCGGATCATCTGTTCAATCTGCCCCATTCTGCACCCAAGTTCTGATATCATGCACCTCTCCCCGGATTAGAGTAGTCGGATGAACTTTTTCAATTGTTCGGTATTTCCAACAGCGATGACCGTATCCCCCTCCGTCAGAATCTCCTCCGGATCAGGGGCAACAACGGAACGGCCGGGTTTTTCGATGCCGATGATCCGGATACCGGTTTTTCTGATGAACCAGCTCACCGGTTTCGGATATGTGGTCCGGACCTGGTTAAGGATTACCAGATCATTGTCTGGTAGTTCGAGAAGAATGGTGATTGTGTCCGCAAGAATGATCCTGGCGATCGTCTGGCCCCCAATCCGGGGGAGGAGAGCAACATAATCGGCACCTGCACGGTAGAGCTTCTCGACCGAAGCCGGCTCGTTTGCCCGCGCAAGGATCCGGATAACCGGGTTGAGGTTCCGGGCCATAAGTGTGGTAAAAATATTGACATCATCGTCGTTCAGAGCAACAATACAGAACCGTGCCTCTTCGATACAGGCTTTTCTCAGCACATCCACATCTTCTGCATTGCCTATAACCTGCTCTACTTCCTGTTTTTTTGAATCGACAACAATGCAGGAAACACCGGATGCCATAAGGTTCTGATAGGCACCTGCACCAACATCCCCATACCCTGCGATAACGGCCAGAGCATCTGTACAACCGCAGGTATTAAACTCCTCCCTGAGCGCGGCGACAAGGGATTCATTCCTGCCGAAAAGGAACAGTGATGTTGTGTTATCTACGACAATATCATTATGGGGAAATGGAATGAATTTCCCGGCCTTCCAGAGAAACGGGATGATGATGCCAAACCGCTCAAAAAGATTGAGATCGGTCAGGGATTTAAATGCAGCATTGCACCCGAAGACCAGAGGGATGTTGATAAGCCTGAGCTCCTTACCTCCGGGATGATGAAGATCGAGGTTTATCCTGTTCAGCCCGGGAATATCATGTTCGTTATCCCCGACCGGGTTGAAGACGGCATGGCGTGCCAATAGCTTTCCTGTGGTATGTTTGGGAGATAGCACATAATCCGCACCGGCATACCGGAGATACCGGTCAAAGAGAGCTTATCAACAACTGATATGATCTTACCCTTCACCTGTTCCCGGATACCGAGAATAATGCTGGCTGTCTGGCGCTCATCCATGCAGATAACAACATAATGTGCACCCTCTATATGTGCTGCTGACCATGTACCGGCATCATTGTAATCTCCCCAGATTACATAAGCACGTTTCCGGTAATGGGTTGCAATTTCGAGGGCTTTTGCCTTGTCCTGTTCAATGATAACTATATCATGGTCAGAGATGGCAAGGCTGTCGATAACAGAACTGGTGATCTCGTCATATCCCATCACTACCGTGTGACCCGAGAGATGATGGGGGGTTCTTCGGGGCGGTGAAGGAGCAAGCAGGGTGGTGAGGAACGGGGCAAGGAGGAGTGGGATAACAACGAAGATCATGATCACACCGGACAACATGATCTGAATGGCAAGCAAACGGGTAATTTCGCTTGAGAATGGTAGTAACTCCCCGTACCCGACCGTTGTCATGGATTCTACGACGAACAGAAGTGATTCAGACCAGGACAGGGGTTTGTTCTCCAGGAGTGGATAATATGAGTAAAAAAGATATGTATTGAGACCCGCAAGCAAGGCGAACGCGAAGAAATAGATGGAAATTTGTATGCCGGGTGAATTCCGTATCGCCCTCCACACTCTCCCCCGCCTAACAGCCATGAGAAATCACCTCCCTTATGATACTGCAATCCACACATATCCCTTCGGTAGGTTGACCGCATTGCTCACAAGAAGGTCTTGAATCTGCGATCGAACCACATGCACCGCCAAGATTTTTCTTCAGGCTCATGAGTGCGTATTTTGTTGCCGGATGACGAATGCTGAATTCATTCAGAATATTCTGCACATCCTCTTCAAACGGCATGTGTATATAGGGACAGCGGGACTGGCTGCAGCTCTTGACATGAAGGTCTGCATAGAGCTCCACTTCGGTATGAGGAACTGAAATGAACGGCCGGATCAAGGGAATTTTTCCCCAGGAAACCCGCTTTGAACCAACCAGCCTCTCAGGAACTCCCTGAAGTATATCCTTCAGTACCGTTACTGCCCCCTTGTCAAGGGTAACTCCCAATGCCAGCTTTGTTACACCGGATTCCCCGGCAATCCGGTCCAGCAGGTAATTCCTGAGTACGCGACAATATGTACAGGCAAGGGGACCTTTTATGCGTGCGATTTCATCTGTGGAAATCCCAAAGGATTCCTGGAAGGATCCGACGATGCAGGGTATGTTCAGCGATTCAGCGATCCGTACCGCATGTTCGGTGACACGATACCCGGTAATTCCTTCATCGACAGAGATCGCAGAAATCCTTATGTCACGGCGGTTTATTGTAAGTTTTCTTAAAAAATACAGGAGTGCAGCGCTGCTGTGATCCCCCGAAAGGGCAACTGCGATATGATCTCCGGGTATCATCCACTGGTAACTACGAATTTCGTGCTTTGCTTTGGCCTCAACATCGGCATCAAAATGGTGCATGCATAGGTGCTGCCCGGAGTATTCCTGGAAAAGTATTGCGTTCCTCCCGCACTTGTCGCACTGCATTCGTCAAATCCATTTTTTATCTGGAGATAAAAGATGTTTAAGGTTGCGTAGATTTTTTTTAAAAAAATGACTCTAACGCTGTGATTTTATAGTCTTACACATAACCACTCTACGATTATGGTCGTCGCCGCGGAGCATATCCGCAACCTGAATAAATATGAAAAATCCATCCTCAACGCACTTGAACGCGGGATGAAACGTTACGCATGGGTACCGCTCGAACAGATCAAAATTGCGACCAAATTATCAGAATCTGAAGTAAACTACCGGCTCTCCCGTCTGATCGAATGGGGCATGGTACGATTCAATCCCGTACCCTATGATGGATATGCCCTTGTTTTTGGCGGTTACGACGCGCTTGCGCTGACAACCCTCACCCGGAACGGGACGATATCAGCCCTCGGATCGAAGATTGGCGAGGGAAAGGAGTCCGTTGTTTATGAGGCACTGGGCCTTGGTCCTGTTGCAATCAAATTTCACCGGATCGGGGGGCGTTCATTCTCATCAGCACGGCTTAACCGGGATTACATGCCTGCGGAAGGACATTGTCCCTGGCTGATTGCATCCCGCAGATCGGCAGAAAGGGAATACCAGGCCCTTACCGCCCTGCACCCGAAAGTCAGTGTTCCGCTCCCCATAGGACAGAACCGCCATACGGTTGTGATGGCGTTGATAACAGGCCCGAATCTCAGCCATTGCCGTGTTGAAGAGCCAAAAGAAGTACTTGACGAGATCTTCGCTAATGCCGGCATTGCCTATCGCGAGGGGATTATCCACGCCGACCTTTCGGAATATAATATCCTCATGGAAGAGGGAAGGTGCGTTATCATTGACTGGCCACAATGGGTTGGGACCACTCACCCGAATGCTGACTCAGTCCTGGAGCGTGATGTCGATAATATCCTCACGTTTTTTAAGCGTAAATACAATCTGCAGTATGATCGCGGGGATGCGATGAGATGCGTGACCGGGTAAAGGTTTTTGGAATTGATATCATCAAAGGTTCGGTAAGGTCACGATCCCGTCGTCCGATGTATGCCCTTGTCCGGATGGAGGGACAGATCATTGAGAGCGAGGGAGAGGTCTCGATGTTCCGCCTCTTTCGATTGCTCAACGAAGAACAACCGGATATACTTGCCGTCGACAGCCTCCAGGAAATTTCTGTTGATCAGCGTGATCTTTTTTTCTTTTTGCAGGCATTGCCCCCGCAGACCCGGCTTGTTCAGGTCACAGGTGGGGAACGAAAGGAGACCCTCGGGAAGGTTGCTGCCCGGTACAACATCAGCTTCAACCGGTTTGATCCGTTTGCTGAGGCCCGCACCGCTGCACACGTGGCCTCCCTTGGTGCAGGAGCAGAGGTCATCGCGTTTGAAAACGAAAGCGAGGTGGTGGTAAGCCGGCACCGCTCACTGGGAAAAGGCGGGTGGAGCCAGAACCGCTACGTGCGAAAAATTCACGGGGCTGTGCAGTTAAAAGGCAGAGAGATCGAAATGGCTCTTGTTGCAGCAGGGCTGCGATATGAAAAGAAAGAGACCCGGGCCTTTGGCGGGTGCAGCAGGGTTGCTTTCCGGGTCTTTACGACAAGAGATCAGGTCCCCGTCTCAACGTACCGTGGTTCCGACGTCCAGGTACGGATCAGCGGAAAACGCCTTGAGCGGATCCGGTTCCGTCCCTTATCGGGGAAACCGCGATACCTGATCGTTGGTATTGATCCTGGTACGACAACAGCAGTCGCGGCCCTTGATCTCGATGGTAACCTGCTTCATCTGGCAAGCTCCCGGCAGATGAACATGGGGGACGTTGTTGAGTCACTCTATCGGGTAGGAAAACCCCTCATTATTGCATCAGATGTGCAGGAAATGCCCTATTCAGTAGAGAAAATACGGAGGGCGTTTTCTGCTGTTGCCTACACCCCGAAACAGGATGTGAGTGTTGAGACAAAAATAGAACTTACTACAGCCTTTCCCTACGGAAATGACCATGAGCGTGATGCACTTTCTGCGGCGCTTGACGCATATCGCCAGTACCGCCATAAGTTTCAGAACCTGCTGAAGCGGATTCCCCCCGGTCATGATCTGGACGAAGTCCGGGCGCGGGTTATCAGGGGGCAATCACTCGATCAGGTAATCGGTGATATGAACGCGATAATACCGGAACCGCCAGTCAATGCTCCGTCGGCCCCGGTGGAGGTAAAGCATGATGAGAAGGCAAGGGTGCTTGACGGGATGGTAAAACGCCTGCGTTTGTTTGTCGGGGAGCTGCAGGAAGAAGTCAAGGAAAAGGACTACGAAATTCAGAGGCTCCAGGCACGTCTGCGGAAAATCCACTCCTCCCGGGATGCTCAGTTAGCAAAGGATACCGTAGTGATTAAAAAAGATGCTATTATCCAGAGCTTGAAAAAACGTCTGCGCAGCGAAGAGCGGCATACCAGAAATCTTTCCCGGCGCCTCGTACGTATCAGGCAGTTTGCTGAGTTGTCAATGGATGGTGAAGTAGTGCCGGTTAAAGTGATGGATACTCTGACAAAAGAAGGGCTTCGCAGGCTTACTGAGGATGTCGGGATTCAGGAAGGGGACATTATCTATGTGACCCGGCTTGATGGCTGGGGAAGAAGTGTTGTTAAGGATCTTGCAGGAATCCGGATACGAGCGGTTGTTACCAGTGCAGCAGTGTTTGAAGAAAGTGACCCCCAAATGCTTCCGGTATTCCGGGAATTGGGAGTCCCTCTGCTCTCTGATAAAGAAGCCGGTGTTCAGATACGGGGAAAACGAGGTCTCTCCGGAAAGGAAACATTTGAGGCTGCTCTTATACGCTGGCAGGAAATGCAGGCACAGCATGAACGGGAAAAGAAATCTGAAATGATCGAACACATCTTCAAGGAGTATAAGAGCGAACGGGGTAAGGAGGTGCGCAGGAGTGGATGACCGTGAACTCTTACAGGTCGTGATGGGAATTGTCGGAAAAGAGAAATGCCTGGACGATTGTGCCGAAGTACCCTGTGGGGATCAGGTGATGGTGGCGACGACGGATATGCTCCACCGTACAACTGATTTTGTGGAGGGTATGAGCGACTGGCAGACCGGCTGGATGAGTGCCGCGGTCACGCTCTCCGATATTGCGAGCATGGGTGCAGAACCAAAATATCTCCTGATCGCTGTCGGACTTGACAGATGGCAGATGCTGGCCGGAATCATGCAGGGTGCCAAGGATTGTTGTACCCGGTTCGGGGCTGCGATCATTGGCGGGGATATTGACCGGCATGGAGAACTCACTGTGGTCACTACCGGACTCGGGCTTGTGGATAAAGATCATATTGTGCGTCGTAGTGGTGCACAGCCGGGCGACCTTGTCTGTATCACCGGGAACCCTGGCCAGGCGCAGGCATACCTTGACGGGTACGTCCGGTATGAAAAGGCACTCTTTGAACCACAACCCCGGGTGGAAGCGGGGCAGCGTCTTGGCAGAGCAGGAGTAAGCGCAATGATGGATGACAGTGACGGGATTGCGCTTTCGCTTTATGATCTGCTCAGCGTTAATGAATGCGGATTTTCTCTTGATTCAACAAAACTGCCGGTACCTGCAGGAATTCCTGCAATGCAGGCCAGTGAGCTTGCTCTCTATGGCGGAGGGGACTACGAACTGATCTTTACGCTGCCACCACAACGTCATCCGGTTGATGGCGTATCCTATACGGTTATTGGCATAGCAATTGAAGAAAAGATCGTCATCATTGACAACAGGCCGGTTGAGAGACGGGGATATCAGCATCGCTGGGAATAATTTTTTTAATAAGGAAAATATCCTTGAAATTTTATTATCACATGTATCCGAGAAACCGGAGTGCACAATAGACCAGAAGTGAGATGCCCGCGACTTTTATTGTCTGGGTATTCATTTCATCGACGAATTTTGTCCTGTAGCCGGTATCATTCATAGCCCTGTATACCGGTTTAATAAGAATAAGTCCGAAGGGGAATAACGGGAGCAGCCAGAAATAACCCATCTCTATGGAAACAAGGAAAGCGCAGAGTACCAATGCCAGAACCATCAGTGCAATGGTCCACTTGAATGCTGCACGCTCACCTATAATAATGACAGAATTTCTTCGTTTATTCCTGTCTTTTTCAATATCCCGGATTTCATTGAGGAGTTCACTGATGATACCAAATATTGCAAGGAGAGAAAAAAAGATGATTCCCATTCGATCGAACGGGTGATACAGGAGGTACCCAAGCATACCGCAGAGCATCGGGAGGACTGCATGGTAGACAAGGTCAAGTCCGGCAATGTTCTTTGTTTCAATAAGAAACGAATACGTAACAAACATGAAAAGGATCAGAATTTCTATTAAGAGCAGCTTCGGCGGCAGGAGTACCATACACACCAGTGTTATGAGAAGAAGTACAGCGCTTACAAGAATCGCGAATCTCAATGACATTGAACCGTCTGCCAGCGGATTTCTGGGAAAGGGTGTCAGTGCGTCGAGTTCACGGTCTGAAATATCATTTACAACAAATCCGAACGCAGATGTGGAAATGATAAAAACCACAAGATAGAAAAGAGAGATATCGACTGTCGATGATCCAAGAAAAGCTCCAAACAACCCGACAATAATGGATAATAACCCATAATCCCCGAATCGTAGAAGTCTGACCAGCGGGTGGATACGAACTCTCCTGGAATGATTAACACTCATTTGATCAAATAATTAATAAAATAATGGTGATATAACGGGAATTTCTCAGATGCTATCGTATATTTCAAATCCGAATCATTCAATACTTGAAAGCAGGAATAAACCTATGGACAACAGGGTGATGGATGGCTAACGTTCTGCTCTCTCCGCTCAGCTGGGGTCTTGGTCATGCCACGAGAGATATCCCCATCATCAGGACCCTTCTGGACCATCATCACGATGTTACCATTGCTGCGTGCGGCAACGCACTAACCGTACTCCAGCATGAATTTCCAGAATGCACCTTCATCGAGTTTAACGATTACCCTTCACCGTACAGCTCAAGTCGTTTCTTTATTCCGAAGTTCATTGCATCCCTGCCAACCATTTCAAGAGCTCTGGCAGAGGAGAGACGGAACCTGCAACGAATTCTTGAAAAAAACAAGTACGATCTTATTATCAGTGATAACAGGGTCGGTGTATACTCGTTAAAAATTCCCACGATCTTTATCACTCACCAGATCCATTATCACTTCCCGCTCCTGTTCTGGCCAATTGAACTCTCCTCAATACTGGCAAATTATTTCCTGTTTGATAATTTTACCCGGGTGATCGTTCCCGATAACCCGCCGGGTGCTACATCCCTGGCGGGAAAACTGTCCCGTCCAGTGCAAGGGCTGACCGATTCAAAGGTATTTTTCTCGGGAATTCTCTCAAGCACACAAAAAATGGATGTTGAACGGGATCTCGACTTCCTCGTCCTGATATCTGGCCCGGAACCTCAGAGAACACGTCTTGAGGAGATTCTCACACCAATGCTATCCGATCTTGACGGGTCCACGATAGTGTTGCTGGGCAGTCCGCAAAAAACAACGACCCGATCAGTTTCTGACAGATGCACACTGATTTCCTATGCAACCACGCAGGAAAAAATTCGCCTCATGAACCGGACGAAGTTTGTCATCTGCCGCTCGGGATATACTTCAATGATGGAACTTGCTGAACTCAATAAGCCCCATGGGCTTTTTATTCCGACACCTGGACAACCCGAACAGGAATATCTTTCATATTATTACGAAAAGATGGGCTGGTTTCATTCGAAAAGTCAGTACAATCTCAACCTGACGCAGGATATCCCTCTTGCAATGAAATATACGGGATTCCCGTCAATGCCTTCAACCAGGGACAACGTCATACGCCTTTATGACGAGCTGTTGGCAGAGTACCTTGATTGAGGATAGTAAATACAGGGGATACCGGAACGGCGGAGTTCATATAGACCGATTACCTACTAATGAATATGGATGACATGGTCGCTCAGGGCTTCGGTGCGATCATTATTATTTATGGAGCTTTGATCGCGATTGCCATCGGGGTAGTGTTATTTATTGAGAGGTTCTGGAATGCACTCGTTACCGGAGATACCGGTTTTATCATCTGGTCATGTGCGATCATTCTTGGGGCGGTATCACTGTATACCGGCTGTGGTCTTTTACTCCGTAAATATGAAATAATCTGACACAGTTTATTTCAAAGTATCCTAAAAATTTTGATTATTTCGGAGTGTTCAGGGTTGAAAATACTTTTTTTAAAGGTGCGACTCCGGCCTGTTGTCAAATCGATGATGTGGCAAAGTTCACCAACGGACTTTGTCATTTCCGCATTAAATGACGTAAACGGCAAAGCTGGTTATCGACTATAAATATGATGAATGAAAGATAGTCTCTTATCAGATAACCTTTCGGTAAATACCATGGAATCTCTGGAGAGTAAACTGGACAGACTGTTGCCTGAACAGCGAAAAGAGGTTGAGGAATTTGTGGATTTCCTGCTGTACCGGTCAGGAAATTTGCATGAATCACCTGTTGCTCTTGCTCCTCCCGATCTCCAGAAAGTTGCTCCTCCTCCACTTGCTTTTATGGAACCGGTTAACCCCCGGGAAAACCCTCAGGTCAGGGTGTATGATACAAACCAGGGTGAGAATCCTTTACCACCCGTAAATAATAAAGAGCAGGTAAAACCAATCCAGGAGATCATGGATGGCGGTGATGAACAGGTCAATTGTGATTATATGGACTACGGGCAGTTTGAGCAAAAATCATCCTCTGCGACAATTGCGGTAAAAAACGTGAAAGAAAAATTACAGAAGCGTGAAGAGCGGGAAAAACCCCGGGTTTCGCTCGACTGGATTGACTGAACTTTTTAAAAAACAGCTACAAAAAGTGGACTCGACGGGATTTGAACCCGTGGCCTTCACGTTGCAAACGTGACGATCTACCCCTGATCTACGAGCCCTTTGAACAAAGGTTGCGGTATACTGTTTTTCTGCGGATTCCATATAGTTGTTCCTGTTCATTCCGGTAGTATCCAATCAGAATACCTGAATAATAATTAGCAATTGAAAAAAAAAGAGGGAATTTCTTTCCCGTGAAAAAAGCGTTTATTCTTTTTTAGCCTTGGATATGTGGGAAAATATTGTGGCAATCGCTCCGATAGTTGCAGTAATAACCCCGATTATTGCCGCAATCACACCCGGGTTATCAAAAGTTCCCTGTTTTTGCGTGGGTTCCACCGTCACCGGTACCTGGACGATGATAGGGGCGGCGGTTGTTGGAACAGGTGTCGGGGCACCGGAGAACTGGTTCAGGGGCGGGAGTGTCCCGTACGCATGAGTTGTCTGACCGGCGAGGACATAGATAGTGCCTTCGTAGTCGTAGTATCCACTCAGGGTCAACCTGATGATATGGTTGCCGGGCTGTATATCCGTCAGGTTTGCCGGTGTGGTTCCATAGTATCTACCGTCAATCAGGATGCTGGCCCCAAGTGGGGATGAATAAACCGAAACAGTCCCTAAATTCGACTGGGTGGGAGAGAGGGTCGTGACCGCAGGTTTTAGCATTTCGTTTATAAGAAGCGTAATCAGACGCTGATTGACAAGGTCAGCTTCCGTGTTGTTCAGAAATCTGCTGTTTGATCCAGGCGTCCATTCAATAACATACCCGTTCCCGTATTTCCAGTAGAGCAGTGCAGGATCACCCTTATCATAACTCATGAGGGTGATCGCATCTTTTTTTGCTTCGGTATTTGAACGCCTGGATAATGGATCAGTGTTAGGGAAGTTCAAAGGCAATCCACTGAAAATTGTTTTCGAAATTGTTGTATTTGGATCGTTCACGAAAAAATACAGCCCATCCTGCGTGGAACCTTTGCTGGAAGCTGGCAGACTGGAATCAAACTTCTGGTAATTATTCTTGCTTACTACGAAGATCTTCCCGGACGAAACTGCCTTTTCGAGCTGTGAAGCAGTTGCGGGACTGAATGTATCTTCTCCTCCCATAAATATAACGTCAACGGCAGGATCTGTATATTTCGTAATGTTGGTATCGAGATCTGATCCCAGCGAACCAGGGAGAGAATATACAATAGTGAATGTGTCCTTATGGAGATCAGGATTGAAACCCGCCGTGTCACCATAAATAGCAGTGTTGATTGCAGCGGAAGGCATTACGAATAGCAGTGCTGCAAACAGCAAAAGAATAAATGATTTTTTGGTATTATTTAAGCCGGCCATAGTCTCCCTTCGGTTGTTAACCTTGTACCATTAATATCATCATTATTGTTCGGTTGGATCATATATCGGTTTTGGTTATTGTCGTTGTGAATAAAACAGCAAAAATGGGAAACAATCGGTATTGCAGACAAAAAACCGATCTTTTTTCTCCAATATGTTCATTTGATTTTTCTTCTCTGAATTATGGACCCGGCGGGAATTGAACCCGCGGCCTTTACGTTGCGAACGTAACGATCTACCCCTGATCTACGAGCCCAAAAATGAAATGATATCAGAGAATAATCTCGATATCTAACTTTTCTGCCAGTTCCTTATATCTGTTCCTGATGGTGACTTCTGTTACACCAGCCACTTCAGCCACTTCGCGCTGGGTGCGGCGTTCACCGCCAAGAATAGATGAAATATAAATTGCGGCTGCAGCAACACCTGTCGGACCCCTGCCACTGGTTAATTCGCGTTCTCCTGCCTGACGCAGGATTTCCACAGCCCGGCTCTGGACTTCCCCCTTGAGGGAAAGCCCGGAGCAGAAGCGTGGGACGTAATCAATGGGGGATGTCGGGAGAAGTTTGAGCCCGAGTTCCCGGGAGATGAACCGGTATGTCCTGCCGATCTCTTTTCTGGATACGCGGGATACTTCTGCGATCTCATCAAGAGTACCGGGTACATTACACTGGCGGCATGCTGCATAGAGTGCTGCGGCAGCGACACCTTCAATGCTCCGGCCGCGGATCAGGTTCTTGTCCACTGCATCACGGTACACAACTGCTGCAGTCTCACGGACGTTTCTCGGGAGACCGAGTGCAGATGCCATTCGATCAAGTTCCGAGAGGGCGAATGCAAGATTGCGTTCGGTTGCATTGCTGACCCTGATGCGGCGCTGCCATTTGCGAAGCCGGTAGAGCTGTGCACGGTTTTTCGATGAGATTGCCCTGCCATACGAGTCACGGTTGCGCCAGTCAATCATTGTTGAAAGACCTTTGTCGTGGATCGTAAATGTCATGGGAGCTCCTACCCGTGAGCGCTTCATGCGCTGGTCATGATCGAATGCACGCCATTCAGGACCCCGGTCAATGAAATCACCATCAATTACCAGGCCGCAACCCTGACAAACCAGCTCTGCCCGTTCATAGTCATGAACAAGCTGTCTGCCTCCGCATTCCGGGCAGACCGTTTCAGTATGGTTTTCAGCCTTCTTTTCGGTCTCTTTTCCCTTTGTACGGAGTTTGAGAGCTTCCCTTTCGCTCTGAAGAACTTTTAATTTTTCAATTTCCTGCATTCACAATCACCAATTTTTTATTTTCCTTACGAGAACCGGACTTTCCCGGGTGTCATGTCATCATTTTGCGAAGAGCTTATCATTCGGCTGGACAGTGCATTTTTCCCGGCAGAGAACAGCCGCATAGGGTGCTTTGACATTGCCAAAGAGGTCCAGAATCTTTCCCACAGGTTTCATCCGACGATCAGTGACTTCGCTGTACAATGGGGAAGCTGTGCGGCATCGCACTGAATAATGAGCATCCGATTGCCAATGGTGCTCATCGCTCGACCAACAACTTTCACACAACACCCACCAGGATACGATGGTACCGAAATAATTTAGTAATCTATATATCAAAGACGCACTAGTATTTAAATATTGAGAAAAGGTATAAATAGAAATTTCAGGAACCAAGAAACTGGTCGATATTTAAAGATATAACCTGTTTGCACTCAGCATCAGTAAGTCCGGCTCCTTTTGCGACCACAAATTTCGCGCGCTCGTCAAGCAGGTCATGGGGAGCATGAGCATCTGAATCTACAACAATCTGGCATGCTGCTTCGCGTGCAACCTGAGCAACATGACCATTTGTCCGGTTATGGCCGCCACGTGACGTGATCTCAAGGCCAATGCCGTTCTTTGCGGCATGAAGTGCATCTTCAAGAGTGATGAGTCCCGGGTGTGCAAGAACATTCACGTATCTGCACCCGCATGCTGCATGATTTGTGCCGGGAGCCACCGGCTCAACCGGTGTCTCTCCGTGGACGACAACAATGTCTGCCCCGGCGGTTTTTGCTGTTTTTGCCAGATCTGCTATCTGCGATGGAGGAACATGAGTAATCTCAACACCGCAGAGCAATTTTACCCCGTAAATCTTTGCAGAATCCCGAACCTGAAGGAGAGATCCGATCACCGACGAGGTATTGGATGCATCAACATGATCAGTGATTGCAACTGTTGTGTACCCGAGTACAGCCATCCGCCGGATCAATTCAGCAGGAAGCATCTCACCATCTGAAAGGATCGAATGAGTATGGAGGTCATACGAACCACTCACCGTTTCACCTCGAGTTTCTGGGCAACTTTTTTTATGAGTGATTCTTTGCCTTCATGCCATTCTGCAACAATACGACCCTCCCTCCGCATCCAGTGCGCAGGGTGGTGGTGTTCCTCAATCCGACATGATACCCCGGCGCGTTTCAATGCGCGTTCGAGATCACTTATTACCGGTGCCTTCGCCCCGCGATTCCGTGCAACCCTTCGCCCCTGACGACGTGAATAAGCCGCGTTGAAGTAGCAGGGGTATAAAATGCACTCGCCTTGTGCCATTATAAGAAGAATTTGTGGGTCAAGGTATAAACAGTGTACGCTCGTACCTTGTAGTATGCATCACATCGACGTCAGGATTGAGAAAGATATTTACGACGTCAACAACACCCTCGCAGACAAAAATGCAAAACTCTTAAGAGACCATGGCATCCGGGCGTTTGACCTGCTTGGAGCCATCGGTTCAGGAAAAACTGCACTTATTGAACGTCTTGTCCCCCTGCTTAAAAAAAAGGGGTTGCGTGCAGGTGCCATTGCCGGAGATGTGTTTGGTGACGATGATTTCAGGCGGATCGTGGCGCTGGGTATCCCGGCATTCAATGCAAATACCGGCAAGGAATGTCATCTTGATGCCCATCTTGTAGAACACGCGATCGAACATCTGCCGCTCAAAAATATCGATATCCTCTTTATTGAGAATGTGGGCAATATGGTCTGTCCGACAGATTTCCGTCTCGGCGCAGAAAAGAGAATTGTCATCGTAAGTACAACGGAAGGCGATGACGTGGTAAACAAGCATCCGATGATGTTCCGTGACTGCACGATCGGTGTGATCAACAAGGTTGATCTCGCCCACCTTGTCGGAGCAAACCTTGGGCGGATGGAATCAGACATCCACCGCTATAATCCCCGGATGCCCGTCTTTTTAACCAACCTGAAGACCGGTGAAGGTATTGCGGCACTTCTTGATTCAATTCTCTCGTAAAATAGCCAGAAAACCGAATGGATGTCCTGAGAACGGGGGTCTGAATTTATCTTTTTAGAGAGTTTCCGGGATATTGAAAAAATCCCCTCGCCAATCCGTTTTGGGGGGAAGGGAAAATGAAAATAATCGGGAAATACTATAAATAATTCTGAAGGGAATATATAGAGCACCATCTTCGGGACAGGTTTCCGAAGAAATATTATTGAGAGTGATACCATGCAGTGGCAGGGAGAATCGGTACGAAAAGTAACTGGTGGCAGACGCCGCCCGGCACAGATGAAGCGGAGAACGGAGATCGGGCTCGCACCCGCAGATACCCATATTGGTGAAGACCGGAGAAAGAATATCCGTACTACCGGTGCAAACCAGAAAGTCCGTGCGCTTCGTGCAAACTTTGCAAACGTAACCAATCTCGCAAACGGCGAGTGTAAAAAAGTTACCATCACGAGTGTTGTTGAGAATGGAGCGAACCCGAACTATGTGCGACGAAATCTTCTGACGAAAGGCGCAATCATCAAGACAGAGATCGGAAATGCCCGCATCATGAGCCGCCCGGGTCAGGACGGCGTGATCAACGCTGTATTACTCGAATAACCAAAAATACTGGAGGAACCAGATTTTTTTTAAATTATTTCTGGAGCTTTATCTGATTTCCAGGGTGGGAATAAAACCGCATTAAACTTTTCACGGTCAATCAAAGAACGGTTAAATCCGGTATTCAGCAATCTTTTTTCTTCAAGACCTGCACATAGTCTAACTATGCGAAGGATCTATTATCGTTTCCCTCAGCGGGTGGACCTGTCATTTGCAATGGGAATGCCGTTTAACGAGACGCTGAAATATATTGCAGGTCTTGATAATGCAGAGTCCACCAAGACGACCGGAAAGGAACTGGTGAAGGTAAAGACAAAGGTGAAGATTGCGGTCGACCGTGCGACGTTCGGTGACATTACACCGGATGTATTACGTCCGGGGGTGATCACGGAAGCGGTTGATATGCAGGTATCATTGCTTGCGCTTGCACTTCGCGGCGGTGGAAAGGTCCCGATTGCAAACGACATCTTCTTCATCAGACTTACTGATCAGGTATCAAGGACCGATATTGATATTTCAAAAGATGGGCGTGGCGAGGGACTGGACGCGCTGGACCTGAAAAATATCCTTCTGGGTGCCTCAAAGTGACGATCCGAATCACGGTCGCAGCACCTTTCAAACACACCCGGAAAACCGGTATGAGAAAGAATGAACTGGTCTATTATTATGCGCTTGACCGTAAGTGGATGAGCACCGAGCAGGCTAATATGCTTCTCCATCGGGCAGAAGAAGACGGACTTATCACCCAGGTGAATGGCGTTTTCACTCCCCGCTTCGACATCGGGGAGATTATCATTCCCGTGGGATTCAAACCTACTTCTTCAATTTTCGAGCGCAATGACCCATCGCAGGAACTGATTGGCAGGATTGCACAAGCGCAGGCAATGAAGGAAACCGAAGTCGTTTCTGAAATGAACCGGATCATCAAAGAGCGGTTTGATGGTAATCTTCTTCCGGCGGCAGCGCTGGTTCTGCTCGCAAAAAAATACAATGTCCCATTCAAAGATCTGCGGGAAGCGCTCATAGCGAGTGTGAAAAAAGGGTGATTCCTGTATCGGTGAACGGGTTTTTTTAACACACACCCGGATCCGGAAAAAAGGGACTTTAAACAACAAAGTATTTCGCTCATTTATCGCTTATATATCTCCAAACAAGTGTAATGAGGTATATCATGACAAGAAACCGAAAGGATCTGTGGGACAGCCTTTGCGCATTGCTGCACGTATTTTCAGGACAGGGATCTTCATGACAAAAAAATGGGTAGCGATCTTTGTAATTCTGTCCCTTGTAGGAATTGTACTTATTAGTGGTTGTACAGGCCAGCCTTCTACGCCACAGACTACTACGAAACCCACGGGATCCAATACCCAACAGACGCAATCAATCGGCGATATAACTGCCAAGCCAACAACACAGATTACCGTTCCTGTAACCGGAGTATATGTCAAAGTCAGCTATATCGGGGGCTTTAATGGTTCCTACGGTATGGCAGGTGCAATGCAGAAAGTGGCAAATTCCGGTGACCGGCTCTATGAAATTACGAATGCAACAGGAAACGTTACTGCAACCTTTTACAAGCAGGACGGGTCAACGAAACATGACATAACCGTAGAATTATGGAAAAACGGGAAATCGTTAATCTCAGCGAAGAACTCAACGCCGTTTGGCAAAGCCAGTATCACTTATAAGATTTAGTGATTTTCTTCTTTTTTTTTAAATTTACTAAAAAAACGGTTGAACATAACCGGAAAAAATTAAAAATCAAAAAAAAAAGATTGATATATTATCTTCTGCCGGCTTTTACCTTTTTCTCAGCTTTCTCTCCCTCGATTTTGGGGAAGAGTTCTTCCAGGGTCTTGTCTCCGTAGGTAGTTACGCGGGCGTTTATCTGTACGAAGTCAGCGGTGATCTCGTTGGACCGGATAGTCTTTCGCCGCCGCTCTCCTTCCATAGTCGGATGGAACCCGACACCGGCCGTCATGAGCAGTTTTTTTCGCCCTGCGCCCGGCAGGCTCTTTTTTGCAGGAATTCCAGTACGATCGGATGCACCGGTTATCAGGATTTTGTAGCCTGCAAGTCCCATTGCACCAGCGTCGATCTCCTCTCCGATACGTTTGCCCACGATTGCGCCTGCTGCGCCACCACTTGCGTCTACATTATAAGCGCGACCGGTTTTTGGGTCTGATACGACTATTTTTAACTCTACCATTTTTTATGCTCCGTATTGATTTTTATCAAAAAACCCAGGTATTGGATTTTTTCACGTCTCTGGCTGCCGGGCAATTATGCCTACACATGAGAAGTACCCATTCTATTATACTGGTACGCTTTTAAATCCTCGCGTCTATGGTACGTTATTTCCCCCAGAAGGGCTCACTTTTCCGCCTCATTGTGGTGAACTCGCCAAGAATTTCCTGTGTGCTAACGTTCAGCGTTTTAAGCATCTCACGCTCAAGAACTTTCACGTGACGTTCCGGAATATCCACAAACAGATCATCTCCGATGTTCAGCTGCCTGCCTACTGTGACCCCCTCGATCGAGATCGCTACTTCGAGTCCGGCGTCTGCTTCACGAATAGATTCCTGGCGGAGCTGCATCGATTTGAGATGCCCCACTTTCCTTCCGTCGGTTTTTATCAGGTTCACATCGCTGCGCAGCTTTCCGCCGAGCACCCGGACCCCGACAACCGCCGGGTTGCTTTGCCGGAATACACAATCGGGAAGGAGCCGGATCTTTGCCGGCATCACAATGTGCTCAAACCGTTGCTTTTCCAGGAGCCGTTTCTGCTCGTCCCGCCATGCAAGATACTGGTCTATCAGCTGATAGATTACTCTTCCCTCAAACACTTTTACCTGTGTATAAAGGGGGTTTTTGATCATTTCAGCAGCGTCAGGAAGGATCTGGGTATTAAACGAGAGAAGTACGCGGAATACCGGGTTTTTGATAGTTTCCGTATCAATCAGGTCGTGCCGGCTCACCGGTCCGACCTCTGCCCGCATTACGCCAATTCCTTTTCCTTCAAGTTCCTTACAGAGTGCTTCCAGAGCTCCGATAGTATCTGCCTTAATGACAATGCCCTCTTCAGCAAGCTTGACGTGGATCTCGGTCATCTCTTTTTTTATCTTTGCTTCGACTTCTTCCCGGTTACCACGGATCACAAAAAATGGCGACCCCGCAATAACATTCTCGAGATTCGGCGCAGTTACCTTGATCCCCGCCGCTGCAGCCACCGCCTTCACCCGATCGAACCTGTCTTCAATGAGAATCTCCTTCATAGGGCGGGGTTTTAAGAGAGAACGTACTTTCGTCACCACTACATCATCCTGTGTGGCAACTGCAATTTCATCACCTATCGCCAGTGTTCCGTCATACAGGATCACATCAAGAGTCGTCCCAAGTCCACGTTCTTCCTTTACTTCAAGTACGGTACCAGCGCCCGGACCTTCGACCAGAAGTGTAAGTTCCTCTCCCATGTAACGCTGGGCAAGCCCGATCATTACCAGCAGCAAATCTGAAACGCCTTCACCGGTATGGGCACTGACCGGCACAATTGCCAGGTTGCGCTTGAAATCAGATACCCGATCGAACCTGTCTGCGGAGAATTCGAGTTCAGCAAGCTTACCTACGATTTCGTAGGTCTTGTTCTCTATCTCCCCTTTCACCCGGTCGTTTTGCTTGGCAAACGATGTAAGGAACGATTCGTTTTCGAACACCCGCCAGCCATGGATCCGGTCAATCTTGGTTGCGGCAACGACGAAGGGTGTCCGGCAGTTCCGCAGGATCTGAAGCGCCTCTATCGTCTGGGGCTGGAACCCCTGGTTGATATCAACCACAAGGATTGCCATATCAGCTAATGCCCCGCCGCGTGCCCGAAGTGTGGTGAACGCATGATGACCCGGAGTATCGATGAATAACAACCCCGGGATATTGATGGATTTCCCCATCGTCCCGCTCATTGAACGGATCGCTTCGATCGGAACAATCGTCGCTCCGATGTGCTGGGTAATCGCACCCACTTCGGAACTGACAACAGATGACCCTCGGATACGATCCAAAAGAGAGGTCTTCCCGTGATCAACATGCCCCATGACGCAGACAATAGGCGTCCTGATCTTCGGGTTCTCCGCCATATCTCTCAGCCCCTTCGTTCCCGCTCTGATTTGAGAAAAAATTCCCAATTCCCGGTGCACAATCAGGTGATGTGCTACGCCTCAATTCTTAGGAATTGTGTTCAGAGCCACCTGATATGTAATGGATACCTGACCCTATTAATACTCACCATATAATCCCGGTGATGGTTCCTTTGAAGGAAAAGACAATGGCATCCTATTCAGGCGATGGATTTGCAAGGATACATTAATCAGAGTCCGGTGCAAATGTAAAAGGGACATTTGCCAGGGTGGGGTAGTTGGTTATCCTAGAGGACTGTGGATCCTCCGACCCGGGTTCGAATCTCGGCCCTGGCCTTTTCCTTTCTTTCGAGTTTTTTATTCATTTTCACACTACCCACCCACTTTGTTTTTCCCTTCATAATCCCCCGTTTGAGATGGTGAATAACCCTGCACAAAACTACACGGAGATACGTAGTGAAAAAGACTATCACGAACATGAACCGTATCCGACTAAAAGGATGGCCCTGCCGTTTTAAATTATTACAGGATTAATAATAACGGAGAAATTTTATGGATATCGTTGTTCTTGTAGGCTACATCGCCGGATCCCTCACTACTATCTCGTTTGTCCCGCAGGTGATCCGGACCTGGAAACTCAAAGAGACCAAGGATTTCTCGCTTGCAATGCTCCTGCTTTTTGCAGCGGGGATGCTCCTGTGGACAGCGTACGGTATCTGGATCAATTCCTTTCCTATCATTGCAGCAAATGTCATTACCTTTGGTCTTGTCCTGTTCTTACTCTGGATGAAGATCAAATACCAATAATTTACTTTTTTCCCTGCATTTCTGTTAGATTCAGGTGCATTCGAAAAAAAAATGAAAAAAAAAGATTTTATTCCTGGAGGAGAACGAGGCAACCGGCGATCATGTCATGGAGCCCCTGACGTTTCTTGGTAAGACCGATCATAAGGAACCCGATAAAGAAAATCAGCACGGAGATGATTTTTGCAAACTGACGGAGCGTAGCGCGTGCGAACGTGGGCTTGTTCCCCTCAAGGTCAGTGACCATGATACGCATCAGCAATTTCCCCGGGGTTGCCTGGCTGCGTGAAGACTCAAAGCCGGCATAGTAGAGCCACGGAATGATAATGATGAGCATTCCCAGCGATGTAATAATCGGCAAAACTGCTGCGTCAAAAGTTCCGGCTTCGGTGAGAGCATCGATCGGTGCCCGTTGTACCAGAAGGTAGTACGCGTATCTTAACCCATTCATCAGGGAAAAAAATGTGATGACTATTATCCCGATAAGAAGAATGAGGATTGTATCAACAATCCAGGCAATAAATCTCCGGCCAAGGCCGGCATATATCCCGACATCAGGACCCTCCTCTTCTTCAGGAGCTGTGATGGGTGTTACCGGGTTCGCTACAATATCCGACCCGCACCATTGACAGAATTTTCCTAAAGCATCAGTCTCTTTTCCACATTTTGGACAGAACATTCCCTTTTACTCCTGATATGTAAAGTTAATCCGGGTGTCCTTTTTAATTTAACTGTTCTTTTCTCTCATTTCATCCATTTTTGTCGCCCGGAACCTGGTTGTGCCGGAAAAATCCTTTATATTCGGGCAAACATCTGTCAGCACGATTGCAGAGCGCAAATCAGAAATATAAAAAAAATGAAAGCTTTCTTTATGAAATACACAATAGTTCTGGTAGCCGCACTCGGGCTTGTGCTCTGTGCGCTCTCTGCAGGTTGTACCAGCCCGACGCAGGCAGAGATAAAGCCCCCGGAAACTACCGTTCCCACGCTCCTCCCGGCCACCCCCCCATCATCCTCTACTGCCACAGTGGTATCGACACCGGATGCGGTCGAAACCCTTCCCGTTGGACAAACGGTTAATATCCAGGTCGAAAAACAGCGTCCAGACGCCACCATCCACCTTCTTTACAATGGCGGCGAAGGCGAAATGTTCGTTCAGAATATTATGATGCGGGTTACCCGTTCCGACGGACGGGTTGAAGAGCACTACTTAAACGACCAGACAAGAAAGCCACGCCGTGGCGACGAGCTGGTTATTGACGGTACCCGGGGCAGTGACCAGGTTGTGGTTTTCCTCACTACTTCAGGAAAAACCTACAGGGTTTTTGATAAACCCCTTGCGTTGCCCTACTATTAAAAGATCGATTCATTTTTTTATGTTATTTTCTTTTGTTACCCTGTCTGATGAGTTTTCCCGATCTTTTCTGCGTACCATTGCGTTATAAGACTGAGAACAATAACGATGACCAGAGTTATACCAAGCACAAGCCATTGCTCCCCGCCAGCGGTTCCTACAGCAAGTCGTGTCAGCAGGTTAAGAGGATTTGATGGCAAAGCAAGGGCGAAGAGGATCACAACTACCAGCGCAGTGGAAAAGATGAACTGTGCAGCAGTTCGTTCACGGTAATGAAGTGCAGTAAGAGTTCCGAGAAGGATGAGAATAAGCGAAGTCACGGTAACCTGGAGTAGGATAAACGCCGAATTCAGGATCGCGATACCGTTGATCATAAGGAGAATCAGCCATGCACCTGCCTGGATGGGTACGAGCACCTCACAGGCAATCACTTTCCCCCAGATCATCTCCCCAAAGGTAACCGGCGTTGAAATAAGGGTTTCCAGCGTCTCGTGCTGGTATTCTTCCGTGATCAGATCGATGACAAGTGCCGATGCGATGATCGCGGGCATGAATACGAGGAGTGGGATAAGGAGGCCATACACAAATTCGTAGAAGTCCGCGCCGCCGCCAGTTTTTGGGATCTGAATATGGACAAATTCCTGCTTTAACCGGTCCGCACGGATCTCCCGCAGGCCCTCTTCATATTTCAGGAAAATATCCCTCAGCTTTACTTCGACAATAGCGGTCTGGAGATCATTTTGCAGGGTATAGAGTGTTATCTTGACCGGCTCCTGAGCATCCGGTTGCGTATCGGGGACATAGACTACGGCGGCCAGTTTGCGCTCTTTAAGAGCTGCAACAGCTGTTGAAAGATCCATCGGGAAGACCCGGAAATCCGGGCTTGTCTGGAGACTGGTGAGTAGTTGCGATTCATTCCCCGCATATGCAACACTGTACCGGGAACTGGAATATTTCGAGAGTGAGGATGGGTCATACATCGATGTCAGCCCTACCATCAGGAACGATGAGAACATGGCGATGAAGAGCTGGAGCAGGACTGCAAGGAGGATCGTCCTCTCGTTAATAAGCCCCCGGAACTCTTTTTTTGCAATGATAGACAGGTGTTTTGATTTCATCCGATCCACCCCAGAATGAAGTAGAGATTATACAGGCAGTGCACAACTACGGCGACGACAAGGCCGGGTATATACCCTTTTTTCCCCCAGATTTTCAGGAAACAGGCAACAATAAGTACGCAGACAAAGTGAAGGAGCAACGGGAGCCAGAGAGATCCCAGAGATAAAAAGAGGATACTGCCGAAAACTGAGTCAGAAATTTGTGCGAGTGTGGCAAAGAGAAGCAGTTTTTCCCCGACAAAAAATCCTATTGCGGTGGCTGCGCATGCCAGGAGCAGGTTTCTCCACGTAAGGAACTGAGGATCACGGGCATAGATCGTGTAAATCCCCACACTCTTTGCGAGTTCCTCGACCAATGCCGAAAACAAAAGCAGGAACACCAGCGAGTACGGCATGGGGAGATTAAAAAAGAGTACAAGGCACATCATCTGCACCATGAAGACGAACGGAATAGAGAACCCGCTTAACAAAAAGAGCGAAATGAACGGATGTTTCTGCGACAGGATCTCTGACAGGAATTCCCGGACACGGGATACAAGTCTCTTTTCGGAAAAAAGTCGTTCATCCTTGAAATTTCTGATGGCGATATAGAAGAGTACAGCACCTGTCAGCCAGAAAAGTGAGGTAGAATAGAGATAGTCGGTGATTGTCCAGGCGGAGCCCTGAATAGTGAGAACAATAAGGGTGAGTGGGGAGATGAGGCTGATAACGTGGACATTGGCAAAGATGCTGGGGAAGAACAGGTAGGAGGTTGCAATGGTCGAGAAGAAGATCGAGAGAAACGAGAGCTCCTTGAAACTTCGTGAGACCATTCCTATAAGAAGGGCGTTTGCAAGAAAGAAGAAAATGACGGGGATGAGGGGAAGAATGATAACCGGTGATGCCTTGATGTACACCGTAAGTCCGGCGCAGATGGCAACCATTCCGATAAAATACGGGAGTGCCTTCCCCATGATAATTGACGATGGCCGGAGTGGTGTGGAAAGGAGGATCTCACCCTTGCGCTCGATGCGCTCGTTCATGATACTCATCATGAAGAACTGCGAGGTAAAGTAGAGCGGGAAGATGAAGATGAAAACGAGGATGATGGAATCAAACGGCAGCGGAGGAGAGAGCTGGGACGGTGTCTTGAAGTCACCCATCGAGCTGTCAGTTGTTGAGAGTACCTCGGTGTAACGAGAAAGTTGTGAGTTTTTTGCATTCGACTGGACCAGCCTCTCGCGGAGCTCCTGTTGTGAGATAGCAAGGGTTGGTGATGGGTTGGGAATATTTTTTATTTCGCCTTCCGGGACAGGAGCAACCCGACGCGGGGCAGTACTGACATATTGTCCGCTCTGGGTTGCTAAAAAAGTGAGCTCACTCTTTACACTCTGTGTATCGATCCAGAGCGGGTATGCAGCAAACAGATCCTCTTCCGAATTGTAGACACTGTTGACATATTTTGCATAATCGCGTTCAAGGGTTTTTTGAGCGGCATCGGCCTTGTTGGTCTCGCTGCTGTACACGGTACCCTGCAGAATAATGAGATCAAAAGAGTCCCTGTTTGCATTCAGGAGAGGTGAATCAAGCAGGTAGACAGAGAACCGTGCATCGCCGGAAAGGAGCTGGGCTATCTGGGGGTCATCAACGCCCACCTCGTACATTCCGTCCTGCAGGTGCAATCCGGTCTGGGCGGAAAAACCTGTCACCAGAATGAGCAGGACAAAAAGGATGACAGAAACCGGCAGGACATCCCTGCTCATCATGGAGAAGGATTTTTTCACTTCCCATCGTGCGATGGTGGCGATGTCGGTAAGCGTGCTCATGAGCGATCCTTCTACTTGTTAACGGTAAGAGCTGCTGTAAAGGTTACTGTATGAACCACCGCAGGGTATTGGCTGATTACAGAGTTCTATCGGGGATTGGTCAAATAATCATCGGTGTTGACAACGCAATTCTCCTTTCTTTCATGGTATTACCCGAAAGGATTCATGCATCCTTCCTGATCCAGCGTTTAACTATCCGGTCATCCCATGCCTCGCTGTTTCAGCAGCTACAGGATTGAAACCTTCCCCATCAACCAGTCAGCATGAAGGGAATGCCCAAATCCGAAGGTATATGTTACACCCCGGGTAAGTCTGATTGATAAGGAAACTGTTCATGATCACAGCCCGCAACCTGACGAAAAAATTCGACACCTTTACTGCACTGGACGATGTGAGTTTTGCATTTGAAGACGGCGAGATCTTCGGCATTATCGGGCATAACGGCGCAGGCAAGACCACGCTCCTCAAAATCATTTCCGGACTGATCGCTCCGACATCCGGCGATCTGTTTATCAATGATGTGGATGTAGTAAAAAACCCGGCCGCCCTCAAGGAAACTCTTGGTTACCTGCCCGAAGAGTCACGTCTGTATGAAACAATGACTGCCGAGAACTACCTTGCATTCTTCGGCGAGATCTATGGCCTTTCGGCGCAGGAGATCCAGGTCCGCTCAAACCAGCTTTTCGCAGCGTTGTCGCTTGAACCGGACGGGAAAAAGATTGGGGAGTTCAGCAAGGGGATGAAGCGGAAAGTGGCAATCGCCCGCTCGCTCATTCATGACCCGAAGTTTCTCGTCTACGATGAAGCAACAAGCGGGCTTGATCCGATGACTTCGCGGTTCATCGCCGATTACCTGCGTACGCTGAAAAAGGAGGGTAAAACGATCGTGCTCTCGGCACATAACCTCTACCAGGTTGAGGCAGTCTGTGACAAGGTGATGATTCTCAGACGCGGAAAAATGGTTGCTTTTGGGAACATGAGTCAGCTTCGCGACCAGTTTGGTTCATTGACCTACAGGATCTTCTTCTCGATTGACGATCCGGGCAGGCTGATCGGGCATTCAAAAACTTACCGGCAGGAAGAAGGGTTCTACACTGCTGATGCGCAGGATATGGAAGAGCTTAACGAAACCACCGGGCTTGTTGCAGAAGCGGGCGGGAAAGTGGAAAAGATCGAGTCGCGGTACCCTTCCTTAGAAGAGATGCTGGTAAAGATCGGGAAATAGCGTATGAGAATATCCGGTATGGGTATCGTTCTGATTTTGGCGGGATGTATCCTGGCAGCCGGATGTGCTGGTTATCTTTCGGAAAAGATAAATAATCCGATACATACTCCGCAATCGGGCTCTTCGATCCTCTCATCCGGAAACGACTCTTCATCACTGGTCAGGCCATGGTACGTGAAAGTACTGATCATCGGGGGATCTCCCAAGGCTCCTGTGCAGTTAACCGGTATCCAGCTGACCTTTTATAACAACGGGAGTTTCAGCGGATTCGACAGTTGCAACCCTTACACCGGAAGGTGGCAGGCTGATGAAAAACATATTACGATACGTGAGATAGAAAGCCCGATGACCTGGTGTAACGAACCTCCGGGAGTGATGGAACAGGAATCAGAATACTTTGCGCTCCTGAATAATGCCAGCTTGTACGTGGTGAACGGAGAAGATATGGCATTATCTGATACTATCGGAAAAAACGGACTTATTTTTAAGCAGGTTTTTTTCTAATATTCCTGACTTTTTCTCTCTTGTTTCTGTTGCAAAAAAACAATCCCGAAAAGATAAAAATACAGAATAAAAAAATAATACCAGGCAGTCGATTACGGTTTTTATGAAAAACAGCATGCAGCACCCGGATGAGAAAACGGTCATCCGGGAAGTCCGTGACAGCGATCATGGAAGCATCATTGCGATTTTTAATTATTATGCTGCAACCAGCTATGCCGCGTATCCTGATATCCCGGTCAATGAGCGGTTCTTTGCTTTTTTACAGGAGGGAGCATTCGCATTTTATGTCCTTGAGTGTGAATCAAAAGTCGTGGGTTTTGGACTGATGAAGCCACTTCTGCCGTTTCCTGCTTTCATGACAACCGGTGTGCTGACCTATTTCATCCAGCCGGAGTATACCCGCATGCACCTCGGAAGAAAATTGCTCGACCGCCTCACCGATGATGCGAAAAAAATGGGCCTAACCTCGCTTGTGGCAAATATGGCATCAAAAAACAGGTCAAGTATCCGGTTTCATCTGCAACAGGGTTTTACCGAAGTGGGCAGGTTGCATAATGCAGGGAGTAAATTCGGTGAACCATTCGATATGGTCTGGATGCAGAAAATGGTATAATGTTTTTTTTGAGACATTTTGAGGGATTTTGCATCCTTTCGTCGGGAAAATTTACGCAATCCTGACCTGAGCCCCTTTATTCCGGGCAGAAGTAATCAAGGTTGATCCACCGCTGTGTTCGTTCATGAAACTTCGGGCTGTCTGTTCGATCCCCCGCATGTCTGTATCGCCGATTGCATAAACGGCAGGGCCAAATGAGCTCATACCTGCACATGCTGCGCCCGCTGAACGCAGTCTTTCAATGAGATCGGGGATCTGTTTTGGCTGCAGGCTGAGTTCGACCTTCTTGAATCCCAGTTTCTGGACTGCATTGACTGACGAACCGAACAGGTCGAGATCTTTTTCGACGAGACCGGGAAGCATACGCATCAGGATCTCGTGGCAGAGTTCCCGCACCTCCCCGGCAGGGACCGGGCAGCGGGTCCTGAAGATATCTGACTCTTCTGTCCCGTTTGCACCGGCAGGAAGATCGGGTATTGCAAGCAGAATCTGCCAGTCAGAGGGAAAGTCGTGGCGAGCAATAACGGGAGGGGGTCTTACACCCCGTGATGCGGCCGAGGGCCGGAAATCGGACTTTTCCCCCGTGTCCCCGAATGCATGGCCTCCGTCGACAATAAATCCCCCCAGTTCGAACGCTGCAGTCCCGATGCCGGAGGTGCCACCCCGGCCGACCAGCAGGGCAAGTTCTTTCACTGTCAATGATCTGCCATAAATCTCAGCAATCCCCCGGGCAACTGCAAGCATGAGCTGTGATCCACTGCCAAGACCGATATGGGAAGGGTAGTCATTCCGAACCGTTATGGATACGTTACTGCCGGCATGCAGACTTTTCAGGACCTGACGGGCAGTATCCATGATGCGTTCCCCCGTGAGACTGTCACAACCCTGTACTTCGAGCTCAGCACTCTGGCGCGCCTCAATCAGGATTCCTGGTTCATCGAGAGTAATACCTACCCCCCCATCGACCCTCCCAGAACCTCCATGCATGTCGATGAGTGTTAGATGGAGGCGTGACGGTGTCTGGATAATTACCCGGCGCTCATCGAGGAACTTGTTGTAGGGGAACTGTTCTTCAATAAAGATCAGAGGTTTACCCTTGTGGATAATGCGGTACTGCCTGCTGAGCAGCGGTTCTTTGTTGCAGAGGGAAAATATCCTGCCCGTTTCTTCAGATGCGGGAGAAACCCGGGTATTCAGGATCTCCCGCCGTGCTTCAATCCTGTGGTTCTGGATGATCCTGCCGATTGGAATATCTGCTTTCATCAGGTCATCTTTGAATTCCGGGGAGAGGCGGGCAAGAGGAGTATGAGAAATCGCATAGATCAGTACTTCGCCGCCCGGAATTGTCTTGATCTCGACCACACGATAATTAACAAGATCTCCCTGCCCAATCCCGAGGAATTCTGCAGTTGATGGATCGGCTTCCATGATTTTCTGTACCAGCGTTTCGATAACAACCGGTTTGCCGGTAATCGCTTCCAGAATCTGCGTGACCGATCCATCTGTGCCGAGAAGGAATTTCTGCATGGGAGATAGTCTTCCAACCTGTGTTTCGATATCGTGTATGCTATATGCAATGTCCATCCTTGCAACCTCACTGATTCCGGATAATAAAGAATACGAATATAAGGTGATACGATTATCGCAGGGATCGCGATCCTTTCGTTCCCTTTTCCCGATATGCCTCGGGTAACAGTGATTGTGGCACCCTGATTACGATAGCCGTGACAGATTCCTCGGTAAGGTGTCCCCGTTTTCCGATGACTTCACCGCTACGGATTACAAATACCCGTGAAGTCAGTACATAGCTTTCACCAAAAAGGTCGAGTCCGCCTTCTGAAAAATCGTCCAGTGAAATCGGCAGACAGGGTGCATCTGATGGAGGCTTACTGCTGACAGGACAGAGGCAGACTTCCGGGGTTCTTCCTGTTGCAATCACCACGGCAGGGCGTGTCTTTACCCCGCTCCGTTCGTCAAGAGTGACCGGGACGAGCACTACATCGCCCCGGATATAATGTCCCATGATACTAAACTAATCTGGTCTTCCCGGTACATAAGTGAAGTGACCGGTCAATCCGGCACCCGGAAGAAAATAGTCAGGGCTGGATTTGGTACGTTACCCAACTATAAATAATAAAAAAACTTAGCCTGCCTCCGGGCGAAACCGGAAATTACCGGGATCCATGATTCTGGTCCGGCGACGGTTAAAATTTCCGGATCTTCAAATCCCGGAATGAGCCCGGCAAAGAAACGGAGGAAATCGATTATGTTAGGTGATCTAATCGGGGAATTCAAAGGAAAGACTACCGGATACCGGGTGACCGAGATCCTGATGAACGGGCCGAAAATCGAGGCATCGTTCAGGCAGAACGGTAAACTCCTCGGCGTCGATGCATTCGACATGGCAACGTACTGGTCCGTAATGACGGCGCCGGATGTCATGTATGGCGAAGGTCAGGGAGTTGTCAGGTCCATGAGTGACGAGATGGCATGTTACCGGGCTACCGGAACAGCAAAGATGATGAAGGGGCCGATGCCCATCTGGCGGGGAGTGCTCTATTTCCAGAGCCCGACGCCGAAATGGGGAGTTCTCAACGGTGTTGCCATCGTCTACGAATATGAGGTCGATGCCAATGATAACACCCATGTAAGATTGTGGGAATGGAAGTGAACCACTCGATCGTTTTTTTTTTAAAAACCAGAATTTTTTGGTTTTACAATTGAACGCGAATGAAAAATCCTCCGGGAAACCTGATGAAAAAGCCCGGGGATGGTCGTAAGAGCTGACAAGATCTTAAAAGTTCGGATTTTTGTATACGTTGACTATGGGAGCAAAGAAACTCAATGCTTATCAATCGGAGTGACGAAGAATGCAGTTCAAAGATATTGTGATGAACCGGTATGCCACAAAAAAGTTCGATGGCGAAAAGATCAGCGAAGATAAAATCAGCGACCTTCTCGAATTGGTACGATTTGCACCATCAGCGCTGAACCTCCAGCCCTGGAAAATCAGAATTGTCACGGATCAGAACGTAAAAACGCAGCTCCTGGCGGCGTCGAATAACCAGGAACAGGTTACGAGTTGTTCCCATCTGCTGGTCTTCTGTGCTGACGCTGATTACGAAGGACTGATCCGGAAGCTCGATATGCTCATGCAAAAAGAGAGTGTCCCCGGGGATATAAAAAAACGAGTAACAGAAATGGCGCGGGATTTCACGGCAAAAATGACACCGGACCAGAAGCGTGCATGGTCGCAGGCACAGACCTATCTTGCTCTCGGGAATGCACTCAATGGTGCCAAAGCGCTGGGATTTGATTCCTGCCCTATGGGGGGTTTTGATCCTAAGGAATATTCACGTATTCTCAAAATACCGGACCACCTTGAACCGGTGATACTGTGTCCTGTCGGATATGCCGCAGACAAGCCGGTGCCGAAGATCAGGTTCCCTTTGAAAGACCTCCTGTTCTAATGACTTCAATATGATTCAGGCGGAGGGAAAAAACGTCGGAGAATCACAGGTATTATGGTAATAAAAGCATAATTGTTCTGGTATGGTACGCTCTGGTTCCTGCGGTACCGAAACATCCCCGCCGTTTACCTGCCAGTACTACGGCAGAAAATTCTTCCCTGAGTGCCGGTTGCCGCCCCATCATCAGTACACCGGACGTACCTCATGGCAGAAAAAACCAACCCGTGGAGTGGGCATGCCGTTGCCGGGGCAGTGGAGTTACATCTGCAAGCGACAGCTTATGCAGAATTGCGGCCTTTATCGAAGGGCAAACCCGGAAAGGAAATACCCTGTGCTGAAAATTATGAGAGCAATTATTACAATCGTGCTCATCGTTTTTCTTTTTCTGGTACTCAAAATGTCTCTCCTGTGACAGGAATGAAATAGTCATGAAACGCCGTTATCTCATTGTGAGTATTCTCCTGCTGGCTCTTGTTACGGGAAGTGCCCTGATCTCTTTTATCCCCGTTTTCCCACGGGAGTCTGTATCCGGTACGATACAAGTGAAGCCGGAACAAATGAGCAACATAACCCCGGAACAGACTCTTGCAGAGACTCCCTCAACAGTCACTTCACACCCCCTCCCGGAATCCACAGCCCGGTCAACTCCCCCACTTCCTATTGCATCGGGATATGGTGTGTATCCTTATCCGCTTTCATCGACCGCGCTGGAGCAGCGGGTCCATGAAATGATCAACCAGCAGCGTGCAGAAAATGGTCTCGGTGCACTCAGCTTCGATCCTGTACTCGCTGAGATCGCACGGAAACATAGCGGGGATATGGCAGAACACCACTATTTTGCCCATATAAACCCGGAAGGAGAGAATCCTACAGACCGGGGGACTGCTGCCAACTACAGTTGCAGGAAAAACTACGGTTCGTACTATACTTATGGTATTGCGGAAAATCTTTTTTTAAATAATCTCTATTCTGCTGCCACGTTTTACAGCAACCGCGAGACTGAGTACCAATGGAATTCCCCCGAGGACATCGCACAGATTACCGTTGCCGGCTGGATGAACAGCACCGGGCACCGGGAGAATATCCTGACCCCGGCATTCGACCGAGAAGGTATCGGGGTAAGGATCGCATCAGAAAAAGTGTATATCACGGAAGATTTCTGTTGACCTCATGAGCTGTTCAGTAAAAGAAGGGGCACGAGAAATCTTCATAAAAGAAATCGCAGGACCGGATTTTGTCACAGTGAGTAATTGCAGGGGAGAGGAAAAAAATTTGGGTGGGGTGAAGACGGGTTACCTGCTCTTTTATCAAATAAGCAGTACCTGTGAAACGATTCAGGAGCTCAAAAAAAGTTCGGTTCAGTAATTCTCTGACCACAATTCGAAATAACTCTGCGGATGATCGCAGACCGGACATTTCAGGGGGGCTTCATTACTGTCATGGACATGGCCGCAGTTCCGGCAGTACCATTTCACTGAAGTCTCCTTTTTGAAGACCTCCCCATTTTCCAGATTCACGAACAGTTTTGCATACCGTCGTTCATGGTGCGCTTCCACCGTGGCAACCTGTTTGAAGAGCTTGGCAATGTCGTTGAATCCTTCTTCCTCTGCCGCTCTCGCAAATGCAGGATAAAGGGTACCCCATTCCATCTTTTCACCCCGTGCGGCTGCCCTGAGGTTATCCCGGGTGGTACTTATTACCCCGGCGGGATACACTGCAGTAATCTCTGTATCGCCTCCCCTCAACTGGTTAAAAAAAAGCTTGGCGTGTTCTTTTTCCTCATCTGACGTCTGCTGGAAGATCGATCCAATCTGCTCGTAGCCTTCCTTTTTTGCTGCACTTGCAAAGAAACTGTAGCGCGTGCGTGCCTGTGACTCGCCGGCAAATGCGGCAAGGACGTTCTTTTCCGTTCTGCTCCCTTTGAATTCCATGTTGTTTCACACCAGTCTGAATAAGAGATATTCCCTTTGTTCACCTGTAAGGATTTATTTGCTGTGTTTGAGGGTAAGATGATTTTCCGGCCCGGATCCAGTCTCGGCGTTATGGGAGCCAATACCTTTCAGTTTTGAGGGAGGATGCAGAACTTACCCTCAGACCCTCCCTTCCATGATTTTATCACCCTTAAGGATCGACACTGGTAACATGACAAAGAAAGAAAAAGTGATGAAACTGGTTGACGAATCGACGGGACTTATGGAATGCCTTGTGTGCGGCGCAAAACATAATGCAGTCATGAAACCCGGACCTGACGGAAAATACCTGCCGGAGAACTGGGAGTGCGTGAACAGGTGCACATTGATCCATCACGATGAAAAATTCCCGAAAAAAAAATAAACCTTTTTTTCTCTCTACATGCTGACGGAACTGCAGGAAAATTCACCCTGAATCCCGATTTACTGCCAGACGGATTCCGGGAAAAGTGGGACAGGAAGAAACTCATGGAAGGAAATGTTGCCGGGTATAGTGCGGAGAATAAAACAAAAAAATTAATCTCCTGTGCCGGTTGCTAATAGTTACTATTCACATTTCGGAATTCTTACTATTGCGCCAGACATTCCCGAGGACAGAACATGCGAATCACGCGACTTTATACCGGGAAAAATAACCAGTCCCATTTTGATGAAATTGATATTCAGCTGGAATCACGGGGTCCCCTGGGTTTTTTTACCGAACCTACGGGTGTAAAGGCCTTTTTCTTCAGGGAAGTTCCCGCAGATTTTCTCTATACCTGGCACAATGTTGTCTGCAGGGAGTATGTGATCACTCTTGAAGGAAGGGCTGAAATTGAGGTGAGCAACGGGGATAAACGGCTGTTTGGTAAGGGGGATGTCCTGCTTGCCGAGGACGTTTCCGGCCAAGGCCATAAAACCCGCGTGATCGGAAAGAAACCCTGGCGGCAGGCTTTTATCACCCTTGACTAAAAAGGCGGAGTTCCTGGTATACACCAGGAACGTAATTCCCGAACAGAATTATATCCACGATACAGCAGGCAGCTGTGCCGGTGACTACCCGGAACCTATTTAGTGGTGCGAGTATGATATTCTGCTTTAAATCAGGAGCATGTACGTGTGGCTTGAACTGCTGAATTTCATCATCGGTATATCATTTGGGTTTTTTCACCAGGGGAAAGAAGACCTCAATGGCATTCTCAGAAACAGCGCAATCGTCGGTATCGTGCTGGGTATTATTTTCGTGCTCATCTCGATGTACCTTCTTCCCGGAGGTATAAGCAGCGATGTCGGTTTCCTGGGAGTGTTCGGTATATTTATCACGATATTAATCTTCGTGATCATCTTTGTCGTGGGCGCCTTTGTCGGTGACTGGCTTGAAGGTGTCCTGAAAAAGTAACCCTCGCCGGAGGTTTGATTGATCACATTTCAGTCTTTTTTTCGAAACCAGAATACAAAAAATCCCTCTCTCACATCCTCAATAATACTACCCGCTATCCAAAATCCTGACCAGGAACAGACCCTCTCATGAAGATCCTTGCAATCCACGGGAGTCCCCGGACGATCCGCAGCACCACGCGAAAGCTGGCAGGGTTGGTGCTCGAAGGAGCGGCAGAGGCCGGGGCTGAGACCGAGATGATTGACCTTGCGGATTATCCTGTCATCCCCTGTACTGCGTGTGAGGCGTGCTCGCTGAATGGTATCTGTGTGAATTATGATGACGTTCCTTCTCTCCTTGGCAGGATGCAGGAAGCAGATGGCATCATCCTTGGTTCTCCGGTCTATATCGACAATATCAGCGGCCAGATGAAGGTATTCTTCGACCGGCTCGCCGATGCAATCCACTATCAGGTACTTGCCGGAAAGTTCGGATGCTCCGTTGCAACCACGTATGAATCCGGAGGGGATGATGTCGTGGCATACCTGAATCATGTGCTTAATTATCTCGGGATTATTTCGGTGGGGGGAATCAGTGTTGCCACTGGCGGAAAAACGGAAACTGTGGATGCAAATGGGGAAGCCGCAAGGGCCCTTGGCCGGAAACTTGCAGATGCGACCGTGAACGGCTTTTCCGATCCGGCACAGGAAGCGATCCTTGCTGAAAACCGCTCATATTTCCGGGCAATTGTTGAGGAGAACCGAGATTTCCGCCCGGAAGAGTACGAGCGATGGGTACGCAAGGGTTGGATAAAATGACTCACCGGACAGAATCAAGCCCCGGGGAGATAAATGACATCAACATAATCAGTTCTCCGGGACGGGAGAGCGTTCAGGAACCATGCCGATAGCATCAGGAGCCGCAGTTCCTAACACCGTGCAGAATTGAGCAACCATGATTCTCCTCCGCTCATTCTATGAAGAGGACACTGTCACGGTTGCAAAAAACCTGCTGGGGTGTCTTCTTGTGCATTCTGAGGGGGTTGCTACAACTTCAGGAAGAATCGTCGAAACCGAAGCCTACCTCCGGCAGGACCCGGCGGCGCACTCGTTCCGCGGCAAGACTAGAGGCAACAGCGTCTTATTCGGGCCGGCTGGTCATGCCCACGTCTTCTTCGTGTACGGCCTGCACTGGTGCATGAACGTCGTGACCGGACGGGGATCCGGTGGGGGAGCAGTTCTTATTAGGGCTCTTGAACCGTCAGAGGGCATCCCGGTCATGCAGAAACGCCGGGGCCTCAATGACCTGCAACTCCTCTGCAGCGGCCCGGGGCGGCTGACGCAGGCTCTTGCCATCACGGGAGAATATAACGGGCTGCCCCTCAATTCCGGTCTTCTGCAGATCCGGTCCCCGGACAACATTTCCGGCATAGCGATCTCCCCCGGGCAGGAGATAGTCCAGACGACCCGGGTGGGAATATCCAAAGCAAAAGATCTGCCCTGCCGGTTTTTTCTGAAAGGAAACCCGTATATCTCGCGGGGACCCGCTCGAAAGGCGGGATAACAGAAGTATCTGGAGGTGAATTTAGCATAAGGTCGATTATTCGGATGAATTCTTTTTCCCTGAATTTTGTTTTTTCTTCGTTCGCCCCTCATGGAAAAAATTACTGGTAGAATGAAGGCCTGTCCGTCTCTTCTCCCAGGGCGTTGCCAATATTCCTGCCCGGGTAATACCGGAAGGACTTTACCATGTTTTCATACGTTGCCTGATTGACCGTGTCATCGGGTGTTATAGTGTAAATCAATACCGGGAGATACCCCCTCTCGCTTGCTGAGGCCTTGTTGCCAACAAAGACGACGGTCTTGCCCGGCTTTCCGGAATAGGGATCACTCATAGCATCGAACCGGGTGTACGTGATTCCGTAATACGAGACGGTGGATTCGTTGAATACTGCTCCGGAACTACGGATGATATTCCGAACATCCTGATCGACGCTGAGCGATGAGGAGTAAGAGAAGATAGTCAGCGAGTCTGCAAGCTCGAGATAATTACCACTGTTGTCGTTATTGTATCATTCTCCCCGGATACAGCCGGGTTAAAGATGGTCGTTTTAAAGCGGGTGCTGTAATCGGAAGTGGACACCCGGATGGTTGTTCCCGCATATCCGATTGGTGCTGAAATGGTGAAAAGAAGCTGAGTATCCTTAATACTCTTCGGGATGGGGATAGCGGGTGCGAGCGGTGTCGGGATGAAAGCAACGAAGCCGTCTTTAAAAAATTAGCCAGGATAGGTGTCCTGCACAGAACCGCATTTCGGTGAATACTCCTGAAGCGATCTTACGGATTGACAGTGAATTTTTTTTAAAAAAGAACAGGAATTCTGAAGAATCCGGGAGAACAGAAAAACGGGCCTGAAGGGATTTGAACCCTTGACCTGCGGATTAAGAGTCCGCCGCTATGCCGAACTAAGCTACAGACCCAGCTTGTTAGACCTAGTAATGTGGTCGATAATGCCGAATAAATGTTTTGGAGTGGGGTGCATTGGAATCCCTTAATACACTGGAATGATACATCTTTGAGTAACATGCCACAGGAAGCTCCGTTTGAGCAGCCAGGACCGACAAAATACTGCATTTTCGGGTGCGGGACCAACGGTTACAACATTATCCTGGAACTCGCAAAAGAGAATGAGCGCGTCACGGTGGTTGATAAGGATGAAACACGTGTGCGTAATCTCCGTGATCAGAAGTATGACGCATACCAGCGGGACATTACTTCTCCGGACATGCTGAGTGGCCTCCCTGTTTTTGAGATCGCGTTCGTGATGACCGGAAATGGCGATGCCAATCTTGCAGCAGTCCTCACCATCAAACGAAGGTATCCGGCTGTTCAGGTCGTTGTACGTTCGATCGATCCGGTGAACGGGCAGATGCTCACTGCTGCCGGAGCGGAATTTGTGCTCTACCCTCAGGAGGTGGTTGCACGGTCTGCGATCCTCCAGATCAAAAAGCAGCATTCGAGCAGGATCTCGCAGCGGCTCTTTACCCTGCTTGCCGGCTGGGAGGGCACACTCGGGATCATCACCCACAAAAACCCGGATCCGGATGCGATCTCTTCGGCTATGGCCCTTGCCGAGATCGCGAAGCATGCCAACCCGAAATCACTTACAACGCGGATCTTCTACGAAGGGAGTATAGGCCACCAGGAAAACAGGACTTTTGTGAACCTGCTTGACATCAAGATGGAGCATATGACACCGGAAGTTCTCCAGAAATGCACCTATCTGGCACTTGTCGACAGCTCGGCACCCGGTGCAAACAATGACGTACCCCCGCAGACCAAAATCAATATTATTATCGATCACCATAAGGAAGGCAGGCACATGGCGACGCAGACTACATTTGTCGATATCCGTCCCGGCGTAGGTGCAACGGCAAGTATTCTTACCCAGTACCTTCAGGAACTCGATGTCCCGGTGGACAAGCGGGTCGCGACCGCACTTCTCTATGGTATCCGGACAGATACAAAGGAGTTCAAGCGCAATGTAACCCCCCAGGATCTCAACTACGCCGGGTTCCTCCTTCCGCTCACGGATGCCGATCTGCTCGATAAGATCATGTCCCCTTCCATGTCACAGGAAACCCTTGATGTGATCGGCTCGGCCATTACCCGGCGCAAGGTGCAGAGCGGGTATCTCTTTGCCAATGTCGGCTATGTGATGAACCGTGATGCACTCCCCCAGGCTGCTGACATTCTTATAACTCTTGAAGGGGTAAATACAGCGCTTGTCTATGGAATAACCGATAACGCGATCGTAATTTCTGCACGCAACCGTGATATCAGGCTTCATATAGGTAACGCACTCTCAGAAGCGTTCGGGGAGATGGGCGATGCAGGGGGTCACCCGAATATGGCTGCAGCCAATCTCCCCCTCCATTACTTTGGCAAAGTCGAGAACAAAGACCAGCTGCTTGAGTTTGTCATCGAACCCATCCTTCAGAAGTTCAAGACCCTCGTTGGGCTTGAGAATGAAGGAAGAAAGAATGGTGTCTAATCAACAAAAAACACAGGGAAATTTTTTAGGAACTGAATTGAACAACCGGCGGGGAACCAGGGGTATACCAGATCTGACTTCCGGAGAAGTCTCGAATGAAGTACTGAACGCTGAACTGAGATATTCAGACGGTATCAGAAAACAACGTTTGTAAAAGCCCGGGGGGTAAACGATGGATTTTGATGTGTGGGAGCCATATTACTGCGAAATTCTGGAATATTTCGGGTTCGATCGAAAAAAAGATGAGGAAGCAGCCCGGTTGCTGGCCTCACTTATGACACGGGATAATCTTCTCTCCCTGACAGCACTTACCTGCGGCAATGAAGTCACCGTCTGCGGCAATGCCCCCTGCCTGAAAGATGAGCTTACCGGAATACGGGGTGTTATATTCGCGGCGGATGCAGCAGCTGAAGTTCTCGATGCACATAATATCCGACCGGATGCAGTTTTTACCGATCTCGATGGTGCGACCGACCGGCTCCTTGAGCTGAATAAATCGGGGACGATTGTTGTTATTCATGCGCACGGTGATAATATGCCGTTGCTCCGGCACTGGGTTCCGCGGTTTAGAGGCCCGGTTGTTGCCACCACCCAGAGTACCCCGCTTGCCCATGTCCATAACTTTGGCGGTTTTTCTGACGGTGACCGTGCGGTCTTTGCAGCAGACGAACTTGGGGCAGATCATATCAAAATCATCGGTTTTGACCTTGATGACAAGAATGTCGACCCGGTAAAACGGGGCAAACTTCTCTGGGCGCGGAAACTCCTGGCCCTGATTGGCCATGTCTGCTGAAGCCTGTATCCTTGACGGGTACGTGGACGAGCCTGCGTGCCTTGGTGTACCGCCTTACGTGTCTCCCTACATTCGTACGGTAGCCGGAGCGTTGATCGGGCACAAGTATACGGTATGGTATCTTACTATTGACCAGCTCCGGAAAGACCCACACCTCATCAATAAGCTGGACCATGCAAACCTGCTGGTCATGATAGCAGGTGTTACCGTACCGGGTAAATATCTGGGTGGCACCCCGGCTACCCTCAACGAGATCCAGCAGGTCGGGCACATGCTCAGGGGACCAAAAAAACTGATCGGAGGGCCGATTGGGTTCGGCTATGCACCCGAAGGCGGACAGCGGGCGATTAAACAGGTTATCAGTGGTTTTGATGTCCTGCTCAAGGGAGAGCCGGCCATTGCGCTGGACAATTATCTTCTGGGGAACGAACCTTTTGGGGCCCTCGACTACACTCGCACTGACCCGTGGAGCATTACGGGCAGCGGTATTATTGATCAACATCCAGATTACCCGTATGTGATGTGCGAGCTCGAGACCGCACGGGGCTGCCCGCATGGTGTTTCGGGTGGTTGTTCGTTCTGCACCGAACCCTTCTATGGCATGCCGAAGTATCGCAGCATCGAAAGTATTGAAAATGAAGTGGCCTCTCTCCATGCTCACGGAGCGAGGCATTTCAGGGTTGGACGGCAGCCTGACATTCTTGCCTATGGTGCAGGACCGGGGGAGTTTCCCGCACCGCGCCCGGATCTCCTGGAAACGCTCTTTGCTTCGATCCGGAATGCGGCACCTGCATTAAAAACCCTGCACATCGACAATACGAACCCTGCAACAATTGCAAGGCATGAAGAGGAAAGCCGTGAGGCATTGAGGGCAATCATGCGGCATCATACTTCAGGAGATGTCGCTGCGTTTGGTATGGAAACTGCAGATCCTGAGGTTGTTGTGGCAAACAACCTGAAAGCCCAGGCGGAGGATGTCTTCCGGGCTATCCGGATTGTCAATGAAGAGGGTGGCATGCGGAGAGACAATGTACCTGAATTGCTGCCGGGGCTTAATTTCGTCTGCGGTCTTGCAGGAGAGACGGAAAAGACGTATGATCTGAATGAACAGTTCCTCGTCAGGGTGCGTGATGCCGGGCTGTCTGTCCGGCGCGTGAACATCCGGCAGGTCATGCCGTTTGAAGGAACACCTGCGTACACGAACAATACCCTTGGGAAAAATGATCACCGGTTCAGGCTTTTCAAGGAATTTGTCCGTCAGAAAATTGATCTCCCGATGCTCCAGCGAGTTTTTCCCCTTGGTACGGTACTTCACGATGTGCGAATCGAAATCTCCGGGAATCTTTCTTTTGGGAGACAAATGGGCTCCTATCCGATTCTTGTGGGCATTCCGGTCCGGCTTCCCATACGGAGTAACATCGATGCAGTTGTGGTCGACTGGGGAATGCGTTCGGTGACAGCCCTGCCGGTACCTGTCGAGATCAACCTGCTTCCTGCTACGGCAATAAGATGGCTGCCGGGTATCGGGAAGAAAAAAGTGGCGGCTGTGCTGGTGAAACGGCCATTCAAAACTCTCGAAGCCTACCGGAACGTTGTGGGAAGTTCACAAATCGATCCCCTGATGAAGTTCTCGTAAAGAAGTCAGATCTGTTTCAGCTCGGTCACTTTGATGATATCTGTCCGGGTAACGATCCCGAGAATTTTGCCATCCTGAACGACCGGGATCCTTCCGATGTTGCGTGCTGACATGATCTTCAGTGCATCGATCACCGGAGCAGTCGGAGGGAGTGTAATTGGATCGTGTGTCATGATGTCCCGGACCTGCATCGCCTCGCGATCTATAGGAGTCGTACGGTTCACATCAGCCAGCGTCACCATGCCGGTTAACGAATCCCGCTCGACGACAGGAAACCCGAGATGCTTGCTTGAGTACATCATGACGATCACCTGGCTGACGGGAAGTGTGGGGGGGACGGTCGTTACCGGGCTGCTCATCATATCGCCAACGGTTACATCGTGCAACAGGTAGGCGTATTTAACTGCGGTCGACTCCATGCTCGCACCGATATAGATAAAGAATGCGATGAGTATCAGGAACGGGGAGAAGAAAATGAGCCCTATAAGGCCGAAAACAATTGCAAAGCCTTTGCCTACGTCAGCTGCGATCTTCGTCGCACGGTGAATTGGCATTCTTTCAGCCAGCCATGCACGCAGCACCCTGCCCCCGTCCATCGGAAAAGCGGGCAAGAGATTAAATGCAAACAGGATGATGTTGAGCACCCCGAGGTACCCGAACACAAATATCAGGGTACCGGCAACCGGGGGATTCTTTATGACAGCAGGGACTGCATACGCAATCCCCATGCAGACCAGACCGATGACGAGACTGGCGATCGGTCCTACCAGTGCCATGGGCAACTCGGCTTTCGGATCCGGAACTCCTTCTTCCATGCTCGCAATGCCGCCGAAGATCATAAGAGTGATGCTGTTGATCTTAATCCCTTTGCGGCGGGCAACCACTGAATGGGCGAGTTCGTGTAAGAGGACTCCCAGAAAAAGACCGAGGGCAACTACGGTGCCAAGAATCCAGGGCATAATCCCCTCGGTGATGAATGAAGTATCGATCGGGACGGAAAAGACTCCCTGCAGCATATCCGTTGTGACCGTAATCTGGCTTCCGATAATCCAGGCAAAAAGGGGGATAACCAGGATAAACGAATAGTGAATCAGGATCGGAATCCCAAAGATGCGTCCGATACGGAAAGATCCGTCCATAACAAAGGATTATCTTTTTAACTCTTAAGTATATACTTTCATCTGATAACGATGGAAACCCAGATTACGGAGTTGTTCGGGCTTCAGATCTATACGGACAAGGGCATGTTTGTCGGCGAAGTCGAAGATGTTCTCATCGATGTGGATCAGAAGAAGATAGATTCAATTGTCGTCAGCAAGGTCAACGACCAGCTCTTTGAGCTGAAAAATTTCAAGGGCCTCAAGATCCCCTACCGGATCATCAGCGCGATAGATGATATCGTATTGATCCGCCACCTGCCGGGTGCCTTCACGGGCGGCAGCGTGGAAGAGTAAGAAAAGCATCAGCGTGCTTTTAGGGAGAATCATTCATATTTTCTTTGCTCCCGCATGGTAATTGTATGGAAAACCGGGAAATATTTTCAGCAATCACTACGATAGCTCCTGTTTTTGTCAGGCTGGACGGGCGTGCTTTTCACCGGCTGACAGAGAACATCTCCCTGAAAAAACCGTTTGATGTACGGTTCTGTGAAGCAATGACACGCGTCTGCACGGCACTCGTAGCCGACAGCGGGCTCTGTCCTGATTTTGCATTTACCTTTTCGGATGAGATAAGCCTCTATTTTAGCCAACTCCCGTTTAACGGGCGTGTAGAAAAGATTGACTCAGTCTCCGCATCATTTGCAGCAAGTTCCCTTACCCTGGCTCTCGGCGCGACAACCCCCTTGTCATTCGATGCACGGGTTATTCCGGCAACCCGGGATTTTGCCATCGAATACCTGATCAACCGGCAGAACGAGGCATGGCGCAATCACGTAAACGGTTATTGCCAGCAGGCATTGATCGAAGAAGGAATGAGTGCAAAAAAAGTTGCAGGACAGCTGAAAGGCCTGCCGTCAAAAAGCCTCCACGAGATGATGCACCAGCGGGGTTTCAACCTTGCCATGACCCCTGCATGGCAGCGGCGGGGTATTCTGGTCTATAAGAAGATCACAGAAAAGGAAGGGTTCAATCCGATCACACACCAGACGGTGGTTGCTGAACGCAGTGCGGTCACGGTTGAGCGGGATCTCCCGCAATTCACAACTCCTGAAGGAAAAGAGTTCCTGGGAACATTGGTAGCCTGTCGTTGAGACGGACGTTTTTTTGGGACCCTGTCCGGGATCATAATAATCATATTCGAGCACGGGTAACTAATCCCGTCTCCGTTGCCAGATCTTCCCTCGTATTCCCAATGCGGATCTGATGATTTTCGAACAGGTTTCCATCATTTTCCAAAAAAAAAAGATCAGTAGATAAGATTATTTGCCGTTATAATTGCGGGGGTAGTCTTCGAAAATGGATAGGAAGCACCAACCCCCGGACGTATTTCGAGAGTTATTTTCGTATCCCGGGGAACTGCGGTTATATTCATCTGAATCTCAACCTGATCGCCGGATGTCATGGACGATTGAGTAGTACCAATTCCATTTTTTAATGCAATAAAGTTCGTGTCTTTTGTGGACGAACTCGCATTGGTCCAGGCCAATATTTTTGGACTGACCGTTGGAGTGGAGATAACAATATTCATCTTTTCCAGACTGACAGACTGAGTGCCCGGGACAAGACCGATCGAAAACCTCAGCTGATCAATCCCTTCTGTCGTATTCGAGGATAAACCGTATGTATTGCCAATCAGCTGGACGTTTGTCGTTGATTGTTCAATACCCCTGTACACTGTCTCCTGGGCCTTCTGTGTTGTGAAGAACCCGGCGCCAAGAACGACATACGAGAACACGGATGCAACGACAATAAATGCAATAAGCACAATCGCGGCCTCAAGACCGGTGAACCCCTCCTCATTACTGTTTCCATACCCCATAGAATCACCTGAACTTAATTACATGGTCAAGGGAATAATCCAATCCCAGTTACATAACAACTAATCATTATAGTATATAATAATATTTATTGTAATTAAACAATTTTAAACCATTTTTTTCTTTTTTTAAACCGAAAAATTGGCAGAATTAGAAAATTTCTGACGATGGTAAAAAAGCGAGTCCAATCAAAAACTCCCAATCCCTGCATTCCCATGGATTCCGGGAGGTGAAGGGGAGGAAATAGAATTAGTTGCCGGCCCGTGAGATCCCGATTGTCATGCTGACAGTCTCGGATACCCCTTCAATCTCCCAGTCCCTTATCAAATCATGAGTTCTCAGTGTATCTCCCGGTTTAAGGAAAGAAAAAAGGATACTCCTGTCAGGTCCTGTGGCCAAAACTTCTCCCGCAATAACGGGTCCGCTGTTTTTACTAAGGAGATCATTGACCCTGGGGTCATTAACGAGTACTTCCACAGAAATGAACTCGCTGACGACAAGGTCGAGTTGTTTACGCATTTCCTGAATCCGGCGGATGACCTCGCGCTCATAACCCTCCCTCTCAAGATTATCATTGAGTCTGACATCAACGTATACGATGGCATCCGCCATCGGCGCCGAGAATACATCTTCGGGAAGTTTTTCTGTGAATGTTACATGCTGTGCGCCAATCTCGAATATCGCACCTTCCCCGCCAAGCTTCACTGTTCTGCCGGCATCGATCTCAGCCTTGATCCTGTTGCCATCCGCTGCTTCAATGAGGCCCTTCACCCTGAAGGAATCCTTGCCGAATCCTTTCCCGAGAGCTTTCATCACCGGTTCGGCATGCCATCCGATTCGCTCCCACCTTCCCCTCATAACCAGCACTTTGCGGGCGTTAGCCCTGTCCATGCAGACTGCATTCAACCGTTCGATTGCGTCTTTCACTGGTTCAACATTCGTAACTACGACCACTTCTGATACCGGCCAGCGGAGTTTCCGCTTGCCCGCCTGCCGGGCATTTGCACATGCATCGTCAAACGATCGGACAATTTCCACGGCATTTTCAAGAGATCTATCAACAAGTGCCAGGTCCCCGGCATTCCAGTCCAGAAGGTGAATGCTTGCAGGATCGTTCCCGCACCGGAGGTTCTTGTAGATCTCTTCAGTGAGATGGGGGCAGAACGGAGCAAGGAGCCCTGTGAGCCGGCGCATAACATAGTAGATCGTCTCATAGGCATGGTGTTTGTCAACTGATTCCCCTTCGGACCACATACGGGGACGGACGAGCTGGACGTACCATCGGGAGAGATCTTCCAAGATAAAGTTCACCAGTGCCCGGGTTGCACGGTGGAGCTGGCATTCCTTCAACGCCATATCAACGGTTGCAGCAACGGAGTTGACGCGGGATATGATGAATCGGTCTTCGTCAGGCATATGACTGAGGTGAGCCCGGATGTAGGCACCATCCCACACACCATCCCTGTTTGACGGTTCGAATGAATCGAGGATCATGTACGGGAGCGGGAACCGGTATACATTCCAGAGGATGTTCATAGCACGGTTGGTGGTGCCAACCCCTTCCCAGTTAAATTTGAGATCGTCCCATGGAGCTGAGGAGGAAAGTACGTAGAGGCGTAGCACATCAACACCGACTTTTGCAATGACTTCTTCGGGTGTTACGACATTGCCAAGGCTTTTTGACATCTTCTTTCCCTCGGCATCGAGAGCAAACCCATGCATACAGACGCTCCTGTAGGGTGCCTTGCCAAAGGCAATCGTGCTGGCTCCGAGCTGGGAGTAGAACCAGCCCCGGGTCTGGTCCTGACCTTCTGTGATGAAATCAGCAGGCCAGAGGCTTTCGAAGTCCTGTGTTTTACCCGGAAACCCGAGCGTAGCCCACGACGCAACGGCCGAGTCGAACCAGACATCGAAGATATCCTCGACCCGTTTCATCGTGCCTCCGCAGGTGCACGGGATGGTTACATCATCTACGTAAGGTCGGTGAGGATCCGCAAGCGGCTTTCCGCTCCGTTCTTCGAGTTCGCTTATGGTACCTATCACCCGGTACGCATCGCATTTCGGGCAGACCCAGACCGGGATCGGTATGCCCCAGTAGCGCTGGCGCGATATGCACCAGTCGCGGGCCTCCTTGATCCAGTCATAGAACCGTGCACTTCCCGCCCATTCCGGGTACCAGGTGACTTTTGCCACTTCCTTCAGCATCAGTTCACGCATCTCGGAGATCTTTAAGAACCACTGTGAAGTGGCCCGGAAGATGATCGGCGTCTTGCAGCGCCAGCAGTGGCCATAACGGTGAGTGACTGTCTCCTTTGCAAACAGGTGATCGCCAAGCGCCTCCAGAACATCCTCATTGGAATCCCGCACCAACTGACCGGCAAAAATCCCGGCCTCTTCCCTGAATCTCCCGGCACCATCAACGGGGCAGACAATGGCAAGCCCCTCCTTTGTCCCGAGCACGAAGTCATCCCAGCCATGGCCGGGCGCGATATGAACCATCCCGGTATTCTCGAGCGTAACAAAATCCGCAGAGAGAACTTTGTGATCGATCTCACTCTGGAGCGGCACGGAGGAGGCAAGCGGGGATTCATACCCCCATCCTGTGAGATCGGCACCCTTCTTTGTCTCCAGAATGGCATAGTCCTTACAGCGTCCCTTCTTGAGCACCGCTTTTACCAGTGGTTCGGCGATCCAGAGGATTGTCTCCTTGTCATCTTTCCTGGCGAGCACTTTGGCATACTCGAAATCCTTCGCCACGGCCACAGCAACGTTTGCCGGCAGCGTCCACGGCGTTGTCGTCCAGATAACAAGGAACTCGTTTATCTTACCTTTGAGGGGGAACTTGACGAAAACCGAGGGGTCGTTCTCGTCCCAGTATTCCACTTCAGCATCGGCAATCGCGGTCTCGCACCGGGGACACCAGTTGACAACACGGTACCCGCGTTCGAGCATGCCCTTTTCTTCTGCCCGTGCGAGTGTCCACCATGCCGCCTCAATGTATTCAGGCATAACAGTCTGGTACGCGCCGGGAAAGTCCAGCCAGACGCCAAGGTTGGCAAACTGGTCATCCATCAGGAGCTTGTTCCTGCTCGCAAACTCCCGGCACTGCTCGATAAACTTCCGGATACCGTACTTTTCGATATCCTTTTTTGACTCAAAGCCGAGTGCCTGTTCGACTTTTACTTCAATGGGCAGACCGTGCATGTCGTAGCCAGCCCGGTCAATCACATGGCGGCCGTTCATGCGGTGATAGCGCAGGAGAGAGTCTTTAAGTATCTTGTTCCACGCAGTTCCGAGGTGAATGGTACCCGTGGTATAGGGAGGACCGTCAACAAAAAAGAACGGTTTTCCTGCACTGCGGTGCTGTTTTACGGTAGCATACGTATCGTTGGTGCGCCAGTGTTCCTGCACAGCACACTCGATCGACTGTGCATTGAAGTTAGCGGTGACTTCTTTCACAAAACCCCTCTTGAATAGTTACAAAGAACGCAGAAATATGCGTAAGAGCAATGTTGGTGCTGGGGGACAAAGTAGTTTTTCTCCCAGCGCAGTGAACCGGATTTTCGTCGCACAAAAATAGAGTACCTGACGGATCGGAATCGTAACAAATATAAACGTAACTTTTATATATCACATCATGAGATCCGAACGATGTTCTCTCCTTATCGCTGTAATGGTGTTCCTGCTCGCGTGTGTTTGTGGTTGTACTATGACACCGAATACGGCCCCCGTACCTGTGTCCACTTCAGCTGCTCCTGGTGTTCCCCCGGTTCCTTCGTATACCCAGGTAACTTCGGCCTACCAGGCAGCAAAAAGCAGTGGTCTTGATACCACCATCGATATCCATTTTAATGACTTTTACTGCCTTGACCTCCAGAAGACACTCGGGGTTGACTATCTTTACCCCGACCAAGTGTATACAATATGGGCAACATCCCCGGCGGGGGGGACGATAAATGTGAATCTCCTTCTTCTTAAGGTTAGTGATTATGAAAAGATCCAGACAGTCCGACCTTCCTGGGATACGGTCAAGAAGACCTGGGTTTATGACGGGATATCCCCCCTGATCCAGCTCAATGATATCTCAGTCCCCCAGGAAAAGACTATCACGATAAAGACCCAGGGCAAGTATTTCCTGTGTGCCGATGACCGGAAGGAATCCGGTATCAATGATGCCATCTTCCGCATCCCGGTAAAAATAACCCGGCTCTGATAGTGAATAAAAATGGATCCGGAGCAGAATTCCAATAACAAACCAAACGCTCACTGAGGTTCCAACCACGCCGCTGTGGCTTCCCCCGAATGCGATACTCCCGATCGGGCAAAACGAATCCATTGCATGAAGTGAAGGACCGGTGCGAGGGAAAGGGGCTCTCCTCTCTCCTCTCTGTCATCTTACCGGTTCTTTGTATTCATATCGCATTATAAAGGAATTTTATGGGGCTGAAAAAACAATTCCCTCTTTCCTTGATCATGTCGTGATTGCCGGCCGGCAGCTGTTGCGCCGTCATCCTGTCTGATACAAACGCAACACGAACTTTGGAGGGAACGTAATCCAGTGGCGCGAAAACGAAACGGGAACAAATCGGAAAAAACAGTGGGATGATTGTCAGCAATGACAGATCTCCCAAATCTCACGGCAAATCAGGGATCTCCTTCTTCAGGAATAATATGACCCTGAACCCTAATCGGAGATCACCGGAGATGTACGGAGAATTACAGGCCTAAGTCGGAAAGTCCGGGGTGGTTTTCCGGTCGGGGTCCCAGCGGCCAGTGATACTTCCGGTCTGCCTCCTTGATCGGCAGGTCGTTGATGCTTGCGAAACGCCGCTGCATCTGGCCGTTTGGAGCAAACTCCCAGTTCTCGTTGCCGTATGAGCGGAACCAGTTGCCGGCATCATCATGCCACTCGTACGCGAACCGGACAGCAATGCGGTTGTCGGTGTATGCCCAGACTTCTTTTATCAGCCGGTAATCGAGCTCTTTTGCCCACTTCCGACGCAGGAATGCAATAATCTCCTGGCGGCCATGGACGAACTCGGCCCGGTTGCGCCAGAAACTGTCCGGGGTATAGACAAGCGATACCTTCTCGGGATCGCGTGAGTTCCATCCGTTTTCGGCCATGCGGACTTTCTGAGCCGCCGTCTCCCTGGTGAACGGTGGCAAGGGTGGCTTGTTTTCTTCTGCCATGTACTGTTCATCTTCCTTCCTCATTGATAAAATGTTTCTTAAGCACAAAGTTAAGACATAAAAGTTAACGTCCTCTCCGAAGAAATATCGATACGTACAAGTCCGTGAAGAAGTGACGGATCAGTAGTTGATGGGGAAGGTCTGCATTACACTACACGTGAAAACAACTTTCCATCCGTTGGGTATCGGATCGGGATCGGAGAAGAGGACTAAAACTATGGGACAGATTGGAGTAATCGGCGCTTCTGATGCCTCACCGGAAGAATACGAAGCAGCGCGGACTGTGGGAAAACTGATTGCAGAAAACCACGAAACACTGGTTTGCGGGGGGCTCTCCGGAGTTATGGAAGGTGCGTGTAAGGGCGCAAAGGAACGGGACGGATTAGCGGTTGGTATCGTGCCCGATACCGGAAATGGAAACCCGTACCTCGATGTCGTTATCCGCACAGGACAAGGATATGGACGGAATGTGCTTGTTGTCCAGTCAGCTGATTCGGTCATTGCAATCGGAGGGGGTCACGGAACATTGTCTGAAATTGCAATCGCCTTAAGGATAAAACGCAGTGTTTTTGGCATTCATACCTGGGATATACCCGGAGTGAAGCAGTGCGCAACACCTGAAGAAGCGGTGCTCATGGCAGTTCACGCCGCACGCCGGTCTCCTTCGTATCGTAGCCTCCGAGATGGTCCAGGATCTCCTTAAATGCAGGCGAAACCAGTGTATCACAGAGTTCTGACACCCGGGGATCTTCAAGATGCTCCCTGCGGATGGCGATTTCGTAGCGTTCAGATGCTACCGGAATGAATCGGAGCCCGAGTGCCTTTGCCGCACTATAGACGCACATCCCTGCGTCGGCTTCCCCGGATTTCACGGCAAGGGCAACAGCAAGATGTGTGGTCACTTCGCGCTCATACCCCCGGATAGCAGATGAATCGATTCGGTTCTTCCTGAGCAGATGATCGAGAAGCATCCGGGTTCCGGAACCCCGTTGCCTGTTTACGAATGTGTGATTGGGCAGTTCATTGAAACCAATTCCATCTTTTGAGACGATCCCCTGTTGCCGCTCCGTAACGCAGATAAGAACAACCTCCTCCCCGGGAAGGTATTTCTGCAGGTACGGGATGTTGTAATTCCCGTCTTCGGCCAGCAGGTGCATCGGGGCAGCGTGGCATTCGTTTTTCTTAAGGGCAAGGATCCCACCCATGCTTCCCACGTGCGTGGAATGAAGTTCAACATCCTTTTGCGAGAGGAGATCGGCAAGATAGTCAACCAGAGGATCGTGGCTCCCGGTTAACAGGAGTGCCCTTTCTGCCTCAGCTTGCGAAACGGTCAGGTTTGCAGTTACCCGGGTCCCAGCTTCGTAGCCTTCAACACCGGCCGGCATTTTCAGGTATGCGTTGGACCGGACCGCGCTCATCTGGACCCCGGCACCCCGTGATAAGGGAGAGAGCACCCAGCGGTCACCTACATGCCCCAGCGAGCACAGGACGAACTCGTCACTCCCGATGTCCTTGGAAACCGAAACGGTAAAAGAGGCTTCCATAGTACCAAACGAGGTGGCAGGAAGGCCGAACTGATGAACAAGAGGAGTCACGATCTCGCGGAGGACTGTCAGGGCTGAAAGGGGATACCCCGGCATACCGATGACCGGTTTTTTATTGATCCGCCCGATTATTGCCGGTTTACCGGGTTTGATAGCAACCCCGTGAACCAGTACCTCCCCGAGGTCTGCGATCGCATCAGCAGTGAAGTCTTTCGTACCTGCCGATGACCCTGCGGAGATGATTACGAGATCATTCTCCTCCACAGCACGCTGCAGTGCTTTCCTGATCTGTGCCGGGTCGTCTTTGACCATAGGATAGCGTGTGCACCGTGCACCGAGTGTGCCCAGTATTGCTTCTGCCATCACGGTGTTGCTCTCTACCACCTGCCCGGGTGCAGGGAGATTACCATGGGAGACAAGCTCGCTCCCTGTCGGGATCAACCCGATCCGTACGGTAAGTACAGGCACCCCGGTAATGCCATATGCGGCGAGTGCACCGAGGTCTGACGGGCGAATCTGGTGGCGTGACGGCAGCGCCATCTCTGATTCCCCTATGTCTTCACCCGCCGGGCGGATATGCTGCCATGGCGGGGCTGCCTTGCGGATGGTAAACCGCTCATGATCGATATGTACGTCCTCGATCATAATCACGGCATCATAGAGAGGTGGCACGACATTACCGGTGTTCACTCTCGCTGCCCGCTTCAGGGTAACCGGGTGCTGTTCGCTTGCTTCCCGGGTCTCTTTGCTTTCGACAGCGATACCGTCCATCGCGGCAAGGTGCACCTCAGGAACCGAATACCGGGCAAAGACAGGTTCTGCAGTTACCCTGCCGACTGAACTGAGAAGAGGGACATTCTCACGTACCGGCGTGCAGACAAACTCGTTGTGAAGGATTGAGAGGGTTTCAGTCAGGGAAGTAACGGTCAGATATCGTTTTACCACACAATCACCTCGACCCGTGTTCCGGTTTCCAGCCCCTCACTTTCGGCAGGAATCCGCACGACCCCGCTGCTTTTTACCAGGGTATTGAGCAGGCCTGATTTTCCGAACAGGGGGGTTGCAATTCCGTCGCACACAGAGACCCGCACATAGTCCTCCCTGCCTTTTGACGACGGTATATTCTGACTGAGAGTAGCGTATACCGATCGCATTTTACTATCCATATCACCCGTCATCCCTTCGAAGAGGTAACGGATGATTGCTACGAGCACGATGAAAGCAGAAGCAGGGTGGCCGGGCAGCCCGATGACTGGTATATTCCCATATCTCCCGATAATGGTTGGTTTGCCGGGAGAAATTGCGATGCCGTGGATCAGGACTTCTCCTTCCTCCCTGATAATCGCCGCTACCAAATCGCGGTCATCCTTGGAACTGCCTCCTGAGATAAGGACAGCATCGCATTCTGAGGCTGCCCTGCTGAACGCGGAACGGAGTTCCCCCCGGTCATCCCGCACAATCCCATAGATCACGGGCGTGCACCCCTGTTCCTGCACAAACGAGGCAACCACGTACGAGTTGACATCCCGTACTTGTCCGGGCATTGGCCGTACGTTCACTCGCACCAGTTCGTTCCCGGTAGAGAGAATTCCTATTTTCGGTACGCGGACAACCGGAACGTCAATGCATCCTGCGGCGGCAAGGACGCCAATGTCCCGGGGGGAAAGCTTTCGCCCTTTTTTACAGACAACATCTCCTGAGGAAAAATCCTCATTAAAAAAGAGAACGTTTTCCCCGTATGCTACCGGTTTTTTTACAAGGATCTCCTCACCGATCTGCTCGGCATGTTCGATCATGACCACCGCGTCAGCCCCACAAGGGAGGATTCCTCCGGTAGGAACATAGATACAGTCACCCGGCTGGAGGTTGGTGCCTGCAGACGCTCCCATAGCAACCCTGCCACGCAAGGGGAAGATCGAGGGGATAGTATCGTTCGAACCCGTGGTATCGGCAGCTGGTACTGCGTACCCGTCAACGACAGAGCGGTTGAATCCGGGAATGTCGATATCAGCACGCACATCCTTTGCGAGAATGCGGTGGAGTGCACCAGTGAGATTGACCTGTTCCTCACTGCAGCGAACAGAGAGATTCCTGATCTCTTCGATCGCCTTTGAAACTGAAACTACCTTTAAAAAAAGACTCATTTGAAGCAGCCCAGCTGACAGCCGCGGATCTTGATACCGTGTGCATTACAGTATTCGCTGATCTCCTTTTTTGGGATGCGGTACTTTGCCGCGATGGAGAATGCCTCCGGGCAGGTGATGCTTTTCTCGATTCCTGCACTCTTGAATGCCTGTTCAATCTTGTCAGCGTCCATGGTAACATTATGCAGTGTACTCCATCATAGTGTTTATCTTTCAATCACCATGAGACGCTTAATCGTGATAAACCGCCAATCTGTTGTAAATGAAAGTTGCGCTTATCAACTCCCGGCAGGACAAGGCGGGAGTGAACATCCGGCACCACATCGAACAGATGCTTGGCAATTCGAAGACTGAAAGATTACCGGAGCTGGGACGGACGTACGAGTTTATTGAGATTGAGGAGCGTCTGATCCATGCAGAACACATTGATACACGGATCGATGCAGATCTTCTCGTCTTTCTTTCACGGCATTACAGTGCCAATCCCGTTCCGGTTCTCACGGTGCATGTGACCGGAAACTTTGGCACTGCAGAAGTTGGGGGAACTCCCCGGACTCTTGCCCCTGCAGCCCCTGCGATGATGCAGGCAACGCTCCGTTCGCTCAGGAAACACTGTCCTGAAGGTTATCGGGTCTCGTATGAAGTCACCCATCATGGACCGACCGGTCTTTCACACCCTTCATTTTTTGTCGAGATCGGGAGTACCGAGAAGGAATGGACCGATCCGGTTGCTGCCCGGGCTGTCGCTGAAAGTGTGTTGTCAGCATCACCGACGAACACAGTACCATTTATAGGGTTTGGAGGTACCCACTATGCGACAAGACAGACCGAGATTGCCCTTACCTCCCGTGGGGCATTCGGGCATATCGCCCATACCCGGGAAATTCCGATGCTGGATGAGGAGATGATACGGGCGATGATGGCAAAAAGCGGAGCAGTTGCCGCATATATTGACCGGAAAGCATTGAATCGCGAAGATCTCAGCCATCTTTCCGGAATGCTGGACCAGCTCTCGATTCTCCGGCTTTCGGAAAGCGAGATCATGGCAATGGGGCACCTTTCCTGGAATACCTACCAGGCTGTCCGGGTGATGGCAGAGCAGGTCTCTTTGGGTGCACGGTGCTATATCCATAACCTGCAGGGCGAGGGGATCCTCTGCAGAGTCAGGATAAATCCGGAGTTGCTTGGCGAAACGGTGAAATCTGATGAAAAGGGCTTGATTCAATCGCTTGGGAACCTGCCGGTCGTTCACCTTTCCACGGGCGATAACCGTCTGCTTCCGGAATTTATCACCTATGAAGACCATGGATCACAAATAATAAATGATTTAAATACATTGTGCGTGAAAATCATACGTAACAAAGAGATCACTGCAACGGAGAAAGATACCCTGATCATTCATAAAGTAAGGTTCGATCCCCGGAAAGCGCGCGAACTGGGGGTACCCGCAGGACCTTCCTACAAACATCTGGCGGCAGGTCAGGCAGTCGAGATTGATGGCAGGATGATCTGTCCTGACATGGTGTCTTCCTGCAGTGAAATTAAAATCCACATCCCCGGGTTGGAGAAGTTTTCATGAGGTCAATTGTTGAAGAGGCACTAACTAAGGCGAGGGACGAAACCGTTTCAACCTCGCAGAATAACGAAGACCTTGACCAGATCCTGGCCGAGCTCAAGACCGAGATCACTGTGATTGGTTGTGGTGGTGGCGGATCGAATACCATATCCCGTATGATGGAAGAAGGCATTCACGGGGCAAAACTCATCGCCATCAATACAGATGCCCAACACCTGATCCGCACCCAGGCGGATCAGCGTATCCTGGTCGGCCGCCAGCGAACCCGGGGTCTCGGTGCAGGGTCGATCCCCCAGATCGGGGAAGAAGCGGCACTTGAAAATGAGGCAGAGATTCGTGCGGTTGTTTCCGGTTCCGATATGGTCTTTATTACCGTCGGTCTGGGTGGAGGAACCGGTACGGGGGTTGCTCCGGTTGTTGCAAAAGCTGCCCGTGAGGAAGGAGCCCTGACCATTGCCATCGTTACCCTGCCTTTTTCTGCGGAAGGTGCCATCCGCATGGAGAACGCAGAGGCCGGGCTTGAGCGCCTCAGGGATGTGGCAGACACGGTTATCGTTGTGCCCAATGACCGGCTGCTCGAAGTCGTCCCAAAGCTCCCCCTCTATGCCGCTTTCAAAGTTGCCGATGAAGTTCTCATGCGAGCCGTTAAAGGGATCACCGAGCTCATCACCATGCCCGGGCTGGTCAACCTGGACTTTGCGGATGTGCGTACCGTTATGGAGCGTGGCGGGGTCGCCATGATCGGAATGGGCGAGAGTGACAGCGAGGATAAAGCGGCAGATTCGGTGAAAAAAGCGATCCGCTCTCCGCTGCTCGATGTGGATATCAGCGGTGCAACCGCCGCACTCGTTAACGTGGTCGGGGGGCCGGATATGACCATGGAAGAGGCAGAAGGGGTAGTGCAGGAAGTCTACAACCGGGTTGATCCGGGTGCGCGGATCATCTGGGGTGCACAGATCGACCCCGCCATGCAGTGTAAGATGCGGACCCTGCTGGTTGTCACGGGCGTACGGTCGCCACAAATATATGGTCGTAATGAGAAGCTTACCCCCAAAGTACAGAAACAGTTTGAGATCGATTTTCTCAAGTGAGCAGTTATGGAAATTTCAAAACCTGACTTCAAAGTTGATATACTCCACGAGGAGTTATTCCGCAAATACTGGCGGGTATTAAAACTCGCACGCACCCCCACCCGGGAAGAGTTTACCAAGATCGCGACCGTCGCTGCCGCGGGTATCTTACTCGTCGGGCTGATTGGGTTCATTATATACGAGTTCTTTCTATTATTGCCGAAGTGATGGATATGACACAACCAGCACCTGCCGCTCCCCGAGCGCCGCAGCTTCCCGCAGAACCAGAGGTCTTTATTAACCGGATCTTTGCGATTAAAACAACCTCCAAACAGGAGCGGACCGTAGCTGACAATATATTAAAAGCGATAGAAACCAAGGCGACAGATGTCAAAGTTACCGCTATCATAGTACCAAACGAACTGCAGGGTTACGTGCTCGTAGAAACTCCCGAAAAGCTGAACAGGATTGAACAGCTCGTGGAAAAGGTTGCTCACGCGCGTACGGTAATCAAAGGTGAAACAAACCTCGCAGAAGTCGGGCACTTCCTCATTCCAAAACCCGTTGTCGCCGGTATTGATGAAGGTACTATCGTTGAACTGATCGCCGGGCCGTTCAAAGGCGAGAAAGCCGTTGTCAAACGCGTTGACTCTGCAAAAGAAGAAATCACCGTCGAGCTCTACGAAAGTATCGTCCCCATCCCGATCACGGTGAGGGGCGACAACGTCCGTGTGGTCGAGAAGTTCAAGGACCGGTAGTTTTACACTACCTCTTTTTTATCAAGGTTTATTCCGGAGCCATAGCGGGTAACATCACGGGCTATTTTCTCAAGTCTGACGATCAGAAATGTCTCGTGTCTTCGGGTATTCTCCATTTCTGTGATAGAGGAGTATGAGAGCTTGAATTTGAGGGAAAAGAAGTCCTATACGAACTCCGCTTCTTTCCCCAATCCCTGCCAGCCATTTGAAAAACCTCCTAAAACGGTTATTCTCAGTTCGTGTGAAGAATATGCCCTATAATAGCTGTGTTTGGTAAAATACGGCAGATTCCACCTCGCTTAGTGGGCACCAAGGATCTTTAAACCGTGACAAATTCAGCCAGTAAGATTAGCCTATCCGGACCCCCAAAACCCTGCAGGAATGCGAACATGAGGATCTTTTTTTCGAACGACGAAAATAGTAATATTGATAGGAAAATGACGGTAGGAGATGAATACAAGAATTTATTCACTTGCTTCACGTCAGTCTCACGCCGTTTGGTGAAATGAATGTCACACTCACCGATCAGGGGATAGAATCCGTGACAGTCCTGCTGGTACCCATTCCGATGCCCGAAAATACACCGGTAATTTCCGCGAGGGTACTCGGCATAACGTTCTGGGTTGCGGCGGGTTTTCCCGTGCCTGTCCGATATCAGTTCCCGAATAAATATCTGGATGGGGTGGATCCTTTTCAATCCTATGAACTGAAAGGCAGGGGATCAACCTGACGAGGATTTTTTATCATATTGGATAAGGTATTAACCGATAAAAAGAGTAACCCGTTGGAGAAAAAATGCCAATGACCGTCGATGAGTTTGTAAAGACAAAAGTTCTGCCGGAATTTCAGCCTGTTGTCGTGATGTTACGGGAGCTGATGCGTGAGGCAGCGCCGGATGTAAAAGAGGAAATAAAGTATGGAATACCGGCATTTAAGGGCAGACGAATACTCGCAGTCCTCAGCCCGACGAAAAAAGATATTACCTTTGCCTTTTCCCGCGGTGCAGCATTTGAGGATAAATATGGTTTGCTGCAGGGGAAGGGAACAATATCAAAACATGTTAAAATCAAAAACATCCGGGATGTAAACAAGGAAGCGTTACGCTACTACATCAGGCAGGCCCTGGAATTTGATGCCAGATGAAACTATTTTATTTTTCCCGATGAGATATCTGCCGGGTTTGCTTTGGATAATTCCAGATTGAAATAATCCTCCAAAATTTTTAAGGAATTTTTTTGCGACTGTACCGATCTGACAGGATGGGAATCAGCCATTAAGAGTTCGGATAAATCCCCTGTCGGATTAGATCCTGGTCAAATCTTTTTTTGATTCCTCGCTTCAGGAGGAAAATACATTTGGAGGATTTATTCCGGAGTTACCGACGGCATTTTGTCGCATTGAATAAGGTAATAAATGAAGAAAAAAAGTATCCATGAAAAATTAAAGAGGAGAAATATGGCAAAAGCAAGTCAGAATGAAAAAAGAAAGGAATTAATTATCTCACGTATTTTCGATGCACCCCGTGAGCTGGTATGGAAGGTATGGACAGTACCCGGAGCTGGTCATGCGATGGTGGGGACCGGAAGGATTCACGGCCCCGGTTGCAAAGATCGATCTCCGTGTTGGGGGAAAATATCTCTATGCAATGCGATCTCCTGAAGGGAAAGACTTCTGGAGTACGGTAGTCTATCGCGAGCTTGTTCCCCTGGAGAGGATCGTGGCCACGGATAGTTTTGCTGATGAAAAAGGTAATATTGTCCCTGCTTCGGACTATGGCATGACGGGAGACTGGCCCCAGGAATTGCTGGCGACAATGACTTTTGAGGAACAGAAAGGAAAGACGAAGTTTATCCTTCGGCATGCCGGCTTTCCACCGGGTGAGATGTTCGATTCAGCGAAGGCCGGTTGGAACGAGTCCTTTGACAAACTCGAAAAGGTGCTGGCAGAAGAGAAATTCCGGCGGGGGAGGACCTTTATTGTTGCCGAACCGGGGAAGCAGGAGGCTTCGGTAGTACGCATCTTCGATGCACCGCATGAGCGACTGTTCAAGGCGTACACGGATCCGAAACTTATGATCCAGTGGTGGGGTCCCAGGAAGTATGAGATCATAGTTGACAAGATGGACGCAAAGCAGGGCGGCTTATGGCGTATCCTGAACCGGGACAACGAAGGCAACGAGTTTGCGTTTCACGGCGTATATCACGAAGTTTCACCGAAAAGGATTGTCTACACTTTTGAGTGGGAAGGGTTGCCGGAACATGTGCTGTTGGGAATCGTGACTTTTGAAGACCTGAACGGCAAAACAAAGCTGACAGAAAAATCTGTATTCGAGTCAGTCGAGGATCGCGATGGGATGCTTAAGTCCGGGATGGAGGAAGGGACTCCGGAAATCATGGATCGTCTTGCCGAACTTGTGGAAAAAAAGTGAGAAGAATAAGGCTGAACCCTGCATTGTTGCATGTGCGAGGGATAGCTCTGATCGAAAACAGGCAGGGCAGAACAAAGAGAATCACGGAATAAAAGGTTGTACGACCAGGACCACAGGGAGATGATAATAGTATGAACAGGATTATACATTTCGAGATACACGCGGGAAACCCGGAACGGGCTGTGAAGTTTTACCGGGATGTGTTTGGCTGGGAAACAAACGAGTGGGTTATTCCCGGTGTCAAGATGGAAGATGAAAACCGCTACTGGCTGGTAACGACCGGACCCGGAACCGAATCCGGTATCAACGGTGGGATCGTGTTCCGCCGGGGTCAGGCACCATTCGATGGGCAGGCTGTTAACGCTTATATCTGTACGATTGGCGTTGCCGATCTGGAGGAATCTGTTGACAAAGTGCTCAAATCCGGCGGGAGCATCGCACTTCCCAGGATGCCGGTAAAAGGAATCGGGTGGTTGGCGTACTGCAAGGATACCGAGGGAAACCTCTTTGGTATAATGCAGGAGGACACAAACGCCGGGTAGCAGATCAGGAATGAAACAATACGGTGATTGAAATGAGAAAAATAATCGCACAGGAGATGGTATCCCTTGACGGCTTCTTTGCCGGACCGAACGGTGAATTAGACTGGTTTGTCTGGGATGAGGTCCTGAAAGACTATTCCATCAGTACGCTTTCCGCTGTCGATACGCTGATGTTCGGAAGAGTGACGTATGAAATGATGGCAGGTTACTGGCCGGCTGCGACCGAAGAGGATCCAGCTATAGCGAAAGGGATGAATAGTTTACCCAAAATAGTTTTTTCCCGATCCCTGAAAAGTGCGGACTGGAATAATTCCCGGCTGGTCAGGGAGGTTATTCCGGAAGAGATCGTGAAACTGAAACAACAGCCCGGTAAGGATATGGTGATATATGGCAGCGGCAGTCTTGTGTCGGCGTTTGCCAACCTTGGTCTGATAGATGAGTACCGGTTTATTGTAAATCCTGTCGTGTTAGGCAGCGGCAAACCTTTATTCAAAGGCTTCAAGGACAGGTTCAGTCTGAAACTCCTGGAAGCCAGGACGCTGGGATCGAAAAACGTCCTGCTCAGTTATCAGCCTGCCGGGGCGAAATAAATCCGGGAAAAAAAACCGTAATTCCGCATACGTTTCCATGTGTGTGAAGTAACAAATTTCCCGATGACATTATTCTAACCCTACACATCATAACAATACATATAGGTCGAAGAGTGATATGGAATTTGTAGGACGGGTTCACCTCTTCTGCACCCTAATGGACCCGTGCCTCCTACAGACTCCAGAATCAGATGCCACAAGAAACCCAAATTTCTCAAAAATAAATCAGATTTTTTAATGATATCCTTATTTTTTTATAATTATATCCTCTGACCGTGGATTCAGCAGGGTGATCTTATATGTATGGTATGATTGAAGAAAGATAAGGTATCCTTTCTTTGAGCTATTCTCCGACGGAGACACTATGCCAAAATTTTCAGATTTCGGATATCCTCAATGATTGCTGAGGAACAAATGGATCAAACATTAAAATTGCTACAATACTATGGAACGCAGGTCCGATATCTCATATAACGTTAATTCGGTGGGTGCTGCCATCCATGCCGCACATGTTGCAAAATGTGCCTGCATATGAGGAGTGGCTATATGATTATCAAGATGTTTTTGGCTCTCCCATTCTTCATAAAAAATGAACGTTCCTTGTTCGAAGACATCTGCATGGAATTCATACCGGGTACACCCGGATTCTGCACGAACAAGGGGAATAATCCGGTCAACCTGAGTAATGAAGTCCTGATAATTTTCCGGTCGGACACGACATCTGGCTGCTACAAGCAACATACATACTATTCGGATTAAATCAGGAAAAAGTACCTGATTCCCTAATACCTTCAAAAATATACTATCGGGCCATTGGAATGTCTTGCGACCCGAAGTATTTGGTTTTCGACAACTTAATCCAAGATCACCTTTATTTCCCTTCACGTCAAAATATACAGACCCAAGCTTGGAACCCGCATCTACGGGACGGCATGGTGCAAAGACTATGGCAGAAGTGGTCGAGGTTTTAGTACCCGGCGGAAAGGCTACCGCTGGTCCCCCTCTGGGACCGTCGCTCGGACCACTCGGTATCAACGTGAAGGCTGTTGTCGACGAGATCAACAAGAAGACCGCCACATTCAACGGAATGCAGGTCCCGGTCAGGATCGAAGTCGACGCAAAGAAGAACTTCACCGTCACTGTGGGTATACCGCCCACTACGGCGCTCATTAAAAAAGAGGCTAATATCGAGAAAGGTTCCGCAGAGCCCAACGTCAAAGTGGTAGGGAATCTACCATTTGAGGCCGCTGTCAGGATTGCCAACATGAAACTCGAAGGCATGCTTGCCTACGAACTGAAGACCGCGGTAAAAGAGGTCATCGGGACGTGCGTGAGTATGGGAGTGAACGTTGACGGCAAGCGCCCGAAAGAAGTGCTCGCCGGTATCGATGAAGGCAAGTATGACAGTGTTCTCGTGAAATAACATGAGAAAACCATAGGAGATCGAAAGGTCGTGAACTATGGAGGAATCTGATGGTTGATAGAGCCAAAATTTTACAAGCCGTGAAAACGGCGATTGAAAAGGCGCCAGAGCGTAAATTCTCTGAGAGCATCGATATTACCATCAATCTCAAGAATATCGATATGGCGCAGCCGAAAAATCGTATTGACGAGACGATTCTTCTTCCCCACGGGATCGGCGAAAAGATCGGGATCTGCGTGATCGGGAAGGGAGATATTGTCACCCAGGCAAAGGATGCCAAGGTTGATCTGATTATCGGCCCCGAAGAAGTTGAGCGGCTTGGCGGTGCACCCCGCGAGGCACGGAGAGTTGCCAGTAAATACCGGTACTTCCTTGCTGAGATGGCGGTCATGCCACAGGTCGGACGGTTCTTAGGTCCCCGGCTCGGTCCGCGGGGCAGGATGCCGATGCCGATTGCCGGCAGCACGGATATCCGCCCGATTGTCGAACGCTTGCGCAACTCGGTGAAGATCAGGACAAAAGACAAGACCGTCTTTTCAACAAAAGTCGGAACAACGGCTATGAAGCCCGAACAGGTCGCAGAGAATATCGAAGCGATTGTCAAGAGGATTGAAGCTGTTCTCGAACAGGGTCCGCTGAATGTCCGTTCTGTGTTTGTCAAGACGACCATGGGTCCTGCAGTGAGGTTGGAATAATGGCGTTGTATACACACCACCTCCCCTCCTGGAAGAAGGATGAGGTCGCTGATATCAAAAAGAACGCAAAAGAGTTCACGCTGATCGGGCTTGTCGATATGTACGGTATCCCGGCACAGCAGGTGCAGCAGATCCGCCGGAACCTCCGCGGTAAGGCTGTCATCAAGGTGACCAGGAACACGCTCATCAAGCATGCATTCGAGGAGATTGGCGGCGATGTGAAAGGACTCACAAAATATGTGTCCGGCCACTCGGCTCTTATCTTCACCAACGACAACCCGTTCAAACTCTTCAAGCAGCTGGAAAAGACCAAGACCAAGATGGCGGCAAAGGCCGGCGAAAAAGCGCCGGAGGATATCGTTATTGAGAAGGGTCCGACCAGTTTCAAGCCGGGTCCGATTGTCGGTGAGCTTCAGCAGGCCGGTATCCCCGCAGCAATTGAAGGCGGGAAGGTCAAGATCCGCGAGACCAAGACTGTCGTCAAGAAAGGTGGGGTAATCTCGGCGAAGCTTGCGACAATCCTGGCCAAGCTCGATATCAAGCCCATGGATGTCGGACTTGCACTGCAGGTTGCCTACCACGACGGCGATATCTTTGAGCCATCTGTGCTTGCTGTTGACGAGACCGTTATCCTCGGACAGATCCAGCTCGCGGGACTGCAGGCGTTCAACCTGTCGGTCAACGCAGCGATCCCGACGAAGGACACGATGGGTGCGATCCTGACAAAAGCAGTCAGGGATGCACGAGGGCTTGCCGTTGAAGCAGCGATCTACGAAAAAGACGTTGTTGATGCGATTATTGGTAAAGCGTACAGAGAAAGCCAGGCAGTTAAAAGCCTGGTAAAATAATTTACTAGTTTGAGGTGAAGAAGATGGAGTATATCTATGCAGCACTTCTCCTGCACAAGGCAGGCAAGAAGGTCGATGAGAATGGCGTCAAGGCAGTCCTTACCGCCGCAGGTGTAAAGGCAGACGAATCACGCGTAAAGGCACTCATTGCAGCGCTCGATGGCGTAAACATTGAGGATGCAATCAGCAAGGCCGCCGTAGCACCAGTTGCAGTCGCAGCAGCACCCGCTGCAGCAGGCAAGGCAGCACCTGCCGCAAAGGAAGAAGAACCGGAAGAGCACAAGAAGGAAGACGAAGAGAGCGGCATGGCAGGGCTCGGTGCCCTGTTCGGATAATTCTCTTTTTTCCTATCTTTCTTAGCCTGATTGTCAGGTATGTGGTTTTTGTTTCCCCTCACCGTGGGTTGTTTTTGTGAACTTCAAGAGAAACAATTCAGGGCTTTGGGAGAATTCTTTTCTCTATGATTTGAAATACTAATCAAAGGTGGATGACGTTGGGGACCGTGCCTCCTCTACCTATTGTCTTTTGCACTAAGAACAATGATGATATATTACCTATTCAGGAATTGTCGCATTTTGGGTGAAACCGAAACGGGCGGGGTGAAACCCCAATAAGCGTTCAGCTTTTCACGGTACATCTGTTATAATAAATTGATATTCGGTTATTCAGGGAAATTGGCATCTTGCAAATGCGATGAACACCGCCGCCTCCTGTGGGACTCCCCGGGGCGGTTTAAGTGACTTAAAACTGCTGAAACCTTCTGGGACTCCGAGCATCGGAGAGGCTATGAGGCCGTGATTCTCGTACCTGACCTATTTTCATGGTTCCGGAGTAATCAGATTCATTCATGCCTGTTTCTATCAAGCCCGATTCGGCGCAAATTATAAAACCAAAGGTAGTAAAAAGACACTTTAAAGGAAGTAAATTATGGACTGGCTCTTAACGCTTGGAATACTGTTCATCATAATTGCTGTTATATTTGTGATTCTTGGATTTATCGGCAGGGTGGCATGGACAATTGGAAAGTGGATTATTATCATCTTTATTATCCTCGCGATAATTTCCCTGATCATAGGAAAACCCCTGTATTAACCTTTTTTTCAAAAAAAAGCTATGATGAATGGCAACGCGAGGAAGCGATAAAAAAAGGTGTGCAGAAACGGCACGGTTGCTTCTACATCCTTCCGCTTACGGTTAATGCACTTTTGATCGCCGCTTCCCATTTCTCGGCGTTTGCAACAAAGAACATTGTTGGTTCAACACTCCCTTCAAACTGGATCTGGAGCTGTTTTCCTCCGGGAGCTGAAACCGTTTGGATAGATCCCAATGCTTTATCGAGCTTAACTTCTGTGGTTTTTGACAGGAATCCCCCGGTTTTTACATCAAGAAGGATCCTGACATTGGTCATATAGAGTATTCCTTTACCAAAGAAGTCTGACTTGGCATCATCCTGCATAATGATCTTTTCATCCTGAAGTAATTCCATTATTGTTTCACCAAACTATACTCATGTCCGAGTGGTTAATAAATATGTCGCGGCCTTAACCAGCCGGTATAGTCACATAAACGTTACCTGCGTCTCAAAAATTTTTTGAAGGGCATTTTTTTATGATGAAAGAACCTTCCACGAATCCACGACAACAACAGGTCATACCGGAACACCGACGTAAATGTTGTGTTTGACCGCGACGATCTTCACCCTGACCTGTCCGGACTCTTTTGGACAGTTGTATATGGATACTACCCTGTCCCGTGCAACACCGAGCATCTCACCGTGTATCCACCCCGGTGCCCGTACCTCGACAGTCACTTTCTCCCCCTTGGAAAAGACAAGGGGAATAAAGGGACGCCTCACCATGCCAAAGTCCCTGACCGAGTCAAGCCTGAGTTTTATCCCGAACTCCTTCTCCCATGGTCGGATGCTCCGGTTGTAGAACTGCCACCAGCTCTGGGCTTTCACCCCTTTGGGTGATCTGCCGTAGCGGTAGTGCTCGAACTTCTGGATACCCAGCGGAGGAAACCGTTTGCCGGCACCAATCTCCTGGGCAAGCCGGATCAGTTTAGGGATCTCTGCGTCATTGATTCCGGGTATGAACACGGGCGCAATAAGCAGGTCAATCCTGCTCCTGGCGACCGCTTTTGCCGCATCGGTAATTTTTTCTATCTCATATGAATCAGTGCCCGCAAGGAACCGTGCGATTGCCGGATCAAGGGCATGAAGGGAAAGGTTAATCCGGTCAAGTCCTGCTCCTTCAAGTGCTGCGATCTTTGCCGTGGTGAGCAGGGTGCCGTTGGTCTGGAGCGAAATGACACTTACCTCCTCAATCTTCCTGAGAGCAGTGATAAGTTCGGGGAGATACGGGTACATAAGCGGTTCACCCGGGGAATCAATATGGCATTCGACACCCGGACCCTTGAACTCTGCAATTTCCTCTACAGCTTCTGCCAGGTATGCCATCTCAACTTCATAGCTGGTGGCACGTGTTGTTGATTCAGGCCCTGCATCCACAGAGCAGAACGGACAGTTTAAGTTACAGCCGCAACTCGGGCGTACCTGCAGGAGGCTGGTACCCCGGTCTATAATGCCAAAGTAAAGGGAACCGACAAGGGGGATCTCGGATTTGCGGGTAATTCTGAAGTGGGTCATGAAAAAGCGGGATAATATAAAAACCGGTGGTTTTTTTCACATGTTTTTGAGCCGGTAGCCCCTCCATTCACCCCGGGTAAAGAAGGGAGAAGGGTCTTTTATCCGGGCAAATACGAATTCAAATACATCCTGTTCCATGCCATATCGTGAGGTTGTTGCGCTGTACCGGACAAAGGCATCATACATTTCAGCTCTCGGGACATGAGCTGATGGATCAGCAATGAGTTGTTCCCTGTGGAAATGCCAGATCCCATCAGATTCCCTTTCATCGTCATCCCGCAGAACAGATTCCCGTTCACCGCTTTCTGCGGCCTCCTGTTTTCCTGACACGCACCGGAGATCGTTATAAAAATCCCGCACGGTTGCGAGGCCCTGACGGAGATCGTTCAGCTCCATTTCGAGTTTTTTGATCTTCTTTTCCTGATCGATGATATGGTCAGATAACTCCATGGCTGGTGGTTTCCTTTTTACGTTTCATCCTGATAAAATGCTCGTCTCAAAAAAAGTCCCGGACATTTTCTAGTCACTTTGTTCCCGTAATTTTCCTGCAAACACACACTGCCCGAACGAGACACAGCCATCTCCGAGGGGGTAGTCTGCGTTGATGATACATTCACAGGAATGTGCAGTTATTTCCTTTCGGATGGTTTCGCGGATTGCATGGTTATAGGCAACACCCCCGCTCAGGGCGATCTTTTTCATCCCCTCCCGGTCAGCTGCATGAAGGGCAAGGTGTGCGATTCCCCGGGCGAGGTTATACTGGAAGGAGGCAGCAATATCCCGGATTACCCTCCTGTCTCCTTCCGGTGCTGCCCGCATCCGCTCAAATGCTGTCCGGATGAGTGAACGGCTCGAAAGTATCTCACACCCGTTCAGCGTGGTAAACCGGAGATCCCATGGTTCGGCATGTCCGCCGACTGCCGAGGATTCAAGTTTCATGGCGGGCTCACCATCATAGGTACGCTCCCGGCAGATCCCCAACAGGGCCGAAGCGGCATCGAGCACCCGCCCGGTGCTGGTGGTGCTCATGACATTAAAACCCCGCATGACCTGTTTTTCGAGTACACCCAGCTCAACATCAGACCAGCCGCGTTCACCAAGGAGCGACAGGGTAGTATTCTCCGGTAGAATCCCGTAGAGCATCCGTTCGGGAAACCGGGTTGCAAGATCTCCACCCGGCATCGCAACCGGTTCCAGATGGGCAACGCGTCTGAGATCCGGCACCTGCCCGGAGAAGATCTCGCTTCCCCAGACAGCCCCGTCGTCACCATAACCAACCCCATCGATCGCGATTCCTATGCAGGGTTCAGTAGTTGTGGCAGCGATATGCGCACGGTGGTGCTGTACAGGGATGAGTTCAAGCCCGTGGTCCGAAGCGATCTCCCGGGCGAACCGGGTGGAGAGGAAGCGGGGGTGCAGGTCATGAGCAATCACATCGAACTTTGCCCCGAGAATGCGCTGCAGGTTCCGCACCGTTTCCTGTAAATATTCAAGAGTCGGCGGATTGCGCACGTTTCCTACATGAGGGGAGGTGACCGCAAACCCGTTTTTGTAGATTGTCGCATTTGCGTTCAACTCCGGACCCACCCCGAGGATGCAGCAGTTCCCCAGATCCAGTGCCGTCCGCTTCGGGGCAATCCCCCGCGAGAGCCTGATTATGTAACTGTCCCGCATCACCGAGTCATCGCACCTGTTCACGATAGTACGCTTGTGCGTGAGGAAGTAGTCCGCATCCCGGTTCAGCTTTGCCATGGCCTGATCAATGTCCGTGATCATCGGGTAGCCTGGCATATTGGCACTCGTCATAATAAGCAAGGGGTGTGTCAGGTGGGAAAAGAGTAGGTGGTGAAGTCCGGTATACGGCAGCATGCAGCCGATCGTATGAAGATTGCTGATCGCAGCATGGGCAGTCGGATCGCGTTTTTTCAGGACAACAATGGGGTGCACCGGGCTTTCCAGGCTCTGTTTCTCGCGTTGGGAGATTATTGCCAGCCGCTCAATATGATCCGGGCGTACCATGACGGCAAATGGTTGTTCGATTCTGCCCAGACGGTGTTTCAGTTCATCGGCAGATTCTTCAATGCAAGCCAGGTGAAATCCCCCCACCCCCCGCATGGCAAGGATCCGGCCTGCATCGAGCAGTTTTGCTGCCTCCCGGATCGGATCCAGGCCCCCAACCTTGTTCCCAAGGGAATCGGAGAGCTCGATCTCCGGGCCGCAGGTGCTGCAGGCGATCGTCTGGGCATGGTGGCGCCGGCAACCAGGATCCCCGTATTCCTGTGCGCAGACCGGACATGAGGGAAATTCTGCCATGGATGTCCGTTCCCGGTCATACGGGATTTCATGGATAATACTATACCGGGGTCCGCAGTTCACACACGAAGTTGCCCAGTAATTTTCGTATCTTCCGCCTTTGTGGAAGATATCGGTAATACACTCCCCACAGATCGCAACATCGGGGGGGATCATGCCGGTCAGCGAACCGGTAGCGCTCGGCAGTATGAAAAATCCTTCCGGGATTTCCCTGAGGCTTGCAGATACTTCAACTGAATCGATCCGGGAGAGCGGCGGACCGCGGGAGACTGCACCTAAAAACGTATCAAACTGCTCTCCGCGTGCAAAAATCTCCACTTCACTGCCGAGATTTTTGACTGAACCTGCAATTCCCAGGGCACATGCCTGTGCATAGACAAACGGGCGAAACCCGACACCCTGGACAATTCCGCGAACTGTGATTTTACCCGTTTTTTGCATGGTTGTGCCGCAAAAATTTATTGATTCAGGGAACCATATAATTATAGGGTTTTACCGTGCCGGGCCATATTCGAATCGTAAACGATCCCGTTGAGCTTGTTCCTCTCCTGATGACATTCAACGACCCATCTTTTAAAAAGGTCTATGAACTATTGAACAAATCATGGATGACGGAAGACGAGATCCGTGCACACGTCAATAATGACAGTATTCCGCTGTGTCTCCAGATATTAAAGAAGGGAAACCTTGTGGAGGAACAGTGGCGGATGCCAAAGCCCGGTGCAAAACCGCAAAAAGAGTTCCGCTCAACCTATAACAAGTTCCGTGCGAACTTCCAGTGCAACTTGTCGGATCTCTCTGATATCCTGTACATCTCGCTTTCCAATGACGAGAACCTCCGTGAAGTCGTCGAGAAGATTGAAGGAGAACTCGGCAGGGGTAACAGTTCCATCAACGACCTCTCCCGGAAATTCAGTGTCAGTCCTGTCTTTATCAAAGGACTTGCAAAACGGATCATTCACATGGATGTCAAGGGACAGGGACTGGTGCTGCTTGACACCGGGCGCTAAGGATCCCCTCTATTCTATTTTGCGCAGCAAACGCGAGGTATCGCGTCTCCAGATTCTCGTCGAGATTGCCGAGCACCAGCCGGCAGTCCGGCAGCAGGAAATTGCCGAAAAACTGGGTGTTACCCCCCAGGCAATATCAGAGTATATCCGCGAACTTGTTGACGAAGGGAAGGTCTCAGCGAGCGGCAGAGGCAATTACGAGGTGACCAAGGCGGGTATCGAATGGGTACTGGCAAATGCAGAGTCGCTTGAGTCCTATGCCCGGCACATCAGGCGCGATATCATCCAGCAGGTCTCGGTCTGGACAGCCATTGCTGCCGAAGACCTGACAAAAGCAGATCAGGTCGGCGTGTATATGAAAGCCGGATTCCTCTATGCGGGAAAAAAGCCGCTTGCAGCTACCGGGACGGTCATTGCTGATGCCAAAAAAGACGAAGATGTGGGTGTTGCTCGCTTAAACGGGATCATCGATCACAAGGAAGGGATGATTCATGTCTGCAAAGTGCCCCGGATCCTGCACGGAGGCTCCACAAAGGTCATGCGTGAAAAACTCCTGGAAGTCACTGGTGAGGCCGGCATGGTTGCAGCGGTAGGTCTTGAAGCCTATATAGCACTGACAAAAGCCGGGAAAAAACCCGATATGTTCTTTGGTGCGCGGGAAGGCGTGATTGAGGCAGCATTCCATGGAATCGATTGTGCGATTGTCATCGTTGACGAAGAGTTCACGGACTTTTTAAAGAGACTGGAGAGTGTTGAACTCTCGTACGTGATCCATGACCTGATCTCATCATGAAGATCCTTGTGCAGCCCCAGAAAGGTGGCAGTTACAAGCTTCTCCTGTATGATGGCAGGCATGTGCTGGGTGCCGGGTTTGTTGAGCTGACAGAAACGCCGCGGGGACCACGCCCGACAAAGTACCGGCTCAGATGGGGCGGGAAAAAAGATTACCGGCACACGCCTTCCAAGGAACTGATTGCCCGTCTCCGTGAGGCAGATGTCCGTCTTGTCAAACCCGATCTGCAATTCGAAACATTTCTTGGGGATTTTCAGATCAAAGCCGGTTATGTTGACGCCTGCCGGATGTGCCTGCTGGACGAGCGCTACACCCCGCTGGATGAAGAGAACTGTATCACGTTCGGGAAAGGCGAGAAGATCTGTCTGGACTGCGGGAAGCGCGAGCTGCGCCGTGAAGTTTCCCATATGGGCAGGCTGGGCCTGGACGGGTATGCCCATCTTGAGAACCTGCTCCTTACGTTCCGTAATCTTGACCGTGTGTTAGCGACGCTGCAGCCCGATAAACTAACCATGAAAGCGGCGCTCTATGACAAGCTCGAACCGCATCCGGTCATGACGACTGCAGCTATCGGGGAACTTCCCCTGCCACGGCAGTTCGTCGAAGCAAGCGGGGTATCCCAGCTCATGCCGGCCCAGCAGCTTGCGGTGGAAGCAGGTCTCCTGCACGGAAAGGACCTGCTGGTGGTTGCCGCGACAGCAAGCGGTAAGACCTTCATTGGTGAGATGGCAGGGATCAAAAACTATCTTGAAGGACGGGGAAGGATGCTCTTCCTCGTTCCGCTGGTAGCGCTTGCAAACCAGAAATATGAACGGTTTACAGAGAGGTACGGGAAGTTTGCAAAGACGGGGCTCCTCACCGGGGTAAGCAGGCTTAACCTTCCCGAAACCCGGAAGATCGGAGACCGGAACCCCCAGTCCCCGATCGTTGTCGGCACCTATGAAGGGGTGGACAATATGATCCGCTGCGGGCAGAAGATGGCTAACATTGCGACTGTCGTTATTGATGAGGTCCAGATGCTTGAGGATGCAGACCGCGGGCACCGCCTCGACGGTATGATCGCCAGACTGAAGTATCTCGCCCCGCAGGCCCAGTTTCTTTACCTTTCTGCTACCATCGGCTCCCCAAAGACGCTCGCAAAAAAATTAAACTGCAGCCTTGTCCAATATGCTGAACGTCCGGTGGGGCTGGAGCGGTATCTCCTCTTTCTCGAGCGTAAACAGAAGATCCCGACCATCAAGCAGATGACAACTGAAGAGTACAAGCGGACTTCTTCAAAGGGATACCGTGGACAGACCATCATCTTCACCAACGCACGGGCCCGCTGTCATACGATTGCCGATGCCCTGGGGATGAGAGCTGCCGCGTATCATGCAGGCTTGACATCACAGGAGCGGCGGGATGTCGAGTCAAAGTTCCTTGGCGGAAAACTCATGGCCGTTGTCACGACCGCAGCGCTCGGTGCGGGTGTGGACTTCCCGGCATCGCAGGTGATCTTTGACGCACTTGCCATGGGCAGGGACTGGCTCTCGGTGCAGGAATTCAACCAGATGGCGGGCAGGGCGGGAAGACCGGATTTCCACGACCTCGGTCGGGTAGTTCTCCTTGCCGAGCCGGGAGGCACCTATTCCCGGGAGAACCCGTTTACCGAAGAGGAGGTGGCAATCCGTCTTTTAAAAGGCGAAATGGAAGAGGTAGCTCCCGAGCATGATTTCGAAAAGAGCTCGGAGGAGTACGTGGCAAATGCCGTGGCCTGCAATGGTGAGGAAGCTGATCTGAACCGGATCAACGGTATGATGGTCGGCACCGTAGAACCGGTGCTGCCCGAGCTGATCGCCCACCGGCTAGTCGAGAAGCGGGGAACCCGGCTCGTCATGTCACCGCTTGCAAAGGTGATGGCGGAGCACTTTATCGGCATGGAGCGGCTCCTTGAGATCCTCCGCCTGACAAAATTCATGGATGATCCCATCGATGTGATCGCGGAACTGGAGAGCGAGGATGTTCATAAAGAGAAGAAGACAGAGCAGGGGAAAAAACCTCCCCGGAAGGATCACCCAACCCGCGGTCAAAAACGGAGATAATTCTGGTTCCGGAGAATTCCTTCTTTAAAAAATGAAATAAAAAAAATAGTAAGATTCAGGGGAGGACAAGATCGTCCCCGTTCCGACCCTGCACTAATGGATAGCGATTTGTGACCTGTTCAGGAGTTATCGCATCCGTGGGAACCGAAGCGGCAGGGTTGAAACTCCGGTTGAGAGTCCAGTTTGTAATCTGGGATTTCCTGCGAAAAAACGGATATCCTTATAGTTTTGCGAGTGTTCATCTTTACAATCTTGATGAATGCTACCGCCCCCGATGGGACGCTCCCGCGGCGGTTAAGATGATTAAAAAATGCTTAAAATTGTCCTGCCCCGCCGTACCTCGGAGAGGCCCTGACGCGGGGGATTCTCGTACCAAATCGATTTTCATGGTTCCGGAGTAAACTGGCTTTCATTCCTGTCAAACCAGATGTTCATCATTTCTTCATATATCTGTCCAGCCAGCGGGTCGCATTCGCGACGGCGATGCTCACGTAGGGATCCTGATCATAGAGTTCGATATGGTTGTGAGTCTCGATCCAGACGAGCTCCTTTGGTCCGAGTGCTGCGTCGTACGCCTCCCGGGCATACTCGGGCAGCAGGAAGAGGTCCTTGGTACCGTGGATGATCTGGAGGGGAGCCGGAGCAATGAGAGGAACGTGAACAAGGGCGTTGTAGGTATAGAATGCCTCGAGCGATGCGACGGTCATCTTCTCCGACCATGTGGGGGCATCTGATTTGTGGGTACGGTTGTAGTAGCTGTACGCCTCCGGGTTGGGCATCGCAGCAACAGGAATTTCCTCGGAAAATCCCTGAGCGATGGTGGGGACGTACTGGACCTTCCCGGTCCGGTACTGCTCCCGCATGATCGCGTTGATCTTTGCGGAGTAGGCGGCGAATCCCTCGATTCCCATGAATGCCTGGAACGTGCCGCCGACGTTAAACCCTCCCGCTATGCTGACGACCACTTTGATCTTCCGCTCCCGGGCCGCTGCTGACACAGCATATCCCCCGCCGATACAGACTCCTACTGCGGCTACATTATCCGGGTCGACATCTTCCCGGGTCATCATGTACCGGGCAGCGTTTACATAGTCCTCGGTGATCCGGGTAGGATCATGATGACCCCGGGGTTCACCTTCGCTCTCACCATAGGTCCGGGGGTCGAAAGTGAGCACGGTATACCCGGCATTTGCAAACCGCTCTGCGTAGTGGGGGAGAGTCTGTTCCTTGACACTGCTGAACGGGCCACACATGACAATGGCAGGGGTTCGACGGTCCGGGGTGAATCCCGGTGGACGATAGAGGTGGCCTGCGAGCGGGACTCCGTTGCTTTTGAACTTTACCGGAGCCCGCCGTTTGGGATCTGCCTTGAGGAGAAGTGCCGGATCGGCTGGCAGGTAATGGTTGTCTTCCACAGGTTCTGTTGCGGCCGCCATTGTTGGACGGATGCGAATGGTATTGACGGGATTGAGTGCTGGTGCCATGAGGTATCAAACTACAATAATCCTATTCAGGTATTAATAGGTATTCGGTGCTGGCCGGCTGTGGAGTACTGCAGGTGGACTCGTGCAATTTCCGGGTCCGGTTCAGGAATTATTACGAGGGTTTTACCGACTTTTCCTTAATTGGTGTCTCGACCCGATGATTGTTGCCGTTTTTTTCTTCCACTCCAGAAAATTTCCGGTATCTCAATCTGAACAGTTTCATTGGGCTGGCCTTAAACTCTGGAAAGTCAATGAGGTTTTCCATCAATTGACCGGTAATGACCGTGATTGTTGAGAGACAGTCCCAAATCTCTCTAAATTTCTCATTTAAAACAAATTTCATGTTTTATTTAAAAAAATTCAAGTAATAAAGACAATAATTAAATTCAAAATTCTTATATACTATAATCATGTAATAATTTTATCCTAGGGTTATTATGCATTCCTGGCATTTGATGGCAACCGGTACACTTATCCTTGCGCTCGTGATGACAAGTGGATGTACGAGTCTTTTGACGGGCAGATCTGCAGCGCTGAGATAAGTGACAATTCAGCCATGACGATTCCTCTTCCCCTTTCCAGCATTCTTTCATTGCTGGCAAGCCGGACTTCTGTTGCTACTCCCGTCGATCAATTTTCGTCCGGAGAGAAAGTCACCGATGTTGCGGACCCGCTTCCGGATAATTCCCCATTCTCCGTGAGATCCAGTAGGGAAGATCCTTCAGGGATTGATGCAGATAACCTGGCTTCTGCAACAAATCCCTCTCCTCAGAGTGTTGACCACGGCACTCCCCTGAGGGCTCCCCCCGGTGCGGCGTTCGTACCTCGCTCAGGAACTATGTCATGCAGTCCTGTTGCGGGCGCAAAGGTAGTGGTTACTCTCGTGGGGACACCTTATAAAACTCATATTGTCGACTGCATAACAGGGGAAAACGGGGATTTATCATTTTATATGCCGCTATCAATAGAAAAATCCCCCTCTGGCATGTATACGTTTAATTTCGAAATCACCGCACCCGGTGTTAACCTGCCGCCAGAATCTTCAAAGGTGGTCACTGACATGGCAGATGTATCGAATGGTCCGCTCTATACGTATAACGTATGTTATCAGCAACCAAGTGAACCGGATGCCAGGGCGATTACCCGCGGAGGCATTGCAGTCATCGGGAGAATCATCTCATGATCTATAATCTCAACGATGTCAGTGTCTGGATTGTCATTTTAGGAGCTGCATCCGGTTTTTTCCTGTTCTTTTTACGGTTTTGTGACTGGTTGAAAGAAAGATCGGGACCCGATCCCATAGACCACTGGCGAATGAAGAGGAATGAGAGATTCTGAAATTCCGGAATCGGTTGTCAAAAAAGTCTTATTGAGTATTTTTTTGCGGTTTCTGAAGCTAATGCCATAATCATAAGAGAGATACTACACATTAAAATTAAAAAACTGAATTGATACACAAGCGTGAATGACACACCCAGCAATCCCAATACTCCAAAGGAAACGTTTGCTGGATCAACTACCATGCAATTTCAGCCTCGTTGTTCTCTACACAATGTTAAATCCATGATTCATAAAAAAAGTTTCTCTTTGATTTTCAGGTTTATGTTCGTCGAGAGATCTGTCTTTTTCAGCAATCTCTATGAAATAATCCGGAACAAACTTACTTTCAACGCACACAAGGGATAATTTATCGCACGTTTCTCCTTAGGTATTTTTGTCAGTCGTTTCAGGTATTTTTTATCACAATCTGTATTGCTGACCCTTTATCCCAGAACACCGGTGCAAGAGACATCTCAACGATTACGTGACTTCCGTCTTTCCGGGTGAGCCCGACGTTGCTTATATTCATCGGTGCACCGATTGTTGCCTGAACAACACGTTCACGGAATACCGTCCTCCATTCCGGATCGATCATATCGGTAATAGTGCGGCCGGTCAGACTTTCCCTGCTCTCAGCGCCGAGTAACCGGACACCGGCAGGATTTACGTATGCTATTTCTTCTTTCCGGTAAACGATGATCCCTTCCGGTGACCATTCGATCAGATGGCGGTACCGCTCTTCGCTCAGGGCGAGATCTTCGACGTTTGCTATGTAATCCTCGATAAAAACCGATGCAATGACTAAGATCAGCGCGAAAAATGCACGGTTGAGCAATGCGTATTCCATCGGTATATCACGCGGCGACAGGAAAAGACTCGCCGTCATTATGAGGATAAATACCCCGGTCATCACAAGCGGTGCATATTTCCAGCGGAGGTACACCGTCAGGAACAAAGGGATGAGATAGAGTATCCAGATCATCACCCCGAGAGGGGTGATAACGTCGATGATGAATATGAACGACGTAGAGAGAACGATATATGCGACAATGCGGGTGAAATCATCTCTCCGTTTCAACGGCCACGTAAGCCTTTCCGTATCCACCATACATGATCCTCACCGAAAGTAGTATAAAAATCTGGTGGGATAATGAGAATCTGCGCTTTCACAAGAATTTATATGGTATTTTAAGGAAAGGTACTTCCACTAATCTGGTTCACTCTCCCGAAAACGATGAATATTACCAGGATTTTTCCAGAGCTTTGCATCAACAGTTGACAATGCCCATATATACGAAGAACCAGCACGCTGGTACTAAAGAACGCTCTTTAAGTGAACAGGGAGAAAACAGATGGTCGGTAATTTGACACTTAATTTGACGCTCGGACAACTCGGTTCAATGATCCGGAACCAGGTAAGACCAGCGCTTATCGTATTTTTACTCATAACCCTGATCACGGGTGTGCTGTACCCGCTCGTCATTACCGGGATTGCCCAGGTGGCCTTCCCTGTTCAGGCAAACGGGAACCTCATTTATCAGAATGACAAAGTTGTCGGATCGGCCCTCATCGGCCAGCCCTTCACCTCTACGAAATATTTCTGGGGTCGTCTCTCTGCCACAAGCGTGGTACCCTATAATTCAGCAGTATCATCCGGCTCGAACATAGGTCCGACCAATCCGGCCCTTATCGACGAGGTACAGGCCCGGGTCGCTGCCCTCCACGCCGCGGATCCGTCAAATACCCGGCCGATCCCGGTCGATCTCGTTACTTCCTCGGGTAGCGGTCTCGATCCTGACATCAGCGTCGCTGCAGCGAATTACCAGATCCCCCGCATTGCCCGCGAGCGGAACCTGACCGAAAGTGACGTTACAGCGCTCGTCGCACAACAGACCGGGCGCCAGCAGTTCGGACTATTCGGCGAACCACGGGTGAACGTCCTGAAGCTCAACCTCGCGCTGGATGATGTGAGTGCGCATCGCATCGCCGTAACGCCAGCGACCGGATTGCAGGACGTGTCCTCATCACTCATCTTCGGCCTGAGAATGTCAGACTGGGTTCAGCTCCTCCTCTTCTTTATCCTTCTCGCTGCGCTGATCGTCCCGGTCGGCGGGTTCATGGCAAAGGTATACTCCGGTGAACGCACATTCCTCTCTCCCATCATCGATCCGGTCGAGAGATGGATCCTCTCGGCGTCGGGAGTGAACAGTGGCGAAGAGATGGACTGGAAGATGTTTGCCGTCGCACTGATGGTCTTCTCGGTGATGGGGATCGGTGTGGTCTTCGTGCTCCAGATGGTCCAGCAGTTTCTGCCTCTTAACCCGGCCCATGTCGGCCCGGTCCCGTGGGATCTTTCGCTCAATACCGCTGTCAGTTTTGCTACGAACACCAACTGGCAGGCGTATGCCGGTGAAGCCGGTGTCAGCTACCTGACCCAGATGATCGGACTTGCTGTCCAGAACTATATGTCAGCAGCCGTCGGAATGACGGTGCTTATTGCGTTCATCTACGGTTTCTCGCGAAGATCGGCGACGACGATTGGGAATTTCTGGGTGCTCCTCATTCGCAGCATTTTGATCCTGCTTCCCTTTTGCATCATCATCGCGCTCGTTCTCGTCTCGCAGGGAACCGTACAGTCGTTCAGCGCACCGGTAACGGTGCCACTCCTCGATCCGGTCAAGGACAGTACCGGGACACTCGTTACCACGCAGATCATCCCCCTTGGGCCGGCAGCGTCCCAGATTGCGATCAAGCTGCTCGGTACCAACGGGGGTGGTTTCTTCAATGCCAACTCAGCTCATCCGTTCGAAAACCCTACACCGGTATCGAACTTCCTCGAAATTCTTGTTATTCTCCTCATCCCGACTGCGCTCTGCTACACATTCGGGAAGATGATTGGTTCGGCAAGAAAGGGTATCGCTATCCTGATAGCGATGACCCTCATCTTCGTACCGCTCCTGGGGATTGCCGTCTGGTCTGAGGTGAACGGCAACCCTGCATTTACGCCGCTTGGCATTGACCAGATACCGTCGACGCTCCAGCCGGGCGGGAATATGGAAGGAAAAGAGGTGAGGTTCGGCCCCGTACAGTCCGCGTTCTTCTCGGTCGTTACTACGGTGACGTCCTGCGGAGCAGTCAACTCCATGCATGATTCGTTCATGCCGCTCGGCGGGTTCGTCCAGATGTTCGACATACAGCTCGGCGAGATCGTCTTCGGCGGTGTAGGCTCCGGCCTCTACACTATGCTCATTTTCGTGATCCTTGCAATGTTCATCGCCGGGCTGATGGTCGGGAGGACCCCGGAGCTTTATGGCAAGAAGATCGAGCCGTACGAGATGACGCTCACTACCATTCACATCCTCATCCCGATCTTCCTTATCCTCGGGCTCACGGCCATTGCAGTCCTCACGGTGGCCGGATCATCGGCCGTCTTCAACCCGGGACCCCATGGGTTCTCGGAGATCCTGTATGCGTTCAGCTCGGCCTCCCAGAATAACGGAAGTGCGTTTGGCGGTTTGTCGGCCAACAGCGTCTTTTACAACCTTGCAACAGCGTTTGCGATGTTTGTCGGGCGCTACGCCGTTGCTATCATCACCGTCGCGCTCGCTGGATCGTTTGTGGTAAAGAAGATCGTACCGGTCAGTGACGGGACACTTCGCGATCACCGCCCGCTCTTTATCATCTGGCTCGTCTTTGTCGTGCTTATTGTCGGGGCTCTCACGTACCTCCCGGCGCTCGCACTCGGGCCTATCGTCGAATATCTCACCATGATTGCAGGAGGGATTATCTATGTCTGACCGTTCCGGCAGCAGGACCTCATCGGAAAGACAGTATGCCCTCTACCGGCGTGCGCTTATCGATGCATTTCTCAAACTCGATCCCCGGACCCTCTATCACAACGTGGTCATGTTTACTGTCGAAATCGGCAGTCTGGTTACCACGGTCCTCTGGGTACAGGCACTGGGCGGCCACGGGGAGGCATCGGCCGGTTTTATCGGTGCAATAGCGATATGGCTCTGGTTCACCGTTCTCTTTGCCAATTTTGCAGAGGCACTTGCCGAAGGACGGGGAAAAGCCCAGGCAGAGGCACTGAGAAAGATGCGGCAGGACACCGAGGCAAAGAAACTCTATCTCGGGTATGAGATCGTGAAGGGAAAGGAACCTGCTCCGGCGGACTTCGCCCTGGTCTCATCCTCAACGCTGATCAGGTCTGACCTTTTCTATGTCAGGGCCGGGGATACCATTCCGGTCGACGGTGAGGTCGTGGAAGGGGTTGCTTCGGTCAACGAGAGCGCGATCACCGGAGAGAGTGCACCGGTGATCCGGGAATCAGGGGGCGATCGGAGCGCTGTCACCGGCGGCACCGTCATACTCTCGGACTGGCTCATTATCCGGGCAAGTGCCAACCCCGGCGAAGGTTTCCTCGACCACATGATCAGCCTTATCGAAGGTGCAAAACGACAGAGGACCCCAAACGAGATCGCCCTCAACATCCTCCTTATCGGGTTGACTGCTGTCTTCATTGTGGTCTGTACCTCGCTCTATGCCTTCTCGCTTTACGGTGTGAAGGCCACAGGTGTGGGAGTCCCTGTCACGATCACGGTGCTGGTTGCCCTCTTTGTCTGTCTCGCCCCGACGACTATCGGCGGTCTGCTCAGCGCGATCGGCATCGCCGGCATGGATCGTCTCATCCGGCGCAATGTCATCACGACCTCCGGGAGGGCTATCGAAGCCGCAGGGGATGTCGATGTTCTTCTCCTCGATAAGACGGGGACGATCACGCTTGGTAACCGCCAGGCAGTCGAGCTGAAACCGGTTGACGGGACCGATATCATGGAACTCGCCGAGACCGCACAGCTCGCGTCTCTGGCAGATGAAACGCCGGAAGGACGCAGTATTGTGGTGCTCGCAAAAGATAAGTACGGGCTCCGCGGCAGGACGGTCGGGGCATCAGAATCGGTCCCGGAGATGCAGTTCATCCCGTTCTCCAGCCACACCCGGATGAGTGGTGTCGACCAGGGTGATATGCAAATCCGGAAAGGCGCAGCAGATGCCATTTTTGCGCATATACGGGAGCATGGCAATGCCATCTCGGACCAGTTGAAGGGGGAAGTTGATGTCATTGCCCGTGCAGGGGGAACTCCCCTCGTCGTAACAAAGAACGGGAAGGCGCTGGGTGTCATTTATTTAAAAGACATTGTGAAAGGCGGAATCAAGGAACGGTTTGCCCAGCTGCGCCGGATGGGCATCAAGACCATCATGATCACCGGTGACAACCGGCTCACCGCCGCTACCATCGCTGCCGAAGCCGGGGTGGACGATTTCCTTGCAGAAGCGACACCGGAAAGCAAGCTCAGGCTGATCCGGGAGTATCAGGCAGGAGGACGCATGGTTGCAATGACCGGCGATGGTACCAACGATGCCCCTGCACTTGCCCAGGCAGACGTTGCCGTTGCGATGAATACCGGGACCCAGCCGGCCCGTGAGGCGGCAAACATGATCGACCTCGAGAGCAATCCCACAAAACTGATCGAGATCGTGGAGATCGGAAAGCAGCTCCTGATGACCCGGGGAGCACTCACCACCTTTTCCATTGCAAACGACCTTGCGAAATATTTCTTTATCATCCCTGCAGCATTCGCCTCCACTTATCCGGCACTCGTTGTCCTGAACATCCTCGGTCTCCAGAATGCGATCCTTTCCGCAGTGATCTTTAATGCGCTCATCATCGTCGCGCTCATCCCCCTCGCCCTCCACGGTGTTGCCTACCGCCCGATGACCGCGGAAGAATCCCTGCGGAAGAACATCCTTATCTACGGGTTAGGCGGGATTATCGCCCCGTTCATTGGTATCAAGCTCATTGATATGCTGCTCGTGCTCATGGGTGTGTAAACAGGTTTTATGGCAGTCAATCCAGAAAATCGCCCGGACCCGGATACGCTTCTTGCCCATGTACAGGGTGAAGAGCGGCAGAAACACCGGGGCAAACTCAAAATTTTCCTTGGATATATTGCCGGAGTCGGAAAGACCTACGAGATGCTGCAGGCGGCACACCTCAGGAAGAATGAGGGAATTGACGTAAAAATCGGGTACATTGAGACGCATGGCAGGGCCGAGACAGAAGCGCTGATTGAAGGTCTTCCTGTCATCTCCCGGAAAGATGATCGAGTACCGGAATGTGACGATCCCGGAGATGGATCTCGATGCGGTCCTTGCCGTCCGTCCGCAGCTGGTACTTGTCGATGAGCTTGCTCACACCAATGCACCAGGGTCGCGCCATACGAAACGCTACCAGGACGTCGAGGAGATCCTCGATGAAGGCATCGACGTATACACGACCCTGAACATCCAGCATGTCGACAGCCTCAATGACGTGGTTGCCCAGATCACCGGGGTGATCGTCCGCGAGACCGTTCCTGACCGGGTGATCGATGAGGCAAGCGAGATCGAGCTTGTCGATCTCGCACCCCCGGAACTCCTCCAGCGGCTCCGGGAAGGAAAAGTGTACGTACCCGATATGGCAGCCCGGGCAATCGAGCAGTTCTTCAACGAGGGCAACCTGTTTGCACTCCGGGAACTTGCCCTCCGGCGTGCGGCAGAGCGGGTAGATGACCAGATGCTCGCATGGATGCAGACCCGTGCGATCCCGGGACCATGGGCTGCCGGGGAAAGCATCCTTATCTGTGTTGGTCCGGGTCCGCTTTCAGAACGGCTGGTCCGTACAGCCCGGAGGCAGGCGGACCGGATGAATGCCCTCTGGAGTGCCGTCTATGTCGAGACGCCCTCTCACCACCGCCTCTCCAAGGAGGCAAAGGAGCAGGTATCGCGGACGCTCCAGCTGGCAGAGAAGTTAGGTGCCACGACCGCAACCGTCTTTGGGATCAATGTTGCCAGCACGGTGATTGACTACGCCCGGAAGCACAATATCACGCGGATCATCATCGGCAAGACCCTTCGTCCCCGCTGGCAGGAATTTGTCTTTGGTTCGGTGGTCGACCAGCTCATCCACAACAGCGGCACAATCGACGTGTATGTCATCAGCAGTGAAGAAAAACCCGGCCAGAAACCGGCACCCATGGAGCCCCTCCTCCCTGCACCCCTCCCCCGGGACTATGTCGCGAGCCTTGTACTCGTTGCGCTTATTACGGGAATTGGCTGGATGATCAAGTCGTTTATCTCTCCGGTCAATCTGGCCATGCTCTACCTGCTTGCCGTGGTGATTGTTGCCTTCCGGCGGGGACTGAAACCGGCCATCTTCACTGCAGTTATCGGTGTACTTGCCTTCGATTTCTTCTTCATCCCGCCATACATGACCTTCAGGGTCTCGGATACCGAGTATCTCATCACCTTTGCCGGTATGATCATTGTTGGCGCCCTGGTCAGCCTGCTCGTCGCACGTGCACACGAACATGCCGATGCAGCCCAGATCCGGGAGAAGGAGACCGGAACCCTGTATGCACTTTCGCAGGACCTCGCGGTTGCCGTTGATGTCAGCTCGATCTTCGTTGCGGTTTCCAAACACATCCTCGGTATTTTCCAGTGGGAGAGTGTGTTTCTCCTGCCGGAAGGAAACGAGCTGGTCGTGCGTGAAGTAAGCGGAGGCCTTCGTCTTGATGCTGATGACATTGCCGTTGCGACATGGTCGTTCCAGCATGGGGCTGTTGCCGGTTATGATACCGATACACTTCATGGATCGCGACTGAGGTATATCCCCCTCCAGAGTACGCACGGAGTTCTCGGGATCATGGGAGTGAAACCAGCGGAACCTGAGGGAATTATTACCCATGAACAGGAAAGGATACTCACAGCCTTTGCCAACCAGACAGCTCTTGCACTGGAACGGGTGAATCTTGTAAGAACCTCACGCGAGACAGGAAAGGATGAGTTCACGAAAAGGCTGTCGTCCTGAGAAAGATCCTGTTATTCAAATAACGAGTGAAACCGGGCGAGCACAAAGATCGAACCAGCGATCTCTCCAAAACCGCCAAAAAAACCATTCCCTGAAGAGAACTGCCCTCACCTGCCTCTCAATAAGGCAGGAACGGGAAATACCGGCACATCTCTTATCTCCTCTGACATCGACTTTTCACAGGCCTGAAATGAAAAAAAAAAGTTCCCGTCATTGCGCCTTTATTCTGCAGACCCAGAGATCGTAGATTGGGTCAGCAGGGTTTTCGGTTATGTCCATACTCCGTTCCATCTCCGTTCCCCATTCCCTGATAAGGAGCGCCTCTTTCTCAGTCCCTACCGTGATCAGGGTTTCAGTGGTAATCGAGCATAATTCCGTGATGATCCGTTCCCACATGTCCTCGTTGAAACTGTTGAACTCCCCGGCCATGATCATGATGCCTTTTGGAACAGGTTCAATATACCGGGAAGCAATGGTCGCATCGATCCACATCGTCTCTTCAGGCAGCAGTCGTTTTTCGGCGAGGCCACGGGAGAGAAGGGATTCGTCATTGTCATAGGACAGGGGGGAATATCCAAGGTCACGCAACACCGCTGATCCGACACCCGAACCACAGCAGGCATCGATGCACAGTTCCCCCTTTCCTTCTCCCCACACGCCGGAAATGAGCCTCTTGAGGATGCCATGCCGTTTTGGATTGAGATCATCGATTGATGGAGAAACCCGGGCAATAAGGGTATTGCTGTAATATTCACGTACTGCCCCTCCCCAGACCGCCCGGTCCTCCTGGAATATCTCACCATTTACATCCTCGAAGCGTTCGATAAGCGCTACCGAAGGGTTCCTGCAGAGAAACGAGCCGGCGATCCAGCCATCAGATCCAAGGAATGCCAGTGCTATCGGGTCTTCACGCTCATCTAAAAGAAGACGTCCTTCTCTCACCTGATTTTCCGCAAGGATCGCATTGAACCTGCTGTCCGTGAGTGCGGCAAAGTCAGGTTCGATGAACCTGACCGAATCAACCCCGAGGATCTCTGATGCGTTCATGAACCCCGCTCAATCCGCATACCATGCGGGGCTTCAATTGTCCCGTCAACCTTTGCTTCTTCATGGAGCACAATGGATTTTGCAATCACATCACCGAGAATATGGGCTCCCTTCCGTCACGTAGACCGTACTCCCGCTTTCCACATTTCCGTGAACGGTAACACCATCAACAACCGTGATGCGGTTTTTTGCCCGGAGACTCCCGAAGATGACCGAGTTCTGCTGGACATCGATCGAACCTGCCCGTATATTGCCGTGGAGCCGGCAGCCTTTCCCGATCTTCATGGTCGACGGGACAGCGAAGAGTTTCAGGTTCAGCTTCGAGCGGGCGGGTATCATAAGCGGGATCCCCCTCTTTTCCTCTTCATCAGAGAACAGGTCATCGATGATCCGGTCCAGTTCCTTTTCATTCTCTATCCTCAACAGGGTCATTAAGTAAATGATGATGAACATGAACACCGGCATCGGGTTTCTTATTTCCACGTCGCCTTTTGCCTCGAACCCTTCTTTGATCTCGACTTTTTCCCCGATGTCCAGGGCCCCGGAAACGATCAGTTTGCCGGCAATATGCACTCCTTCCCCGATATAGGCGTCCTGTTTGGCGATAACGTCGCCCCCGACCTCGCACCAGTTCCCGATCCGGACATCCCCGTTTGCCCAGACATACTCGCGGATCTTCGAGGATTCTCCAACGTAGACATCGGCGCCCCGAAGCCCGTATTCGATCTGGCAGAATTCACCGATAACAATGTTCCGGTCGGTCTTGATGCTGTGCTCCTGTAACTCTGTCCCGTCCGGGAGCAGGCAGTGCTTATGCCAGTTTTTTACGGTTCTCTCTTTCATCTGTCCCCCGAAATCGTCATCATGCCCCGAATTTATGTGCCTTGTTTATCAGGTCGAGGGCAGTTGGCAGGAGTGCTGCGCCGGTAATGCGGTTGAGTCCTCCGTGTGCACAGGCATATTCATCGAACCGTGTCACATCATCCACCCTGACACCATCCCCGTGAATGAGGAGCGGTACAGGATCAGCGCTATGATCTTTTATGGTACATGGCGTGGAATGGTCGGCACAGATAATAATGATGCAGTGAGGAATATCCAGCAGAGGTGCAAGGGCGGTATCGATCTTTGTGATGAAATCACGTTTCTGCACGGCAAGCCCGTCATGCCCGGACTCGTCGGCCCCCTTGATATTGACAAGAACAAAATCTTTTGTTTTCAGTTCCTCAATCGCTGCATGAATCTTTCCGGGGATATTGCTGTCCTGCGATCCGGTAATTCCCGGAACGGAGACACGGGAAAGCCCGACTGAGCTTCCAATACCATTGATCAGGCTTGCGGCCGAGATTACACTGCCGGAAAGCCCGTATCTCTTCTGGAATGGCTCGAAATGTCCCATCTCACCGGCTCCCCGCATCAGAACGATGTTTGCAGGGTGTAATCCCTCTTTCAAGCGTTTTTTGTTGATATGATGGTCAAACAGGATTCTCGTGGACTGCCGGATGAACTCATTACAGGCAGCAGCCGTTTTATCATCAGCGGCTGACTGCCTGACGGGATTTACCGTAAGCGGAGCTACCCCGTCTTTTTTCGGGTCATTGGATGAAACACAGTGCCCGAGCCCCTCACCTTTGAGTGCCAGGGAGGCCCGGTGTCCTGCGCCGGAGTGGAAAATCGCCCTGACCTCAAAGGCAGAAAGGTCTACCCCTTCCTGGATTGCGGTGCTCAGGTCAGTGGTATCATGGATCCTTCCTGCACGGCGATCGATAATGATCCCGTCCCGTGAGATAGTGGCATAGTTGCAGCGGAACCCGATCATCCCGGGATCCATATGGATGCCGGTACCTTCGCATTCAAGGGGACCTCTTCCCGTATAATAGTGATACGGATCGTACCCGAGCAGGGCGAGATGGGCGGTATCTGAACCCGGGCGGACTCCTGCTGCTATGGTATCCATTATTCCGCAGATCCCCTCCCGTGCGAGCCGGTCAAGTACCGGCTTCTTTGCTGCGGTGAGGGGGGTGAGTCCTCCGAGCTCGGGGCAGGGGCGATCAGATATGCCGTCGAGAACGACAAACAGGATCTTTTGGGCGGTCATTCGTATGGAATGGTTGGATGTGGTGACTAATTATGTTTCTTGGTTGGATGATAAAAACCAGGGAATTATCCTGAAAATACCCTCGTTTTGAGGTTTAAGCGCCATGGTGAAGGGAGTGCTCCGGCTCATCGCGGCAGGGCCTGTGGGAGCATGGGTATAAAAATAGTCAATATCCCGGATATTTCCCACGGTTTTTAAAAAACCCGGTACGTTTCATTGAGTTGCTTTTGACCTCCTGTAAGGAAGGAAATCGCGGGATGGCCGTTAGTTGAAGGATTATTCACGCCCAATTAAAAAAAAAGAAGATCCTTCTGGTATTATACGGTGGAGATCCGTGTTGCTATCGGCTCGACCTTGGATTTGATGATCTCAACCCTGCGGGTCGGGTAAATGGTCTTGACCGCCTTGAAGAGATCCCGGGAGATCTCACCGGATGCTATCCCGTTGACGAGCGTGGTCAGGTCCCATGCTGCTGCCTGGGCAGCGACCGTCTCGGTGATTGCTTTTCTGATTGCGTGCTCCTGCGTAATGTTTGCACGGGCAAACGTGTAACAGCTGATGGTCAGCCGCACTTTCTTGCCGTCTTTTGTGAGGAGCGGAACCTGGCAGTCCACGCGGGAGCTCCGGCGCTTGACGAGCGAGCGGAGGTAGTCCCGGGTAACTTCGTGGCCGACAAATTCTGTATATGCCGCATCACCGGTCACGCTTGCGATCTTAAAGCTCATCTTGATATGCTGTTTTGCGTAATCGTTGGTGATCTCACCAAGCGTTGCCTGCATGATCCTGCCGACTACGCTCTCAGCATCGTTTGCGATGGTGTCACCGATGTACGCCTTGCCGAGGTTGTCGGGGACATACACCTTGAACCAGCTTTTGGCTTTCCAGCCTTCTACTCTTCTTCCAACCTGTTTTTTCTTTGCCATGGTATCACCTGGAGGAATTCCTCCCTGTACTTTTTTTTCCTGCAACCGTGTCCTTTCCCGGATTATCCGGCAGGGTTTTACGATTGTCAGTATCTGGAGCATCTGCGGATTGTTGCGAAAAAGACGAACAGGTGTCCTCCGCAATTGCCAGATTCATGAGATAGTCGTCAACCGATGCGATGACCGACCGGAGCTGTGTGCCGGTAATAACCGTCGTCACGTGATCACCTTCAGCGGTCGTAGTCATGCTGGAAAGGTTGTCCGGCGCCAGTGATGATGCAACACATCCCGCATTCCTGTGCACGGTCGTTATCCTGCCGTTGATCTGCATCATGAGGCAAGCGCCTCCTGCCAGCCTTTGGTAAACATACCCATCTTCCCGCAGGGGATGGTTGCCCCTGCCCTGCGGATATGCCCGCCGCCGCTGCCCCCGCATGCACTTGCAAGCGTACTGACCAGCGGTCCGAGTTCCCGAACGATTCCTGCAGGACAGCGTGCCGAGATTTTGCAGGATTCACCGTTGTGTGCGTACACGAGTACCGGCCACATGTTGATGAGGTCACGTGCAAGGATATCTGCGACATCGCTTGCCAGGGTGACATCCTGAACTTCATAGACACCTACCGGGCCTTCAGAGGGGTTCAAATGACGGATCGCATCGATCACGTGTATGCGGTGCTGCCGGGCAATCTCCCATGCCTGGTCGAGATAATGAGAAGATCGAAGGCAAAGGGTTGCCCCGATATCGCCATGTCCGGTTTTCCCGCAGGCATCAATCACCGCAGTGAGGGCATGGGCATCCTCAATCACCTCGCGCTGGAGATGGTAGGTATCGCCGTAAATCATATCGATGCTTGCCCGTGTCGTGTTGGGTGCTGCTTCGAGTACTACCCGTGAGAGCAGGACGTCGAGCCGGCTCGCATTCTCACCTTTTGCCTGGTCCCGTGCCTGTTCGATGAGATCGGCGATGAGCTGTTCCCCGCCGCTGATCCCGTCGAGATACGGGCTGGTTGCCGTGTACCAGCGCTCGGTCATGTCCCTGCCCGGGAGGGTAAGCCCGCGGTCCGGAACAATGATGCCGTCAGTTATGCCGTCATTGAAGATCTCGAGGTTTTTGCCCGTTATCTCCTGGCCGTCACCGATGATGCCGGGTATTACGAGTCCCGACAGATCACGGTTGTCCCCCATCTTCTGGGCGACTAGGTAAGCCATACCTGCTGCAGACAGTTCACGGTCACCGTCAATTCCCGCCAGTCTCGGGTTTGCATGGAATGTCCCCTCAAACTTCGGAAGATGGTGATCGACCACCATCGTTGCAAGGGGGAGGTCCGCCAGTGCGGCACCGAGATCGCAGAGCAGGTGACCCGAATCCCCTTTCAGCTCGGCAGGGTTGACTTCGTGCCGGATCCTTAAGCGGAACCGGATACCCGCCCGCTCCATTGCATGGCAGAGGATCGAGCCGGCTGCTATGCCGTCTGCATCATGATGTGCGTAGACCTCGACAAACTCCTGGCGACGGATCTGATCTGCAACCGTTTCTGCGATGGATTCAAGGGGCATGGGATTCTCTGGACGACGATTGTTGATTGTTGCTTTATCTGGACAACAGAATTTCTGCGGTCTCCGGCTTGTAGACGAACTCCTGGGGCAGTTTCTTTGTTCCCCGGTAGTAGCGCACAAGACGCCGGATCTTCGACTCGGTCAGGTTCAGCTGACGCTTGTTGTGAAGGTCTTTCTTGTTGTCACCAAGGTGCTTTCGCAGCCCGAGTGCCTTTATCATGAGATCGCGGAGATCTTCAGGGATCTCGGATGCAACCTTGTTCTCTTTTAAAATATCACCGATACGCTTACCGAGCGCAAGTTTCACGTCCGGGACGCCGTAGCTGTCCCGCAGGACAAGCCCAATTCTGCTGCTCGATGCGCCTTCCTTGCGGAGATCCAGGATCACTTTGGTGATCGCCTTTGCGTCCATGTTGGACCACGCAGGTGCCTGTTTCCGGTAGGGGCGGACAGAGCATGACTTGCCTCTTCTTCGAGCATGCATTCGTGCCATACAATAGCCTCCTAAACTTGTGTGTAAGTCCAGAAAAGTCGAGTATTTTTACTGACTCCCTGTAATCCCAAAGCCTTGGTTGAGGCCGTGCTCAAAAAAGCACGTCGGACTTACATCTGTCAGCACAATATGTAAAAGTGCTTGAGTATAATGGGGTGAGAGGAATTATAAGGGTTGCGATAGAAGGAGGCAGGGTTGAGGAAATCCTTCATTCCCCGGAACAGATACAAGGCTGATCACCAGAGTGGGTTTGAGTGACATATCCTGTCGGGTATACTATCCTGAATCTCCTGCAAATCTCCTGCAAAGGTGACCCCGCACAATTACGGGTCCGGTGCCGGGATGGTAGCGGAAAACGCCCCGGCCATGGAGAGCCCGTGCCCGGTCATTGTTCTGTCACACGGCGCATTCGGTTCGGCAAGAAATTATTCATGGATAGGTGAGCATATGGCCCGCCATGGCTTCCTTGTTCTTGGGATCTCCCATTTCAGGGAATCACCTGTCTATGGACCTGAGACCATCGACCCGGCTTCAGCCCTCCGGCCATGGCATCGCCCGCAGGACTGCTCTTGTGCCCTCTAGTATCTCCTCGGTGAATCAACATTCCAGGGCACAGCTGATCCCTCACGGATTGGTGCACTGGAGCACTCTTCCGGCGGAGCAACCGTAATCGCGACGAGAGGAGCCGTTTTCGATCCCGATGCTATGGCACGTTACTGCACGTCACAGAAGGACCGGAGCGATAAAAAGTGTGGCTATGCCTCCGGAACCCCGCATATACCCATCACCGACCCTGATGCACGCAAGTCCTGGCGTGATGACAGGGTAAGGGCAATCCTTGCTCTTGACCCGGCACTCGGTCCCGGCTTTGATAGACAATCACTTTCCAAAATGTCCGTGCCGGTCCATATTATCGGGGCAGAGGAGAATGACTTCCTGCCTTTCGAATTCCACGCCGGCCACTATGCAGCACTTATTCCGGGTGCGATGCTGACCCGGCTGTCCAACGGGGAAGGGCATTTCATCTTCATTGATGCCTGCCAGGCTGATATCGAAGTCAATAAGGTTTTTCTCTGCAGGGATCGGCCCGGTGTCAAGCGGGCGGAGGTTCATGAGAAGTTCACGAGAATTGTCCGGGGATTTTTTGAAAAAAATCTTGGTCGTACGTGTTCCTAAAGAACAGATTGGTGATACCCTTTCTTACATCTCTTCAATATTCCTGGTGAAACTATAATTATGGAGATTTGTTTTCCTCATCTAAAACCCGTTGCAATGATATCATTTTTTTGCTCTGGATAAATCATCCTCTTTAGAAAACTAAAAGAGGGGACCGGTATCGGATAGCGATGGGGCCACGGGCGCTCACCGCCTCGTCGGGGCTCGCCCCGTGGAGTATGGCCGTGGATCGTACTTTGGCAGCGTAAAAGAAAAATCCAACCGCTCAATAGGGTCACTGGGGCATGCCACTTTGGGCTGCCTCCCCCTTTGAGGGAGAGTGGGGGTTACCCTCGAAATTCCATATCAGCTCAAAAAACCCGAAGGGATTTCTACAGAGCCCATTTTTTTCACAATAGCAACGAAAATATCGACTTTTCGTTTGTATTAAGTGCGTAGATTTAAAATTCATCAGATTTATTTAAGCAGAGCATTACAATACTCATGATTGCATGGTCTTAGATCTTTTCAGCACTGCAATTTTCATAATCTATATACTATTAATAGGACTGGTAATCGCAGTTACAACCACTTTTTTATTTTTTATTATCTGGAAGATCCCTTTGCGAAAGACCAGATTTCTCGTTTTGGTAATATCTTGTATTGCTTTATACTGGGTGGTCCCCTCTCTTAATAATCAAGGGAATTATATCGTTTTTTTAGTGAGCGTAATCGGGTGTTTTGTCCTTAACTGCACGCTAATCCTCCTGCCATTTCCCCTTTTTGAGAGAGCAATACAGAGGATCTCACATAAGTATGTAGTTTTTTTTGGAGCCTTCATTATCACCATAACTGGTATGGGGCTTTTCGCTTCACGCACGATAGATGTCCGGATTTTTTTCAGTCTTTTAATGATACCCTTTGTTCTGTTCCCGGTGGGAATCGTTTTCATCTCCCTGCTGGTATTTACGGCAATTACCCTTATCTCGTGGGTGTTGGTTAAATCCGGCGTTGAACTTCATTTCCTCCAGACTTCGGAACTGGGTCAAACCATACCAGAAAAATCTAATAATATCGAATTTGCTCTTCTTTTGCTGATTGTAATAATAACGCCATTTGTCGGGGTATATGGGCCGGGCTTGCTTTCCGGGTCACCGACCGGATACGTATCAATTACTAAAATCAATGAAAGTATCGTTCCCACTGGGACAATCTATCATCTCTCGGAAAAAGATTTTCAAGAATTCCCCGGGCTGGCAAAAGTAATCCGGGATAATACCCGGGAGGATAAGGTTTACTATGGAATAGCACTTTACGGGGAAGAAAGGGAAAAATTTATTAATAATTTTCCCTTCGGATCAACAAATCGGACTACCGGTCAAAGTGAAACATATTTCGAATATAAGGGAAAATTTTATTCCTTTGATCCTCCTATGATTGAATAATTTTGGAGGAACGATTATAACCTTTTTTTAAAAAAAAATCATCCTTTGCTTATTTGTTAGTTTCACTAACATTTACCATCGATTCGATCGTTCCTCAATGTGCTATTCATAGTAAATGATTTATCCGCCCACCAATCGTTTTCATACACCCAAAACAACTACCTTTATTCCCCCTTCCCCCCGATAATAATCCATGGGAAATACGGATCGACCAGATAATTTCTCTGAAAAAATACATCAGTTGAAAACCAACCTGAAATCCTGGACAATCCCTGAATGGATCCTATTTTTCATCATAATCCCTCTGCTCCTCCTCCTGTTCTATTCCTTCCCCCAGGAGATCAAAGATTCATATTTTATTCTGAACACGTCCAATCCGGGCAGCCTGCAGACCTGGCTCATGAATGGATATACCCATTCTCAGTTCCGCCATCTGGTGAGCAATGTAATGGTATACCTGACTGCCCTCATTGCACTCTTCTCGTTCGAGAGCAGCAAACGCAGGTTCTGGATTATGGCAGGGACCTCGCTCCTCCTTGTCCCGGTTGTTGCTTCACTCCTCACTATCGGGTTGTTTTATTTCCTCGGGATGGGGGTCAACTCACAGGGTTTTTCCGCAATCGTTGCGTCGTTGATTGGATATTCAATCATCAGCCTCGTCCTCTGGATGTTGGGCAACAGACTGGAAGATTTTGACCATCCGGGGATGTTCAGATCCAGAATGTTGTTTTTCTTCCTGTGCGGTTTGCTTACCATAATATTAGCGTTGATCATTGTCGCCGGCCTGAGTCTTGGGCAATTTATCGATACAGGTGAATCTACAAGCAATGGCATTGCACATTTCGGGGGATTCATCACCGGAATGATCGCATTTCTGCTCTATGATATTCTGACCGAGCAGAGAAGATATTTCCAGATGACCCTGGGATTTGCCATTGTCATGGGAATCCTCTGGTACGGGAATTACCTGGGAATCCTGATCAAGACCGTGAAATGGGTTTAGGAAGAACATTCAAAACAGGTGTTCTTTTCCTTAATCGGTAGTTATGGCTGATCGAACAGAAGATCTGCCAGCTAAAAGGGAATAATAAGGCCGGTTTTTCTGCCAGTAAAACCGGTAATCTCGTATTATAAGCCCGTATAGCAGGAATCCGAAAAATTGCGATCAAAAAGGCCCCAATAAGACCGGTCGCCTGAAATGGTCGAAAAATTGAATATGCCAGAATTGAGTCCAGATTGCCATTTTGAGCCCTTTTATGCAGGTGAGAGAGCTTATGTCCGAAAAATGGATCCAGGTTTGATTCTAACCGGCAAAGATCAAAATAGACGTTCTTTTCCCTGATTGGTAGATAAGCCTGATCCCAATTAAGATCTGCCAACCAAAAAGTGCTATCAAGGCATATTTTAAACCAAAATTTTGCCGTATTTTGCCTAGGAAAACGCAAATAGAGCGTATTTAAAAAAAACATGGTCTTAAATTGGCACTTTTTGCCACTAAATTCAGGGTATGGCAACAAAAAAGAGCTAATCCGGGCCCATATCGGGTTCTGTAGGGGAAAGGATAGTTACTCTGAATATGCCCCGGTAAACCTCACACATTTAGTGTTTTTCGGGACATGATACGGAGTAGGGTTATTAAGAGGATCTCCCGTTGTGTCCAACCCGGACCAGGAAAACCCAGTGGAGCAGATGTCCCAACCTTGATATTTGCCGGAGTAATAAAATTCTTCATATGACAGCTGTCGAAGAACAGGAGCACCGGCGACCGCATGAAAAAAACTTTTTCATCCCCGCCGGGGCCCTTATCGGACTGGGAGCAGGACTGATTGCCGGTCAGCCAGGACCGGGGATTCTCATCGGTCTTGGACTTGGTTTCCTTGCCCGGGCATTCATAAAGCCGGTTGAGAGTCCTGCACCGAAAACGGCAGGTTCCTACCGGTCCGACAACCGATGGGTTTTTGTGGCGATCGGGTTTTTCATGATTGTCATAGGCGCCGGCCTTATCTGGGCGCCCACATATCTCTGGCCTTATGTTTTCGGAATTTTTCTTATTGTGCTGGGTATCATAGTTGCTGCAAAAAGCCTGATGAAATTACCCTGATCCAAAAGGTGAACAAACCATGAAATCAAGTATAATTTACCATTCCTATTCCGGGATTACCCGCGGTGTTGCAGAGCAGATCCAGAAAGCCTGCGGCGGAGATCTCATTGAAGTGAAGTTAAAAAAGAATTATTCCTCCCTCACCGCATACTCCGTGGGATGTTACCGCGCAATAAAGGAAGAGTGCGACCCGATCGAACCTGAAACCATCGATGTTTTCGCATCTGATCTAATCGTCATCGGCACACCCGTCTGGGCGTTCAAGGCAACGCCGGCGATCAACGCGGCGATCGCGGCACTGAAAGGATGCGACGGAAAAAAGGTGGTCATTTTCGCGACGTGCGGCAGTTCGGCAAAAGATACCCTCCCGATCCTGAAAAAAGCCCTTGAAGCAAAGGGGATGAGTGTAGTCGGGCAATGCGTGATCACCAAAAAAGAGATAGAGGAAGGGCAGAAGGTCAACGTCCTTATTGACCGCATCAATGCAGTAAAAACCTCAATGAACCAGAATAATAGCACTGGTATCGTTGAGAGATAAGACCCTGAGGTTTCTTTCCCTAAAAACATGAAACAGAGGATATACCAGATCTAACCCCCCTTCTCTAATCGTATTTCCTGAACAGTGCCGGGTTCTGCCTGCGGATCCACCAGCGCCTGACAGATGCGATAATAAAAATGAAGCCAGCCAATCCTGCCACACCGAAAACGATCCAGATTATCGGAAATTCCGGTGAATCATCCAGTAAAGCAGGTGGGGCGGTTGTGACCGTGGTTACCGGTATCTTTAAAGCAGGGATTGGGGTTGCAGACCGGGTTATAACCCCATTCGTGGAATCGGTTTTTATCTGCTGTGTGATGGTTACCAGTGAAATCAGCGTCGGTGTTGTTGTGGGAAATCCCGTTCCTTTCCGTGTCACCGCAAAATAGGAGAACCCGTATGTCGTTGCAACATAATAGTATCTCCCGTTGCTATGCTTCTCCATCCGGGTAGAGAGTTCACTCCATGAACCGTTATAATACCGCGTCATAACGAGATCTGCGGGTGTTATCCCCTGTTCTTTCATCCAACCCTCGTCAACCGAGAAGGTGATATCTCCTTCTTTGATGACATCTTCCCGGATCCAGTTTACGGTGATATACAGATAGTAAGCCGGAGGGTTCCCGGGGATCTTTGTCGTTGGTCCGACAGGGGCCCGTATCGCTGACACCATCACTCCCTGAATGTCTGTGGATGGAACGAGAGAAACTGCTACAACTACGACAGGAACCGAATCGTCGGCTTCGAGGTTCCCGGAGAACGGGACCGTTATTCTCTCCCCGGCCTTTACACCACTCTCTGTGGCGGCCCCGGTCGACGGGACGAAACGGGGGGTGTCGCTGTCAGTGGATGGTGAATTCGGGGTTACCGGGAGTGTTGCTGATACCGTGATGTAGTTTGCACGAACGGCTGTATCGGTTCCCGCGGAGTTGGTTACGTTCAGAAAAACTGTGTAAGTTCCGTTGATCCCATAGGTATGCGACGGATTCCGGGCGGTGCTGTAATTTCCATCACCAAACGACCAGTTCCAGCCTGTCGGTGATCCTCCTGATGTATCAGTGAAGTGGACGGTAAGGGGGACAGTCCCTGCAGTTGGAGTACCGGAGAAGGAGGCCGTGGGAGAAATGATACTCCCGGTAACATTGATGTAATTGCTCCGCGTCGACAGGTTGCTCCCGGCAGTATTGGCTGCATTAAGACTGACCGTGTACGTACCGGCAAATGCATACGTGTGTGCGGGGCTCTGGAGGGTACTATAATTTCCGTCACCAAATGACCAGTTCCATGTCGTTGGTGAACCGGTTGACTGATCGTTAAACCGGACGATAAGAGGGGCTGTGCCGGAGGTCGGAGTCCCCGAAAAGTCAGCCACAGGTGCTATTGCACCCGGGGGGTATGCTGTGATGTAATTGCTCTTATTCGTCCAGAACGTGTCATGGGTGTTGCTGGAACTATGGTTAACCGAATAGATGCCGGGCACTGAGTAGTCAAACACCGGGTTTTGTGAGGTTGATGTATTGACTCCGTCAAATATCCAGTACCAGCTCGTTGCGTTGTAACTTGTGTCGTTGAACTGGACCGGGAAGGTTACATTCCCCGATGTTACATTTGCAACAAAATCGTTGGTTGTCCGGTTCCACACATCTGCATGTCCGAGTTTAGACGAACGGGTTGTATTTGAATTCCAGACGGTCAGATTGATTTCATAATATCCGCCTTCTGGATAAATTTTTGTTACATTCTGACTATCAGAGTAGGTTCCATCACCGAATGACCAGTTCCAGAATGTGGGTGTTCCGGTAGAAGTGTCAGTTAATACTACCACCAATGGCGTTAATCCCTGAGTCGTGTTCTGGGTAAAGTCAGCAGTTGCACCGGAAATGAATGAATTGTATGCTGTGATGTAATTGCTCTTGTTTGTCCAGAACGTGTCATGGGTGTTGCTGGAACTATGGTTAACAGAATAGATGCCGGGCACTGCGTATTCAAACACCGGGTTTTGTGAGGTTGATGTATTGACACCGTCAAATGTCCAGTACCAGCTCGTTGCATTGTAACTTGTATCGTTGAACTGGACCGGGAAGGTTACATTCCCCGATGTAACATTTGCAGCAAAATCGTTGGTTGTCCGGTTCCAGACATCGATGGAATGCGAGACATTATCTGTACCTCCGGAATTGCTGACATACAGGGTAATTGTATAGTTTCCAGCGGGGTAACTTTTTGTTGCATTCCTCATCGATGAATCGGTTGTATTGAACCATGACGTATCCCCGAAACTCCAGTTCCACATGGCCGGTGAATTTGCAGAAGTGTCATTGAACTGGACACTCAAAGGAGTAAGCCCATCAGTTACATTCGAGGTAAAGCTGGCGACAGGTGATTGTGGTATAACAACAATATAATCTACCTTTGTCGTACTGTTATATCCGGCGATATTCGATGCATTCAGGGTAACAGAATACAATCCTCCCCTTATGAACGTATATTCAGGGTTCTGTACCGTTGAATAATTGCCATCACCGAAGCTCCAGTTCCATGCTGTAGGCACATTCGTTGAATTGTCGTTGAATAGTACCGCAAGAGGAACGATGCCGGAGGTCTGGTTCGCAGTGAAATCTGCAACGGGGGAAACCGGTGGGCTGCAGGTATCACACGTCCAGTTTTCTGTGCATCCCGGATATTCTTTGGTGATAAATGTGAGGTTTACCCAGCGTCGTGTTAACATTGCTAGAAGTGTCGAACGTATGCGTCGAGAACGTATGCGTCCCAATGACGGCGGAATATGCATTATAAAAATGGTCACTGGTACCAGTAGTGCCGAGGTACTCATTATCCAACCACATCTGAACGCCGCCAAAATCGGGATCATAGGGATTGAACCACCAGATCCCTATCTCATTGGCATACGTGACATATCCGCAGATAGTAATGCCACCTGGCGGAGTGACAGAATCAGCATTTACCGTGCTGACGAGTGCACATAATAATAAAATAACTGTGACCGAGGTTAAGACTCGGTCCGGGGGTAACCAGACCATGTTCGCATACCCGTAGCATTATTCGATATACAAATATCCTCCGTAGATTGTTACGGTTGGGTTCGTAACCCATGTTGGCTGGACACTTTTGATCTCGATAAAATCTCCTGCAATAACAGACAGCCCCATTGCATTGTTCCTGAAGATCCTTTCTGACGCTGCAGTGTTTACGGTCTGGATTAAGGTATCCTCAGCATTGTTTTTCCTGACGTAAAGTGACCATGCTTCATTCGTTCCGGCAGTAGTGGAATAGCAGTAGATTTCTGCCCTCGTGATTGTTCCCGTTTTCGGGATGAAGACTTTGCTGGTTGCTGATGTCGTGACGGGGGCTTTCGGCAGGTTTCCGAAATAGACCGTCTGTGCATCTGTTGGTGACGAGGCAATTGCCTGAACAGGCAGTGTGTATCCTGCTGCTGTGCTTGTTACGGTTGTATTGATGAACACATACCCCCCGACAATATTAGTCGCCGGGTTTGTAACCCATACGGGATGCTTCCGCTTAATTTCAAGATAGTCGCCTGCAGCAACTGCCAGCCTGATGGTGCTGTTCGAGAAGACCCGTTCGCTCGTTGCAACAGTCAGGTTATTGATCCACAGTTCCTCGGCATTGTTCTTCATTATGTAATAGCCGTACGTTTCTGCCGTCCCGGCAGTTCCGGAATAATCGTAGATTTCCACCCGTTCAACCACCCCATCCCGCGGAACGGTCATCTTGCTTGTTGCTGCAACAGTCATCGGGGCTTTGGGAAGGAATCCCATAAAGTTGATAGCATTGTCTGCAGGAGCATTTGTTAACGCCATGAAGGGAAGCGTATAATAACTGAAGGTTGTTGTTGCTGAAGACGGGGTAGCCCATGTCTGATCCCCACGGAGATATGTTGTCGTCGATGCAGATCCGCTTCCTAACTCAGCAGCAGGGACTTTTCCCCCAACTTTTGAAGCGTAATTCAGGCTTACGTTCAACGCCATCGAAGTGTTTGCTGCGTCGACATAGTTTTTCGGTCAGCTGCATCCTGTGCTGCTACGGGATCAAGAAGATCGGTCAGGTTAAATCCCCCGAGGGACTGCTTTCCGGTAAATGCCCGCGTTCCGCTAATAAGAATATATTGTGGATGTGCATCATCGGACGATTTATTGGTAAGGAACCAGTGATCGGTAACACCCCGCGTGATATTAGAGATATTAATAAATTCACAAAACGAGCACGTGTCGGCCGAAACTACCGGAATGAAAAGTGCCATGAATATGAACATTGCTACTATCGAGGTTCTTTGTTTTTTCCCCACTCTATTCACCTTTTAATCATAGTAACAGGAAGAATTGACCGTAAGGCTAAACCCGTTCCTGTTTCATGCCCTCTGAAAAGCCATACCAAACCGGTCCCTCAGGATTATCCTGATCGATTAATGTTATCCTGACCGATTATTACTCTTTAATTACTTAGAATTTACCTCCTTTAACGAAATCGCAAAGCGATATTGCCTCTTTTAATGCCAAGCATTGAAAAAAAAGATAGAAATGCAATAACGTTCAAAATAATTACCTCAGGAATTCGGCTGAGTGCGATTAAGACTATGGACTCCTTATCAAAAATAAAAAACCTGTTGAAAAAAGACCAGAGAGGATTGAATATCCGGGAAATCTCGGAAAAATTAACTCTCAACAGGAATTCCGTTGCCAAGCTGCTTGACATACTTACCGCAAAAGAAGAAGTCGAGTTCAGGATTCACGGGCGATCAAAAATATATTACCTGGCCAAACCTCATGACTACCGGAAATGGTTTGAATTAGTATCCCGGACTGTCGAAGAACTTAATAATTTTTCCCCCGATGGAGATATTCACGCGTTCATTGCAGGGAAACTCAAACACCTTGCCCCGGAAAATACCATCATTTTTATCAATTCATTTGATCAGGACACCAGTATCCTCACCCTGAAAGTGGTTGAAGGGCTCGGGCCACGACAACCCGACATCGAGGCAATTCTTGGCCGGCCCTTGAACGGTTTTGCATTTTCGGTCCCTGACCGGTTACTACCGGAAATGCTCACCGGCGAATGCAATGAGATTCCGGGGGGCCTGACAGATCTCACCTTTGGGGGGCTTCCGTATGAAACCTGTAAAAAAATTGAGGCAATGCCCTTCTTTGGAAAGATATATAGCGCCGGCATCAGCTGGAAGGAAAAACTTAACGGTGCCGTAACATTCATCCTTCCTCAGGGAGCTGAACTCGAAAATCATGCTCTGATCACATTCTTCGTCCGGCAGGTTGCCGGGTTTTTGAGCCGGAGAGATGCAGAGGCAGCACTGAAGGAGAGCGATCAATTTACCCGGGAAATTATCCACAATGCAAAAGAAGGCATTGTTGTATATGACCGGAATTTTAACTACCTGATCTGGAACCCCTTCATGGAATCCATTACCGGCATCCCGGCATCAGAAGCACGGGGAAAAAATGCTCTCGAACTTTTCTCGCACCTGAGAGAACAGAAGGTGGAAATCCTTATGCAGCGGGCACTGAAGGGGGAAACCGTCCGATCACCTGATACACCCTATTACATACAGAAGACGAGAAAATCGGGGTGGGTATCCGGTATTTACAGTCCTCATTTAAACGGTCAGGGCGAGATTATTGGCGTTATTGCTATTATCCGTGACATCACCGAACGTAAACGGGCAGAAGAAACATTGAAAGAGAATGAATCATATCTCAAATCCATTCTTCACAGTTCACCGGTCCTGCAGTTTGTACTGGACAAAAATCACCGGGTCGTCTCCTGGAACAGGGCAGTCGAAGAATACAGTGGTATAAGAGAATCAGAAATTCTGGGTACCATGGATCAGTGGAAGGGGTTCTATGACACAAAACAACCCGTGCTCGCTGATCTCATATTGGACAAGGCAGACATGAGCGTATTCAAAAAATCTTCGCTCGTCGAAGGAGCCTACGAATTTACTGAGTACTTTCCCAAAATGAGAACTCACGGGGTCTGGCTGCATTTCACGGCTGCCCCGATCCGGGACAATAAGGGAACCATTATCGGAGCCGTTGAGACCCTGGAAGATATTACAGAGCGTTATCAGGGAGAAAAAGAGATAAAATAAACCCGAAATCATAGTGAGACTCTTATACCCGTTTGCTTACCGGGAAAGGGAAAGCTTAAACGTGTCAGAACGATTCAATCTCATTTATGAAATCGGGGGGCGTCATTTCCGTGCTTGTCTTCTGCTCAATACTGGTAGCAGGGTGCACCCAGTTGCCGGGCATGCATACAATCGCGACTACTCCTGAACCCATTACCGGTCAGTGGATAGGAGGTGAGTCTGCCGGCGTCAGACCGGCACATTATTTTTTATGAAAACCAGACATTTTTTTCCACGAATTTCTTTTTGAACCGGGGGGAAACCAAGGATAACGGCACCTGGACGAAAAAAGAACCCGGTCTGTATGCCTTGCACTCCGACACCGGTGAAATAACCGACTGGGTGTACGATTCGTTTGAAGATTCGATGTATATGAGCGGATTACCCCAGATGAAATACCACCGCTATAAGGGATGAAACAGGGCTTTTTTGCTTTCTGTGAACTATTTCGTTATTTCGGACCTTCCGGTTCTTTATAAGATGGTGCTATTTTTCTGCCCGGACCGGCATGATTACCGTTGTTATACCGCTGTACTGTAACCGTCGCTGTATCGCAAATGCAGTCTCGTTGTGCAGTAACTTCTGGAACGGGTTTTCATGACGGAAAACTATCTGCCCGGTAAAAAACGTTGAATTCGGGAATTCTTTTGCGACATTTTTGCAGAGTGGTACTGCCAGTTCAACAACATCGGTTCCGATGTCCATCCGGTAATCCGATGCAAAACCCATCTCGCGGGCGAGATCAACGTATCTCCTGAGCGAGTTGGTCGTGGATTTCGAAAGTGCCGCGAGTTCAGCCGAACCCTTAAAAGTTCCTGAATCCACGACGGCAATAGACACAAAAATAACATTTTCATAGACCCCGGGAAAATTTTTGATGATCGAATAAAACGTGTTTACACCAAAACCATGAAACCCGGACACGAGCTGGACAGCGGTCATCTTATGGGGATTTACCGGATCTGTATTTTTACTACCCGTAGCGGGTATAACATCAAGCAGGGTATCCAGCTTCCTTAACCCCTTTGTTACTTTCTGGTAGTGCCCATGGATCAGGAAGCAGATCCCGATGAGAACAGCAGTCACCACTAACGTGAACCACCCCCCCTCTCCTATTTTTTCATAGATGGTGATAAGGAGGATCGTACTGCACAAGGCAAATCCGATGATGTGGATGGGAATGTGTCTTTTCCAGTCTGTTTCGGTGGCCCGGTTTTTGTAAAAAAACCGTGCCATGCCGAACTGGGAAAGGGAAAACGTAATGAACACATTGATGGCGTACATGGTGACGAGAAATACGATAGACCCTCCTGAAAATATCATGAGTACCAGCGCCGATCCCCCCATGAGGAGGATCCCATTGGTCATGGTGAGACGTTCCGACAGGTTGGCAAAAGAGCGGGGGAGCCACGAATCGATGGCCATATTTGCCATCACCCTCGGCCCGTCGATAAACCCGGTCTGGGCTGCAACAAAGAGCAGTGCTCCCTCGGATAATATGGTGATCAGCGCAAGGGCACCTCCCAAGGGCCATCCACTAAAGACGTTGATCGCCAGAACGGCATTCAGGGTCTGTCCCGGAACGGGGTGAATATTCCAGAGCAGGTAACAGAGGAAGAGACCGCCGGCAAGTATGGCAAGTGAGATTGCCATGTAAGCCATCGTCCGCTTCCCGGTTCTTACCTTTGGTTCACGCATGATCTGCATACCGTTTGCAACTGCTTCTATCCCGGTATATGTTCCGCCACCGAGTGAATATGCCCGTAAGAAGATGGCCAGGACCCCGATAAAACCGACTGCAGCAAGATCACTGGAAAGCCCCGATCGGAACCCTTCTGCCACGGGGACAATCTGGGGAGCATGAGCAAAAATCCCATACCCGAGGAGCAGTATATGGGCAAGAATGAACACAAGAAATATTGGGGCAAGTGTCATGACGGACTCTTTGACTCCCCGCAGGTTCATCTCGATCAGTATAATGATAAGCAGGCAGGCAACCGCCAGTTTATACGGCTGGAATGAATAGGGTAAAAACGAGAAGATTGCATCGGCACACGCTGCGATGGAGACCGTAATGGTCAGCATGTAGTCAATAAGGAGTGCGCTCCCCGATACGACACCTGCCCGCTGGCTGATGGTATGGGTTGCGACGATATACCCCCCGCCACCGGCGGGATAACGTTCGATGATGCGGGTGTAGGCATAGGAAATAACAAAAACGGTGAATGCGGTGCCCAAGGCGAGGAAAACGGCAAGATAGGTATGTTCGCCGAGGGCAATGAACGCTTCCTGAGGCCCGTACGATGACGACGATACGCCGTCTGCCCCCAGCCCGATCCAGGCAAGAATGGGTATTAAGGCAATTTTATGGAATATTGAGGGGTCTTCGATGTTTTTTCCGGCACCGATAATGGTTCTGCGGGCACCGTTTCGGATATCCTCCCAGTTCCACGAGTCCTTCGACACCACGTCATCATCTTCTGGCAGCTGACCAGGTGCATTTCTGAAATATGCAGGATCTGTCCGCACCTCTGGAATATCTTACACCATTGTCGACTGTGTAACTAAGAGTTCCAATAATGATAACTGCCATAATAATCTTCTGGTATATTTTCTGTCATTTTTTTGTAGTATCACGAATTACTGCACTATGAAACTCCCGGTACCTATGCAAAAGAATACTGTTCCCACGTTGATCTCAGTGCCGTCATCGGCATGTATATCTTTCTCAAATCCGGAGCAATATCCGGGTATTATCCTGAATGCCGATCTGATGCCCACGGTATTTGTCTCGCACGGTGCACCCACTCTCACCCTTGAACACGTCCCGGCACGACAATTTCTGGTGGATCTGGGCTCCCGCTACCGATCGGTCCGGGCTGTAGTTTGCATATCAGCACACTGGAATACTGAACGGCCCTTCGTCATTACCGGAAAAATACACGATACTATTCACGACTTTTACGGATTCCCCCCGGAATTGTACCGCATTGAATATCCCGCAAAGGGGAGTCCCGATCTCGCCATGCAGGTAGTCGATCTTCTCAATGCTGCTGGTCTTGCCTGCGATGTTGATCCCACGCGGGGTCTCGACCATGGTGCCTGGGTACCCCTGCGACTCATGTTCCCCAGGGCTGAGGTGCCCATTATCCAGCTCTCGATCCAGCAAAATCTGGACCCGCCTGCTCATGTTGCCCTTGGCGAAGCAATCCGGGAATTGAGGGAAACGGGTGTACTGGTGCTGGGCAGCGGAGGTGCAGTCCACCCGCTTGGTAATCCTTATGCCTCGCTCGGCCCGGGAGCTCCCACAGACAACTGGGCAAAAGAATTCAATGCATGGCTCACCGATGCCGTTATCCGGGGGGATCGCGAGAGCCTGGTCAACTACCGCACAATTGCTCCATATGCCGTGCAGGCCCACCCGTACCCCGATCATTATATGCCCCTCCTTGCCGCGTTCGGAGCAGCAGGGCCGGGTGCACGGGGAGTGGTCCTTCACGAGAGCTGGGACCTCGGGGACCTCGGTATGGGAGCGTTTGAGTTTGCCAACTAACGCCGCAAAGAACTGAAGGAATCAGGACTCGATCCCGGGAAAACCCGGTTGGTCTGTATCGCGGTAAATGCAGGAGAAATGATCCCGGAAGCGAGGAAATTCCCGGAGATCCAGATCGTATTTATACCATTTTCGATGATCTGAATTTTTTTTTGATCGGGACACCTTTATTTTTAAAAATGTTCATAAGCCGGCAGAATATTTCAATTCTGCCGCCGGAACTGCATCATGATACGTCTATCATGTGGTGAGCGACGCCTGGTCCATTGCCAAAATAACGGCAATCCTTTAAATAATGGATGATGAAACAATTGAACACTCTTTGGAAATTATCAGGTGGATCTCATCTTTTCCTGCTGGATGATGCAAGGCACCGGCGCATTGAATATAACTTTATAGCATTACTTTCCTGATTGATTCTACAATATGGATGCAGAAGATATCGATGATTTGATCACCAATTATTCAGAATTTGAAAAAAAAATTGATGATAAAATACAGGCATACCAGAAACTCAAGGATAGTCCGGACAGTATTGCAACAGCCATCCTGATACAGTCACTGGAATCCCAGAAGAGATCAAATGAACTCGCTGAACGGATGTTTCATTTATCCCGTGTCATGATGATATTTGCAGGTGGAGCCTTAATTATTGCCTCGGGTGCTCTGACATTTGTATCTCTGGCGAATTCTGCTCCCGGGACTGACAAGACCTTCTGGGGGATCATAACCCTGTCAATAGTAAGTTTGGTAGTAATTGTGATTCTGCTGGTATTCTGGCCAAGGAAAGAGAAATCAACACCCAAAAGAAAAAAATAAGGCATTGAATCATTGCATTATCCTTTATTTCCCTGAAATCCCCTGCTTCCTGACAAATCCCAATCGGTTTCTTTTATATATTAGGAACGTTCGTATTCATTAATGGACTTTGGATTTACCGGAAGTGGATAATGGTCATCTCAACTTCAGATAATTTACGGGCATTATTTGAAAAACTTAAATCGGTAGGTTTTTTTGGGCGATTATTCAGGTGGAATCGTATCCTTGAAATTAATTCGGCTGCAGGCACTGAACTCACCACCCTCAACAATGAACTTGACTCTCTCACCGACCAGAACAGGCAGACCAAAAACCAGCTACGTTCAGTCTATCAGGATCTGGATCACCAGAAATCACTCCTGGCGGATTTGAAATCTGATTATGCAATTGTGAAAACCTCTAACCTCTATATGTCTCAGACTATCAAGGAAAAAGAAGTCGAAATCGGAGCGTTCCGGGAATCTGAAGCAAAAAACGCAAAAAGAACCGCTGAAATGGAAAGAGAATCTGACGGCTGCGTTCAACAATTGAACAGTATATCCAGCAGGTCCGGAAAAATGAGGGTGAACTTGGGGCCCTCAGGGAATCCGAGGTAAAAAATCGCCAGAGGATCATCGAATTTGAGCGTGATGCGGAGAGAACACGCGCAGCAATTGAAGACTATACCCAAAAAATCCAGGACTGGAAGAGCGAAGTAGGCGCGTTAAGCGAAGCCGATGCCAAAAACACAAAACGGATTCTTGAACTTGAAAAGGATACGGAAAGGTATCGCCACTCCATGAAACAATATATCGGTCGACTTGAGGGGAAAGAACAGGGACAGGAAGATCAGAATGGACCGGACAAGACTGTCGAAGATAAGTGAACCGAACCGGGATCGAACCTGTTGATACCCCGGTAACTCCCGATTTTACTGCCGTTTTTCCCTTCCCGACTAAAATAGCAGGATATTAAAATATCACTTTTTTGAAATAACGATAACCCGGACAACGGTCCCGGATAGAGTGAACCGTCATGAAGATCGATGAGGAAAAAACGGAATGTAACGCTATTTATCATATAAAAAATAACATGTATACCACTTAACGAGGAATACGATGTCACAACAACTTGGGGGACAACCCATAATTATTCTCAGGGAAGGAGCAACGAGAAACAGAGGACAGGAAGCCCAGAACAATAATTTTGCCGCTGCGAGAGCAGTCGCGGCCGCTGTCCGTTCGACCCTTGGTCCCAAAGGCATGGACAAGATGCTCATCGACAGTATGGGGGATATCACCATCACCAATGACGGAGTCACCATCTTAAAGGAAATGGACATAGAACATCCTGCCGCAAAGATGATGGTTGAGATCGCAAAGACCCAGGACGCTGAAGTCGGCGACGGGACAACCACCGCAGTCGTTATCGCGGGGAGCTCCTGAAGAACGCGGAAGGGCTTCTCGCCCAGAGCGTCCACCCGACAGTAATTGCCGAGGGATACCGGATGGCAGCGTCAAAGGCGCTCGTGATGCTCGAGGCGTTCGCCATAACAGTAAAACCCTCCGATACGGCAATGCTCAAAAAGATCGCAGAGACTGCGCTCACCGGTAAGAACGCAGAGGTATCAAAGGACAAACTCTGCGACATCATCGTGAAGGCGATCACGTTTGTTACCGATTCCGATGGTACTGTCGATATCGCCCATATCAACGTGGAGAAGAAGGTCGGTGGATCAGTGGATGACACCAGTCTTATCGAAGGTATGGTTATCGACAAGGAACGTGCGCATCCGAGCATGCCCAAATCGGTGAAGAATGCAAAGATCCTGCTCCTCAACGCAGCACTCGAATTCAAAAAGACCGAAGTGAATGCAAAGATCAATATCTCAACGCCAGGACAGGCCCAGGCATTCCTCGATGAAGAAGAGCACATGGTCCACACGATGGTGAACAAGGTAGCAGAAAGCGGCGCAACCGTCCTCTTCTGCCAGAAGGGCATTGACGATGTTGCCCAGCACTACCTTTCAAAAAGCCGGGATCCTTGCCTTCCGCAGGCTGAAGAAGAGCGATATCGAGAACCTTGCCCGTGCAACAGGTGCGAATATCGTCAACAGCATCGATGCAATAACCCCCAAGGATCTCGGCAATGCCGGGCTTGTTGAGGAACGCAAGGTATCAGGTGACGAGACTTGTCTATGTCTCGAAGTGTAAAGATCCCAAGGCAGTCTCCATCATTGTCCGGGGTGGAACTGAGCATGTTGTCGATGAACTCGAACGTGCCATCCATGACGCACTCATGGTGGTAAGCGTAGTTATTGAGGGCAAAAAGATCGTTGCCGGTGGCGGGGCCCCCGAGACCGAACTCTCGCTCCAGTCTACGGAGATATGCATCGCAGGAAGGAGGTCGTGTCCAGCTCGCGATTGAAGCATTCGCCGCAGCTCTGGAAGTCATCCCCCGGTCGCTTGCTGAAAACGCAGGGCTCGACCCCATCGATATGCTTGTTGCAATCCGCGCTGCGCACGAAGCGGGGAAGAAGAATTTCGGGCTCGATGTTTTTCTGGGCAAACCGGTAGATATGCTCAAGGCCGGTGTCGTTGAACCGCTGCGGGTGAAGACACAGGCACTATCGAGTGCTGCAGAAGCGGCCGTGATGATCCTCCGCATTGACGATGTCATTGCATCTTCGCAATCAGGCGCGCCTGGTGGCGGCATGCCACCCGGTGGAATGCCCCCCGGCATGGAAGATTATTAATTTTTCAATCCGTTTTTTTTAGAATTAAAAATATCTTCCCTTAAACCTCATTGTATCCCCGGCGAAGAGGCAAAGGAAATATGCAGACGAGGTCCGATACATCAGGATCGGGAAAAACAACCTCCTCCACCGGAATCCTTAAGGT
>CAWFHC010000022.1:0-141993 GCA_963815395.1 uncultured Methanoregulaceae archaeon
TGCCCGAGATAAAAACCGTTCTTTTGAAAGATATCTTCACTGATATCGTTCTTTTCCTCTATACAGATCAGGTCGCAAAAGAACCAATATTCAAATTTGCCCTGGAAGAGGGAATAAAAAAGGGAGGACGCAACCTGTTTGCCTATTCCCATTCAACGCTCCAGAAATACTTCCCAAAGGAGATCCAAAAAAGGAACTCTTCACCCACCGGGTAAAGAAAAATGAAGTATTTGCCCTGCTGCCGGTTCTGGAAAAGTGCACTGAATCCCTGCAGGAAGCAGGCACATCCGACTCACTGCAAATCCTGCTCGATTTTTCTGACACCGAAGAGTTCGATGATATTCTTGCCATCAGAAAATTGCTTCTTTCAAAAAGAGAGAACGGGACCCCCGTGTTCCGGAATCATTGCCGTGAATATCGGAAAAATTGATCACAACCTGATAAAATCCCTGTCTGAGGGAATTTCCAAGATCATCGTTTCAACCGGGAAAGAAACTACGCTCTCGTTTGCCCATCATACATTTCCTGCCGGATCTGTCTCCGTTGTCCCCCAGTCAACTATCGATGATGTGGTAAAAAAATCACTTGAACCGGTTGTCCTTTCTCTTCTTGACAGACCGATTTCAGGATACGATATCGTTCATGAGATCCATAACCGGTATAATGTCCTTATCCCGCAGGCAAGGGTATATACTCTTCTCTATGATCTTATGGAGAACGGTTACCTTGAGATCGGGTATCCGGGAAATCCAAATTGTATTGTCCCACAGAAAAGGGAAAAAAACACTTCAGCCAGAAACTCAATGATTTCAAGCTCGTGTTCCAGCATATCTTAGGCACGGTAAATGATATAAGCCCGGGTAATCATGATAAAAAATAACCGGTGGCTTTGCCGCCTTGAACAACGCTAAACCTGAGTAAAATATCTGCAAATCTCCTTTCTGATATATTTATTCCATCTTTTTGATTTAAAAAAAATAATCTTCTAAAATCTTATAAAAATTGAAACAAGATTTGCAAAATCCAGTCAGGTTTATCCTTTTTGACTGAAGAGGTATTTGCGGGTAGAATAGTACCCGCGGGAGGTGGATCTTCATCTTTGAGAAAATGAGTACCCCATTTGACCCTGTGGATGATATGAAATCAGTATCGACACAATGCCACAAGTCCGGATGGAAAGGAAGGCCGCCTGTTTTTCAGGATTGCGCTTACCTTGTTATCGGGACGGATTAAACACCCTCTGAAGTTAAAATTCATGAAACAATCCAATATAAAAGGTTCACTGAATTATGCGAGCACTGCAGCAGCCGGTGAAACTGTTTATAAGCCCGGTAATATTCCGGGACTATATCCCTGATTTTTTGGCTGTCATGAGTGGAAAATACCAACCTTAGAAGTTTAAACCCTGTCCAGCCGCAAAAAAACTTCCGGGTTATTGCAAAAAGGGATAGAAGAGCGGGAATATGCGGGAAGAAAATTCAAAGACTACCGGATTAATAAAAACTATCGAACCGGCAACAACACTCCTTGATGAAGAAAAACTTATAAAAATTCGTATCGAACTGCCCGGCATAGCTGAAGAGAAAATCAAAATTGATCTTGATAAAAAATCAGTTATTATTCGTGCTTCGGATACCATGAAACAATATAAAAAAGTAATTGCCTTACCCTTCGAAGTAAAGTTCAGTAAAAAACGATTCTCAGATGGAGTCCTTGAACTGAATCTGGAAAAAACAGTCCCCGATGAAATCGGACCACTGTGATATAAATTCCTCCGGATTTAGACGAACGATTTGTTGTTTCAAAATTTGTCTCAAAAACTGATTTCTGACAAAGATCCTTTAAAACTTTCTCTACAATACTCGGAACGGGTGAGAGTAATTACCGTCTTTGACAACACCGCCGGACTGTTTCAGGCCGGGGAGGATATCAGTCGGATCTGGGAAAACTACCGGAATGTAAAAGGTAATTTTCACGACCAGAGCGTTGCCGTAATTCAGCGTTGGGATGTCTTAAGTTTACCGACCGGTCGTGGCCGCTCTGACTTCCCGGATCGTTTTTTCAGTGAATTCATCCGGAGTTACTGGGATTGTCCGAATGGCGAGTAGATGAAAAACCGGATTTTTTGAAATTATAAACCATATAAAGAAACGAGTCGGAAACAAAAAAACCTGAAATTATGAGAATTTAATTTGAAAAATCCGCGATGAAATTATCAAAAGGAGGACCAACAAACGGCCGAAAACGGAACCGGATGCAGACTCATCAACGATCATAGGACGAGCTTTTTCGGATCTCAATCCGTTCAAAAAGATCCGTTTTCCTCTCTTCGATCAAACGAGAATTTTAAAAACATTCATAATTGAGTAAATTGGTTAGGAAAACTGATAAAACGGGGGAAAATGACAGACGATCAGGAACAGGTAAAAAAGGAGCTTGAAAATCAGACACGGCTCGCAGAAGAACGGCTCAACCGGTTGAAATACCTCCAGGCGGATTTTGATAATTTTCGGAAGTGGTCTGAAAAAGAAAAAGCTTCGATCATAGCACTCGCGAACGAGAACCTGATCAAAGATCTCCTTGTCATCCTTGATGATTTTGACCAGGCACTGCCCTGCCTTGAGACTGGAACAGAACCGGGAGGGTATGCTGATGATCCAGAAAAAAATCATAAAAATCCTCAGCGAATACGGGTTGCATCCCATTGAGTGCATCGGGAAAAAATTCGACCCGCATTTCCACGAAGTAATCTGCAGGGAGCGATGCAATGAAGAGTCGAACACGATTCTTGAAGATCTCGGGAAAGGGTACCAGTTGAAATCAAAGGTCATCAGGCCCTCGAAAGTAAAGATTGCAGAACATATCACAGAAAAAGAAGGTGAAAACAATGGGTAAAGAGAAGATTCATCGGAATTGACCTCGGAACATCCAACAGTGAAGCGGCAGTGATGCTTGGTGGAAAACCAACCATTATTCCTTCCGCGGAAGGTGCAACCGTTGCCGGAAAATGTTCCCCTCCTATATCGCATTTACCGCCGACGGGCAGCTCCTCGTAGGAGAACCGGCGCGACGGCAGGCAGTGAGCAACCCGGAAGGAACGATCACAGCAGCAAAGCGGAAGATGGGGACCGATCATATCTACCGGATTTATGGGAAGGAATATACACCCCAGCAGATCTCTGCATTCCTTTTACAGAAGATAAAACGGGATGCGGAAGCCTTTCTCGGGGAACCGGTAACAAAAGCCGTGATTACGGTTCCTGCCTACTTCAATGACAACCAGAGGACTGCAACAAAGGATGCGGGAAAAATTGCGGGTCTTGATGTGGTCAGGCTGGTAAATGAGCCGACTGCTGCTTCCATGGCATACGGGCTTGACCGGAGCGGGGAATATAAGATCCTTGTCTTTGATCTTGGAGGCGGTACTCTTGATGTGACCATCATGGAATTCGGGGGAGGGACCTTTACCGTCCTTGCAACATCCGGGGACACGCAGCTCGGTGGCACTGACATGGATAATGCGATCTATGAATGGATTGCAGCCGAGTTCAAAAAACTTGAGGGTATCGATATCAGAAACGACAAGATGGCGGTCAACCGTGTAAAAGAAGCTGCTGAAAAAGCGAAGATCGAGTTATCGACTGTCATAGAAACCGAGATAAATCTTCCCTATGTTTCAGCAACGCAGGCAGGTCCCAAACACCTTTCCCTGAAGCTGACCCGGGCAAAGCTTGAGCAGCTGGTTGAACCCATCATAAAACGATGCATCACTCCGTTCGAAACAGCATTAAAAGACGCGAAGCTGACCAAAAATGATATCCAGAAAGTGATCCTTGTCGGTGGACCGACCCGGATGCCGGTTGTCCAGAAATTTATTGAGGACCATATCGGTAAGAAAGTTGAGCGGGGGATTGATCCGATGGAATGCGTTGCAATCGGTGCAGCGATTCAGGGTGCAATATTAGGGGGAGAGATCACGGATATGGTGCTCCTTGATGTGACGCCCCTGACTCTCGGCATCGAGACCCTTGGCGGGGTGAGAACCCAGCTGATTGAGAGGAATACGACGATTCCCACGAAAAAGAGTCAGACCTTCTCGACTGCAGCCGACTACCAGACCTCAGTAACTATTCATGTGCTCCAGGGTGAACGTCCCATGGCAAGCGACAATGTGAGCCTCGGGCAGTTCAATCTTGTCGGAATTCCCCCGGCACCCCGTGGTGTTCCCCAGATCGAGGTTACTTTCGATATCGATGCATCCGGTATCCTGAATGTATCTGCAAAGGATCTCGGGACGGCAAAAGAACAGAAAATGACCATAACCGCCTCGACAAAACTGGCAGACAATGATGTCAAGAAGATGGTTAATGAAGCAAAACAGTTCGAAGAAGAAGACAAAAAACGCAAAGAAGACGTTGAAGTCCGGAATACTGCGGATTCTTTAATTTATACGGCGGAAAAGACAAAATCGGATCTCGCGGGAAAACTGAGCATGGATCTGGTCGACAAAGTGAATGCGGCTATAGTGGCAGTTAAATCCGCACTGGAAGGAAAGGACAGCCAGAAGATCAGGACTGAGACAGAAAACCTCCAGAAGGTTCTTGGAGAAGCCGGCTCTGCCGCATACCAGCAGGCGGCCCAGCGACAAGCCCAGGAGCAGGCAGGTCCCCGGCCGGATTCCGCTGGCCCTTCCGGCGCAGAAACGGGTGGAAAAGGCGATGAAAATGTCGTGGATGCCGACTTTAAGGTTCATGATGAAAAATAACCGGTAACTCGTGCGCAGATGGAAAAAAAAGATTATTATGAGACCCTGGGAGTCAAACGGGATGCATCGCCGGATGACTTAAAAAAGGCGTTCAGGCATCTGGCCCGGAAATATCACCCGGACCTCAACAAAGGGCAGCAAAGAGGCTGAGGAGAAGTTCAAGGAGATCAATGAAGCCTATCAGGTCCTGGGTGACACGCAGAAAAAGGCGGAATACGACCAGGTAGGACATGCCGCCTTTAAACCCGGTGATACATCGGGATACCGGCCCCCGAGTTATGATGACCTTTTCCGGGACTTCGGTCTGGGTGACATTTTCGATGCGTTTTCGGCGGGTTCAGGGCGGGCCCGCAGCCGGGCTGGTGCGGATCTGAGGTACGAGATCAATATCTCCCTTACCGATGCGTTTTATGGCACGAAAAACACGGTCGAAGTTCCGCACAGCTATGAGTGCGGTACCTGCCATGGGACGGGAGCGCAACCGGGTTCCATCCGGGATTGTCCCACCTGCAAAGGGACCGGGGAGATCCGGCGGGTCCAGCGGAGCGGAAATCAGCAGGTTATGAACATTGCCCAGTGCCCGGAATGTGGCGGACGCGGGAGGATCATCGGCAAACCCTGTGAGACCTGCCACGGGAAGGGTTCAATCCGGAAAACGCGAAGAATTGAGGTATCAATCCCGGCTGGAGTTGAAGACGGACAGTTCTTAAGGATTGCCGGTGAAGGCGAACCGGGTGAGGATCATGGTCCACCCGGTGACCTGTATGCTATAATCCACATAAAAAAACACCCCGTTTTTGATCGCCAGGGAGCGGATCTGTACAGCACAGCAGTTGTCGGGCTTCCAACGGCCCTTTTAGGAGGTGAGATCAAGGTCCCCACCATCACCGGAAGTGCGACCCTCAGAATTCCCCGTGGATCCCAGAGTCATACCCTCTTTCGCCTCAGGGAGCAGGGAATGCCCTCCCTGAATTCCAGCGGCAGGGGAGACCTGCTCGTAAAGGTCATCGTAAAAATTCCTGAAAATCTGACAAAAAGACAGGAGGAACTGATGAAGGAAGCGTTTGTTGGAGGAAAATAATGTAAGAATCCTAAAAAACAAGGATAAACGAACTAAAGGGGATTCACTAAAAGAAGGGTTTTCGTTTTAATTAAGGATTTTTAAAACAGAAATGATTAAAAAAAAAGAATGCGGGAGGAACGATAATGCAGCAGATTACCGGAGCCAGGAAGTACCAGAACGGGATCCAGATTTTCTGGGCAGATGCAGGAAAAGAACTCTCTGACTTTTTCTCGTTTGAAGAACTGATAGAGATGAAGATCAATGCATTTGACCTGTTGGGAAACCCGAAAATATACCGGATTGATGGTAAAAACCACAGGATTGAGTCTTCGGTATAGTATCGCCGGAATATGAAATATTTCAGGTGGTCATTTCGAGTACCTGTCAGGGAAGGAAAATAAGACAAATTCCCGAAGGTTGGCAAAAAAAACACGACAATGCTCGAAAAACCGTGCCGTTTATTGTCGGTATTTATGAAAAACTTCCGGAAATTAACACGAAGCCCGCCATACCGGGCTGAATTTTTGAAACTGATAGAAGGGGGAAGGTGAGATAGTGGCAGTCACAGCAAAAAAAAGAACCATGAAAAAAACTGTATCCGATGAGGTGAAAACATCACTGATGAACAAGTACAGGGAAATGTTCATCGATAAACTTACCCCGCAGGACCTGGAAGAACTCCAGTTTTATCTCGGGCACCAGTATAACGAAAAACTCGGCTGGAACAGTGAATACAAACTAAAATTTGAATTTAAACTGAGGCAGTATTTTCATGAAGAGATACTCAGGCGGGAGCTTGCCAGTATCGAAACCCTGTTGGAGCTTATGCAACCTCAGGACCTGAAGATTCTAGCTCTGTGGGGTATGCAGTATTCGTCACCTTTCTCACAATCCTCCACCTTAACTAATACAGAGTTTTTTTTCTATCTCTGTGGGTACAGCCTGGACCGCTTTTAAGTTCAACTCTGAATCATGAAAAAAATCGAAACAGGATGAACGCTCTCCGGAAACCCCCCCCAGGGCGCTGCAGGGCAGGGGTTTTTCCAATGTTGTTCACCATTCCGCTGCGGTTTCGTCCTGTTTTGGGGCAGTGGCAATCATTGTCTATGAAGAAGTGCTGTAATATCTTTGCATCACATATGAATAGTCCGTTTTCACAATAAAAACTGCTCTGCAGAAATCATGCCCTTGAGAGAACTAAAAGAGGGGATAGGTATCGGATAGCGATGGGGCCACGAGCGCTCACCGCCTCGTCGGGGCTCGTCCCGTGGAGCATGGCTGTGGATCGGTACTTCGGCAGCGTAAAAGAAAAATCCAACCGCTCAATTGGGGTCAAGGGGGCTTGCCCCCTCATGTTGCCTCCTCCTTTGGGGGAGAGAGGGGGTCAACCTCGTAATTTTCACGCCAGCTCAAAAACTAATAAGGGATTTCTCCAGAGCCAAAAAAAACCCTTATTAAAGCCTGAACATCCTGCAGGATTTCATCCCCTCCCTGATGTGGTACTTCCCTTAATGAGGTAACCCGGAACGAAAAAACCGTATCACCCAACCATAGGGCGGGGAACAATCGGGGATCCCTGGAGGTCTTCTCATGAAATCTTACACGATATTTTTAATTTCCTTTTATTATCAAAAGCAATTCTCCCGAGCCCTGAAATATCAAAGAACCTCCTCAAAATTCTAAAATCACGGGGTAATCTCTCTAATCTGGTTCCTCGAATTTATACGAACGGTTTTTTTCATCAGGGCTAATGCGCCCGCCGGCATAAAAATTAGTTTTCAAAATTTGTCACAAAATCTGATTTACGTAAAACATTTGATAAAATTCATGAGTAATACGATGACGGACAAGGGGCGACGGGGCATGTATGTGATTTGCGGAGATCCGGTCACCCTTGCCATGCCAGGAGATTGTCAACCCGCACAAAAGGAAAAAAATGAATCGCGTTGATCACCTGCACGATGCAAAAAGGGAGGATGATTATGGCAAGATGGTATTACAAATCAATCTTTGATGAGCTCGACGAAATGAGGACATATATGGATGCACTGTTCCAGCAGATGTACAAGACGAACCCGACAGCTTTGTTACCTTCTGCCGGTGAGCCGCCAACAAAGATGCTTGCGGCACAACCGTCCCGGCTTCGGGTAGATGTAGCCGAACGTGAGGATGAAGTTGTCGTCACCGTAGATCTTATTCCCGGGGTTACCAAAAAAGACATCAGTCTTGACCTCATCAACCCGCAGGCCCTGGAAATTGCCTGGGAGCGCAAAGAAGAGAAGAAAGAAGAAAAAGAAGGATATTACCTGCGTGAACGAAGGTTTGGATCAATGACAAGAATCGTACCCCTCCCGGTGACAGTCACGGAAGACAAAGCGACTGCAACGGTGAAGAACGGGGTGCTTGAGGTCCATCTGAAGAAGTCGGCAAAAGAACCCAAAGGAAAAATTGCCATCGAATAATCTCCGATGAGATTATACAGGGGTTGTGTGTGACGGCTGTTGCCTTTCTCAAAGAAAAAAACCTCCTGTTACAAAAATGGTAATGAACCGGAATCAGGAAAAAAATTTGCTGAATGCACTAAAAAGGAGATGAAAATCATGGATAAGTTCGAACAAATGATGAAAGACGTAAAAGGAATGTCAGCGGCAGAAATGACAAAAGAGTTGGAGAAATACAAGAACGTATGTATCTGCCCGAAGTGCCCGACTCATAACAAATGCGCCAAGAATGCAAATGAGGTACTTTTCTGTCTGGTAGGAAAAAGTTTCATGTGCATTTCCGAAGATAAGGGGTGCATCTGCCCGACCTGCCCGAACACACCGGAGTTTGGACTGAAGAATAAATCTTTCTGTATGAAGGGTGCAGAGAAAGCCCAGCGCTATGAACATGCGCTCTGGGGAACAAAAATGCCCTGATTTTTTTTGTTGCACCTGGTGAATGGAGGAAAAAAGGAAGGGTGTTTTTGGTATGATAATGTTGAAAAAAAGAGACGGGAGAAAAGAGTCTGTTTGTCCCTGAAAAGATTGTAGTAAGTGCCATCAAGTCCGGTGCACCTGCCGACATCGCAAGGATGATTGCCACCGATATCGAACGAACAGCCAAAGAGGGTATTACCACCCAGGAGATCAAGACCCGGGTCCTTGCCTTGCTCAAATCCAAAAACCCGGAATGGGAGAGGAACTGGCTGGTCTACGATATCGCGGTAAAAAAACGAGCAAACTAAAGAAACGGAAATATGCACAAAATGTATCCACAAAAAAAATTTTACCGGTGAAATGAATGGATCCATCCCCTGCAAGAATCCAGGAATTAATAAGGGATTTATCCCATAAGAATGAAGACGTGCGATGGGGGGCAGCATTTACCCTCGCACGGATTGGGTTGCCTGCAGTCGACTATCTCATTCCCGCCCTTGACGACAAGGACAGTGTCGTACGCCTGAGCGCTGCATGGGCACTTGGTCAGATAGGAGACAAGCGTGCGGTGGATCCTCTTATTCGTAGCCTTCGTGATGGTGACTGGGCAGTCCGGATGAGAGCGGCAGAAGCACTGGGGAAACTTCGTGCACATAAGGCAACTGATCCCCTCTTACTTGCGTTACGGGATGAGAATCCTGACGTGAGAAGACACGCGATAGCCGCTTTCACCCTGATTGCTGATCCCTCTTCTGCGGATCGTCTTGGTGATGCGCTGAAAGATCCTGACTGGCGTGTAAGGATGGGTGCAGCACTTGCACTCACAGCGATCGGGGATCAGAAGAGCGTTTCCTATCTCGAATCTGCGACTCGCGATGAAAATGAATTTGTCCGGAAAATTGCCTCTGCAGTTATCGGAAAAAAAGTGGGGGATCATTCCTCAAAATGAATTTTTTTTGAATAGCACATCCTTTTCCTGGCATTGTTTCACTCTTTGTTTCAAAATATGATTTATGGGCAATAGTCTATAAAACATCATTTTCAATACCCTGACCATCAGATAAAAATCCCGTCTTTGTATATGAGCGGGAGATGCTACGGAGATCCTGATTGTATGGACCCAATCAAATCGTATTCACTGCCGAAACTACCCTATGAGTATACTGCCCTGGCGCCGTATATTTCTGAAGAGCAACTGAAACTGCATCACCTGAAACATCACCAGGCATATGTGACGGGTGCAAATGCAGTTCTTGAAAAACTGGATAAGGCCCGGAAGGACAATTCTGACCTCGACCTGAAGGCCACCCTGAAGGAACTTTCATTCCATATCGGGGGTTTCAGACTCCACAACAGGTTTTGGGAAAATCTTGCACCCGTTGGAAAGGGAGGCGGCGGAGTACCGAAAGGAGAACTGGCACAGGCAATCGATGGTGAATTTGGGAAATTTGAACGGTTTAAAAAAGAATTTACCCAGACGGCAACCAGTGTTGAGGGTTCAGGCTGGGCAATAGTAACCTACTGTGAAAAAACCCGGAGACCCCTTATCCTGCAGGTGGAGAAACACAACGTAAACATTATTCCCGGTTTTTCACTACTCCTCGTCCTTGATGTCTGGGAGCATGCCTACTACCTTGATTATAAGAATGACCGTGCGAAATTTGTCGAGTCATTCTGGAATATCGTGAACTGGGATATGGTGAACAGGCGGTTTGACCTGCTGAAGAAACGAGCATAAACCAAAAAAACGTAGAGCGGAAACGGTTGGATTTCGTTTTCCCTTAAAGATGCCGGAAAAATACGATAACAGATGATGAAACAGAGGTAAAGAAATGCCAGAATTTGTCAACCCATTCAGTGGTAAAATCCCGGAACAGAAGTTAACGAAAGATGAACTCATCAGGGCAATACGGCTGGATCTTGCTGCTGAACATGAAGCCGTGCACTCCTATATGGCCCATGCAGATGCAACCGATAATCCTGTCGCAAAGGCAGTGCTTATTGATATCGCAAACGAAGAGCGGGTCCATGCCGGGGAATTTGCCCGGCTCCTTACTATCCTCACCGGTGATGAGGATAAGTTTTTGGAAAAAGGAGCGCTTGAAGTGAATGCGATCTCAGCAAAAATCGCAGAGTCCGCACAGGAAACTGTTGATCAGGGCATACCAACGGTAGGATCGCTGAAGTCAGACAAGAGGTGAGTGAAAATGGAAAATGTGTATCTTGGACGTAAAGAGGCACCGGTCGGAGCCGATACCTGGAAACTGCTGGATAGTATTATGATCGAAGCGGCAAAAAGCCAGCTTGCCGGGCGAAGGCTGCTTGCTCTTGACGGACCTTATGGTTACGGGTTGAAGGTACTTCCGCTTGCTGACTGTGAGCTGGAAGAAGGGGTTTTTACCAGTGCGGTGGTCCCGGTTCATGGAATAAAATCCGGATTCAGCCTGGGAAAACGTGATCTTGCCGCATTTGAAAAAGATAAACTTTCGTTTGACGGTGGCCCGGTTGCGTGTGCAGCGATGGACGTTGCTGCAAAAGAAGATCGTATCATTTTCCAGGGAATAAGCGGATCTCCTGGATTATTGACGGTTGACGGGGCAGCATCCCAGACGCTGACGAAGTGGGATAAGGTCGGGACAGCAGCTGATCAGATTATCGAAGCTCTCACAAAGCTGGATGATGCGGGGTTCCATGGGAACTATTGCATGGCACTTGCCCCCTCATTGTATAACCTTCTGTTACGCAGGTATCCGCAGGGAGATGGAACCGAACTTGATCATATCCGGACATTCGTAACGGATGGGGTTGTCAAAGCCCCCGGCTTAAAAAAAGGCGGCGTCCTCCTTGCTTCGGGTCCCCAGTTCTGCTCCCTTGTGATCGGGCAGGACATGGCTGTCGGGTATAATGGGCCGGTCGGAGACAACCTGGAATTCTATGTGATGGAGAGTCTTGCTCTCCTGATCCGCGTTCCGGAGGCAGTCTGTGTCCTCGGGTAACCTTCAGGGAAGTCCAGCAGGGAACAAGGTAAAATGAGGTGAAGAAAATGCAGAAAGAAATACCGGAAATCCTGAAAAAATTTGAACTGGAACATGAAATCTATGTCAGCGCACATGATGCACAGACCTACTGGGTGGTGGATGCACGGATACCAAAAAGAGAGGAAAGTCATCACCGGGGCAGAAAATATGTTTCAGGACCAAATGAGGAGGGAAATGTTATCATTTTTCCGGATCATGAGCGTTCGGATGCTTACTTGACGGAAAACTGGGGAACCGTAAACACCTTTAAGGATTTTGTAGACAAGGCGCTTACTTCGATCCTCGCGGATAAACAGGAATCTGATATGAAACAAGAGGAGGGATGCGGGGCCAGCTGCAATTAAGCTTGTCCTTTTCAGCTATGACGACAACAAAACTTCCCCGGTCCTCAAAAAAAGTGATGAAAATCCTTGATTCGGGCCATGCAATGACCCAGAAAGACCTGGTAAAAAAGACAAGTCTTCATCCACGCACTGTTCGATATGCCCTGAAAAAACTCAAAGAACAGGAACTTCTGATCGAAAAGTTAAAAATGGATGATTTACGCCAGATTATTTACCAGATCCGTATGCCCGGGATTCAGAATGCCGCAATGGCAAAAACCTGAAATTATTTTTTGTATTATCCTTGCGAGAGTATTCACCCGTTCCTTTTAAAATTTTTCTGGTAACCTGCTCCCCTGAAACGGAATTGAATCGATTCCTGTTCCAAATCTGACAATAAAACTCATCTTTCGAAACGATTGATTCCCCTTTTCAGGCTTCTTCAAAGCACTGCGGGGCAGAAATGTTTCCCCCTTTTACCTGCCTGAAAACCCCTATGGCAGGTCCCCGTCAGGGCATTGGCGTTCATCGCCGTGGTAAAGATGGATTATCTCCGGGAAAATAGGATTTTTGTATTTTTTTAGGGTAAACTACCAATTTAGCACCTGCTTTTTTCTTAGAACTTACTCAGATACGTCCCTCATAACACTCCTGGGGGTTTCGGCTATACCTCAACCCCCGCCGTTGCGGCGACCCCCATAACGCGATAGAATTCGTATTCTTTATTACGTCATTGGAATATATCAGAAAAAAAAGGAACACTTTTTTTCAATTCATTTTAGTTAAGTTGTATTAATCGTTTTTTACGTCGCAGTGCGATATTTATTTTTGGTGTTTTATAAGCGGTTTACTCTTTTTTAAAGAAAAAGATCCTGAAAACAGGAGAACAACCCCCGGGATTCACCCGAAGTTGCTAGGGAGAACTTCCCCAATGGAAATTGGCAGCAGAGGTACCACAGCGTTATCTGACGTATAAACGTTCTGTCGGGACTTCACTTTTACCTCATTCCGGTGTCAGTTTGTATTTTCATATTCGTTTAAAAGGGGATTTTCCCAAAAACCTGTTTCCCTTTGGGATTTTTTATACGTGAGGGATTTCTGTATGGTCGGAGATCTCTGAGTTTGTCGTGCAGATGTTCCTGATGCTCAGGGCATGAACATCACTGTTACCCGTCAGCCGTGCAAAATCCCTGAGCTCTTCGGTGGTCACCATCAGGAACTGCTCAAGCCTTTTTGCGGAACTTTCAGGGTCGAGACGCTCGCGAAGATCCGGTTTCTGGGTGGTTACGCCTACCGGGCACTTCCCGGTATCGCAGATGCGGTACTGCTGGCATGCACATGCCATCAGCGCTGCCGTGCCGATGGCAATCGCGTCTGCTCCCAGACAGAGCGCCTTGGCAAAATCTGAGGAGACCCGTAAACCCCCGGTAATCACCAGGGATACGCCCTGAGCATTATTCTGGTCAAGGTATTTTCTCGCACGGTACAATGCAAAAATGGTAGGAACAGACGTTGAATCTTTAATAAATTTCAGGGCTGCCCCGGTTGCCCCCGGCCTGCCATCGATTGTTATAAAATCCGGTTCTGCGTAGAGCACAACCGCCAGGTCTGCTTCGATGTCTCCTGCAGCTATCTTGACTCCTATTGGTTTTCCCCCGGACATTTTCCGCAGCCACTGCACCTTCTTTTTTAAGTCTTCCCTGTTTCTGATATCGTCATGTGCTGCAGGACTGATGATATCAGTACCCGGGGGATAGCCCCGGATTTTTGCGATTTCCTCGGTGACCTTTTCTGCCGGGAGGCGGGCGCCGATACCCGGTTCAGCGGACTGCCCGATCTTGATCTCGACGGCATCAGCTGATTTGAGGTTCTCTTCGGTGATGCTGTAGCGGTTGGGAACATACTCAAGGATATATTTGTAAGCCTGGCGGCGGACTTCCGGTACCATTCCTCCTTCCCCCGATCCCATCGCAGTCCGGACTGCCGAGGTACCCTGTGCGATCGCAATTTTCACCTCCTTTGAAAGTGCCCCGAATGACATATGGGTAACATACACCGGGGTTTCTATTATCATCGGCTGCAGTGCCTTCGGCCCGATCACCGTACGGGTATTGACATAGGTTTCTTTGTTCAGGGGAATGGTGGCAATCTGGGCACCTTTGATCAGGATATCTTCCCATGAGATGACGGATTTTTTTGTCCTCATCGGTTCGATGATCGATCTTCCGGTAACCGCCATCGTATGGATATCTGCCATATAAGTCTCAAGGTCATCAGACGGACGCTCCCATGCGGAAAGGTAATCAGAAAGAACCCGGGCACCAGGAGGAGATGCGGTTCGTATGACTGGAGCCCCGCACAAGGGACAGGTATTCGCATGGCTGGGTGCAGCAAATGAGACGATGGGCAGGAGATGGGTTCGATCCGAAGTACAGATCGGACATGCCCAGTCGGCAGGAAAGTCCTTCGGTTCTGTCCCTGGCAGGATATGGGTGTCAGGATCTCCCCGTAGTGATTCATATTCAAATACGTTACAGACATTGCATCGATAGAGCGTCATACAAAGATTATCACAACTCCCCTGTCCGCTGAAGAATACTATAAGAGTATTTCTGAGTTTTTCTCCTTACAACACTATTGCAGCCAAACCTGAAAGGATTTTTTCTCTGCAGTAAATTTCCCGTCACTCCACATTGGTAAGCCTGGCCTGCATCTGACCGATCTCCTCTTTTTTTTCGTTCATGAGTGCAGAAATGACTGCATCGGAAAATACCAGTGCCAGAGTCTCAAATAAAGTGCCCAGCGGTGCAAACGCAGAGCTGACCGAGCGATATTCCCCGGTCAGCTGCCGGATTTCAAACGTCTTTTTATCCTTCTGGTAATATCCGGTAAGGTCCCCGAGATTTACCGTACAACTGGCAATTCTGCCTATTTTTGAATCGGGTGATGAAGTGATAAGACAGACTTTTCCACCAAGATCTTTAGCGGTCATGGATATCGATACCATCGAATGTGTCTCGCCCGATCCGGAAAACACCACCAGTGTATCCCCTGATCGAAATGCCGGTGTAATGGTCTCCCCGACCACATAGACATCCATTCCGAGATGCAGCAGCCGCAGCCCGAATGCCTTGGCGATAAATCCCGATCGCCCGGCACCTGCAACATATATCCTTTTCGCAGAAAGCATCTCCTGAAAAAAAGCCGTCATCTGGTTCTGGTCGAGCATACCCGCTGCTTTTGTTATGGTAGCAGCCATCTGCTGCATAAATACCGGAATCCTGAAACCTTCATCATCCATGTGTATGCATCTTCATTTTTACATTGCAGGATATGAGCATATCGGTTCCCGGCGGGAAACCTGCCGTGAGACTGCCTTAAAACAGTGAATGAAGTGAATGCTATTTCTTACCCTCACCGGGAAGGGAATTCCGAAACCTGATAAGCTCATCACAGAATTCTCCCAGGTATTCCTCCATAGACAGGCTGCCTTCCTCAAAAATGCAGTCTCCCTCTTCAATAATTTTATTGATCAAATCCCTCGTGGGAAGAAGAAGATCCATCGGAACTCCGGCTTGCCGGGATCCCCTTATGAGAGCCTCGCGGAAAATGCCAAGACAGTACCCGATACGGTAATGATAAACAAGGCGTGTCTTGTCCAGATATGCTGCAACACGTTCTGTCTCGATTCGGAGAAAATCCTCCAGGACCTGAGGGTCTTTGCATTTACCGAGCATGTATTGGTAGTGAGCGTAGGGATACATCTCTTCAAGTTCGGCGGGGACAATTCCACACGTACCGAAAATGACGATATGGTAGCGGGAATGGTCTAATACCTGGGAAATTATCGTCCTGATGAGCTGGTGACTTGGACTTTTGCTATAGGGTTTGCGGATTGCGCAGGGCATGAAAATGGCAATATCCCGGGGAGGTACCTCATATTCTTCGATGATATACCGGTGAGACTTTTCAAATTCCGGAAGGTAAAACGGGGGGTCAGTCAGAAGCTGACCCTGATCTGTCCTGACATGTTTCCGGTCTTCCTTATCAACCATGGCTCCTCGCTACCGGATTGTTCCTTCAATACATGAATGAATCGCCCTGTTGAACTACCCTTGAACTATGTATCATATCAGAATCACTTAATTATTATCAGGATACCCATATTGTATCCGGATGGCTCGCCTTGCGGTGATAGGAGTTGGCAGGATCGGCGGGGAGGTTGCCTACCTGGCGGCATCCTTGGGAATTGTGGACGAACTGGTGTTGTATGACAGTGCTCCTGACCTGCTCCGGGCACAGGTACTGGATCTCGAGCATACCGGGCTCCAGATTCCCGTCACTACTGATACATCTTCAATCGGGGAAGCGGATATCTGCATATTTTCTGCAGGCCTGCCACGAACCCCCGCAATAAAAACACGTGCCGACCTGCTCGAAGCCAATATGTGTGCAACCCGGGATGGCATCTCACTGCTCAAAGGATTTTCCGGTATTCTTGTGACGGTAACAAATCCTATGGATGCAAACAACTTCGTACTCTGCAAAAAGAGCGGCATCGGACGGGAGCGATGTATCGGTTTTGGCGGACAACTTGACAGTGCACGGTTTGGACTTGCTCTCAGGAACAGGGGGATTACGGGATTCCCCTTCGTTCTGGGAGAGCATGGAGAGCACCAGGTCCCGCTCTTTTCCAGCCTTGCATCCCGTGTGGAGACCAGCCAGCGCGAAGAGATCCTTGCGGAACTGCGGGGTTCAAGCATGGAAGTAATCCGGGGAAAAGGCGGAACAGTCTTTGGTCCCGCACTTCACCTTGCCAACCTTACCCGCATCATTCTCAAAGATGCCCGGGAACTGATCTGCTGTTCGGCAGTACTCGAAGGAGAATACGGGTTAACAGGATGTTCTCTTGGAGTTCCTGCCCGTATCGGTCGCAACGGAATACAGAAAATTGAAGAATGGGATCTTGATACATGGGAGACAGAAAAGATGAACGAAGCGGGACAGTTTGTTAAAGATCTCTGTACCAGGGCGGTCTGCTGAAATGACATCGCAATCGATCCTGTCAGATGCATGTACGAATACTCCTTCTGTCGACCAGGTTTCCGGTATAAAAATTGCCATTAACCAGGTAGAGTACAGTAATGCTCCCGATGGCCCTGTTATCCATATTTTCGGGCGCGATGGCAGGGGAAAAGCAGTCCGTCTTGATGTTACCGGTTTCCGGCCGTATTTTTACATCCCGGCAGATCAGGCTGAAGGGACTGTGCCCCCACCCCAGGTCCAGATCGAACCCGGGACAATCTATCGTTCAATACGGGGAGAATCACTTCGCCGGCTCTATACCCAGCGCCCGACTGATGTGCGGGACGTACGGGAGCGGTACCGCCATTTTGAAGCTGATATTCCGTTTGCCACCCGGTATATGATTGACAGCGGGCTTACCGGGGGGGTATCAGCACCGCAGACTTCGGTGGATTACCACAATGTAACTCCTGCCGAGGTCGATACCCCCGCCCGGACCTGTATTCTCGATATAGAGTGCGAGGACGAACGGGGTTTTCCTGATCCCCAAAGGGATGCAATAACCTGCATCACCTGTTATGATTCGTTTGATAACGACTACACAACATTCCTTCTCGCTGCCGGTGGACACTCCCGCTGAGATCACGCAGAAAGAATCTGAAGGGGGACTGAAAAACGGCTGTTTCCGAAAGGGAATGCACACCATCTGCACGTATACCGACGAAGTTGCTCTGCTCAGGGCCTTTGTCGTGTACATCAATGCCCGGGATCCGGACGTACTCTCCGGCTGGAACTTTGTTGAGTTCGATATGCCCTATATTACCGGGCGCATGGAGCGACTCGGCCTTCGCCCGGATTCGCTCGCCCGTATTCCGGGGCAGACCGAGCGCAATGCCCTGAGGGGGCGGGCACTTTTTGATCTCCTTACTGCATACAAAAAAATGCATGCTACGTTAAAAGAGTCCTACCGGCTCGATGCCGTCGCACTGGAAGAGGTAGGAGAGCAGAAAGTCCGTTACACCGGGACGATCTCCGATCTCTGGAAAAAACAGCCGGCGCTCCTTGTCGAGTACAATTTCAAGGATGTCGAACTCTGCGTTGCTATCAATAAAAAGGACAATATCATTGAGTTCTATCGTGAGATTGCCCGCTATGTAGGCTGCCCGCTCGACAAGACGCTCAACTCCTCAAGCGTAGTAGATGTTTATGTCCTGCGTAAAGCATCGGGAACGTATATCCTTCCCTCAAAGGGATTTGCAAATGCCGAGGAGTTTGAAGGGGCAACCGTCTTTGAACCCAGCAGGGGTGTGCGGGAGAATGTGGTAGTTCTCGACCTGAAATCCCTTTACCCGATGGCGATGATGACGATTAATGCTTCCCCTGAGACAAAAGACCCCCAGGGGGAACTCAAAGCACCTAATGGCATCAGGTTCAAAAAACAACCGGACGGACTCACCCGAAGCATCATATCCGAACTCTTAAAGGAACGGGATGAAAAGAAGGCACTGCGGAACACGTTTGCCTTCGGCTCCCCGCAGTACATCATGTACGATATGCAGCAGAATGTGCTCAAGGTGATCATGAACACCTACTACGGGGTTTCAGGATACACCCGGTTCCGGCTCTTTGATCGCGAGATTGGTTCTGCGGTCACCTCGGTAGGAAGGGCAATCATTGAACACACCCGCCGCGTAATCGAACTGCAGGGATACAAGGTCATTTATGGCGATACGGATTCCTGCATGGTGCAGTTGCCCCCGCTCGACCAGGAAAAGACGATCGAACTCGCCCGGGTCATTGAAAAGCGCCTGAATGAAAGTTACCAGGAGTTTGCAAAGACGGAACTGAATGCCGATATCCACTTCTTCTCCATCAAGTTCGAGAAGATTTATGCCCGGTTCTTCCAGGCCGGGAAAAAGAAACGGTACGCAGGATCACTGGTCTGGAAGGAAGGAAAAGTGGTAAACGAAACCGATATCGTGGGTTTTGAGATAAAGCGAAGCGACACCCCGCAGATAACAAAGATCGTGCAGATGAAGGTGATGGAGATGATCCTCGCCGGTGAGGGATACGCGGGAATCAAAGCGCTCTTAAGCGATGTGATAACAAAATACCGTGCGGGAAAATATACCCTTGATGAGATCGGCATCCCCGGCGGTATCGGGAAATCTCTTGATGATTATGCCACCGATGATGCACAGGTCAGAGGTGCAAAATATGCCAACCTGCATCTCCACACCGAATTTGGCAAGGGCAGCAAACCCAAGAGGATCTATCTCCGGACCGTGACTTCAAAATACCCAAAGACCGATGTGATTTGTTTTGAGTACGGCGACCAGGTGCCAAAAGAATTTGTTGTGGACTGGGAACTGATGCTGGACAAGACCATCAAACAACCAATCTCGCGGATCATAGAATCACTTGGCTGGGACTGGGCAGATGTAGACCCGCAAAGAACGACCCTTGCACAGTGGGGACTGGGATAGTTGTCGGATGAAAAAAACTCGGACGCTCTCGGGGTTTCACCCCCCATCTTCGGCATCCCCCTAATGTGATAACTCCTTGAGAAGAGTAATACAGCATTATCGCTTTAAGCGCAAGGGTAGTGAGGAGGAACTGGCACGGTGGTCCTCCTTCACATTTCCGGTGTTTTTGAATTCACCATCCTGTCAAAAGAAATTACCAGGAATGACCCCGGTATTCTTTGCGTTTTCCTGAGTTTGTAACGTAAGTGCGATTCCAAAAAAACGTAGGAATCAGGTGTGATACGGGATTGTTACCTGAAAGTCAACGGAAACGATGAATGCCGCCGCCCCCGAAGGGGCGCCCCCGCGGCGGTTCGATATCACAAAATTAGATAAAAAAGTTTCCTGCCCGCCGTGCCTCGGAGAGGCCCTGAGGCGGAGGTTCATCGTATAAATGATATTTTTGTGTAAAGTGCTGGACAGGCTCAAGTCCTCTCCTTCATCTTAAATTTGTGCCGGTTACTTTTCAGCAGAACGCTTTCCGGCCTCTTTTAACCGTTCATGCAGTTTTTTAATCTGTTCACGCAGGGCGATCGCCCGTTCAAAATCAAGGCTCTCGGCTGCATCCCGCATCTGCTTCTCGAGCTCGATAACAACATTGGGAATCTCGGTGCGGGGCACATGTTTTGTATCCTTGATCTCGACTTCTTTTTCCTTGATCGGTTTTCTGATGGTCTGCGGGATGATATGATGCTCGGTATTGTAAGCCACCTGCAGATCCCGCCGCCGTTTTGTCTCGGCAATGGCCCGCTTCATGGATTCGGTCATCACGTCGGCATACAGGACGACATGCGCATTGACATTCCGTGCGGCCCGCCCGATGATCTGGATAAGGCTCCGTGCATCGCGGAGGAACCCCTCCTTGTCTGCGTCCAGGATGCCGATAAACCCTACTTCGGGAATGTCAAGTCCTTCCCGGAGGAGATTGATCCCGACAAGGACATCGAACTTCCCGAGCCGGAGCTCGCGGATTATCTCGCTGCGTTCAAGGGTCTGAATCTCGGAGTGAAGGTAGCGTGTCCGGATCCCCTGGTCTGCGAGGAATTCAGAGAGTTCTTCAGCAAGTTTTTTGGTAAGCGTGGTAACGAGCACACGGTCACCGCGTCTGATTGTTGCCTTTACTTCACGGATCACGTCATCAGTCTGGCCCTCTATCGGGCGTACCTCAACATGAGGATCCACAAGCCCGGTCGGACGGATGATCTGCTCAACCAGTTGAGCGGATTTTTTAAGTTCATAATCACCGGGTGTTGCTGATACAAAGACCACATTACCCATATACTGTTCAAACTCATGGAATTTCAGCGGGCGGTTGTCATAGGCGCTCGGGAGCCGGAAACCGTAATCAATCAGTGCTTTTTTCCGTGAACGATCTCCGTTATACATACCGTGCAGCTGCGGGATCGTCTGGTGACTCTCATCGATGATCATCAGGAAATCATCAGGGAAATAATCAAGGAGACAATAGGGTTTCTCCCCTGCTTTCCTTCCATCGAAATGGCGCGAGTAATTCTCGATCCCTTTGCAGGAACCCGTCTCTTCGATCATCTCGAGGTCGAACCGTGTCCGCTGTTCGAGGCGGTGTGCCTCGATCATCCCGAGGGTTGGCAATACTTCATCGAGTTCCCGGTGGATCGATTCGATTGCGGTTTTCCGTGTTCCCTCCGGTGTAACGAAATGCCGGGCAGGATAAATGTAGAAATATTTCATCTCCTCCTTTTTTGTGCCGCTGACTTTATCCACCTCGCGGATACGTTCAATCTCATCGCCAAACATCTCGATCCGGATTATATTGTTGAAGTACCCGGCACGATATCGATGATATCTCCTTTGACGCGGAACCTGCCGGGCATAAGTTCCAGGTCGTTTCTCTCAAAAAGGATATCCAGCAGCCGGCTCATGATCTCATTTCTTGTGATCTTCTGGCCTACCGAGAGCTCAAACCCCATGTTCCGGAAGTTTTCGGGGTTACCAAGGCCAAAGATGCAGGAGACCGAAGCGACGATGATCACATCGCGCCGGAACGAGAGCGAAGCGGTGGCTGAAAGCCTGAGCATCTCGATCTTGGGATTGATGGCTGAGTCCTTCTCGATATACTGGTCTTTTGCAGGAATATAGGATTCAGGCTGGTAGTAATCGTAATAGGATACAAAATATTCGACCCGGTTGTGCGGAAAAAAATCGCAGAATTCCTGGTAGAGCTGGGCAGCAAGTGTCTTGTTATGGGCAAGCACCAGGACAGGCCTGTTTCCGGCGGCGATCACATTTGCCATGGTAAATGTTTTACCTGAACCGGTAACGCCGAGGAGTGTCTGGTACTGGTAATTGTTCTCCAGCCCGTCGGTTAGTTTCCTGATTGCCAGCGGTTGCGAACCTGCCGGTGCGAACGTTGAGGCGAGCTGGAACTCTGTCATGATGCATAGGAATTCAGAGTGCTATATATTAATGGATGGGGATGCGGCACGAATCTGGTCGTGCAGGATCCACCCTTTTACGGGAGGCATGATACTATTTCGGAAAATCATCAAGATGGTGGAGGACCGTTCCGGGCTGAGCTGGCCTTTTTACGACTCGAGCTCCTTCAGCAGATCCCTGAGATGAAGGGTGTTGATGATGTCTTTTGCTTCGAGCCAGCCACGCCGGGCTGTTGCAACTCCGAGTTCCATGAAACCCAGGTTTTCCCGGGCGTGGGCATCAGAACCGATCGAAAACCGTGCACCATGCTCGCGAGCCATCCTGCAGTTGATGTCGGACAGGTCGAGTCGTGAAGGAAATGCATTGATCTCGAGAGAAACCCCACGTTCCCCTGCAGTATCAAAAACGAGGGCAAGATCCAGCTGAACAGGTTCTCTCTGCTGGATAATGCGCCCGGTGGGATGTCCGAGAATATCGACCTGATCATTCTGCAGAGCCGCAAGCACACGATTCGTCATTCCGGTACGGGGCAGGTCCAGATCTGAATGGACACTCGCAACGACCACATCAAGATCCCCAAGGATCTTCTTTCCGATATCCAGATTTCCGCCAGGATCAATCGAGCATTCAATTCCTGTCAGCACGACAAAACCATCGAGGTCACGGTTTATATGCTCTATCTCCTCTTGTTGTTTTGCGACTGCGGTCTCATCAAGTCCGCGGGCTACCCTCGGATTCCATGCATGATCACAGATGGCAATATATTCATAACCGTACGCCTTCGCAGCTTCTGCCAGTTCCCTGATGGTATGTTTTCCATCGCTCCATGAAGAATGAACATGAAGATCTCCCCTCATCGCATCATAGGGTACAATATCGGGGAGGGTGCCACTGCTCGCGGCTTCGATCTCACCACGATCCTCACGCATCTCCGGTTCGATATAGGGAAGATCGAGCATCCTGTACAGATCCCGCTCGCTCTTTCCCGGCAGCATCTTCCCGTCAGACAGGTTGGTGACTCCGTACTCGTTCAGCTTCCAGTTCCGCTCGAGTGCGCGACGACGCATGGCAATGTTATGGGCCTTGGATCCGGTAAAATACTGAAGGGCAGTCCAGTACTGGTCTTTATTCACCACCCTCAGGTCAACCTGCACACCGGAAGTGAGAACGATACTGCTTTTTGTGGGGCCTCTTCCCAGTATCCGATCAATTTCCGGCAGCTCGCAGAACGCAGCCATAATTTTTTCCGGTTCGTCTGATGCTGCGAGGATATCTACGTCTCCGATAGTCTCTTTTTTCCGTCGGATGGAACCTGCCAGACTGATCTCCTGTGTTGCGGGAAGAGCAGCGAGCCGTTTTTTTATTGTTTCAGCAACAGGAAGAATATCCCCAAGGAGAAAACGCGTACCCGTACTCTTCAGTGCGTGGATACTCTGCAGGATATTCTTCTCGCTTTTCTCCCCAAATCCCGGAAGGCTGCGGATCTTTCCGGCTTTTGCCGCTTCTTCCAGTTTCTCTCTGTCTGTAATGCCCAGCTCCCTGCTCAGGATCAGGGCTTTTTTTGGCCCGATGCCCCCGATCTCGGCCAGTTTCAGGATTCCTTCAGGCGTTTCCTGCTTCAGGCTCTCAAGGTACGCCAGTTTGCCGGTCCCGAGAATTTCCCGGATTTTTGCAGCAAGGTTACTGCCGACACCCGGAATCTCCTCGAGTTCTCCGCGTTCACTGATGCTGTTGATATCCTCTTTTAGTGTCTCAATTACATGGGCAGCTCTTCGGTAAGCCACCGGCTTGAACTTTACGCTTCTGATCTCAAGAATTTCGGCAATTTCATAGAATATGGCTGCGACCTGCTTGTTGCTTACCGGGGTTTGTGGTGCCATAGGATCACTACAGGGAATTGTACTCTTCCTGGAGAGAGGTAATTTTTCAGGTAAAAACCCGCCTACCGGGGTTTATAGTGTCCCCACTTCTCCAGCGCTCTTTCGAGTTCCTGTGCCTTCTTAGCCTTTTCTTCGAGCGTAATACCCTCCTGCCATGCCTCGATTGCCTGCATGGTTGCCTGTGCACCGGCACGGGTCCCTTTCGGGTGACCATGAATTCCCCCGCTGACAAGCAGTACCAGTTCGGTACCATAGATGTTCAGCACATCGGGAACAAGCCCGGGGTGGAGCCCGCCGGATGAGACCGGGAATGCGGATTTGATCTTTCCCCAGTCCTGCTCAAGGAGCATCCCTTCCACCGCCGGGGTTTTTCTCTCCCGCAGCACATCAGCAAGGGCTATGGACTCCTTTTTTGATCCGGTCAGTTTGCCGACTGCCGTTCCCGTATGGATCTGGGAGACACCGATAAGCCGCATGATCTTTGCCAGGAACTGCATGGTGACACCATGCTTCTTGTTCCGGTCAAACGTTGCATGCATAGCCCGGTGTGCATGGATTGCAAGACCAAGATCGGAACAGTAGTCTCTCATCGTCATGACACTTGCAGTCCCGGCAACAACGACATCGATCATCGCATAGTTCCAGCCATATTCAGCCAGCATATCTGCCCTTTTTTTCATGGTTTCGGTATCAGCGGATATGTTGAGGAATGCGGATTTTTTCTCACCGGTCTCCTTCTCGGCCTTATCCCGAAGCTTTGAGAGTTTTTTTACCCGGTCTTCAAACCTGTTGAACGGAGTCGATGTCAGGTTCTCGTCATCCTTGACAAAATCAAATCCCCCCATCCAGGTTTCATAACCGACTTCTGCATGTTCCTGTGCAGAAAATCCGATCTTGGGTTTGGGAACTGCACCGGTCAGCGGTCGCCTGCTTACCTTCATCATCTTCCGGATCCCCTCGTTTCCAAAATGCGGTCCTTTGAAATGGTGAAGGTATGCCGGGGGAAGGGCAACATCGATCAGCCGGAGGTTTCTCACCGCTTTCATACCAAAGATATTCCCTGCAATCCCACTCAGCAGCTGGACCGCATTTCCCTCTTCCCAGAGTGCAAGAGGATACGCGATTTTTACCACATTTCCTTCGATATCAAACGCTTTTGCCTCAAGGTTCTTCATGCGGGGAGGCAGGGTGAAGAGTGTTGTCCACGTCCCTGTCGAACTTTCAGAGGCTATCCTTCCGGCCGCTTCCTTACTGCGAATCCCGGCAGCAGGTTCAAAATAAAACATGCAGATGAGATCATCCGATGCCGGTGTATAGTCCAGATCGACAAATTCTTTGTACCAGTCTATTGTCATAGTCGTACCTGTATTATCAAAGGAACTTATAGTAAAAAACGTTCCCGTGCGGTCAGGAGATATGAGGCTAGGTATGACTCTTTAAAAATTCCCATAAAATAAAAAAGTCCAAAATGGTGTCCTTTCTGCGTACCCTGAGATTCCCCCCGGCAGAAAGGGTGTGAGAAGGAGGTTGGGACAGGAGATTTCGCCACGGTATCGCATTTCCGTTTTGTCTGGAAGACTCGCCATTACTGTATCAGGTATTCCACTTTTTGGGAGGGAGCCAAAGTGACGGGTGAAACACCAGTGACCATGCAGAATTTTTCACAGATTCTGAAATCCCACCATCAATACATAAATTCGGGATTTTTACACTTGAAATCACCGGGAACGATGAATGTCGCTCCCGTGACGGGGCCTCCCCGCAGCGGAGAGATGAAAAAAAGTATGCCTGCCATGCCTTGGAGAGGCCATGTGGCGGGGGTGGATCGAAATGGTATGCTTTTTTTATTGTTCCGGTGAAATCTGAATCGATTAATCCTGTTTTTATATTCCCGGCTTTTTTATTATTATTAAATTAATGAATTCTCAAAGAGTTTTTATGAAAAGAAACCGAAAACCCGATCGCATTTGCAATAATTGCACCTGTTCATCGGATAATTGACGGCACGCAATCATACCAGCCGTATGAGATTTTCCCGCCCTTTTCTGATTTTCTGGATAATCCCACGCTGGTGGAGGTCGTTGAGTGTTGCGCTTACCGTTGATTTGGGCAGTCCCAGGTTTCTGACAATTTCTGACTGGTACTGCTCCCCGCCACGTGTTTTCAGCAGCTGGATAATCTTTTCCTCGACGCTGAAAAGTTCCGTTTCGGATAATACGACCGGCGGGTCATCAGGCTCAACCTGTGGAGGAGATCGTCTTTTTGACAGGATCCAATACGATCCGGCAATCACAAGAACAAGAAGAATACTCACCGCCAGGACTGGCAGCCATGAAAATCCGGGTTTCTCAACAACAAGTCGTGGCTCACCAGTCCCGAATGAACGCTGGCCATACCAGATGAGCCCGTCCCGGGTCAGGTCTGGTGAGGGTTCTGCAGTAGTGACGGTATACCCTCCGGGATACCGGATAATGAGGGTTGTGTCTTCTGCCAGGTACATTCCACCGGCGAAAGCATCACCAATAGCAAGATCAGTTCCCGCTTTTGCAAAATTTTTCCAGCCGAAGGAATAGTGCACAACGCCATATCTGCCTGTCGGGTTTGTCTGGATAACAGCATCACCGCTAAAATCGGTAATTTCCATCGGCCGTGACGTGGCTGCTGCCGCTTGGGCAGCAGAACTCTGCATCAGATCCCGGAACTGGGGAAGATAGGTACCTGACAGATTTTTCGCATACGAATCAAATGCCCCCGCATCTTCATCGGTATCAAGAGGCGTCCGGTACTCTACCTGCCAGTTTGCGGTACCATTCTCCCTGATTGTAATCGTGTACGTGACAGAAGAATCCGGAAGAACAGGTGCCGCATCCGAAATAACGGGAACTATTACCAGAATCACCGCAATGATGGCAACAATGCTCAACCGGGTCATGCACTTCATAGAGAATCAGCCTGTTGAATTATCATGAAAGGGCTGTAAAATCAGATAGAGTTTTTTTCATTTCTTTTCTGCAGGAATAATTTTTTTAGTTTACTGGTATTTATCGGCATGGTGCCGCGCGGTGGTTGCATGACTTCGTTAGTTTTGCCCGTTTTTTCCTTTATTTTGGGAGGATCCCTTTTCTTCCCTGGTTATGTTTGTTGTCGCCAATGTGTCATTTCCAGACCTGGTTTGGGGCGTGATTGTCGCATCAGCCCCGGTCAGGTCTTTTTGATCTTTTATCTTTTCCCGGATCGTGTCCTTGTCTCTCCCTGCAGGTCTGGCAGGTGCTGTAGTATCAATCCGGGAACGGTCCTGGCTCCCGATCTCCCTTTTTACTGCCCTGAAGACGGTCTTGTTGTTCTTTTCAGTTACACGCGTAAAACGCATCTCGGTCTTCTCTCCAAATTTCTGTTCGAGTAAAAGACTGTTGTTGTATGCCCGGGCAAGCCCGGAGTTATCCGGGTGCCGGAGCAGAAGGCTGGCCAGGACTGTCTGGTGGCGGTTTACCATTTCCTGTGCATGCAGAAGCCCGGTGGCATTGGACCCGAACGGGGTTAATGATCGTTCTGTCAGATTCAGTTTCTGCCGGTATTGTTCAAGAGCCCGTTCGGCAGCCGGAGTCCGGTTAAGGTCCAGTTCCTGCCGGACTTCAGCAATGCGAAGTCTGTGCATGATCAAGGCGTTTTTCCACCCGCAGGGTATCATTGAAGGTAAATGTCTCATCAAGATCTTCCATGGCCAGCTTCAGCCCGTGCAGCGGACTGTCTGCACCAATGGTACCGTTATAGGGAGCAATATCATCTGAAATGTCCGCCGCTCCCGGGACACCCGCTGAATTGTCAGCCTGTCCTGCAGCGGTTCCAGCACCGAAGAGCAGAACAAACACCAGTATTCCTCCCATAATTTTGTGCATAGTTTTCATACTACCCTCTTCATAACGGCATCTCTCGTTAGAATAACTATCATTTTTAAGAAGTTAAGGGTGGCTATGGTTCCATAAAAATCAAAAACGTCTGGAGTTCTCCTGATTTCAAAGGAACAGTTCGGGATAGTACAGAATTAAAAAATTGACGATAATCCGCCAGATCCGGTTCTGGCAGGACTACGAGGAACATACGTATTCATCAAAGGTCAGGTTTCACCCAGACGCGCGAAGAATCCGAAGGCCTTTTAAAAGGTTCTCTTTGCATGCCGATCAAACTGAATTTATCCGGGTAAGCATTTTGTCACCTTCTTGCTGCGTGGTGTGATGGGAATGGTGCTTCAAGGAATAACGCGGGCCGGGGCAGGTGCAAACCGGCGGTGCACAAAAAGTTCCTGAACTGATGGATGAAACAAAGGCAGGATTTCCATTCGGGCCTTCACCCGACAGTATTCAATAGATAATTAAAGCAGAACGTCTACCTAGTTGTTATTGGTAAGGCTGCCCTGGTGATAGTATGCAGCCCGAAACGATAACATAACTACCTGCAAAGGGGCCTCATCTCTCTATAAAAAAAGAGTAACATGGCAGCAAAAAAACCCCTGGTTCCAAAAAAGAAGAAAGATCCCCTCCCCGCCCTGAAGGGAATAGCTGAAAAATCCTATCGCACCCTGTTTGAGCACGCCGGTTTTCCCACCCTTGTCATCGAGAAAGATTCGACCATTTCCCTGGTCAACAGCGCATTTTTAGAACTGAGCGGTTTTCGACGGAATGAGATCGTAGGAAAGAAAAAATGGATGGAGTTTGCTGCACCGGAAGATATCGAGAAACTGACAAACTATCTCTCCGGGAACACAAAAAAGAACGGGCTTGCAGCCGAACCCTGCTCTTTTGGATTTATCGACCGGAAAAAACGGAACCATGACGTGGTACTCACCGCAGGGATAATCCCCAGAACGCGAAAATGCATATTCTCCTTTATGGAAATTACCGATGGAGAACGGTTAGAAGATTCCTTCGGGTATGATCACCAGCAGATGTCCGGCGTCATCTATAATATTCCAGAACCCACGTTTGCGATCGACCGGCGCGGGAATGTTATTGCCTGGAACCGGGCAATTGAGGAGCTGACCGGGAGTCCGGGTGCGGATCTCATGGGAAAAGGCAGCCATGAATATGCCATTCCCTTTTTTAAGGATCGCCGGCCGATGATCATCGACCTGATCTTTGCATCTGATACCGAAATTGAGAATCAGGGATACACGGGGATTCAGTGGACGGGAAATACCCTTTCTGCAGAAACTGCGGTGATGACAGCAGATGGACAGGCCCGGGTTATCCGGGAAATTGCCTCACCCATTTTTAACAGGTCCGGGAAACTCTCCGGTGCGATAGAATCGATCACGGATATTACCGGGCTGAGAGATCTGGAACTCGCACTGCGGAATTCTGAATCACAATACCGGACCATCCTTGAAAATACTGCATCGGCAATAGCAATTATCGATGAGGATGAAACCCTCTCTTACATAAATCCGGAATTTGAGAAGATTATCGGGTATGTCAGGGATGAAGTCGAAGGAAAGAAAAAACTGACCGAGTTTGTCGCTCCGGATGACCTTGAACGGTTCAGGAAGTACGAGCGGGAATGCCGGGTTAACCCGCATATGAGAATGCCAGACCATGAATTCCGGTTTATCCGCTTCGATGGGTATCTCCGCACCGGATTTCTCACCATTACCCTGATCCCTGATACTGAAAAGATGGTTGTATCGCTTCTGGATATTACCCATAAGACCCGTGAAGAAGATGCACTCCAGCGGGCAAATACAAAGCTCAACTCCTTTAACTCTATCACCCGCCATGAAATTCTCAACCACTTGACCGTTGTCAAGGGTTATATTGAACTATCAAGAGAAGGAATCCGCGACCCGCCCTTCCTTCTCACTTCGCTGGATAAGGAGCTGGCTGCTGCAGATGCCATCCAGAACCTGATCACGTTCACCCGCGACTACCAGAATATAGGGATCCAGCCCCCGGCATGGTACAATCTCAGCAAAACGATCAAAACGGCGGCTGCCAGTGTTCATCTGGGTTCGATCGACCTGTCAGTAGATATTGATGGTGTCGAAATCTATGCTGATCACGTAGTTGAAAAAGTATTTTTCTATCTTATCGATGACGCTGTCAGGTCTGGTAAGATCGGGAAAATCCGGTTTTCCTGCAAAGAATCATTTGAAGAACTGCTGGTGATCTGCGAGGACGACGGGATCGGGATCCCCCCTGATAAAAAAGAGCAGATATTCAACCGCCAGCTTTTCCAGAATTCCGGCCTTGACATGTACCTGTCCCGGGAAATTTTATCCATAACAAATATATCGATTCGCGAGGCCGGGACGTTTGGTAAAGGTACACGATTTGAAATAAGGATACCCGAGGGGGCATACCGGTTTACCAGCCCCCAGTAAATAAAAAACAAAACCGTTGAATTCCGCTTTTATCTTAAAAAATGGGGTTAATTTTTTTACAATAAGGTCCCTGACCGGCCGCCATCAACGTTGTATAATTTTGGCCGTCTCCAGTAAATCCAGGGCATTGATCATTCATATCGACAAGAGCTGAATAGTTGAACGATTCATACTTCTTCTCTTCTTCATCCCTCCGGAAACCACTGCATGTTCCCCGTCTTTCTGGTGACCATCGAGCATCAGTTCACACGTTCCGGCCACTAATTTCCGTTATGAAAATATCGAATCAGGACGAGAAGAAAAAAAGAGCAGACACTGCAGTGAAAGAAGGTTACCGGAATTATTTTTCCACCCCTATTATTATTCTATCACTTCCCATAATATGTCAGACACCTGAGGGGACGGCAGAGTGGCAGACGATAATCTGAATGAACAGGAAAAAGGCAAAGAAAAACGCGGGTCAGGATCAGCGGATAAAAAGAACCTGATGATAGCCGGCGTTGTGGTGGTGGTGCTCATCATTGCGATCATTGTATTGGCTGTAAGCATCCGGTTACCCTTTGGTAAGGGAACTACACAGCCCATGGTCATAAAAAATTTCACCCGATCTGATGGGGGAGAATCTTCACTTCAGACCCGGATAATCCGGAATACCCTTGCCCCGACAGGTACGGGGACTGTCGGACAATCACTGACCCCGCAAAAAACCCCGGCACCGCCGGTCGATTTTCTCCTGCAGCCGGGTGACCCGGCAAGCTGCGGACTGACCTGCCGCCAGCTGGACGCATCCATTACCAATACCGGGTATGAGACGGCCCACAATGTCTGTATTACTGTCGGGCTTCACAATAGCAGGAATGAGATCATCTCCCTGAACGGTGAACCTTCCATTCATCGGTGTATCGGGGACATCTCCGGGGGACAAAGGAAAACCGAACCCATTACCATCAATGCCGATTGCGGTGCGTTTGCGACAAAATGCATCGGGGAGACCCTGACGTTACAAACCCGGGTAACATCCGTTGAAAAAACAGTCCAGTTCCCGGATCAGCTCATTGCAGTCTGAAGTATCAAAAACTCCCGTTGATTTTTCTTTTGACGGACTTCCCCTTTAACAGGACTTCACCTTCAGACAAAATGGATAGGGATCCATAAATCCAGCGATATGCCTCTCTTCTTCTCTCCGTTTCTTTTTGCTCATTCCGGATACGACAGGAAATGAGAGGAAGCAAAGAGGAAAGTAATTTTCAATGAAAAAAAATGGGGCGAGCCAACAGGCCTGATCAAGTATTCTTTTTTCCGTTTGATTTCCCCTGAGATTCATTATCATGCTTATCTGAACCTTTATTGCCTGTATCCGGTTTATTATCGGTATTTTTCTCTCTGATTTGTTCATTGTCATTATTTTTTGGGTTTTTCTCTCTTCCGCCGCGGCTTTGATCGGAAACAGCAGATTCGTTGCCTGTCGCTGTTTCAGATTCAGGCTCTTTGATCTTAAGTATCTTTTTTACCTGTCCGGGATTTTTGAAATTGTCAGGATTCAGGGATAACGTCACCGTAATATTACCATCTTCACCTTCCGTGATTTCAACATCATCTTTTTCAATCCCCAGGAATTTCCACAACCGTGATAAGACGTTATCCAGCCCCTTCTTTTCACCGATGACACGGATTGTATCGTAACCTGCAACAGGGATCATCGTGCCATTTACGGCAAGAGTACCTGAACAATTGATCCGTACACCTTCGCCGGGAGTAACATTTTCGAGGTCCTGCCGGTGGAATTTTGCAATAAGGGTTCCGTTATCCCTGCCGGATACTGTCGCCCTGACCAAATCTGCACCACCGCAGCTTAAGGAACTGTTGGCATAATCAATCCGGGGTTTTTTGCCACCGGAATCTGCAGATAGTAATCCAGCGAGGGAGACATATACCGTAAAAACCCCTTTACCTTTAAGGTTCAGGGTAGTTGGCCTGATAACAAGATCTGTCGCTCCCGTGGGATAACGGGGAGTGATCTGCGGTGTCACGGTACCTGAAGCATTGATTCTGCCTGTTGCTTCTGCGTGGTTATTATTTACAACCGGATCTGTCTCATTCAGAGCAGTGATAGTAACTTTATTTATCTTGTTTCCGGTAGTATTGAACGTAGTTTTGAGCGTGAGTGTTGTGTACGATGCATTTTCAAGCGCATCAATATTCCAGATATTTGTTGTGGTATTGTAGGTACCACGACCTGCCACGGTGGTAAGGTTTTTCAACCCGGTGAGGGAAGAAAAATCTTCTGCTATCGTAATGCTGGTAGCATTTGCGGGTCCATTATTCCAGACCGTTACAACCCACGTTACTTCGTCATCGATCTCATAGGGTCCGTTTGAACTCACACCTTTTGAGATATTGAGGTCAGCATGCGTTTCCTCTCCTCCTGCTGCACATACGATTCCAGTCGTAAAAACCAGTGCAAGCAGGATCGCTCCGATAAACATTCTCCAGGTTCTGGTCATAGTTATTTTTCCAGTCCGGAACATTCCGGTAATTTTTTATTGACCCGGGCTGAAATAAGGGGCACGAAAGTTTAATGAAAACTGTACAGTCCGCAATACTTTCAATTAGTTAAAAATCGTTCCATACTGTTCAGAAAAGAAAAACAAGCAAAAATATGCGGAAAAATATTTTAGAAAAATTTGTTTAAAAATGATGTTCAAAACAACTCCCGATACCCGGGACGCGCAAAATTGCCAGAGAAATTCCCTTTTGTATGAACGTACCTGATCTTCTACGATATACCCTCCTGCTTTGCCTGAAGCATGCTATTAAACCCTATTCTGACCGAAACAAAAATATTATTTATAAATAAAAATGGCGATCGAATTGGAAGTATTTTGCGAAAATAAAGATTTTTGGTGCCCTGATGCCGGGGATGACCCAAATCAATACTATTTTAAATGAACTTTCAAATCTTCCCCAGGGACATGGGATAATTTTTTAAAAGAGTGGGGAAAAAAACGTCCTGAACAGGTAAATGCTCAGGAGTTTTATCGAAGTCTCAAAGGTAAGGGACATACGCCGTTGATTATGAAACACATCTAGATTGGCGGGAAAAGAACGGTGCATCGCAAATGTCAGAGCAAATTCAATGCGACAGGAGATCGTGCCCTCCCCCATGAACGCCACCCTCTCCCCAGGGACACTTCAGGGATTAATCTTCACCTGCCCGCTCCACTTCTCACGGTTTGACGTGATAACCGTGAAGAAGATCCGGGCCGTTCGAACCGAAACTTGAGGAGATGGACAATCTGCCGCTCCCGATGCTGACTTATGCAAAGAGGATTGCTGAGATCCAGGAACCGATTAAGGTTGAGGGTTGGAGGATCTTTGTTGACCTCTGATATTCCTCACGCCTATACTTACTCATGAACCCGGATTCAGGGACATCAGACGAAAATACCGTCATCTGCGGACTGATCGTTACCGGGTGTTATTCGATATAATTAGGTGCATTTTATAATAAACAACGACCATTTTCTGATGAATGGTTTCGATCAGACCGGGCCCGGTAACTGTCGGTGGTGTGGTGCTCGACAACCACCTGCTTCTTGCTGCCGGGATTCTCGGGACCACGGGCTCGTCGATTTCACGGATGCTCTCGTCTGGTGCAGGTGGTGTGGTGACCAAGTCGATCGGACCCCATCCCAAAGACGGTCATGCCGGACCCTGTCTTATCGTGCTCGAAGACGGTCTCCTGAATGCGATGGGGCTCCCCAACCCGTCAAAAGAGTTCGTGGATGAGATCGCATCAGTTATAAAAAAGCCGGTGATCGCGAGTATCTTTGGCGGGAATCCAGCCGAGTTTGCTCTGGTTGCTACCTGGTTTGAGGGGAAGGTTGCCGGCTTTGAACTGAACCTTTCCTGCCCGCATGCGGAGGGGTATGGTGCAGCAATCGGGACCGACCCGGTTCTTGTGGAAGCATGTACCCGGGCAGTCAGCGCCACAGGTATTCCCACATGGGTAAAACTCACCCCGAATGTGACTGACATAACTGCAATCGGTAAAGCGGCGGAACGGGGTGGGGCCAGCGCGATTGTTGCAATTAATACCGTCAGGGCAATGCGGATATCGACCGGGATGCAGCGCCCGGTTCTGGGAAACCGGTTCGGCGGTCTTTCGGGAAGTGCCGTATTCCCCATTGCAGTCCGCTGCGTGTACGAACTCTATGAAGCCTGCACGATACCTGTTATCGGCTGCGGGGGAGTGTCCACCGCAGATAATGTGATCGAGATGATGATGGCCGGGGCAAGTGCTGTGGAGATTGGCAGTGCTGTCTATCACGATGTGAAAGTCTTTGAGGCCATCAAGGCGGATCTCTACAGAAAGGATGGATTAACCCCTGAACAGATCATCGGGAGTGCCCATGAGTGACAATCTGTCTGTGCCCGTATCAATCCAGCGGGTAAAAAAAGAGACGTCACTTATCCGTACGTTTGTCTTAGACCGTTCGTTTGTATTCTCCCCGGGGCAGTTTGTCATGGTCTGGGTACCGGGGGTTGATGAAATTCCCATGGCATTGTCATCAGAGAACACGGTCACTGTACAAAAAGCAGGTGATGCAACCGCCGCCATGTTCGCGCTTGGTCCCGGAAATAAACTGGGAATACGCGGTCCGTTTGGGAACGGGTTTACCAAAGGGGAAAAAGTCCTTGGAATCGCCGGGGGGGTCGGGGCTGCCCCACTCCTCCCGCTTGCCCGGGCCGACTGCGTAATGACCCTTCTTCTGGGAGCCCGGACCGAGAATGAGCTTCTGTTTGTGGACCAGCTGGACGAGTGCACGGATGTGTTGATTGCAACAGATGACGGAACTATGGGGTTGAAAGGGTTTGTGCCTGCCCTCATGGATGACCTGAATCTTGGAGCCTACGACCGGATTGCGGTCTGCGGTCCTGAAGGGATGATGCGGGCAGTCCTTGCCAAAGTTGAGGAAAAAGGAATTTCCCACAAAACCGAATTCTCGCTGCACCGCTACATGAAATGCGGTGTCGGAGTCTGTGGTTCGTGCTGCATAGACCCGTCAGGTCTCCGGGTATGCAGGGATGGTCCGGTGTTCCCGGGAGATCTGCTCCTTAAAAGTGAATTTGGGCATTATATGCGGGATGCGAGTGGCAGGAAGAAGAATCTGTGACCTGATACCGGGAAAAAAACAGTGACAAAATGAAAGTATATTCACACTTTTTGGGCGAACCGGTATGCGTCTTTGGGCACCCGGATTTCGAATTGTGCCCCGGATCCCGGTTCTCCGGTTTCAATGACCGAGAGTTCTGTCATTCTCAGGATCTCTGAAGCAAGGAAAAGCCCGTAGCCGGCATTCCGGTGATAATCGTGTCTGAACATTCCTTCTTTTACTCCGGCAGGGACCCCGACTCCATCATCGTGGCAGAAGAGGGTCAGACCCTCGCTGGTTTCCTGTACAGTGAACCTGATCTGTGTCGTGTTTTTCCCGTGGCGTACGGTATTATCCACGATGGCGGAAAATACCCGCCCGAGTAACAAATCAGCATAGATCTCCAGGTTGCCCACATCCATCTCTGCTCTGATCCCCTGAAGGTCAAGGCCCGCGATTGCATTTCTGATCGTACTGTCAACATTCTGCCACTGGGGGGCATGTTGCCCGATTTCCTGGTAATCTCTGGCAAACTGGATCTGTTTCCGGATTATCTGCGTACTTTGTTCTATCTTCCGGAGATGCTCAAGAAGTGCCGGGTCTTTGGCCATCTCTTCTGCACGGGAGACATACGTGATAATGGCAGTAATCTGGTCGAAAATATCTTTTTCGGTGACGGAAGAGAGTGTGTTCAGTTTGCGGTTAGCGAGCTGGAGTGTTGCCTCAAACCGTTTACGTTCCAGGATCTCTGCCTTGAGCCCGTCATTTGCCCGCATGAGCTCCTCGGTCCGCTCCCGAACTTTTCTCTCAAGATCTTCCCGTGCTTTCTGGATAACGCGCTCTGCAAGTTTACGATCGGTGATATCGATAGCAGAACAGATTACCCTGTTGCCCGGGGAAAGGGATGCGGAAACAAGGAACTGGCGCACCTGACCCTCCCGTGTATGAAGGAGAAGTTCACTATCCCCGATCTCAGCATTCTTCTGGATCTGGCTGACAAACAGATCCCTTTCACCAGGATCCTGGAATATGCTGCCGAGTTCCTTATCTATGAGGTCATTCCGGTCGTATCCCAGCATCTGTGCGCATTTACTGTTCATTTCCAGAATACGTTTTGTCGGGAGCGAAAAAGTGAATATTCCTGCCTGGGAGTTTTCGAAGATCTCCCGGTATTTCCACTCCTCAGACTTTAAACCCTTCGGCAAATGACGATGTAACAAAACCAATCGTCACGAAGATGACGAACCATGCAGTGGATACCGCGATGAGGGCAGGGTCAAAATTACTGAAATAATAGACCAGAAGAAGAAAAACCGTACTGATTGCCAGTGAGAAGGCAACACCTCTGTTTGGATAAAAATTCACAAAGAGAATAATGGGCAGGAAGTAGAGAAACGGAAAGACATCGTAGATGCCACGGGTCAGGCAGAAAAACGTTGAATAAATTGCAATAATAATGGAAATGACTATCGTTGTATTCCAGAATATCCGATGCCTGAGGCTGACCGGGGCGATCATGTATCATCCCTTTTTGGTTGCAGGGGATGCCCGTACAGGACCGTGCTCTCAAACCGGCGGCATTCAAGGATCTCTGCCCGCAGTTTTTCGTTGGTCCGTTCCAGGTCCGCTGTACGCTCTTTGACCTGATGTTCCAGTTCATTGAGAGTCTTTATGATCTCCTCATCCACGATTTTACTCCGGGTGATATCGATGGCAGAACAGAGCACATGGCCTCTTGTTACCAGCATGGGGGAGATGACGAATCTCAGAACTGTGCCGTCCTGCCCCCGGAAGCGTGCTTCCCGCTTTCCATGTTTCTGCACGTGCTTTAATTCCTGATTCACGTCAGCAATGAATTGTTTCTGTTCTTCCCTGTCAGTCCAGATGAGTGAGATTTCCTTACCGATGAGATCCTGTTGATTGTATTTCAGCCATTGGGCGCATTTGGTGTTGATCTCACGGATCCGCAGGTCTTTTAAGTCAAAACAGAAAATGCCGTCCTGGGAATTGTCCAGGATTTTCCGCACCCGGGTCCGTCCTTCTCCCAGCCTGATAGCGTAGGATGATGCGACAACACCGATCGTAATAAAGATTGCAAACCAGGCCGTGGCAATAGCGATCAGGGTTGGATCTGAATTCCCCAGAAGGTAGATCAGGCTGATATACATCAGGCCTAATCCCAGGGAGAAAAGAACACCCCGCTCCGGGTAAAAATAGATGACGAGGATAATCGGCAGGATGAAATGGAGAGGGAAGACATAAAAAATGTCGTTCAGGAGAGAAAAAATGGTAGTGAGAATGGCACCGATGGATGCTGCGATCACGATGAACAGTCGCAGAACTTCCTTATTTTCAACAGATAAATGCTCCACTGACGGTCCCCTGCCGAATTCCCAGCCAACCTTAGGGAGGAATCTGGTATACTGAATAGTATTAATCTCATCCCATATATTTATATACGCTGTGGTAAGTTCCCACAAAACACAAAAATTGGTTATAAGTTTTTTTAAGAACAGGATCCGCCAGGTTACTCCAGGTCCCTGGCGTTGATCCGTTCAAGGTCTTCAAGCTTGTTGATGTTGGTGAATGTTTTGAGATCCGGTTCAATAATCCTTAACTCATCAACAGGAATGTACCGGGCAGAAAGGCTCCTGACCATTGCCCGGAGCGATAGCGAATCATGGCTTTCAAGATAGGTGAGGAGGGCCTTCCTCCGGTAGACTGCATGAAGGGGTTCGAGCATATCGGGGTTCCAGCTGGGTATTACCGCGTCATAATCGTCAATACAGTCAAAAAGATATGCGATGACTGCCGGATTGATGCAGGGCATGTCACAGGCTGAGACAAAGATGAACTCCCCCCGTGCTGCAAGTGATCCGGCATGAAGTCCCCCGATCGGCCCGATTCCCCCGCGGATGTCGGTAATGCATCGGATCCCCCTGATCCCGTGGAACCGTCTGCACTGTTCGGGGCTTTTTGCCACGAGAATAATTTCATCGACTACTTCTCCGAGCGAATCGACAAGACGTTCGATAAATGTTCTGCCCTGGTACGTAAAAAAATACTTTTCCTGTCCATTTGCACGACGCGCCTCACCCCCAACGAGTACGACTGCTGATCTCACTGCAGTGCCCCGTCCATAATAATTTCACCGGAACCGCTCCATTGTCCACCCGGAAAACAAGCGGTGGGTAATGGCCGGTCTGCAGGTTCTCTCATTTCTTCACCTTTCGCAGCCCTTTCTTTTCCATTGCAAGCAATGCCTCCTTGATATCGATGGACGGGGTAAACCCTCCGATATCGCGGGCTGCCAGAATACGGTGACAGGGAATGACCAGGGGTGTCGGATTATGTGCCATCGCCTGCCCGACGACACGGGGGGATGTCCCGACCTTTCCTGCAATCTCCCCGTATGTTGACGTGGACCCGTAGGGTACCTGCTGAACGGTCCGGTATATTCTGCTGTATACGGAATCGTCATTTATGGCAACACTGTCAAGCGGTAAGAGACTGGTAACCTGCCCTGAACAGTAGAGCCGTATCAGGTCAGGCACTCCCCCCGGAATTCCTGTTTTTGCAAACCTGACACGGTGAACGGTCGTTCCGCTCCACCATACGTGGACGAACCAGAGCCCGAGCCGGCATGACCCTCCGGTTATTTCCACCGTGAAATCATCTCCCTGAACTGTGCTGCATCGCATGCGATCATCTCTTTCTGGATCCACGCAGGGAGTGCATGATGCACCCGTTTTTCCAGGAACCTCTTTTCTCCCATCACCAGTACACCCCGGTCTTCCGGCGTACGAAGCACTCTTCCCAGAGCCTGGAGGGAGCGATTGATTGCCGGCAGCGTGTAACAGAGAAATTCGCCTTCATCCCCGAACTTGTGCCTGAAATACTCGATCATCATCCTGCGCACACGGTTAAACGGTGCAAGCGGCAGTCCGATTACCATTGCACCTTTCAGCATTTCACCGCGATAATCAAGGCCTTCACTCCATTTTCCACCGCAGACCGCAAACAGGACCCCTGACTCACCGCTTGCCGGCAGGGACAGGAAAGTTGAAAGGGCAGCCCCCGCGTCCGACGAATCCCGTGGCTCAATAAAGATCTTTCTGCCCTGGATGTTCGGGACGGCGAGATTGGCGAATGTTTCAAGAATCTGGTAACTGGGAAAATAGATCGCACGGTTTCCCCTGAGTGCACAGAATGCCTGGATGTAATTCCCGATCCGGGCATTGTTCTCCTTGTTCTGCCGCATGGAGAATGCAGTCGTAATGTCGTCTGCACAACAGATCAGACGGTTCTCTTTTGGGAATGCATTGGGGAGGGTTAGTGTTTTTACCGGGGTTTCCCCAAAGTAAAAACGGGCGAAACTGCTGACAGGTGAAAGTGTACCCGAGATGAGGATACAGCAGGCATGCGCAGTGCAGATTTCCTGCAGGGGTACAGCAGGATCGATGTTACGCACTTCGAGGGTGATCCCTTCCGCTTCTTTCCGGTATATCGTGAGAAAGGCAGGATCTGTTGCGGACTGCGAGAGCCGGAATAAGAATTCTGTCAGCCGTTCGATCGCAGTCTCGCGATATTCCCCGGCTTTTTGGTTCTTTTCCCGGATTGACTCAGAAAGCCCGATCAGGTCGTCAACGATCTCGTCCATGTTCTTATAGAGGGATTCCCGCACTACCATCCTGTCAAAGATGGAAGGATCGAACCAGTCCTCAACCTCCCCGGAGTTCATCAGACCCCGGATAAACTCGGTGAGCCGGGGCAGGACATGCTGGACTGCGTCTGCACCTTTGTGACGTTTGCGCATGCCGGAGAGCTCCCGTGACGCCTGTTCGAGGTCGCGTTCTTCCAAAGTCACGCTCTCGATACTGGTGATCACATCACCGCAGTTGTGCGCCTCATCTATGAGGAGTAAAATGTCATGCGGTTCGACATTAAGGGTGGAGTAGAGTTGCTCCCGTATGTCCCGGTTAAAGAGATGGTGATAGTTGAGGATGACTACATCGGTATTCCGGGCGGCATGCATCATCAACTCGTAGGGGCAGACATCCCCGCAGAACTCCCGCAGTTCCCGGGGATTGAGCGGGTGGTCTATCACCCGGTCGGCTTTGGTGCGCAGTGTGGTCGAGGGCACCATCTTGATCCCAACGGTGTCACCCTGCACAAACATCTTGCTGTTGATAAAATAAGGGCAGATGAGGGGATGGTCCCTGTCCATGCGCCGTATCTGCTGGGTGATGAATGGATCTTTTGACGGTATAAGTGCCCCTTTCTCCGCCCGTTCCCGCATAAGCGATGAGGAAAATGCCTTCACCCCCTCACACCTTCGGTATACGTCTCCTTCACCCCCAAGAGGACACATACCTGATTTCCCGACAAGATACACGGTTTTGAGTTCAGGCCGTTTTTTCTTCACCAGTTCGAGCTCGCGGATAAAGGTGGTGAGCTGGCTTACCGTGCGTACCGCAATGACAACTTTTCTCCCTTTCCGTTCAGCAAGAAGGGATGCTACAACACTCGACTTTCCACTGCCGGTCGGGGCATCGATCATGGTGATCCCGCCCTCCCGGGCACACTGTGCCGCAACCTCAAGCATGTGACGCTGGCCCGGTCGATATTCAGTATACGGGAAATAGGAGTCGATTGTATCCATTGTCCTATGGTTGGCGCTAAAGGGTTTTATGGGCGTCGGAAGAGTGCTGCCATACTATATGAAGTACATTGGGACGGATTTCTTCAGATCCGTTTTCCCCCTAAAAAAATGCAGGATGCCTGAAGAATCATTCCGAAACATTCAATCGATCTCAAATCCCAGCAGAAATTATCCGAATATGCACTGCATACTGCGGGTGCGTATGCGACAAGAAGGTACTACTTTATGATTGACCAGTTACTTGAGGGAAATAAAAAATTCCGTGAAACGGTTTTCAAACAGAATTTTGAACATTACCAGGAGCTCACGAAGGGACAGAGCCCACCGGTTCTCTGGATCGGATGTTCGGATTCGCGCCTCCAGACCGGGCATATAACCCAGATGAAACCGGGACACCTGTTCGTTCAGCGGAACATCGGCAATGTCGCTCCAATCCATGACTGGAATTTTGCTACTGTGCTTGAGTATGCAATCAAGCACCTCAAGGTCAAAGACATCGTGATCTGCGGTCATTCCGACTGCGGTGCGATAAAAGCACTTGACAAGGAACTCGACGACGTCTACATCCCTCTCTGGCTGAATAATGCCATAGAGGCAAAAAACAGGGTAGACAGCAAAATAAAAAAACCCGTTACGCCGGAAGAAACGAAGAACCGGTCACGGATGATCGAACAGGAAAATGTACGGCTCCAGATTGAACATCTCAAAACCTACCCCCTGATAAAAACCGCACTCAGGGAAAAGTCAATAGAGGTCCACGGCCTGTATTATGATCTTGACACAGGGGCTTTAACAAAAATTGCGTGAAATTAACATTCCTGTCCAATCTCTTTTTTTATCCGGTCCAGTGATATACGCCCGATACGGGTGACGCGCTCGTTGACAAGGATAATGGGGAGAGGGGGAAAATCTTTTTCAATTATTTTCTGGATGTATTCGGGTGTTCCGCCATCGATGAACGTTAATTTCAGTTCCACACGATCGCCATATTCGTTTTTCAGGACTTTCTTTAATTCATCAAATGCCGCATTGAGATTTCCCGTCGGGTAGCATCCCGAGAGACCGCAGGTGCGGTTCTCATCGCAGGGAAACGGACAACATTCAGCATTTTTCAGGCCGATAATCTCAATAACGACGGTACCTGTCATCGCAGTACTATTGGTGGAAACGCTATTTTATTGTTCGTCATTAAACACCCGATCGGGGAAATGAGGGTTTGGTCGAATTCGCCTGCATTGGGATGAAATAAAAAAAGACAGGAAACAGAAAGGAGACAAAGCCTTTATCATAATGGTGTATCACCTGGTCAGTGAAAAGTAAATCATGAAGAGGGACGCCGAGTCAGTGACCCCATAAGCGTCTGAATGTCTGGGAGCATCGGAAAAATGATATTCTATTTTCCGGAGATATACCTTCTTTTAATGAGTGCGATGAACGCCGCCGCCCCCGACGGGGCGCCACCCGCGGCGGTTTTAAAGCGACTACAAAATGTCCTGTTCTTCGGAGGGCCATGAGGGGGGAAACAATCGTTGTGAGATGATTTTTTTATTGGGCTGGACCTGAATCGGTCCGTGTCCGGTCTCCGGGAATTTGACTTACTTTGGATCGTCGGAATCCGTGATTGGTTTTTTTCAAAATCCCTGTTTTCGGAGCCAAAAAAAAGTTGGAACTCTCAGATAAACCGTTCGAACCGGTCTTTTTTTGCTTTGCAGACAGGACAGATCTCCGGTGGCTGGTCGCGGGCGCAGAGATACCCGCAGACCGTGCAACGCCAGACAGGGAACGACAGGTTTGCCAGTGCAGGTGCGGCGGGCACGGTCTGAACGGTCTTCTTTTTCCCCCGTTCTGACCTCGGCGGTCTGCGTTCAGGGACCGGAACAGTATGCTGCTTTCCGCCGGCTATGTTTTCATTGACATAGAGTGCGCAATAACAGGAACCAAACTCATCGAGATCGGGATCACGATAATTGCAGGGACAGATGATATCGAGGTCTTCATCTTTTTTTCCTGAGGCAAGACGGCACGGGCAGGCCCGGTACCCGTAGCGCTGTTCATTTTTCATGAGTCCCCGTACGAGATTTTTTGTGAACTCAATGTCAGGGTTCAGGAAATAACCGCCGCTTTCTGTCTCCTTTTTGAGTATTGTAAAGATCCGGTCGACTTCTTTTTCATCAACGGTAATGAGATTCGTCACGCCAGAGCCTCCCGGATCTCATCTTCCCGGAATCCGACTATGCCTTTTTCGTTCCTGATTACGAGTGTCGGGAACGAACCTTTGGGGTTCCATCTCTCTACCTCATTCATAATATCATCCTGCTCTTGTCCGTCGAGCAGATCGACATAGACATAGTCAAAATCTACCCCCAGGTTCCGCAATAAATCCTTCGTCCTTGCACACCACCCGCAGGTACTCAGGGCGTACAGCATCACTTTTCCTTTCTTCTTGCCGTTTACATGTTCCACTGCCATAAAAAAAACCTCACGATATCCTCTGCATGGAGATTGCTGTAAATACTATATAAAAATGGGGATATGGTACGGATTGTAATACTTTGGAATTTTTTTTAATGTCATGAAAGAATGAAAAAATATGTCGATATTTCACATCCGGATAATCAACGAATCGATGCGTTTCACAAACGGATCATGAAAATCGTTGTGAATATGATTTCATCCCGCCTCAGGGCCTCTCCGAGGCACGGCGGGGGCAGAGGATTTTTTTAGTCACCGATCCGCGGCGGGGCGTCCCTTCGGGGAGGGCGGCAATAATCGTATCTGATGATACGGTGATAAAATTCCTGCATCATATTCTGAATTATTCACTGTTTATCGGAAAATTCTGTCCTGAATGCTCACAGGTTTAAAATCCCCTAGGACGTGTGGCTCCCTCAAATCGGGATTACTCCGGAACAGATCGCCATCAACACAATCAGCACAGGGTGGTTCAGGAAGGGGCAGCAAAAGTTCCTTTTTTCATTTCCTGTCTTCACTTTTTATTTCACATCCTGATAACAAGAATTTGTTCAGATAACCTGGAAACGTATTAGATTAAGGAAATCACGCCTTTTTTCCCGATCAGAATACTATTAAAAAGGAGTTTAAAAAAAGGGGTAAAAAGTGTTTTTTGTTTTTTTACCGGGGAAAAAGATAAAGGATAAGATTAACGGTTTTTCATCATCACGGTAATATCTTCCAGGAGCGCCTGTAAATCCTCTTCGTGCTCGACTTCCATCTGGAGGATGCCAAGAAGGATATTATACGTAACCGGGTCCGTATCCCGTGTCTTTTTTAAGAGACTGTTGTACGTCCTGATGGCACATTGCTCCCCTTTGATGTTCTGTTCAAGGACCTTAATCACATACGGGTCATCCGGGGCATCATATCCGCAGTTGGTGAGGGTATACCAGTCCTGGGGTCGGGTAACCGGAGTCCCTCCCAGCTGGATAATCCGCGTGGTGAGGAGGACCGCATGGCCGAGTTCTTCTGTTGCATGAAGAGTGAGCTCGGCAATGACAGCTTCTTTGTTCGGTCCCCGCACAACTTTGGATCCAATCCAGTACTGGTAATAAGCGAGCCATTCATCAGAAAATACCTTGTTGAGGAGCTTGACCAGTTCCCCGACGTCAGTATCGACAATCTTTCGTCCAACCGTTCCCATGCAGATTCTACCTCACAGATCTCTTTGCAGTGCTTCACTATCCGGTTTTGACCTTTTTATGCGTATCCGTCCTGTTCCTTTTTTTTTGACTCTTCGTTACGCCAATATCTGCCATAAGTAATCCCGGAATGCAGGCAAATTTTGAGTTTTTAAAAAAATATTCTTTGGCAACTGCACTATCGTTAATAACTATTCCGGCACATAACATATGGAAATCATGAAGGCGGTTCTGGGTCTCGAAGACGGGCAATTCGTTACAGGAGAGGGGTTTGGTGTTGAAGGGGAATGCTCCGGCGAACTTGTGTTCAATACACAGATGACCGGCTATATGGAATCCCTTACCGATCCGAGCTATGCCGGACAGATCCTGATGTTCACCTTTCCTCAGATTGGCAATTATGGTGTTGACCGGCAGAATTTCCAGAACCCGCGGATATGTGCACTCGGTTGTGTAACAAAGGAGATTTGCGAGAAACCCTCTGCCCTTCCTTCACTCCGATCCTTTTTTGAAGAGAACAATCTCCTTGGCATGAGTGGCGTTGACACCCGTGCCCTGACCATCAGGACCCGTGTTCACGGCACCATGCGGGCAGCTCTTGTCATCGGGAGTGATGATGGCATCTCTGCAGTGCAACTCGCCCGCCGGACACCCTCGATTTCAGATATCACGCCCATCCCTGGCGTTTCCTGTAAAGAGGCATATCATGTTCATGGCAGCGGAAAACGCATTGCCGTTCTGGATCTTGGCATAAAGAAGAATATGATCACAAGCCTTGCAAAGCGGCATGGTGATCTGTATGTCTTTCCCCACGATGCAACGGCCGATCAGGTTCTTGCCTGCAGCCCTGATGCCTTCCTTATCAGCAATGGCCCCGGGGATCCAAAGCAGGCTGTCCCGGCGATACGATGTACAAAAGATCTCCTTGGCCGGTTGCCGATCTTCGGGATCTGCATGGGTATCCAGGTCTCTGCACTTGCCCTCGGGGGAGATACCTACAAACTGAAGTTCGGGCACCGCGGTGCCAACCAGCCGGTACGGTTTGAAGACGGAAGGATCTTTATAACAACGCAGAACCACGGGTTTGCGGTGGATCCACAAACCCTCCCTGAGGGCTGCAGAATTACCTACACGAATGTAAATGACGGTACGCTGGAAGGATTTGAAAACAAAGACCTGGATCTCACAACCGTCCAGTTCCACCCCGAAGCGCACGGTGGGCCCCGGGATACTGAGGCGCACTTTTTCGATGATCTGTTCAGGAGGATCACCTGATGCCAAAAAGGGCAGATATCAAAAAGGTCCTCATGATAGGGTCAGGTCCGATCCAGATCGGGCAGGCAGCTGAATTCGACTTTTCCGGATCCCAGGCCTGCAGGGCTCTCCGTGAAGAGGGTATAAACGTCGTTCTGGTCAATTCAAATCCTGCAACAATCATGACAGACCCGGAGATGGCAGATGAGATCTATATCGAACCTCTCCGGGCAGATGTAATTGCGAAAATAATCGAAAAGGAGAAGCCGGACGGCATCCTTTCCGGTATGGGCGGCCAGACTGGTCTCAACCTTACCGTTGAACTTGCCGAGATGGGGGCCCTTGAAGGTGTGGAGATCCTTGGCACGCCGCTCGAGGCGATTTATAACGGGGAAGATCGGGAGAAATTCCGCGATCTCATGACGGGAATCGGTGAACCTGTCCCAAAAAGTATCATCATCAATTCCTTAAGCCAGCTCGACGACGCGATTAAAACAATCGGGTTGCCGGCTGTAGTCCGTCCGGCATATACCCTGGGAGGAGCTGGCGGTGGAATCGGGAAGACAAAAGAAGAATTGATCCGGATCATCGAACTCGGGCTCGCCCGTTCACGGATCCACCAGGTGCTTATCGAAGAGAGTGTTCTGGGATGGAAGGAGATCGAATTCGAGGTTATGCGTGATGCCGCAGATACCTGTATTATCGTCTGCGGAATGGAGAACGTGGACCCTATGGGTATCCACACCGGCGAAAGTGTTGTCGTTGCTCCGATCCTGACCCTTCGTGATGACGAGTTCCAGATGATGCGGAGTGCAGCGATTAAGATTATCCGGGCCCTGGATGTGCAGGGTGGCTGCAATGTTCAATTCGCATTCCGCGACGGGGATTACCGCGTTATAGAGGTAAATCCCCGTGTTTCACGCTCATCGGCACTCGCATCAAAAGCCACAGGATATCCTATTGCGCGGGTTGCGGCAAAAATTGCAATCGGGTTGCGACTCGATGAGATTACCAACACCGTAACCGGCTGCACCCCGGCATCCTTTGAACCCGCCATCGATTACATTGTTGCCAAAGTTCCCCGCTGGCCATTTGACAAGTTCAAGGGAGCAGACAGGACGCTTTCCACTTCCATGAAGAGCACGGGTGAAGTAATGGCGATCGGGAGGACGCTAGAAGAAGCCTTCATGAAAGCAAAACGTTCGATTGATACGGATGTCATTCCTCATACGAGCCCCAGTGAGATCCGCATGATCCTTTCCCGACCCACCGATGAACGTTTCCACTGCCTGTTTGATGCGTTCCGTGAGGGTTTCCTGCTGGATGAGATTGTACAACTTACTTCTATCAACCCGTTCTTTCTGGAAAAGATCAAAAATATTGTTGATCTGGAAAAGTATCTTGTGACTCATCATGAACCCCGGGACATTCTTTCGGCCAAGCGCTACGGTTTTTCCAATGCAGAGATAGTAAAACTCACCGGGCTGTCAACCGAAAAAGTTGAGAATCTGGCCGGTCTTCCCACGTATAAGATGGTAGATACCTGTGCGGCTGAATTTCCCGCAAACACTCCTTATTTTTACTCCACGTTCGAACAGAGCTGTGAGATCGTTCCGACTGATACCAGGAAAATACTGATCCTTGGTTCCGGTCCTATACGCATTGGCCAGGGTATCGAGTTCGATTACTGCACGGTCCACGCAGTCCAGGCACTGCGTGATGAAGGTGTGGAAGTCCATATTGTCAACAATAATCCCGAAACGGTATCCACTGACTTTGACACCTCGGACAGGCTCTTTTTTGAACCGATGCAGCTCGAGGATGTGGTAAACATCCTGAGAAAAGATTATTATTACGGTGTAATGGTGCAGTTTGGCGGACAAAATGCCGTAAATCTTGCGGTACCTATCGAAGAAGAGATCAAACGGCTGGGTCTTAAGACCCGTATTCTCGGAACCAGCCCGGATGCCATGGACATTGCAGAGGATCGCGACCGGTTCAGTGTGCTCTTACAAAAACTCAGCATTCCCAGCCCGGCGAACAGCTCGGCCTATTCTGAAGGGGATGCCCGGGCAATGGCTGAGCGGATCGGGTACCCGGTGCTCGTCCGGCCATCCTATGTTCTTGGTGGCAGGGCGATGGAGATCGTTCACGATGAGAACGAACTCGAGACTTACATGAAAGAGGCGGTCCGGGTCAGTAAAAACCATCCGGTACTCATCGATTCCTACCTCCGGAATGCCATCGAGCTCGATGTTGATGCGGTCTGCGATGGAAGAGAAGTCCTGATCGGTGGTATTATGGAGCACATCGAGCAGGCAGGTATTCATTCCGGTGATTCTGCGTGCGTTATACCGACCCAGTCGCTTTCCCCCGCAATACTGGACACAGTAAGGGATTACACCAGAAAGATTGCCCTCGGGCTGGGTGTAGTAGGACTGGTCAACCTCCAGCTGGCGGTAAAAGACAATGTGGTATATGTTCTTGAAGCAAATCCGCGGGCAAGCCGGACCGTGCCGTTTGTCTCGAAAGCCACGGGTATCCCGGTCGCAAAAATTGCAGCAAAGGTCATGGTTGGAAGAAAACTGAGCGATCTTGGCTATAAAGAGCGCGTGCTGAAACATGTTGCGGTTAAAGAGGTACTGCTTCCTTTCAACAAGCTCACCGGAGTTGATACCATGCTCGGTCCCGAAATGAAAAGCACCGGCGAAGTGATGGGGATAGATTATGACTTTGGGCTTGCGTTTTACAAGGCATGTATTTCTGCGGATAATGAACTCCCGCTCAAGGGCAATATCTTCATCTCGGTAAATATCGAGCAGAAAGATGAGGTTATTCCCATAGCACGGCAGCTGCGCGACCTCGGACTCGTCTTGTATGGTACTGAGGGGACAGTCAATTACCTCAATGAAGCGGGCGTTGAAGCACACCTGGTGAGGAAATTACAGGAGGGCTCTCCCAATGTGCTCGATATGATGCGGCATGGAGAGATCCGCCTTATCATCAACACGCCTCAGGACAAGCAGTCGCGGCAGGATCATTACCAGATCATGCGTGCGGCAGTAGATTTCGGGATCCCCTATATTACGACGCTTCAGGCAGCGCGTGCGGCGGCACTTGCCATTGATGCCATCAAACGCGAGAAAGTTACCCTGGAGCCGCTCGGGCATTATCTGAAGTAAATGTGGAATAAATTCCCCGGCTTTTCCCTTTTTTTGCTTACCTTTTAAATCAGGGAATCGCACAACACTATCCAAGAGAATGTGGTGTATAGTACAAATTAATTGAATATGCTTATATACCGAAATAACAAAAAAAGATGCATGAAGAAATTATTTGTTGTTCTCGCGATCCTGTTCATCGGGATTCTTCTCGCGGGCTGCACATCCCAGCCGCCAGCACCTGTAGTTACTCCTACACCAACACCTGTCCCGACGACTGCTCCTCAGGTACGAGGTTGTTACGCGGTTATCGCCGACGATCCACAATTCTCGGTACTGGGAACGCGCACTCAGGGCTTCGAAACTTGATACAGCGTTCGATAACGGATCGTTTACCATCCTTGCTCCTACGGACAATGCATTTGCGCAGTTGCCGAACGGGACCCTTACAACTCTGCTCAAGGATCCAGAAGGTCAGTTGAAAAAGATCCTGCAGAACCATGTAATTAACAAGACGCTGCTCTCTGTTGATGTCGCGAAACTCAATGAGGCCACTACCGTGCAGGGAACCGTCCTGAAAATCAATACAACGGACGGTGTGACAATTGGCGGTGCAAAAGTTACCAAGACCGACATTGTCTGTAAAAACGGGGTCATTCATGTCGTCGACCGTGTCATCGTGCCCCCGGTTGCCGTAATAACAGCAACCCCTACACCCACCCCAAGCCCGACACCCCAGCCTTCAGTCACGATCACCTTTACCCGTGATTTAACCATAATGCCCAGCACCACGGTCTATATTCCGGTTGGCGGCAAAGTAATCTGGAAGAATAACGATCCCCTGAAGCCCCATGGTATTGCAGCACTTGACAACCCGGACCCGGCGAGCTTAAAATATTTCGGCAATCGGATCGGCCCAGAACATACCCTATGGAAAGACCATCGAGGTAACCTTTGACAAAGTCGGCAGATACAATTATAAAACAGTATTCCAGCCGGAAACTACCGGACAGGTAATTGTTACGTCGAAGTAAAAACCAATAATCGTTCAGGATAATTTCAGCCTGAACAACCTTTTTTTATGTTGTTATAGTGTGTCCATTCAGGTTTTTTGGTTGCTAACCTCCGTATCCGCTCATTTTGCCCTTTAAAATATATGCTCACACTGCCTATCTTGTGTAGCATTATCATTCGAGTGGAGCATCCGTTATGGGAAAAGGTACTATAGTTCTTGCATATTCGGGAGGGCTTGACACCTCTATCTGCATACCGCTCTTAAAGGAACGGTATGATTACGATCGCGTCGTTACCGTCGCTGTCCATGTGGGTCAGCGGGATGAAGAGATTGAAACAGCAACAAAAAAAGGAAAAAAACTGGCTGACTGCCACTATACGATCGACGCCCGCGAAAAATTTGTGAACGAGCATATCTTCCCGTCAATTAAGGCGAATGGTTCCTATGAGGGATATCCGATGGGTATTTCCCTTGCCCGCCCCCTCATCGCAGAAGAAGTCGTGAAGGTTGCCCACAAGGAGCGCGCAACAGCAATCGGACACGGGTGCACGGGTAAAGGCAACGATCAGCTCAGGTTTGATGTTATTATCCGTGGAGCCGGTCTTGAGGTTGTTGCACCAATACGCGAACTCAACCTGACCCGGGACTGGGAAATCGAGTATGCCCGGGAGCATAAGATCCCCGTACCGGTAAAAAAAGACAAGCCCTGGAGCATGGATGAGAACTGCTGGAGCCGGAGTATTGAAGGAGGGATGCTTGAAGATCCTGCATATCACCCTCCGGAAGAGATCTATCTCTGGACACTACCAGCCCGGAAAGCTCCCGGTAAACCTGAGAACATCAGCATTGAGTTCAAAGACGGTATTCCCGTTGCTCTGAACGGCATAAAAACCCCCGGTTATGAATTAATCCAGGACCTGAACAAACGTGCCGGTAAACACGGTATTGGCCGCAATGACATGATCGAAGACCGGATCCTTGGCCTCAAGGCCCGGGAGAATTATGAGCACCCTGCCGCAACGGTGATTCTGATGGCACACCGGGATCTCGAAGCACTTGTTCTAACCCGGCAGGAGCTTGCCTTTAAGCGCATGGTGGATGACAAATGGTCAGAACTCGCCTACAAAGGACTTGTCTACGAGCCGCTCTACACAGCTCTGAATGCATTCATCAACACTACCCAGGAACGGGTGAATGGCAGTGTTGATCTTGAGATGTACAAGGGGAGTGTAAGAGTGCTTGGCAGGAGTTCTCCTGATGCAATCTATTCCGATGATCTTGTATCGTTTGACAGTTCGTCCATCGACCAGTGCCATGCGATCGGCGTTTCCCACTATTTTGGGTTACAGGCACGACTCGTACAAACCCTGAAAAACCAGAAATCCTCGAAAAAGTAAAAATATCGCAGAAAAATTTATTCTATCTTTTTCCCGGCATTCTGACCCGGGGTACACTCGAATACCTCTTTGATTGAGAGAATGAGAAGCCCTTTTGCAGGATAGTGTGGTCCTTTTTCCTTGATCAGCGCTTTGATCTTTTCATACTCAGGACCGCTGGTCTTTACGGTAACAGTCCCTTTGATCTGGAAACAGCGTTTTTTTTCAGGATCCCAGATATAAAGTGCCATGTGAGGATTTTCTTTGACGTTTGCGAGTGTCTTTACCATGTAATTGTCGCCAATCCAGATAGTGTCGTCAGAAATAAGCTGGACGGTTGCGATCGGCGCGACGTTCGGGATAGCACTCTTTGACGCTGTAGCAGCGGCAAATACTTTTTGTCTGGCAAATACTTCTTTCATTTCCGGGGTAAGTCTGACCATCTTTTCACCTCATGCTCACTGCAGGCAAATTGTGCCGCAGACTCTCATAGATTCTCTGTATAGTTATGTTTTGTGTTGCGGGAAATGTATTATTATTATGATGAATTCTGTTCGATGAGAAACAGACGTGAACCGGTTCGGTTTAAACCCCGAGGATGTACATCGGTCATGGTTATGGAGGTACCCGTATCAGAGTATCTGAAGGCACGGAGATCAGGGATTTATCTGAAATTTCAGTTCATGATCCGTTCCGGGGCCCTTACCATCGTACCCCGGTGAGAGAGAGGTAAGGTTCCGGCATTATATCTGAGTACTACGTTTTTTGCGGGAAAAGCCAATGATTCGTGTCTCTGTTACCCTGATAGAACCTACCGGGTGATTGATTCCTGTTATCCGGCACTAAAAATAAATGACCAGGACGGGATCGTTCCTGTCCTCGTTACTGTCCTTAAAAGAGAGTAATGGAACGCATTATTTGTTTTTTTTCGCTTTTTCCGGGAGCATCAGGTGACGGGCTGAAACCCCGGTGGGCGTTTGAGGTTTTTTTTATATTTACTCCGGAGCCGGAAAAATCGAAACTTATATGGATTGCCAATAGAGAAAAGGATACTGATGTGCGCCAGTTTTTTTTCCCGTTTTTCTAAGCCAAAACCGCATATTGTTGAAAGTCCGCTACCCCCTTCGATCACGCATGGTGCTGGCATGAATATTCCCGAATACAAAAATAAACCCTATTTTATCGTTGCATCCGTGGAGATGGGGAACACCACAACCAAGTGTATCCTGACCGGAGTGAATCTTGAAACCGGGATGTCCTATGTGATCCACAAGACCGTGAGCATGAGCCGGGACATCCGCCCGCCAAAACCCGGGGAGACAATATTTGGCGAAACGCTTGACGGGACGGAGCTTACGCGGGAGTCAGTCACCGAACTTGTCCGGGACACCCTGCTCCAGTGTCACCATGATGCACATCTGGATATCATAAAAGATCTTGATTTTGTCGTGCGCAGTACAGGTGTTGTTGCCGAGATGGAGTCGCCGGACCAGATCGGGGATTTTGTCATAGCTCTTGCGAACGGGTGCCTCATTGCAGGAGTCCCTCCCCGTAAGATGACGCCCCCGATGTCAAAGGAAAACCAGTCACAGAAACTCCAGCCGTTCAGTTTTGCCGATAAGGTCGTGTTTGTCGGTGCGGTCGCCGGTGTGATTCCTCCTGTCGGTTCGACCGGCGTTGAAATGGTCGCGAACGAAATGGAAGGGGAGCTCGCGATGGCAGGAATCAAGGAAGGATCAAAATGGACAGCGGTCGATTTTCGTAACCCCTGTGTCTCGGTTGATTTCGGCACTACCCTTGACGGACGAATAACCAGTGATGTCCCCGCTGACAGCCCGAACCCGTTTGCAAAAACCGTGGGGAATTTCTGCGGGCTTGCCGGTGCGATCCCTGATGCACTTGTCCGGGGAACGGGTCTTGTGGACAAGCGGACAGGAACGGCACTGGATATCTTCGGTGAACACAGTATTACCGGAGGATTATTCAGCGGGGGGAACCGGAAGGTTGTGGATGATTATGTGCTGCAATGCCACAAACACATCGATATCCGCATTGTTCCCTCCGATCGTGACCGGTTCGGTCGCGTGCCGGTCAATGCACGGCTTGCCAAGGAATCCGGTATTGCCATGATCGGCTGTGACTGCGGGGTGAACAGCAGTGATCTGCATGAACTGGTCGCGATTGGATCGGAAATCCATAAAAAATACAATCTCCCGACGCTGAATGAGGTTGTTGATCGTGTCTGTGCAGAGATGGCATTGCGCCTGATTGATGTTGCCGTCGAACAGAACATCGTACCGAAGAATTCCTCCATAGGGTTTACCGGACGGGCGGCAATTTCCGGCAGGAAACCCGATTACATCCTTGAAGGGATTATCGAGCGCAATCTCTTTGATGACCCTGTTGACCATCTCGTTTTTGTCGATGACGGGCTTGCCCGGGGCGCGGCACTGATGGGGCGTTGCATGAACTCGCTGGGTAAACCCAGAAATCCCATCGGGGGCGTCCGCGGGGGCCCATGTATTATGAGCAGGCGGATCAAGATAGGTAAATGAACAAGGTGAAAGAATATGCCCGATGAAGAACCGTTATATGACATCATTGTACCTCCCGGGGTCCCCCAGAAAATAATTCTGGATATTACAAATAAATTCGACGTGACTGTTGTGGACAGAAGAGAGAAGATCAAATTTGCCAACATGGAAGGAGATGAACGGGATCTCATTGCTTTCCGGGGTAAACTTGAGGTTATGCAGAAAGTTGAAGTATATATGCGGGAACAGCTGAACGCATTCGTAGCCGAAAAGTAATGTATCCTTCTTTTAAAGAACCTTTTTTCTCGCTCAAGATCGTTTTGTGCAGATTAATTATACTATTACCCTTTGCTCCTGAGGTGTCCCACCCTGACGGGGTCGCTCGACCGCCTCGTCGGGCGGCAGACGATTTTTTGAGAATCCTGCTTCAGGAACCTGCACAATTCCTGCCTCTTGTCTGCACAGGAGTTATCATAGGTCCGGGGAGTCGAAACGGCGGAAACGTCGTGAGCGTTCAGGTTTTTAAAACAGTTCTCCAAAGTTCTCACAAAAACGTTTCCGGGTCGCCGCAGGGGCGTCCCATCGGGGGCAGCGGTGTCCATCGTATTTTTTGGGGTGTGCAGAATATCAGCCACTAATCCTCTCAAAACCTGTGTTATTCGACAAAAAAAAGTATTGAGCTTTGTTTATTTTTTAAAGCAGCCGCACCAGCAGAGCTTTCTGTGCATGGAGACGGTTTTCGGCTTCATCCCAGACAAGGCTCTGGCCACCTTCCATCACTTCGTCAGCGATCTCTTCCCCGCGGTGTGCAGGGAGACAATGGAGTACCCGTGCATCCGGGGATGCGTGTCGCATAAGCGCTGCATCAACGGTATAGTGGTGAAATACATTCAGACGCTCTTCGCGTTCGGCATCATCACCCATCGAGATCCATGTATCGGTGACGATCACATCTGCATCCTTCGCCGCCTGTTCCGGTTTCCTGACAAGGGTCACCTTTCCTCCCAGAGAATGCGCCTTCTTCACGATATCCCCGGCCGGTTCATATCCTTTTGGTGTTGCAACCGTAACGTTCATGCCGGTGAGCACGGTCGAGAGGATCAGGGAGTTACAGACATTGTTCCCGTCCCCTACCCAGGCCACGTTCAGATCTTTTGTCGATCCGAAGTGCTCCCGTATCGTCATGATATCGGCAAGCAGCTGGCACGGGTGCTCGAGATCGGAGAGTCCGTTGATCACAGGTATCGTCGCGTGTCGTGCAAACTCTTCAATCGTAGCGTGTTTATAGGCACGGATCATCAGGCCGGAGACATACCGTGAAGCAGCCCGGGCAGTATCGCGGATCTCCTCGCCCCGCCAGATCTGCATGTCGCGGGCATTTAAAAAAAGGGCGTGACCTCCCAGTTCGTTCATCCCGACTTCAAATGAGATGTGGGTCCTGGTAGAGGACTTCTCAAAGATCATGGCGAGGTTTTTTCCCCGCAGGACGTCGTGGACTTTTCCCTCTTTTTTCAGGGTTTTAAGCTGGTCTGCTTCGCAAAGGATCTGCTCAAGCTCCCCTTTGCTGATATCGAGAATTGACAGGAAATCCTTCTTCATCGTAACTCCTTCATGTGAGCAATTCGTTGCTCGAGCAGTGCTCTGGTGCCGATATCGCGGCGGTAGCGCACGCGGCCTTTGACTGCAGATGCCGATCGTTCCGCCCGCTGCTCTGCCTCTTCCAGCGTCGGGCCGATGCCAACAAACGCAAGAGTCCGTGAACTCAGGGTAGAGAATTTGCCCTCCTGCTCTTCGATATTTGCATAATAGAGGAGTGCCTGGGCAGGCGTGCCAATAGTCACAGGGTCACCTTTTGCAGGAGAGTCCGGATATCCCGACGGCACAATATATTTGCAGACCGTTGCCGCCCGTTCGAAGCATACATCTGCAGCAGTCAGTGATCCCGTGGTTATTTTCACCACGATATCGGAGAGATCCGAACTGAGCAGGGACAGCACGTTCATTGCCTCCGGATCACCGAACCGGGCATTAAATTCGATGACTTTTGGGCCCCCGGCGGTATTCATGAACTGGCCGTAGAGTATCCCTTTGTACGGGTGTCCGGTTCTTTCCATCGTCCCAACGGTGGACTGCATGATCGCAAGAGCTTTTCTGTAATCAGTCTCTGACACAAACGGAAGCATATGGTCCGCCATCGAATACGATCCCATTCCCCCGGTATTCGGCCCGATATCTCCCTCAAACGCACGCTTGTGATCCTGGACCAGCGGCATGGGTGTCATATGTTTGCCATCCACAAATGCCTGCAGGGTGAACTCCTCACCGATAAGGCGCTCTTCCAGCACGACTCCGCCGTTCAGCGATTTCACATACGCGATTGCTCCTGCCCGATCAACCTGTTCACCCATAATCCGCACCCCTTTCCCACCGGTGAGCCCGATTGGTTTTATAGCAAGATCTTCTTCATGGTCTTTGATGAACGAAACCGCTTCAGCCGGATTGTTAAAAACACGGTATCCGGGGCACCCGTCAATATGGTGATATTCCATCATGTCGCGGCAGAACGCCTTATCTGTCTCGACTCTGGCTGCTGCCTGCGTGGGTCCCACGCACGCTATACCTGCAGATTCCAGCTGGTCCACAATCCCGGCTTCAAGAGGCGCTTCCGGGCCGATAAACGCATAACCGACTCCGGTTTTCCGGGCAAAGGACATAATCCGGGAGATGTCCGTCTCTTTGCACAATTTAACTTCTCTGGCAAGACGTGAGATCCCGGGATTCCGGCTCCCCATGACTGAAAAAATTTCAGTCTCGCTGTTGCGGGCCAGAGCACTGACTATTGCGTGCTCCCTCCCTCCCCCACCGACAACGAGAATTTTCATGTCCATGTACTCTCACGCTGGCAATAAAAATGGTTACTCTTTTAAGATCTCGCTGATTTTTACCAGCGGAATCAGGATAACTCCCTGTTTTTCGAGCATCTCTCCGGCGCCCTGCTCCCGATCCACGACGGTTACTACGCGATCCGCCCGGGCACCTGCATCCCGAAGCGCAGTAATTCCGTACATCGCCGATCCGCCCGTGGTCGTTACATCTTCCACGAGCAGGACAGTGACATCTCTGACATTTCCTATGATGATCTCTTTTTTACCATGGCTTTTTTCTGCAGCCCTGATAATCGCGAATGGTTTCTTTGCGACCATGGATGTCGCGACAGCGAGCGGGACTCCCCCGACTGCTACACCCGCCACCACATCAAACGTCTGTGAACGGTTTATCTCCGATGCAATAGCATACAGGAGTTCCGGGTTGGTAACCGCGGATTTTACATCAATGTAACAGGAACTTTTTTTGCCCGAGGCAAGGGTGAATTCGCCGAATTCAATTGCCCTGTGCCTTACGAGCAGGTCTGCGATAGTGTTCACCAGGGAACCTCCTTGACTCTGAAATGATAGCCGATGATATTTACGACACGGTGCAATATGGGTGTTATGATCAGGATGAGGACGAGGATAAGGAGGGTCATATTCGCAAAAAGCCATGCGGGATCAAAGATAAGCACCAGGAGCAGGGACCCAGCCACGAGATCGTACATGTCAGCGATCGGCCATTTCGCTCCCCGTTCTTTTCCCAGTCTTCGTTTTATGAAGCTCTTGCATAAATCGCCAAGGAGTGCTCCCGTTGCAAGTAACGTTATTGACAGATATGTCTGTTCAGGCAGGTTCTCCCATCCATAGACTCCTGATACCCGGATCTGCGCAAGGCCGATCCCGATCCCGGCTAAAATCCCGATGATCAGGCCCCGGTAGGTCTTACCCTCGCCAAATATCCGTTTTCCATCGGAAAGATTCCTTCCCAGGTCAATGGGGGTCCCTCCTCCGGCGAGCGCAGCAATCGGATTCGGGAGATAGGCCGGGAGCATTATCCAGATTGCCGAGAGTAATGACAGAATGAACAAATCAAGACTAATAATGGAGCACTCCAATACCTGTAATAAACAGCAGATACAAACATTAAGGTTACTCAAACGAAATATTAGAGAACAAATTGCAAAACGGGTGGACATCAATGCTGATAAAAAAAACTCGTAGTCTTTGCCCCACGTGCAGATCCGTAATTGATGCAGAAGTCGTGGAAGAAGACAAAATGATCATGCTCCATAGCACGTGCCCGGAGCATGGGAACTTCAAAAATCTCTACTGGTCAGATCCGGCTTTGTATCACCGGTTCGAACGCTTCAGTGAAGTGGGTTCCGGCGTTGAAAATCCTCAGAATACCGCTCCCCCTGAAAGTTGCCCGTCTTCCTGTGGGTTGTGCAATAATCACCATTCCCAGACTCTGCTTGCAAATATCGATCTTACAAACCGTTGCAATCTTGACTGTGATTTTTGTTTTGCAAATGCCCGTGCATGCGGGTTTGTGTACGAACCGGATTTTGATGATATTGTCCGTATGATGCAGGTCCTTCGCGACCAGAAACCCGTTCCGGCTCCCGCTGTTCAGTTCTCCGGCGGAGAACCTACCATGCGTGAGGATCTGACTGATATTATCAAAAAGGCAAAATCGATGGGATTTCCCCAGGTTCAGATCGCATCCAATGGTCTCAGGATTGCAAATGAAGCCGGCTTTGCCCAGAAGCTCAAGGATTCCGGCCTCAGCACCGTGTATCTCCATTTTGACGGGGTAACAGCGGCAACCAATCCTCTTTTGAAAATCCATGAAAAAGCGATAGAAAACTTAAAAGCTGTACGCCTTGGTGTGGTGCTTGTCCCGACAGTAATTCATGGAAAGAATGATCATGAGGTTGGCGATATTATCCGGTTTGCGGTAAAAAATATCTCGGTAATCCGTGGCATAAATTTTCAGCCAATCGCGTTTACCGGGGCAGCTACCGATGACGATGTCAAAAAGCTGCGAATAACGATTCCCGATCTCCTGAAAGAAATTGAGATACAGCTGGATGGGGTCCTCAAAATGGATGATTTCTATCCGGTTCCCTGTGTCATCCCGTTTTCCGACCTCGTCGAGACCTATACCGGGCGACCTCAGATAAGGTTCACTGCACACCAGCACTGTGGTGCAGCCACCTATGTATTTGTCCAGAATGATGGCTCATTCGTTCCGGTGAACCGAATGGTGAATGTGGACAAGTTTTTTGAATCGATCGAACAGATGACGGAAAAACTCAAAAAAGGCGGCACCATCAACAAATATGCAACCCTGCTGGAAGGTCTTAAAAACCTGCATGAGTCTGTAAAGAAGGGCGAGCAGGGAAACACCACGGAGTTCTGGAAGATCCTCGGCAAGACACTTATCGGCCAGAACTTTGAAGCGCTCAAGGAATTTCACTGGAATGCACTTTTTATCGGTACCATGCATTTCATGGACCGGTATAATTATGACCTCGACCGCGTCCAGCGGTGCTGTATCCACTATGCAACCCCGGACGGAAAACTCATTCCTTTTTGTACATACAACAGCGGACCGGTTTATCGTGAACAGGTCTGGAAAAAATATGCACAATCAAAAGAATAATACTTTTTTTCAGGATGTGACGCGAGGCTAATCGCTGATTCGCAATCACAAGTATAATTTTTCCTGTCTCTGTTCGTGAGTTTTTCCCCTCAATTCATCTTGTGTGATGAGTGCCGCCGCCCCCGACGGGGCGCCCCCGCGGCGGATCGGTGACTAAAAACTCCGTATCAGTCGTTTTTTTGGTACTGAACTAAAAATTTCTTTGTTAAAGGGATTTTTTTTGACTCCGGGGAAATGGGTTAAAAAACCATGACTGCTTAACGGAGATTTCACCTCAACCGCTTGGGCACTCCCAGATGCGAAAACTCCGGGCAGGAATACACCCTCATCGCGCTCAAGCGAAGAGGCAGCAAGGGACACTGGACTGTCATCGCTGTAGTCCTGCAGGCTGTAATTTCTGCTCTATAGAAATCATGCTCTTTTAGAGAACCGAAGAGTGGAATGGTAGCGGATAGCGATGGGGCCACGGGCGCTCACCGCCTCGTCGGGGCTCGCCCCGTGGAGCATGGCTGTGGATCGTACTTCGGCATGGTAGAGAAAAATCCAACCGCTCAACAGGGGTCAAGGAGGCCTGCCTCTTTGGGCTGCCTCCCCCTTTGGGGGAGAGAGGGGGTCACCCTCGTAATTTCCACGCCAGCTCAAAAAACTAAGAAAGGATTTCTACAGAGCCGTAATTTCCTAGCTCAAAAAAAGAATTCTGCAAAGACGATTTTCATGATCGGTGCATTGACCGAATTGATTCATGTCTGGTTTTTTCAGAACCACTTTTTTTACGCTGAATCATACAGACTGTGGAATACATTCTCCGGTGAAAATCCGGAGAAAAACAGCACAGTATTTTTTGCCGGACTTACCGTTAAGGGACAATTTAAGTAATTTTACAGGATATATATAATTTATACCTATGATCAGGCATTCCAATAGTTGTATGATTCATGGGGGTGCGTTTACGTGTATTCACCAGATACTACCAAGTACCTTATTCACATCAGCCTCACAGCAGAGGGGGTGGTCGAGAAACCTGACGTAGTCGGTGCCATATTCGGACAGACTGAAGGGTTGCTCGGCGAAGATTTGGATCTGCGGGATCTCCAGAGAACCGGACGTGTCGGACGAATAGACGTCCAGGTAACCAGCAAAAAGGGTGAGACAAAAGGGGAGATTTTAATCTCTACCTCCCTTGATCGCGCAGAGACGGCAATTCTTGCGGCTTCCCTCGAGACTATCGATCGTGTCGGACCCTGCATTGCGCATGTAATTGTGGAATCGGTTGAGGATATCCGCGTAGTCAAGCGGAAAAAGATAGTTGAGCGTGCAAAGGAGATCCTTCTCGACCGGTTTGAAGACGGAACCATCGACAGCGACGAACTGCTCGACGATGTCCGTCAGAGCATTCGGATAGAAAAAATCGGGTCTGTAGGAACGGAAAAGGTACCGCGGCCCCAATGTCCTGGACTCGGATGCGATCATTATCGTTGAGGGAAGGGCCGATGTGCTGAACCTTCTCCGTTACGGCATAAAAAATGCAGTAGCAGTGGAGGGAACGCATATACCCAAAATCGTCGAGGAGTTGTGCGGGAAGAAGACCGCGACAGCGTTCTTTGACGGGGATCGTGGGGGTGAGCTGATCCTGCGGGAGCTCCTTCAGGTCGCCGATATCGATTTTGTTGCGTTTTCTCCGAAAGGTAAAAGCGTGGAGGATATGGCCAGAAAAGAGGTCATAAAAACGCTGCGCAATAAAGTGCCGGTTGAATATATCCGGGAACAGTATTTCGAAGATCCTGAAGACCTTCCCCCGGAGTTCCGGGTGGCAAGGGCTCCGGACGAAGACGGGGAGAAAGTGGAAAAAAAGGTGAAACATTCCGTCGTTTCAAAAAAGTCACGGGAAGAAAATAAAGGACCGCTTACACTCCGGGATCATATCGATGATGTGAAAGGTCACAGCCTTGCCCGGTTTCTCACCGATGACCTTACGGTAATCCAGGAACTGAAATCGGACGATGTGGAGAAAGCGGTCGAGACGGTAGACAGTTCAGTTACCGGGCTTGTAGTCGACCGGGCTGTCGATCAGAAACTCCTTGACCGGTTGGTCGGGAAGGGACTTTCCTACGTTGCGGCGAAAGATTTTAAGGGAATAATCAAGCGTCCTTTGTCGATCCGTCTGATGAAAATGGGATAATAATTTTTCTGGGATATGTATTTAAGGTGCGTAAAACTACGTTATTGTCCGGAGAGGTTGTATGCACAAAGAGGAACTGATTAATCTTCACCAGATGCTCTACGATGTAAAAGTCTATTTTGAATCCTTAAATCCGGAACTCAAATTTACCCAATACAACGCATTAAAGATCACACCCTCCCAGCAACACAAAAGCAAAATGGAACACAAACATGCGATCTTCGTACTCGGAACAGAGATTGCGAATGCTATGAAAGACGTGGATTACTCCTCATCGAGCAGGATCTCAGCACGCATGAAGGAGCTTGCCGACAAGACCCTCAAGGAGATGGAATATCCATAGAAACATGTTCCCGTTTATTTCCCGTGTTTTCTTCTTTTGATCAGCAATGTATTCTTTCAGGATGATTCGTTTAAATTTATGAAGCAATGGCTCTGGAGAAACAGGCATGAACCCGAAAGTTCACACCGGAACATGAAAATCATCTCCGTACCCCGGACTCCCGCCTCAGGGCCTCTTGAGATGCACGCCGGGCCAGTGAGTTTTTTTTAGTTTTTCTTTACTGATCCGCTGCGGGGGGAGCGTCCCTTCAGGAGCGGCAATCACCGTATCCATTGGCAGGGAAGGTAACAATCTCCGTATTCTATCGGCATAGCATGATTTTCATAAATATGCTTAATACAAGGCTGAACACTCCAGGACATCTCACAACCGGTTCTGGCTCCCCAAAAATCCGACTGCCCGTGAACACGTGCTGCGGCATCATACTGTATCTATGGGGCTTTAAGGGACAGGTACCGTCCCACCTCCTCCTGCCTTTGTTTTTTAATTTCCTGTCCTGACAAAGAAAGAATCTTCCTGAGTTAAGATATGTTAAAATCTGATTACGATCGATACACGCTCATGAAATATTTTACCGACACTGATATGGGACTTGATATCGGGGAGGTCAATATGGCTGTGGAAGCAGCGTTCTCTGATCACGGGCGGGGACTTGTCGAAATGCCGCCCAAAGTATACATAACCCTGCCAGACGGGGACTTCCGGACAATGCCAGCCTACCTGCCCTCTCTGGCGATTGCCGGGGTGAAAATTGTGAATGTCCACACCAGGAATCCTGAAAAAGGGTTACCCACCGTGATGGCACTGACAGTGATCCTTGATATTGACACCGGTCAGCCCACTGCCGTGATTAATGCAACACGGCTTACCGATATGCGGACAGGGGCAGCCGGTGCAATAGCGGCAAAATACCTGTCAGCAGGAAAGGAGATCGTGCTTGGGGTTGTTGGAACGGGCAGGCAGGCAGAGGCCCAGGTGACTGCCATCTCCCGGGAACTTAAAATCAGAAAGGTGAAAATCTGGGGTCGCAATCCCGACCATGTCAGGAAATTTGCTGACCGGTTTATGGAATTTCCTCTTGTCGCTTCTTCGCTCGAAAATACCTGCGATTGTGATGTACTGGTAACTACAACCCCCTCAAGGAGCCCGATTATCAGAAGTGAATGGATCCACAAGGGAACCCATATCAATGCTATCGGGGCTGATGCACCGGGAAAAGAGGAACTTGATCCCGCTCTGCTTCTCCGTGCGCAGGTCTTTGTCGATGATCCGGCACAGGCAATTCATTCCGGAGAGATTAACGTGCCGATAAGCCACGGCATTTACCGTGCAACCGATATTGCCGGAACTCTTGGCGAAGTCGTGATCGGCAGGAAAAAGAGAGAAGGTCCCGATACCATCACCATCTTTGACTCCACGGGGCTTGCTATCCAGGATCTTGCAATTGCCAAGATTGCCATGAAACACGGGAAAACATTTGATCTTCCGTTCCCGTGATCATCGGCCCGGGAAAAAACGTGGAAAAATTACGTGCTGGGGATATTTCAGGGTCCGGGAAAATTTAATGAACCTGAATACTCACTGGTTTTCACTCCCACCGCTTCGGCTCCCCCAAATACGATACCACCTTTGACAACTATCTCAACATCATCATAGATTTTTTTTTACAGGGAGGCAAAAAGAGGACAGACACTCTCCCTCAGTATTTTACCAGTATCTTGTATTTCACTTTACAGAGAAAAGAAATTCTTATGAAATCCGTGGCATCCGGATATAGTGCGGATATTGTTAACAGTCGATCCCTCAGGCATGATGTATGCCGCCGCCACCGACGGGGCGCCCCAGCGGCGGATTGATGACTTAAAATTCAGATAATTAAAGGGTAATGTACCAACTCAGCCCCTGATCTTTTTTCTTTTTACAACGGCAATTTCGAGAAAATTATGTGACTAAAACTAAAAATGAAAAAAGTGATTATGATTTTAGGAATTCTTTTTCATGTTGATGGCTCCTGCATTCTCGTCTATCGCATTGTGGGGGTCGCCTCAGCGGCGGGGGTGGAGGCTTGCCGAAACCCCCAGGAGCGTGATAATTATTGATAAGAGTATCATTTTCACAAGATTTTATGAAAAAATCAGGGGCTAAAATAACACTTTACCCTAATTAAAATAAGAAAAAACTCCCTGCCTGCCGTGCCTCTCAAGAGGCCCTGAGGCGGAGACCTATCGTTATTAACGATAATTTCTTTCAAATTACGGGTTCAAACCGAACCAGTTCATGGTTATTGTTTTTTGCAGGAACCGGGAAAAACTTTACACTCCTTCAGCGCCCTCTAATCGATCAAGAAGATCTTTTTTACCGATCCCTGTCACCAGCACCCGTTTTTGGGAAGATGTCGCACCGGATTGAATGCTCACGGCAGTGGCTGGCACACCAAGGATCCTTGAAACAAGAGCAATTACTGCACGGTTAGCCTTTCCTTCAACCGCCGGAGCGGTGACACGGCAACTGATGGTCTTTCGCCACACGTTGCAGCCAGCAGGAAAGGAATCGTTCTTTGCACCGGTGATAACCTCAAGTGCGATAGTCGTACCATGCCCGGCCTTCCACAAGAGCATCAGCGAAATCTGGCATGGATAACACCATTTAAAGGAATGTTGCCCGGCATAAACGCACATGGATCACCAGTGGCGTGCTGCCGTTCTTCACCTGTGTTTAAACCCTGCCGGGCGTCGCCTGTCGCGCATCCGGGTTGTCCCGTGGATCATTTCCAGACACTTGTCAATCAATCACCCGGGGACCTATGGATGCGCTGTATCGGCAGTATTCTTTTTGTTTTTTGCTATTTAGCACTTGGGAATGAGCTCAATGTGCCTGCAGGTTTTAGAAACTGCCGTGATGATCCTCTCCCGGGAGACTCACGGTGATAAACCTTTTCCGGAAAACCAGTGGGGGTCTGCACGAAAAAATTCTCCTTCCTGGAACACAATCTTTCCCCCCATGACGACCGTTGTGGGGAAGAGGGCAAAATGACCCTCAAATGGTGTCCAGCCACATTTGCTGTGGAGCATTTCTGCGGTGATCGGAGTAGGAATTCTACCGTACAGGGCAAAATCCGCCCGATCTCCCACGCTGAAACCGGCCCGGGGAATTCCCAGGAGTTCTGCCGGTTTATACGATGTCTTCTCAATAACGGACTGCAGGGAGATTTTGCCATCAATTACCCGTGCAAGGAGAAGCGGCAGGAGGGTTTCAACACCGGGAATACCGGAAGGAGCATCGGAAAAATCCTGTGCTTTTTCCCGGAGGGTATGGGGAGCATGGTCGGATGCAATGATATCTATCCTGTCCCAGCGTCCCCAGAGTTGTTTTCTCTCCTTTTCTGTCCGGAGTGGCGGGTTAACCTTCCCGTAAGGATCCTTGTCTTCAAAGTCTTCCAGAGAAAGGAACAGGTGATGGGGTGTTACCTCAACCGTGGCTGATGCGGCATCTATGGATCTCTTCGAGCTGAGATGGCAGAAGTGAAGCCGGCATCCGGCTTTGTTGAGCCGGCAGACTGTTTTTACTGCCTGCATTTCCCCTTCGGTGGATCGATTAAGATCGTGCGAGCTCAGACCTGTGTCAGGAGTACCTGAAACCTCTTCGGCATGAATGGTAAGGAGGCCACCAACCTCATGAATACGTTCCATTGCCCGGCTCAGGACGGCATCACCGATTGCATCCCCATAACTGGACGGGGCAAAGAATGTCTCACCGAATGCCATCGCACCTGCCTGCCACATCTCCCGGAGATCGGTCTTAGCCGTTACACTGCTGTTGATGGCAAAATTGCACCAGGAGTTTGTCCTGTGCATCGGCGACGCGCTCACCAAGGAGTTCCGGTGTTGTGATGGGAGGAATGGTATTGGGCTGGTCTACGACCACGGTCACTCCCCCGGCAAGTGCACTCATACTGCCGCTCTTCCAGTCCTCCTTTGCTGACTGACTGCCCCCCCGCATATGTACATGCAGATCGATTGCTGCCGGAAGAACGAGGAGTCCGGCACAATCAAGGCAATCTGCCGCAGTGCTGCATGCACCCACGTGAGTAACCCTGCCATCAGCAAGCGTGATGTCCGCAATACGCCCTGAGGGAAGAGTTACATTACGGAGGACAAGGGATGGACGGGAATCCATAGTACTTGCTTTTTCTGTATAACCATATAGGCATGATGATCTCGCTCAGTCCAGGTGAGTTGAGATCAGAGATAACCACCTTATTCGTGATAGTCAGAGATCCTGCGGTTTTATCGACAGCTATTCAATTCCTTACGGTCAACACTATTCTGCTCTGGCGGATTTCCGGTGCACATGCCAGGAACAGGGAAACTTTCTGCTTATATTCACGAAAAGGAGGGTTTTATTCTATGGATAAAGTAATCAGAATCTCATTTGGCCTGCTTGCAGTCATTCTCGTTATTTTCATTGCCGTGTTTTCCTATCAGGTATTTGTGGAAAAGGAATACCGGGCCTCTCTGTCCAGTAACTATTCCTATACCTGCACCATCACCACCGATTCCACGCTCTCCAATGTGACGCTCTTCTTACCGGTGCCGGCAGATCCTTCCGGCAACTCTCCCATCGTAGCACAATTCAGTACGCAGACCATTGCCGGGGTTCCTCCTGACTGGACGGTAACGCTGTATGATACCGGAAAATCCACGCTGGTCAGGATTACCACACCGCGTATCGCTCCCCCTGCGGGTACCTCACGGGAACAACCCTATCGTATCGTGCTGTCATCAGACATAAAATCCGGCAAAGTGATTGATACCCGGGACCCGGTAAATAACAGCGCCGTGTTCCGTCCTGTCAGGAATCCCGGGCAGGTATCCTGCCCGCCTGTAAGCGCTCCGGAACAGGGGACTCCCCGGTGCTATCGCTACCTCACGTCATTGTATGCTGATTACCAGGCATCACCGGACGCATCCGTTACGATCACGTCATCCGTGACCGGCAAAAACACCTGGAAAATTTTCGAACCGAGGTCAAATGAGTACACTACAACCATCAGCCTGATGATGACGGGTGAGAACCATGGCTGGAAGGATGTCAGCGGATCTCTCCGGAGCGGCACCGGCATATACGATGCTCCGATTCTTTCACCATGATGTTTTTTATGCAGGTATCTTTCTTTTATCTCCTGACGGAATTTCAGGATTTTAATTTGCATTTGCCCTCGGGATAACGGATCATGGAATCTTCAGGAAATGGACATCAGAGGAGCTCAATCCGGATTGGTCTTGTCGTAGACATAATCCGGAAAGAAGACCAGCGCAGCGGAAAAAAGACACGGGGAATCGTACAGGAGATCCTGACCAGTTCGCTATCCCATCCTCACGGGATTAAAGTCCGGCTGAAAGGAGGTCAGGTAGGGAGGGTGGCAGAGATTATCACTACGGAATCTTCAAAATGATGCCCGGGGGCAGTAACCTGACTACCGGTAGTTTCCCCGGGAACTCTGAAACTCTCTTTCAATGAGTCCTTTGATGCATTATGAAAATATCCTCCCCAAAAATATTCTCTCCTTCCTTGTCGAATGATGAGAATACCCTGGCTTCCCAAAAAATCATGGAGAAACCAGAGAAAGGTTATAAATTTGACAATCACCTAAAATTCTGATAGATTATATTTTTACTCAGGAAATAACCATGATCACCGTATTACTTGTTGAGGATGATCCCGATGTACTCGAGCTCACCCGCCTTTTTCTGGAGCGGGATCTGGAACTCACGATCGATGTTTGTTCGTCGGTCAAAGAAGCATTGCGGAAATTAAACCACAAGATCTATAATGTGATTGTTTCCGATTACGTCATGCCGGAAATTAATGGGATCCAGCTGTTAAAAACACTGAAATTCCAGGGCATAGAAACTCCTTTCATTCTTTTTACCGGAAAAGGAGGGGAAGAAACCGCCATTGAGGCATTAAATTCCGGAGCCACGTTTTATCTCCAGAAGAGTGAAAACCCCCGGTTCCAGTTTGCAAAATTACGAAAGATGATTCACGAAGCTGCCCTGAAGCAAAGGACAGAGGAAATATATCGTGAAAATAATATCTGCGTCGTAATCCCTGCCTATAACGAAGAAAAACTTATCGGATCCACCCTGGCTTCGGTTCCCGATTATATCTTCAGAATATATGCAGTCGACGATGCATCTACTGACCGGACGCCGGAGGTAATACGGGAATATGCAGAAAAAGATACAAGGATCATGCATATCCGTCACGAAATAAATCAGGGAGTTGGCGCATCGATCGTATCCGGATACCGTGAAGCCCTGAAAGAAGGCATGGATATCGCCGTCGTTTTGGCGGGCGATAACCAGATGGATCCGGTATATCTTCCCAAGTTTCTCGATCCGATCATTAACCGTCAGGCGGATTATACGGTGGGAAACCGTCTCCAGGGCACCGAATATAGTAAAGGAATGCCCCCCTGGAGATTTTTTGGCAATGCCCTTCTTACCCTGCTCACCAAGATTGCATCCGGCTACTGGCAGCTGATGGACCCCCAGAATGGTTACACGGCAATATCCCGGAGAGCCCTCGAACGATTGGATCTTAAGAAAATATATCCCCGGTACGGGTATTGTAACGACCTGCTCGTAAAATTAAATGCATACGGTTTCAAGGCAATGAATGTCAATCATCCGGCCCGTTATAATATCGGTGAGAAATCGGGAATCAGATATCGCACGTATATTTTCAGGCTCTCGCGGCTCCTTCTCAGGGATTTTTTCTGGCGGCTGAAAGAAAAATATATGATCCTTAATTTTCATCCCCTCGTCTTCTTCTATTTCTTCGGCGTGATAATTGTACTGACAAGTATCATCTTCGGTGTCTGGTCAATCTATCTCAAACTCGTCGAGGATACAGAATTGTTTGCCATCCGGGCGGCTCTCTCGCTCCTCCTGTTCTTCATGGGAGCGATGTTTTTACTCTTTGCAATGCTCTTTGACATGGAACAGGAAAGAAATATCGGCTGGTAATGATTTCAGGAGATAAAAAATAATACCAGCACCTTTTTTCAAAGATCCGGAGAGTTTAAAATCACCCGACAAACTTCTTTTTTTCCTCACATCTTTTTCTAATGCTACGCATTAATACAATACATAAAAATAATGTATAATAACAAACACTGCAATAGAGAACTAAGCATCCGAGGTACAAACCTGGAGCCGAACCTATGGAAGATCAGGCACTTGAAATAAACCGAATCCGGACAATATTACTGGATAATCCGAAAGGATCGACTATTGAGGAGATTGCAAAAAAACTGCCCCTGAACAGGACTTCTACTGCAAAATATCTCAATACCCTCCTGATATCCGGTCAGGCAGAGATGCGGACATTCGGGCGGGCGAAGGTGTTCACCCTCTCCCAGCGCGTCCCGTTCTCGCAAATGCTCAATCTTTCTTCCGATCTTCTCCTTGTTCTGGATCAGAAGCTCATCATTAATCAGGTAAATCAGCCGTTTACCCGGATGTTTGGTCTCTCGCAGGAAGCCCTGATAGGAATGCCTGTCACCCGTTCTCCTTTTATGCCCTATATATCCGAGAATAACATGTCTCTGATCCAGGAAGCGGCACGGGGGACTGAACAGAGTAAGATCGATCACTTTGAGATCAATGGGCAGGTATATTTTTTTAAGATCAAACTGATACCGCTTGTTTTTGATCAGGGAAGTCAGGGACTTGCCCTCATTCTTGAAGATGTCACCGAACTCAAAAAATACCAGCAGCACCTTGAGCAGCTTGTCGGACAGCGGACCCACGAGCTGAAAGCCACGAATGCGCAGCTGGTAAAAGAAATCGATGAACGCAGTCAGGTGGAAAATGCCCTTCACCAGATTAATGCCAAACTGAACCTGGTGAGCAGCATCGCACGTCATGATATTCTCAACAGACTGACCGTTATCTATGGAATTATCTCCCTTCTGCAGGATGGGATATCGGATCCCACCTATAGTGATTATCTGAAAAAAGCGGAAGAATCAGCAATAGCCATACGACGTCAGATTGAATTTACCGGCGATTACAAGAATATGGGTCTGGAAAAAGCGGACTGGCAGAATATCAACGATACTCTGCAGCAATCATGCGAAAACGTGGATCTCAAAGGGGTGACAATGGATATCTCTACCCAGAATCTGGAGATTTTTGCCGACCCCTGGCTGAAAAAAGTATTCTTCAACCTGATCGACAATACACTGCGGTATGCGGAACATGTGACAAAAATTACGGTTTCCTTTATTGAAGTACCCGATGGCCTGGATTTAATCTTTGAAGACAATGGTATCGGGATTCCGTTCGATGAAAAAGAGAAGATATTTGAACGGGGTTATGGGAAAAATATCGGATATGGTTTGTTCATGGTCCGTGAAATCCTCGCGATTACGGAACTCACTATCCGGGAAACCGGTGAACCCGGCAAAGGGGCACGGTATGAGATCCATGTTCCGAAGCGGTTTTACCGTATAATTACATGACCGGCACCTTTTTTCCCTGACAGATAAGCAGGATCTTATCGTCTGAAGAGAAAATTTTTGAATTCCGCACCTGTATCCCTCATTCCTGTTCCAACGGATTTTGAGCAGGATTTCTTTTGTCCGGGAGTCCTGGTATCGCTAAAACCAGAGATCTCTTTTGTTTCTTTGATCCTGAAAACGAACCTGAATTAAAGGCCGATGTACGCCAGCGAATAGCGAATACCCGCTTAACCCTCGTTGATATACCAGACGATGGTATCACCGGATATGAGATCACCTTTCCAGTAATTGTCGGTGACGTACATCTTACCCTTCCCACCGGACTGATATATCGGCACTCCGCCCTCGGAGTCAGTAATAGATCCTTTGAAGATGTTGTGGTCGATAAAGACCCCCGTCCGGGGTATCGCGCGGATTCCTACAGCCATGGGTCTGGATGGTTCGAATGTATTATGGTGGATTTTATAGAGATTGCCTGCCAGGCCGCTTCCCGTCTCCTCGTCTTTGTGAACATCGAAATGGGAAGCACCAATTGCATCCCCTTTACCGAGAATCAGGTTATACCGTGCTTCATAACTCTCGCCGGGCATGCCTGCTCCGGTTATGTCATGACGGTTATACTCGTAGATGTTTGCCTCGATGAGGGCTGTTCCCCCATAGAGATTTGTGCCATATCCCTCACCCCGGGCCTGGTTGTGGTGGATGTAATTATGGTGGATATGTGCATTTTTGTCCTCCCGCAAAGAAATTCCCGACCATGACCAGCCGCGGATCTCGCAGTTGTCGACTTCAAAACCTGTCCGGTTTTCTGCATAAACCCCGACAAGGTAATACTGGTCTTCAACAGACTCATCATCCTGGGGGTTCATCTCACCTTCAAGCTGCAATCCGGTGATCCGGACATTATCTCCACCGGCGATAAACATTGCTTCTTCCCAGGTGCCAGCCAGATTCTGTGTCCTTTTTATCAGCGCACCTGACGAATTGGAAAACCCGCGATCACCTGCAAGCGTTACACCGGCTGGGATCGTGACGCTCTGCGTTCCGGTCATGTCAATGACTGAAGTGCCTGATACAAACACTGTTTCGCCCGCCTTTGCATCTTTTAATGCGGTGAGGAGTTCTTCTTTTGTGGAGACTACATACTTCACGCCGGCGTCTGTCGCGGTGATGATCCTGGAGTAGCCGGCTCCGCCCCCAATCGGGTTTCCCGTCGGGTTTGATTCAGCTCCGTAGGTTTCTGCGGAACCGGTAACAAAGAGTACCAGTATTACAAGAATAATTCCGACAATGAGAAGCAGAGAGTTAAAAAATAATGGTCTCATGGTATGTCAGATACTAATGTATCTCTTACATCTCTCTTGAGCTTTATTGGTGGTGGTTAAAAAAAACCTGATGTAGACGTCTGAATTCTTCTTTTTTTGACTATTGTTGCCGGTATTTCCTTACTATTGGGGAATCGGGGTTTTCTTTGTCTGTCTTTTTGGTCCACGAACCTGATAACATGGAGTCGTTTAACCAGGCACTCGTATATCCGGAATGCCGGACAGGTAATTGTCCTGAATTAATGCAGCGACATATGAGGTAACCTTTAGGGATTTATGAAACGAAAACCAGTTTTCTGTTCCGGGTCCAGGCTGCAGGAAAAAGGCATTCCCGTACTCGGGAATAAATGGCAGAAATACCATTTTTTAGGGCCGAATGTGCCGTATGGGATTTGTGCCATACCCCGATAACCGGACGTTTACCTTACAATCCAGCTGGTACCGTCACGAACAGGATGCTGAACCGGAGTAGCAATTACCATCTGACCGCAGGTCGTGCTTTCTGGAGAAACTGTATCGGCAGGTGCTGCATCGAAACCGACACTACAACCATAAAGCCGTTGCCGTCAGCAGACCAGGCACGGTTTGATGCATGTTGTCATAAACAGCCCTTATCCAGGGAGTATGGAATTGTTAGTTAAAAAAGGGTTATATACCAGTTCAGCCCCTAAAATTTTTCATTTTTCCGACGATATTTTCAAAAAAAATTCGCAACTAAAAATTGAAATGAAAGAAGTGACGGTATTTTTCACACATCACTTTTTCGTGTACCCAGAATACAGGATTATCGTATTGTGGGGGTCGCCACAGCGGCGGGGGCGGAGGCTTTGCCAAAGCCCCCAGGAGCGTGATTACGATTGAATGGAGAATTGTTTACAAGAGGTTTTAGGAAAAATTTAGGGGCTAAAATAATACTTATAAAAAAGTGTACTATGAAATCCAATCAGTAATACACAACTATGCCACTATCGGTCGGGTATAATTTTCCCTGCCAGTAATTTTGTGTCACAAACATATTTCCCGTTCCGGCTGAGGTCTGGAAGATCGGTTTGTTCCCCGTAACACCGGTATTTGAAGCAACTGAATTGATCACGTTGTTATAGACATACATCCCGGTCTGGGGCTTCCCGCGGACCTGCAGCATTGCGATAACACCGCCGTCGATCGTGTTGTGGTGAATCTTAAACAGGGTACCTGCAAGACCGGTTCCGGTCTCTTCGTCCTGGTGGACATCATAATTCGTTGCCCCGATCGCGTTGCCGTGACCGAGGTGATGGTTGTAGCGTGCCTCGTACTGTTCCCCTTTCATGCCGGCACCGGTAACATCATGGCGGTTGTAATCGAAGATGTTGGCCTCAATGAGGGCATTTCCGCCATACAGGTTGACACCGTAGCCTTCGCCACGGGCCTGGTTGTGGTGGATGTAGTTGTGGTGGATATAGGGAACCGGTGAATTGACGTTTCCTCTCAGGGATATGGTAGACCATGCCCAGCCGTAGAGCTCACAGTTGTCGACTTCGAATCCCTTCTTGTTCTGGGCATAGATGCCGACGAGATAATAGCGTTCGTTGATCGAACCGGCAATCACATCATTGTTGCCGTAGTCCTGCGGGTACATCTCGCCTTCAAGCCGTAGCCCGGTGACCCGGACATTGTCCCCGCCTGCAATCAGCATGGGCTCTTCCCAGCCCCCATTCAGGTTCTTGGTGCGTTTGAGGATGGCTCCTGCAGACCCGGCAAGCCCGCGGCTGCTGGCCAGCGTTACACCGGCAGGGATCGTGACGCTCGGCGTTCCGGTCATGTCAATGACTGAAGTGCCTCTGACAAAGACGGTTTCGCCGGCTTTTGCACTCTTGATCGCCGTGAGGAGTTCAGCTTTTGTGGATACCACATACGTTACGCCGGCGCTTGTTTCAGAGATTATCCTTGAGTATCCGGCTCCGCCCCCAATCGGGTTTCCTGTCGGGTTTGATGTATAGCCGAAGTCCCCGTTCCCATAAATGACCGGTATAACCGTTGGCGCAACCGTGGGTGCAACGGTTGTTGAAGGTGCCTTGGTTGTTGTGACCGTAAATGACGAACTCAGGATACTGTTTCCTTTCGTATTGAAATACCACATATTACCCCTGGTTACGCCAGTCTCGTCCAGTCCATCGCCGTTCCAGTCCCCGGCAATCGGGAGGTCACCGGCGAGGTTATCCCAGTTCAGGTAGCGATCGGTCGAGGGGTTCCAGGTATTGTCATTTTTCATCTTGAGATAGAACCCGACACCAGGCCGGTACACACCGGTCTCGTCCAGTTCATCCCCGTTCCAGTCCCCGGCAATCGGGCGATCACCGGCAGCGTTATCCCAGGTAATATATTTGTCGGTCGACGACTTCCAGGTGTTTCCATTGCTCATCTTGAGGAAGAACCCATAACCTGGTCGATATGCGCCGGTCTCGTCCTTCCCGTCCGCGTTCCAGTCCCCGGCAATCGGGAGGTCCCCGGCTGCATTATCCCATGCAAGATATTTATCGGTAGAAGGATTCCAGGTGTTTCCACTATCCATCTTGAGATAGAAACCAGCCCTGGGCCGGTACACACCGGTTTCATCCCGCCCGTCCCCGTTCCAGTCTCCGGCAATCGGGAGGTCCCCGGCGGCGTTATCCCAGGCAAGATATTTATCGGTAGAAGGATTCCAGGTGCTGCTGTCGTCCATTTTGAGATAAAACCCGACACCGGGCCGGTACACACCTTTCTCAATTATCCCGTCCCCGTTCCAGTCCCCGGCAATCGGGCGATCATTGGCGGCGGTAACGACCGGTTGAGATACTGTTTTTGCAGATACTATACCGGGTACTAAAAGAGCCACTATTACCAGTCCGACAATGAGACTTATGGTACGTGATTTGGAAAATAGACTTCACTGAACTCATAGTCATAAATTGCTGAGGATATAATATAAATTCGCAAACCCTTGCAGGTTCAATGATATAACCTGTTGGTTATACCAATGCTCTCCGGCTCGAAAAAAAAAAGAATATAAGAAACATGAAAAGCACATAATTTTTTAGAAAAGTGTTATTTTTGCCCCAAATTTTTTTCATAAAATCTTCCGGAAATATATTCCCCTGGGTGGTTATCACGCTCCGGGGAGCTTTTGCAAAGCCTCCACCCCCCCTACGCTATGCTGACCCGAAATATGACAGGCCTGAATGCAGGAGTCATCAACACGAAAAAGGATTATTGAAGACCATAATCACTTTTTTTTTATTTATGTTTCAGCAACAAATTTTTTTGAAAAAAAATTCGTCGTAAGAATAAAAAACCAGGCAGCGGACTGGTATATTACCCATTAAAAAAAACACCGGGGATAGTATTCAAACACCTGCAGGTAAAATCCCGGACGGATCTTCATGGTATTTGCTCATGGGTTCTCTTTCTGGTCCTGTCCGGAAAGTAAAAAAAGTCCGACTCTGAAATTATCGGGTCTGAAGAGAAATGCCTGGGTAAAAAAAGGTGGAAATGCTCAACCGGAAGTTCCATCCCTGCCGTTTCCCCAAATGCGATACCCTTAAGGAAGGTATTTGCGCACTATCGCACAGCCTGCCCGGGATTGCTCATATCCCCCCTTCACCATAACGGTGTTTTTATCCCCCTGCAAAAAAGGATCGTCCGGATTGGAAATTTTTTTAGTAATACACCACTATGCCGTTATCTGTCTGGTACAATGTGCCTTTCCAGTAGTTCTGCGTCACAAACATATTTCCTGTTCCGGCTGATGTCTGGAAGATCGGTTTGTTCCCGGTAACACCGGTATCCGAAGCAACTGAATTGATAATGTTATGATCGACATACATCCCGGTCTGGGGCATCCCGCGGACCTGCAGCATTGCGATGATACCGCCATCGATGGTGTTGTGATGAATCTTGAATTGGTTCCCGGCAAGACCGGTCCCGGTCTCCTCGTCCTGGTGGACATCATAATTTGTTGCCCCGATCGGGTTTCCATGGCCCAGGTGGCGGTTGTAGCGTGCCTCGTACTGTTCCCCGCTCATGCCGGCACCGGTAACATCATGGCGGTTGTAGTCGAACAGGTTGGCCTCGATAAGCGCATTTCCGCCATACAGGTTAACCCCGTACCCTTCCCCGCGGGCCTGGTTGTGGTGAATGTAATTGTGGTGGATGTAGGGTGCGGGAGCAATATTGTTCTGTCGCAGTGATATACACGACCATGCCCAACCATAAAGCTCACAATTATCGACTTCGAACCCTTTCCTGTTTTCTGCATAGATCCCCACCAGATAATCATTCTCGTAGGTCTCACCGGCCTTGTTGCCATAATCCTGGGGGTACATTTCGCCTTCCAACCGCAGCCCGGTGACCCGGACATTGTCCCCCCCGACAATAAACATGGGCTCTTCCCAGCCACCATTTACGTTCTCCGTACGTTTGAGGAGTCCTCCCGCAGAACCGGCGCGTCCCCGGTCGCTGGCCAGGGTCACACCCGCAGGAATTGTGATACCCGGTGTCCCGGTCAGGTCGATGACTGCAGTTCCTCTGACAAACACGGTTTCGCCGGATTTTGCGGATTTTAGTGCAGCGATCAGTTCAGCATTTGTCGACACCACATACTTTACGCCCGCTTCTGTCCCGGAGATTGTCTTTGAGTAGCCGGCCCCGCCACCAATCGGATTGCCGGTCGGGTTGCAGGCTTCTGCCCCAAAGCATTCTCCGGATTGCAGGGATGAGAGAGAAATATAATTTGTTTTGGTTTCGCTGTCACTTCCCGATGCATTGTTCACGGTGAGTTTTACCGAGTAGGTTCCTGCAGCCTGGTACGTGTGGACCGGGTTTTTGGCCGTGTAATCTGTCACCCCGTCGTTGTTGATATCCCACTGATATGAAGTCGTACCCGTTGAATCTGATATATCGGTAAACTGGATGGTCAGCGGAGCTTTACCCACAGTAGTATTGGCGGTGAACTGTGCGGTTGGCATCGGGGTGCCTCCCGGAGAAGAGACCCTGATATATTCCGATTTAATCTCATTGTCTTTCCCGTTGGCATTCGTCACGGTCAGATTCACGGTATAATTACCGGGAGTTGCGAAGGTAAATGACGGGTTTTTTACCGTGCTGTCGGTTATTTTGTCGTTGTTGAAATCCCAGGTATAGGTCTGGGGAGTTCCGGTCGACTGGTCGGTAAAACGGACGGTCAGCGGGGCAGTCCCGCTCTGGATGTTCGAGGTGAACGCTGCCACGGGACCGGGGGAAGGTGTAGTATCGAATGTGATATAGTTCTGTTTGACGATTGTATCAGACCCGTAGGCATTTGTCACGGTCAGGGTCACGGTGAAGGACGGCGCATCATTTTCCCAGAATCTCCATGACGGATTCTGGAGTGAGTTCTCGGGCAGGTTCCCGCTCCCGTCACTAAAATCCCAATGATACGTCAATGGAGCAGTTCCGGTTGACTGGTCAGTAAACTGCACGGTCAGCGGCGATTGCCCCGCTTTTACATCGGAAGTGAATTGTGCTGTCGGGGGGATTTTGGGGACTGAAGTGACCATTATTCTGCCTGTTTCACTATCAGCGGATGTTCCGTCAGAAACGGTAAACGTGGACAGGTAGTTCCCGGCATCACTCTCTCCGGGAGTCCAGGTAAACGTCCTTGTCGCAGGATCGAATGCAGCTCCCGGCGGCAGCCCATCTGCAGAATAGGTGAGATGATCGTTATCCAGGTCGGATCCTGTCAGGGTAAAGGTGAGGGGAATTCCTGAGGTTGCTGTATAGTTGGGGATGGGGGTCAGGACAGGGGGATGATTCCCCTTCACGACCTGAATATAGTTTGTCCTGAACTCACTGTCAGTCCCGTCAGCGTTTGTTACGGTAAGCTGGACTGAGAACATTCCCGGATTGATATACTGGTGAACAGGGTTCTGCTGGGTATCATAAAACAGATCATCACCGAATGTCCATTGCCAGTGTGTCGGTGTATTTGAACTCGTATCGGAAAACTGGACAAATCCATTGACCGGAATCTCCGTAACATTACTGGTAAAGTTCGCCACAGGATTCAGGGACGCAATGGAATTCCGTGAGGTGACATTGATATAGTCCGTTTTGACCGTGCGGTAACTCCCGTCTGCGTTGGCAACGGTCAGATTAACCGTGTAGGTGCCGGTAGTGGTATACTGGTGGGAAACGTTCTGCATATCCGACTTTTCCCCATCCCCAAATGTCCATTCCCACCGGGCCGGTGAGCTCAGGGAAGTATCGTTGAACTGAACAGAAAGCGGGGCAGTTCCCGTAGTCGGGGTTGCTACAAAATCAGCCATCCGGCTGTCGCCTGCGGGATCCACCCTGAACCCTCCGGTCAGCATTCCTGTATCCCCGTTGCTGTTCGTCACCACGACATTCCGGAAACCTGCCGGTTCATCGGTAAAGTTGAACGAACATGTGATCTGTGCCGGGCTGATGACTGTCACATCCGTTGCCGGGATATCTGCAAATCCCGAGCCGTTCAGGAAAACCGAGGCGCCCGGAAGGAATGCGGTCCCCGCGATGTCTAATGAGGTGATGCAGGAGTTATTGAATCCCGAATCCGGCGTTATCCGGATCACTGTTGGCTTTTGTGCTACCGCAATTGTGGGAACCGGTGTGGGGGAAGGAACTTTGATTATGGGTGTACCGCTCGCAGGTCCCACCGAGGCAAGAAGATACTGCCCGGAATTGCCCGTGTATACAACCTGGACTGATTCCGGTTCTGTCGGGCTGTCATAGTAAATATGTTCCCCGGCACGCAGTGTCTCCCAATCCGGTGAATTTTCTGGTTTCCGGAACATGTTTGTCCTGTCTACACCGTCCACCACTATTGCAACAGTTTTGCTGGTGAGGGTGTCTCCCGCTTTGTTGAGGAGGTCAATTCTTTCATGGGTTTGGGACACACTCAGATAAGCCATGGGAACCTTCTCGGGCACGGGTTGGGAAGTAAGAACCAGGCTGACAATACCCCCCATCATCATCACGATGGTAATGAGCAGGAGTACTCCAATAATACTTGAATAGGCAGATTCAGGATCGTTTATTCTGATTGGCGTATATTTTGCATGGGGGGAGGGGGTTTTTATGCAATCCACGACAGTCAACTCGCAAAAATCCAAATAAGTATAATATTAATGTGTTGTTCAATAGTATACATCAATGGATTACATAAATGCTTTGCATTGTAATTAATAAATTGAGCCCCCGGGACAGGTGCAATGGTAGAACCAAAAAGTTAAGGGAACCAACCATCGGGTTATATCATTTCAAAAAATTTCAGGAAATAACGGGAAATAATTCTGATACTCAAAGACGGCCATCTTTTCAGGGAAAGGACCGGAACCGACGTTGTTTTTGTCAGGTTCAGCTCTTCGGAGAATAATGATATTATGGCGACGAATTTTCTAAAACAACTTCCGGAAATCTTTTCGTGGTGACACTCCCGGAGGCTTCGTCTTTTCCTCTCCCCCGATGCCTGGCGACCCTCAGGGATGCCAAAAGAACAAGATATTTTTAACGGATTTGAAAAATCCTCTGTCAAAAAAATACGCATTTTTCCCTCGTGCATCGGCGAATTCAGGAGTTTCATTTTCTGGTTTCACATCGGTTTTTATTTTGGTGATTTCGAGAGGAATGAAGTCTTTTTTAAGGGATTTCCGACGAAAAAAACCGGATTCTCCCGGAATTGATCTCTGCGCCCCGAATATTACCTTATCGTTTCACTACCAACTCCCCGCTGTTTACCGATAATTTAAGATTTCATTACGTCTCAGTATCACAGTGCATTGATGATTATTTTTCAGGTATCACCTTGGGTGATCCGGGCAGAACCATGAAATACATTGTAACCGGAGGAGCGGGTTTTATCGGATCCCACCTCACAGATGCGCTTGCGGGGTCGCACGAAGTCGTGGTCATTGACAATTTTTCCAGCGGAAAATCCGAGAACCTGGACCAGGTTCGTGACCGTGTCACCTGTATCGAGGGTAGTATTCAGAATCTCCCCCTGCTGGAGGAAGTGTTCAGTGGCGCCGATGGTATCTTCCATCTGGCTGCGATTGCATCTGTCGCGAGGTCTGTCGACGATCCTGTTGCCACGCATGAGACCAATCTTACGGGCACACTGAATGTACTTCTTGCTGCCCGCGACTGCGGGGTAAAAAAAGTCGTCTTTTCATCATCTTCCGCAGTCTATGGCGATGAACCTACCCTCCCGAAACGCGAGAATATGCCTCCGGTCCCTCTCTCCCCGTATGCAGTCTCCAAGCTGGCCGGTGAGTACTATTGTGGTGTTTTCTCACCATTGTTTGGCGTGAAGACCGTATCGTTGCGGTATTTCAATGTTTTTGGCCCGCGTCAGGATCCTCAGTCTGAATATGCAGCAGTGATCCCGAAATTTATCACGCGGCTGCTCAATCATCAGGCCCCTGTGATCTTCGGCGACGGGAAGCAGACCCGTGATTTTGTGTACGTCAAGGATGTTGTCCAGGCAAATCTTCTGGCAATGAAAAGCACGAAGACCGGTACGTTCAACGTCGGAAGCGGAGTGAGCATGGATCTTACCACCCTTGCCCATACTCTTGCAAAGATTATGGACGTCGCCATTCCCCCGCTCTATGAAAAGCCACGATCCGGAGATATCCGTGATTCCGTATCAGATATTTCTTCAGTGAAGAAAATTCTCGGGTATCAGGCACGCTATTCCCTGGACAGGGGACTTGCAGAGACAATCGACTGGTTCCGTGATAAGAAAACAGAGAGGAACTGATTCGGTTCGGACTGCACTATGAAAATCTCCGGAAATACGGTGGATACATTACCTCTCCGAAGCATGGCAGGGAGGCGGATTTTTAATTAATCAGGTAGAGTGTTGTTTCAGCCCCTGATTTTTTCGTAAAATTTTTTTGAAAATTATCCTGTAAAACATAGTTATCACACTCCCGGGGGCTTCATCTGTACTTCTGCCCCTGCCGCAGTGGCGACCCCCGGAGTGCGATAAGCCTCCATACAGGTCCTTCACACGAAACATTGATGTACGAAAAGTCCTGTCACTTTTTTGATTTTCAATTCCAGTCACAAAATTAATCCGGAAATATGGTCGTAAAAATAAAAATTTCAGGGGCTGAATCAGTACATTATCCATTAATTATTGTAGGGTTAAGTGTTATTTTAGCCCCTGATTTTTTCATAAAATCTTGTGAAAATGATACTCTCATCAATAGTTATCACGCTCCTGGGGGTTTTTAGCAAAGCCTCCACCCCCGCCGCTGAGGCGACCCCCACAATGCGATTGACGAGAATGCAGGAGTCATCAACACGAAAAAGAATTCCTAAAATCATAATCACTTTTTTCATTTTTAGTTTTAGTCACATAATTTTCTCGAAATTGCCGTCGTAAAAAGAAAAAAAATCAAGGGCTGAGTTGGTACATTACCCTTATTTTATTCGCCCGATCTGGACGAGGGGTCTGTCGTTGGGCAGCGGCATTCATCAGATACGGGGAGAGTCCTGTATCCTTTCTGCATTACAACGATATTTACCCAAAAAATCGTATCCCTCTGTTCATTTTTTTGAAAACTTCCTGAAAAAACAGGATTATCCGGTGGGAATGCTAAAATGGAATAAGTGCGAACGTTATCTCAAGCAATGGAACCCGATAATACCACAATTTTTTCTCTGTTATTATTCATACTGGTGTCTGTCGGTATTGCAGTATTTGCCTATTTTCTGCTTATTCACTTCGTGGTAGATCCCGACCTGCAGACCAGTCACCGGGAAATTGCCGTTCTGGATTTTTACCAGCAGCCCCATGACCAGGATATCGTTATTCTCGGCAGCAGTTACGTGACCGAGGGGATTGATGCCTATCTGGTGGAACGTGCATTGAAGGAACAAGGGATCAACCGGTCAGTGTACAATCTGGGGATGCAGGCCGAGACTCCCCTCAGCCGGCTTCCTGAACTGGAAAATCTTATTGCATCCCGGCCACGGCTGGTTGTTATCGGCCTGGGGTATCGCGACCTTGCAAACCGCACGGAAATTTACGAGGATCGTTTCGGGCTGATCTCCCAGAGAGTACACCTGGACGAGAACTACCGGTCCCTCTACAACGATACCCAGATCGGGTTCCTCACCCAGTCTCCTGGTGAACATCTCTGGTACGAACGGAAATTCATCGGCGGCGCAGTATTCCATCTGGTCAGGAATAAAATACTCAAAGAGAACTCGTATGACCGTGAAGCGCTGTTTGATACTAACTTCAAGGATCCCTGGCTGTTGACGACCAACCTGACTGAGGAGATGAAAATAAAGAAAGCACAGGAGGATGAATCACAGGACCAGACAGGTGATGAGCTGAACCCGCAGAAAATGGCATTGCTCTCTGAGGTGGAAAGACTTCAACAGAACAACATCAGGGTAATTATCATCGGTATGCCGATGAACCCGTATTATTCGGAAAGAATAACAGAATCATCCCGGCAGAACTTTTCTGCGTTCCTCAATGAGACCGGTATTCCCTGGTATGATTACGAACAGGAATATCCTTCGGCATTTTTTATTGATGAGGGACATATGAATTCCGCAGGCAGGAATGATTTTTCACAAAAGCTCGCCCAAATAATTGCCGACAGTGAAAAGCAAGGTGTATGAATGGAGTTTAACAGTATAGAATTTTTTATTTTTCTGATCTCTGTACTTATTCTCGTTAACTGCCTGAGAAAATCTTACTACCAGCAGATGATCCTGGTAGCGGCAAGCTACCTGTTCTACTGGTCGACCAGTAATTATTTTGTCCTCCTGCTGTTATTCATTACGGTCATCTCCTACCAGGCCGGCGAAGCGATTCATTCGGCAGCAGGCCTGGTGCACAAGAAAATCCTGCTGGCTGCTGCCCTGATATTTCTGCTCATACCGCTGGGTTTTTTCAAATACTACAATTTCGGTGTGGAAATCCTCAGCCAGGCCACACTGCCGTTAAATTATTATCCGCTGAATTATTACCTGAATTTACCCGTTCTTGGACTTCTGTTACCGATCGGTATCTCATTTTTCACGTTTTCGGCAATCAGCTATGTGATCGATATTTACCGGGGAACGATCCAGCCGGAAGAGAAATTTTACCGGTATGCACTTTTTATCTCCTACTTTCCCCATCTCCTCTCCGGACCGATTGTCAGGGCAGGGCAGTTTCTTCCCCAGCTGAAAAACAGCATCTCTCTCAGCCCGGCAAACCTGAAAACCGGTGTGACTCTCATGGTCTGGGGATTTATGAAAAAATTTGTTATCGCAGACAACTGTGCTCCGGTTGCAAACGCGATTTTTTCCCACCCGACGAGCTTTAATTCCCTGGGTATCATCATCGGGACAATCTTTTTTGGAATCCAGATCTATTGTGACTTTTCCGGGTACATTGACATCGCTTTAGGAGCAGCAGAACTGGTAGGACTGCACCTCCCGCAGAATTTCTTCCGGCCTTACTTGTCAAAAAATCCCACGGAATTCTGGCGGCGCTGGAATATTACCCTTTCCAGTTTTATCCGGGATTATATCTATATCCCGCTCGGAGGAAACAGAAAAGGAACACTCCGGACCTATTTCAATGTGGAAATTTCCATGCTGTTGTGCGGTTTGTGGCACGGAGCTGCCTGGAATTTCATTATCTGGGGCGGATACCACGGCGTTCTTCAGTCAGTGTACAAATATCTTTCCGGTACGACAGGATCCTTTGCGAAAAAATTACCCTCGCTGAACATACATCTCGGGCTTTTTCTGAAGATCTTCATCACCCAGTATTTTATCTTCCTTGGCTGGATCATGTTCCGGGTGGGAAATCTTTCCGATATGATCTACTGCATCAAAAAATATGTCCTGCTTGACTTTAATTTCACCTACCAGACTATCGGGTTAAAATTTTATGATTCCCTGTTCGGGGCCGTCCTGAACCTTGCTCCCTGGATACTCATTGCCCTCGTAAGTGCGATCATTATTGGTCTTGTCCTGCTTGTGCGCAGCGATTACTGGATAAAAAAAGTTACCGGTTTCCTGACAACTGACTGGACACGGTTCTTCTCATCCCTGCAGAATACCTGGTGGATACTCTATCTCATCATCATGGTTTTCATTCTTCTCTGCTTTACGCCCAGTGCAGGTTCAGAATTTATCTATTACCAGTTCTGAGATATCCCACCGTTTTTAAAACTGTAAGGAGATGTTATTTCATGCTCGTTGAGGGCGTTAGCTATCGAAACCTGCTGAAATATGAGGCACCTGCCAGGTCCATCTGCCATGCACCAATGCCTCGCGAGACTTTATAGTATGAGTGAGTGTATGCGTGTAGGAGAAGCAAATGGTAGTGTGTCAGGGTTACATTCGTTTTCTCGTGACTGAAAATGAAGCCGGGGGTTCGTTTTTATGCGACCGGTAAAAAGGGATTTTTCGGTGAGGGAATAACATGTTTTCAGGATCAAAATTTTATTGGGAACCTCTCTCCTCTCTTATCCGCTATGTGCCGGAAACCGGGAAAATACTGGATGCGGGTTGCGGAGATCGCTTCTTTGCAGATAACTTAAAAAAACGGAATAACAACATCCTATGCCTGGATCTCAAACATGCAGATACCCATAATGAGGACGGACTTCCCTTTTGTCAGGGCAGTATCAGTAATCTTCCGCTCAAAAACGATTCAATAGATTTTATTTATTGCATTACCGTAATTCAGTATATTCCGGATGCCGAAGGTGTAATCAGTGAATTTTTAAGAGTTTTAAAACCCCATGGAAAATTATTGATTACCGTGCCTACAAGACGATCAATGTTCAGGTTCATCCGTGAATGGTCAATTTCTTGTGACGTATACCCGTTTCAGGCTTCGTTCAATGTCAGGCCCTATGAATATTACACACGCAGAATGATTGGTAATCTAGTGGATAAAAGATTCAAGATCCTCGAATTCAGGGGATATGAATATAATTTTTTCCCGCTTCTGGGTGGTTTTATCTTAGACTGTGCAAGGAAAAACCGCAATATTGATAATTTTTATTCAACATCACTATCATTTATTCAGCGGACCATAGGGCGAACTTCAAAACCTGAAAATCCGGAAAGTATAGCGAATAGTGATGTAACCGATGAAAGAGAAGTCAGGATACCAAAAAAACAGATCTCCAAAATCTCTGATTTATCCTATAGTCACCTTGTCGTCCTTGAAAAACGCTGAGCAAAACCCGGCTGTGGAAAATGTTTAAAAAAACTCCGGCGCAATGCTCCAGGAACAAACCAAACTGATTGTGGGGGCCTCACAACCTCCGCCGATCACCCGGGAATGCGATACCGCCGGTTCCCGGTATCATCGAATCAGACGCAGGGGGACGGGAGGAAACAACGGCACTATCCACCCCCTTATACTACCAGGTCTTTCTATTTCCCGTCGTGGTATACGGGAATTTAACGAAGCAGAACTTCTTCTTTTAAAAACACATGTTCCTATAAAAAAAGCAGATTGTTAAAGGAGGTTTTTTAAAGCTCACACAAAATCCGATTGATTATTTAGAATCTTTTTGCTCTGGAGAAATCATGCTCTTTGAGAAAACTAAAAGAGGGTACCTGTATTGGATAGCGATGGGGCCACGGGCGCTCACCGCCTCGTCGGGGCTCGCCCCGTGGAGCATGGCTGTGGATCATACTTCGGCAGCGTAAAAGAAAAAAATCCAACCGCTCAACAGGGGTCGGGGGGGCTTGCCCCCTCATGCTGCCTCCCCCTGTGGGGGAGAGAGGGGGTCACCCTCGCAATTTCCACGCCAGATAAAAAAAACGAAGAAGGGATTTCTACAGAGCCAATCTTTTGAGGAAATCCCTGAGAATTCCCCAGAAACCACTGGTTTTTACGGCTAATTCATACAGATTTTCCGTATCATTCACACTCACCCGCCTCAGCTGGAAAAGGTCTGTGTCGGGCGTATTATATCCGGCAATGAGGCTGACTGCGCAGGAATAGCCGGCTTTTTTGCATAGTTCGATATCTCTGGGTAAATAATCCCCGTTGGGATAGGAAAAGGCATTGATCGTGAGGCCAAACTCCTGTTCCAGCAGCGATTTTGATCCGGTAATCTCTTTTTCTGCTTCCTCTCCTGTACACCGGGGTAAAAAAGGATGAAACAGTGTGTGAGACTGGAAATTTACCCGGGGGGCCATCTCTTCGATCTCTTTTTTAGTGAGTGCCTGCGCATCCTCATATTCGGTCTCCGGGGAAAATCCAATCTCCTGCAGGACTGACAACCGTGTCTGGTTTTCCATCCGTTTCAGATCATGAAATGAATAGTCCGGGTGACTCGGGGGGAACCAGAAATGCCGTTTTGTATTCACAATGCCGGCGCACAAAAATATCGTAATGGGAATATCCAGTTTTCTGATAACGGGAAGAAGTGCATAATTGCCGGCATGGCCGTCATCAAAGGTAATGATCAGGGGCTTTTTGGGAAAATTCCAGGTTCCGGCATGGTAATTGTCCAGAAGTTCCTGCAGGCCGATAACAGAATACCTTTTTTTCAGGTAGCCAAACATTTTTTCTGCATTTTCCGGGGGGATATCGTGAAACAGGACAATGGTTACCTTTTTTCTTTGCAGGAATTCCCGGAAACAAAAGGGGATACCCGAATACCAGATGAGTGCAAAGATGACTTCTTTCATGATTCCCTTCCTAAAACACTCCCTGTGTATTAGAAAAATGTGTCATAAATTTAAACCTTTTTGCTTTTCCTGCTGTCTTTCTGGTTTTGGCCTTGCTCTCTTTAATCGGCCGTTTCCCGGGGACAACGGCAGGAAAAAAACCCGGTGTCCGCTTCGGAATTTTTGTCTGGTCGATCAGGATATAAGGGCAAACGGCGTCCTTCCACCGGATGAGCCCCCGGCAGACGGCCAGAAGAATTCCCGTCCAGTTTATATTGACGATACAGCTAATAGTACTACTGCGATACCCTTTACAAAAGCGGCAGACAAAAATACCGTTATAAAAAATCCTCACGGGAAAAACATTGTCAGGTATCAGAAAAATACAGGAGACCGTATCCTTGAGAATGGCAAAAACACACCTGCAGATTTTATTGCTTCACGTAATGTTTTCCTGCTCCGGGTATCTTTCCCGGCTGCCGGTGGCACCACCTGCCGGTACCACGGGGGGTAAATTCTTTGTCTGAAGACCCATCACCCGGGAAGAGGTTCTCAGCCCTGTTCAGAGTCCTGCCCGCAGACCTCATACTTGCGGGGTTATGTCTCGTCATCGGTATCCTGGCGATCTATCTCCCGATGCCTGAGGCAATTCCCGTCAGGGTTATCCTTGTCCTTCCCGTTATCCTTTTCATACCGGGATACTGCGTTATTGCGGCACTCTTCCCAAAAGACGGGGATATCGATCTCATCGAGCGGTTCGTACTCTCTTTTGGAGCTTCCCTTGCTATTGTTCCCCTGATCGGTCTTGGATTAAATTTCACTCCGTGGGGAATCCGGCTTGAGCCCCTGGTGACAGCAATAACCCTCTTCACGTTGCTGATGATTCTTGCAGCGCAGTATTCGCGTGCCAGACTGCCGTATGAAGAACGGTTCAGGATATCATTTTCCGGGGTTGCAAAGGGAATCGGTCAGGGCGTCATTCCCAAAAAAGCGGGCATGCTTGATCGGGTGCTCAGTGTGGTACTAGTCGTGGCAATCCTCGTTGCCATCGGGACGGCAGTCTATGTGCTGTCTGTCCCCCGTGAAGGGGAACGGTTTACGGAATTTTTTATCCTGGGAAGTAACGGGACAGCCTTTGACTATCCGGACCGGATCGCCCCTGGCCAGAACTATTCCGTGTTCGTCGGCGTCGGGAATCATGAGTACCGGAATACCCGCTATACCATCGAGACCTGGATGATACAGACGGAATTTGATAATGTAACAAACACCTCCCGTATTGTTTCCATGAATCCCCAGGACCGGGTCCTGCTGAACCTGGGTCACAACCAGAGTACGATTCTTCCGTATAACCTGTCCGTGAACAGCACCCGGTACAACCGGATGGAGTTCCTGCTGTTCGACGAAAATGTTCCCGGTTTTGAGGTTTCCGGGAGCGATCGCATCAACGCGAGCTACCGCAGCCTTCACTTGAGATTCATCGCCGAAGTGCCGGAAGTAGTGCCAGAAGAAGTGCCGGAGAAAGTGCCGCAGGCGGATCAGGAATCGGGGAGAATCGAGCAGGTTATCGTAACGTCCTGACCCGTTACTGAACACTGTTCAAGCATCACTGCCTTGTCCATACCCTCAGCGATCAGTGCCCCGCAGAGGCTGGAGACCGGACAGGGACTCCTTGCACAACTATCCGGGGCCTCCTTCGCTATAACCCTGCACCCCTCTATAAAGCGGTAGCGCTGAAGCACGACGGTAACGGTGTTCCCGTTCCAGCGCACCGAAACCCTGGGAGCCAGCTCAAAAATCTCCCCGGTCGTTTCCCTGAGGATCTGGATCACCTGTTCCTTTTTGTCCGGCATGATCAGCCCGTGTCTCGTCCTGAGGACCTGGACCAGCGGGTCGCAGGACGGGACCACGACAAGCCCTTTTTCAGCGGTTTCCGGGAAGGGATCTTTTGCCGGTACCAGACCTCCGGTATAGGTCGAGACAGGGTTGTACTGCATAACCCGCCCCTCTCCGGTGATGCGGGGTGGAAGGAAATACGCATTCCCTTTGATTCCGAGATAAGTCGCTACACGGAAGAGATTTATGCATCCCTGCACAGGAAGGATCCCGACAAACCGTGGATCGATCGGCTCTCCTCCCGAAAAGGTAATTAAAAAGATACCGGTTATTGCACAAACCATGCCGGAAATGACAAAAGCAGCGGTAACAAATTCCCCCAGATGGGAGAACAAGGCAATCGCGATGAAACCTGCCGCCGCTGCCATCATCAGGATTGCAGCCACGGAATACGTATTGAGCAGTTTTACTTTCATTCGTCATCTCCCAGGATATCTTGTAAGCCTTCTCTCATGCCCTTGTGGTTATACACATATCTCACTGGTATTACAAAAGATGTTTCTCTGTTTTTATAAATCCCTGGACATTCAAGGGGTCCTTATTCTCCTTTACCGGAAAAGGAAGAAGGAGCGCCCGAGCGAGAAGAAAGCCTGCTTACCCTCACCGGCCACAAAAAAAATGCGGGCGTCAGAGAAAATTCATCCTATGACAAGCTCAAGTCCGAGGATTTCGAGGAGTTTATTGACGATAACCACGACGAAAATAACGATCCCTGCAGCGATGAGGCCCCGCATGTACCACTGGTAACCGGGCCTGACATAGTGGGGCTCCATGAGCTCCACGATCACGAGAAAACCTACAAATGCCAGGATAAAGAAAAGCGCGAGGTCTATCCGCTCTGCAAGGAGCATAACGATGGAAATAATGATAAGCCACAGGGCAAGAGCGATCACGGCAATCTTTTTCTTTCTCATATAAAGATCCTTTCTCTTTACTCAGGTATTCCTTTTCATACAAAAAAAGGTCACCTGTCCGGAACTAAAAAGTACCGCATCTGAGAACAGGAGACGAAAATGCAGTGTCGGGAGACTCTCCTCCTGACACTCCCCGTGACAGGCTTTGAGGGCCCGGTACTACTCAGGACTGCACGGGGACTTCCTTTGCGATGTTCTTTAATATACGAGACAAAAAAAGTAAGCTATGGATGGTATCGGGCAATAATGGCGTCACGAACACTGGATTTCTCCCTCGACAAGTACCAGGAACTCTGCGAAGTCCTTGCAAAACACTACCGCATCTGCACGGTTTTTGAATACCTGTCAGAAAAACCTGAAGGAAATATCGCTATTGTGCGACATGATGTTGATCGGAAGATCAAAAACTCTCTTCGTATGGCAGAACAGGAACATGAACAGGGTATCAGATCCTCGTATTATTTCCGGTACCCCTCCACGTTCAGGCCTGAGGTTCTTACCCGCATCCGGAATCTTGGCCACGAGGTAGGGTATCATTATGAAGTCCTGAGCAAAACAAACGGGAATTTTGAAAAAGCGGTTGCCCTTTTTTCTTCAGAACTGGAGGAGTTCCGGAAAATCTGCCCGGTCGATACGATCTGTATGCACGGGAGCCCGCTCTCAAAATACAATAACCGCGACCTCTGGAACAGGTATGATTACCATGCGTATGGAATCAGCGGTGAGGCATTTTTATCCTTTGAACAGGACAACGGGGACCTGCACTACCTGACAGATACCGGAAGGACCTGGAGCGGGAGAGAATCAACGAGGGATGTGATGAGGAGATCAACGGGAAACGAAAACCCGGTAATCCTGGACACTACCGATGATCTCATCGGGTGGATTGCAAAGGGGTCAGCAAAAAAAGTTTACCTGACCATCCATCCCGAACGCTGGTCGTTAAACAGCGGCGAGTGGCTCGTGTGGTCGGCACTCGATTTCGGGATGAATATCGGAAAAAAAATCCTGCGCCGGTGGTATTCATGATGCGGGATCCACGGTCAACCGGGACAGACAAGCCTTTTTGAACCGTATTCTCTGTTTTTTAGTGTTGCGGATAAAAAAAAAGACCGATCGCCGCCTGAGTCATGGTAAGGTTAAACGGTGGCAGCAGGATCATTTTTTATGGTTGACAGGCAAAAAAGAGCTATGCGGGTTACCAGTCCTTTTTTTTCCAGGACCGTATTTTTTTTTAACGAGGGGGTGCAGTCTGCCATGAGAGTTGTTGTCGATATCAACCACCCGGCAGATGTGCATTTTTTCAAAAATTTCATCCGCGGGATGGAAAAGCGGGGTCATAAAATCCTCATCACGGCAAGCAGGAAAGAGATCTCGTACCGTTTACTGGATAATTATGGTTTCTCCTATGAAAAACTGGGAAGTTACGGGAAATCCCTTGCGGAAAAAATGATCAACATTCCCCTGCTGGATATCAGGATGCTTCTGGTTGCAAAAAAGTTCAGACCTGATATTTTTGTCGGATTCGGTTCCATCCGCGCAAGCCATGTTGCAAAACTCCTGGGCAGACCCTGTATCAACTTTGAAGACACCGACCATGCCACGTGGGAACACCGCCTTTACGTCCCGTTCGCAGACGTTGTCATCACTCCCCGCTGTTTCCGGAAGGATTTTGGGAAGAAACAGGTGAAAATTGACACCTATAAAGAGTTGTTTTACCTTCACCCTGATTATTTCACGCCGGATAACTCGGTACTTGCAGATGCCGGAATTGCCCCCGGAGAGCGTTTTTCTGTTGTACGGTTCGTGGCCTGGGATGCCCAGCATGACCTTGGACAGAAGGGCCTGCAGAACCGGGAAGAAATTGTGGAGCACCTGGAAAAATACGGGAAAGTATTCATCACTTCTGAGGTTACCTTACCCGATCACTTAAAAAAATACCAGATTACCATCCCGCTGGAAAAACTTCATGATCTCCTGTATTTTGCCACCTTATATTTCGGCGAAGGATCGACGACTGCAGCGGAAGCGGCCATGATGGGAACTCCTGCTGTGTATGTCTCATCTCTGGCAAGCGAGCTTGGGTATGCCGCGGATCTGGAGCATACCTACGGCCTGCTCTATAACTTCAGAGACCAGGGACCGGCACTGGCAAAAGCTGTCGAGATCCTCAAAAACCCGCAGGTGAAGGAAGAATGGCAGAAAAAACGGGAGATCTTTTTAAAAGACAAACTCAATGCAACCCGGTTCCTGGAATGGTTTGTTGAAACCTATCCTGAGAGTTTTCTCTCCCTGCAGGAAAAGGGAGCCGAAAAAACAACCCCGTGTGAAGGGGCATAACCATGGAAAAACCCAGTATCCTGATTATTTCCCATATGTATGCTACCTTTATCAAGGACCAGATCGACGAGATGGCCCCCCATTTCCGTTCGGTGTATGTCCTGGTCCGGACCAATCCCTTTGCGGAGATTACGCGGATTATTCCCGTCAGTTATCTCGTACCATTTTCTGTCGCCCAGAAAATAGATCTCAGCAATGTACCGGAAAATGTCCATGTCATCCAGACACCTGTCTTTTATCTCCCTACGGCATCAGGATATGAACATCTGGGCCGGAGTCACCTGGCATCTGTCGAAAAAGTCATAAAAAAACATTCCCTTGAATTTGATCTCATTCATGCACATTTTACCTGGTCTGCAGGATATGTCGGTTCACAACTGAAAGAAAAATATGCCGTTCCTTTTATTCTCACGGCTCACGGGATGGACATTTATGATCTGCCATTCAAAAACGCGTTTTACACAGAGCAGATCACCCGTATCCTGAATTCCGCTGACCACATCATCACCGTCAGCCGGAATAATCTCCTTTCCATCAGGAAGCTGGGTATAAAAAAAGCGGTATCCGTTATTCTGAACGGATTTGACCACCATCGTTTCTTTCCCAGGGACATGCAGGAATGCAGGCGCACACTGGGGTTGCCGCAGGATAAGAAAATTCTGGTGAATGTCGCAAAACTGTATGATGTGGTGAAAGGTCATGAAATGTTGATCCGGGCGATGCATGAGATCACCGGAAAAAGGGATGATGTCGTCTGTTACATTGTGGGTGACGGTGAACTGAGAACCCGGCTCGAGAACCTGATCGCGGAATTACAGATCGGACACGCGGTAAAGATCGTCGGCGTGAAACCCCATCATGAAATACCGTTATGGATCAATGCCGGGGATATTTTTGTTCTTCCCAGCTTAAATGAAGGCAATCCTACCGTAATGTTCGAATGCCTGGGATGCGCAAAACCGTTTATCGGTACCCGGGTCGGAGGAATTCCTGAGATTATCACCAGCGACTCCTATGGTCTTCTGTGTGAGCCGGGAAACGTCCGGGAACTGGCCACCGCCATTCTCGCCTCGCTCAGCCGGGACTGGGATCCTGCGGTAATTTCCGCCTATTCAAAGCAGTTTACCTGGGAGACAATCGCTCAGGAGATCCTTGGCGTGTATGCGAAGGTGTATAAAAAAGAGCTTTGAAATCACCCGTAATACAAGTAATGTCTATCCTTTACATTTATGCGATGAACCCGCCGCCCCCGGCGGTCAACAGGACTAAAATGCTGAAATTTCCTATCCCGCCGTGCCTCTGAAGAGTCCCTGAGCAGGGATATTTTTCGCTCCTTTTTCTTTTTCGTTCACTCACTTCGGGTTACGAGACTACGACACGATACTTTATCACAAATAATTTAATCCTGCCGGAATCATCTCATTCAATGCAAATCGCACTGGTTGTCAATTACTCAGATAAGCGGATTTCCGGCGGACCACAGGGTGTTGCATACGATACCATAGAAGGACTGAAAAAAAATCACTCCCGTCTGGAAAAAGACGATATCCATATCCATGTCATGTCATCCCTGGGAACGAATTTTCATTCAGCGTTTGCCTCCGATGATGCCTTCGGGAATATCACCTATGAATATTTCAGGAAAATGATTCCCTCCGCTTTCTTTTCCGATCTCAATTATTATCTGCACCTGAAAAAAAGAAAGGATTCCATCGACCTTCTCCATTCCCATCCTATATCCGGGGCAACAGCGGGTGCTTTTCTTTCCATTCCCACAATTTTTACCCTTCATGGCATGTACTGGCGGGAAAAGACTCTGGAGCCCAGCATGTATTCGAGGTTTGCGTATGGTGAACTCAATGTCCTCAGGTTCAGGTACGTTTCCCGCAGGATAAAAAAACTGATAGCCATCTCACCGTATGTGATCAACGAAGTACACGACTTTTTAAAAACCCGGGTCCCTGCTACTGAAGTTATAGAAAATCCTGTATCTGACCGGTTCTTTGAGCAGGAAAAAAGGGAAGAGGAAGGTCTGATCCTCTATCCTGCGAGCCTCACCCCGTTAAAAAACCAGCATGCCCTTATCGAAGCGCTTGCCCTGCTGAAATCAGAAAACGTCCGGTTCCACTGTATCCTGCCGGGATCCCTCGGAAATGAGGAATACGTGCAAAAACTCCAGAAACTTATCCGTTCATCCAACCTCGAAAAGGATGTAATTATTCCCGGCCCGGCCCCCCTTGACCAGATGCTCAGCCTGTATTCCCGGGCAAGTATACTCGCCGTAACCTCCCTCCAGGAAACAGCACCGATGATCGTCTCCGAGGCGATGGCAAACAGTATTCCGGTAGTAGCGTCCCGCATATCCGGTATCCCTTATATGGTTTCAGAAGGAAATTCCGGATTCACCCTGGATCCTTCCCGTCCGCGTGAGATCGCCGATCGGCTGCGTATACTGCTTGACGACAGTGCATTACGGAAAAAATTCGGGGAAAAGTCCCGCCAGATTGCCGAGTCCCGGTGGAGAAGCGACGTGATCGTAAACCGGCAACTGGATCAGTATTCTGCACTGGTCGAATGAGAAAGTGCCCGTATACCTGGATCCTGTGTGCGCGAAAAAAACCCTGCTCTTCCAATACGATTCGGGAAGGGTTTCTCTTATTCCTTCGTATTACGATGAGATGCCGCCGCCCCCGGCGGGGCGCCCCCGCGGCGGATCGGAAAGTAAAAAAATTTATTAAAAAACCTGTGCCCCGCCGTGCCTCGGAGAGGCCCTGAGGCGGGGTCTATCTTATAAATTGCGATTCTCATGGTTTGGATTGAAATCAGATTGTTTTGGATTTGTTCTCAGGACCCGGAAACACCCCCGTCACTCGTTACCGGACCATCACTTTTTGCGTGATAAATTTCTGTAATTTCGCCATTTTTACGCTCCAGTCCAGGTTCTCTTCAGCGAATTTTCGCATAGTCACTGATGGATCTGCTCCGGCAAAGAGTATTTGGGCAAATGATACGACTTTTTCCATATCTACGGGAGAATCATCGGGCGCAATCCGCAGGATCCAGGGAAGATCATCGGGAAAATCAGCATCGCCGCAGGCAATGACGTAGGGGATCCCGCGTGCACAATATTCCCGGGCTTTCAGTTCGGATGTCTGGGACAGTCCCTTACGGTGAATCCCCAGGCTTCCTGTCGCAATATGGCAGGTATTGAACATGGCATCCAGCTCCTTCCCGCTCAGAAAACCATGAAAATGAATTTCAGCTGCAGGAGCAACTGAATTTTTCAGCCGTTTCAAAGGAGCTATTTCATCGCCATCGCCGACGATATGAAAGTGTATCCGGACGGGCCCGGAGTACCGGGCGATACCCTCAATTATCCTGTCAAGGCCATGCCAGCGGCTTACATTTCCCACAAACAGGATATGCAGGGTTCCGGGATCAAACGGTGGGGACTTCCTGACGGCGACTGAACCGACCATAAATCCGTTCGGTATGGTGCAGTGAGGGATGGAACGATAAAATAATCTCTGTGTCCAGTGACGGGTAATTTCCCGGGTAACGCCAACGATTCCGTCGGACTGCCCGATGATCAGATTACCCAGCAGGATGTTCAGGACGGCAGATACATACTGTTTGTCGAGGGAGAGTTCCCTGCTTTCGATAGTATTGTGTTCAGAAATTATTTTGCAGCGGTGGAACGGCCTGAAAAAAGCGAGGGGATAGTACGAGAACATCAGGGAACCGAAAGCCCGGTAATAAAAAATATCGTCAGGACCCGAGGAAGTTATGATGGTGCTGAGGATATTCCGGATCTTTTTTGCACGCTGCAGTCGTGCAGAAATGGTTGCATGTTCTAATTTTTCAAAATAAAAAAAATGTATCCCGGATTCGGCATCCTCCCTTTCCACCTGGCTTATGATATCCAGTTCTGAAGGAATGCCCAGATTATTCAGGGTGTCGACCTGGTATCTCGCTTTTTTTAATACTCCGCTTTTCAGATTGTCATCGGTGACAATAACATATTTCAGCATCTCTGGTTACCTATGAACGGTATACCCATAAAAAAATACCTTATTTTAAAATATCGCTCTTTTACCTCCGTAAAAATTCCTCTGAGGAAATCCTTGCTTGAAAGTATTGTTCCTTATCTGGTGTGGAAGTTACGAATGTGACCCCCTGTCTCCGCCAAAGGGGGAGGCAGCATGAGAGGACAAGTCCCCCGTTGACCCGTGATCCTGAGCGGTTGGATTTATTTTATTTACGCTGCCGAAAAGATCCATATTCCCATGCCGATGCTCCACTGCGGCGAGACCCCGACGCGGCGGTGCGCGCCCGTGGTCTCATCGCTATTCAGAACAAACTGGTCCCCTCTTCGGTTCTCTAAAGGATGTAGCCCATGATTTCTCGATGATGCAAATTTTAGTCATCTGCGAAAATCTCTTTATTCCGCAACTGGTACAGGAATTGTTCCCTCGTTCCCATCCAACACAAAGATACAGAGGAAAAACCTGGTCATTATCTCAGCTTACGGTAGCTAAAACAGTGACCTTCCGGTTATCGTAAATCTTTTGCGACAGGTCCGTCATGTCCGTGAAATCTGACAGGATTTCCGGGGTCGGCTTGAAAAAATTACCATAACCAAGACTCTTTGTTTCAAATCCAAGGCTATGCTCTTCCAGTTCCTGGTTCCGGAGAATAAAGTAGCCGTCTTCGAATGCAAATGTGTCCGGAGACCCTGCCTCAGTTTCGTGGAAATACAGACTGACTGCTGGCCCTGTAGGAGGGTAAATTCAGGGATTTTGTCTCACTGAAATATATTTTCTCAAATACACGACTGGAAATTTTATCGGATGAGATGGTTGAGTTGTAAGGGACGTAGTGAGGAATAAAATCAAATGCATGCAGTTCCGATTCGGTGAAATAATGCCTGATCTGATCCGTGGATACATCGGGGGAATCGGATGCGTTCTCTATCGTCAGTGCAGAAAAACAGAGGTAGGCAAAAATAATGATGCCAAACAGGATCGCAATTTTGTGAGTGTACCGGTTCTTAGTGAGGAGGAACAGGATGAGCAGCAGTCCGGTTGCGAATACAAATGCAATAAATGGTGAAAGAAGGAGGACAAACCGGTCTATCCTGAACGTGACCATTGCCATTGCTGACGCAGTTATCGGGCTGGGAAAATAGAGAGGGATCATAATCAGTGCAAAAAGGCCGATAACCGCGGGGTATTTTGATTTATGGGCCCAGAAAAGATAGCTGATACCAACGAGTGCAAAGAAAATAATTATTGTTGCGGTTATATTGTCGCGTAAAAACAAAACCGCATTTCCCGCATCGATCTGGGATAATGTCTGGGATAACCCGGAGATAGTTGCCGTATCCGTTGACCTCAGGATAGCACTGGAAAAGAAAAAAGAAGTAAAGAGCCAGTAGGTAGAGGAGATAATGATAATCAGAGCGATTATTTTGGTTTTAAGTGCAAAATAGTCATTTATGAGCAGCTCTGCCAGAATAAATATAAACAGCAGGCATAAAATCTGAATTATCGAAACCTGGTGTACCAGGATCAGGTAGAGGGAAAATACTATTGTTAATACCGAGAATGAACGCCAGTTTGACGTATGGATCTGCCTGTGTGCCAGATACAAAAAGAAGATGAACCCGATAAAAGCCATTACCCGGGTTACCACATAGGTAGAATAGTCGATCACCACCGGCGTCGTGGCAAAGACCAGGCACACAAACAAAGAGGTCTGGACATTTTTTGTTATCTGCCGGAACAGCAGGTAGAGAACCCAGATCAATGCAATAAAACATAACGAGGTCAGAAGGATGAAGGCATATTTTACGTCGATGCCCAGGAGATCCGTTCCTTCCGCGAGGAGAATATGGTAGAGCGGGAACCAGGCATAGGTATAGTCAAGATCAAGCGGTATTATGTGCCCTGACAAAACGATAATGTTCGCATAGTAGGAATGCGGAATAATATCGGACTGACCGAAAAAAAACGGGTATTTCAGTTGCAACCCGAAAATGAGGTTTCCAAGGACCAGACTGATCTCAAACAGAATGGCGGATGGTCGTAGGGTTTCAGAAAAGATTTGCAGAAAAATCAGGCAGTAAAGGGCAGTGATCAGCACAAAATAATACCATGGCCGGTAAGGAGAAAAATAGAGGGAGAGCATGGACAGGATAAACAGTACTACAAACAGGACCTGGAACAATTTCCGGTGTTGCGGTACCAGGAGCAGGGTATCCGGACATTTTTCACCTTTACGATAAAATATCCAGATAACAACTACGGTAAGTATGGCCGGAACAATGTAAATGAGAGCACGGATGGCATAATCAGGCCTGCCAATAGCATACGTAAGACCAAGAACGGCAACAATTCCCAGGAAGATAAGATAATGAAATTTCGTGGCAAGAACCTGCACCAGAAAAGAACGAAAATCAGATAATCCTTTGAAGAGATCCATACTTTTAGTCCTTCACGATTTTCTTCCCAGGCAAAAACTTTAAAGACTGCAGCAGATTTGAAGTAAGACGCACTGCAACGATCGCGGTATTTCGTATATCCTCAGGATGGATTTTCCTTCGGAAATCGTATATGGCTATAATATAAACCGGCATATCGTATAAACTAGTGAGTTTCTGTGAAAGAAGAACCGGATCAGGCTGAATCATTCATATCCAGAGCCAGAACATACCTGAATGCCACAGGAAATAAAATTCTCTCCCGGATCTCATCGGATCCTCTCTTTAAAGGAATCCTGATACTGGGCAGCGGAACGGTAATATCACAGGCCCTTGCAATCCTTTTTGTCCCGATACTGACCAGGATTTACCCTCCTGATATTTACGGGACACTGGCAGTTTTTACTTCCCTGTTATCGATATTAATCGTCGGGAGCTCGTTTAAATACGAACTGACTATCCCCCTGGCCGAAAATGATCATGATGCCGAATATCTCCTCATCTTATCGCTCGCAATAGTGTGCTCGCTAACGCTCATTCTCTTTGTGGTCCTGTTCATCTGGGGAGATTTTCTCGCCGGAATATTTCATTTTGAATTCTTAACGCCGTATTACTGGTTATTCGGTATAGGTTTCTTTGCCATTTCCTTCTATCAGGTATTGACGTACTGGATACTCCGGACAAAAGATTATGGCCTGATCACGCATACCCGGGTTGCCCAGAGTATAAGCAGCTCGGTCTGTAAGATCGTCCTCGGATTGCTTGCGTTCGGTTCACTTGGCCTGATCTCCGGAGAGATCATTGGCAGATTTGTTGGTATCACTACACTCGGAAAGACGATTTTGCCAAGGGCATGGCGATCTGTCCGGACTCTTGATTTTTCTGTCCTGAGATCCCTTGCAGCGAAATACAAAAAATTTCCAACCTTCTCCCTGCCGGCCGGTTTTATCAATGAGATCATCTTACAGGTCCCGACCCTGTATCTGGCCGGGGTCTTCGGTTTCGAGGTTGTCGGATTGTACATCTTAAGCTTTTCAATGCTCGAGTTGCCGGTCTCGCTCATTTCAGGTTCAATCGCACAGGCATTTTTCGGAGAGAGTTCGGAATTGCTGAGGAATAAATCGGATAAAATTCTTTCCCTGTACCAGAAGACGACAAAAAAATTGTTTATGTTTGGTGCCCCGATAATTTTTCTTGGAGCTATCGTTTCTCCCCTACTGTTCCCCATCATATTCGGGAGTGCCTGGAAAGACGCCGGCATGTTCAGTATCCCTCTCAGCTTCATGGTCGTTGCACAATTTGTAGTAGCTTCTACCGACCGTCTAGAGTTGTACGGGTTTAACCAGTGGGAGCTGGCCTGGAACATCTGCAGGACGATCATGGTGCTGTCCGGGCTGTATCTTTCTTACCTGTTCGGATTGTCCCCAGTAGTCACGATCCTGGTCTATTCCTCTATCATGACATTCATGTATGGAATCTGTTATATTCTCAATATCAAAGCGATAAAACAGGTCCTGCAAAGAACCGGCACACCGGGCACTCCCTGAAACTAAAATCTTTTTTGCATTTTTTTGCTTTGTAGAAATCATGCTCTTGGAGAAAACTAAAAGAGGGGAACAGGTATCGGATAGCGATGGGGCCACGGGTGCTCACCGCCTCGTCGGGGTTCGCCCCGTGGAGCATGGCTGTGAATCGTACTTCGGCAGTGAAGAGAAAAATCCAACCGTCTTGGGGTCAATGGCGGGCTTGCCCATTTGGGCTGCCTCCCCCTTTGGGGGAGAGAGGGGGTCACCCTCGCAATTTCCACGTCACTCAAAAAACTAAGAAGGGATTTCTACAGAGCCCATTTTTTTGTAAAAAAAGACCGGCAGGAATTTACCCCCCCTGCCGGTATACACTGCCCGTCAGAGTACCTTTTTCAGATGAATCCTTTCTGATTCCACCACAGGGCAATTTCCTGACCGCTGGTCATCCAGGCATTCTTTTCTGCACAATATTTCAGAAGTTTCTCATAAAATGTTCTTTTGTTCCCGATTAAATCGGTATTATGCCACAATACGGTCAGGACTCCGTGGTTGCGCTCGACGGTATCAACCAGATGCTTCGTCATGTCCCAGGCCCCGGCCAGATCAATGTTCATATACCCTTCAAATGTGGTTGCCATTATCGTGAGCGGGATCTCAAGGATCTCTATGGTCTTTCCCGTTGTACGATTGAATGGCTGAAACGGGTGACACATCCCGTTCCGGAACCCGACATGATCGGGATACCCGAACGTAGAATCGTACAGGAATCCGGCGTCGTGTAAATATTCCCACGTTTCCGGCACCCTGAACCGCAGGTAATGATTCCGGTATCCCTGAATAGTCCTGCCAAGGACTTTTTCCATCCGCTTTTTTTTCCTTGCAATCTCTTCGGGGTTCAGGTATGCCGTATGTCCTCCGTGAAGACCAACTTCACAGCCGCGATCGACAAGGTGCTTCAGCAGAGGTTCGAGATCCTCAATCGTGTAGGCATAATCCTGTTCATCCGGGTCCTCGGCCATGAAAAAAAAACTGCTTTTCGCCCCATACTTTTCTTCAAGCGACAGGATATCATCGAAATTGGATAACGGAGTTTTTCCCAGGTAATGCAGGAATCCTGAGACTGATCCCTCCCGGAGATTGTGAAAAGCATATTCTGTCTTTTGTGAAAATGATGTATACAGCCCGTCAATGTCGTGGGAAAGGCAGACAGCAAACGGTTTGTTATCCGGGTAATCTGCGGTGCAGCCGTGTTCTCTCAGATATTCTGAAACCCGTGGTTCGCAGACATTCCGGTTCGAGCTCACAGAATAACGGAAGCGGTCATACGTATCGCGGGCGACAGTATCGTATTCTTCTTTGGCGGAGAAAAGATCCCAGAGTTCCTGATCTTTCCGGAGTATTTCATCTGTCTTCATGGTCGAATCCGTGTCATCTAGAGAGTTCGTTGCTTCTTAAAAAATATTCGCTTTTACACACTATAATCCGGTCAGTCGTTCCTGATTTTATAACGAACTGCCGGAATACGCTCACTCTTTTTTTCACCTGTGATGAGGGGGTATTGGTGCATTTTTTCAGACTGAGGGTTTTAACAGGTTGTGGATGGGGATTATCTCATCTGTACCACAGCGCGTAAGATGAAACCCGTTGATCATTTTAGGGTAGTGGTACGTCTTCTTACCCGGTCCGTGCACGGTTGATACCGACTTCAGCGGTAAGAGCAGAAGATGAATCGATCTTTTAACAGCCGATCATCCGGGAGAAATCCCGGGAGGAGGGAACGATATTTCATACTCATGGGTTGACCGGACCCAACAGGTAACTGAACCGTCACGGTTACCGGTCCAGGTGACCGGTGTATCCGTAACAAGATCCCGTATGCGGAGGTCATCTCTTCCAACTATATTCACATTCACCAGCGCCTTTTCCCCATTGGTGGTGACCCGGAACCGCAGCACATGGTTTTTCACGGATATATCGGTTATACGGGCATCATTCGTGTTGGCATTGATATGCCACCACTCACTGAACGGAATCAGGGTAATTCCATTCGACTGGTAATTATCAATCCATGTCCTGAACTTCGAATAGCTGATGGAATACCCGATTGCGGGCTCCGCGTCACTCTGGTGGATAAATACCGGGTATACGAGCCCTGCCTTTGAGGCCGGATTCCACCATTCCCAGGTCTCATCCTCCAGTGCCCCGATACTTCTTTCTGAATAAATTCCCGGGTTCCCGTTTCTCCATATCATGTGATAGATATCATACAGGTAATCCGCATGGACTGAGGTATCCCCGTTTCTGAGAGAACACCATGATCGGGGGTACGTGTTCAGGAGCGAAGAGATCGTATGATATTCGTGAGAAATCAGGTCAAATGCTTCTGAGAATGATAACGTTGAAAGGGATTTGCTGAAATGAATTCCCGCTTCCCAGGAATCACGGGACAGCAATGATTTGAAAAATGTGTTGTTATCCTCGTCTTTCAGGTAGAGAACATCAAACCAGATTGTCCCCCGGAAACCGTATTTTCTCATCGCCGATATCCCTTTTTTTACCGTGGCGTAATCATGCGGGCCATCCAGTCCAAAGGGCAGCATGTTTTTTGCCCCGACAGGAGTAATTAATTTTCTCGGGGCTGACTGGGTGATGGTATACAGAAGAGTGGAAGAATCCCGGTAGCGTAAAGCGATATTTGAAATTTTGATATACCCGTTTGAAAATACGGGATACTTCACCCGGGATCGTATGAGGCTGTAAAAGGGAGTGACCATGGGATCCTGGTCATTGACAGAAATGGTATTCGTCTTTGCGATCCCGTCAAAATGAACACGAAGCGAGATCTTCCCGTCCCCGGCTGGGACAATCGTGCTTGTAAAGGCTGTTTTTTTTGTTGTTTTCATAAAATAACTGTCAACAGAATAGGTCAGGGCATTTTTCCTGTCGATGATAATTTTTGCACAGGGGGTCTGGAGAATGACAAATCCGGAAGTACCGGTTTTTTCAAGCTCTAGGGTATAATCACAGTGAGTCATAGGGACAAAACCCCCGATATAGAGAGTATCGGTCACCTGGACGTTCATTTTAATCAAAAAAATTTTCAGGTGAGTTTTTATTTTTCCCAGCTTCATAAAAATAAAGAAGAGAGGCAGAAAAACTGAGTACCAGGAATAAACTCTGTTTATAATACTGGTCTTATACCGGATGCAATTTTTCCCATCATACGTCAGATCAGATTTCTGGATACCAAAAAATACGTCGAAGTATTTCCGAAAAGAAGAATCCTGATAGGTTTTGCCCAAAAAAAAGTTCTTTGGCAGGGTAGTGTTCTCTGCAAACTTTTCCTGGAATAAAAAAATGGTCCCCTGGTCGGGATTTTTTTTTAGGATTTTATCCTCATCCAGTGAGAAGAGAACCATATATTCCCATTGTCGGGGAAAATATTAAACAATAACTTAAAGGAATATTCATTTTGTTTTATGGGTTTGTTCCCCGGATTTGCTCATACCCTTGATGCAAAAAAACAGAAGGTGCAGGTTTTAGACAATTAAAAAGAACAATTTTCTGGCGTAGTATTCAATTTTAGTGTCGGGTTCAAACCGAAGTGGTGTTGTTACTCTTTTTGTCAGGTATGATGAGTGCCGCCGCCCCCGACGGGGCGCCCCCGCGGCGGATTAAATGAAGAACAAAATAAAAAAAACCTGCTGCCCCGCCGTGCCTCGGAGAGGCCCTGAGGCGGGTATCCCTCCTATAACTGTGCGATTTCCCTGTGATGAAAGCGATTGGTTTTAGTCCGTCTCCGTCAGACGATAAAAAATTTTCCTTTTTTTAAAAAAACAGCAGAATTATGCATTGAGCTGCTTATGCACTTCCTGTAATGCAGCATCGGAAAATTCGGCATTCAGGGTCTTTGTTGCCTCTTCTTTTGTTATGTTCCCCCGGCGGACGAGGGCGGAAAGGTCGTAGGCATACGAATGGATATGGTACTTGTCAAAGTGGTTCTTTATCGCATAGGCGTTCAGCAGGCAGTTGGAAGAGTTGGGGTCATTGATATCGGGCTCTTTCCAGCCGAGCCTGATGCATTCTTCCCTGAATTGCTGTTTGTTATAGTCCCATATGAGGAAGGGATGAACAATCATGACCTCGGTGTCGGGAGGACTTGCGGCAATAATAGCCGGGTCCATCAGGTAGAGGTCCCTTTCCAGAACCCCCATGGTCTTTAACTGGCCATCAAAGAGTTTCCGGATCCAGGTCATGAACGGGCGGGTGAGGGTGACAAACGGGACTTCGGTCTGCCCCGGTGAGAAGGCAAAGACAATGAACGGGGTGTTTGTATGGATGGCCATTTCCACCAGTTTCTGCTTGATGATACTCATGCAGGTGTTGCACATGTCACTCGCCCGGTATTTTGCAAAACCCGGATAGGCATCCTTTGAGCGGGCTGCTTTTTTAAAGGTGTCCCTGAGCGCCTTGTTATCAAGGATAAGGCGGAAATAGGTGCTCTTTGTCAGGTCGCAGAATTTCTTTGCGTTGTAAAAAGCAGTATCGGAGATAAAACCATTATCAAACTGGACAGCCAGAACTTTTACGTTTGGATATTCTTTCTTTAAGCGGTAGAGCGCATAGGAGGAATCAACTCCCCCCGACAAGGCCATGATGACGTCATACTTGCCCGAATGTTTGGGCGGGGACGCAAACAGGGCATCCATCTGGGCCCTGAACTCTTCTTTTTTTTCCTGGGAAAGAGGGGTGTAATGTTCACAGAACTGGCATAACCCGGTTTTGGCGTCGATGGTGATACCGGGAGTCTCTGAATCCAGGGCGCAGTTTTTGCAGACGATCGTATCTGTTGCCATCACGATGGTCTCCCCTTATTTTTTCAGATTCATGACTGACGCGCTGATCCCGGCCAGAGTATCAAAATTATCCGGGGTGATTATCTCCATCGGAATTTCGATTTTATAGGTACTCTCAAGATAATCAACAAGCTGGAGAAGTCCGATCGAATCGATCACACCCGTCTCGGTCAGTGATTCATGTTCGGTGAGTGAAGTCTTTCCGTCGAGAAATCCCCGTGATTTTAAAAACTGAACGATGTCTTTGCTTATCGCATTCATGTAAATTATCACCGTAAAAGTTGTGATTATATACTAAGGCAGATAGTTTGATATAAATTGTTTGGTATACTTTTTCTAGCAAGTCATATATTAAAGATGGTGTAAAATGGTAAAAAAGACGTTTTCTGCAGGTTTTAACATAAAAAAAGAGATGCTGGGCAATGTTGAAAAACTGAAAGCCAGCCTCCCGGGTTTTATGAAAGAAGCGGTGGTTGAACAGTTCAGGAGAGATGGCATTGTGATCGGCGTTTCCGGGGGGGTGGACTCTGCAGTTATTGCCACGCTTGCCGTTGAGGCTCTCGGTAACGACCATGTATACGGGTTGATCCTCCCTGAACGGGAGTCTTCCCCTTCCAGCCGGGAACTGGCGATGAAGTTGTGCAAAAAACTCAAAATTCCCTTCAGTGAAGTCCCGATCACCCCCATGCTGGACTCCTTTGGCATCTATGAGAAGAAATATTCCCTCATGCGGGAACTCTTCCCCCAGTATGATCCGGCCATCCACACGACCAACTTATTCCTTCCCCCCGGCATAACCTCGGAAAGGCTGCTCGCGGTACCGTCAATCAGGCTCTCTGACAAGAACGGGTCGATCGCTACCAAACGCCTCAATGCGCCAAACTACCTGACCCTCCAGAGTCTCCAGAACGTGAAACAGAGGACCCGGATGATTGTCCTTTACATGCAGGCAGAAAAGATGAACTACGTGGTGAGCGGAACCACCAACAAATCAGAACTGCTTACCGGCTATTTCGTCAAATTCGGGGACGGGGGTGTTGACCTGGAACCCATAGCGGACATGTACAAACTGCAGGTCTACAAGCTTGCCGAACTGCTGAACATCGATAAAAATATCATATCCCGTGCACCGAGCCCTGATACGTGGAGCCACTTCACATCCGATCAGGATTTTTACCTGCGTATGCCCTATGAAATTCTTGACCAGCTGCTCTACGCCGAGGAGCATGATCTCCCGCAGGAACTGGTAAAAAAGAATACCGGGCTGGAGGCAGGACAGATCGAATGGGCACAGAAACATATCCACAGCATGAAAAATGCTTCCCGGCTGCTCCAGCTGGCACCTCCGGTATACATGGAGTAGACCCCTCCTTTTTTACTGGTTGAAGGCAAACAATTGTCTGAAACCATTCTGGTAGCGACATGATAACCCTCCGGGAAGTTGAAGATCGGGATATCCCACATCTTGCAGCATTGTTACCCCGGGGGTTCGCCCATACCGACCGGGAATTCTGGTTACGCAGGTTTGATCTGTGGTGGGCAACAAACCCGGCCTGGACCCGCCAGATCCCGCGGGGGTGGGTCCTTGATGACGCTACAAACCTTGTCGGTTTTATCGGCAATATACCGGTAACCTTCATCGTCCGGGGAGAGAAGCGGGTTGCAGCAGCATCGTCCAGCTGGTACGTGGAACCTTCGGTCCGGGGTCTCTACAGTATCCGGCTGTTCAATGAATTCATGAAGCAGAAGTCTGCTTCCCTTTTCCTGTTCAAGGCCGAGGAGGAGTATGTCATGAATTTCCTGACCAAATACAAGTTTGAAGAGTATATCCTCCCCGGTTCCCAGAAAGAATATGTCGGAATCCTGAATAAGAAAAACGCCGACCTGGTTTTTTTAAAATACATCTTCAGTAAACAGGTCCCCAAAGTGTCGGAAATTCCGGAGTTGTACCGACGGCTGGGGTACCTTTGTACGGGATATCTGTTCCAGAAACCCGGAGTTCAGCCTGCCTGCGGGGCCGGGGATGCGTATACCTCGTCGGTCTGTGTTTCCTGTGATGATGAATTCTTACGGATATGCAAACCCTATGAAAAATCCTGCGATGTAGTCGTCTCCCATGATACAAAAACCCTGAACTGGCTTTATTTTTCATCGGCAAGATGGTTTAACCGGAAAGTTATCCAGTGCCGGCGGTCCTTGGATAATACTCTCGCCGGTTACATGGTGTTTGATATCGAACGGAAAAAACCCTCAGAATCGGGAAGTATGCGGCTTATGGAGATGTTCATCGAGGACACCGATCCCCGGGTTCTCCCCTCCTTGATCTCCTGTGCCATGGAAACCGGCAGGCAGAACAATGCTTCCCTTCTTGTGGTCTGGGGTAACAGCCCGGAAACAGAAGCATATTTCCGGAGCACGTTTTTCCTGCGGAGAAATGTCCGCCACTACCGCTACCTCAGATTTTCCGATACCGGCGAGATGCGTTCTGTCAACAAGGACCATGGCACCGTGTGTCCCTCGCTGATCTATCCTCCGCAGTGAACTTTTTTGAGGGAGTGCTTTGAGGAGTGTGGTAGCCCGAGAGAGCGCCGGTTATCCATATAAGGAAAAAAAAGGTAATGAAGGATAGAACAGCGGACATTCTAAACAGGAACTGTTACTCTCTCAGTCAGGTGCGATAGTTGCCGCCTCTCCCGACGGGGCGCCCCCGCGGCGGTTCTCATGAATGAAAATAAAAACCCCTGAAGCCCCGCCGTGCCTCGGAGAGGCCCTGAGGCGGGTATGCATCGTATGCAGTGCGATTTTTATATTCAACTATGAAAATCTCTGTTTTCAGCTATGATTCCAGGAATAGTTACTCTCTCTCCATCAGGTGTGATAGTTGCCGCCGCCCCCGACGGGGCGCCCCCGCGGCGGATTAAATGAATAACAAAATAAAAAAACCCGTCTGCCCCGCCGTGCCTCGGAGAGGCCCTGAGGCGGGTATGAATCGTATATGGTACTATTTTTATGATTAGGATATTCCCCGAATCAGCCTGTTCCGGGTAATTCCTGAATCACCCCTTCTCGTAAAGATAGTGCTGTATCACCCGCAATAATAATACACTATCCTGGGCACTGCTCATAAGGGGTTTATACAATATCCCTTCGTGCAATTTTCCCGGCCGGGCTTTTGGGCAATGCTTCTCGGAACTCGACGAATTTTGGGACCATGAAGCTTTCCAGGTGTTTTTTACAGTGAATGATGACCTCTTGTGCGGATAGTGTCGGTTCACGGGAGACAATATAGGCTTTTATCGCCTCTCCTTCCAGTTCATCGGGAATGCCGACGACTGCTGCTTCAAGGACAGACGGGAGGAGGTAGAGGACATTTTCAATCTCTTTGGGAGCGACCTTCTCTCCCCTTGTTTTGATGATATCATCGACACGGGAGATAAAATAAAAAAACCCTTCTTCATCCTGGCAGAAGAGATCACCGGTGAATAACACTCCTTCTTCCGGAAATCTCCCGGGTCCAAACGTGCTGGCAGTCTCTTGGGGTTTGTTCAGGTAGCCTTTCATGACATGCCTCCCCCGCACGACCAGCTGGCCGGTGCTGCCGGGCAGGAGACGTTCCCCGTCCGGACCCTGAATCCATACTTCGGTTCCGGGAATCGCGATCCCGACAGAGCCGGGACGTGTTTTGAGTTCATGCGGCGGGAGGTATAAGACCCGTTTGCATTCCGTCTGGCCGTACATCGAGTAGAGGCTGGCCTGAGGAAACTTCCCGCACAGACGCCCGATATGGGAGACCGGGAGGGCAGCTGCCGTGTTGGTGAGGTACCGGAGGGAAGAGAGATCGTACGCGCTCAGGTCCATCTGGAGCAATAGGGAGAAGATCGTAGGGACGCCAGGGAATCCGGTCACCCGCTCTTTTTCCATTTTCCTTAAGACGGCAGCGGGGAACATGAATGACCGCTCGAGCACGAGTGTTCCTCCGAACTTAAAGACCATCAGGGGCTGGTAGAGCCCGTAATCGAACGAAAGGGGAAGACAGTTGAGGACAATATCGTCGGCAGTATTTTCCAGATAGGTGATGATAGAACCGCTGGCAAAGTCCATACAGGCATGGGATTCCATGACCCCTTTGGGTTCCCCGGTGCTTCCCGAAGTGTATACAAGGCATGCAAGATCCTGCTCCGACATCGGGGGGGATCTTCTGAGAGGCGGCTCGTTTTGCCGTATAGTTTCATAGGAAACAGCAGGAACCCTTCCCTGTGGCAGGGCTCCCTCATCACCCCCGCAGACAACCATGCACCGTAAGGACCCGCACGTGTCCAGCACATCCTCAAAAGCGGGCAGCTGGTTCCGGAACAGGACGACCCCCCGTGCCCCGCAGTCTTTAAGGATATAGGCAAGTTTCTTTTCCTTCATCGAGTGATGGACGACTAAAAATACTCCCCCGGCCTTCAGGATGCCGAATATGGCAACGATTGTCTCAGGGGAATTGGGGGTAACAATAACAACCCGGTCCCCTTTTCTGATGCCCCTGCTGATGAGGGCAGAAGCAAACCGGGCTGCCAGATCATCAAGTTCCTCATAGCTCACCCGCTGATCGCCAAAGACAAGCGCAGTTTTTTTGGGATGTGCAGATGCACTTCGTTCCAGGAATTCATGCACGAACATGGGTACCTCCATTCGCGTGAGTTGATGAACCGGTTGCCATATTCTCCCTGCCCCGCGATGACCCGCAGCCCGGATCGATCCAGAGAAGGCTGTCCTGCAGGGAGGCTCCCTCATATGCAAGAGATAAGATGGCGCAGCTGTCAATGCAATACGATACGAAGTGAGCGTCTGATAACGAAAACCTCTCCCGGGTAAGGGGATAGAGACTCATGTCCCGGAATTTTGCATATGCTTCCAGCAGCGTCCAGGCATGTACAAGACGCTGATCCTGGTTCCTGCCGATTCCGCCCGTCAGACTGTCGAGAAGGGGGCGGGTCCGGATCTTCCTGATCTCCCGGGGATGCACCATCCCGATGTCACTGCCTGTCTTTCTTTTTCCCAGAGTAAGCGCAATGCATGCCCCCGAGTAGGAAAGGGAGATAAAGATATCCGGCCTGTTGTTTATCCGGATCCGCCCGTTCTTTTCTCTGGTCATGACGATATCAGCGCCATTCTCCGTTCCCGGGACCAGGGGAAGGATCTGGCGGAGGAGACTTCGTGAAACCGTAAATCTCTTTTTGAAATAGTCGGATTTGAACTGCTGATACTGTTCCTTTTCCGCAGTGTCCAGACAATGGTAACGGGTCTCATCATACATCCCGGTGTCAGCAAGGACCGTGATCGCGTCATGTGTCTCCCAGTACGCGGGGAATTCATCAGGTGCATACCGGTTTTGTGGACATTTCGACCATGTTTTGAGAGAAGGCGGTATCGCGGTCATGGCAGTGCACGTTGGTTCCATCCTTTCTGGCTCTCCGTAAAAATCTTTATTCGTACCTATTTGAAGGGGTTAGGTTTTAAATTCTCGGCTCTGGCGTGCCAAGCGCTGGTGAATGGCACTAATACTTTAATATGAACATAGAAAATAGTACATCTGATAAATGTAATTCCGATGTCCCACGCATCAGAATGGTGAACCCCCCATGAAGATAATCACGCTTCTTGCCATGCTCATTGCTGTCGGTTGTATCCTTGCGACAGGATGTGTTGCCCAGCCAAAAAAGGATCCCGGGAATGCAACCGTATCTCCTACAAATACGTTTACCCCGTTTGTGAACACTACCACCGTCCCCACGCCGAATGCAACCGTAAATGCCACGAATACGACCAATGTCACCCCGAAACTCAAAGGACCCCTGCGGGTATCCATAGGCAGTTATTCTACGGATGATCCTCTGCCTGTCATGGTAGACAATAAGTCTGCCGGAGTTGTCAAGGCAGGATTCCCCCTTGATCTGATGATTCCGGAAGGGAACCATACCGTAGCGGTCTGTGTCGGGATTACCTGCCCCGAAAAATATGTCACTGTTGTATTTGCAAAGAGCTCGTTTCTTGATTTTGAGGACCTGTTAAGATCCAGGGCAGAATTCTCAAAACCTGTTGTCCGTATCCTCAGATCGTACAAAAACGGAGACGGGGTTGGCGTGGAAGTGGAGTACATAAACCCCACGCAAAAAGATCTCACCATGTCTGCGGAGCTCAGTGTTGGATATTCCTATATAGACAGCAGAACCAGCATCCGCATGGGGGATTCCGTGCGCTCCAAGGCATCGGAATGGGTGGAAGCCGGTCATCGGGTAACACGAACCGTGGAGCTCAATTTTGCCTATGGCAGCAGCTATACGTATGATGAGCCGGCAATCTCCGCGGTATCATACCAATAAATTTTTTTTAAAAAATTTTATGATGTATTATTTTTGGGAATTTTCTTTTTAGTTCTGAATACCTGCTCTGGAGAATTCCTTCCATGCAGGACAGGAAATAAACAGTTACAGGTTTGATAACGGAGGGGACAGTGCGACCCCCTTTCACCGCCCCCGTGCTTAACGTGATCATAACGGACTCTTTCCAGGACCTGCAGTACCTTTTTTTCGGGGTATCGCATGTGCGGGAGAGCCAGAACGACCGGGAGAAACCCAGCGGGCGCCCAGCTGGTCAAAACCGTTCCCCTGAACCGGCAATCCTAATATACCGGGGAGCTTTTCTGGCGGTAACTTCCGATCAGCAGGATGATAACCCCGGCTAGAATCAGGAGATTTCCGAGCAGGTCATTGGGGGAAAGTTGCGGAATGGAAGCCGTATGTGAAATTCCCCGGGAGAAAAAAGCGAGATACAGGCCGCTGATTATACACAGTATCCCTAAGACCAGTATACCGAGAACGGGCGGAATAGTATCATTCCCTCTATTGGATATTTTTCTGATGTGCACCTGGACCGTCCTCCCATCCGCTAATGAACCCCGGCCAGGAGAAAACCCTCCTCCCGGTTCCCATGAGTCTTTCACTCAGCGGTTACCTGTCCGGATGAAATAATAAATGCTGGCAAGGCACCGGTGCATTGCCAGATTTAATATTTTTAAAGGATGTCAGGATCGTATCAGAACAGATCAGATCCAGGAGATATCTATGCACATTTTTCAGAAATCAAAGATGAGGGACGGCGAGCCTGCGGAGGCCGATGCCCTTTACCGGCGTGCGCTCCGGCTTCGTGCTGAGATGGAGGGTGAAATGAACATGATGACTGACCATAGAGGAATGGAAAAAAAACCACCAGCGGGATAATTTTCATGGAATGAAACAGGGATTTTCTCCTGTATTTTTTTTCTGTTTCGCCTTATCCCGGATTGAGTATGCCAGCCATTATTTCTCCCGTCCCCGATTTTAGTCCTGATCCCGTGCAGATAAAAACCCGTTTTTTTAAAAATACTGTCAGTTTAAGGATAGTTCCTGATGCTCTGGTAAATTCCAGAGTTTCGACTCCTGACAAGTTCTGATAAAGGATGAATTGCAATGACGGGCTGAAACCGACAGTCCTGGAATCAGGATCGTGAAATTAAAAAATCAGGGTATAGTCACATTCCGGCAACTGACTTTTCTGTATTATTTTATTTTTAATTCTTCTATCGTCGGAAGACTATAACTCAGGCTGTTGCCACCTGCAAGATTGAGATCGATCGTCTCTGTTATACGTTGCCCTGCCTTGACGGTCTTCATCAGCGTGTTATGGGAAGAATCCACCATTTTGATACTGGTGCGGTCATCAATATAACTATACCCGGCCCGGACAACTGCAGTCATCTGGTGGTCCTGCGGGGAAGGATTGATCAACTCCACGTCAACAGAAAGGACATTCCCGTTTTTGTAACTTTTGACTACCCGTGCGGTCGGCTGCAGTATCTCTACGCCTTCATGTAACCGTTCACTGAAATCGAGAGTCATATACCTTCCGAATTTTATCGTGACATTCTCCAGTTCACAGATAAAATCCGCACAGACCCCGATGGTATGGTTTCCTTCAGAAACCATCAGGTACAGGGGAGCTGAGGGATTCACTGCCCCGACAGTCTTGTTATCAAGAAGAACGGACAGGTTTGTAGGATAGGTAAATCCGGCAACGGATACACTCACTGATCCGTTCAGGGGTATGATACTCTCGGGGGTTACATTTACGATGGGATCTGTTGTTTCAGGAGAGACGTTCACGGGATTTTTTGCCCTGGCTACGCACCCTGCACCCAGTATAAGTCCGATAACGATAACGAGGGCAAATGGTACGATCAGTTTCATAGAGGGTTCTTGCTAACAGATTGTATGATTTTTATCTGGATATAGTATCTTGCAATGCACTGAAGCCTTGCCAGACTTTATTATTTCATACTGAACAGGAACCGGGTAAGGAAGATCCGGAAGGTACCACCTTACACACCCTTTCATCGGGTCTTCCCTTTCCCGTTATCGTTCATATCCGGTCCTTTTCGTGAACGCAAAAACAACATGCCGGATACTAAAGGGAAATTTTAAAGAAAATCCGGTTCTGAGTATCGCTTAAAATGCAAAAAATGCCCTTTCGCTCATCGAACCAATGGCAATCCCGGTACCGGATTGCCCGCACTATTCCCGGATCTCCGAATCTACTGCCTGGTTATAGATGATCGTCTTGATGGACGAAAACTCTTTGACAAAATCGCCGGATCTCGGGACGTAGATATCAGCACCATCGCGACGGGCCTGGTCAATAAGCGGATCCTTACCTCTCCCGGAATAGATGATGAACAGACCGTTGTAGCCTGTTCCCCGTGCAGCCTTGACAAAAGCCCCGCCATTCATCACCGGCATGCGGTAATCGGAAATGACGACCTGGATGGGTTGTTTTTTTAACACTTCGACAGCATCCCGTGCATCCAGGCAAGCGGTCACGTTAAAATTCCCGCACTCCGCAAACGCCATCTGCATCAGGTCGAGCATATCGGCATCGTCATCCACCAGGAGAAGCGGGATCATGGTGCTCCCTCATGGACAGAAGCAGATCTCTTTTTTTCGCCGGCAGAAGCCTGATGGACCCGGAAACACTCCAGCGGGACATGGATGACAAACCGGGCGCCTTTCCCCGGATCCCCGTTCTCCTCGATAGTCAGGCCGGTGATGGAAAGTATCTCTTTTGCCAGGAACAGGCCGAGTCCCCGGTTCCGCATCATACCGGGTTCAAATATTTCCTGTTTCATCTCCAGGGGTATGCCTACACCATTGTCCCTGATGATCATGTCAAGGCCGCTCTCATTTTTTGCGCATTCCACAAAAATTTCTGTTACATGCTTTCCATGGATCCGGGCATTTTCAAAGATGTTCCTGAAGACCCGGGTGACCTGGGGATCTGCATAGATCTCCCACTCACCAACATCAAGGGTAAGGCTGACAACATTCGGATCAATCCATTCCGTGACCGCGTTCAGACAGTCCCTGACCGTAATCCAGCGGGGAGGGTTTATGCCAAGATCCTTATAATCACGGGTGAACTTGACCAGTTTCCCGATTGCCTTTGTCGAGGAATCCATGCGCTCAAGATAGTCAAGGAGGGTGGGATCCCGTGCCACGGTTTTTGCCTTGTCCAGGTATCCCAGCAGCACGGACACCTTGTTGAGGATGTCATGCCGGGTCAGGCTTGAGAGCAGGTTTAACTTCCTGTTCACCTGCCGCAGGGCTTCTTCTGCTGATTTTCGCTCGGAAATATTGAGGTGCGTTCCGGTCATGCGGAGGGGTTTTTTCGCCGTGTCCCATTCCGTAACCATACCCCGGTCGAGCACCCAGACCCAGTGACCGTCTTTGTGCTTCATGCGTGATTCGCAGGCAAAATCCGCTGCTTCTCCGGAAAAGTGCTTCTGGAGCAGTTCATCAGATTTTTTCAGGTCATCGGGGTGGGTTAAGGACCTCCAGGTATCAATCGTCAGCGGTGAAAGTTCCGCCACCTCATACCCGAGGATCTCCGCCCAGCGATCGTTGATGACCATCTCACCGCTCTGCACCCGCCAGTCCCACAGACCTACGCCGGAGCCCTCGATTGCAAGCTTGAGTTTCTCCTCGCTCTCCCGCAATGCCTGTTCGCTCTGCCTGAGATCCGTGATATCTTCGACAAGCCCGGTGATACCCGTTGTCTTCTCTCCCTCGATGTGCGGCTGGGCAATGATACGGCCCCAGTGAATACCCCCGTTTTTGTCCACCATCTCAAAATCGTTCGGGCTGAGTATTCCCTTCTGGGCCTCTTTTAATTTCTCACCAAGGATATGTCGCTCCCCGGAAGGGACCAGGATGTAGATGTATTTGCCTATCAGTTCTTCGGAGCTGTATCCCAGCACCTGCCGGATCACCGGGCTCACATAGGTAAACCGTCCCCGGGTATCGGTGGTAAATATGATATGACTGATGCCCTCGACCAGCGAGCGGTGTTTCTCTTCGGATTTCCGGACAAGGTAATCGGCTTTCCTCTGTTCGGTGACGTCCTGGAGAACGACGACAAATCCGCTGGGTCTGCCGGTATGGTCAGGAATGGTAGAGACACTGACTTCTGCACAGAATGCGGTATTATTCTTTGAGATCAGGCGGCACTCGTAATATTTTGAAAATCCTTTTTCGAGCGTCTTTTTCAGGTGTGCCCTGCTGTTGTCCAGATCGTTGGGAGTAACATAATCAAAGAAATTTTTCCCGGGGAGATCGCCGGTGATTGTATGGCCGAGCATCGTCGCAGCCTGGATATTTCCCAGGCGTATGATACCCTCAAGGTCCAGCACCAGGATCCCATTGGGTGAGGTTTCAATGATCGTGCGGTAGTGCAGCTCGCTTTCCACGAGTGCATCGTCGGCCTTTTTCAGGGCTGTTACATCGGAAACCACGAACAGGCCGTAGATGAATTTTCCTTTTTCACCCATGCGGGGAGATGCCGATAACCGTGTGTACACGGGTGTCTGGTCATTTTTAAGAAACACGAGATCGAAATGCTCGCTCTTCCCGGACTTTATCCGGGTGAGTTTCTCTTCCAGGAAGGCCCGGTCGTTTGCCGAGGTACAGGATACCAGGGACTTTCCCCGCATCTCATCGGGGGACCAGCCGAGGATCTCCGACATCTTCTGGTTTACAAAGCTCGTATTTCCTTCGGCATCGAACGTCCAGATACCTTCCTGCGCCAGTTCGATCAGGGTCTTGTATTTCTGTTCGCTGTCCTCAAACGCATTCCTGACTTCCCGGTGACTTTTTATCTCCTGCTTTAAGGTTGTCGAAGTCTGCGTTAATTCCTTGGTGCGATCCTGAACGGTCTTTTCCAGGTCAGCCTGGTATTGTCTGATCTCGCTGATGTCATCCAGGATGATCAGGATCCCCCGTTTGCCGTTTTCAAGGATGCTGGGAACGAACTTTGCACGGAAATACCAGGTTTTGCCGTCTCTTCCTACGTCGATCTCCCGGAGGATGTCTTTTCCCTGGGTGCATTCCTTCAGGATAGTATCGATATCGGGAAGGGATAAAAGCGAAAGGCCTGCGCTGTCAACGGATTTCCCGACTACGTCTTCTGAGGTCTTTTTCTCAAAATTCAGGACATGGTCATTGACATAGGTGATGACAAACTCATCATCGAGCACGAAGAGATAATCCGAGGAGAGGGAAAGGATTGAGGATATCGGGATCCTTTTTGTCAGGGTGTATATTTTTGCAGAGCCGATGACCTTGAGCTCGACGGCTCCGGAAATGCAGAGGACATCAAGATATTTTGCCACGGAATTGCGGTTGATATCGATGGCATGGGAGATCTCCGTGACGGTATATCCCTTGGCGCTTCCCTTCAGGAAGTTTTTAATCCGGGCGAGTTCCCGGTCATAGGGATGGGTCTTTATCTGTGTGAGCTCTCCGTTCCCTTCCATACAACACCCTTTCGACTATCTAGTGTATATTTTTATTAACTTGTATAAATAGTAAGAGGGTTGCAAAGCATGTACCTTTTTTATTTCATTTACGATTTTTAATGATTCTGACAGGGTTTTGGATGAATTGTGGGAAATCATCCTTTTTTAAATTGTGCCCATTTTTCAGCAGTGTTTTCCCTTCGCATTGTTATTTTGTCATTATTCACACCAGAATACATATATTTCGTTTATCATAATTATACGATAATGCATGAGATAACGATCGTAGAAGCACTTTTTTTAGGACTGGTCCAGGGTTTCACGGAATGGCTGCCCATATCAAGTTCGGGTCACCTGGTCATCTTCCAGTCCCTGCTGGGGATCTCCGTACCTCCTGAATTCGACATCGTTATCATGATGGGGACTATCGCGGCGCTGATCCTGTATCTCCGGAAAAAAATCCTCACACTCCTGAGGGGTATTGTCGCGCTGGAACGGACCACCCTGACCTATGTCGGGCTGATTGTGGTATCAGGAATACCCACTGGCATCATCGGTTTTGCCGGTAAACAGTTTTTCAAGGCGCTGTTCGGCGAGCCCTTTATCGTCAGCCTCCTGATCATCGTGACCGGTATCTTCCTCTTCATCGCTTCACAGCCAAAAGACCAGAAAGAAGAGGTCGGGCTGAAAAGTGCCCTGTGGATTGGCGCGGCACAGGGTATCGCCGTTGCTCCGGGCATATCACGGTCAGGCGCCACCATTGGAACGGCACTCCTTCTGGGAATAAAACCCCGGGACGCAGCGGAGTTCTCTTTTCTGATTGGGATTCCCGCCATGACGATCGCATCCGTGCTGACCTTTCTGGAAGAGCCGGCTGCAGGAACGGGATTCGGGCCCCTGCTGGTTGCGATCATTGCCGCCTTTATTGCGGGGTATGCCAGCATCGGGCTGTTCATGAAATGGTTGCAGGAAAGAAAGCTCTATTATTTTTCCCTCTATTGTGTGATTGCCGGGAGTATCTTTGCGGTGCTCACGTACCGGATGTGACACTGAACCGCTGATTGTGAGGAGCGATTTGGTGGGGGTAGTTATACTGCCAGTCAGGAATTCCGGGTATCCCCCGGAGACCGTCAAACGGAAAATATCCGGAACCGGATCCCAGGGAAATGGCTATTAAAAAAAGGGCTCTTCAGAAACAGGCATGAACAGAGTGTTCGCACCCAAACCATGAAAATCGTAATGTATACGATGGAACCCCGCCTCAGGGCCTCTCCGAGGCACGGCGGGCAGGGTTTTTTTTGAATTTTTTGTTACCGATCTGTTGCGGGGGTGACCCCCTCTCTCCCCCAAAGGGGGAGGCAGCCCAAGGGGCAAGCCCCATAGACCCGCCTGAGCGGCTGGATATTTCTTTTACGCTGCCGAAATACGATCCAAGATGCTCCACGGGGCGAGCCCCGACGAGGCGGTGAGCGCCCGTGGCCTGTCACTATCCGATACCAGGCCCGTTTTTTTAGTTTTCTAAAAGAGTATGATTATTTCAATTCCTGATCTTTCTCCTGCATTCTTCTCCCCGATACTGCCCCGGAACAGGAGGCATTACGCTCCCCGGGGGTGTTTCGCCCCCGCCGCTGTAGCGCCCCCACACTATGATAATAACCTGAATGCAGGGATCATCATCACGAAAAGGGATACCAGAACATCATAATCATGTGTTTTTATTCATTTTATGATAAAATAAAAAAATAACGTCGGTGAACAAAAATTCAGGGATATGATTTGAATCTTACCGATAAAAAAAAGTGTATTTTTGTAAAATTATCAGTAGTACACAACTATGCCACTATCTGTCGGGTATAATGTCCCTTTCCAGTAGTTGTTTGTCACGAACATTTTTCCGGTTCCGGCGGATGTCTGGAAGATCGGTTTGTTTCCCGTAACTCCGGTATCCGAAGCCACTGAATTGATCACATTGTTCGAGACATACATGCCTGTTTTGGGCACACCGCGGACCTGCAGCATTGCGATGACACCACCGTCAATCGTGTTGTGGTGAATCTTGAACAGGGTACCTGCAAGACCGGTCCCGGTCTCCTCGTCCTGGTGGACATCATAATTCGTTGCCCCGATCGCGTTGCCATGACCGAGGTGGTGGTTGTAGCGTGCCTCGTACTGTTCCCCGCTCATACCGGCACCGGTAACATCATGGCGGTTGTAATCGAACAGGTTGGCCTCGATAAGGGCACTGCCGCCATACAGGTTGACACCGTAGCCTTCGCCACGGGCCTGGTTGTGGTGGATGTAATTGTGGTGGATGTAGGGAATTGGTGAATTGACGTTTCCTCTCAGGGATATGGTCGACCATGCCCAGCCGTAGAGCTCACAGTTGTCGACTTCGAATCCCTTCTTGTTCTGGGCATAGATGCCGACGAGATAGTAGCGTTCGTTGATCGAACCGGCAATCACATCATTGTTGCCGTAGTCCTGCGGGTACATCTCGCCTTCAAGCCGCAGCCCGGTGACCCGGACATTGTCTCCGCCTGCAATCAGCATGGGCTCTTCCCAGCCGCCGTTCAGGTTCTTGGTGCGTTTCAGGACGCCGCCGGCAGAACCGGCAAGCCCGCGGTCGCTGGCCAGCGTTACACCGGCAGGGATGGTGACACTCGCTGTCCCGGTCATATCAATAACAGAAGTTCCTTTGACAAATACTGTCTCGCCGGCTTTTGCGTTTTTGAGCGCCGTGAGCAGTTCAGTCTTTGTGGATACCACGTACGTAACACCGGCACTGGTTTCAGAGATAATCTTCGAGTATCCGGCGCCGCCCCCTATCGGGTTTCCCGTAGGGTTTGATGTATAGCCATAGTCCCCGGTCCCGGAAATCACGGCTGGCGAGGTGGTGGTAATATACCCTGTCTTGATCTCGCTGTCGCTTCCCGAAGCATTGGTCACGGTCAGTTTTACGGTATAGGTTCCTGCTGCTGTGTAGGTGTGCGACGGACTTTTTGTGGAATACTCGGTAGTACCGTCATTGTTGACATCCCAGGCATAGGTGCTGGTGCCTGCTGAAACCGACTGGTCAGTGAACTGCACGGTCAGGGGCGTCGTTCCCAACGTGGCGCTGGCAGTGAATTGTGCCGCGGGAGGTTTTCCCGGTGCTATTGTCAGGGATGGTGTCGGTGTCGGTGTCGGGGTTGGTATGGGGTTGGTGCCGGGAGCTGAAACGCTGATATAGCCCGTTTTAACCTCGCTGTCTTTCCCGTTTGCATTCGTCACGGTCAGGTTGACGGTATAAGTACCGGCAAGGGCGTAGGTGAACGATGGGCTTTTTGCCGTGCTGTCGATGGTTTTGTCATTGGTGAAGTCCCACGCGTACGTCTGCGGAGCTCCGGTTGACCCGTCAGTGAACTGGACGGTCAGCGGGGCAGTGCCGCTCCGGACAGCGGACGTGAATGCCGCGACGGGTGCGGGTGATGGCGCATCGCCGAAGGTAATATAGTTCTGTTTTGTGATGGTATCAGATCCATAGGCATTGGTCACGGTCAGGGTCACGGTAAATGAGGGTGCGTCATTTTCCCAGAATCTCCAGAGCGGGTTCTTCTGTGAGTTCTCCGGGAGGTTCCCGGCCCCGTCGGAAAAGTCCCAGTGATAGGTCAGCGGGGCTGTTCCGGTCGACTGGTCGGTGAACTGCACGATAAACGGAGATGAGGTTCCCTGCGTAGCATCGGAGGTGAACTGTGCTTTTGGAGGAGTCCCGGCTGGTACCGGAGTGGGCGTTACGGTGGGTTTCACAACCGGGGATGTAACTTTGATATACCCTGTCTTGATCTCACTGTCGCTGCCTGAGGCATTCTTCACGGTGAGTTTTACGGTATAGTCACCAGCTGACTGGTATGTATAAGCCGGGCTTTTTGTCGTGGAGTCCACGGTCCCGTCATTATTGATATCCCATGCATAGGTGCTGGTTCCCGCTGAGACCGACTGGTCAGTAAACTGCACGGCAAGAGGGGCCTGGCCTGAGGTGGTGCTGGCAGTAAACTGTGCAACCGGTACACCGGCAGCCTTGCTCACGACCTGAACCGATCGGGCTGCCCGATCGCCGAACCACTGGTACCCGTCCCGGACCATCCGGTATCTCGGGGTATAGTATCCCGGCGAGGCAGGGGCTTTCATGGTGAAAGAGAACGTGTACTGGGCTCCGGCAGGGACATTGGTTCCCGACGGAATTTTAATGCGGTCGGGTGCAAATTTAGCGGCATCCCCGCTCCCGTCGGTTGATGCGCCGAGACGGATCATGCTCCCTTCATTCCAGGTCATGCTCCCGGTATTTTTCATGGTCACGCTCACCGGATAACTCTGGCCGGCAACCATGGAAGATGGAATGGTGGTCGAAATAACCTGGGCATTCAGAGAAGAGGTCTGAGCTGCCGATACAGCCCCGGGCAGAATCAGGGTCAACAGGACAAGCCCGATAATCAGGCTGATCGTCCTTGACTTTGCATAGATTTTCATGTGACAGATGGGTTGCTCAGCACGGTTTATTAATTGGCAAACCCGTGCATGGTCGATGATGGAACCTTGAGGTTGCAAGGCAAAACTCCAAAAAAAAGCGCAAATCCTGAGAAACCTTTTGTAAGAAGTCCCTTTGCTCCGGCAGGGAACGTCATGCAGGTCAAAAAATAAAACAAAAAAAATAGAGGCTTTGTTCCCGCAATTATCCTTCCTCACCGATGGGGTGTGAAAAACCCGGTTCCGGGATATCATACACCAGAGGTGTCACCAATGACCGCGGCATTGTTATATGATAGCTACCCGCCTCAGGGCCTCTCCGAGGCACGGCGGGGCAGACAGGGTTTTTTTTGATGTTATTATTCGTTATTCATCAATCCACCGCGGGGGCGCCCCGCCGGGGGCGGTGGACAATCATCATGCAATCGGGAGAGAGACGGTGTAATACCCTTGTAGTATCTGAATACGCCTTCTCTCAAAAATGGATGAAAAAAATTCCCCACCTGCGTTATCACTCGTGCCTGCGTGCGTTTCTTTCCCTGATAGGATATCCTGATCAGGGAATATGCAGGGTGCTCATTCCTGGAGCGGCCTGAACCATTTTTTATACATGCTCTCCGGCATATACCAGCGGACCCATGACGGCCCTTCCCGCCAGGTCCGGATCAGGATTGCGACAAGCAGGCACGCTATGCCGATGAGGAGCACCTCGGTATTTGCGATTCCGAAAAAATCCCTGAAATAATTTTCTTCAGATAATACATTCGGCAGAAGGCCAATTCCCAGCTCTTCGGAGGAAAACGGCCAGAGGTACGGGTAGCCCACTTTGTACACCAGGGCATCTTCAAACAGGTGAGCGCCGAACCCGACGACAGCAAAAAAGAACGCATCGAAAAACCGTATCCCGAACGGGTGGAGCAGGAATGCCGCCAGGACACCAAAGAGGACCATGATAGCGATATTGTGAAAGACCCCGTGGGAGATCCGGTGGCCCTCGAACAGCAGGGTGAACCCGAACGAGGTCAGGACACGGTTCGCGATCAGGTCAATGTCCGGAATCCATGCACACAGGATGATGATCCAGGAAGAGTCCCTTCCGGTATAATGATAAAAAATCATGCCGACGATGATTGCAAGGGCCGTGGAGTAGACAATATGTTCAGCGATCATGATGGATGGAGTTTTTAACCAACAAACTGCGTTTTTAAGGTTTTTATGCATATGTGTATATATTTTAAAAAAATCTCGCCCCTGTCTTCCTCCTGCGCAGAGGTCATGAAGATGAGCCGTGTAGGATTCGTTCCGATTACTGGAGAAAATTAATAATCTGGAAGTTCTTAGTATATCTGGTGAAAAATGACAAAAGTGGAGATTAAACCAGTTGATGCCCAGGGGCGGATCATCCTGCCAAAAGCGTGGCGCAACCGTCTGAAGACAAAAAGTGTCATGATTATCGATGAGGATGACCGGCTTGAAATCCGCCCGGTCGATCACGATCTTGCCCGCTTCGTGGATGCGGTTGAAGTTGAGGCAGAGCATTTTGATGATTATCACTCGCTCCGCGAAGGGTCTGAGAAAAGATGCGGTTTATTGATGCAAATCTGTTTATTTACGCGGTTCTTACACCAAAAAAGCCGCTTCCCGCTGCAGTCGTCAAGAAAAAAACTGCCGCAAAAAAGATTTTCCTGCGGGTGAATGACGGCGAACCGGTCCTAACGACAACGGTGCACCTGAGTGAAGTGGCAAACGTACTGGAAGATGCAGCAGGCATCGGGTTTGCCTGCGATCTCCTTTCTGCCGTGATGGCAAAACCCTCGATTGATGTCAGGCCGGTATCAGCAGACGAGTACCGGGACAGCATCCAGCGGGCACAAAAATATTCTGTCAGCATCAATGACGCCCTTGCCCTGATCGTTATGGAACAGCAGGGAATCGATGAAATTTACACGTTCGACCGCCATTTTGAGCGGGCAGCGGTGCGGTGCATACAGGAATAACCAGCCGGTAATAACCGGCAGGCGATTCATCCTTTTCAAAATAATTCCTCACGCAGGAATAAGAATAGTGTCAGTCTGCACGCTGTCCCGGTATTTCCCCATTTTTGTGCCAGGAGAACCACCCTCATGACTGCCTGAGAACTCAAAAAAGCCTGAGAAGGAAAAAATTCAGTACCTCTTTTTCGAACAAATGCCTTGCACTGGTGCCATGCCAGCCTTAATAATTGTATCAGAACAGGTGATGGTTGGGAAGGTCCGGACAATACCACCTCTGTGGCATGCGAAAATGCCGTCACCGGGTCTCTCACCTTTGAAAATACCGGACAGGTGATATCCCTGAAGCCAAAAACACAGTATTTCACGGTCCCCGGGCAATTCACCGTAGACTCATCGTTCCTGATAAAATTTGACGGCCGCTATTCGTACTGGGGGAGCAGGTCCAGACAATGGATCTGCGATCCAACCCTCTTTAACCAGGCCTGGATCAGGGACTATTCCCAGCCCATCACGGAACGGGAGGTCCGGAAAATTATCAAAGAGGGAGCTCCCCAGCAAGACTATCGACGAAGCAACCCCAAATGTGGAGTACAATTGTAGTAAGGTAACGGGGAATTCCACAGGCTTTCATAGGAAAAACAGATCATAACCGTTTCTCGCATGAGGTTCAGGATATGCACCTGAACTGCCGTTCAACCACACATGAGAATGCTTACCCTTGAGAAGCCCTGTTATTTTTCTCCCGTTTATTCTCTCATAAGAACCTTATCAGGTACTGTCCAGATACTTCCCATACTTCTTGTGTGCCTGTTCAATGGTCATGACAGAATCGATGCGAACACAATCTTCATCATCATATATACGGAAGAAAACGGTGAACTTCCGTGCGATATGCATACGATACCGGACAACGCCTCCGGGTCCGTGGAGCTTTTTAATATCTCCCGGAGCAGAATAGGGTTGTTCCAGCCGGTGGAGATGTTCCATGACAATGCGGAGATCTTTTTCTTTGAGACGTTTACAGAATTCCCGGAGCTCTGAGTCGATCGTGACCTTCACTTTTTCGTCTCCAATAGTGCCTCAAACTCATCGAGCGGAATAAATTTTCCCTCTTTTTCTGTTCTCTTCATTTCATCGTGGAACCGGATACATTGTTCGTGAACGATCATCTGCTCAAGCAACTCATCGTATGTCTGACCAGGTCGTTTCATTTCCGACAACTTCTCCCAGGTATCCGGGGTAACCGGAATTCGTTTTGTCGCTATCTCAACCATGTTAATTTTCTCCGTTTCTTATAGTTCTGTAAATTCTTATAATTCTGTAAGTATTTACCGTTTCTGCTCCATGAATATACTAAAAAATGACGGAACCTGACGGGATAATCCGGAAGGGTCACACTCAAAACAGGTGTTCTGTTCATTTTCCGCCTGCTTCATGCCATCTGAGAAACGATCTGCCATCCAATAGGGAATAATAAGGCCGGTTTTCCTCGAATTTCCACCTCCTGTTCGGGATTCAGGGCTCAATCCTCCGTAATCCGGAAAAACACTACCAGAAATGCCCCAATAAGACCGGTCACCAAAACCCCGCAAAAAATTGGATACGCCCTGTTTGAGCTCATATTTGCATTCCGGGCTATATTTGAATAGCGAAAAGAACGTAAGTCCCTATATGAGGATCTGATCCCCGTGACATATATCAATCACGGGGAGATCGTTGAATCCTGACCCGGAAGAGCATGCTCTCCGTCTGACATAACCGGGGAAACAGGGTCCTCATTATCCGGTACTCCGGGTGCATTTTCATGGACAGGGGATATCTCCCCGTGATCATAAGAGAGCCCCTCTCCCGGATCCTGCACCGCCACGGGATGCTCTTCGGGTTTGGGATCTCTTCTGTTCCCCGGGGTGATCTCCCTGATCCCATCATCACCAATACAAAAATACTGCCATGCTCCCCACGGTAACAGGATCCAGATCTCGCGGGACACCACTGCAGTCAGCGGAATGGTACGAAGCCCGGCGATCTCGTCGCTGAACAGGATCCTGAGATCCTGCGGGTTCCTGATACGTGAATGGCTCCGCTTCACCCGGATAAATATGACCGCCTGCCAGAGGAACAGGATAAAATCGATGTGTAACCTCGCGATACCGGCTGCTTCCAGCACCCTTCCCTGGTGTGCAGCATTTTTTGCCGCCTCATTACGTGCCATTCTGGGAGGCCGTCCCCGTGCCATTTCCTGTACCTCCTCTTCTGCATTTTTCTGCTTCCGGAATACGGTGGTGACCGGTGCTTTCCTCCCGTCATTCCGGTTTATCGGGAAGGAAACCGTGAGGTCTCCTGCTCCGATGCAGAACAAAAACCCCCTGTATCACCTCCGCCTTCACTTTTTGGATCCGGGTGCCGGGCTGTTTTTCATGGTCTTCAGCTTAAAAACCTGATCTTTCAGGATCCCGATATCCTCCTGCAGGGTATTGATCTCAAGAAAAATGTCCCTGTTCATCCGGTCCTGGCGTTCAATGAGTGAGCATACCAGGTCGCGGACTGCCTTCTCCGTTCTCGCATAGGGTATCTCAGAGCCGGCATCCTTGAGATCCCGTTCGGTCCGTCGCCGGATCTGGGCCGGATCATACAGTGATGACTTCGTTACCATCCCCTGCAGTTCCGTTTTTCGCTTGATCCCGATAACCGGATGGTCAGCGGCCGGTTTCGTATCCGAGCCGTCCTTACTTCCCGGTTCCTGCAGGGTTGCTTCCGTTTCCGGTAACCCACGAACCGTTTCCGGTATTCCGTGAACCGGACCGTCGGGATGTTCTCCATCAGGTCTCTTATCTTCCGTTTCCGCTATGATCTGATGTCCGCTCGTGCTGTCTCCGGTAAAATTCCCATCACCGTTTTCTCGTTCTTTTCTTCCTGATTCTTCTGGTTCCATCCATTTCACTTCCGCATAGTTTTGTTACATTCGATTTCTCTTTCACGAGCTCATCCGCTCATTTTTTAATTCCTCAATTCTCCTCCGACAATCTCTCCCCTCTTCCCATGAACTACCGTTCCCGGCATGCCGCTCGCTAACGGGTGAATACATATCCTTTTCATAATTCCACTGAATCAGCGGTCAGTACCGACGCAAACCAAAAAAGCCGGGCAATCCCCTGCCGGCCCGGTGCCCGATAGAGATTTCCCGGAACCGGTGATCCATCCATACCCTTCTTCGGGCTGGACGTCCAGTACTCCCATCATTCCGTACAACGACAGCATACTGGTAAAGATGAACCCGGCAAGCCGCTTCGCACGCTCCGGTGCATATCCGAGCAGACGGATCCTCCTCGCCGTTCGTGTGCAGAAATTCCCCGGCATTGTAATAATCGATCAAGCACGGATCGGCTATTTAAATCTATACAACCCCTCCGGTTCAATCAACCAATTGTCTGACGTTGTCTGACAAAATGCTGCACGATTTGTGGCCGGATTTTTTTGTGAATCCTCTCATGCGAAAAACGCGGCACGAGCCGGATCCAAATCCGGTTTTACCGGGAGATCTGGTGAGGAAGATGAAGACGAATGGAAAGGGTGCGGCACGAAAAAGATCCTGGTGAAATATACCAGAGACCCAAATTCGTGAAAGGCCAGTGCTTTTTTTTGCAGATGTTCAAACCTCCCTGGCACACTTCTCTGCACACGGATATCATTATCATGCTAAAACCGGATATATCGTACCTGGGTATGAAAACACTCATTGAAGTTCATCGGGAAGGAAAATATTTCGTTGCAATAGATCTCCTCACGAATGTTGCAGATCAAGGTCTTACGGAACAGGAGGCTCTCCAGAACTTAAAAAAAGGTCTCGAAGAACATTACCAGCTCATGATTGAGCTGACGCCCCGTGATCGCAAGCTGACCTTCCTGGATATCGAAGTGGATTCCCTCGTCAAAAATTCCTCTGCTGTCAGCTCGTGAAATAATCAAAACTGATCCCTTCTCCCTCTCAAAATCTCTTTTCAACACTGATCTGAGGGGTTCTCTGCCAAAACATCCTGGAGAACCGTTGATTTCCAGTCGACCCGGCCCTCTCCCTGATGGTTTCCCTGGAATAATCTGCAGGTGAATCTCCTTGTCACCCGGCTCCTTTGCGTATTGTTTTTAACCTTGTAAAAAAATATACAGACTGGCAATGCACTGGTGCGTTGCGCAATTTTATTATATAAATCTCCATATTATCAATCGTAGTAAATGTTCGATCTATCAGATTGATCCCGTAGTTCATCACATTCGCTCACGTTGTCTTTCAGATACCGTTTCGACGAAATGAGGGAGAGGATTATTTTGAGATATACGTCATGGGTACGAATGGTCTGTGGAATAGCATTGTTTCTTCTTGTCATGATGCCGGCAGTGACAGCCGTGAATGTTGGTGCGAATACGGATTTCAATAGCACGGGTGCCCCGGATGAAGACGTAAACCTGTCAATAATGGCGAAGGCCCCGACTGCTGCCTTCTCCGCCAAGCCCACATCCGGTCTCAGACCCCTGACGGTTACCTTCACCGATTCATCAAAGGGAAACATCATCTCGGAGCTCTGGGAATACCGGCTCCATCCGGGTTCCACCTGGGTGACATTCTCTCTCAATGGATCCAAAACGTTTTCCTTTACCAGTGCCGGGATCTACGATGTCCGGCTGACCGTCAGCGGAGATGGCGGTTCCAGCAATGAGACAGAACTGAGTCTGTATCACCGTGAATGAGGCTGCCCCGGTCGCTGCATTCTCTGGGTCGCCCCTGTCAGGTTCCCGACCCCTGATCGTTGCCTTCACCGATGTATCAACCGGGGGTATCACCTCCTGGTCCTGGAATTTCGGGGATGGGGCTGCATCAGACAGCCGGAATCCATCCCACCTGTACACTGCAGCAGGTATTTATGCAGTAAACCTCACGGTCAGCGGTCCGGGCGGATCTGACGCCGAAAACAAGACCCGGTATATTACTGTCAGAAATGCCACGACGAAAATAGGGAGTTACAAAGACGGTGTATGGAACCTGGACGTGTACGGGAATGGCGGGAAAGGTGGCGGTACCGAACTTTATCTCCCCTGGGACAATGCCGCCGGAGACCTTCCGATAGCCGGAGACTGGGATGCAGACGGGCAAACCGAGACCGGGGTGTACCGGCCCGGCGCCGGCTTCTACCTCAAGATGGACAATGGCAGCACCTGGAATCCTTCGACCGACAAATATCTTGCCTGGGACAATGCGGTCGGGGACCTTCCGATTGCCGGTGACTGGAACAAAGACGGGCGAACCGAGACCGGCGTCTACCGGCCCGGTGCCGGCTTCTATCTCAAGATGGACAATGGCAGCACCTGGAATCCATCGACCGATCGCTATCTTGCCTGGGACAATGCGGTCGGGGACCTCCCCGTTGCCGGTGACTGGAACAAAGATGGCCGGACCGAGACCGGCGTCTACCGCCCCGGTGCCGGCTTCTATCTCAAGATGGACAATGGCAGCACCTGGAATCCATCGACCGATCGCTATCTTGCCTGGGACAATGCGGCCGGAGACCTTCCGGTTGCCGGAGACTGGAATGTGGACGGGCGGACCGAGACCGGCGTCTACCGCCCGGCGCCGGCTTCTATCTCAAGATGGACAATGGCAGCACCTGGAATCCCGCTGCTGATACCTGTCTTGCCGGGAACACCATCCAGGGAGACCTGCCTGTTTCCGGTGACTGGAATGCGGACGGGCGGGCCGAGACCGGCGTCTACCGGCCCGGTGCCGGCTTCTATCTCAGGATGGACAACCGCAGCACCTCAACTCCTTTGACCGGGGTCAACACAACATACACGTTCCGTGGAGAGCCCGGCTGGACACCCCTCGCTGGCGACTGGAACGGGAACGGGATCACGGAGATGGGTGTGTACCAGGACGGGTCATGGTATCTCGATTATAACGGGAACGGAGTCTGGGACAGCGGCGATAAAGAGTGTCATATAGCCCCGCAGCTCTACACAACGCCGGTTGTCGGGGACTGGAACGGAGACGGGAAGATGAAGGTAGGCTACTACCGCTGGGGATACTGGTCTCTGGATTACTCGGGAACAGGAACCTATTCGCGATCCTATCCCCCCTTTTTCGGACAGGAATACGATTACGTATCCACTCCTGTTGTTGGTGACTGGAACGGGACCGGGGAGACCAGGATCGGTGTCTACCAGACCACGAACGGGGCCTGGTACCTGGACAACGATGGCGACGGGGAGTGGAACATCGCTACCGACAGAAGCTATACTCCGGGAGGGGACACGCGGACACCCGTCATCGGCGACTGGAACGGGGACGGGAAATCCAGGATTGGTACGTTCCGGGACGGGGCATGGAGCCTGGACTCTGCCGGAAATGGCAGTCTGATGAAGAGCTATAGTTTCGGGACAGCCGGCTCTTTACCCGTTACCGGAGACTGGAACGGGGACGGGAAAACCAAGATAGGTGTTTATGATAATGGGGACTGGTACCTGGATTACCTGGGGGAAGGCCGGATAACCGCAAATACCAAAGTGTACACCCTCGGTGCTCCCGGTTACGCACCTGTCGTCGGAAACTGGAGCTGAAAAAAAAACAACCGGTTTTTGTACAAGAATGAAATCACCCCAAAAAAAGTATGTTGAAGAGTAATTACTCTGTCCCGAACTGCACCCTCCCGATGTTTTTGTTAAAAGTAACAGAAAAGTAGTATGGCAGGTATGTAAGTTATATCTTACAGGTTTTTGTGTGGAAGTCAGTATTATCCGTATGAGTTCGAAAGGACAGATTGTTATTCCCTCTTCCATGAGAAAAGATCTGTCCCGGGGGGAGGAACTTCTGATCATAAAGGACGGGGGGCGGTATATTCTGAAACCTCTTCGTGAACTTGAACCGTCATTCAAAGAAGACATCCTGTTTGCGGAAAAGACCGAACGAGCATTTGAAGACTATCAGAAGGGAGTATTTACCCGGAAACCTGGCCAGGAATTCATCGATGAGCTGGCATCATGGTAACGGTTGCCTACGGCTCCTCATTTTGAAAAAACCATCAGAAAAATCAGGGATCATGAACTCAAAGAACGCGTAAAAACGCAGATTATAAAGATCGTCAATAATCCATCAATCGGAGAACCCCTGCGATACAGCCGAAAGCAAACGAGGGAAGTGTATATCCCCCCGTTCAGGTTGTCCTCCATGTATAACAAACGTAACGATACCCTCGTATTTCTTTCTCTCTATCACAAAGACGGGCAATAACCGAACCTGCAGGATTATCCTTACCGGGCCCGGCTGATGACCTCTGCGCCCCGAAAAGATACGGTAAAAACAGCAAGAAAATATCCCTTGCCTTTTTACTTTTGGTGAGGAACGAATGATTATATGGGTAGAGACATACCTGTTATCATGAGCTCTGGTGTCACCATCGATGAAGTTTATTCTGAGATAAAAAAGATCCGGGCGGAAATGGTGAGGCGCGAGGATGTCGAATCACTTGTTGATACCATAGAAATCCTGAGTAACCCCGCGACCATGCAGCTTATACAGAGAAGCGAAGTCTGACATCACCCACGGGCGGGTAAAGGAAATCTCGTCCGTTGATGACCTGCTCCGCGAGTTGAGCTGATGGTCTGGACGATTAAGCGGACCGATACGTTTCTTGAGACTTTTGCACAGGTCCGATCTGATAAGAAAGTTATTCACGAACTTGGCAAAAGACTACAACGGATTTGTGAAGACCCTGTGAATTGTGGGGGATGGCTGTCCGGCTCCCTTCAGGGGAAGAAGTCAACACGGATTGCACAACGATACAGGCTCATCTTCCAGCCGAATGAACAGGAGCATGTCGTCTATCTTATTGCGATCGATCATCGCAAGCGTGTATACAAGGAATAGTAATGAATACAAAAGCATGGCACAATGACGGAGGGGACATGAGCCTGTCCCCCTCTACCCCCTGCGGAGAGCGCGATGAGGACGAATTACCTTTCCTGGAGTTGTATTTACAAAAAGCCCATGAGCGCTCTATCCAGCACTGCAGTATCGTACATGCTTTTTTCAAGAGTAACTAAAAGGTAATATGGTTGCGCGAGTGAAAAAATCCTTCACTTCCTGCACATGTGAGCGACGGAGAATATATTCAGGAAAAATGTTGGTGTCGATAAGAAACATCAGGCTCCCCGCCACTCCAGAGCATTATGCTGGAGATCCACGGACGAGTACCTGGTGCCAAGATCTGCGTGTGTCCCTTCAGGAGCACACCGGAACGTTTTATGTGATCTTTTTTTCGAACGCTTCACAAGTTCATCGATAGAGTGAATCGCCTCTGCACGTAAATCCGGTGGCAGAGTCTGGATTTTTTCTTCGACTGAACTGGATGATGATGACATTATACTCATTATTCTATGGATTCTTGGGAAATACAATTTTTTTGCATGAGCCAGCTTTCGGGCAAACCGGTTCAGGAGTTGTATTCCCTTTTCACGGGTTATCGCATGGGGGGAGCCACAGCGGCGGGGGTGAAACCCCCTTGAGCGTTCATAGAGTCAAAAAATGGTCCTTACGGATCAAAATTTCCGTTGTATTCAGATAGTATTCCCAAAAAACAATAAAAAAAGACCCCGATCAATTTGACCGGGTATCTTTCACGGTAATGGTGTTTGTCATATATTCCCCAAGATTCTTACACCTGTCATCAGGACACTGGATCCGGAACACATGGCTGTAGTGTGCCGTGTCAATAAAGACCTTTTTTGCGTATCTCCCGTCCGGCAGATACACCGAGTACTGCATACAGGTACTGGTATCGGCAAACGAGCACCGCCCGAAATCCCGCATGATGGCACTTCGGGGTATAACCCGGGTAATCGGCAGCCACGTCATTCTGGTAGGTCCCGAGGTCAGTTTTTATAATCCCGGCGTTCGTCTCATGGGGAGTCGCGGTCAGGGTATAGGTTATCCTGCCCGAAGGACTGGTAAACACCGTAGCGTACGAAGCAGCATTTTCCCCGACCGTCCATGGTGCAGGATACCGGAGGGTATAGTACTGGTTTGCGTACGCGGGTAAACACCAGCACGTTGGGGTCAACGATCTCCTGTTGCACCGGAGACGTATTCAGCGGTGTCGTGGGAACGGGCGTAGTGAGCTGGGTAAACGTGACATACGGAATGTCCAGCAACTCCATCTCATCCAGTTTCATGGGAATGTAGCGCACAAGATTCAGCGGCTGGTCCGGCGTCAGCGTTTCCTGTGAGGTGAACACCGTGATGTTCTTTCCCCGTGATTTCATGATATAGGAGATCTCATACGTGGCAGATTTCGCAATTCTCGGTGTAATGGTTGCATGGATCTGGGCAAAGTTCCAGTCCGGGGACATGGATACACCCTTGCAACTGAAGGACCCTTTGAACGCGGAACTTTCACTGCCTAACAGTGTATGGTCCCTGACAAACGTACGCATCTCTGATTCAGCTATCGTGGAAAGTTTCGGGACCGGTTGTTCGATACCATACGCGGGATCATTTGCATACGCCGGGAACAGCTCCTTCATATCGCACCCCGGAATATCCGTTGCCAGGTAGTAATCCTTGAACGCGAGGTTGGAGACATACGGCAGGATCGTATCTCCCTCCCGCAATGTCGGAGTCACACTCGGAACCGTTGTTGGCACCGTCTGGTTTTGCGCCAGGGTCGTATCCGGCACCAGGGTGGTGACCAGCGTCTGCGGTGTCTGTACCGCCACCGTTTCTGTCGCAGTCTTCTGTACAGAGACCGTTGGCTGTGACGTCGTATTCTTCGATTGCGGCAGCATGGTACACCCTGCCACCAGCATGAAAATACCGAGTGCAATGAATAAGATCACCATTCTTTTTTGCATCGATCCAAGACTAGGAGTAAAAGAGGATAAAGGTTCTGTCAGTACTTTGCATGAAGGAGAGATTTTCCTGATACCGGAAGACATTCTTTCTTCGAGAAAATACCTGATAAAAAATCACCGCAGAAAAGAAAAAAATTATTGTTCCCGTTTTCTCTGCATGAAAAGCGCCGTTCCCAGGGTCCCGATAATCATCGTTGCCGGAAGGAATGCTGTCGGGAATTCGGGAACGGCTACGGGTCCGGTAATACCCGCCCCGTACGTGGAAAGATGTGATACGGGTCCTGATACAACATTTTCCTGCGTATGAACGACGCTCCCGGGAACTTCGATCCATCCTGCCCCATCCCACACGAGGAGTCTCATGGCGTCTTCACGCTGTCCCTGCGGAACATCACTGTCCTTGTATTCGACTGTAATTGTTGCCGGGCTGGAAAAGATTGTGCCCGGCCCGAAGTCGACCGCCGATTTCAGACCGTGATCCTCATCCGGCTGCGCTGATTTCGATTATGGTGTCCTGACCGAGAGATCCCGCCGGGATGAAGATGCTGTGTTTTGTATAGATCCCTCCGCTTCCTGCAGTAGCAGTCCCCCCGGGTACAGCATGAATAAGGGTCGATGTTGCCTCGACCCGGGGGGGCGGGCTAAAGAGATCATATGCATACTTCAGCTGATTATCCTTCACATAACTGACGTGGGGAGTACCGTCCCCTGAAAGAACAAGCGAACACATGCCCTGGACCAATCCTTCATCAACGACGCTGATATCCCACGTAACCGCCACTCTTTTTGGCGACATTGATTGTGCCCTGGCCTGCATCATAAAAGGCGATAAACGGATCACCCTGGCTGTCAACCGCTATCGAGGTTGGTCCGCGGATGGTAGTGGAGGCATCGACATATTCCACGTGCCAGCCGGTACTGTCTTTTGTCGCATATTTCAGGTACCAGTAGGATATATGGCTCACATCGTCATAGACACCTTCGAGGTAACTGATATGGGGATGGTCATGGGAATCCAGAGCGAGAGAGGTATATGCGTACCCGTTAAGCGAGAATTTTCCCCCGGATTTCATATCGGCGATCTCGGACCCTGATCCGAGAGTCGAATAGAGGAGATAGTTACTGGTATAATCACCGTTGTAGCCAAATCCCGCATGGCTGACATGAGGGAGATCCTGGCTGTCAAGGGCAATCGACGTGTATGATCCAACAACGCCGTAATCTTCCATATACTGGTAGGACCATGTATCCCCTGAGAGGGTGGCATGTTTCAAATCCTGGTTATTGATGCCATTTGCCTCGTAGTCTGATATGCGGATTATCGTGTGAATCAATCTTAATGGAATCAAACTCACCAATCCAGCCGTCATTCGGAAGCGGTTCTGTATCGACTCTGGTTACCTGCCAGCCAGAGGTATCCTTAACTGCGTATCCCAGGAAATACGGAGTGGCATGGTCATAGAAACTTATGTGGGGTGTGTCATGGGAATCGAGATCGAGGGATGAATCCTCGATCTGTCCTGTGTAGGGAAGAGTTTCAAGGGTCCAGCCCGCTGCACCTTTCTTTGCATATTCCGGGCTGGCACCTATGCCAAAAGGCCCTTTGGTGAATGCAATCTGTGGCAGACCTGCGGAATCGAGGGCGAGGGAGGTTCTTCCATACTCTCCCACCGCCGGATTCACTGTTTCATTGGTCCACAGTGCAGATGCGCATCCGGTCATCCCTACCAGAAGAAGAACCATAATACAAGCGCCGGCAAAAATCCGGCGTTCTGAATAGTATACTCTCTTTGAATTTCTTTCTGATTTCATTCCCTCATCTCCCTCCCTGAAGTGAAGCACCCGCCAATACCATTGCCCGCACGTACATGCAGGACCCGCGGGTTGGAAGGCACGATCAGAGAAGGGAAAAGGACAAAAAGTGAAAAATATCCCTTCATGAATTATAGAACGAACGGAATTAATATGAAAAGATGCACGTCACCGGTGCATGGCAACATACTATAATTAATGCACTTTTATTATTTTCATTAGTATTCTTATTCGAGATTAATCCCGCATTGTCAAAAAATGATGGGAATATGAAAAAAAGTCTGGGAGTTGAAAAATGAGAGATGGCAGTTTAATTTGTATTGTAATGTTTCTGATTGTGTTCCTGGTTACTATTCCGGTATCTGCAGCGAACATCAAAATATCATCCGATTTTGACTTTGAATCTGACGTGGCGAATTCTTTTTTTGTAAATGGGAACCAGCATGTGGAAAAGGAATTTGAGGGAACGGTCATATGGGATGGCAATAAATTCGATGTCGATTTTGACCCGATAGTGTATCAATACGGATATATTTCGGGTTGGGCAAAAGGCACCGTGGAGGGAGACCAGATATACTGGACATTTCATTCCGCATTAGTCGACCGCGAATTTCCTTCTTACGTGGAGGTCGTTTGGGAAGGAACCGGGACAGGTACCCTCGTCGATAATAAAATGTACGGACAATTTCATTTTGAGAAAACTCATGTACAGGACGATCCTATGGGGAATCCTCATCATGCTACCATCCATGGCGACACTTCAGTCGAAATAGGACCTGATCCAAAAATTGAGTTGCGTGCGAAACATGTCGCACTTGGAGGTTATCATACCGTGTTAATTTACACGGACAGCGATGGTAAAACCAGCTGACGATGAGGGAGATGCAGAAAAACTCCGTGAAGGAATTCCCTCTCAACGATGTGGAACGATATATGGTGAGTTAAAGGCTTATGGACCGCTGACAGGGGACTGGTCAGGATATACTGACCGGTTCCGTTACTCAGGGAGCTGCAGTTCAAGGAAAAGATACGTGCTTCAGGTCTGTTTCAGATAAAATCTATGGTGGCGAGGTTTGTTATTAACCTCTCGGTCCTAACAGTAATTACGGATGATTGCCGCCGCCCCCGAAGGGTCACTCCCGCGGCGGAATCAGTAACAAACAATTCAAAAAAACCCTGCCCGCCGTGCCTCGGAGACGGCCCTGGAGCGGGGTTCCATCGTATACAATACGATTTTCATGGTTTGGGTGCGAACACTCTGTTCATGGCTGTTTCTCCAGAGAAAACGGGAACAGTAACCTTTTTCTTCCTTTTCAGGTGTAACCCTGGTGCCTGCAACGGGTAATTTTGCCTCCGGGTCAACCGGAGCATTTCGGTTACTACCGAGCAGCTGTATCAAAAAACGTGCGGTATGGTACATGGAACACTCATTACGGTTCTTTGCCTGAGAAACCCTAAGCTTCCCTGCGCTTCCTCATCTCACGCCAGAGATCCTCAGCGAGGCTTCGGAGGCATGACCCGGGGCCTGATCACCCAGCTGCCCCGGTGATATGCCCGTATCTCGGGTCGCATCTCTGCCAAAATCCTTTCACAGGGATCCATACGTATCAAGCCTAACCTCTATCCTTTTTTGAACCACGATAAATGTTCTGGTTTTTGATTTTGTTGTTTCTCCCGACACGTTCTCCGTCTTACCGGGATTCAACTGCGCCGGGCACTGCTGCCCCGGCAGTAACCACAGGTGCATCCCTTGATGATCTTACGATTCACGGGTATACCTGATATAGAACACCGCCCCAATGAGCCCGACGATAAATCCCACCGGAAGCGCGATGGACGGGAATTCCGGCACCGGTACCAGATCCGTGGGGGTTACCACAGTTCTCACAACAATATTGTCCAGCGCCACCCCGCATGCAGACGAGGGCGTTGAAACATCCTCGAACATCAGCTGAGTTCCCGACCGCTTTTCCCGGAAGATCGGCCAGGGTAACTGTCTGCCACCCGCCCGGTCCGACCGTGGGATATCCGGTAGTAATGTACGAATAGGGCCCGAACGCCGGTTCGTCTCCCCAGGAAACCATCAGCAGCTTCTCCTCAGGACCGCACTCCGGATTCCCCGCCATGTCAAACGACAGCGTATACGACCCGCCCAGATCAGTAGGAACCAGCTGGCTGACAGACCCCCCGCCGCGGCGCGAAAGATCGATGGAATGGCTGCCTTCAGACGGAGCCCAGTAGGTCCGTATATGATCAATCCCAGCGCCCCCGATATCCCAGTCCTGCACCACGCCATCCGGGCATTCGACAAATCCCACATCCGTACCCAGCGGGGGCAGTTCGAACCCCCCGTTTCTGACCAGGTTTGGTGCCGCCGACGCCGCCCCGATACCTGCGAGCGCCAGGAGCACGATACTTACCAGTAGTAGTTTTCTCATATGTCTCGATCTCCTTTTCCATCGGGATCCGGGAAGGTGAAAAACCGGGTCCCAATGCAGATGAAGAACTTACTGAGCTTTATAGAATATAAAACTATTTATTTTAATCAGAGAGTTTTATGGAGTTTTTTTAAGAAAATAATACTAATTATACTTTAATTCAACTTTTTTCGGGAGAGTATTTTTTTTAAAAATTTTATTTCGGAGATGGTAATTACATCTCAAGGTAACTTTGAAAAGGGAAGATACCACTCATCAACGGTTCGGGAAATAAAATATGAAAATGAATTTTCTCTATTCATTTATGCGCCAGGGAAGCATCCTGTCAATGGGATATTCTCTCAACCCGAATTATGATCGGATCACTGACCATTTTTCTTGAAAGGGAGAGATGACACATTTGGCTCTCGTTTATTGCTTTTCTTCGCCTCGAATCTCATCGTTTGAATACCGGTTCGAGGTGAGAGTCGAAACGCTCGATTCATCGATCGGCTTCTTCCCAATTTATCTCTTCACCGACTTTCGAGAACTGATTATTTTTGGATAAATACTCCAGATGTTGCTCCAGCTCGACTTCTTCAACCGCGTAAGTCCGAGTTAAAGTAAAATTGAAATTATTTAACAGCATTAATTTTTTCACCAGCATCAAAATTTTTTACAACCTTTGCAGGGACACCCACCGCCAGACAATTCGGGGGAATGCTTTTTGTAACAACTGCTCCGGTACCGATCACGGATTTTTCCCCGATCTCAACCCCCTGGATAACAATACATCCCGGAGCCATCCATACACCCATCCCGATTTTCACCGGCTGGACACTTCGCGGGTACTGGAACGCAGCGGCAGACTTCCTCGTGAATGGGCGCTGATAATGCAGCGATCTCCAATCTCTGCATAATCTTCAACGGTAATTTGTTCGGGGTGGATGCGATCGAAAATCACATCATACCCGATATACACGCCTTTCCCGATTTTTACACCACGCGCTCTATGAAATTTTACCCTTATGGAGGGAATGGGAAAACATGATGCAAAACGCTCAAGAACCCAGTTTTTAAAAAATTTCAAACCGAAGGTAAGCGATTTTTTCCTCTTAGTATGCAGTGTTTCTTCGTCCGCTGGCTTATCCTCTTCTGAGATCATGCTTTTTTGCCTCCATAGGTATAGAACCCCTCACCGGATTTGAATCCCAGTTTTTCCTTCTGAAACCATGGTTCTGAGTAAATTCGATGGCTTATATTTCGGGCTATCCATTTTTTTATCGAGTACATTCAGGATCGAAAGACAGATATCGAGCCCGATAAAATCCGCAAGTTCGAAAGGACCCATTGGATGGTTCAGACCCAGCTTAACCGCACTGTCAATATCTTCTTTTGTTGCAATACCTTCCTCAAGAATATATATAGCCTCATTAATCTGAGGGAGCAGGAGTCGGTTCACGACATATCCCGGACTGTTTTTAACTACGATTGGTTTTTTGTTCAGCTTCAAAACAAGATCGATAATTATGGATTTAGTCTGTTCAGTGGTTGCAGCACCAATCACTACTTCAACGAGATCCATACGATGAACGGGATTAAAGAAATGCATCCCGACACACTTGTCTGGCCTTTCGGTCATTCCTGCGAGTTCGTCTATTGAAAGCGAAGAAGAATTTGTCGCCAGAATTGTTGACGGTTTGCATACTGTTGCAAGATCTTTGAAGATCTTCTTTTTAAGAGTTAAATCTTCGGCAATCGCCTCTATGACGATATCACATTCCGATAGGTCGGTGTAATCGGTGGATACTATCAGGTGCTGCAAGGTTTTTTTCACTTCTTCTTCGCTCATCCTCTTCGAGATGATCTTTTGTATTTTGGAACCGGCATTCCTTTTAGTATCTTCGGACCGTGTTTTCAGGACCGTCGGAAATCCGTATTGGATCATAAAGGCAGCAAGCTGGACGCCCATCAGTCCCGATCCAACAATGCCAATCATTTGATCATGAAGCGCGTCTTCCTCAAGACAGATGGTCTTACCGATATCGAACTTCTGAAATGATTTCTGAAATATTTTATGACCGTCTTTATCCTCTAATAAATTCACAAAATACGGGACTTTTTCATTTCCGGTAGAGGGAATGCAAACTTCTGTGTAGCCAATTACCTTATAGTGGGTTTCCTGTTTCTGGGTGATCTCCTTTCCGCAGAAAATGCACTTATCGATACGATGGTTCCAGCATTTTTTACAGTGAATACAACAGTATTTCATGTCATCTCCCGAGTAAGGTAATCCCGCATGTTCCGCCGGTACCTCCGATATTCTGCGTTAATCCAATTTCGGGATCGGCAACCTGGCGGGATCCCGCTTCCAGACGCAATTGCGTAACAATTTCAAAAATCTGTGCAAGGCCGGTCGCTCCAATAGGATGTCCGTCTCCTATTAACCCACCATCGGTATTTACCGGAAGTGCTCCATCAGGTAAAATATCACCATTCTCAATCATTGTTGATGATTCTCCCGGCGCACAGAACCCAAGATCTTCCAATGCCAGCAGTTCACTGATAGTAAAACAATCGTGAACTTCCACAATATCGATCTTTTCAGGAGTGAGGCCTGCATCCGCGTATACTTTTTTTGCAGCAATCTTTGTTGCCAGAAAAGAGGTCAAATCAGCCCTCTGGGTTAATGAAATGGTATCTGTTGCTATCCGGGAACTGAGAATTCTAATATCCCGATCTGCATGTTTTTTATCTGAGATGATAATTGCAGCCGCCCCATCCGATAGAGGACTGCAATCAAAAAGATTTAACGGGGATGATATCATTTGTGATTTTTTTATCATCTCAATGGTCACTTCTTTATGATAGAAATGGGCAAGGGGATTTCGGTTTGCGTTTTTATGATTTATAAAGGACACTTTCTCAAGAATATCGTGAGCAACCCCATATTTTTGCATATATTGCTGGGCAATCAGGGCATATGCCGCAGGAAAAATCAGGCCCTGATCATAATCAATCTCATGGTCGCCTGCCATGGCGATGGCGTCCGTGGGGGACATGAGTTTTGTCCCGGTCATTTTTTCTACACCAATTATCATAATGTTGGGGCTTTTTTTCAGCGAGTTCAGTGCCTGGTTGAATGCAACACTGCTCGAAGCACAGGCTGTTTCAATACGGATTATCGGTATATTAAGGGAGGGAAGAAGGGATGCAATTATCGAATTGAAATGCAGCTGCCCATTGAGGGGTCCGCCTAAAAAATTAGAGACATAAATTTCATCGATATCTTTGATATCCAGGGGACTGTCTTCAATCGCATTGAACATCGCTTCGTAGGTCAATTCAACAAGAGATTTTGATAGAGTGCCGAATTTTGTTCTACCAATTCCATTAATGTACATTATTAAATCCTCCCTTCAGCAGGAGAATGAATTGGATTTTTTAGCATTATCTTTGGAATTTTATTAGGTTTTCTGCAAGATTTTTTCTGTTCTTTTCTCTTCGATACGTCCTTTAATCAGCCAGTAGAACGTGCGGTTTTTTCCAACAACCGGAAATTTTTCATAGGAAATATCTACAGGATGAAAATAAATAATGGTTGTCCCTCTCTGTAAGACTTTGCATTAAACCATAATAAATTACGACTCCCCAATAAATCGTAAGAATGGGCACCCTAATGCGGGATTTATTCCGATATTAAGTTCTGATAACAGACGCTACTTTGGCAGTTACGAAATGGTGTGATAAATTGACGGGACTTTCTTAGGGGGGCGGAGTAAAAAAGTTAGTTCTCTTTGGTTTTTCTGAGGTGTAGAAGCACTCCAACAAAACCAATGATCATAATTGCTGGTAGGAATATAGAGGGAAACTCTTGTGTGGGATATGGTTCCTGTCCAACGTATATAGCAACCTCAATCTCTTCTCCAGCAACATCTCCCCAGTTGAAAGTATCGTACCAAGGTCTGAATGTGAAAGTGTCCCACCCATTGAAACCCGAATCAGGAGTATATTCAAAACATCCATCATTGAAGTTATTGCCTCTTTGACATTTTATTGGAGTTAACAGCCCATGACTTATTCTTCCTGATATCAATCTAGTTAACGGATCCTTCCCGCCAATCGAAGGATGACACTCTAAGTAATCATTAGTATCAACAGTAAGTTTTGTGTTTGTTGGTGTGTAAAGCCACGTACGAACAGCACATGTTCCATAAGATACCACGGTAATGTAAACCGTGGCTTCGTTCGACCACTGGCCATCCCAAACCCGATATTTAAAAGAATCCGGCCCAAAATACAAAGGATTGGTGGTTATGAATTTGTCAATACCAAAAAATCCGTGTTTTGGTGCTTGCGTAATTTCAAAGTTTGATATTGGAGTAGAACCCGGTACATCATTGTCGAATATGAAAATAGAATCGCCCAAAGGTCTAGCATTTATAACAGTAAATTCATCGTGACCGGCTGTGTATGCTCCAACTGGTACAACGCAAACAAACAGAAATAAAAACAATCCACATAACAACAGTTTTCTCATTTTTCACTCGCTTTCCACCCATTTTAACTGTCAAACATATATTTTATAAAACATGACAGATTCTTGGATGCTTGTTCGTTGTAACGATAAAATTTGTTATTTTATCATGTAGAGAAAAAAGTCGAATCAAACGACGTGTGAAGAGGAATATTCTCATCACACGTATTCGTATTATATTTACTAGTGCACGTCAATGAATCCTTCTCATT